>JAJRRO010000051.1 GCA_024279425.1 Bacteroidota bacterium | reverse complement strand
TTTTAGGCGTTCCACTAAAGAGTAATTTCACAAAACTTCTCAAAGGGTTTTTGAACGATTGGAAAACGTATGCAGAAACAGGAGAAGTGTCTGAAACTAAAAAACGAGAAATTGCCAAACTTGAAATGAAATAAAAAGTGCTACACATAACACCGTGTCCTATGTAAAATACTTTACCAAGTCTTCGGTAAAATGGCAATAATTGTATTATCCAATTATCACATAATGATGATTTTATAGGGTTGAATTGTTGACAGTACCCTTAGAAACTCAAGACATAGAAAGACAAATCAATGATGAATAGAAAAGAATTTATAAGAAACTCGGCAATTATAGGTGGTGCGACAATTCTGCCTATTAACAATGTTTTTTCGCAAAACGTTACGGAAAATGGGATAGACAGACTTGTAGACAGTAAGGGTAACTTTATTCAAAACCCGCTTCCCTACAATAAGACCTTTTTAGAACCACATATGGATGAAGAAACGCTTTATCTGCATTTTGAATTTCACCACGGTGGAGCAGTTAAAGGGGCAAATAAGGATCTGCAGAATATCAAAAAGCACACTCAATCGGGTGACATGGACCAAGTGGACTTATGGACGAGAAAATTGGCCTATCATTTTTCCAGTCACGTTTTACACTCCATTTTTTGGACCAACCTGACCAACAAGAGATCAGAACCGAAGGCGGAGTTGTTAAAACAGATAGAAAGGGATTTTGGGTCTTTTGACCAATTAAAAGTATACGTTTCTAAAATTTCAAAAGCCGTGGAAGGAAGCGGATGGGGAATTTTGGGTTATCAGCCTTATTCCGACAGTTTGACCTTATTGCAATGCGAAAACCACCAAAAATTGACCCAATGGGGCGTAATTCCGTTATTGGTAATTGACGTATGGGAACACGCTTATTATCTGAAGTACAAAAACAAAAGAGCCGAATTTGTAGACGCAATACTTGAAATCATTAATTGGGACAATGTAGCTGATCGCTTTATGACAGCAAAAAAACTGATAAAATAATAGGACTACCAACACCGCGTCCCATGAATAGTCCAAATTCAATTGCCTATATAGCTGTACATAGAGAGAAACAAAGGTAAAAGATGAATGGGCAATAAACTTCACGTATTTTACTGGAGATAGATTACTTTTTACCCTTACTACCGTTTTGCTAGGACACTTGTTTCGGTTATTGACAGGCTTTCCAATGTTAAGCAATCCAATTTTGAAGTAAGGATATGGCGTATGCCTTTGAATCTTAAATTGTCATTATTTAATTATATTTAGGGATAAAGGACATATGTCCCTTATCCAATTGTTGTGGTGCATTTGGACTTACTTATATTAACAACAAAATTATAAATGAAAAAACTAAAATTTCCAACTGCCCAAACCATACTAATATTCATTGCTGTAATTGTTACGCTCCTAACATGGTTGGTTCCAGCAAGAAAATACGATAGTCTAGCATACAATGCCACAAGCAACACATTTTTCAAAACTAGTTTAGAAGAGCGTATTGAATTACCAGCAACACAAGAAACCTTAAAGAACCTCAACATAAAAATTCCAATTGAAAAATTCACCAATGGTGATATCTATAAACCTATTGGCATTCCTAATACGTATAAAGAACTGGAATCAAAACCTCAAGGCCTCGCAGAATTGGCGAAATCGCCTATAAAAGGAATAATCGCAGCTTCGGATATCATTTTTTTAATTCTCATTATTGGAGGCTTAATTGGCATAATGAATCTCACAGGTGCTTTTGATGTTGGAATTTCCTGGATGGCAAAAACGCTTAAAGGCAGAGAATACATTCTAATTATTTTGGTAACAACACTTATTGCAGCTGGTGGAACAACCTTTGGCCTCGCCGAAGAAACCATGGCATTCTACCCTATTTTAATTCCTGTATTCCTAGCTGCTAGATATGATGCGATGGTCGGACTTGCCTGTATTTTTCTAGGTTCAGGAATTGGGTCAATGTGCTCCACTATAAATCCGTTTGCAACAATTATTGCTTCGGATGCAGCTGGAATAAATTGGACGACAGGTCTCAACAATCGCTTAATCATGTTAGCTCTTGGTTTGGTGATTACTATTCTTTATATTCTTCGCTATGCAAAACGTGTAAAAGCCGACCCATCAAAATCCCTTGTTTATGATCAAAAAGAAGAATTAGAAGAGCTTTTTGGATTAAATACAATGAATACAACAACGAAATTCACACATAGACTGAGACTCATTATCGTTGGTGTTTCTTTTTTAGATTGGTGGTTTGTAGAAATGACTGCCACGTTTCTTGTCGGTGCTATTATTATAGGCTTTATTGCTAAAATTAAAGAAAGCATTTTCGTTGAGACGTTTACCAAAGGCGCTGCCGAACTACTAAGTGTAGCTTTTATTGTAGGTATTGCGCGAGGTGTAACAATTCTTATGGAAGATGGCCTTATTAGCGATACCATTTTATATCATGCGAGTACGATAACAGAAGGCATGAACAAAGGTGTGTTTACAAATTTTATGCTTTTTATTTATGGCGGCCTATCTTTTTTCATGCCGTCATCGTCGGGAATGGCAGTATTAACAATGCCAATTCTGTCTCCTTTAGCTGACACTGTACATATAGGTAGAGAAACTATCGTTGATACCTATCAATATGGTATGGGTCTATTTTATTTTATTAATCCTACTAGTTTAATATTAGCAGCGTTGGCTATTGTGAAAATCGGGTTCAATAAGTGGTTAAAATTTATAATGCCGCTTCTTTTAATATTATTGATGACAACAATGATCGTATTGACAATTTCTGTTTACTAAAATAAAAATAAAGGGAAAAGACAAAAGCCAATAACATTTCTATTTACCATGAAAGTACAATGAGTGCCATAAAAATTCTGTAGCGTAATAGGTTGTCAGAATTCATACACTTTCTTACTTTTAACTGTAATGCTTTTTTAAGAAACCCAACCAGCCTGTATGATTAAGAAAAATCTATCCAAATTAGTTGGACTCAAAAAGGATGATTTTTATTTTTTTGTCCAAAAGAAGCAGATACACCTTCAACCTTTTAGACTTATTCCCACTTTGAAAACTGGAGATGAAATGGCCTTGACATCGATTTTTCTGTCGATTGTTAACTCGGTAAAAGAATACAAGGGCGGAATTTTCAAAGAATGGGAAACAATAATTGAGTCTACTCATAAAATTTGAACTTATGAAAAATAGCAGTATTCTAGTTTCCACGATTCTAATCATCGTATTGGTCATTTCATGTCAAAACAAAAAATCAAATCAAAATTCTGAGTTGATTTCACTCGAACTTCTTCGAGGGGAGATAGCACTTTGCGGGTACACACCGGGGCTATTTGGCAAGGTAAATTTTGCGTCAGCATGTTCTGAAAATATTCAAGATGATTTTAATCTGGCGATCGCATTATTGCATTCTTTTGAATATCAGGAATCCGAAAAAATTTTCGCCAAGATCATCGATCAAGACCCAGAATGCGCCATGGCGTATTGGGGTGTCGCCATGTGTAATTTTCATGCCCTATGGAGGCCACCTACCAAGGATGATCTGACAAAAGGCTCCATGGCTATACGTATTGCTAATTCTCTCCAGAATAAGTCAGAAAAAGAGGTGGATTATATCGATGCTATTGCTGCCTTTTACAATGATTGGGAGAATGTTGAACATCACACACGGACAGTAAGGTTTGAAAAGGCAATGGAAAAGCTTTACATCAAATACTCTGAGGAAAAAGAAGCGGCTATATTCTATGCGCTCGCGTTGAATGCGTCCGCAGATTTAGCCGACAAAACATACAAAAACCGGATGAAGGCAGCATCGATATTAGAAAATCTATTTCCCGACGAACCTGACCATCCCGGAATTGCACACTACATCATTCATAGTTATGATTATCCGCAATTAGCAGAACGTGCACTGGATGCCGCAAGACGTTATGCTTCCATTGCTCCTGCATCCGCTCATGCCCAACACATGCCCTCTCATATTTTTACAAGGCTGGGCTTATGGGAAGAATCTATTACATCTAATTTAAACGCCACCTCATCTGCTAAGTGCTACGCGGAACAAATACAAATAAATGGGAATTGGGATGAAGAAATTCATGGGACTGATTATTTGATGTATGCTTACTTACAAACAGGCCAGATGGAAAATTCAAAGGCTGTCCTCGAGTATATGAACACGGTAGAAAGAATTGAGCCAATCGGGGTAAAAGGTGCTTATCCAACTGCAGCTATTCCTGCTCGCTATTACTTGGAAACAAGAAACTGGGAATTGGCAAAAAACCTAAAAATGGCGTCCGATGATTATCCTGTAAAAGATTTTCCTTGGTCAAATGGGATAATCCATTTCGCTAGGGCACTTGGTGCGATTCATTCTAATGTTCTCGATACTGCTTCCATAGATATTGACAAATTAATAGAATGCTCTAACTACCTAACCACGCAAGGTAACGACTACATGGCCAATCAGGTTGAAATAATGGTAAAGGCAGTAGAAGCGTGGCTGCTATTTTCCAAAGGGCATTATGAGGATGCATTAACGACCATGAAGGTATCCGCTGAAATGGAATATAAGACAGAAAAACAATCACTGACTCCTGGAGAGGTATTGCCTGCACAAGAGCTTTTGGGTGATTTATTGATGGTGATGAAAAGACCATCAGAAGCACTAAAAGCGTATGAAGTTAACTTGAAACAGAGGCCTAATCGCTTCAATGGAGTCTATGGTGCGGCAAAAGCAGCCCAAGCTATGGGCGATGAAGTACAAGCGAAAATGTACTTCGAATTATTAATCGAATTGACTAAAAACCCGGGTGATAAAAGGTCTGAAGTTAAAGAAGCTATGAGGTTCATTGAAAAAACCAGTAGTTAATCTATCCAAAGAAACGAGACCTAATAAATGCTAAAATGAATATGCGAACTGAGGTAATTGACAGGTATTTGTTAAATTTAAATGTGATGAGATACTGCTAATGAAGCTCATACTCATTGTAGCCGGGATGTTGTAAGTAATAAAACATAATAGATATGAACAAACAAATTACCAAGCTATCAGCGGTACTCTTTTCAGTAGCATCATTAGCATTCTTTACGCTTATACTCCTGTATATTTTTATTTACAAACCTCCAACAGGAACATGGGACGAAAAAATCCTGCATATGAATAACAATTGGGGATTGATATCTTTTATTTGGAGGCTTGAGTTTATTGTAGTCGTAATAATAGCTTGGGTTTCGTTTAACTTTTCAACACGTAATAAATGGTGGAATTTAGTAGCCATCGGCCACCTACTAATGCTTGTTGAATATATGCTCATGCTTGGTGGTTACCCGAAAGTTGCATCAGAAGAAACATTTCAAATAGTAAACAATATGGCTATATGGATATTTTCAGCATCCAACCTGATTTGGCTTTTAGGAATGGCAGGAGTATATCAATCGGAAAAGGGTTGGGTTAAATATCTGGGAATAACTTTAGCCCTAATAGGCGGAGTAGTTTTTTTAACAATAGTTCTTGGGTTAACATCTTTCAATGAGGTCATTTTTGTGGGACCTTTGATAAATCTTCTGTATTTGCTTAATGTATATTATGGAATCAAGATTTTAAAAAATAAAGCTCATAACACTATATAAACGGCATTAAAATGCATTATCATCTACAGCGTTAAACCGAATTACTCGAAATCCAGTCCATTAGAATATCACCTCTGACCGGCTTCGAGCCAAAACACATGACATCGTCTGCTAAAAGTTCCCGATAGCTATCGGGACGGTACTGCAATTTATACTCCCAATACCCTACCCAGAGGCAGGCAGGAGCGAAATCGACAAGACATGGACGCTACACAGCCTTCTTGGTAAACTATCATTTGAAACCAAACCCCTATATTAATAATCAGATTTTCAAACGATAGTTAAAAGATTTTGCTATATTTCTCTAAAAATCACGGAACTACGTTTAGCACTGTAGTTGTGTGTAATTTAAAAGATATTCAGAAAAAACATAATATTTAAAAGAGTAACATGGAGCCAGATACCATATAATAAAAAAAACGGGGCGTTACCGAAAAGCCAAATAAGTAGGGGAATTTTAAAACAAAGTCTTATGAAAAAAGGTATGATTAAAGTAAGTGTTTTGTATCCAAACGGAGAAGGTAAAAAATTTGACATGGATTATTATTGTAACCAGCATGTGCCAATGGTTGGAGGATTACTGGGAGATGCAGTTAAGTCAGCAACTGTTGAAAAAGGACTTGGAGGAGCAGTGCCTGATTCGCCAGCTACCTACGCTGCTATGGGGAATTTGTATTTTGATTCCTTAGATTCATTTCAAAATTCTTTTGGTCCGAATGCGGAAGAAATCATGGCAGATTTGCCCAACTTCACCAATATTGAACCAGTTGTTCAAATTAGTGAAGTAATGATTTAAAAGTGTTAATAAAGAATAATCAAAAAAGATTGAATTTGCGGAGACATTTAGCGAATATGAACTACACAGAACGGCAGTAACCGTTGCGCAACCCTTTGATCTTGGAAAACCGAATCCATTTAAGGCCTTCTAACGGGGCTTTTTTTAGTTCCATACAAGTCGGGGCATGATTTTCGGCTACCTTAAAACCAATTGTAGGTGTCCGAAAAAGGGTGTCTTCCAGAAAAATCGGGGAACAGGCGTTCCCGCCCCACTCTTTACACATTCTTGGGTGAATTTTAGGTATTTCTTCGGATTGTAGTCAATGGCGGCCAGGTGCATTGTAGCCTTCCCAGTACATAGCAAGGTAGCTGGGCAGCAAAGACGCATTGAACTAAACATTAGTCTTCATTTAAAAGACAGTAAATTGATGAAAATCAATCCTGCTGTCTCGATTATTTATAATTCAATAAGATCCAATTGGCCCTAACAATAAATTGTGTGGTATCCTCAGGGTTTTTAAAAACAAAATAAAGCCTAGCCTTTTCCTTTGTGGGTTTTACCGGAATTTTATAATACTTTTTACCTCTATTGTTCTTGTCATAATATTCGAACTGGGTTGTTCCGATAATTGGGCCATCCATGCTGTCTTCCCTGATTTCGAGACTTCCTTTAAAGTGCACATCAAACTTATACATGGCCGCAAAAGTGATGCTCGTCAAATCCTTTAGGTCGATATCGTCAAATCGTAAAAATGAATTGTGAAAGAGCGAGCCTACAAATCGATAATCCTTTGGTCCCATAACCCGATAATCTTTGCTGATCTCATCGGCATCCTCGGCCTCGATTTTAAAGGGATTAAAAACAACTTCCTCCCTTGCTGCCAGGGCACTGTTTTCCTGCCCCTCATTTCCTTGGTCCAAATAGGAGGTTATTAAGATATATTTCCCGATTTCATCGGTGCCCAGATGTTGGTCAAAGCTTAGCTTGCCCTCTAAAGGCAGTGATTGTATCGCTACCTTTTTATCTGGATCCAGGCCTAGAATATAATTCACGATTTTTTCAACGGCATCGGCATTCAATTGGGGGTGGGCCGACATCATGGCCTCGCCCCAAACGCCAGAGCCGCCCTTGATGATCTTGTCGACCAAATAGGCCTTGTCCTTTTCAGTATACTTCTGTGCAATATCGGTATAACTCGGTCCGTTGACCTTAAGATTGACATCGTGACAAGCCTTACAATCAGACCCTTCAATCAAGGTCTTACCTTCTGGGATATCATTCTGTTGGTGTCCTACCGTCGCCTGTATGATATCCTCACCTAAGGGAATATAATCAAAGGTGACCTTTACATCTTTGGGATTTAGACTTTTATCAGCAGTAGTCCCGTCTTGGTTGTCACTGACCGTCACTTTGTAGCTGACTTCCTTGTTAACCCAAAAGTTTGATCCTTCAGGGTCTATTTCGACCTTTATTCCTGGCGGGTCATTGCCTATCCTCAATTTTGTACTGGTTTCCGAGCTTTCCCCATTGGCATCGGTAACGGTTAATCGCACGGTATAATCACCTGCCTCCGTAAATGTAAAACTCGGATTTTCTTCTGTTGATTGCACCTCACCTGAGGTAAAAGACCAGGCATAACTCAGTGCGTCCCGATCGTGATCCAAAGATTCAGTTCCTGAAAACTGGACGGTCAACGGATGGGAACCTACCTCTTTGTCCTTGGTGATTTTGGCAACAGGCGCCCTATTACCAGCTACATAGCGAATTCTGCTTAGGCGGGCATCCAAGTTTTGGGCGTTCCATTTTTGGCCATATTCCAGGACATATAAATATCCGTCTGACCCAAAAAGCATATCCATGGGATGGGAGAATTCCGTTTTGGGCATAAACGGATCGGCCTTTACATAATTATGGTTCTCATCCATGGTGATCACATAGATCCAATCGCGCATCCACTCATATACAAAGAGCTTATTCTCAAAATAGGGGGGGAAGGTCTCTTTACTGTTAAGATCCGACGCATGAAATACGGGACCCGCCATAGGGTTGATCCCACCTTCACCTAACCATGGAAATTCTTCAGATGGGCCATAGGAAAACCAGACCATTGATTCTTGGGCGGGAGGCAGGTTTTTGATACCCGTATTGTTGGGGGAATCATTGATGAGGTTATTCGGGTCGAATTTTGCCCCTGATGTTTCGGTGGTGAAATCAAAATCATTGTATATCTGATTATTTCCGCGGGTATAGGGCCAACCATAATTGCCCGCTTTTCTGGCCTGATCGAATTCCCCCATACCTTTGGGTCCCCTTTGGGCATCGTCATTCCCTGAATCGGGACCTACATCACCCCAATACAGATACCCTGTTTTACTATCAATGGAGTGCCTAAACGGATTACGAGTACCCATCACATATATTTCAGGTCGGGTACCTTCGATTCCGGGTAGAAAAAGATTGCCTTCGGGAATCGTATAAGATCCATCATCCGCTGGTTTGATTCGCAGTATTTTACCCCTAAGATCATTGGCGTTTGCTGCGGATTTTTGGGCATCCCAAGAAGCTCTGCCTTCGCGTTCATCAATGGGCGCAAAGCCCGATGATTCAAAAGGGTTTGTATTATCACCCAGGGTTATAAATAAATTACCCTCCGGGCCGAATTCCAAAGCCCCACCACTATGGCAACATTTTCGTAGCGTAGGGATTTCCAGAAGTATCTTTTCCGAGGCCAGATCCAATTGGTCATCTTTGAGCGTAAAGCGCGAAACACGTTGTTTGGCAATATCTCCCTTGGCCGAATAGAAGAGGTAAACCCAATGGTTCTCCTGATAATTGGGGTCTACGGCAAGACCCAACAATCCGTCTTCATTCAAATATAAAGTCTCGATTTCCGCAATGATTTTGGTCTTCCCTTCTTTGAAGTCATAGACCTTAAGAGTGCCATGGCGTTCCACAAATAAGATTCCCTGTCCCGGAAGTTCATCAAGTTCCATAGGCTCGTTCAGGTTAAAATCCAATATTTCTTTGGTGAACCTGTTTTCAGGTGGAATCCGTTCTGTTTTTGCCAAGCGGTAATCCAAATTGTTTTTTCCAATGGCGTATTGTATTCCGCCCAACAAGTGGGCTTGGAAATCATGCTCCAAGAAGGTCTCCTTCGTATGGCCCATAACGGTATAAAAAGCTCTTCCACCATCGTATTCATGATACCAGGATATGGGATGGTCTTCGCCATTGGTACCACCCTCATAGGTCTTTTCATCAATATCGATCAGTACGTGTATATCTGGGTTGATTGATTTCAAATTATACCATTCGTCTGCCCTAGACCAAGTGTCTCCTAAAAAAGAAGTGGATCCATGGTCTTTATCAAGTACACGAAGCGTCCCTTCTTGAACTCTGGGATGCCCCTTGAAGTAGGCACCCACCAACGTATTGTACCAAGGCCAATCATATTCGGTGTCCGTTGCGGCATGAATACCGACAAATCCGCCACCGGCTTGAATGTACCGCTCCATTTCGGACTGCTGGGCCTCATCCAAAATATCTTGGGTCGTATTCAAAAAAAGTATGGCGGAATATTGCTTTAAAACCGCTTCGGTAAAAAAACTGGCATCCTCTGTGGCATTAACTTCGAAGCTATTTTCGACACCGAGTTTTTGGATCGTCTCAATACCCGTTTCTATGGAATTGTGCCTGAATCCGGTGGTTTTACTAAATACCAGTATTTTTTTCTCTTTTTGGGTACAAGATGCCATTAGGCCAATTACTAATATACTTAAAGCAAACTTTGTGAATTTGGTCATATTGATTTTATTTGCATACCTCTTGGTACTAACCTAAGATATCTTATTTCGTGTTAAACAATTGGTATTGTCCCTTTAATCGAATGGCTACGGCGACGTCTTCTTTAGTCTTATTTCTAAAATACCACCCATGTTTCCCTTCAAAAGGAGCGGTCAAAGTTCCTGTCATATTGTTGGAATAGGCTTCCGTATAACTTTCATAAAACTCCTTTTCTGGTGGATTTTCCATGATAATCTCTCCATGTAAATCGCTGTACAAAATACTTCCGTTGGTAGACCACTCATATTTTGTACTCCCATACTTTAGGGATTTGAATTTATACTCGATACCCTTTTCCGCAGGGACTATGACCGTAATGCTGTCTTCTCGTTCGGCAAACTGCTCTGCCGGTGGTGGGTCGTACACCTGCACAGGAACGGGTATTTCAGATCCAGACCCAATTTCTTCCAACTTCAGTTTTTTGAAATTCAGCTGGTTTATTTCCGAAGTGCCCGCCTCAGCGCTCGATTCCATATACAATCTACTAAATCCGAATAGTTTTCCTGTCCCCAGGGGGTCTATATTGTATTCGGCGGGCAACACTGCCGTCACCAAAACAATACCCCCGATTACAAGAGCCGATAAGACTGATTTCAGCAATTGTTTTTTGCCCATTACAGGCTGATTATTTGTTGTCATACTATTTTTTTAATTAGTGAAATATCCGGTTAATTGAAATCCCAGCAGTAGGAAACCTGCCGCCATAAGGAGCATATTGGTCAGGTTTGAAAATTTAATAAAACTGTTATATCTTCTCCAAACACCAATGACCAATAAGACCAATCCCAGGGCCAAGAATTGTCCGATTTCCACCCCAAGGTTGAAACCGAGCAAATTTGTAAAAAGACCTTCTTTGTCGAACTTGAATTCTTGCAATTTTGTGGCCAGACCAAAACCATGAAATAGACCAAAAATCAATACGGCGGCCTTGGTGTTGGGTTGCTTTCCAAAAAAACGGACAAAGCCACCAAGATTGTCAAAGCCTTTATATACAATAGAAAGGGCAATAATGGCATCGATTAAATAGGCATTTACATTAATATCTGCCATTATACCAAACAGTAAGGTTGCACTGTGGCCAATGGTGAAGAAACTCACATACAACACTATTTCCCGGGTACGGTATAGAAAGAAAATCACACCGACCAGAAATAACAGATGGTCATAGCCTGTAATCATATGTTTTGCCCCAATGTAGAGAAATGGTCCAAAGGCCACTCCCTTATTTCCCATTAAAAAGGATTGTGTTTCATCATCCACGCCATGGCCATATGCTGTTGCCGAAACAAGACATAACAGTAGAAAAACAAAGGGCGTTACTATTTTTTTTAGGTGCATTGCTTTTGGTTTGACTGTTTCATATTGAAATGTATCTCATCCGCCATCAAATAACCCTGTGTTATTTTTAGCGGAAATCAGGATATGGCGAGTGCTCTTCTTACAGAATATGGACTAACCTCACAAACTTATAATAATCAAACTAAATGAAAGGCTAAGATTTAATGTGAATTGGTTAAAAAATTTGAATTCGATCCACTTTTGAAGGTTTACTTTTAAACCTTAATTGAAATATCATGAAATATAAGCATACAAGCCTTTTATTGGCATGCCTTTTCCTGTCTTGTTCGAGTACAAGGCCCCCTACGGATATCACAAGGACTTTTAACGAATTTCATAATGCAGCCTCCAATACCGTTTTGGTCGCGGCACATCGGGGAGCCCATATGGGCAATTTTGAAAACTCCATAGCATCAACAAAACAAGCCATTACACTTGGTGTGGATATTATTGAGGTAGATGTACGGACTACCAAGGACGGTCATCTTATCTTAATGCATGATGGAACCATCGACCGTACCACGACAGGGAAGGGAAAAGTTGCCGATTTGACTTTGGCCGAAATAAAGTCGTATCGATTGAGGGCACCTTATGGTAGAATAAGTAAAGAATCTGTCCCAACGTTTGAAGCATTCTTGAAAGTGGCCAAAGGGAAAATCATGGTGGACCTCGATATTAAAACGGACAATTATAGGGGTATAGTGGAGATGGTGAAAAAGACAGGTACGACCCTGGATGTATTTTATTTTGACAATGATTATGACCAATTGGATCGAATCAAGGAAATAGATCCTTCGGCCCAAATAATGCCGAGGGCGTACTCACAACATATGGCCGATTCTGCCCTGGTTCGGTTTTCTCCGCCTGTTGTGCACATTGACCCCAGTTTTTATACCAAGGAATTGACTGCTATGCTCAAAAAAAATAATGCACGGATTTGGATTAACACTTTGGGAGAGGCAGATGGTCGAATACGATACGGACAAGGGGAAAGGACCTTGGCCGAATTACTGAAATATGGGGCCAACATGATTCAGACAGACGAGCCGGAAATGTTATTGCAATTGTTGAGGCATAAGGGCCTTCATGATTAAGCATCATTAAAAGAATTGGAACTTTAGTTTAAATCTTAATACATAATATAACCTAACACTGAGAAATATGAAAAAGCAATTAATAATAGTGTTTATCCTTTTTCTTCCCCTTCTTACTTTTAGTCAAGAATGTGAATGGAAATCGATGTTCAATGGAAAAGACCTTAAGGGTTGGACCGTTCGTGGAAAAGCCAAATGGAAGGTTGACGATGGAGTTTTGATTGGTAAAGGTAAAAATGGTCATATTTATGCTTCTCCAGAATTGACGGACCTTGAGGTAAAAGGCACCTTTAGGGTGAGTGATCAAGGTGGTGGAAGTAACAGTGGGCTATACTTTCGAAGTAATCCGCCGGAAGATAACCCAAATAGTTATCCAAGAGGGTATGAAGCCCAGATATGCCACAATCAAGACGCACATACCGGATGGTTATGGAAACCAGGCGCACCAACAGGTAGAGCCAGCAAATTAATCACAAAGGACGATCAGTGGTTTAAAATGCGGGTAAAGGCCGTAGGACCTAAAATCAATATTTGGGTGAATAACGAGCTTGTAATGAGCTACGAGGATAAGGAATACAAGAAAGGTTTTTTTGCCATTCAATGCCACAACGCAGGAATGACCATCGAAGCTAAAGATTTGTTCTACAAAGATTTGAGTAAATAAATTTCTTTCTAGGGTGTAGTCCTAAATTCAAATATACCCTAAGTTTTAAAGTGAATTAAGGGCATAAAAAAGGAGACTTCAACTGTAGAAATCTCCTTTTTATTATATTTCTGGGAAAGCGTTATTTTATCCCATATAGTGGGCCATAGGCTTCACATGCCCTGTAATCCTGCCCTTCCTTGTCCGTGCCAAACGATGTCCATAAAGCAGGTCTAAAAACATCCTGTTCATCCACGTTATGCATGTTCACAGGTATTCTAAGCATAGCGGCCAAGGAAATCAAATCAGCTCCAATATGGCCGTAGCTTATCGCTCCATGATTGGCACCCCAATTGGCCATTACGGTATACACATCCTTAAATGCGCCCTTGCCCGTTGTTATTGGTGCAAACCAAGTAGTGGGCCATGTTGGGTTGGTTCTTTCATCAAGTATTTCATGAACTTCATCCTCTAGAACTACTGTCCATCCTTCGGAAATCTGTAAAACGGGTCCAATACCTTTGACCAAATTAATTCGGCACATGGTCACAGGCATTTCCCCGTCGGTTTTAAATTGGGAAGAATAGCCTCCACCTCTAAAATATTCCTTTACAGCTTGTGGCCATTTGGTGGCATCCAAGCATTTTTGGGCTTCTTCATCCGTTATTTCCCAGTAGGGTTTCATGGCAGGTTCACCCCCCTCATTTCGCTGTTGGGCCGTAGCATCCAAAGTGGTGGATCCCGAATTGATCAAATGTATGATTCCGTCTTTCGCTTTCCCTTTTAGTTCCTTTCCAGTAACTCTTTTCACGGATGCGGGACTCCAATACGTTCGAACATCGGAGAAGATTTGGGCAGTATTGGTCAGCAGGTGGCCAAAAAGCATGGATACACCATTCAAACTATCATTTTCAGTGGCCATCATATAGGCTTGTCGTACGCCGTTCCAGTCAAAAGAGGAATTTAAAATGGCTTCGGGGAAATCTCCATTGGGCATATGGTCTGTCCATTGACGTTGGCCTTGAAAACCTGCAGCAATCGCATTCCTTCCAAAAGCTTCCTCCCCATAACCCATTTCCTTTAATTTGGGATTGCCGACCATAAGATCCCTCATGATCAAGGTCATCTTCACAACGGTCTCCCATTCCCAATCTTTTCTTTTTTTATCTCCTTTTAGTGCATCTATATTGTAATCTTTTCCTTCTTTACAATTTTCAAGTGTCCATTGCAACGCTTTTTTATATTCGTCCCTATCATAGATTTCTTCTTCAAGTCTACGCGTAATTTCGATTTGATCAACAAATTCTGT
Source organism: Bacteroidota bacterium (assembly GCA_024279425.1). Lineage (GTDB taxonomy): Bacteria > Bacteroidota > Bacteroidia > Flavobacteriales > Flavobacteriaceae > Maribacter_A. Next base: position 57,052 of record JAJRRO010000051.1, on the reverse strand, counting down.
GCGCATACCGAGATAATCGTGAAAGAAATTTTGATCGACCATAGAACCAACAATCCCCATAGAAGAATAGCCCAAAGACAGATATGATTTTCCTTTCATTTGGGCAACGGCCAAGCCGGCCTTAACAAAACGAAGAATTTTTTCCTTTACGTCCTCATGAATTTCGGTGTCTCCTGTATCTTGAACCTCCCGACCATAAATACTAAAAGTGGGTAATCCCTTTTGTCCATAGCCTGCCAATGCAGCCGCAAGATAAACGGCCCCGGGGCGTTCGGTTCCATTAAAACCCCAAATGGCCTTTATGGTATTGGGGTCGGCATCCATGACTTCGGTACCATAACACCAGGCGGGTGTAACGGTCAAGGAGACTGTAACTCCCTCCCTTTCAAATTTATCAGCACATAGTGCAGCTTCGGCAACACCACCAATATTAGTGTCGGCAATAACACATGCTACTTTTTCACCACTGGGAAATCTAAGGTTATCTTCAATAAGTTTGGCGGCATTTCTTGCCATGACCATACATTGCTCTTCAAGAGATTCCCGTACACCTCTTTCCCGTCCATCAATTACGGGCCTAATTCCTACTTTGGGTAATCTACCTATTAATCTATTGCTCATTTTTTGATATGTTTTATTTAATGCTTGAGTGATTTACTGTATGAATGATATACTGTGTGAATGATTTAATGTGAATGATATTATGTCCTATTTGCTATTATAGGTCGAATTTTTCGCTTTTGACATGATTTTGGTTAATTCATTTGATTCGATGAGTAATTCTTCCAACACCTTGTTTTCCTTGTGTAGATCAACCTCCTTAATTACCTCCAACCAATATTCTGATTCATCAATTTCCTCAACCACAATACAAATTTTGCTAAAAAATTCTTTTTTGGATCTTGCCCTACACGCTACCCTATAATTCGCTCCGGTTGACGTTGCCGATTTAATCAATTAGTAGGTTATAACCGGGGTGGCTTTATTGGTTTTTAACGTATTGCAAAACAAAATCACATCAACGGCAAATTTCTTTGTTCTTTCTTTCATATTTTGAATGAACATTTCCTTTTCCGCCATATCTTTTATTTATAAACATTAATGGTGCATTCAATCATTCCCACATTGCACCATTAATTGCCTTTTATCCGAATCAAATCTTTCATGATAGGATACATTTCTATTTGGGTACCTTTTACACCAAAAGCATCATGTAATTTTTTATAAAGGGTGTACAGTTTAGTATAGGTTTTGACATTTTCGGGATTTGGGTAGTATACCTTATCCAAAACTTCACAGCTTCTTTCTTGTAATGAATTGTATGAAACCTTTTTACCTTCATCCATATAAGCGGCATGGGCACCCATTAATGCGGCCCCGAGGGCAACCGTTTCGTCTATGGCCGCTATTTTCATGGGTTTGTTGATAATGTCCGCATAGATTTGCATGAACAAGGGATTCTTATGGGTAATTCCACCACAGTTGACAATCTCATTGATTACCACCCCCTGTCGTTCCATGTCTTCGATTATGGTCCTTGCACCAAAAGCGGTACCTTCTATTAAGGCCCTGTAAATTTCAAAATCCTTTGTCTGAAGACTTTGTCCCACAAGCAAACCTGAGAGCATCGCATCGGACAAAATACATCGATTGCCATTGTTCCAGTCCAAAGCAATCAATCCGCTCGAACCTACTTTTAATTTTTGTGCTTCCTCTGTCAGTTCGCTATGTGATTTGCTGTTCTTGAGTACGTTGGTGATATACCAATCCAAGGTATCCCCAACAGCGCTTTGGCCAGCTTCTATGCCATAATAGTTAGGCAGAACCGATTCCGTTGCGACGCTCGCAACACCTTCGATATTTGAATTTCCTGAATGCAGATTTCCCAAAACAAGATCACATGTCGAGGTTCCAATAATCTTTACCAGACTACCTTCTTTTATTCCCGAACCAACAGCCCCGGCATGTGCGTCCAAAATTCCCATAACTATAGGAGTTCCTTCTGGCATCCCAAAGTCATCGGCCCATTGTTTTGACAACGTTCCGCTGTTATGTTCTATAGAAAATACTGTTTTTGGCAGGGTGTTTAGAACCCTTAAAAGGTCTGGATCCAAAGCTTCGATAAATTCGCGATCGGGAAACCCATTCCACGTATCATTGTACAGGCCTTTATGGCCAGCCGCACAAACATTCCGTTTTACCTGATCTGCATCGGTTATGCCCGCTAATACAGCAGGAATGTAATCACTAAGTTCCAACCAAGTGTATGCAGCATCAAAGACTTCTTTATCCACATTTTTACAATGCAGGATTTTTGCCCAAAACCATTCCGAGGAATAAGCACCACCGATTTTATCCAAATAATGGGGCCTTTTCTCAGCACTTGTCTTGGTAATATAATCGGCCTCGCTATGTGAGGTATGATCCTTCCACATCCAAGCATAGGCATTTAGGTTCTTCGAGAATTTATCAACGGACGATAACGGAATCACATCCTTAGTTACCGGCAATGGGGTAGATCCGGTGGCATCTATTCCTATTCCAGAAACGGCGGACATTTGAATGCCCTGAGCTGCATTTTCGATTTTGGACTTTTCCAGGGCCTTTCTCATTGAACCTACGTAGTCAGCAGCATCTTGCCGCGCCAAAAGGTTATCTGAACTTGAAAGAAATACACCATTCTCACCTAGCTCGTATGCTTGTTCAATAGCGTTCAATACCTTTCCCGTTTTTAATTCCATGGAAAGTATCCTGACTGTTGTTGAGCCAAAGTCTATTCCTAATACTATTTTATTTTGCACCATTTGCCCTAAGATTTAATGTATTTTCAAAAAACACAGAAGTATTGGAATTTTAACTTATATAACAAAACTAGCTTTAAATAAATAAATCAAAGGGTAAGATAATATGTGTTTTGAATAAAATATCTTAATAACTTAGTGTTGAAAGGAATTATATTTGTTAGCATCCGTTTTCGTATATTTTTCTTTCTAATTTCTACTTAAATTAACCATTTATCAAAACTATATTCAAATGAAAAAAGCGGTAAAGATTCTTTTCATTTTCTCCTTTTTCCTTATCCAAGTACAGGCACAGGAGGACACAAAAATTGCATTTGGTCCTTATATACAGCAAATGACCACCAAGGATGCCACTGTATGTTGGTCTACCTTCGATGCAGAATTAACGATTAGTGATCCCGAGGGAAAAACGGATACGATCCGAAAATACAAACAACATAAAATACATTTGGCAAATTTGAAGCCGGACACAAAGTATAGCTATGATGTGCTTAATGATGGGACCAATGAAGGCAAGGGGACACTGACTACTTTTCCTGATAGTATTGTTCCTTTTAATTTTGTTGCGATTGGTGATACGCGAAACCGACATGATATCCATAAAAAAATAATAAATCAGGTTATGAAAAAGAACCCCAGGTTTATTGTTAATTCAGGGGATTTGGTTGCCAATGGTAGATCAATGAGCGATTGGGAATCCTTTTTTGAGGTCAACCATGATTTCATGAGAAATACACCCTACTATCCGGTATTGGGGAATCATGAAAAGGACTCACCTTATTATTACGATTTCTTTGATTTGCCGAATAATGAGCGTTACTATTACTTTACGGTAGGCGATGCTCTGTTCGTGGTGCTAGACAGTGAAGGGTTGCGGGCAACGGTTCCAGCGTATACCACGGATGGTGCGGAAGATCAGTTCTGGCACGATTCGGGAATCGAGTATCTCAATACCCAAAAAGAATGGTTTGAAAAGGTACTGAATCTGCACAAAGAAGCCGGATTCGTTTTTGTATTTCAACACCTTCCACTATATAGTGTAAAGAAAAGTCGTGTTGAAGAATCAAAGGCGGCCCGTAAATTCTGGGGTGATATTTTTGAGCGACATGGTGTGCAGGTCTTTCTAAACGGCCATGATCACCACTACCACCATGCTTTGGATAAAGGAACACACTTTATTACCGCGGCTGGTGCTGGTGCCCCTTTATATGATATTGATGCCATACAGCCAGAAACAGTTAACTCCAGGAAAATAGAGCACTTCGTCAACGTTGAGGTGAATAAGGACAATGCAGTTTTGCATGTAATCGATATTGACGGTAAGGAGTTCGATACGATTGAAGTTCAAAGAAGGAAGACCGAGTAGAATTCCCGGATGCTTTGAAAGACCACTTAAAATCATATTTGTAAAATGAAATATATTGCATTTATTGCCCTGCTTCTTGTAAACTATTCCGTCGCGCAGGAAGAACCCATAGTACAGCCACTGGAATCGCATCCCTATTTTGAAATAAACGAATGGTATGCGCATGAGGGGGATCTGCCCTTGAAAAAGGTTATGGAACACAACCCTGACCTATGGGAAGTAGAAGAATTGAATAGACCCTTCTGGAAAAAGAATGGAATTAAATGGTTTAAGCAGAGCATAACTATCCCTAAGCATCTGGAGGGTCTTGATGTGGTATTGCACATCAATGTCAGTCCACAAGCAACAATATATGTGGAGGGTAAAGAACTATTTACTGCCAGTGGCTATTCCGGCAAAGGTGCTTTATCCCTATCAGCCAAGGCAGGGAAAAAATATAATATTCAAATCAAAAGCAAGAACGGTGGATATAACAGCCGTTTTTATAATGCCCGTTTGGTGGGTATGCCAGTAGGTTATGGTCGTTTTTTAAACGCTATGAATTTCCCTAGGCCCAAGGAAGGTATGGGAATTACGGATTGGAAGTATAAATTTAAAGCCAGTGATGAAGCTTCCCAAGTGGTGTTCGAGGATGGAAGCTGGGAAAAAAGAGAAACGGCTACAAGTTGGAGGGGAGAATATCAGCATGCTTGGTACAGAACCCAGATAGAAATTCCTAAAACCATTGATGGGTTTCAGGTTGCCGATAAGCCTATTCGATTGCTAGTCAGTGCCAATGATAAGGGTGAAATTTGGGTCGATGGAAAACTCTACCAAAAATTTAGGGAAGGAGAAGGAAATATAGTGCTTGACCATACAGCGATGGCGGGAACCTCAATGTCGGTAGCTATAAAGATTATCAATGAATGGGGTTCTGGCGATTTACGATCGGTAAAATTGATAACAGAGGAGGCCTTACAGCTTAAAAGAGACTTGGAGGCTATTAATATTTCCTTGAATCGTCTGGACAGGTACTGTGAAAGGCATCCCAAACCCAACATGACCATTGTCAATACCGTTTCAAAAGTCTTGGAGGAGACTGGGAGTTTAGATTTAGCCACGAGATTTGCACTTGTAAGAAGTGCTGTAGAAAGTGCCAAAATAGAGCTAAAGGACCACCCTGCCTTTTTAATCTTGCCTTATTTGCAAAATTTACAGGAAAATGCCATTACGATGATGTGGGAAACTGCATATCCTACCTTTGGTAAGGTATTATATGGTAAAAACGGTAAGTTGGACCTAGTGGCTTATGAAAATGAAGTACCCAATACCATGCATGAAATTACCTTAGTGGGACTACAAGCCAATGAAGTATACAACTATAGGGTGGAATGTGCCGACATTAGCAGCATGGAACAAACCTTCAGTACAAAGAAATCCAAAGATGCACCCATTAAGATTATCGTTTATGGGGATAATAGATCCTACCCCAAGGTACATGATAACCTGGTAAAAATGATGGCCAAGGAAAATGCGGATATTATTTTAAATGTGGGTGATGTGGTTTCAAAAGGAACCAATTTGACCGGGTGGATTGATGAGTATTTTTATCCATTGCGTTATGTTAGCGCTTCGATACCTACCTATATTGCCATTGGAAATCACGAATATGGAGGGTATGGAGGTACCCGTGTGGTTCCACCTTTTGAAAAATATGTGGATAATCCTTTGAATTCCCCGGGCAGTACGGAGTATTTTTATTCTATGGATTATGGGAATTCCCATTTTATATTTCTTGACCCTAACAAGGGTAATTTTGAGGAAGGGGAGGGCGTAGCGATAAATAGCCAACAATACAATTGGTTCGTCAACGATTTGAAGGAAGCGGGTAAAAATAGTGAGTGGATATTTGCATTGATGCACCAACCCCCTTATTCAGAAGCTTGGTCAGGGGGTCCTTACGATGGGGAACCGCCTTTACGGAAGTATATTGTACCCATAATGGAAGCGAATAATGTGGATGTGGTCTTAAGTGGCCATACCCATGATTATGAAAGAGGGCTGCCGCATCCACCTTATGACCCCGCAACGGGTAAAGGAAACAATGCAGCCTATATTATCACAGGGGGTGGAGGATCCAATCTCGATAATCATAAGTACTTTGAATGGGACCAAATTGATTTTCCCGATCATAAGGCCGTAAAGGACAATGATGAGCTGGATGAAGGAAAATATTACGAATACCACTATGTGGTTTTTGAAATAGATGGGAAACACTTAAAACTTACTGCGCGTAAAATGAATGGCGATGGTAGTGACGGTGGGGTTATGGACAGTTTTGAAATGAAACATAAATAAACAATCAAAATAACCCTACTACAATATTGTCCTTAGAGTAGTTAATTCAAGAGTCTTGGAAAAAAAGTTATTCCCTCTTAAAGGTATAGTTACTGTACTTAACACTCCATTTGCCAAGGACGGAACTATTGACCTTAAGGCTTTGAAATGCGATGTCAATGAGGCTTTAAAAGCTGGCGTTGCAGGATTTTTGGTTCCTGCGATGGCTTCTGAAGTTTACAAATTGTCCCTATTCTTGCATTTTCCAACCAGCACTTGGACATCTCCATCCATTTTTTCAAGCGACTGTTGTTCCGACAAGGAATTTACCCGACCTTGGATGTTCGCGAACCCATTTTGCCTTTTGATCAATTGCATCGGGAGATTGCGGATAAGCATATTGAGCGGATCATACAGCTTGAAAATGAGATAAAGGGATAGGAAAGTGGTAGGGTTCTTTCTAAAACCGTATACTTTAATCAACCTTGGATATGATTACAACAATAATTTTTGATATGAACGGTGTAATAACCGACGACGAGGAAATCCACGAATTGGCCACCCAGCGGATATTCGGTACTATAGGGTTTGATGTGACCCCGGAAATTTATCGGGAATTTTGTTTGGGAAGAACTGATGTGGCGGCCTTTAAGGATATCTTGGAACAATTTGGGATCAAGGATCAAAATCTGGGAGACTTGATTGAAGCAAAATCCATTCAATATCAGCGGTTGATTGCAGGAAACTTGAAAACTTATCCTGGTATACTTAAGTTGATCAATAATCTTCATCAGAAATATCCATTGGCACTTACCTCTAGTTCTACCTTTGAGGAAGTACAAACCGTTATGGATGAATTGCATATCGGCAATCTATTTGAGGTTTTGATCACTTCACGGGATGTAGTGCATGGTAAGCCCCATCCGGAACCCTATCTGTTGACGGCAGAAAAACTAAATGTGCCATCCTATAATTGCCTCGTGATCGAAGATTCCGAGAATGGTGTGAAATCCGCAAAATCCGCTGGGATGAAATGTCTTGCTATCAGTAATACCGAAACTCCTGATAAATTAGGACTTGCAGATTGGATCATTGAAGATTACTCTGAAATTACGGATGACCTTATTCAAAAAATAGGATCAATATAAATCACAAAATTTATTGCAAATCTTCGATCATCTCTATAAGTGATTTATAAATAAGCGGTCCTGTTTCGGGCCCAAGGGAATTTTCTTCGCCGTAGGTGTCCCGTTCATCATTGTATAGATATGGTTTTCCAGTATCCCATTCACTCTTTGGAATAATATAGCCGATTTCATCATTGGAGAGCCCTAAATAAAATTTGTACTTATCCTTTATAAAATCCTGTAAAGGGGGAGTTTCAATCGGTTGGATGTCGAATTCTCTCCCCTCTGGAGCCTCAATACCCCCAAAAACAATTTCGGGGTATATTTCTCCAGGAATACTTAAAAACATTGCTGGCCCGATACGAATGGCACCTACCTCTGTCCGTGTTTCAAAATACTCTGGCATGCCCATTTTAATCAATCCAATACCACTGGCTATTTTAAAGGTAGTATTGTCTAAAGGGGCCATCACCGTTTTCGCCCGCACCGAAATACCGGCAGTATTAAGGGTGTCCCCTTGCTTTTGTAAAGCCTGTAAAGACATTATGGCAATATGGTCTCCCACCGCTTTGGTCTTTTCAAAGGTGGGTTCCGAATAGGACTCATCGGTAAAAGGGTCTTTAATTGAAATTGATGGATGGGGTGCCATTAATCCACCAATAACTCCTGAGAAATAAATGGCCACACCTCCCAATCCTTCGTGTATTAGTTCATTGCCATTATAAACCCCTTTTTCAATAGCTTCACGAACATAATGGGGAAAATCCGAACTGATCAACAAATTCTGGCTCCACAAGGTTTCTGGATGATTGGACCAATTGATAATTGTTCCTAGCGTTTTATTGTTTTCAGCATCCAGCACCTGCATTAAATGAATGCCTGTGGCCTTTACAATGGGTTTTCTAGTGTCCTTGATCAAAGCGGCATCATTGCCGGAAAGGTCTTCCGCAAATACCAATTTAGCCGGCCGTAAGTTTTTGGCCGCCTCAATTATGGCAGCGACGGTCTGTTCTTTTACATATTCCAAGGTTTCAGGATTTACACCTGAGTTGAATATGTTTTCACCCCAAATACCCACCAAGTCAATACTTTCATGGGTGTGGGTTGAAGAAAGGAGTGTATAATCAATGCCCAAATCCTTAGGAATACGCTCTCTAATGTCGATTACGTCACCGTGTAAAAATCCAATGGCATCCATCGAAATCATGGCAATACGACTCTGACCATCATCAATGACCATGACCCGGGACCAAACATCATCATGTATGCCTTGTGCCGGTTTGGCATTGCTCATGCCTGCAATCCAGAACGCATCAAAGGCTCCATTGTTATTAATATCATTAAAGGTATCCCCATCATCTTCATTGTATTTGTTGTCGCCATTGACATCGTTCCAAGTATCAACGATGGTGGGCGTAATGGCTTTTTTTGAAAACCCGGCCTTGATCGTTTGCGGATTTTTGTTCTCTAGCGCGATATCAATGGCATATCCAGGGTTCCTATCCCGCCAGTTGTACATGAAAATGCAGCCGATGACTATGACCAAAAGCAGCATCAAAATTCCCAAACCCTTAAAAATATTTTTTATTTTCTTCATAACTTAGCGTCAATAAGTGCATTTGTCAACCTATAGTTCAGTTCCATGAGATAGTCACCCATACTGGGACCGTACCAGCCCATCAAGCGCGCCTCGTAGGTGTCATAATAGTAATATTTTTGGGGTACAATATAACCCAAATACTGTCCATTAAAACTAGTAAGGGCTGAATTATAACCTTCCAGTTCCAGCGCATTTTTAAGGTCGATACCATACTCCCCGCTAAGTTCGTAAGGAAATGTCAGCCAAATGAAATCATTCAATTTTAGTCCCTGTACATACATGGATTTCAGTTCGGGCATTAATTTGCTACCCATGAAAGGAGAAAGTCTGCGCCTATCGGAAATGTAAAAAGCCTGAAGCCTAGGAATCTCAAGCTCGGTAGTTGCCGATGCCATGGTCATAACAGAATCATATTCCATTCTGTTGATGAGCACCCTGGCAGAATCTGCCAATGTTTCACCCACATATTTTGCCTTTTCATATTTTTCGCCCTGGCCTTTATTGGTATGGCTGCCGACCGTTCCTGCAAAGAACAGTGCCATGTCTATATCATCAGCCTCAAGGCTTCTTTGAAAATAACCGGGATAATCCCCGCTATATTTGTCATTCCACGTGCTTATTGTAGTGGCATGCGCTGCAAAAATGCCAATAACCGCCTTCTTGCCATTGTCCTGGGCAAAAGATACTAGGTTTAATCTATCATTTAACCTGCCAGTCTCTCCAATGATTCGATTACGTACCAAGTTGGGTGTCCTGATATTTCCTGAGGAAAATTTCGCGTATTGTTTATCTTTACGTGCATCGATGATCAATTCTGTGAACTTGGCACTAAGCCATTTAACCACTTCGGGCTGAAATTCACCTCCAAAACTTTTCCCCACGAAACCCGGAATACAATTTCCAATACTGGAATGTGTATGTGTAGCTCCAAAAAAGAGCTGTTTTCTTGAAATCTCGTTTTTAAGATTCTCGGCGACTTCAAGCACTACCAATTCAGGAATCAAAACCATATCGGCACTTATAAACACAACCTCCTCTCCATTGACCTCAACGGCTATGGCTTTGGCAAAAATGGAATCGTGTACGCCCACCGCTATTTTTCCACCTCCAAAACCGGCCATTTTTATGGTGTTGAACTCACCTTTTGAAGCATCTGGGGTACCATCAACAATACTGGGGGTAATGTTGGTTCTGGCAAAACCGGCCAATAGTTTCCCCTTGACCTCGGCCATGTCCTTGACCGCAGCATCCATATTTGCTATGGTTTTCTTATAGTATTCGGTCTCAAAGTACGGAGTAGTATCAACGGTTTGGGTACTGAAAAAGAATACAGCAAATAAAAGCAAAAGCAATCCTCCTAAAACTCGTAAGGACCTTCTCTGCCATTTTTTTGTTTTCATTTATTTTAGTTTACTAGGATCTAAAACAACATATTTAACGGTCTTACGGTTCCAAGTGTATACCAAGTGAATTTTGCCATCTTCAGCTTGAATCACTGTAGGGTATGAATACTCTTCACCTTCCTTATCGGTTGTTTCGGTCAATGGTTCTAAATCAAGTACCCTCTTCCAATTTTTTCCATCGGTAGAAAGGCCTACGCTAAGAGGTACCCTGTCACCCCAATTTTTGTCGGTGGGATTATAGACCAAAAATTGGCGACCATCTTTTAGTGTAACTCCATCAATTCCGGAATTGGGATTGGGAAGTGAGGTGGCCGTCATTTTGCCCCAGGTCTTACCATTGTCCTCGGACCAATTTTGGGTAACTACCTCATTTTTGGTACGGCTCAATAATTGCAACTTTCCCTCTCCATAGTTCAATACAACCGGTTGAATAGCCCCAAATTCATTGGGATTATTTAGAGATTCGGATTTGGTCCAGGTTTTACCCATATCGCTACTTGTTTCTAAATGTATTTTCCAATCTCCAGATAGGCTTTCGGTACTTGATGGGGAAAGTATATCACCATTGGCTAATTGCACAGGTTGATTTTTTATAGGCCCCAAAATATTTTTTGGGAGGTGGATAGGCTCGGACCAAGTTTTGCCATCGTCTTCAGAGGTCATGTACAAGCCCCACCATTCTTGCGGACTAGGACCCACCTTGTAGTACAGTTGCAAAGGTTGTCCTTTGGGTTTGAATAAAACAGGGTTCCAGCAAGGGTATCGGGTGTTTTCATCCTGGACACCATTTACCACCTCGATAGGGGTGGACCACGACCCATTAACTTTTCGGGATACCCAGATACCGACATCGTCATTTTTTTCCTCAGTACCGCCAAACCAAGAAGCGACTACTATACCATTACTCACTTCCACAGTGGAGGCATGGCATTCTGGGGTCAACGCATCTTTGATTTCATAAATAAATTCTTCTGTGACTATGGCCGAATCATTAATTTCCATTTCTTCAGTTGATTTTTCAGGTTTTTCCTTGCAGGAGAATACAAGTGCTGCAGTAAGGCATAAAAAAAGATATTTCATAGATTTGTGTTTTTAGGTTTATATTATTTTAAGGGCGTTTTGCCCATTACATATGTTATTACACCGCCCTTGGCGATTTCAGCGTGTTTTAACCAAGTTCTATCCAATAGGGTGTCATTCAGAAAAACGTGATGTGCATATTTGTTTTCAGGAGCATAATTTTTAGTTCGGATGCTTAGAATATTCTCCCCTAAATTAAGGCTTACACTTTTAAAAAGAGGAGCATCAAGCTGATAAATGTCGGTCCCGGCTATAGGATAAAAACCAAGCGAATTAAAAATATACCAAGCCGACAAGGTGCCAGCATCGTCATTGCCATCAATGCCTACATAGCTATTGTCATATTTGTTGTCTAATATCCATCGCACCCATTTTTGTGTAAGATCGGGCCGTCCCACAGAATTAAATAGGTAGGCGGCATGAATATCGGGTTCGTTTCCATGCCAGTAATAAGAACCAGGTGTCCAAGTGGCTTTTTGTGGGTCTGACAATTCAAAAAAATCATTCAACTCATTAATAAAGTAATCCTTGTCTTTAAAAAGTGAGATGAGCCCATTGGGGTCAAAAGGTACGGCCCATCGCCATTGCAGTGCACTACCTTCGACATAATCCTTGGTGTATATTTGATCTTCATCAAAATAGGTGAGCTTTAATGGGTCGAACAATTCAACAAAACGTCCGTCTTTATGTTTTGATTGAAAATATTGAGTTTCCGGATTCCAAACATTTTTGTAGAATTTGGAATGTTTTTCGAATACAGCCTGATCATCAGGTTTATGCAATGCTTTGGCCAAAAGACCTATGGAATGATCGGCCCAGGCATATTCCAAGGTCTTGCCAATGGCCTCCTCTCCAAATTCTGTTGGACAAAAACCATATTTTATATACTCTTCAATCTCTTCCCTTCCCGTAGCATGGTCAGCTTTGGGAAGGGGTTCAAGTGCCACTTTTTTCATGTAGCTATAGGCAAGTTCCACATCAAAATCTTGTATGCCTTTTAAATAAGACTCCGCTATGACCATATCGGCTGGCGAACCTAACATAGAGTTTGTATATCCGTGACCCATGGGCCATCGGGGTAGACTGCCACCTTGCTCAGCCATTTTGACCAGCGAAACCAACATGTCGCGTTGCTCATTTGGGGCAATAAGATTAAACAAAGGGTGTACGGTTCGAAAGGTATCCCATAAAGATAAATCGGTATAGTAGGTATAGTCCGTTGTTTTATGGATGGTATTGTCAAAACCAATGTAATCGCCATTCACATCGTCAAATGTAGTAGGCATTTGAAAGCTACGATACAGGCTGCTATAAAACACTTTTTTTTCTTCTTCCGTGCCGCCATCGATTTGTATCAATGAAAGTTTTTCTTCCCATTTGGTCTTTGCCCCATCCAAGGTGGTGTCGAAGGAGGTATGACCAACTTCAGTTTCCAAATTTAGACGGGCATTCTCCAGACTTACATAAGATAGTCCCACCTTTACGCCGACATTTTCATTTGCAAAACGCACGGCTACTTTAAGACTATCGCTTGTTAATTGCGTTAGCTCCTCATGATAGTCGGTCCCATCCCAAATGCCATACGCTTTAAAGCTTTGATTGAACCGTGCCACAAAATAAACTTTTATGCCTCCAAACCTGCTTGCAAATGCCCCATATGTGCGGGTCGACCCCTCTATTTCATTGGCTTTGGGGAGCAATTGTACCCATCCTTCCCCGGCCTTATATTTCCCTATGGTATTGGTAATGTTAATTAGCAAATGCTTTTTCGATGTTTTAGGAAAAGTATAGCGGTGTACACCTGTACGTTCCGTGCTGGTAAATTCAGATAAGATATTTTCATCCTTTAGGCTTACGCTGTAGTAACCTGGAAAAGCAGTTTCATCTGCATGCGAAAAACGATGGAAATAGTCCTGCGAGAAATCAATTTTTTTGATGGAGGATGTGGTAGGCGTAAAAAGAAAGTGTCCACCTTCGGTAGCGCCTGTCCCAGCCAATCGGGTATGGCTAAATCCTAATATTTTAGTATCGGCATAATAATAGCCTGCTGTACTGAAGTCCTTGGTGTCCTTGAAGATCGACATGGTTTCGGGACTCAAACGAACCATTCCGAAAGGTACGGTCGCCCCTGGAAAATTAAAACCACATACCCAATAAGGAAATCCGCCAGTGCCTATGAATGTATTGACAAATTGACCCAATGCCCCTGGTTGTGCTTGTATGGAACTATTTCGTGGCGTTGAATCTACAATGCTGTGATACTTGAAACTTGCCAGACTAATACCCAAGATTGCCACCATGATCAGGGTGATCAGTATATAGGAAATGGTTTTGAATATTTTCTTTAACCTTTGCCACATAGGCTTACCGCAGTTTATTTTGGAATGTATTTGTCAAAAAACACATCCATATGATATTGACAGAAGGCGTTTACTTTTGCCGATACATCCATGGTATGCGGCCAACCTTTTAATTTATGATAATAGGAAGGAACACCTATCTCCTGAAGCTTTGCATGAAGACGGTCTGATTGTTCAAAAGGAACCAGCTCGTCCAACGTGCCATGAAAAGTTAGGGTAGGTGGGGCGTTTTTAGTAATAAAATTTATGGGGGAAGCTCTTTTATATAGCTCTGGAGCCTCTTTAAAAGTTTTGCCTATTAAATTCTCAACAACTTCTTTATTCCTAGCTTCTTGGTGAGCCAAATCCGAGGGGCCATAAAAATTGACCAAAGCCTGTACTTGGGATGAAAATCCGTTTTCGTCTGTTGTTGAACTGTTATTAGAATACGCATTCATCAGGGCCAAGTGACCGCCGGCCGAGCCACCGACTATGGCTACTTTTCCAGGATTAATGTGATAACTATCCGCATGCTGCTTTAACCATCTTACAGCGGATTCTACATCTAATAGTTGAGCAGGATACTTGGCAACCCCTGTAAATCTATATTGTACGGTAGCCGTAACATAGCCTTTTTCAGCGTAGCTGATCAGGTAGGGCAAATAATCGTGTTTGTCTCCCTTTTTCCAAGCACCTCCATGTATATAAATTATAAGAGGGGCAGTATCTTTAATGGTTTTGGCGTGATAAATATCCAATTTCAAGGCTATTGAATCTACCTTCTTATATGTTAGATCCTTATGCTCCTTTATAGATTCGGGAATAGGGAAATCGGTTTCGATTAATTTTAGGGCACCAGTAACATAAGCCAACTTAAGAGTAGTGTTATTTGTATAACCCTTGGGAGCTATGGAAACATGTTGTTCACTTTTGCATCCTAAATTAGCAAAGGCCACTAACAAAAAAACAAACAAATTCTTTTTCATTTCTTGGCTTATCTTGATGTATATTCTTTTAAAACGCCATGTTCTTTGATATGGCAATAGCACCATAATCTCTACGTTATGGATATTTCATCTTTTCCACCCAAGGGTTTCCTAAAGAGAATAATAATCGTGGCGGTCCCAAACATTAATAAACCATAGATGGCAGGTACTATCGAGTATTCGACATTGTTCAATGCAATTGTGGCCAAGGTTATGGCCAAGGTTCCATTCTGGATTCCGGTCTCAATCGAAATACTTATTGCTTGGGGCCTATTTAATTTAAACAAAACGGCCAATAGAAATCCTAGAGTCATGGTACTCACATTCAACAATATGGCAGGTAGCCCGGCTTCGTTCAGGTAACTCATAAAAACATCCCTAATGCTGATTATAATACCCACAACCACTAAAATAAAGATCAGGGCCGAAGCTATTTTTACAGGCTTTTCCATTTTGGCGGAAAATGCCGAGAATTTACGCTTTACCAACATTCCAATGCAAATGGGTACAATGACTATTATAAGCAGTTGTTTTATCATTGTAAGTGCATCCACTGCTACAACCTGACCGGTGTTGGAAAAGGATTTTATGGCAAATTGTACTATTATCGGAATCGTAAGGATGGTCAAAATACTTGCCACGGCCGTCAATGAAACGGAGAGGGCCAGATCGCCTTTAGCCAAATAAGTGAGCATATTGGATGTCGGCCCACCGGGGCAAGCCGCCAAGAGCATCACTCCAATTGCTGTGGTTGGAGACAATTCCAATGATATGGCCAAAGCATAACCAATTGCAGGCAATAGGATGATTTGACAAAGTAGCCCAATACATATAGCCTTGGGAAAGCTAAAAACCCTTTTAAAATCGGCCAAGGTCAATGACAACCCCATTCCGAACATAATAATGATCAGTGAAGCCGCTAGTATTATGCCTGAAGTAGAATCCATGTTGCGTAATTTTGGTTGGTATTCAAATAAACCCTTTTAACATATTCGGAGCTAGTTATATTTTCTTTGATATACGTTAAATTTTGACATTAATAATGGATTTTTTAAAAAATGAAATAAAAGGAGTTAAGATAATTGAATCTACCTTCCGGTTATTTTATTTTGTTGAATCTTTCCATAATCTCTTGCCAGTTGGTAAAGATGATACCTTCATCTTCAAAAAATTTGATAAGCTCAGGATCGGAAAACATTTGTGCTTCCCAAGAACGCTGTTGCCATGAATTTGTAATGCCTTTCAAGTTATCCGTTAAAATGGATGGATGAAAAATAATTTCGGTGAGACCGGGTTCCAAAGAATTGATCAATTCCTTGAAATTCGCCAGTTTTTCTTCATAGGTATCTGCATTGGGTGCACTCGAGAAATAATCCAATTTGGGAAGGGTATAATTTTCCGTCATTTTAACCACATTGTCATCCATGGGGTAGCCTTTTTTCCTAAATTCGGTCAATACCGCTTTGTTTGACAAGTCAATAATATTTGCAGGAATACCATATTCCATGGCAACTTTCATATACGCCTGAACATATGATGGATGTCCGAATAATGTACCCATATGTGTGTCAATATGATCTGGACGATGCCCCCAAGCAATGGATTGTTCAATCTGGGCCCGAATCTCTTTTTCAACTTCTTCAGCGGAGGCGCTCTGAACAACCTGCAAGACCGTATGCCACATTTTTTCATCCTCATCTAGCAAACCGGGTACCTCAGAACCATCGGTTACCGTTCCCCACCTGTATTTTTTCCATTCGCTGGTCAGGGTAAGGTGCAGACCAACATCCATTTTTGGATTGTTTTTGGCCCATGTAATGAATTCCTTCGCATTTGGGCAGGGAATCATCACAGCCGCCGATTGTATGACACCGTCGACCAGCTGTTTTTCTGCTGCGATATTAGCTTCAGGGCACATGCCAATATCATCGGCATGTAACACTACCACTCTTTTGCCGGCTGGCCAACCTAATTTTTCCGCCCAATTGGAGGCTACCACTTCTGAAGTTTCTTGATTATTGCTTTTATCCTCTTGCTTGTTTTTTTCCTTGCAGCTTCCCAAAGAAAGGGAAAGGCATAGACAAAGAAGTGTATAGCGTAAAAGAGGGCGGTGTATATTATTTGTTTTCATTGAAAAGGAATTTAAAAGGTTTATTTTAAATAGGTGTTGTACCAGTTAAGCCCATCTTGATAGACCTTATCCAAAGGTATATCTCGATGTTTTGCATTGTACCAAATAATATTTTTGGGATCCTTGGCTTCTTTATAAAGTAGTTTACTCATCATTGGGGGTACTATTTCGTCGTTTTTGGCATTCAACGTTAAAAATGGGCGTGGGGATATTTGCTCAACGAAATTCAATGGTTCAATGATACTTACAAAATCCTTGGCTTCCTCGGAGAGGGCCTTTTCTTCGTACAATAAATTCAATTGTCCGCCTGCCAAGGCTATCACCGGAACTTTTATCCGATCTTCCACACCGCAAAAAACCGCGCCTATAATCCCCCCTAGACTAATGCCATAATAACCAATTCTCTTGGAATCCAGCTCTTCCCGTGTTTCAATAAAATCAGTGGCCCGGCGAAGGTCAAAAACAGTTTGAGTTATGACATTACGTGACCAATATTTGTAGGTTCCCGTCAAATCGAATTCGTAAACTTCCTCTTTTCGATCACCGTGGTCACTAATGTCTATCCGCAGTACGGCAAAACCATTTTTTAAGAAAAAATCATTCCCGTATTGAACATAGTCCACGGCTTTATGATCTCCCAAGCCATGCATAAGGATGATTACGGGTAGGGGGTGTGTGCTATTTTTTGGAAGGCTCAAAAGCCCTGATACTTTTTTATTGTGAACGCTATTGTACGTAAAGGCAAGCGTTGTGAAACCTGTAGTGTCAATAGCAATATGAACAGAATCCCTTAATGGAATTGAAGTATCATAACCATAGTATTTGGAAACTGGAAAGTTGTCGCTCTTTGTTTCCACAAGCTTGAATGCAACAAATATCAATAGGATAATCGTAGCAATGCTAAATAACCAATTCCTGATTTTTTTAGAGAATCTCATCGTCATCCGCTAGGTACATTCGAGTACTCTTAGTGTACGTTCCTCCATTGGGGTCTTCATATTCCAAATCCATATAAAATGCCTTGAACCCGCTTTTTGGAAAGGTGATTTTTTGAATAGTTGTTTTGTCCTTGGCTGGATTTATTTTGTCCGAACTCCAAGTTTCATCCCTAAAATCTCGGTCTTCAGAATCTGCAGACCATAGATAAATGGATTTGAGATCCTCGGAATTCGATGTTATAGAAAGCATGGCCGTGGTTTTGTCGGAGCTTAACTCATAGCTAAGGTCGGCATATGGTTTTTTATCCAAAGTTCTGCCCCAAAAAGCACTCAACGCCTTTAAGGCTTTTTCCCCTCCGTCAAGATTATGCCCAGCATTTGGGGTATAGTGAATGTAATTCTCACCAGGAATATCTTTAATATAATTCTTGACCGCGTCAACAGGCCAGTACTCGTCATTGGTGCCGATGAATATAATTTTGGGCATAGTAAGTTTATCTCGATAGGAATAGGGGTCGATCATTTGGGTAAGTGCATTTCCGTCTTCTGTATTTACGGTCTGAGGAATTTCCAACTTAATGTAATCGTTGATTTGTTCACTGTATTCACTCCAAGCCGTTAGATGATAATCCAAACTTACAGGCATATTCAGCACATCAATAACCATAGGGCCAATCGCTTCGACGCGTTTGTCGCTTGCTCCGGTCAACCAAGTTGTCCAGCCACGTTTGGAAGCACCGGTAACCGTAAACCGGGAAATTTCTTTTTGTAATTTCTCCTTTGAAAACTCTTGTACGGCGTCCATTCCACGAACGGCACTTTTTACCATGGGAAAGAGTAAGGGCCAAGTAAGGTCCTTGTCATTTTTATAATTGTGCAATGTAAAGGAAATCAGCTGGTCCTCAACCAAATCTCCATCATATAAAGGTTGCATAGGTACTTGGCGTAGTATGGCTACTATGGCTTTGTTCTTTTCGGCAATATTGGCCATTGGAGCCGTATCGTCGTAATCTCCCTTTGATTTCCATCGCGGCATACCATCTTCTACACTTCCTCCGGTTATAAACAATAATGAACCATCATGCGCGATATCCTTCGGCACCAATATGGTTAATTGGTGCTTCCAAGTATGTTCCCGCCATTTTTGGGAGGTCAACAACAAATCATAGGCCGTCACATTGTCGACTTCATAAGTGTCTTTTAATTCCCACGCGTAGGCATTGTCTTCTATTTTAAGATAACTTTCCAAGGCTGTTTCAGGGGTGACTTTAGCCTCAACTTCGATTTCATTTATACCTTGTGCCTCGGCCGTGGCTTTAGAATTATTTTTACAAGAGGATAAAAATAGAATGGGGACCAGCAAAATTGATAGAACTCTTTTCATAATGGAAATGGAATATTTATATAGTTTATTTTTTTTGTGGTTGAGGACTTTTGTCAACCATACCCAATAATTCGGAAATCAATATTTCTCCTGTTTTTTCTCCCAAACTTGTTCTGCTTACATACTCATAACGTTCAAAACTGTTGAAGTCTTCCTTGGTTAGAATATAACCAAAAGCATCGTTGGTCAACCCAAACAAGAAGGGGTGTTCCGTGGGCATCTTTCGTTTTAAATAATATCCGATGTTGGGAAGGGCCTCTCCGGGAATGGTCAATATCTGTGCAGAGCCTATATTCAATAAATTTAAAGTAGTACTAATGGAGTCGCCATTTCCACCGGAATAGTTTAAAGGGGAATTTTGAAGAATATATTTTAGCATTGCTGATTCAATCGGGAAAGTAACGGTTTTGTTTGCACAAAAGATATCTGGATTTTGTTGTACCTGGGCTGTGGAGATAATGCGAAGAGCCTCATCAGCCAATAGATTACCTATGCGTTTGCATTCTTCCCAATCAGCAACCTCTTTACCATCTTCCAAGCGGTTGTCTGCCGTAACCATACCCCCTTGGGCACCATTCATAAAAACAGCCATACCACCTGTTTTAGCCTCTATTCGGTCATAGAGGGGCCCAATTAAATCTGGAGTCAAAATATCACGACTGTTACCAATCACCTCGGGATGTATTGCGTAGTTGACCAGGGTAACTATGGCCTTGCCTTTATTCTTTCCCTTGGTCCCAATAGCCTGTATTACACCACAACGGGAGTCGTACAGTTTCGGGGCGTAGTAATTGTATGCTATTTTACCTTCCGCCTTTCCGACCTCAATTTTGAGATCGGCTGGTTCTAAATTTCGAATGGCTTCGTTCACGGCATCTGCCACTAAAGTAACACATCGATCTAAATAGTCAAGATCGGCACTGTGACCTCCCGTTGCATTCGGAAATGCGTAGGCGTCGGGTGCGCTATGGGTATGGGTGGCACCAATAAGAACGTTCTCGGGAGGAATACCCTTTATTAATTGTCTTGATCGGTCACCTAGCGCAGCCGGCCAACCAATATTGTCAATATTTACAATGGCGATTTTTTCAACACCTTTAGCAAGTACCATTGCCCTTACGAACAAATCTCCTTTTTTAATATGGGCAGGATTTGGCGTTCCCACTCCACCCGAAACCGCAATTAAGGGATTCGGGGTGATAATTCGTTTGGCGGATCCAACCTTTAATTCTTGAGCATTAGAGTAAGTGCCAATAAACAAGAACATGGTAATCAATGCAACTGCCATTTTGGAAATACTTATTGGGGAAAAATTATGTTTCATGAAAATATGTTGAAAAATGAATCATCGGACTTAATCTTATGAGATAAGAATATTCGCTCTTTTGGTAAAAATAAATGTAAAATATTAAACCTTGGGGTAATATTTAATGTATTTTTAATAAAATACCTTTATAAAATGGGTTGATTTAAGTATAATTTTGGGAAAAATACAATGTGATTTAACATTTATATAACATTTGTTTAGACGCATATCTCGAAATAGATTCAGTTTTACACCGCAATAAAAAAAGTCTTATGGATAAAATAAACGTAAAAATATTTTCAGGAATGATGTTTTCCTTGCTGCTGATATTGTCATCTTGTAGTTCAGATGAGATTGATAAAGAGATTTCCCCACTTTCGGCGGTTATTTCCCATAGTGTTGATGACAAGAAGGTTGCCTTTCAGGGCTTGACACATAGTGCTGTAAGTTGGTCTTGGGATTTTGGGGATGGACAAACAAGTAACGAACAAAATCCAGTACATAATTATACGGATGGGGGGTACTATAGCGCTACCTTAACTGCAACTGGTCCCAGCGGGGCAATTGTTACATCAGAAACTGAATTGGCAATTGCACTTACACCCTACGTATTGTTAACTGGCGGGCCTACTGCTGTAAATGGGAAGACCTGGAAGCTTTCAGGTAATCATTCCGATTTTGATTATTTCGCTAATGCGGATGCTGAGCTTTCTGTATCTCCAGGTACTCCGGTTCCATTACCTGCGGGTATATTTGGAGCAGGTTTGGGTATGGGAGAGGTTTATGATGATGAATATACGTTTCATTTTGACGGAAGCTATGGACATGACGTAAAGGCGGATGGAGCGGCCTTCGGAGGGATAGTTTATCAGTTTGTCACTACTGGAGGAGCAGGAATCGTAAATAGTAACGGTATAGATTTTGGACTTTGTACCGGACTGTATTCCCCTGAGGCAAATGCTACGTTTACCTATGTCGAGAATGAAGATTTCACAACGTCTTCAGTTTACGGCCCTGGAGGAGCACTAACGTTTAATGATGTCACCACGCTTGATTTTTCAGGTACTGAATTTGTTGGCTTTTTAGACTTTCAAAGTAAAGTCATAGTCCAAGAGATCAATGATGATTCCATGAGAATTGCGATGTTTATGGCAGCAGGGCAGGACGCCTCGATAATCGGGATAAATACCCATGCTTTGATACTTACATTCGAAGTGGTTAAGTAAATGCCGTCGTAAAATGCTCAATCAAAAAATGATAACCAACTTAAAATATTAATATGAATACGAATTATTGTATTAAAAATAAAATAGGGCAATCCTTAGCTACCCTCCTTTTTATGATGTTACTATTGGTCAGTTCTACTGTACTTGCCCAGAACAACAAAGTACTGGTATCTGGAACAGTTACCTCATCGGAAGATGGTGTGCCTTTGCCAGGGGTAAGTATTATACTAAAAGGAACAACACAGGGGGTCAGTGCCGATTTCGATGGCAACTATAGTATTAATGTGCCTGATGAGGGGGTATTGGTATTTTCGTATATCGGATTTGAGACTAAAGAGGTTGCTGTTAATGGGCAATCGATAATAAATGTTTCGTTGGCTACTAGTGCCCAGGCGCTGGATGAAGTAGTGGTTACAGCTTTGGGAATACGAAGGGAAGAAAAGTCTTTAGGTTATTCCGTGGCAAAGGTTGGTGGTGAAGAACTCACTCGGGTGGTCAATGAAAATGTTTTGAACTCGATGGCCGGTAAAGTTTCCGGGGTTACCATTAGTTCTACTGGAGGAACTGGATCATCGGTCAATATGGTCATTAGGGGAGCTACATCGCTAAGTACAGATAATCAACCGTTATTTGTAGTTGATGGTGTACCTATAATAAGTACGGTTAATAACATAGGTGGTTTTGGAAGTGACAATAGGGTGGATTATGGAAATGCCATTTCTGACCTCGATCCGGAAAGTATAGAAGATGTCGTTATATTAAAGGGTCCAAGTGCAGCTGCCTTGTATGGAACAAGGGCCGGTAATGGAGTAGTGTTGATTACTACGAAAAAAGCTAAGGAGAATGAAGGCATGAAAGTTTCCTTTTCAACCAATTCGGTTTATGATATTCCATCCAAATTTGTAAATACTCAAACCAAGTTTTCAAGCGGATTCTTCTCTTTTAGACCTGAGGATGTTGGAGGTGGTGTTCTACCTGATATCACAGGATCTGAACCTGCTGGGAGTGGACCTGAAAATGATAAAGGATATTGGGCAGTACAATGGGATGCGCCATTGGATGCCAATGGCCGAAAAATTCCTACTGAGGTTGTTTCTTATCCCGACAATGTCAATAACTTTTTAAATGACTATGCTTTAACAACAACGTACAATGCAGCTATTTCAAGCAGTACAGATATTGTAAACTACAGGCTAGGCTATTCCAATACAAGCCACTCAGGTTTAATACCAAATTCTGATTTGCATAAAAACAGTATTTCATTGGCTGCCTCTTCCAAAGTATCGGATAAGTTAACGGTAAGTACAAATATCAATTTTGCGAATTCAGGGGCCGATAACAGACCGGCCTCAAATAGGGGTGCAAATCCGCTACAACACGCGATTACAAGTCCGACAAATGTGGATATACTGAAACTCAAGGATTATGATACACCTAATGGGGTTCTTAGAATTTCTGAAAACTATGAGAACCCATATTTTATAGCTCACGGGATAAATAATAGTTTTAATAGATATCGAATCTATGGTAACCTAGTTGCCAATTTAGAATTGTCACCATCATTTAATGTTATGGGCCGCTATACCTTGAACAAAACTGATGAAATCAGGGAATCAAAAATAGCGCCAGGATATACTAGGGAACCAAACAATGGGGCTTACGGAATTATAAGTAGTGCAGGATCTGAACGTAATTTTGATGTTCTTGCAACCTACTCAAAGGATTGGACAGATTTTACTCTAACAACTTCTGTTGGTGGAAATGCTTTAAAAAGTATAGGTTCATTTATTAGCAATTCATCTAAAACAGGTTCAGGATTGGTGGTGCCAAATTTATTCACGGTACAAAATATAAATTCCGGGGCACTGGATTACCGAAATGGGCGAAATGAAAAAGTCATATATAGTGCATATGGATTGGCTAACCTAGGATATAAGGATATGCTGTATTTAGATATCACTGCCAGAAATGATTGGTCCAGTACTTTACCAGGAGCAAATCGATCCTATTTTTATCCGTCTGCATCACTGAGTATTTTGGTAAATGAACTGTTTAATATGGGTGAAAATGTCAATATGCTGAAATTCCGGGGTGGTTGGGCACAAGTCGGGAACGATACCGATCCATATCAACTGAATGCGGCATATCAAGATGCAGGGCAATGGGACGATGCCACTAGATTAGGAGTATCCAGTAATTTGTTGACATCTAATCTTGAATCTGAAAAAGCAACTTCAACCGAGTTTGGAATTGATCTTAAATTATTTTCCAATAGATTCCGTTTTGAAGGAACCTACTATAAGGTAGATAATAAAAATCAAATACTGGCTGTTCCATTAGCAATTTCATCGGGTTTTAGCAGGATAAATGTTAATACCGGATTGCTTCAAAGTGAAGGTTTGGAACTTTCACTGGGAGTAACCCCAATAAGGACAAAGAACTGGAATTGGGATCTGAATGTGAATTTCACCAAAAATGAAACCGTAATATTAGATTTGGCTGAAGAGGTCGATTTTATTCAATTTTGGGATAGTGCCAGGGTTAAATCTATAGGGTATGTGAAAAATAGTGCTCAGGGACATGATGGAATAGTGGGTAACCTGTATTCACGAAAAATAAGAAGAGTGACTGATGAAAGCTCTCCTTATTTTGGATACCCAATACTTGGTTCTGGTTTAGATGCGGAATGGGAAGGTGAAGAGGAATATTCTAAGGTTGGAAATTACAATCCTGATTTTATCATGGGTTTACAATCTTCGATTTCGTATAAGAATTTTTCATTGAACATGACCTTTGACTGGCGGTCTGGTGGCCAATATGTATCACAGACCTATCGCTATCAGACCGAGGGTGCAAATACCCAGACTTGGTTAGATGAATTGGTTCATCCGGGTGATTTGGGCGGTGCTCCGAGCCAGGAACTTCGCGATTGGGTAGTTGAAAATGCAGACGAGTTATTGTTGGGGGATCGTTTGAGACCCGTTGGGGGGCCAACACCGGAATATGGTGGGTTTCCTGAAGGTTTTAGTGGTGTCACGGTTTTTGATGGTACGTTTGCACCGGGTGTGACGGGAGAACATGATGCTAATGGAAATTTCATCTTGGATCGAGAGAACCTGGGTAATGAGGGAACTACCTTTTTACCGTATATAGTAAGTTATCCATGGGATATTGGTGGTGCCAATTTATTTGATGCAGATTATATTAAATTAAGGGAAATAGCACTGAACTATAGAGCTTCTGATAATTTTTGCAAAACAATTGGTGTCGATGAAGTTAATTTCTCTATCTACAGCCGCAATATTATGGTATGGACCAAGGATTCCAGTTTTGGTGTGGATCCTGAACGAGCATTCCAGGCAGAGAGCAATGGAGGGTTCTCTCAAGGAGTCGAAAGATATAACGTAAATCCATGGGTCGTTCCAATTGGATTTAAAATAGGATTTACTTTTTAAAAAATGAAGATTATGTGCAAAAGAAAAAATAGTTTTATAATTTTTTTAGCCGCGGTATTTGCTTTGGTTACTTCTTGCGAAGATTTGGATGAAATAAATATCAATCCGAATGGCGTTGACCCTCAAACTGCAGACCTTAATTTATTATTACCAACAATAGAAACGGGTATCGGCCAGACGGTAGTAAGCTTAGGTTTCGGTAATATTGCGGGTGTTATGCAACATACCCAAAAAGATGGTTGGTCTAGCGGGCATAATGACTACGACTGGGACAATACCTCCAATAGTTGGTCCAATTATTATGGTATTTTAAGAACTAATGATGCTTTCTATCAAAAAGCATTGGATGAAGGACTTGAATTCCATCAAGGTGTTGCCTTGGTCTTGAAAGCCTATACCTTTGGTTTGATTACGGATCTTTGGGGAGATGCTCCTTATTCACAGGCTTTAAAGGCAGAATCTGGTTTGGAATATTTTAAGCCCGTATATGATAGTCAGGAAAATATTTATATGGGGATTCTTGCTGATTTGGAAACGGCCAATTCGCTATTATCCAAAGACAATGGTTCTTACGAAAATATTGTTACGGCCCAAGATGTTCTATATAATG
Source organism: Bacteroidota bacterium (assembly GCA_024279425.1). Classification (GTDB taxonomy): domain Bacteria; phylum Bacteroidota; class Bacteroidia; order Flavobacteriales; family Flavobacteriaceae; genus Maribacter_A. Next base: position 30,984 of record JAJRRO010000051.1, on the reverse strand, counting down.
GAGACGCTTCTAAATGGAGAAAGTTTGCCAATTCCTTGGCACTTCGCTATTATATGCGATTATCAGAAAAGGATCCAACAATAGCAGGAGCGGGAATAGGTAAAATTACAGCTAACCCAAGTAATTATCCGTTGATTTTGGATACTTCAGATGATGCTAATATAAGTTATGTTGGCAATTCACCTTCAGATTCATGGCCTAATAATACAGTTTTTGATAAAAGTCCCAGCGGTGGTTACATGAGAATTAAAATGTGTGCAACACTGGTAAATGTTCTTAAGGGATTGAATGATCCCAGATTGGGCGTTTGGGCGAATAAAATTGAAACGCCCTTAGAGCTGACAGCAGGTACGGGAGTAGATGAAATCGTAAATGGTGTACGAAAAATTTCCCAGGATATTGTTGATGACTATATGGACAGTTGGTCCGTGGGGGTAGACTTTGACCCCGAGTATGTGGGTATTCCTCCATCAGTTTTTGCGGCGTCCCAGTACAATTTAAACCCCAATTTAGATCAAGGGGTATTTAACCCTCATGCCTCTCAATTAAATGATATATACAAAGAGTCTTCAGGAGATTTATTGTTAATGAGAATCATGTCTGCTGCCGAAGTCCATTTTATTTTGTCCGAAGCTGCATTGAAGGGTTGGGCACTGGGAAATGCCGAAGATCATTATGCCGATGGAATACAGCAATCCTTCAATACATGGGGAGTTGGTGATGATTTTGGTGATTATATTGGTGGCGCACCATATACAGGTTTAGAGAGTATCATAGAACAAAAATGGATAGCCAGTTGGTCAGCTGCTGCGGAATCTTGGTTTGATTACAGAAGAACCGGTTTACCTGATCTACAAACAGGGGAGTCAGGAAAAAGGCAAGCCCTACCACTTCGATTTTACTACCACTTCGACAGTGAAATATCGTTAAATCCAGAAAATGCCGGGGCAGCAATTGAAAAGTTGCAACCTACAGAGTTTAAAGGAAATGACACCAGTAATAATAGCGCATGGTCGAAAATGTGGGTGTTGCAGGGAACTGGAAAGCCGTACTAAAAAAGAGTATAGTTGAAGAATAAAATAGCTTTCATTATGAAAGCTATTTTTATATCTGGTTTGCATATAAATGAAGAGAATTAGCATGATAAAGACGTATGTGAAGAAATTTGTAATTCTGGTGCTATATTGTTTTTTTTGCACGCCGTTATCAGGGCAAAAAGTAGGTGTGAACTCGGAACATATCTTCCCTCCCCAAGGACAACACGTACATGGTAGTTCTATTGTAGAGCTACCTAATGGAGACTTATTGGCCTGCTGGTTCCAGGGGTCAGGGGAACGCACAGCAAACGATGTACTCATAAGGGGCACCAGACTCAAAAAAGGAGAATCAAATTGGAGCGAAACCTTTGTACTCGCCGACACTCCCAATCACCCAGATTGTAATCCTGTGTTGTTTATAGACGTCAATCAGAAACTATATCTGTATTGGATTGTGGTCCAGGCGGCCAGATGGGAAAGTTCCATTCTAAAATATAGGACGTCCTCTGATTACTTGGAAGATGATGCCCCGAACTGGGATTGGCAGGAAATAATCTTGCTAAAACCCGATTCTAAATTTGAGAATACCATCAAAGAAAAATTTGAATCAATGTCGCCGCGTAACTTGGCTTGGGCAGAATATGCACCCCGCTACGAAAAAATGATATGGGAGTCTGCCAAGGAACCGAAAAAGAAAGAGACCGGCTGGATGACCCGAATACACCCAACGGTGTTGTCGAATGGCCGAATTATACTGCCTTTATATTCTGACGGGTTCAATATGTCATTAGTTGGTATTTCAGACGACCAAGGTAAAACTTGGTCACCCAGTTTACCCATAGTTGGCTACGGAAATATACAGCCCAGTATCGTTCAAAAAGAAGATGGTTCACTCGTGGCATTTATGCGGGACAATGGTGATGCCCCGGGAAGGGTTTTGGTAAGTACATCAAAGGACATGGGCTATAGTTGGAGCACATCGGAAAAAATGGAAATCCCCAATCCTGGTGCCAGTATCGAGACCATTAAACTTAAAAATGGAGATTGGATCATGGTCTATAACGATACTGAGGAAGGTCGGCATAATTTGGCGGTAAACCTTTCAGAAGATGAAGGTAAGACTTGGCCTTGGAAAAGATATTTGGAAAAAGACGAGACCAAAATAGGTTCATTTTCTTATCCTTCAATGATCCAATCTAATGACGGGCAGATACATATTACGTATTCGCATCATATTAAGAAAAGTAAGACCATAAAGCATGTAGCTTTTCCTTCGAAGTGGATTAAGGCGAGTAATCGTAAAAAAATGTAATAGGATTTTTTTCAGACAGGTATCGAGCAATTGTATTTGGGTCGCATTTTATCGCTCTTCAAAGTGCTAGAGGTCTTAAAACTTTTTGAGATGCCCAGGCTTTTTAGGGTTAAAATATGATGTGTTTGAACCAATATTTTGGTGGTGTGATGATTGAATTTGACTTTATTTTGACGTAAATATAAAATTGTACATATGAAATTACCCCTTAGAGGTATTATACCTCCCCTAGTTACCCCACTGTTGGAAAATAAAGAATTAGATAGTCATGGACTGAAGAATCTGATTGAGCATGTTTTGGAGGGTGGTGTTCATGGTGTATTTCTAGTGGGAACCAATGGTGAAGGGCCAAGTTTGAGTTATCCTTTAAGAAAACAGTTGATAAAAGAAGCTTGCGAAATAGTGAATCATAGAGTTCCGGTACTTGTGGGCATTACGGACACCTCCTTAGAAGCTACATTGGAAATAGCCGACTATTCAAAAAAAGCAGGAGCTGACGCCCTTGTTATTGCACCTCCATATTATTTTCCGATCTCAGAACAGGAAATGATGGATTATCTAGAGAATTTAGTGCCAAAGTTGACTTTACCATTCCTTTTGTACAATATTCCCAGCTGTACCAAACTAAATTTATCGGTCAAAATGGCTAGAAAAGCCAAGGATTTGGGTGCAATCGGGGTTAAGGAAAGTTCAGATGATATTTCACAGGTATATGCGCTTATAGAGGAATTTAAGGATTCTCCAGACTTTTCGATAATCGTGGGAGCGGAACTTTACTTATCGGAAACAATTACGAAAGGTGGCCAAGGAGCAGTTGCTGGAGGGGCAAACTTTTTCCCTAGATTGTTTGTTGATTTATATGAAGCCTCTATGTCCAAAGATTTGGAAAGAATAGCAATACTACGCAATAGTTTGTTGAAAATGCATACTACCATTTACAATGTTGGCGATTCGGCCACGAAGAGTATAAAGGCTATAAAATGTGCCTTGTCTATTATGGGTATTTGTTCTGACCATATGGCCCAACCGCTTCATAAGTTTGATGAATCGAAACGCAATGAGGTCAAACGTTATTTAAATCAGTTTGAATATAGTAGGGATTATAATTCCATTTTATAAATTAAATCAGATAAATCATTTAAATGAACAAAGGAGGTATACAAAAATTTTGCGTTGTTGTTCCCATTCTTTCTATTGTTCTATTAGCCGCACTTTTTCCATTTCAAATATATTTTGAAGACGCTCTAACACTTCGACCAGCAACGGATTTTGGTTTGAAAATATCGGTGTGGCGAATAGTTTTTGAACCAATTTTAGGGCCCTTGCTATTTTTTAATCGATCTATTTACGCTTTGCGGGAATTACCCTTGGCACTGTTCTGGATCTTGGCTTTTTACTGCGTTTTTGGTTGGGTCGAAATCTTCAGGGGGAGGGTGGATAGAAAAAAAAGGGTTTTGAATAAAATAGCCAACTTACCTTTATTGATTGGTATCTGCTTTGCCTTCTTTGTACTGATTTTATTCGTTCCCTTGCCCAACAACACCATTGTAAACAATTCAAGTGATGGTGTTTTAGTTACAACCCATGCCCATACTGAATTCAGTCATGATGGGCTGATCTCCCAAGAAAATATGTGGAAATGGCACAGGGGAAATGGTTTTGATGCTTTTTTTATTACCGACCATGCCAATTATAAAAAAAGCTTGGAGTTTGCTCAAAAACAAAGACAAGGAAAATTCCCTACTGCCCCATTGATTATGGTAGGGCAAGAACATTCCGGCAGTAACCATATGAGCTTGTTGGGTCTCAATGGCAAATTTGAGACAAAGGGAATGGCAGATAAAGCGGTAATTGATTCGGTACACAAGCATCAAGGAGCTGTAATTATTAACCATTGGTTCGATGGTAAAGGAAAAGAGAAGGAATTCTATACAATGTTGGGAGTCGATGGCTTTGAAATAGAAAATGCAGGTAAGGATCTCTATTATGATCGGAAAGCCTTTGAAGAGCTGAAGAAATTCTGCAAGGATAACAGCCTCGTGATGATTGGGGGGCTTGATTTTCATGGATACGGCAGGGTTTGTTCGCTCTATAATGCTTTAGAAATACCCGATTGGAACACAATGAATTCTATTTCCAAGGAGTTGGCGATTCTGGACATCATAAAAAATGGCCCTCAAGAAAAAATAAAAGTTCTGATGTACAAAGACCGCCCTTTTTATAGCGATAATCATCTATGGATACGGCCCTCTTGGACGGTTATTCAGTATTTTAGAACACTGAATGTGTTTCAGGTGCTGTCTTGGGTTTTTTGGCTCTCGCTTTTTCAATATATCTGGAATAGGAAAAAGGGAGTAGCCGGGGGGAGGAAAATAATACTTCCACTATGTGCAGTAGGGAGCGCATTGTTCATGATTGTATTGGCGCTTGTATATTATGTAAGTGGTGAGAGGGTCAAAGGGTATAGCGAGGTATATGCTGAATATTCCTCACTTTTGTGGCCAATAGGATTTGTGTTTCTTTTGTATGTTTTGATCATATCATATTTTAGATTTTTCAAGCAGAAAAAAGCAATATCTCCATCATGAAAAAAAGAGCGCTTAAGATTACACTTTGGTCATTGGCAATAGTATCGATAATCACTTATTTCTGTTGGTTGCTGCCCTTCTGGGGTATCCCTTTTAATTCGCAACGACACGGCAATCCTCCACTTACACCAGCTTGGGCGTTGGAGTGTTGGTTGTGGGAAGATGATGTGAATACTTCCGAATATGTAGATGAGCTATTGGCCGGATATAAAGAATATGATATCCCAGTACGCACTATTTTATTGGATAGCCCTTGGTCATTGAGATACAATGATTTTGCTATAGACACCAGTCGCTATAAACAACCGGATGTTTGGTTCAAAAAATTGGAAGACAACGACTATCGAGTGGTGTTATGGATGACTTCAATGGTTAATAGTTTTAGCAAGGACACCAAAATCAAAGATGATGAGGCCTGGTATAACGATGCCATGGAAAAGAGGTTTTTAGCACAATCAAGCGAACCGAATACATGGTGGAAAGGCAGGGGTGGATTTATCGATTATTCAAATCCCGATGCTATGCAATGGTGGCATGGCCTTCAGCAACGCGTATTTGACCTGGGAATAGATGGTTGGAAAATGGATGGTACGGCGACTCTTTTTTGGCATCAAGTGGGTAAAGTACCGTTCTTTTACAAGAGGACAGCAAATGGGTTAATGTCTGCAAGGACTTATATGGATCATTATTATCGAGAGGAATACCAATATGGACTGACTCAAAACCTCGAATTTGTGACTCTTTCGCGCTCAATAGATCGCGGCTTTCACCCTGAAGGTTTTGCACCCATAGATGCCTCACCAGTAAATTGGGTGGGAGATCAAGAGCACAAGTGGGTCACTGACGAAATGATAGGACGGGGCGAGGGGGCAAAAAAGGATATAGCACTAGATGGAATTCAAGGCTTTGAATCGGCTATAGACAATATTTTGGAAAGTGCAGAATTGGGCTATAATATTATCGGTTCGGATATCGCCGGGTTTTCCGGAAAGACCATTCCCCCCAGATTATACATACGTTGGACACAATTCTCGACCTTTTGTGGCCTTTTCCTCAACGGCGGACATGGAGAAAGGCGCCTTTGGAAAAGAACCAAAGAAGAATTAGATCTCATACGAAAATATGCTTGGTTGCATACCGAACTGGTGCCCTACATGTATCATTATGTAGTAACTGCCCATGAGGGAGGGCGAAGATTGCAGACTCCTTTGAAGGAAGGCAAATACCATTATATGTTCGGGGATGATTTTCTCATTGCACCAATCTATAAAGATACCAAGACTCGGAAAATTTCACTCCCTGAAGGGAAATGGCGTTATTTCTTCGACGATAAGGATGTGCTCAAAGGCCCTATAGCATTTGAAAGGGAGTTTTCATTGGAAGAATTCCCGGTATATATAAGGGAAGGGGCCATTGTACCAACGGATATAAAACGAAATTATACAAGCCTGGGAGATAGGACTTCAGACGGATTTACCACCATTTTAGTGTACCCGAACAAGAACAACAGTTTTAAATACTATAAACCAGATACCAAAGAAGGGACCACAATTGCCTACCAAAAGAATGCTCAAGAGTTAAGGATAACCCTCGAAGGGACAAAAATACCCCATATTCTGAGAATCCATTCCGCGATACCTCCAAAGGAAATCATTTTAGATGGTCAAAAACTCGTCTCCACATCTTGGACCTACGATGGAAAGAAGGAAAAAATAATAATCAAAACCAAGGATGATTATAAAAAAGGCACTTACCTAATCTCGTTCTAAAAGAATAGTCTTATCCAGTAAAAATTACAGCCGATACCAAATTTGTTATCTGAAGAATTTTAAAGATATTCAAAGAAGGTCATTTGACCCCATCAACGTATCATCGATAGCTTCATGGGCAACGGTTGACTATAAGGCGAAGTGTAGGGAAGCTTTCATTCCTAATCAAATAGAAAACTATTCATGCATTTCAGGTAAGATTCACGAAATCCAATACTTCATAATAGTTTAGTTTTGAGTGTTTCCAAGTGTACAAAGGAATATACAAGGCATATGTGAAATGGGGGCTCCTTTCAAATCGAATAATAGAATGTTTCGGCTAAGTATCGTTGGAGATTATAAATGGACTAACCGAGATATTTTTAACTAAAACGTAAAGATGAAATGAATATTAAAAAGCAAGGCATTGGAATTTTGGTAGTTGCTATGTCATTGGCTACGGCGTGGGCAATTCGCGGTCAATTTGGACATGAACAAGGTGCGGCATGGGCTGGTGCGATAGGAGGGTTGGCATTGGTCATGGTTTCACAAAGAAAAGATTGGTATAATAAAATGGTTTTGGTAGCCTTGGCATCGGCCATAGGTTGGGGAGCCGGAGGTATGATAAGTTATGGCAAGGTAGTGGGTTATGGCCATGCTAATAATTTTATCAATGCCTTTTATGGCTTAAGTATGCTTTTTGTCATCGGTGCTCTATTTGGATTATTAGGCGGGGGACTAGTGGGTCTTGTACTAGATTCAACTCAAAAGAACAAAGTAAAATGGGGGACGCTAATAGCGGAGATGGTCGCTGGCGGATTGATTGCCTATTTCTTCCTTATAGAACAAATTAGATTCAAAATGACACCCCCACGGTCAGAGGCCTGGGCGATAATCTTGGGTGCTGGTTTGGCCATGCTATTGTATATGGCACGCCAAAAAAGAAACTCCGCAATCCGAGTTGCTATCTATTCAGCACTTGGTGGTGGATTTGGCTTTGCCTTTGGTAATTTTTTACAAGTAGTGGGCAATGTAATGGAAATACCCTTTAACATGTGGAATGTCATGGAATACAGTATCGGCTTTTTTGGCGGTTCAGGAATGGCCTACGGAGTATATAGTTCAAAGTGGCCTATTGATGAGACGAAACCAAAGACATGGGTCAATAGGATTGCTCTATTCGTCATTGCTGTTTTTATTCCCTTGATCGTATATCGCGAAACTCTGGCATATGAGCATCTTCTGAAACGTTTGGGTGAAATTTCAAATATAGAATCAGTGGCATTTATCAGTACTACGACCGTAGCCGTGATATTACTGATTGTGGCAATATTACTTTTTTGGAAATTAAGGGATGGTGCCTACAAAAAGAAGGACATTGCCCTATTCTTATTTGTTTATTTAAGTTCATACATAGTAATGAGTTATGTTGTAACAGGGTTCTTCGCTGGGAAAATGGTCATAAATCATCATTTATATCTATTGAATATTATTTTGATTTTTGTACTATTTAAAAAAGGAAAATTTTATGAGGCCGCAACAACCTCTGGCAAGATAGATACCAAAAAATGGTTTGTATATCTTTTGGCTATTCTCATAGTTATAGCCTTACTTGCGTTAATTGCAATAAATACGCACGGAGAATTGCTGGGAGACCGAAATAGATTTTAGTCGAGTTTTGAATGGATAGGGTTTCTGGATGAGTATAAAAGAGGTTTAATTGTAGTGAAAATCAAAAAAATAAATGCAAAAAAAAATATTTCTCTATTGTCAATTGTTTTTTGTCATTAGCCATGTAATTGCACAAGAAAATACTTTGATTGGTGTATTGAACGAATCTAGGGTATTTCAAAAAAACACTATGGAGGTTATCCAATCCAAGTATTTGGATGCTAATGGTGACCCCTCCCATGAAGTTTTTCAAAAGACGTTCGGCGTATACCCTTATAATGAAATGATAGGCTCAGTTCCTTATTTCACGATTAGCGTTCCAAAAGATGCGGTTACAAATACCAATGGAAACATTCAATTAACAAAATCGGATAAGCTGTATAATTTAGATTTCTATGTAGAAAAAAATAGTACCTATACCTCAAGTAACAAGGCCATACCCATATGGGACGGAAGAGTATATGAAGAAAACAATAGGATCGTCGTCGGCGCCTATTCTTCAAAACTTAATGAGAAACCGGTAGGGTTTTTTGATGAAAATGAAAAATTTGTTCCTTCGGGCCCATGGGATTCTGCCGATTTTCCCTTATTACAAATACCGTTTGACAAGATTCATTTTGACCCTTTCAAGAGAACATTATTTCAACTTGACCCGTGCTCTGAAACTGTTCAAACCAAGAAGGAACAACTTTTCCTTCCACTGGATTTAAGTGCTAAAAATGGAGGTCTATTAAACGACGTCCAATTCGAAATTGAGCATCAGCACGCCAGTTCATTATTGATATTGTATGCCTATATAAATGATAAAAAGCTTGAAATAGCAAGATGTAATATTCAAAAATCGGAAATAATAAGTACTAGAGAGGCCTTTCGACCCGATTTGATTTCAGGGGCGAGTCAACAGGGAGAAGGCAAAATGCTTTCCTTGACATTTAAAGGGAGTTATTCAAATGAAATCAGTCTGGACGGAAGTGATATTTTCATAGATATGAAAAATAAAACCTCACAGACCACTCAAAAATCGAATGAGGTTACAATTGATGGAAACTTTCGGGATTGGAGAAACATTAAGGGCGTTGGTGACATAAAGGAGGACTATATTTCGTATCTTTTTGAAAACCCCGATACGGACCTCTTGGAATTCAAGGTTACCAACGATAGTACATATATTTATTTTTACACTAGGGTCTCAGGAGCCCATGGTAGAACCGGGAGTAAAGGAAGATATTATTGGTATACCTATATCGATGTTGATTCCAATCCCTTAACAGGGTACCCACCGACTCGCGACGATAATTGTTATTTCGGAATTCCCATAGGGGATGATAGTGAGGCTCAATTTGAGTTTATTGGAAATAAGTTTGTGAAAACATTTTTCGGATTTACAGGTGTTGGAGCTGAAAAAGAGGTCTTGAGCGGAAACTTAAAACTAGGACCATCCTATTACTCCCACACCGATAAAAATGGGAACAAAAGAGACCACTATAAAATGGAGTACGTTCATAGAAATGGTTCAAGATATACGATGGAGGATTATACCGAAGGAACCAGTGATGATATTATCATTGCCCTCTCACCGGATGGTTCAGAAGTTGAGGTAAGGGCTGAAATGGAAGGATTTCTTAAAGATGTAGAAGGAAACCGTTTGATGCAGATTGGAAAAATAATTGATATTGCCGTGGGTGTAGAAGGGTCAAGCGGCCACTACAATTCAGGAAACTGGGGAGCCGATTCCAGTTCTGTCATCTATGGGTATAAAATAAAGTAGAGATCAACCACGCCAAATGGATAAATTTAAATTGATATGAAAAACATTGTTTTCTTGATTCTGCTTTTAACCGCAATGCAGATGCAATCCCAAGGAAAAAAGCTAAAATGGTTTAAAGGAAATACACATTCACATACAACCTTAAGTGGTCATGCAGATACACATCCTGATACTGTTGCCTTATGGTATTTGCAAAGGGATTATAATTTCTTGATCCTTACTGAACACAATCAATTTATAGATCCTAAAAGCGTTAATCTTCCAAAAAAGAGACGAAAGGATTTTATCTTGATTCCTGGAGAAGAGGTATCTGATTATAAACATATTCATACCACTGCGATGAACATCACCAGAGAAGTTTTTCCACAATATCCGAACGAGCTGTCTACGGTAGATGACAATAGCTTCGAAAACTTTAAGATCTATTTAATGCAAAAGCATACTGATTCTATTCGAAGTGCCAACGGAATGCCGATTTTAAATCACCCCAATTGGCAATCGGGCGTATCTGCTGCAGATATTCAAAAAGTTGAACGATTGCATATGTTAGAGCTGTACAACGGTCACCCGGATGTTTATAATTGGGGAAATAAAAAACATGCCTCGATGGAAAAGAAGTGGGATTCGTTGTTGACAGCCGGGAGGAAGATATATGGCATATCATCAGATGATGTGCATTTTTTTAAAAAGTGGGCCATTGATGAAAGTAATCCTGGTCGTGGTTGGGTTATGGTTCAAAGTAATGAATTATCACCCAATGCCATTACGAATGCCATGGCAAATAGCGACTTTTATTCTTCAAGCGGTGTTATGCTTAAAAAGATAAGAAAAAACAAAAAGGTTTATAAAATAGAGGTTGACATTGAAAAATCGTTTAAAGCGTTGGAAAGCCCTTTGTTGGTGGGATATAAAACGGAAAAAGAGGAGGAGGGGTTCCATATTGAATTTATTTCTGATCGCGGAAAGATTCTTCAAAAGTCAAAAGGAAGTTCGGCCAAATTTAGAATTCCTAAGGGAGCTACATATGTTAGGGCAAAGATAACTTGTTCTAGAGCCCTGCCTTCGGGAAGTGAACGATTTTTTGCGTGGACGCAACCCATTTTTTTGAAATTAGATAAATAGAAATGATCGAGATATCCTTAAAGCGTTATTCGGTAAGAATAATTCTAATTACCACAGTGCTGGCTTTTGGTTATGCCGTGTTGAGATATAATGTATTTGGGACTGTTCCTTGGGCAGATTTACCCATATTTATTTTTAACAAAGGCATTTCTCTGGCATCCTTTTTTTTATTGACCCTTAATTACTCTTTAAGTCCTTTGGAGCATATGGGAATACAGATTCCCAAGAAATTATTAGACACCAGAAAGTCCTTGGGAATCACGGGATTTGCCTATGCATTTGCCCATTTGATTATGAGTTTAGCCATATTGATACCGTCCTATTACCCAGCTTTTTTTACAGAGGGAGGCACATTATCTGCAAGAGGCGGTTTATGCTTACTCGGAGGGGTGGTAAGTTTTGTCTTTTTATGGATTTACTATAAAAGTTTTAAGTCAAATCTAAATTTGGATAACAAAATCATTGTGCGGATAACTTCCAAAAAGAGCATTATGTATATCCTATTTTTTATTGGAATTCATTTGTTTTTTTTAGGGTATACCGGTTGGACGAAATTTGATACCTGGCCTGGAGGATTACCGCCCATCAGCCTAATTTCATTTATAATTTTCTGTACGGGATTCTTGATCAATTTAATGGGGAGGAAGTAATTTAAGGCATTCAAAAAAGGCATACTCATAAGGCACTGTTTATCACAAAGATCGTGGTATTCCGACAGTTTCTGCGGCTTTTAACATTGTCGATAATTGGTCTGTCAATATAAAATCAATGCCCATATCAAATAATTTCATCCCTTCAATAGGTGTATTGCTATAAAAATAGTTTATCAAGACCTGATGTTTTTTTAGCTCCCTAATATCAGTGGCCATAGCGCTATCACCCCGTTTTTTTAAAAGCTGAATGGCCGAAAAGTTCTTTTTAGTAGTTTCCTCGATATACACTTGGCGATTCCCTTTTCTTTCCATATTACAAAGCCTAATGTTCTGGTCAACCTTTCTAACACCTTTGGCACTTTTCTTATTGCAAGCTATTATTACCTGATGTTCCCTGTTTTTGGCCAAAATGGTTTTTGCTACGGCCCTTCCCAATTTTTTATCACCTTTTAAATGAACATTGAGCCAAATATTTTTTGGCAATGAAACGAGTACCTTTTTCAATAGAGGTATTTCTTCACCTTCGAATTCCTTGGATTTCCATGATCCCGCATCTAGTTTCCTGATTTTTTCCCATTTTAGATCCTTAACCAACCCAGTGCCGTTTGTCGTGCGATCCACAGATTCATCATGAATAACGACTAGTTGGTCGTCTTTGGTCATCCTCACATCAAATTCGACCATTTGGGCACCTAACCGTACCGCTTCTTCAAATGCCGCAATGGTGTTTTCGGGATGTGTTTCATTGGCTCCCCGATGTGCACAGACTCCCCTTTTAGGCAGGTTATATTTAGTATAATTTTGGGAAAAGACGGATGTAATTGGTAAAAAAACCAATAATATGATGAATTTTCGAGTGAATTTCATGGGCTTATGTAAAACGCTATTATCTGAAATTTTTGCGATAATCAGAAGGCGTTTTCCCCATACTTGCCTTAAAATAATGATTGAAATTGGCAAGGTTGTTATACCCGCTTTCAAAACAAATATGGGTTATTTGTTTATCAGTTTCAGCCAATAGTTTTGCGGCGATTCCGACACGGACATTTTTGACGTATTCCATAAATGTCAAGTTGGTCTTCTTCTTGAAAAAACGGCAAAATGAACTGGGTGCCATATTCAATACCGCAGAGGCTTCTTCTAACCTAATACCCTCTTGGATGTTCTGAAAAACGTATTCGTAGACCTTATTGATTTTTTCAATATTTTTTGAAAAGACCGAAGACTGATCAATAGGATTGGATAGTTTGTCCCTATCCTCAATTTTTATTAAATAGTTGAATACCCTGAGGAGTCCTATATAATATTCCAAGCCTTCACATTCAGACATTTCTTCTAAAAGTTGCCTGATCTCCTTGTCGCTTTTAACCTTAAATCGGATACCTCGGTTAGCCTGTTTCAGTATATCTACCACCTTCCCAAGTTCGGGCATTTTAAAAAAGTCAGAATTGATGATATTCTCTGAAAAATGAGTTACGATACATGTTGGGTCTTGGTCTTTTTCTTGGTCAAGTACTTCCCAGCAATGTGGCAAATTAGGGCCTAAAAGTACCAAGTCTCCAGATTCAAAACCAGAAATATTGTCTCCAACAATCCTTCGACCGGTTCCCGAGGTGATATAATTTAATTCAAAATTTTTGTGGGAATGTATGCGGGCATTGGATGACAATGGCAATTTCCTCGAAACAAAGGAATGATTGTTTGGGACGAAAATCTTTTCAAAAACAAATTCCATAGTTTAGTATTTTAACTCATATTGCCAATATTACGTATTTTTTTTGATATAAGGGGTAATATATTATGTAAGATGAATAATATAGTTGTGGTTGGTTGGTTTCATTTGGGCTTTCTTTGCTATTGACCAAAGAATATATATGAGTTTACAATTAAAAGGGATTATCCCTCCAATGGTTACTCCACTGAAGGAGAATGGCGAATTGGATGATCAAGGTTTGCAACGACTGATAGAACATTTGATTTCGGGGGGTGTACATGGTATTTTTTTGCTTGGGTCAAATGGGGAAGGCCCCAGTTTGACTTATGCTTTGCGTAAAGAACTCATTACAAAGGCATGTAATTATATAGAGGGTAGAGTTCCCGTACTAGTCGGTATTACCGATACTTCGTTTGAAGGGTCTATAGACATTGCAGTGCATTCCAAAGAAGCTGGTGCAGATGCGGTTGTCATTGCCCCACCTTATTATTTCCCAATTTCCCAAGATGAAATGATAGATTATCTTGAAAGTCTGGTACCTGAATTACCATTGCCTTTTATGATGTATAATATGCCCAGTTGTACCAAGTTGCAACTTTCTTTGAAAACCGTACAAAGAGCCAAAGAATTGGGGGCTATCGGTATTAAAGACAGTTCGGGTGATATGACTTATTTACATGAGCTTCTTGAAAAATTTAGAAACTCGCCCGAATTTTCTATCATTGTAGGGACGGAGTCGTTTTTGCCGGAAACCATAAAACATGGCGGACACGGTGCCGTTGCCGGAGGAGCCAATTTTTTTCCAGAATTGTTTGTGGAGCTTTACAATGCATCGGTAGCAGGCAATTTGGATAAAATTACCGTACTTCATGAAATAGTGAAAAAATTGTATGATACGATTTATAGTGTCGGTAAGTATCCTTCTAGATATGCAAAGGGTACAAAATGCGCCCTGTCGGTGATGGGTATTTGTGATGATCATATGGCACTTCCTTTGCGAAAATTTGGTTCGAAAGAAAGAGAAAAGATTGAAAATTATATCGCGGAATTTGATAAAATTAATGTAGTACAAATTATTTGAAACAATGGATTATCAACTGGGAACAATAGACACGGCCATTCTAATACTTTACGGACTTATTTTGGTTGGAATGGGAGTATATTTCTTTCGGAAAACAAAGACTTCCGAGGAGTTCATGGTGGCTGGCAGGAGTATTCCGTCGTGGGCGGCAGGAATTGCCGTTATGAGTGCTTATACCAGTAGTATTTCCTATATAGCCATTCCAGGAAAGGCCTTCGATTCTAATTGGCATCCATTGATATTTGCTTTAACGGCACTTCCAGTAACTTGGTTTGTAACTAAATATGTTATTCCGCATTATAGAAAGAATAATATTATTTCGGTATACAAATATTTAGAGGATAAGATTGGCGATTGGGGTAGGGTATATGCGTCATTTTCATTTCTGTTATTCATGGTAGGTCGCACGGCCATTATATTATATCTTTCTTCACTTTTGCTCATATCATTTATCGATATCGATATTCAGATGTTGATTGTGATAATTGGGGTCATAACCATAATTTACACACTAATGGGTGGAATGGAAGCTGTAATTTGGACTGATGTTATGCAGTCTATTGTAATGATAGGGGGGGTATTGTTCGTAGGGTATCTTTTGACGAAAGAAATATTTTCCGAGCCCGAGTTTTTAATTCAAAAGGCCTTTGACGAAAATAAGTTTAGTCTGGGAGACACATCATTTTCACTGAGTAGCAGAACAGTTTGGGTAATGATAATTTACGGTATCACAGAGAATATTCGAAATTTAATGGCCGATCAAAACTATACACAAAAATATGCTTCGGTCCCGACAGAGAAAAAAGCCAAAAAATCAGTTTGGTTTGCGATGCTTATCTATTTACCATTAACCGCTATTTTTTTATATATAGGCACAGCTCTTTTTGCATTTTATGCGGGCCATCCCATTGACCCGTCTATTGTAAAGGGTGATCAGGTATTTCCATATTTTATAGCGACCGAACTACCTGTTGGAGTAAAAGGATTGATTATTGCCGCAATTTTGGCAGCATCTATGAGTACCATTGACTCTGCTTTAAATTGCTCTGCGACCGTACTTTATGAAGATTACTATCGCAAATATTTTAAACGTAATCCATCCGAAAAAGACAGCATGGGCTTTTTGCGGTTATCTACTATCGTCTGGGGTGTTATGGGAATTGTCTTCGCCCTTTTATTGATCAATGCCCAGAGTGCCTTGGACACGTGGTGGCAGATTTCAGGAATCTTTGGTGGGGGTATTCTAGGTTTGTTCCTTCTAGCAATTTTCAATGTTAAAATAAGCCGTACTCAAGGGGTTATTTCTGTTATATTCAGTCTTTTGATTATTATTTGGGGCACCTTTTTGAGAGACCTATCTGCAAATTATTCATGGTTGGAATGTACTATAGATCCAATTATTGTTGGCGCAGCGGGTACCGCCGGGTTAGTTGCTTTGGCGCTTACCTTTGTTGTAATTAACAAGCAGAAAGGCAATATGGCCACTTCATAAAACGAAAGGGAAGCTGTTTTTCGGATAGTGTTATACGTATAAAATAGCGCTATAGAAGTCGTTTCGAAGCGATATCCGATGCATTTTTATTGGAATTAGGGTCCTTCAGGAGCTCATTATTTTGCGGGGTGAGGTTTTTCTCTTACCCCTTTTGGAGTAAGGAAGCTGAATCTTCGTCCAAATAGAGCCAAGTCGCCTGATGGTCTTGTAATATTGATGATGGAACCAGAGGAGTAACTCCTCCCTCAACAGCACTTTTTATGGCATTTGCTTTACGCAAATCGGGTACCGAGCAAATAATCGATTTGGATTTTAATATCTGTTGAACAGACATGCTTATAGCTTGCTGTGGTACTTCGTCAAGTGTTTTGAACCAACCCTCTCCCATTTGTTGCGCTCTACAGGCCTTGTCCAAATTAACAATGATATAAGGTTCTTCGGTGGTAAAATCTGCCGGAGGGTCATTGAATGCCAGATGTCCGTTTTCTCCAATCCCAATAAAGGCCACATCAATAACACGTTGGGCAATTCTATTCTTTAATCGCTCACATTCTTTTTCAGGGTCAGACTCAGCATTGATGTAGTTAAATTCCTTGAGATTTATTTTATCAACAAATCGTTCCTTAAGGTACTTTCTAAATGATGCAGGATGAGTAGAAGGCATTCCAATATATTCATCCAAATGAAAACAGGTTACTTTGGACCAATCTATATCCTGTAGAACCAATTCTTCCAGCATTTCAAATTGAGAGGCTCCTGTAGCAACGATAATAGTTGCTTCCCCATTTTTCTGAATGGATTCTTGAATTAGCTTTGCCCCCTTTTGAGCGGCTACCTGCCCTAATTCTATTTTTGTTTGGGATACTGTGATATTCATTTAGTTACGCTTTAAGTAATTTGGATGGGTTTGTATATGTAAGAAGGGTAATTTCTTCAGCGGAAAGCCCAATTTCGGTTTTCAGGTTCAGGGCGCTCGATTTCATATCTATCGCGGAACCTGCAAAATTTGGTTTGCCAGGCTCTCGTACAATTCTATCTTCCCCAACTTCCAATTCGATATGGGATAAAGAATATCGTCCAGCTCTTGCCCCAGCGGCAGCCATGGCATCAGTGGTGACAATACAGTTTTCTGCCCCGGCAAGTTGTATATAATTCTTTAGTGCATAAAACGGAACGTGAATTCCGTCTGCGATGAAACAGAGTTTCAAATCGTTTTTAAGGGAAAGCGCCTTCTGGATTATATTGTCGTGTCTTGGTAAATCTTGTGGACAGCCATTGCCTAGGTGCGTGAACATGCTTAATCCAGCATCGATGGCAGATTTTAACGCATTCAATTCAGGATTACAATGCCCCGCAGAAACCGTAATTCCTTGATTATATAGATACTTGGTTACCTGATTGTCTTTATCAACTTCAGGCGCCAGGGTTACGATTCTTGTCAGGCCGTTGGCGGCATCCAGCAAAATTTTCATTTTTTCAACGTCCGAATCAAGGATATGCTCTTTTGGATGTGCTCCACTGTACCCTTCGGTACCATTGAGAAATGGTCCTTCAATATGAAATCCCTTTATGGTTTCATGAACAATGGTACTCCGTTCCCGAAGCGAGACCAGTCGCTTTAGCCTAGAAATCATGTCTTCGAAACTGGCGGTGATTATGGTGGCGAATATACCTTTGACCTCGTCATCCTTAAGTTTCATACAAGCTTTTTCAAGATCTTGCAGATTCAGGCCATTCCGATTAAAATCCACACCGGCGTAACCGTTTACCTGAATGTCAAAAAAATCATTCCTCATGCCCTTTGTTTGTCTTATAGCTGAATGACCAGCCATGCTATACCTATTAAAAGGATAACAAAAACCCAGGCTAAAATAAACCCGAGCCAATCTTCTTTATATCTGGAACCAAAATTTTCCCAACGTTCCTTCTTGAACCAACCAACGATATCCAACAAAATCAAATCTTGCCCGTGTTCCTTTGCCAAAGGTTTTTTTCCTTGAGCATCGGTTATTTTCGAATCGGACAATCGATTTAAATTGTCAAAATAGTTGTTTAATCGTGATGGGTCCTCTGCTTTGGTAAATATGCTGACTACTATCAAGGCAATAAACCCGGCCAACATGGCCCATCCAAATGTTTCTGGTTCCCATGTATAAACCATCTGCCAACTCCCTATATTTAAATAATTGAGATAGTAATACAGTGAAAAGGATACGATCACGCTTGAAATGGCCCCATGCCTGTTGGCCCGCTTCCAAAGATTTCCACCGAAAACCATTATTCCCATAAATGCGGCGATGGTTTCAATAAATAGAAATCCTTGTAAAACATTTTCAATATACAAGGCAAATAGTACACCCAACATGGTTATCACTACACCCGATATTCGCCCCATCGACAATAACTGCTTGTCATTTGTATTTTGATTGATATATTTCTTATAAACATTATGTGTGAAAAGGGCCCCCGTGTTGACCATAAAATTAGAAGCTGAGGACATATTTGCCGCTAAGACTGATGCAACCATCAGTCCGGTTAAGCCAGGGAGAAGAAGTACACGTGTTGCATATCCGAAGGCCAATTCAGGATCATCCAAATCTTGCCCGTTCTGTACTAATAAGGCTGCAACGATAAGGCCGGTAAGGGCCCACCCAATGGTAACGAATCTTTTGATGAATGAACCGTAGGTTTGGCCAATACGGCCTGCTCGTTCGGTATCACCTGTTGCACACATTGAGATCATATGGGGCTGTGCAGTGATTCCGACCACCCCGTTAAGTGCCAGCATTACAATAGTAAACGCACCGATTCCCAGTTTGTCACTAAAAAGAGTGAAGAATTCTTCGGGGAGCGAGGCACGCATGCCTTCAAATCCACCAACTGCGCTCAATCCCGTAGGAATCAATAAAAAAGACAACACAATAATCATCAAGGCCTGTATAAAATTGGCATAGGCCGAGGCTACCATTCCCCCAAAAAAACTATAGAGGACAAATGCTATGGTCATACCGATGATAACAGCGTTGACCGAAAGCATATCCCCTGTGGCTATGGCTATTACTTTCCCGCCTCCCTTTAACATTACCCCTTGTGCAAAAACAAAAAATAAAATGGCAAAAATGGAGTAGAAAAGACCCATTGTGTTGCCATATCGATCTTCGATTATCTCACCTACCGTTGTTCTTTCACTTCTTCTATACCAAGGTGCTATCAACCAATAGAAAGGCGTAATGATCATATTCTTCCATTGATACCAAATGGCCGCAAATCCAAGTTGAAAACTGGCTCCCGTCTGGGCAACAAAGTTCTCTGCATGGGTTCCGGTTCCGAAGGCTTGGCCCATCATAATCCACCAACTAAATTTTCTTTCACCGCGAAAATAGCTATCGCTGCTTTTTATTTTACTGGAAAGCCACAACCCATATCCAATAATTCCCACAAAATAAAGAACAATCACAAGGATGTCCAACCAATTGAATTCGTTCATAAGTATTAAACTAACTTTTACCAAATTGACCAAAGAAACAATATTGCCGTTAGATTTGGAAATAGAATATTCTCTTTTTTAAATATTTTTTTAACTAAAAAGCATCTTTATGTTAAAATAAAGATGGGGTTTAGAGGAACTGTCTGTCCACTATGTATTAAATTTGAAATAATTCCTTAGAAAATACGATTAGATCCCTTGGTGAGTAAAAAGTTAAATGTTAATGCAAATACAGCAGAATAGTTGAAGCATTGTACCTTTATTTCGTATTTCTTTGTTAACAACCGGCGTATATTGTAAAAATAACAGAAAAGCCTTTTTGATTAAAATGCAATAGTAATAAAATTGAATACACTGAACTCTAAAAGCACCTATTATGAAGAAAAAAATCTCAAGAAGAAAATTTATTAAAAAGGGCTCTGCGGGCTTGGCGGGTACGGCAATGCTTTCTACAAGCGCCCTTTCTTATGGAAGAATCCTTGGATCTAATGACACTATTCAAATGGCCGTTATTGGTATTCGTGGAAGGGGAGGCAGCCATATTGGGAATTTTTCGAAAATGAAAAATGTACGACTAAAATATCTGGTGGATATTGATGAGAACTTATTCAAAAAGAGATTGGATGGTCTGGAGGAATCAGTAGGCTATAGGCCCCAAACAGAATGGGATATGCGAAAGGTTTTTGATGATAAGGAAATTGATGCCGTTTCGGTTGCTACTCCCAATCATTGGCATGCCCTTTCTACCATTTGGGGTGCCCAGGCAGGTAAACATGTATATGTTGAAAAACCTTCATCACATAATGTTTTTGAGGGGAGGAAAATGATTGAGGCCGCGAGGAAATACAATGTAATGGTCCAGGTAGGTTTTCAGAACCGTTCTATATTAAACACCAACAGAGCGATTAAGTTTATTCAAGATGGAAAACTTGGTGAAGTTTATATGACACGTGGGTTATGTTTTAAACCAAGAGCGGATATTGGCAAATACCCGGATGGAGCCATGAAAGCCGGTGAAAAGTTTAGAATGAATTTGGAGTCCGGTAGTTATGAAACCCCGTACACCGAGGCTTATCTTAAAAACGTACATTACGATATGTGGTTAGGCCCTGCACCTGAAAGACCTTTCAACAGAAATAGATTCCACTATAATTGGCACTGGCACTGGGACTATGGTAACGGAGATACAGGTAACCAAGGACCACACCAATTTGATGTGGCACGTTGGGCACTGGGTAAAGATGAATTGCCTGTTCGCGTAAATTCTATGGGAGGATACTATGGGTATAAAAATTCAGCACAGGAAACACCTAATACACAAACTTCGCTGTTTGAGTATGCAGATGGAAAGATCTTGGAATTTGGAACCCGCGGATTATTGACCAGTCCTGAAGGCGTTCTTTTGCCGGACATCAACGTGACGGGTAATGGTACTATTTCTGCAACCACTAAGGCGAAACCTGTAAAAATAGGAACTATTGTTCTTGGAACAGAAGGGTGGATGCAAATTGATTCTGGAGGAAATTGGCAAACTTTCTTTGGTAGAAAAAATGAAGCCGGACCAACCTCAGGAGAACAAGATGATTCATATGACCCATCGGACCTTACTGGAGGTGGTGGAAGTGCTATTTTTGGCAACTTCATTTCAGCCATTCGTAACAATGATCGGTCAGAATTAACCTGTGATATTGAAACAGGTCATATGTCAACGGTACTTCCATTAATAGCCAATGTTGCCCATAGGGTGGGAAGGGAACTAAGACTTGACGGCAAAGAGGAAAGCTTTATCAAGGATAAGGAAGCAAATAAATTACTTACACGGGATTATAGAAAAGGGTATACGGTTCCTGATAAGATTTAGTGGTATACAAAAGGCAGGTTTTGCTTTTTATTGATTAGATATCGGTAAAAACTTGCCTTTTTTTAATTCAATATTCATTGGACAACGAATGTACGATCACTGAACTCATTTAAATTTTTTAGCCAATCCAAAAAGTTTAAGCGAGTTTACTAAGATCAAGTGTAAAAATCAAACATAAATGAAAAAAATAAAGACACTCTTTGCAATCTCACTTCTGGGCTTGATTTACAATGGCTGTAAGGAAAATAAGAAAAGTGATGGTGTAAGTGAAAAGTCATTGAAAAATGAAATCACTTTAATAGATAACAAAAATGACCAAAAGGTTGATGTATTGGTAGATGGGAAATTATTTACATCCTATTTGTACGCTAGCAATATATCGGTTCTTAAAAAGACGACTCTTTATCCTATTGTTGCGGCAAACGGCGAAGTAATTACGCGTGGGTTCCCAATGGATCCGCGACCCAATGAACGTACGGATCACCCACACCATATTGGGGCCTGGTTCAATTATGGCGATGTAAATGGTTTGGACTATTGGGGCCATTCTGATGCCACTCCAAAAGAGCATCGGAATCGGATGGGGACAATTAGGCATGAGAAAATCGTGGCACTTCAAGAGGGTACTAAAAGAGCGGAATTAAAGGTAACGGCAAATTGGCTAAAGCCTAATGGGAATGTATTGTTGCATGAGAAAACCCAATTTGTTTTTCACGCTGAAAATGGCAAAAGAATCATTGATAGAATCGTTACTTTGACAGCATTGGACGAACCCGTCATATTCAAAGATACAAAAGAAGGAATGTTGGCCATACGAACTGCTAGGGCATTGGAACATCCTAGCGACGACCCCGTTACATTAAGTGATGCCAATGGCAATACTACCGATGTACCAGTTTTGGATAATACGGGAGTAAACGGTCATTATCTTAGCAGTGAAGGTTTTGAAGGTACAGATGTATGGGGGAAAAGGGCGAAATGGGTTGCCCTTTCTGGAAATTTGAACAACAAGGACGTTACCATAGTCATCATGGATGAGCCAAATAATGTCGGCTACCCAACCTATTGGCATGCTAGGGGGTATGGGCTGTTCGCAGCAAACGCCCTTGGACAAAGAACATTTAGTGAAGGAAAGGAAGAACTGGATTTCTCTTTAAAACCAGATGCTTCGGTCACTTTTAAATATAGAATCGCCATATTGGACGGTAAGAAAAGTAAAGAGCAGACTGAAACAGAATACCAACATTTTATTAATGACTAAAGCATGTTAGGCTTATCATCAAGTCGAGGTCTGTAGATAGCCCAAAAAACGGTTCAATAATATGTATCACGCTATACAAAGATGAAATCAGAGAAATACATCAAAATTCAAACCATTGTCCTCATACTTTTGCGATTGGTTATTGGCTATCATTTCCTGTATGAGGGAGTGGATAAATTATTGAGTCCCAACTGGACATCAGCTGGATTTTTAGCACAGGCCAACTGGTTGTTCTCCGATATGTTTCACTTTATTGCGGATAGCCCATCACTTTTAACAGTAGTTGACTTTATTAATATTTGGGGTCAAATCTTAATTGGTGTTGGATTGATCCTGGGATTATTTTCTATCTGGGCAGCCTGGGCGGGAGCACTATTGATTTTCCTCTATTATGTTGCGATTCCACCATTTGTTGATGGTTTTACCTTTATTGACAAGAACCTATTCGAATTATTTGCTTTATTGGTGTTGGCGGTTTTTCCTTCAAGCCGAATTATCGGAATCGACCTTTTGATCAATGCAACTAAAAAACAAAAATCATAATGAAAGATCAAATGCAAAGAAGGGATTTTATCAAGGGAACATTATCATCCGGTATCGTCTTGGCAAGTTTGCCTTTGTACAATTGTGCAAATGTCTTAGGTGGTGGTAATCAAATGAAACTGGGCTTGGTTACCTATCTATGGGCCAAAAATTGGATGATTCCAGAAATATTGACAAATTGTGAAAAGTCGGGTATACAGGGTGTGGAACTTCGTTCTACCCACGCACATGGCGTTGAGGTTTCACTTAGTACAAAGGAAAGGGAGGAAGTAAAAAAACTATTTAATAATAGTAAGGTAGAACTTGTAGGCCTAGGAAGTGCAGAGGAGTATGATCAAAAGGATCCTGCATTGTTAAAGCGGTCTATTGAAAATACCAAGGCATTCATCAAGTTAAGCCATGATGTTGGCGGATCGGGTGTTAAAGTCAGGCCAAACCATTTACATCCCGATGTACCGGAGGAGCAGACCATAGAGCAGATAGGCAAGGCACTCAATGAAGTTGCTGTCTATGGTGCGGACTATGGCCAAGAGATTCGTGTTGAAGTACACGGGCGTGGCACACAGCAACCTGAGATTATGAAGAGAATCATGGATGTTGCTGACCATCCTAATGTGGGCGTTTGTTGGAATTGCAATACGCAAGATCTTGAAGGAAAAGGATTTGATCATAATTTCAATCTTTTGAAAGAAAGGTTCGGGAATACGGTGCACATTCGCGAATTGAACAGTACCGATTATCCATATGATAAATTAATGGAATCCTTGATAGCAATGAATTATGGAGGTTGGCTTCTATTGGAATGTTCGACAAAACCCGAAGATATAATTAAAGCAATGGCCGAACAAAAAAGAATGTTCGATGCAACCATAGAGAAAGCTACATAGAGGTCAATACCAAGAAAACGAAGTGCATGATTATTTATAAGAGACTGTTTTGAATTTTATGATTGGTCCCGATAGTTATCGGGACCAATCATAAAATTCAAAACAGTCTCTGAGTTCGGTTTAGATAATCAATTGTAACGTAGAAAGAACAAAACAATGGCAGATAAGGAATCAAAGGAGGGTCAAAAAAATCAAATTTCGCGTAGGGAGGTCTTTAAAGGCTTGGCGGCCGTACCCTTATTAGGAGTGTTTTCGTATGATTTTTGGAGAAGGAAAACCTTGGAAAAGGCCAAGAGAAAAATCACACAATTAGACCTTGGGTTAACTTCCGATGCTCCGTCCGTACTTCCCAGCACTTCATTGGGGAGCTCGGGAAAATTGGTTAGGATCGGTATAATCGGTGTAGGGGCAAGAGGAACTGCTTTGCTCAAAGCGGCCGGTTTTATGCAGGCCGAAGTCTACAAAGAGCTTTTTGATGATTCGAATAATGATGATAAAAGAGCCAAATCCAAATTGGAAACCTATTATAATCAATACGTACTGAATGTTCAGGTAGTTGGAATTTGTGATGTATTTGATGCACGGGCCGAAAAGGGTATTCAGATTGCATCCAACGGAATTCAGCCCAATGGTGAAGCTGTTGACAATAAAAATGTTAAGCGTTATCGCCGATATCAAGACCTATTGGCCAATCCTGATATCGATGCCGTAATAATTGCCACTCCCGACTTTCATCATGCGCAAATGACCATTGATGCGGTAAATTCCGGAAAGCATGTGTATTGCGAAAAAGCGATGACCATGACCGAGGAAGAATTGAATAATGTATACCAAGCCGTTAAGAAAAGCGGAGTGGTTTTTCAATTAGGCCATCAAAACAGCAAGAATGAAACCTTTAAGAGGGCCAAGGAGATTATTGATAAGAATATTCTTGGAAAAGTAACATTGATCGAAACGTCGACCAATAGAAACTCAAAAAGCGGTGCTTGGATCAGACATTTAGATGGTAACGGAAATCCAAAGCCAGGGACTCCAGATTCTATTGATTGGGAACAATGGCTTGGCAGTACGCCGAAGGTACCCTTTGATTTGGAGCGCTATTACGGATGGCCCAGATGGTTTGCCTATGACACCGGACTCGCAGGACAATTGTTTTCGCATGAGATTGATGCCCTGAACCAGGTTATGGGCTTCGGAATTCCCAAATCAGCGACATCATCAGGAGGTGTTTATTTTTATAAGGAAGACCGGGATATGCCCGACACTTTTCAGTCGGTGCTCGAGTTTCCGGATAGGGAATTTACCATGCTTTATACTGCATCACTGGCCAATAGTCGTTCTCGGGGAAGGGTTTTTATGGGACACGACGCCAGTATGATAGTGGGTAGTGGATTGGAAGTTATTGCTAATGGTGACTCAACCCAATACAGAAGTAAGATCAAAAATGGCCTAATAGATACCAATGTTCCGTTTTACACCTATCCCACTAACCCAGTGGAAATAGACGGGATATCTTCGGCAACTGAAAAGTACTATGCCGAGCGTGGACTGATTGATACCAAGGTACAGGGGAAAAGTATGGATATTACCCATTTGCATATGAAGGAGTGGGTAGATGTTATCCGTAATGGGGGAACGACAGGGTGCAATATTGAAAAGGCTTTTGAAGATACTGTTGCCGTTTTAATGGTACATAAATCCTATGTTGAAAATAGGAAGGTAGAGTGGGATCACATTCAAAGAAAGATTGTTTGATTACAATGTATTTCTAAAGCTATTGGGATAGAAACAAGGTACTTATTTCACCTGCTGAATAAATATGGTTGACCCAAGATTGTAGGTATTGGTTTTGTAGTTCTTTTTCTTTTCGAAGTTCACATGTACGATCTCTCCAAGCGAGAACCTAGTGGCTTTTAAGGACAATGGTTTCACCACCTTGTCTGCTATTTTGTCGTTGATTATTTGAACCATGATCCGTATAGCTTGCCGTCATTACCAGAATACCTTTTTCAGAAACTGCTACAGGTTGCTCTTTTATTTTGATAGTTCCTTCAATTCCGGTTAAATAATTTTTATCGGTATCGGAATTATTTTCCAAAATCCAACGTACCATTTCCTTGACCTGGGCAACCTTCAAATCTGGATGGGGAGGCATTTTTTCATCGCCCCAGATAGAAGTGTCCCCGGCAATTATTTTTTCGGTTAGAGTTTGTACGGCCTTTGGATCCTTTTGATATTTTTCTGCAATGCGTTCAAATGATGGGCCAATCAATGTTCCTTTGGCTCTGTGGCAGTTAAAACAGGTAGAACTGCTCATCTGGACCAACGGACTGTAATCGGTGTTAGACTCGTTGATCAAATAAGATTTGATCTCTGAAGAATCTTTCAAATACTTCACGACCAAAAGAACTTCGGTTGGATTGATTTCGTCATATTCCGAATTTCCATCCTCATGATCCGAAACATGGATGGTATACCGTATTATAGAGTTCCAACTAAATGTGCTAAAGTCTTTTGGAGCAACTATCTTAACTAGTGGAGGTCTATTTTCCTGTATTTGAAATTGGGAAAAACCAATGGTAAAATAGAAGAACACAAAAAGCACAACCCCTAGGATAGAAAATCGTTGCATCTTAGAGCCTGTTTTGAAATATGTCAATTATTTTATTATGTCTCTTTTTACGCACAACTTTGTTAAAATTTTGAACCGTAGCCACGCTATGCTCAAAAATTTCGCCTCGTTTCACGCAAAAATCACCTATGATAATTCTAATCACATATTTCAAAACAGGCTCGTATAAAGAAATCAAAGCTTGTCAATGGTTTCCGCTACCCTGTTGCCTGACCGTGTAGCAGCTTCGGTACCCCAATTGAGATTATCTGCATAGGCACCTGCAAAATGCATTCGCCCATGGGGCTGTATTATATGGGGCCAAAATTTATGAAGTTCCCCGATAGGGAACGCTGTTCTTTCACAATTTGATGAATATTTTTGTTTGGTCCAGTCCCGACTAACAGCCAACTCAATCGAATCACCATTTCCGGGATAAGACTCGCGAAATGCGGCCAATGCCCTTTTTGGGGATACACCGCCTGGTCCCGTTCCCAGAACAATCACCCGGTGGGTGTCTACCTCTTCGGCGGATTGCCAAACTCCCCACAGATCAGGATGCCCCAAACTCATATTAATGTCTTTATAACCATCTTTTTCCCAAAACTTGGAACTCGCCTGAAATACAAAACGTTGGTACGAATCATAAGTGATGTTTTCGTTGATATATTGCTTTTCCTTTGGCAAAGCAGGCTGTATGGGTATGTTTTTGAAGGTAGGAAGCGGAATGCAATTCACGAAATAATCAGCGGTCATTTCCTTTATTTCACCTTGCTGTTTGTAGGTTACCGTTACACTGGTTTCCCCATTTTTTATCGAAGTAATGGGGCAATTCAACCAAACCCTTGGTCCTAATCTTTTAGCAAAGGCATTGGGTAACATTTGGTTTCCTCCTTTCAATCTGAAAACTCCTGTAGGGTTCGTAGCAACTCCCCTCATTTTTAAAATTGCGGCATACCATAGTTCATAAAGCGCAGAGGAATTATCTCCTCCCAAGAACTTTAGGGCTGACTCCGAAGCTCCTTCTTTTTTATAAATATCCGACATTGGAATAGTATCCAAAGCGTCATAGCCAACACCGAAAGGCTGATATTCATCTTTAAAGGCATCTAAGTATGGTTTGGTATAAAGTGACCTTAAATCTGGCCAAGGATTCATAGTTAAATAATCTATTTCTCTTTTATTAAACCCAAAGGTCTTCAAAACGGAAGGGTCTTTGAGCATTTGTTCCGTGTAGAATTTCCCATTTATTTTCCGTTTTAGGTTTTTCCTTCTGGGGTATGGAAGTGCCGTTATGTTAAACTCCTTTAGGTATTCCCAATATCTCTCATAGCCGGGTTTTACGATATGCTCCTGGCCAAAATCCCCATATAGACCATCAGAAAGCTCATCTCTTGTCGTATACACGTGTCCTCCGTGGCGCCCGGAGGCTTCCAATACAACAACTTCATGCCCTTTTTTCATTAATTCATAAGCGCTGCATAGCCCACCAATCCCTGCGCCACCTACGATAATTTTTTTTGAGGCCCCTGAAGGTTTTGATTTGATGACAAACTCCTCTTGTACCTCCTTCGCGGCTAATGGATTAACGGGTAATACTGTGGCCCCAACTCCCGCGGTGACCACGTTTTTCATAAAGGTTCTTCTTTTTAGATGGCTCATACATTGAGTGTTATGATTATTAAAAGGCTTTGTCGTTTCAAGGACGATAGTGTAATATACCCATTTTTTGAATGTCATTCGTTTTCATCAAAGACGGTTTATAGTATGGTTTTTAATCCATTCGCCACCACAGGCTAGTGTTTAGGCAAATATCCTTCAAATTGTATCAACTTACTACCGTCTTGCTGATAGGTTATAGGTTTGGGGTTCAACCAGTTCACTAATGTATCTTTGAGCGCATAAGCGAAAAAGTGATTGCCTGCTGGGGTATAATGACCGTTAAAGTATCGGCCCATATATTCATCTAAGTTTATGTTGAATTTTTTAAAGTCTTCCAAATGGATCTTATTCATATCAAAATACCGATACCCCTTGGACTCAATAAAGTCAACCATCTCTTGGTCATATCGTGATTCGCCCTTGACCATTGATTGAAACACGCCATTAGGATCAAAATGCACGAGCAGAAGCTCTTTGCCATAATCTCTACAAAACTCATCGGTTTTTTTTAAAATATGCTTAGTAGCCTCAAAAGCATATTTATTTTTTAAGGTGGTGGCCGTCTTTATCATTTTTTCAGGACTGGAAAAATCCATCTCTGGAAGTTCTAAGATGTCAGCCAGTTTTTTTAGACCTTTTGTGTCAACATCGGTATTTACCATATTATAACTCAGTAAATGAAGTTGTACCATTAGATCATCCTTCAGGTTATCATACATAAAATCCGGGTCGGACATTTTATATAGATCTTCCTTGGAAGCTATTCTATTCTCCATTTCAACCAATTTCCCGGTATTGGTATCCATTTCAATATTAGACCAGAAATTGCCATGGAACATATACCCGCCATAATCATTCCAGCGCGTATAATAAGTGGCATAACGACATCTAAAAACACTTCTCATATAATCATCGCCCCACATATAGAGGATTACATATTTCGAGTCTTTATCAACTTTTTCCCTTCTAATAAGTCTCCTATAGGCCTGATAGATACCAAACCCCCCCATACCAAAATTTTGAACTGGTTCTCCAAGGTGGCCCGCGAGATACTCCTGCCAAGTCTCGGCATCACTTACTTGATGGCAATGTGTAAAACTATTACCGTAGGTATTTATTCGACACGGTTTATCTGCATATATTGTATTGGTTCTTTTACCCTCTTTCATCGCTGTTGATAAGGTGAAGCTATTGTCAATTCCGTCATGTGGCATGTAATTGCCCAGTGTATAACCCACTTCGGGATCAAATTGCGCCCAAGAATTTTTATTGAGAAAAATATCCAGTTCTTCTTTAGGTACGGCACTATTCCTAAGGTATGCCTTATAGGATTTTTTCCCATCCTTAAATGAACTGCCTTGAAGAAAATTGGGAAGCAGGGATGCGCCACTTACTGCCATGGCAGCGAGTGTATTCGATTTGATGAAATTTCGTCTATACATGGGTCTTTCTTTAAAAAAAAATGTGGATATATCATTATACTAGTCCTGACAATCAGGATCGATTCCTAAATATAATAATACTGGGCCGAATTTTAATGATTTGACGTGCTCCAATTCTGGAATTGGCGGCGTGTTTGTGCTACGCTATCGATTATTTACAACAAGGAACCTATTTGAATTAACTAGGCTTATTTTAAAACCTATGAATTTTTGCTAGCATAATGTCCAAAACATTTGTGGACCTTTGGTTGCAGTAACAACCCAATATCTTACTATTATGAAAAATGCTATAACCTACAATGTGGCCTTTGGATGTATGCTTATTTTATTTTCCAATTCACTGTCCGCTCAGAAAACCAAGATTTCAAACTCCGATAATCCTGATGTTCAAGAAGCCCATAAAAGGGTTGACAACTATATGGAACTCCAAAAATCGGGCTATGCGGAAAAGGAAATCTTTGAGGATTTAGGGAATGCCAATTTCTTGGCTGAGAACTATGAAACAGCCTTGTTTTGGTATGACAAATTAAGTAGTCTTAATGAAGGTGGGGCTCTTGATAGTCGTTATCAAGAGCGTTATTCGTTTGCCTTGAAGAAAACAAGTTCATCAAAAACTATAGCCTCATCGGATAAAGATTGGTTGGCTTTAATTAAAAAGGACTACGAAATCCATGAGAGAGGCATGAATTTATCGACCAATGAACTGGTAGGTAACTATAAATCCTTGGATCCTTACCTCAATGGTGATGAGAATTTAGACAATCAGCCCATGGCCTACGATGACAAACAACTTGAAAATCTTGAAAAATTCAGTCATGAAAACTCCTATGAAACTCCAATAGCCTTAACGGCCGACGGGAAAACCGCTTTTTTTAGTCAAACAGTTTATGTAAAGCCTTTGAACGGTATATTTTCCAAAAAGGTACCCATCCATAAAATTTATAGAGCGAACAAGATCAATGGTAAATGGGAGGATATTAAAGAGCTCAAAGTGTGTCCTAAGTACTCTTCCGCATTACACCCCACAGTTTCTGCTGATGGTAC
>JAJRRO010000050.1 GCA_024279425.1 Bacteroidota bacterium | reverse complement strand
CCCACCAAGGGGGAAGTATTTCAAGATTCATTTCCAATGGAGGTTGATTCCATTCCTTTCCCCTCGAGAAACCATTTACCTGTAAGGTGTAATCTCCCGCTGGAAGGTTCAAAAACTGGATTTCCGGATCTTTCAAGACATCCCATTCGGTATCTGTGGGTAACAGTTTATAGGCATATGTAACATCTTTATGTATTCTGTAATCAACCGACGCAAACTGTAAAAAAAAAGGAAATTGGTCGTGTTTGAATTCTAATTCTGCTGTTTTTTGAAGGGATTCTCCAAGAAGATAATTCGCTGTTCCATGCACTTTGACCTCTTCGCCCTTTACCTGTAATTTAGAAAAGTATAAGGGTTGGGGCTCATCGATTTTTTCCAAATCTTCTGGCAGAAAATAGGTAACGCCACCAATACCACCCAAATAAATTTGCCCTTTAGAGTCACGAAATTTGGCATGAATGTCGAATTCATTACTTTGAATGCCGTCTTGTGCCAAATACTGTGTAAAACTCTCATTTTTTGAATCAAATTTCACCATTCCTTCATTGGTGCCTAGCCATAAACTATTCTTGAAATCATTCTGAATGCTGTAAACCACAGCATTTGTAAATTGTTTTTGTTCTGTCCAAGATTCAAATTCATTATTGCCCAAAAACTTATTTAGGCCATTGTTCGTTGCTATCCACAATTGCTCATCGGAATCAAAAAGAAGGTCATAAATGGAATTATTGGATAATGATTTAGGCGTATCTACAGCTTCGATAAAATTATTGAAAATAGGACTGTTGTAGTTTCCATTGTCAAAGCGAATGTGACTTAGCCCACCTTCGGTACCTGCCCAAATATCATTGTTTTTATCTATGTCAATGCAATGGACAAAATCATTAATCAGCGTATTGGCATTCGTTCTATCATTGGCATATCGAACGATTTGTACACTTTTGCTATCGGACATTTGCAATCTAAAAACACCTTTCCCATAGGTTGCCCCCCATAGGTTATTATTTTTATCCAAGACCAAATCCTTCAAAAAATCATCATTAATAGAATTGGGATTTTCCGGATTATGGTGAAAAACGATAAATTTTGGATGCTCAGGATCAAAGGTCTTAAGGTCAATTAGGCTCAATCCGCGGGTGGTGGCTAACCATAACCTTTGGTTTTGGGCATCCTTGACAATGGCCCTGACCACATTTCCGGAAATTGAAGAAGCCTTATTTTGATCTTCGCGAAAATGGTATGTTTTAGTATCCCTAATCAGATTTAATCCACCATCCGAAGTACCAATCCATAAATCATTTCCATCCTTAAAAATGGAAAAGATAACATTGTCGTTCAACAGGTGTTTACCTAATTGATTTTTAGAGATGTTTTTAAAATGAGGTTCCGATAACTCTACTAAATTTAGGGCATTGGCTGTTCCGACCAACATCTGGTCCAACGAAAGCCTGTGTAAGGAATGTACAGTGTTGTTGCTTAAACCGTTGGCCGAAGTCTCCGAGTATTTGATTTTGTTTGCTACCGTCCTTTTCTTCCAATTATAAAGGAATAGTCCACTGCCTGTACCTATCCAAATGGTCTGATCATTATACTTTAGAAATGAAGTAACATGTTTGGTAGGGTGGTTGCCTTGTTTTTCGAGCTCAATTTTGTCTAGTTCATTGCTTTTAGGGTTATATGAAAATAACCCATCGGTAGTTCCGATCAACAATAGCTGGCCTAAATCATGAAAGGCCCATATGCGACTGCCGAGTTTTAAGGTTGGTAATGGCTCTATTCCAGAATCCTTTTCGGGATTATAATGGTATACATCCCCATTATATCCGCCTACCCAAAATGAATTTGATTTTATAATCTTAAGTGCTCCAAGGGAATGGTTTTTAAAATAGTTTTTTTGTGTAAAAATACCATTGTCTTTGGGTGTTAGCTTGTGCAGGCCCGATATTCGCGACGTGGCCCAAATAGCACCGTCCCCATCGGTTTGAAGTGCAGAAATAATCTCATTTTCACTATTTGAATGTTTCAATTTGATCCTTTGGAAAATTTCTTTATCAGGATCGTAATAATTGAGCCCTTTTCCTATGCTCCCTATCCAAATTTTACCGGACTTGTCCTCCAATAGTTTTTCCAACTGATTAGAGGAAATTGTAGTGCTGTCCGTTGAACTGTATTTAAAGATCTTGAATTTTTCACCATCAAATCTATTTAACCCATCCTGAGTGGCTATCCACACAAAACCTGAGCTATCCTGTAGTATATCCTGTATGGTTACCTGCGAAAGCCCATCTTCCAAGGTCAATCGCTTTATTTTATAGTCTTTGAATTGGGCATGCAAATGTGTGACAGCCAATATGGACAGGATATAAAAAATCAATAAAGAATGCCTTCTTATCCTTGACTTTAGTACAACGTCTTCCATCTGAACCACTTTCTTTTAAATGACTATAATATCAATATTTTTTTTGTTCAAAAATCATTCTATTGAACCCTAGGTGATCGAATCAACCACAATAGTGGCCCTTTCTTCTTCATCGACATTGACAAAAATATCGACCTGCCCCAACATTGAGGAGGCAAAACCTGCCAATTGGGCCGATTTGGCTTCATCTTTGGCAATCGCCTCGATTCCAATTTCGTGTAATTTGCTGACGATTCGGTTCGCCACCAATGAATCTCCGGTAAAAATTTTTTTAAAGTCCGATTCCATACTATTTTTATTTAGTGTATTGCTGTCATTTCTTGGATGTGTAGGCTAAAATCCTTTAATGTACCTGCAAGTTTTACAATTTGTTCCTGAGCTTCCTTCCAATTTTTTTGTTCTATGGCCTCGCGTACCCCAGGTAACGTTTTTACCCCATAACCCGTGTAAAATCCGGGTGCATATATTTGATGTTTGTACCATGACCTTCTTGGCAATCCTGATTCAGAAGTGAGTACGTGCTCGGCAAACATCAATTTTTTGTTTAAGGAATTTCGATCTTCTTTGGATAATTTAGCAATATCCAATTTTGAAAATTCCCGTATGTTCAATGTAAGAGTGGCCAGGGCATTCTGCAAAGGAGCAAAATCCAAATAGGGGATACTTTCTTTTTTAGTCGGTTTCTTGAAGGGTTTTTGGGGGTCTGCTGCCAGTTCAAAGACATTTTTATCCACCATACTGTTGTGCTTCTCGACCTTCTTGCGCATGACGGTACAGGATTTCATAACTTCATCCAGATATCCCGAAACTGTGCTATGCCATTGCTTGAATTCGAAGGGCAACACGTCGGCATTGGCCAGACGTAGGGTAATCCTACCGGCGGTATTGGCCAAGGCAATCCCATAGGCAAACCCTGGGTCCTTGAATCGTATATAATGGGGATAAGTGTCGTAAATGGTATGATATTCCCCCCCGGCATTCTCACCTCCAAAACCTAAGTTGAGCGCGGCAATACCAGCATGCTGAATGAAAGGTGTATAATCGGACCCCGAACCTAAGGCATATAAACTGAACTTTTCGGCACCACCGTTCACCAAGTTGACTGCACTTCTCCTTTCTTTTATAGAGACATCTCTTTGAGGGTCTTTTACGACACTTGCGACTTCCCCGACCATGGCTTGGAGTGTATGTGATCCTCCGGCCCCTAAAAACCCACGGCCGTTAGCATCGGTGTTTATGTAGGCTACCACTTTTTTCTGTAGTTCTTTTTTATGATCCTCGACCCATTCTGTTGAGCCGATCAAACCAGGTTCCTCGGCATCCCAGGCACAATAGACCAAAGTTCGCTTGGGTTTGTTGCCTTTTTTGGCCAATTCGCCGATTGCACGTGCCTCTTCCATTAAGGCTACCATACCGCTTATCGGGTCATTGGCACCATGTACCCATGCATCGTGATGGTTGCCGCGCATCACCCACTGATCGGGATATTCGGTCCCTTTTAGGGTGGCAATTACATTATGGGCCGGTTTCAATTGCCAATCGAACTCCAATTTTAAATGAACTTTGGCCGGGCCCGGACCAATATGATAGGTAATGGGCAATCCGCCTTTCCAGGATTTTGGTGCAACAGTACCATCAAGGGCAGCAAGCAAAGGCTGTGCATCCTCATACGAAATTGGTAATACCGGGATTTTAGTAATGGTAGGTGCATCTTTTCGATCCAATCGTTTGGCATCCTTGGTTGCGCCATAGCCAGGCGTTAAAACATCTCCAGGGTAGGTGGGCATATCCATCACAGAACCCCGTTGCACCCCGGTTTTATTTTTAAAGGCTCCTTTAGGGTATACATCGCCCCGAACATAACCGTCATCCTGTGGGTCGGAATATATGATACAACCTATTGCACCTTTCTCAGCGGCCAGTTTTGGCTTGATGCCTCGCCAAGAACCAGCGTATTTCGCAATCACAATTTTACCTTCCACACTAATTCCTAGTTTTTCCAATTCTTCGTAGTCTTGGGGTATGCCGTAATTCACGAAAACCAATTCGGCCTCCACATCACCATCTATTGAAAAGGCGTTGTAACTTGGTAAAAGGGCATCACCTTGGGCCGTATATTTATCATCTTCAACAGGAACTGGCGTTAATTTGGCGGTATAGGTTGTGGGAGCCGTAAGTTCAACCAATCGTACTTTGGGATAGGGGAACAGCACATGATAGGTTTCAATTTTGGCGTCGTAACCCCAAGATTTGAATTGTTTTTGGATCCATTCAGCATTCTTACGACCAAATTCCGTTCCTACCCAATGCGGTTCAGCAGACATTCGCTTCATCCATTGGTCAAGGTTCTTGGTATTGAGTTTTGCCTCAAATGCAGATTCTAGCTGTTGTTGTTTTTTTGTATTTTCAGGGGTAAAGCCGGTAATAGATGTTTGTGCGGCTATACCATAAGTGATTAGGGCAAATAAGATCGTAAAAATGTTTCGGATCATGGTTGATTTTTTATGTAAATGAAAGTTACCGATTTTTTTGATTCCTAGAGCTTTACATGTGCAATAAATCAAGTGAACTGATTTACTGTAACAAAAACCTTGGCAATCTCGTCATATAGATCTAATAGCAATCAAAAGATAAAGACTGTATACCATGAAAAAAATCGGCCTATTATTTCTGTTCGTAGCCCTATGGGCAGGTAGCCTTGGTGTTTCTTCCCAAAGTCTGGAACAACAATTTGACTATGAGCAAGGGAGGGCAATCCTTAAAGGGAAATAAAAAATAGGGATTTAAATCTTGATGTTGGTTTGTATAAGGTTCGATTGCCCCTTGGCTATCATTCGGGTCTTATCGGCATTCCAAACCTCGCATTCCCCATTGATGATCTGCCTACCCTTTTTGACGATTTTGGTCTTTGCATAAATAGTTTCACCCACATTGGCCCTTCCAAAATAATCAATGACCAAATTAACGGTGGTGTAGATATGGGTATTGCCCAATGAGAAAACCGCTGCTCCAATGGCATCGTCAATGATTGCCGCAGTGGCCCCACCATGGATGATTCCCAAAGTGTTGGTCATTTCCTCCCGGATCACATAGCTATATTCCAATTCCCCTTCTTCGACAGCGCGAAGGGATGGGTTAAGCCAGCGCATTAGGGGAGAGGGTGATGCTGAGGAATCTTTTCCGATTTGGGACTTTAAAAAAGCGAGTGTTTTGTTCATGGAGGCATCCTATTTTAATCCTCCAAAGATAACTTTAGCTTTATAAATCCGGTTATTTTAATCCAAATTATTAAGAGACTATTTTGAATTCTATCAATTGTTTTTCTATGACTCTTTTTGCGCACCATTTCGTTGAAATATCTTCAAGTAGCTCTGCTATTATCATCTATTGTATCTCATGTTCCATCAAAAATGGCCTATAATCCCGATAACTATTGAGGCCAATCATAAAATTCAAAACAGCCTCTAAGATGAATTATTTGAATTCAGCTTTTTGACCGCTATTCCTTTTTAAGTTCAACCGTACTTTTGGTTTTGGCACTTTGAACCGCAGCTTCCAGAATTTCCATGGTAACCATGTTATTTTCTAGGGAGTAGGGGTCATAGGGAGCCAAGGAAGTTTCTCCGTTGATTATAGAGGCGAACAAGGCAAATGGATCATCGTAAGGAGCATCGCGCTCCTTTAGATCAAAAACTTCTTCCCTAAATCCGTCATAACCCTCAGACATGCGCGTTCGCAATTGGTTGCGGTTGTCGGCATAAATAACGCCCTTTTCCCCGTAGACTTCCATATCCTTTCGACCTATAGGCCAGTTCCACGAAGGTTCAAGAATGGCCATTGCACTGTCATAGGTGAGAATAATAGTCGCATCATCGTCCACTTTCGGGTTGTTTTCAGCCTGCAATTGTTGTGTTACCGCGGTAACCGAATTTGGTCTTGCACCTTGTTGCAGCCACGTCATCAAATTGGCGCCGTAGCAGCCAAAGTCCATAATTGCACCCCCACCGTTTAGTACTGGATCGGTAAGCCATTCTAAAAATTCCTTGCTTACATTTATTTTTTTTGGACCCTTATGACCATCACGGATGATGACCTTGCGTAAATCGCCTATGGCTCCTTCTTTGAGCAATTCATAGGCCTTGAGGTTTGTAGGGTACCACGAAGTTTCGTAATTGGTAAGCAGGTGTATGTTGTGCTTTTTGGCAAGGGCTTCCATTTTTAGCGCATGTTCCAAACTAACGGCCAGGGGCTTTTCTACCATTACATGAATGCCCTTTGGCGCACAGGTTTCGACGACCGAAAGATGGTCATAAATAGTACCGAAGGCAGCTACTGCCTCTGGTTGGGTAGCGGCAATCATTTCATCCATAGTGTCATAGACAATCCCCATTGAAAAACCATATTCATCGGACAAACGTTGGGCTAGGTCCTTATTGGTTTCAACAATACCGACCATTCTAACGTCTCCAAGGTCTTCCCGTCCTAAAATCCATCCAACATGGCCATGGGTAAGTCCGGCAACACCCAGTTTTATCGGTTTTTTCTGGGCAGAAATACTTATGATGGTCAGTAGCACGATACAAAATGTAATTGGAAGTTTAAATGACATGTTTAATAGTTTATAAGGGTTGAAGTTGCTAGGGGTTTGATCCAGATTGCCCAGCAAAATTTGAAGATACCAATTTTTTGCAAGCGATTGGGAGATACCATTACAAACAGACGCTTCATCTGTTAGGGTATTTGAAAAGCAAAAGGCCTAGACTACCGGGGTCATTTCATGAATTATAACCTTTATCACGGCACCTTCGGTTGCTTTTTTGTACGCTACAATATGGGCACTTGCATTATGATTTAACCAAAGGTCGCGTGTTGCCCAATTTTCATAAAAGAAAAATCGATTTGGGTTTTCATTGTCTTGATGCAGATCATAATTGAGGCAGCCTTCTTCCAATAGTGTTGGACGTATAAGGTTGCGTAATGATTGTTTTACCAATGCTGTTTTTTCTGGCTTGGCCAAAATACTTGCGGTGATAGTCAGCTGTTGCTTGCTCATATTCAGTTTTGATTGTTAACCTGTAAAGTTACGAATCTTCTGTTTGTCCGAATAGGGTGTGTTTGACTACATGGAAAGCACGGTTACCTACTATTAGTTAGTTATTTGCCTCTGGGTTTTTAGCATAGTGGTTTTATCCGATCCGTTCTTTATAGGAGCTGAGGCACCACCAGTTACACGATGGCAAACCTGTTCTCGATACATTTTTTAACCCTGCTATGGTTAAAAAACACTCGAACTGACGTGGGTCTTTTTAAAAATATCCTGTAGGTTGATTGTGGCCTTTCTTTTCTGCAGGTAGTATTTATGCTATTAAACCAGCAGTTACAAACCTATCTGCTGACAGGTAGGCTGTCAGGAGCGGAGACTATTATTTAGATTCCCGCTTTCGCGAGAATGACAGTTTCAATGGAAACCTCGACGCAAAGCATCGAGGAATTCTTTTCGATTAAAGTTTTTCATACTCGGTTTTAAATGAATTAAACATCGAGGTGACAATTTGTTTCGGGTTGCCATCAGAAAGACTTTCAAATGAAATATATCCCTGATACCCTTGAGTGTTTACTATTGCAGCGATTTTTTTCATTGCTACCGGGGTTTTTCGACCTTTTGGATATACATGTTCTTTAATAAACCAATACTTCGCATAAGGAGCTAACTTTTCAATTTCATCATAAGGATTTTCAGCATGAAGGCTACCTATATCTAGAATTAGCCCAAACCATTCCGAGTCAACTCTTTTGATTATGTCAATAATTTCATCACTTGTGAATAAAAATTCATTGTGATTTTGCAGCGCTACGATGACACCATTTTCCTCCCCATATCTAGCACAGGTTTTGAACTCATCAATAAGCCACTCTTTTACTTCATTTTTCGAGAATCCATCATAGATGTGTTTTCCAGTGAAAACCCTCATGATAGTGGCACCTAAATTTGACGAAGCCGTTACCCATTTCCTAATCATATCGCTATCAGCTTTACGAGCATCGGCATCAGGGTTAACAAAATCATTTCGTATGCCGGTCCAAGGAATATTCAGCCCAAGTTCTAACGCTTTGCGTTTAAGGCGAAAAAGTCCGCTATTCTTGGGGATTTCAGGATAGGAAGGAAAATAATATCCGGTCAGGTCTACAGCATCCAGACCAATATTGGCCGCAAGGTCCATCATATCAAAAAATGACATTTCACCACTTCGTAACAATGCATTGAAAGAATATGCATTGATGCTATATTGTAATCTATTTTTGACTAAAGGTCCAATTTTAGGGCTGGCCATAAGGGTGTCTGTAGCTAATAAAAATGGAGTGAGCGCCAGACTCTTTATAATATTTCTTCTTTTAGTATCCATATGTAGTATCAATTTTGGAAGTAATAGAATGATTACCGCTAATAACTAAGCATTCGAGTGGTAGGTACGACCCAACATGAATGCTTAGTTATTATGTGCTGTTTTTGTTTAAATAATCTCCGGCATCTCTCATATTCAATTCGGTTTCGTAAGATGCTGAGCCTCGTTCTCGGTCAGGATTGAAAACAGGCTCTTCCATATTTCCAAGTGAAATCAGTAGTTGATAAACTGCTTGATCCTCGTTCAGGTCAAATTCCTTTCGTAACCATTTTTGAAATGAGGGAATTAAACTCTGATTGAACCTTTTCCCTAATGCCCAATAAGCACTTATTCGGTCAGTCGAATCGTCATAAATTCCATTTTCAAGTCCGCAAACAACATTTCTTTCCAAAACTCTGGTTCAAAATCATCAAGTCCCGATTCTGTAATTAGTTCTTTTTCGTAATCTGATTTTTCATTCCCGTTTTCCCTTTCGAAAATATACGCAAGAGCCTCAAATTGGTCATTAGTCAACTTCATTATTTTCAAATTGCGCATAACGACCTACTAAACAAGACATCTGCGATAGTAGGGTGCAAGTTGGGGCTTCGTGCTGCGATTTCTACTGAAATATAGTGAAATCGAACAACTATTGTTGGAAAAACGGACGTGTATTGATGTTTTCGGCTCCTGGCGATAGGTTGCCAAGTAGGTAGCGAAGCGGAATTTAATGGCTACGAAATTAATGAGCTATCAGTTACAAACTTATCTGCAGGCAAGCGGTAGCGGAGCTTTTCTATTTTCTTGTCTTTCCGCAGTCCATTTTCTTTGGCAGAATATAGTAAATTCCTTCAATTCTGCCTCAAATAAGGAGATTGCACACTGCCATCTTTAACTATTCCGCTTATCCATTATCATGGCATAAACACGGTCATTTCTGATTTTTTCAATGTCAATACCGAAATTCATGGCTTTCATTCGTTGCATTCCTACAAGATCCAAATGATTTTTATCGTGTAATGTGAAAATGAAAAAAGATTTATCATCAACGAGACTCAAAAGGTTGGTGATTATATCAAAATCACTATCTGTAATATCACTTCTTTTTTCTTCAATTTCTTTAACAGGGGGTATTGAACTCGTTTAAACTTTTTCAATTGGCTAAAAAATTTCTCTTTTGCACCCGCTTTTCGTCTTTTTTTCCTTCCGTAGCCCTGCTATGCAACTTAAAAAAGTTTTCAATCGGGCACAAAGGACCTAATTTTCGCTATAATCCAAAAAGTTTAAACGAGTTCATTATAATAATCTTGAAAAATAGTTGCTAAAACTCTATTTCCATTCAAAAAAGTATTTAAATTTTCAATTTCCCATACCTGAAACCCTTCATATTGTTGGCAGGTTGAGCTAAACTCATTTACAAGCATGTTTTTTGTTTTAATCTAATTTTACCTTGTCCTCTTTTAGTAATTTTTTAGCCTTTTCAACATCCAATTGTTCATAGGGAAGAGATAGGTAATAGGGCAAGTCTGTTGCCTCTTTAGTTAATACAATAAATTTTAAATCGACAAGACGATTTACTACCGAATGAATGGTTGCTTCAAGATTGGCAGGAGGAGAGCCATTGTACCTTCCTGACAAATCCTGATAAAGGGCTTCAATTGTACGGTCTCCATTCGCATACTGTAGCACGAGTCCAAACCAGGGGTCAAGGGCTTGCCCCTTTTGATCAGGATTATGTATGTTGATCTGTGAAACCTTATTATCCACCATAGACAGGATTACATTTCGATAAAAATATTGAGAAGTATCCATAATTAAGAGTTTTTTCAATTTTTGCTACTCTCGCAAAACTATAATTTTATTTTCTAAACTTCATAACTACTGCACTATTATCACTAAAGCATTTTCACACATTGTCAGCCTTTGTTTTTAGTATTCTCTTTATAGTCCTTCTTTTAATTCCGTCTTTATAAGTTCCAATGCTTTCTCAGTTTGCTTCAATAATTTTTCTGTACGTTCCCTTACTCTTTTCATTCGCCAATAATGTATTGACATGATGTTGGAAAATTCGAATTCTTGCAACATGATTCTTGGATCAAATTCGAATTTTGATTTAAAATATTTTGGATCATCACCATAATAAATTTTGTCTACATCATCCCAGGACATCCATTTGTAAGTATATGGATAAAACTCAGCAGAAAACTCTCTGGCCCAATCGTCTTCTTCCCGTTGAAGTTCCTGTAAGTTAGTAGTCCATTTACCTATGTCCCTTCTGATATCAGCTCTCGAAATAATCTTTAAATTTCCAGAACTACGAACATCTTCGAGAATGTCAGTAGAAATTTCACATCTGGTAGTTGCTCCAATTTCCCCAAACCAATCGTTCATCTTGTCAATTGACAATGTTGGTTTATTTGGGCCAAGTTGCATTCGAATACTGTCTGCAAACATCCTATCCTCTTTTAAAATAGCCAAACACTCTTGGAGTGAATTTTTATTAGATTCAAATTCACCAATTAGTGCATATAGTGTTGAATTCTCTAATTTATTTAACTTTCTTTCTTCATTCCAATTATTCAAGCTCAGGGCAATCAAAATCCCTATGACTACCAATATAATTTCTCCAATAGCATAGAATAAGTATTTGCTAAGTTTATTTTCTGTTAGTAGTTGTTGTCTAATGTGTCTGAAGAACTTAATCATACTTGTTTATTTTTGATTTGATTACATCCGCAAGCGGCTATCTCAACCAAAGGTCTACCAGACCTTTGATTTTGCTTTGCAAAATGAAGCTTCGATAATCTAAAGAATTTCAGCATTGGTTAAAGGTTGGCCCCGATAGCTCTATCGGGATGAAGGCTAACTACAACGCTAAACCCCGTATTACTTCGGGACGGGCTCCGTGCTGTGATTTCTACGGAAATATAGAGAAATCGAACAACTATCGTTGGGAAAACTGACGTGTACCGTGGTTTTCGGTTCTCGGCGAAGGGTTCTCAAGACGGTCGCGAAGCGGATTTTCAATGGGTATGAAGTTGGGCACCGGTTACAAACTTATCCGTTGACAGGAAGGCTGGCAGTAGCGGAGGGTCAATTGGTTTCATGCAGCTACTAAGAAGCACTACTAATTCGAGGGGCGGTCGGAATACACCAAAAGCAGGCTGTTATTGGACATTGGGAGGCATTAAAAAGCGGATAGCTTTCGGCAATACGCTTATGGTAGCTGGGGCAAGGCCCACATACTCGCCATCGGCCTCAATACCACAAGAGTCGTTGCTTTCAAGCAACACTTCATTGGCCTCATGGTAGCTAACCTGTGGAAGGTTTATTTTCACTCCTTTTTTTGAATTGCCGAAGTTTTTTAGATAGTCCCAAATGCTTAAATCCCCGAAGATAGCAACCTGAAACTGCCCATCGGTAAGCTTGGCATCGGGGGCCATGCTGAGGGCATTGCCAAAGTAACGTCCGTTGGCCACTGCCATTTGCAGCAACTTGCCCTTCCACTGCCAAGTGCTGCTTGTGCAGCTTACCTCTTTTTTAATATAGCTGAGAAATCCTTTTATGATGTGCTTGAAATAATTGAAGCGCGGGCCTAACACACTTGATGATTGTTCTAGATGTTGTACCACTTCCGGGCCAAGCCCAACTCCTGCTATATTGATGAAATAGCGGGTTTCCTGGGTCTGGTGTAGTATTATTTTCCCAAGGTCTATCTTTTGGGTGGTATTGGATCGGATCAGTTCAATCAGTTCTTCAATAGCATTGGAGATGTGTGCCGTTCTAGCAAAATCATTCGCCGAACCATGTGGTAGCAGCCCTATTGCCGGGTATTCATTGGCTGGTACATTACTTTGCAACAGACCATTTATAACCTCGTGTAGGGTGCCATCACCCCCAACGGCGACCATATAATCGCAGCCGTTTTCAGTGGCTTTCTTGGCCAATTCGATGGCATGTTTTTTCCTTAGCGTGGCAATGAACTGCACATGGCCCATATTCGTTTGTTGACAGTATTGGTCAAGCCTTGGGAGCACTTTTGCCAAACGGTTGTTTTTGTTGTCAACAAACACGATTTTCATTTGGGCAAGGTAGCGTATTCCTTTTAGTTTGGACAATAACAGAGTGCTGTCCCTGATTTTGGGTAGTATCAGGCAGTTTGTAATTTTTTAAAGCTGCAAAAGACAAAGTTTTGATTGGTGTCAAAGGGTGTTTTGTGGTCTACGGTTATACATTTTATTTTTTCAAAAAAAGGTCTCAATTTTTGGGTCATCGTTGTTTCAGAATACTGTTTAATGGCTATACCACTGCATGTTGTAGGGCCTTGTTCGGAAAATGTTCCAAGAACCA
Organism: Bacteroidota bacterium; assembly: GCA_024279425.1. GTDB lineage: Bacteria > Bacteroidota > Bacteroidia > Flavobacteriales > Flavobacteriaceae > Maribacter_A. Next base: position 746 of record JAJRRO010000050.1, on the reverse strand, counting down.
AAATTCCTGATGCATTCATACTTTGTTGAATCGTATCCAGATAGTGCGAAATTTCATTTTCCTGTGTCAAAAAATGAAAGGCCGCCCGGTCGTGCCAAAAGTCATATTTCTCAGTCGGTTTAAATAATGTGGCATCCGCTACTATCCATTTTACATTTTTTGCCCGACCCTTAAGTCGTTTCTTGGCTTTCTTAAGTGCCGCTTCAGAAATATCAAGGATGGTAATGTCTTTATAGCCCAAGTCGAGCAAGCGGTCAACCAAAAAACTATCACCACCACCAATATCAATGATTTTGGCAGTTGTTGGCACCTTAAACTGTTTCAGAAAGTCCAAAGAGGTTTTGGGGGTTGGTTGAAACCAGCTCATGTCTGTTTGATCTTTGGTCTGGTAGATGTTTTCCCAATGTTTTTTGCGGTTGAATTGCTCCATTTGTATACGGTCACTTATTTGTTGAACTGCTTTATTTAGATAAGTACTTCATTAATTATACACCTAGCTACTGTCAGGCAGATTGGCGGCTGTTAGGACACCTATTTCAACTTCAGCTGTCATGAGCGAAGCGAACACATGAATTCCTTTGAAAAAATAATAGAAATGACATGAGTAATGTTCGTTAAGGCAGATGGTTTACAAAGTTAAAGGGACATAGTTTACACCATATTTTGACTTAACCTTATTGATACTTGTTTATCCCTTATGTTCTTTTCATCAAAGAAACCTAAAAATACGTTTCTATAGAAGACCT
>JAJRRO010000049.1 GCA_024279425.1 Bacteroidota bacterium | reverse complement strand
TATGATGCCAATGGGATAAAGGATCTGTAAATTGAATTTTTAGGGTCCAACAGTTGATCTTTCTTTATCATTCTTACTATTTCTATTCCGGCAATTGTCCTTTTTGCCGATTCAAATTCCTTAAATCCCATACCTTGTATTATTCGCCACTTGATCATACGATGATCTTGTTCCACTATATTATCAAGGTATTTGCACTGTCTTATCTTGATCCGAGAACAATTTCTCCTGTTATATAGTTTTATTGCGGGGCTATTGGCACCGCTCTTATCAATATTTATAAGTTTTGGCCTGCCATTATCAGTAATGGCCTTGATCAAGAATTTATGGGCAGAGATACGTTGTCTTCTTTTAGTTAAAAGGAAGTCCACCGTATTACCTTCTTTGTCAACAGCTCTATACAAATATCTCCATTCACCTTTTACTTTTATATAGGTCCCGTCCATTCTCCATCTTTTTCCAACCGACTTTTTTCTTTTTTTGAATTGCAGTTCCACAAGTGGGGCAAACTTGAATACCCAACGCTGAACGGTCGCATGATCTACTTTAACTCCCCTTATGGCCAAGAGTTCTTCGATATCCCGATAACCAAGACTAAATCGTGATTTCAAGTAAACGGCATGTAATATGATTGATTTGGGAAAACAATGGCCTTTGAACATTTCTTTTTTTGCCGACAAATGTAAATGTTTGGTTATTGCTAACATAGATGCGACAGAACCTAAAACAGTGTTAGTAAGAAAAATGATTGTAACTCCTTTTTAATACTTATAGATTCAAGTTCTGAAAAGTTATTTATGTTGTTTTCGTAAAACGAAACTTTGGCATCAATTTTCGTTTGATAGTTATAATAGCTTGGAAACATTACAGCTATTTCTAAAATACCAATAAGCAGCATTGTCACAGCAAAGCTTTTATGATTTGAAAATAGCAGAAAGAGTAAACCTATTATTACAGAAATTATCCCAACAATTCCTGCAAATAAATACAAGGTGATCAAAGAGATAGAAGGTAAATATATTAAACTGGTAGATACCTCCATAATGAGTGTTTGCCTGAACATTACATTGTATTGAAATCCAAACCAGCCTCCAGTAGTTTTATAGCTCTTGAAACGAAGTATTTGTTGGCTTCTGGTGCGTTTTTCAAGGCTTCCTTTTCGAGTGCAAGAGCTTCATTAAATTTTTCCATCGCTGAATATATCCTTGCTAAACCATGAGCTTTTAACCAACTCTCAGGCCACTTTTTACCCAATTGCTCAAACAAATTGATTGCTTCTTCATATCTGCCCTGTCTTATCAGTTGTTGTCCGTAGGAGTAATAATTTTCATCGGTGGTTTCGGGCAATGCCAATAGCGCCTTCATGAATTTGTTTGACTCACTTTCCCTTCCCATCTTGTAAAGAATACCTGCTTTTGTAATCTGGTTGGTAAAGGTCTCCTTAATTTTTATAGAAGCTTCAACCCATGCTAACCCTTCTTCTAAATTCACCTCGTTATTTAAACAATACATGGCAGCAGTATGGTAACGACCCCCATTGGGTTTCTCCATGTTGGCCAAACCATTCCTTAAACCTGCCAGTACAATACCGTCTGTATCGAATTCTACCCTAAAGGGTATCCTTTGATATTCCCAATCTAACACCACCGTACATGCCTTTTTAGTGAGGTTCATAAACCCGTACTCCAACCTAGGGGTCAAAGCAATGGTTTCGGTAACCACATCAATTCTTAGTGCATCATTGGCTTCCTCGTAGAAAAAACTGCCCCAGGAAGTAGTATCTTTCGAAAAGATAATAGTACCTCCGCCCTTACGAAGTGCTACAAACAATCCGTAAGCACCAGCCTTAACGACCTTCCCTTCTACCTTAGCATCATGGGAAAATCTCACTACCGTATTTTCATTGGCACCAGCCCTCCACGGCAACGGTTTTTTATTCCCAAAACTGGACTGTAATTCAAAACCATAGGGTACCATTTCCCCCCATATATGTCCCGTACGGTCAGTCCCGTTCAAGGCAACTACACTTGGTCGGGAGTAGTCTATGCTGATCTGAGAAGTACCTATTGTTTGTTTTACCTGCGCAGCAGGACTTGGATTTCTGGGCATACTAACCTGGCATCTAGCAGGATTGAACCCAGGGAGGATGATTGTGATTATGAAGATAAAGAGTATCGGAAAATTATTTCGTTGCATGATATAAATAGTTGGTGTGCCATAAAGATAAAAAAAAAGCAACAATATTTCTTCTAAAAATATAGTCCACGTTCCTTCAATACTGCAACATCAGAATAAACAATGAATATAAATGAGACGTCTTTATGTCACTACTACCCGAACAAAAGGGTTCTGTCGCATCTGTTCAAAATAAGTATAAAAGTTTGATTTGGACCTTGTTCTATGATGCCAATGGGATAAAGGATCTGTAAATTGAATTTTTAGGGTCCAACAGTTGATCTTTCTTTAACATTCTTACTATTTCTATT
>JAJRRO010000048.1 GCA_024279425.1 Bacteroidota bacterium | reverse complement strand
TAATCAATCTGTAGGTCATGTTTTAGAATAATAAATTTGAATTAAAAGACAAAAAATCACGCTGTCCATTTAAAAGATAGTGTGATTTTTTTTACTAGACACAATTGATATTTGTACGTGTTTTGGGTAATGCTTTACAACGTCTAGGCTAAGATTAGTGCGGCGTAAGAAATCCGTAGGATTTCCCAACGGAAAATCCACGCATTAATTTTAGGCCTTGTTAGCGAACGTGTTGTGGCACAGACCTTTGCTTTGGCCCGAACCGCTTTTAAAATTTCGCCGGCCCTTTTAAAATGGTTTCTTTTTTTGTCCGTCCGTTTGCGTAAGAGTTGCGTCCGAGTGAAGTCCATCTATGGCAAGCCTTTGGAAAGCACGTTGTATTGATATAATACCGGAATTTTGAGGAAACAACGACCCGAAGAAACCATTTTAAAAAAGCGCATCTGCCCGAACCAAATTCTATTATTTTTAAAACTATTTAGGGGAATTGCGAACTGATTTTCATTATTGGCAATATGTTCGTTAACGGTTAGTATAAGAATAGTAGCGGATTTTTACGCACTAATTTTTCAGTTAAACACTGACCTTATTTAAACACACTTACTTTCGTTTTAGCGATTAAACCGCTATTATTTTTATACATCTTAGCCACTGGCTTTTTATTTCAAAAATCACACTAACTTCCTCATTGTCCAAATCCATCCAAGATGTACACCTTCGTGAAAAGTATGAAAAGCGATTGCGCTTTCTACAGTATTTATTTCAACCCCTCTTTTTGTTACAAAGGCATCGAATTGTTTAAATTCTCTAGAATTGTAATCATTTTGAACTTTTTCTAATGTTGTAAACAATATGCTTTTCATATAATCTACTTCTTCTTTGGTAACATCAGTTTTAGCTTCTGTTCCCGATTTGAATTTTTCTGTTATTTCTGGTTTAATGGTAAAAGGCAATCCTGTGCGTTTGTACATAAATAGTTGTTGACTAGCTAAAACATGTCCCACATTCCAAATAATGTTGGATTTTAATCCTTCAGGAATTTTATTTAACTGTTCTACTGATAACCCATCTATTAATTCAGTAATTCTTGTTCTGCTAAATTTTAATGTATCAAAATGTATTTTCATTGTTCTGTGTTTTTATTTGATTTATAATTTTACGTTTTATGTGAATTGATAGTTCAATACTTTTAAGTCATCTATTGGCACATTTTTCTTGCCTGTTTCAACGTGGTTTTTGTATCCTGTTAAAATGTCTTTTTCAAATTTTCTTATTTTCCATTTCATTAAATTGGTCATAAACCCTGGAGACAAGCGATAATTAATGGTTAGAGATAATATAGATTTCCCATTCGGAGATTTAGCAACCTCAAAACCGAAAAACATTACTTTTAAAGGAAAGTTTTTCCATTCGAATACCTCATAACGGTAATGACTACCTTCTGCAAATTCTGTTATTCTTTCAGTAAATTGTATTTTCCTTTTCCCATCTACAACATCGCACACTCGTACAGCTCCTAATTCTGCTTTATTGGTACTGCCTTCTTTAGGTACAGATAACACTACTCCAGCATGAAAAGTGGATACATTGCCATATTGTGATAGTGCTTCCCATACTTTTTCGAGAGGTGCATCTATTCCTAATTTTGTGGTAACGGCCGTCAAATTAACTCCTTTGTGCTGCTTTAATTCTTTTAATTGTTTCATAATAATAATTGTTTTTGTTTATTGATAAATTGTATTTTTCAAATTATTAATTCATACTGGTTGGTATTATTTTTTAGACAATTTTTTTTATTTAAGAGACTGTACAAAAAAATTTAGTTGTAACATACATTGTTCGAAAAATTTAGGGGATTCTGTAGTTTTTCCTAAACCAAATGCCCCTTCAATAGAAGCTACGATAAATATTGAGACACCATTTTCATCAACATCATTTCTTATGTTCCCGCTTTTCTTCCCTCTTTTTAATGACTGTTCGATAGTGAAAATCCATTTATCTGAAATAATTTTTAAACTTTCATAGAACTCCTTGTCAATGGAAGCCATTTCTTGAGTCAAATTGTTAAGTGGACAACCATATTTGATTTCTTGAATAGTCAATGTATCTATTTTTTTTTGAAATATGTCGCATAAAACAGGAATTGGATTGTCAGTTTCTTTAAGCGGAGCCATAAAAAAAGCGTACATATTTACATCAATCATTTCATTAATAACACATAATCCTAACTCTTTTTTATTAGGGAAGTGATGATATAATGCACCTTTTGAATGATTTACGTTTTCCAATATTCGTTTTAGACTTGCTGCTTGAAATCCATAAACATAGATTTCCTTAAACGCAGCCTGTAAAATTTGACTCCTTGTTTCTTCAGGATTATATGTTTCTTTCGATTCCATATTGCAAATATATACATACCAGTCGGTATGAACAAATTATTTTACATTTATTTTAAACCTTAGTTTATCTCTCTAGAATTAGTTCGATTTTTTCGCTTGTGGCTAACGCCCCGCTAAACGCAGTGACGTCCTGGGTTTAAATTGTTGTGTATCGAAGATACATATAAGATTTAAAAGACAGTAAGGACGTTGCCAAATTGCATTTAGCGATTGTTGTGTGCTGTGTACGGTTTGAACCGTCAGCGCCAAAGCTGGTTGTAGTTAGCTGTTCGAGGCAATTTGGTTTAGCGGGGCGTTGTGTCAAATTTCCTGTGGTGTGGGGCTTTGCAAAGCAAAGTATAGCAACATAGGCCAGCTTCAGCTGAATTTGACACAACGGTTAGTATAAAATTAGTAGCGGAATTTAAGGCTCGAACCTTTCAATTAGTTGCCAAACTTTGTACAAAGGTACTAAGTTTGAATTTAGGACTAAAACCGCTATTATTTTTATACATCTTTGTTATGTGCGGGCTTTATTCTTTACAAAGCTTCTCTCAAAAATTTATTAATTTGAGTAGCTTGTTTGTAATCATTTATAATCGTGCCTATTAACTCTGAAGATAAAATTAATTCAGGTTTGTATTTCTTAAAAAAATAGAATGATTTATTTAGTAATAGCGGTTGAACTTCAATAGATTCAAGATACGGAGAAGAAATTCTTTTATATTTTTCTCCTTTAATTTCTCCAAATACTTTTACGAAAGAGGGATTGTTTATGATGGTATTAAACTCATCCATATTTTCGTAGATAGAAAACCTGACTTGTTCTTTTTGAATTGTTGTTAATTCAAAACATCCACTATAAAGTCGGACATCTTCTGCTGAAATTTGAATATATGCTCCTGGTGTAGTCTTGTTTTTGCGTCCAGCTTTACTAATCATAGCAGATATGTGATTTTTGTAAGGTGTTTTATCTTTACTAAATCTGACATCTTTGTAAATTCTAAAAATACATTCTTTTGCCTCAACTGAAAGTTCGGGAATAGATGATTGGAGTTCAATTATTAAATCAGAAATAAAGACTTTGAATGGTGCTTCAACTTCCTTTTTATATGATTTTTTGTTTGAGTTAAACCACTCTTTATTATTATTTTTAGGGAGTTCTTTTAAAAAAGATAATGTTTCTTGTGTGAAATATTTCATAATCTAAAATTATTATTAAAAAGACACCAATGTATCTTAAACATTAGTGTCTTTATCTTTATTATAGAGCTTCTCCTATAATGAAATTCAAACTACTTAGTGATTCGTCTCTTAACGGAAATAATTTTAACATTCTTGGGTCACTTCCCATTTGTTGCAACCCTTCCATAGAATCAAAATAAAAACGGTGAATTTCATCAGGCTGTTTAAAATCTCCCTTTATTCCTGTTGGAATTAAAAAACGCTCAAAGTGAGTGCCAAATTCAGGCATAATTTCACATACTTGATTATGGTAATCTTCAAACAGTTTTTCATATTTTTCTCCTTCATTATAGTTAAGCAATGCAATTCCATAAGCTTTGGATTTATCTCCAATTTCTCTGGTAAATTCAAAGTCTGATAGTTTTGAGGGTATCACTATCAATTTTTCAACTGATGGAGTTCGTAATTCTTCAATGATTCTTTTATAGTCACTATCATTATTTACTGCTTCCATACTTTTTTTGCTGTCGAAAACCACAAAATGAATTTCATCAGGCAATTGCATATTTCCTTGTGCCAACATGGTTGGCTTAATAACTTTCTCTAATCGAGCATTGTGTCTTTCAAGAATAGCTCCAGCTTTTGCTTTGTATTCTTCAAATTTATTTTGTTGACCTTCTTTTATGTAAATTAAGGCAGTTGCATAAATTTTATCTTTCTCTGTTAATACTGTTGTTTTTTCCATTTTTTTTAATTGTTGTCGTTTGAACAAGAAGCAAAAAGTAATACTCCCGTAATTAGGTATGATAAATTTCTCATAATAAATGTCCCATTTGAAGATTATCTTTTATATGCTTTTCTTGAATTATTCTGACTTTTTCATTCAGTTCAATTGTTCCATAATCAATACCCGAAACTTGTCTTAAAGGTCTGTTTCCTTTTGAGGTATTAATCAGTTTTAAAATATCATCAGCAATTAATTGAGGATTAGGAGCATCATCACTTTTATAAAACTCTCCAAAATTTTGAAGCATAGCTTTTGGTGTTTCGCTTGTTTCCCCGTATTCCTCAAAAACAACTCTGTCTGTCTCATCTGGTCCACTATAAAGCAATCCAGTAGGGAAAGGTCCTGGCTCAACGATACAAATATCTACTCCAAAAGGTTTTAGCTCATATCTAAGTGTTTCTGAATAAGCTTCTAAAGCAAATTTGCTAGCACAATAAACCCCAAAATAAGGAAAGGTAAGACGACCTGCCAAGGAAGATATATTAATGATTAAGCCATCATTAAATTTTCGCATCAAAGGAAGAAATGCTTTAGAGGTTCTGATTGCACCGTAAAAATTGGTATCAAATTGTTCTTTTACTTGCTCCAAACTATAAGCCTCTGTAATACCAACATACATAACTCCTGCGTTATTGATAAGGACGTCTAATTTACCATCCTCTTCAATGATTTGATTGGCTGTCGATTGTACAGAATCATCTTTGGTAATATCCATTTCTACAACTTTTATGGATAAATTTTCTTTATAAGAGATTGTTTCTAAATCTGATTTTTTATTAGCATTTCTGCCATTAGGGTCTCTCATTGTTGCCCAAATTTTATATCCATTTCGGGCTAATGTTAGGGTATTTAAATAGCCAAACCCACTACTACTACCCGTTATCACTACATTTTTCATCTTTTTTAATTTTAATGATTAATAATGATGCAAAGATGAAGCCTATTCAGAAGAGATATTAGGCGAATTAGTCCAATGATTTGTTTAAATGGGTCAATTTGTATGCAGAAGGCGACATACCATATTTTTGTTTGAAAGATTTAGAAAAATGTACTACATCATTAAATCCACAATCATAAGCTATGTCGGTCATTCGCAGTTTTGGCAGTGATAAAAATTCTTTCGCTTTTATCAATTTCTTGTCTCTAATGTAAGTAGCAGGCGAACACTTATATACTTTTTTAAATCCCCTTTTAAAAGTGGATAAACTCATATTGGTTAGTTCGGAGAGTTCTGTTAATGAGAGATTAGAATAAAGGTGTGAATTTATAATTTCTCGAAAAGTGTAAGTCGTTGGGTTAAATAAATTAGATAAAATGGAGTGTATGGAAGGTGCGTTTTTTGTTTGATTTAATAATAAGATTATTTCCTTTAATTTAAGAATTAGAATTTCTTCATTAACAAGAGATGGGTTTTCAAAATAAAAGAGAATACCCTCAATATATTTATTGATTAGTAATTCGTTATTTATTTTTTCCATTCCTGTATTGCGAGAACTTTCTTTTTTTTCTTTTAGAAAATCGGGTATTTTATTTTCATAAACTTTTTTGAGTATTTCAGGGTAAAAATGAACTGCTACTGCTTGATAGGTCTTTGAGCTTTCAGAGGCAAACATTTGCGAAAGGTAATTTCCGCATTTCATTAAAACAGATTCTTCCGATTTTATCCTTAACTGTTCTTTTTCCGAAATGGAATTATATTCGCCTTCTATAATATATAAGAAACAAGCTTCATTTGGCATTGGATTTGTTTTTTTGAAAGGTGGTGTTAAAATCACTTTTTCAAAAAGCATTTCCCCAAATAATTCTATGGTCTTATATTCAATTATCATTTATGGTTTTTTGTGCTTGCACATAACGCCCCGCTAAACGCAGTGACGTCCTGGGTTTAAATTGTTGTGTATCGAAGATACATATAAGATTTAAAAGACAGTAAGGACGTTGCCAAATTGCATTTAGCGATTGTTGTGTGATGTGTACGGTTTGAACCGTCAGCGCCAAAGCTGGTTGTAGTTAGCTGTTCGAGGCAATTTGGTTTAGCGGGGCATTGTGTCAAATTTCCTGTGGTGTGGGGCTTTGCAAAGCAAAGTATAGCAACATAGGCCAGCTTCAGCTGAATTTGACACAACGGGAGTCTGCGCAGCAACCCCATTTTTAATAAAAATAGGGAGTTAATTTTGATTTAGGAGCGGTCAGTAGACTTTTATACAATTCTGTCGAGCCATGATCATTATGTCCCGAAAAAGTAAAGTTGCCGAAAGGGGCCAATATGGGCGCAAATATGTTGTATAGATCAAGGGCAAGCCCTTTCAGCTTGTTTTTAAGTCCGTTCGGGCCGAGAATTGACATAAGTCTTCTCAGGTTGTAGCACATCATGATCAGGTTGACCTCGGAGAGTACGTTCTCTTTTCCCTTCATCAAGGTATAGGTAAATCCCCATTGTCTTTTCAGTGTCCCGAACTGGTGTTCGGTGACCTGTTGTCTTAACCTGTAGTATTCGGGGCTTTCCCCAACTCTTTTTTTGTTGTCGTCCAGGGCTTCCTGATAAATGGATCGTTCTATAAAGCGTCCGTTCCTGTTTTTGGTGCAGAGGCCCCTTAGATGGCAGGCCTTGCATGCCTGTCGGTTCTTGTAGTGTTTTACCTTGTGCCCCGCTTTGTTGTAGACGCTTCCGTTGGTGGTCAGTGTCCGACCTGCGGGGCAGGTGTACGAATCCCTTTGCCTGTTGTACTTGAAATCGACCATGGGATATAGTCCGTTATGCTGTGATGAATGGTCCTTTGGGGAGGAGTATGGGGTTATCCCGCTCTGGGTGCATATATCCAGGTGCTTGGCCGTTGTGTACCCTTTATCGGTAAGGGTCTTCATTTTTTCCACCCCCAAGAGCTCCTTGGCATCAAGTGCCATGGAGGAAAGCGCATGGGTATCGTTCACGGTCCCCGTATCGTTGTTCGTAAAGAGCTTGTGCTTGGCATCGCAGCCTGCCTGTACATTGTAACCCACGTTGACAATGTTCCGGTGCAATACCACAGCCTTGGCATCGGGGTCGGTAAGGCTGATCTGGGCCTCGCCACTCTGTTGCAACTGTTTTTCTATGTTGCGGTACCTTTCCCTTTTGGATTCTTGGTAGGCGATCTTATCCTCGACTTCTTCGTGGTCGAGATCCCCGTCCCCTTGATTCAACTGGCCCTGGTACTCCTCTATCTTGCCATCGATATATTGAATGTGGCGATCTATCTTTTTTTGGTCGGAATTGTTCTTCAAGGCATTTTGTGCCCTTATCTTGAAGGAATCGATGGCAATGGTCTCCCCTTCGATGAGTTCCCAGTCCTTGAGCAGCACCACGAAATACCTGAAGGCCTGTTTGAACGATTTGGCGTTGTCCTTTCTGAAATAGGCGATTTTCCTGGCCGATGGCCTAAGTCCTTTCAAGAGCCAAATGACCTCCAGGTCCATGCAGGCGTGTTCCAATTGGCGTGAGGAGCGCAGTTTGTTCTTATAGCCATAGAGATAAAGTTTGAGCATGTCGGACGAACGGTAAGGGGGTCTGCCTTCGGTATTGAGAACATCCCTGAAGCCCAGTTCCTCAAGGGGAAGGGTGTCAACGAACATATCCACGATCCTTGCCCACGAATTGGGATTCAGGCAGGATTCGAAATCCATCATTATAAGCTGATCCCTGTTAAAACCTTTTATAAAATCCATACCATTAAGATAATCAATATCAGAATGTTATGGCCCTCGAAGCTTTAAGGGTAATCAACAAAGTTATCAAGAAAGGATAGGTTATTGCGCAGTCTGACGGTCTTGTATAAGAATAGTAGCGGATTTTGACACACTATCTTTTCGGATTTATACAGACCTTTTTTATATTTACTTACTTTCATTTTAACGATTTAACCGCTATTATTTTTATACATCTTAAGTTTGATTCTCACTAATTTCAGGTAATAAACCAGAAAGAACAAAAGAGGGGATTAAGGTTATTTTATACATAGAAGCCTAGACTTCGTCAACATTGATGATCCCCTCTCTTTTCCTACTTGGAATTCGTTCAGTTCTATGAGCCTGTGGAGCTCGTTTTTAAGTTGTTGAAGACCAAGTAGCCGTTCTTTTAAAAATCGATTCTTATGAATAAATATACAGAGATTTATGGAGTGGACATTAGTAAGGATGTGTTCGATGTTATGAACTCGAAAGGGGCTTATGTCCAATATCCGAATGGATTGAAAGGGTTTGAACGATTATCGAGGGAGTTGCCCAAAGGTTCGTTGGTGGTCATGGAAGCCACAGGATATTATCATTATCGTTTGGCACAGTACCTGTACGAGAAAGGCCATTGTGTATCGGTTGTAAACCCTTTATCGGTTAAGCGTTTTATACAGATGAAGCTCTCCAAGGTAAAGACGGATAAGTCCGATGCCAGGGCAATCTGTGAATATGCATGTATCAATGAAGTTCCCTTGTATACCGCCAAGAACAAGGACCAGGCGGAATGCCTCCAATTATTACGGTTGATGGACACGTATTTGAAACATGGCATGGCCATAAAGAACAAAATCCATGGAGAACGGATCTTGGGCATTCCATCCAAGGCCGTTTATAGGTCGTTGGAGCGTTCCCGGAAGTCACTAAAGAAAGAGATGGTGCACTGGAGACACGTTTGTCGGAGTTGGTCAAGGAACACCAACAGGAGCAGTTGACACTTTTGAAGGGCATCCCCGGAATGGGCAATAAGACAGCGATGACCTTGCTGGTGCTGACCGAAGGTTTCACAAAGTTCCAGAATGCAGGCCAGCTTTGTTGTTATGCAGGTATTACCCCTACCATTAGGGAATCGGGGAGCAGTGTGAGGGGACGCAGCAGGATAAGCAAGATAGGGAACAGGAAATTGAGGAACCTACTTTTTCTATGTAGCTTTTCGGCATGCAAACACAACAGGGCGTGCAGGGAAATCTACGAGCGGATAACTTCAAAGGGAAAGAGCAAGAAACTTGCCTTGATCGCCGTTAGCAACAAGCTATTGAAACAATCATTTGCAATAGCAACATCGGGTTTGCCCTATGATGAGGAACATGTATCGAGATTAACTTAAAAAGACTTGTTTTTTAACTCAGTTCTTTGTTACCAAACGTATGTATAATTATTATCCGATTTATTAGTTAGAGATTTCGAAGCGAACTCATCATTTATTATTTTTCAAGCCTGCTAACCAATTCAAACTGCGTATTGTAGTCATGGGAAAAGCTGTATGATGGTCCGCAGATTCAATAATCACTACCTCCTGTAAAGATAAACTTTCATAATTTCTGTGTTTCAGGTTGGATATAAAATCTTCAATCGGCCCAATATAAGTATTCTCTAATGCGCCAACTGAGATGAAAACATTTGCGTTTAGGTCTTTTCGTTTTTTAGCCGTATTTGATTCAAGTTCAAGAATATATCGATTGTTGAACCCGAGTGCTGGGCTACCAAGAATATAATTTTTAAACGTATCGGGTTGTTCTAATAATACGTATGCTCCAAATAATCCACCAAAGGAATACCCAAAATAAGTGCGCCTTTTAGGGTCAGTACGATAGTTGTTTTCTACATACTTAATAACATCGTTACGAATAAAAGTCAGATGATTTCTGGCTTCCCCAGTTTGATTTTTCGAGTCTTTTACCACCGTTGGTGAGTAATCCCTACGCCTGCTGACATGTTCATCTACATTTTTTTCCCAGGAAATTCCAACCAAAATAGCATTTTCCACAAGATACTCGATGGAGCCGGATAATATTTCGAATTGCCACATTGCATCAGTAATATAAACCACAGGATATTTGAAGTCAATATTTTCTGAGTATCCCTCAGGTAGCTTAATATAAACTTCATATTGCCTGTCAGACTGAGTATCTCGGATAGGGATTACTTGTGTTCGGGGTATTTCAAAACGTTTATGCTGAATAGCTTCAACAGTTAGGGAATCGCTCTCTTTTGCGCTCTGATTTTTAGTATTGCAAGCATTTAAAAATAGTGCCAATACAAGTATGAAAATAAAATACGTTTTTTTCATTGTTTTTAATAATTTAGTAGTTTTCATATCCTTATCCTTTTATCAGTATGTTTGGTAACGTTTGGTATAAGATTAGTAGCGATGTTTAAGCACCTAATTTAGCAAATACAAACCGAATAGAAAATCCTCGCGGATTTTCGTAAGTAGGCTTGCACTAGCAATTAATTTTATACGGTGTGCCTGTTGCACAAGTTAGCGAAAAAAGTCGTTTATGATCATTGTGGATCGGGGAATCGATCGTAACTTTAGGTATGCAGGGAAAGAAGGATCAT
>JAJRRO010000047.1 GCA_024279425.1 Bacteroidota bacterium | reverse complement strand
TTGATTATTAATTATGTAAAAGGATTGTGATATTTCAATAGATTTAAGGTCTGCTCTTATCGCAGACAGGGTTAATATAATTATTAAACCTCTATCTTAAATCTAAGCTCTCAACGGTTCACTTTTTGCTGACACTATACAACATAACCATGACCAAAATGGATATAAACTTGAAATTTTTCATCTACATAAAAATATTAAAACTGTTAATAACTAAACTTTATTGATTCATTCTCAAAGCTGTCAACGCCCCAATATGGTTATTGTCCAACGCACACACTTTTTTAAGTTGATCTTGGGAGATTTGCACCAATCCAAGTCCCATACTCCCTAACCCAATCATATACCTACAATGTATTTCATTACGAGCTTGGAAATCTTCTTCCCAAATCAAAAGATCCGGCATGGACACAGCAAAATAATCTATTTTCACATGGTCTAATAAGTGCTTTTCACCGTATTCCAGTAGTTTATTGAAGCGAATGTTGGCCTTTTTCTTTCTATTTAGCTTTAAAAAAGCCAATCCTTGATAAAAAATCTTGTCCGGCTGTTGATCATTGTAAAACCATGCCGCAGTAGGTTCAGACAACCCTTGGGATGCTAGCTCCCAAAATTCGATAGCCTTTTCACTATCTCCCATTCCATCATGCGCACAACCCAACCAATAATCAATATCATTTTCTTGTACCCCTTGCAATTTTCCCTCTCCCAGGCTATGGGGATATACTTTTGCCATTTCTAGGTATTGGAAGGCTTGTCTGAATTCATTGATTTTAATAGCCTTCTTTGCCATTTCCACTAAACTCAACACGTATTGTCCTGTGACTTTGCCTTCTCCCCCCTCCCAAGGATGAAAAATACGACCAGAAATCATCTCGAATGCCTTATTGTATTGTCCGGTCAAGTTGTGCAAGGCTATCAATTCAAGATAGATATCGTCTCTTTTTTCAGCTAGCTCCTGATATTCATTTAGAAAGTCAAGACGTTTCTCATGAGTGAAGTTCATTTTTTTATACAATTGATCCAATTCCATCAAGATTCTAGCATCTGAATCATCCAATGCAAAAGCCCTTTCCATCAAATCAAGTGCTGCCTCTTTTTTATTCAATTTATTGTAATAAGCCAATGCGAGATTTCTCTGTGCGATTGGAAAATCGTTATTTAGTTCAATTGATCGCTCCCAACAGTGAACAGCATCATCTACCTGTCGGAGCGCATACCAGAAATTCCCTAAATAATAATACGCCTTAAACCCATTTGGGTTTAGCTTGATGGCACTTTGCAGCGCAGGTATTGATTCCAGTTGATTTGGGAAACAGTAGTCTGAAGAGCATTTTTCCGCTGACTCAAATTCTTGTCCTGCCAATTTTTGATTGCCAGAATTAGTATTTATCCAACCCTTGTAGTAGTGTGCAAGAGGATATACTTCTTCCTGACTGGAAATCCCTATTTCCAATAAATCCAATGCTTCTTGATACTTTCCTGCCCAAACATAATCCAAGGCATATTCTATGGAAGTATGAATATTGTCGCGTATTAGTGACTTAAACCTCTGTAACACTACATCTTCCGATGTCAGCAAATATTTTTCGAACAACACCCCAAAATTAAAACCATCCAATTCCAGCGATTCATTGATCAATTTTTTGGCCGTTCCAGATAAGCCCAATTCTCTTAAAATCACAACTTTCAGATGACGGGCTTTGTGATTGTGCCAATTGCGAACTAATGCTCTGTCAATGTTTTCTAATGCCAACTCCCAATCGTCTCTGCAACAATCCAACTGAGCAATATGGAAATAACCGGATGCCATCCACGCATCATTCCAAACAGCCTTATAAAAAGCACTGTAGGCCTCTTTATCCTCGCCCTGATAACGTAGTGCTAGTCCCAGATTAAAATAGGGTTCGCCATCGTAAGGGTTTGGATTTCGTTGGGTCATCGTTGAAATAGCCCTTTCAAAATGGGATTGAGCTTTGGAAAACTTTCCTTTTCTCAACAATAGTAATCCCATTGCATTGTTGCTTCTGATGTCTCCCGGTTCCCGAGTCAGTGCCTCGTTATAATAGGCAGAAGGATCAAAAGTTGCGTGGCGGTATTGCTCTAAATGTTGGCCCGTTAGATAAAGCTGTTCCAGGCTCTTGATATCTTCTGGTTCTTTGGCGGCTTTTGCAGGTTCGGGAATGGGTTTTGTTTCTGGTTTTTCAGCCTGCCAGTTTACTAAGACCTTTCCTTTGTCATCAAAAATGCTCACTCTTAATTCATATAATGAAATAGAACAATCAACCTCGAATTGTTTATCATAGCTAACTCCTGGATGAAAATCAAATTTATCCTCCTTTAAAACCCGACCCTCCTGTTCAACCCTGATCAATGCGTTGGAATATTCTGAAGTGGCAAAAGCTTTTAAAGTCGCTTTTCCATTTTCAAGCTCTATATTGAGCATAGCCTCTTTAGTTGCATTTTTCACCACACCCAAGTCCCGATAGGGCATAAAATATTGTGAAAAAGATTTTTCCTCATAAGGCATAATCCATGAAAAATCGGGCTGATTGTCTGTGTAAACACCACACATCAGCTCAATATATGGGCCATCTTCATCTGTAAGGTTTCGATCCCAAGCCTTGCCAAATTCACCATTCCCCCATGTCCATTGCTTCTTACCAGGAGATACATGATGATTGGCTACATGTAACATACCTCCTTTGCTCTCGTTTTCATATCCACCCAAAAAATCATAGTCGGATTGGATCGCCATGTAAGAAGTGGGTACTGGTATGTTTTTGTATTTGGAAATGTCCGTGCCTGGCGAATAATCAACTTTATAGTACTCCCCTTTGGCAATCGGGAATTCTGACACATCTCTTTTTCCATGATCAAATACTGCGTTTACATCCGGGGGGAAAACCGATTGGTAATGGTCATTTACCTTCACAGCTGGATTGGCCCACCACAAAAATGTCTGAGGCTGGGCGGTACGATTGTAAAGTTTGACTTTTATCTCAAGATAGGCCTTGTTAGGATGAAGTGTAAAACCAGCCATTCCTTTAGTTCGAAACATTCGCTCCACCTCGCTGCACCAAACTGTTTTACTACCATCATCATTTTCTTTAATCTGAAAGTCCACAGGATCGTAAGTACTAGGTCTATGATGTTGGGGCCAATTAAACTCTATTCCTCCCGAAATCCATGGCCCTGTCAAACCGACAAGTGCAGGTTTGATCACCTGGTTGTAATAAACAAAATGTCGTTCTTTCATTTTGTCATAAGCCATCTGTACCCGACCACCTAATTCAGGCAGAATCATTATTTTTAAATATTTGTTCTCCAGATAAATGGCCGTCCATTCTTTGTCTACTTTTGCATCTGAAATTTTCTCTACAACCGGATGCGGATACACGGATCCACTACTTCCCTGATATACCCTTTTTTCCAAAAAAATGGGATTTTTCTCTGGTTCGCCTATTTCATAGGTGGGAATGGTCACAATTTCTTTCCAAGCTTTTACCTCCATTTTCAATTAAATTCTACTTTGATTATTAATCCGAGTTCTAAAGTTTCATTGGGCTTCAAGTGCCTGCACCCTATTTGATTGTTGAAAGCATCCGGAATACAAGTTTGAGGTTCTAATGCAATACAATTTCTATGAGAGGGAGTATATACCTGAAGATAGGGATACCCTTCCGTAATCATTGTCACCTTCACACCATCTTTGGAACTGACCAATTCGGTTTTTTGGACTTTATTTTCCTTAAGCTTAAAACAGTGGTTTAATTGCTTAGTGCCTATTGCGCTGTGCTTAGAAAAACTTTTTAAAACCTCGGTATTGCCATAAGGAATCAAATGCTCATCAATAGGGAAATGCTCATTTCCCGAAATTTGAAGTGAATCCCCATCAGTCTTGTAAGGGGTATTAAAATAGGGATGCCAACCATGTCCTATCGGAATATCCTCGCTACCCATATTAGCAATAGTTGTAAATACGTTGAGTGAATTTTCACTTAATTGAAATTTGTTTTTCAATAGCACATCGAATGGATACCCCGGGTGTTGCTTTTGGTAATAATAACTGACACTAATTTCCCCATTTTCAGTATCAGTACCATCAACAATAAAAGGTTGGTTATATACCAGACCATGCAACCCGTTGTTTCGAGGATAATCATTTTGGGGCAATAAAAATTCTTGATTGCTAAAGCTATACCGTGCATTTTTTACGCGGTTTGGGTAAGGGAACAACTGTGCACCCGCAAAAGAATTGATGGTTTGCGATTCTATTTCATTTTTAGTACTGGCACTCCATAGAATAGATCTCCCATTCACGACAAAAGCATTTAAACACGCCCCATATTCAAGGATTATGGAAAACCATGTGTCCTTTTTCCGTTGCTGTATGTGCCATACCTTGAAATCTCCAATAAGAGATTCACTTATTTTATAGTTTGCCTTTGCTTGCATTTGGCTATGCTCATTTTAATTTTCAAAATCACCTATTACCACAGAATAATTTAGTTAGCAAATTTCTTTCTCGATCTCTTCAAGGGATTTCCCCTTGGTCTCCACCAGTTTGTTTTTTATAAAAAAGAAACCTGAGAAACATATTACTGCGAATAGCCAAAAGCTTCCTGAAGCTTGAATGGCATTGTTGATGATGGGAAAAAAGAAGGTCAGTAACATGCTGGCTGTCCAAAGGGAAAAGGTAGCTACTGCCATGGCCAGCCCTCTAATTCTGTTAGGGAATATCTCGGATAATACCACCCAGGTGATAGGTGCCAATGTAGAAGCATAGCAAGCGATGGATAAAACTACCAATACAAGCATCGGCCAGCCCTGAAAACCTAGATAATAAAAAGTACCCAATATGGAGTAAATAACCGCCAGTCCAGCCGAACCAGCTAGCATCAGTTTTTTTCTTCCTATTTTGTCCACTGTGAACATGGCCAACAATGTGAACAAAAGATTCACACTTCCAATGATGA
Source organism: Bacteroidota bacterium (assembly GCA_024279425.1). Classification (GTDB taxonomy): domain Bacteria; phylum Bacteroidota; class Bacteroidia; order Flavobacteriales; family Flavobacteriaceae; genus Maribacter_A. Next base: position 21,813 of record JAJRRO010000047.1, on the reverse strand, counting down.
TCACGTTGAAAAGCATGTCCGAAACATTGTATCCAGCAGCAGCAAATATTTCATCGGCATACATAAAAATCACATTGATACCACACCACTGCTGAAAGGCGGCCAACACGACACCTATGATAACCACACCAACTACACCGGGCTTGAACAACGCAGAAAAATTCACTTCTTCTGCTTCATTTTTCATAGAGTTTTCGATTTCTACTATCGCCTTAGCAGCATAACCTTCTCCTACAATTTTTATTAATATCTCATTGACTTTATCATGTTCATGCCTTCTTGCCAACCACCTTGGACTTTCCGGTACCATCCACATCATACCAAAAAAGAGTACTGCTGGTATTGCCTCAGCCCAGAACATCCACCTCCATCCCATTTGGCCATTCCATGAATTGAGTATCTCTACTCCAGTAATTTCATTTTCCATCGTATCGGCGATTACCCAATTCGCAACCTGTGCTGCTAATATCCCTATTACAATTGTTAGCTGATTAAGGGAGACAAACTTGCCCCTTACATGAGCCGGGCTGATTTCCGCTATGTACATGGGTGATAAATTGGAAGCCAATCCAATGCCTATACCTCCCAAAATACGGTATAGGACAAATGGTGCAAACCAGTTGGCCGCACCTGTTCCAATGGCTGAGACGAGAAACAATAATGCCGAAAATATCAGTAATTTTTTTCTTCCGTATCGGTCGCTGAGGGCTCCGGAAATAACTGTACCAAGAATACATCCAATGAGCGCACAACTTACAGCCCACCCTTGCAAGTGGGGAATATCGGCAATTTGAAAAAACTGTTCGTAAAATGGTTTGGCCCCACCTATTACTACCCAGTCATACCCAAACAAGAAACCGCCTAAGGCCGAGATCAGCGAAATACCCAAGATGTAAAGGCCTTTTGATTTATGCTTATTCATTTGAAATTGTTTTTACCTCCTAATGATTTTGGCAATCCATCCGCCGCCTTGGACCATGTGAATTTCTTTTTTCGTCCTACTTGTCACTTCTTCCATTCGCCTGACGTAATCTATGGCAGTGGTTGCGGCATTGGGGCCATCTTCGATAAATTCCATATCATAGGTACCCTCTCCCAGAAAATCAAAAGACAGTTCGAAATCCCTTGCTTGCCAGTCTGTGCTTGCCCCTACAAACCAATCATTGCCATTTCTTCTAGCTAGAATGGTATAGTTTCCAATCTTTGCTCTCAACACTTTAATCTCATCCCATTCGGTTGGGATTTCAGCAATGAATGTTGTGCATTCATGCTCTCGCAAATAGGCAGAAGGGCTATCTGGCAACATTTGCATTGGGCTTTCAAGGATAACAAACAAAGCCATGGAATGTGCCCTGGTACCTTGCCCCATAGGTTTGTTTCCATTGTTTCTAAAATCGTCCTTTTGTGCATTATTGGTCGTATACGGGATGTAATCCATGGGGCCGGTCACCATTCTCAGATAAGGTAACAGGTTATCATGAGTAGGTGTAACATGTTTTGTCCAGCCATTGTATTCAAACTCAATCAGAGCTTCCCGTGTGGTTACGTTGGGATAGGCCCTGCGAAGGCCTGTGGGTTTGTACGCCCCATGAAAATTTAGCACCATTTTCCTTTTGGCTGCCTCTTTAGCCGCCCTGTGATAAAACTGCACCATCACTTGATCATCGCGGTTCATAAAATCGAATTTTATCCCTTCAATGCCCCACTTTTCGAAGCGATTAAAATTCCCTTCCCAATCTTTTTCGAACGCAGACCAGATGACCCATAGCATGATTTTGACCTTTTTCTTTCTAGCATAAGCCATCACCTCCACCATATCCAGGTCTGGATGCATTTTGGTAATATCATCCTGAGCAGACCAGCCATCATCGAACAAGAAGTACTCGAATCCGAATGCTGAGGCAAAATCGATGAAATATTTGGCGGTTGCAGTATTAACTCCAGCTTTAAAATCGACACCATAAACACTTCGCCTACCCCACCAGTCAAAAGTAACGACACCTGTTTTTATCCAGGAGGGGTCTCCGATTTGAAGCGGTTTTGCCAATTGGTACACAAGTGTATTTGTGAGCAAGTCAGCGTCTGTTTCAGCTATGGCAAATACACGCCATGGAAAGGATCGGAATCCTTTGGTCTTGGCAATAAAATCAGCAGTTTCTTTAACTTGGCCAATGCCATAAGGTTTGCTTTCATCAGTAGTGAATGATACAGGATATGGTGCATGTGTGGCAGTAAATGAATTATCGGCAGTCTTCTTGAGCCATAAGCCGGGGTAGTCGTCAAGGTCCGACTCCGTGACAAGTACCCTCGAACCTTGATCCGGTACGACCAAAAAAGGAAGCCCACAGAGGCCAGTTTCTTTAATATCATTTGTTTTTTTGTGTTGATAGGGCGTTTCGTAAGATGACTGAAAACCTGGGGATTTTTGAAAATATGCACTATCGCCCTCATTAAACTTCACCAACATATTTTCAGCAACCACAGTAATGTCTGATTTAAAATAAGTCACAAAACGGTAAGAGACCCCATTATCATAAGCTCTTACTTTTAAGGCATAGCCTCCTTTGAAATCAATAATCAGCTCATTGTAAACATCTCTTATTTCAGAAACTTTTTCCTTGAGGACAGGTACTATCTTTTGGAAATATGGTCTTATGCGTGATTTCTTGACCCTATATCCCCTACCCAAAATCCGTCCGTCATCCAGTTCCATTGAGATATCCTCCACAGAAAACAAATGTTTCCCATCAAATGATGCTTTTAAGTTTATGGTTTCGTTTGTAAAGATTGAAACCAAAACCCTTCCATTTGGAGAGTTTAGGTCAATGTCTTTTGCATTAAGAAGACATCCCATTGACAGATACGCTGTGACTGTAAAAATGTATTTTATCATCATGCTAGTTTTAGGAGAGAACTTTAGCCAAATGTATAATAAGAATATCGTTGTGACAATGGACAATTGTTCGATATATGGATTATTCTCTTAATTTTACAAAAAATAAAACATCATTCAATGAAAAAAAGAGAGGGTTTTAAAGGAGGAAAATCAGTGGTACTTCCTGATTCCATTATTGACACCCTACATAAAAACCCTTTAACCAGATTATTGTATGTAACTGATATCGGATACTATCCCAATGCTAAATTTCACTTTCGAAAAAGAACAATGGGTATTGGTCAGAATATTTTGATTTATTGCGTTGACGGTGAAGGAATGGTTGAAATTGAAAAACAGCAGTTTCAACTAAAGCAGAACCAGTATATTATCATTCCCAAAAATGTTGCCCATAACTATAGTTCTTCAACCACAAACCCATGGACGATATACTGGTTACATTTTGCCGGGGAAAGGGCACCACTATTTATCAATCCAACTGTGAAGCATTACGAAATCGGTTCTGAAATACAAGATCGGTTTACAGACAGGATATTTCTTTTCGATGAAATTTATCAAAACCTTACAACTGGATATTCCTATGAAAATCTGGAATATGCCAGTACCTGTTTATGGCACATGCTGGGCTCGCTCAAATATTTCTTACAGTTTAAATCCAATAAGGAGTACAACACCGATGGTGGCATAAGCAAAAGTATAGAATACATAAAAAACAATCTCAAAAAGCAAATGACAGTTGGTGAGTTAGCCACGTATTCGGGTTTTTCGGAATCACATTTCAGCCTGTTGTTCAAGAAAAAAACCGGGCAGTCTCCTCTAAATTTTGCTATCTATCTAAAAATCCAAAAAGGTTGTCATCTTATCGAGTTTTCTGACATGAAGATCAGGGATATAGCAGCGCAACTCGGTTACGAGGATTCATTTTACTTTTCCAGGGTCTTTTCCAAGGTAATGGGCATGTCTCCGGCCAAATTCAAAAAAATGAGATTAGCTGTTTCATGATTTTGTATGGAATCACCAAGGATCTGGATTGCCATCAAACCCTTGATAATAGACCTATAAACCTCAATGAAAACTGTTAAGGCAAAACTAAGAGGAGGAGGTCAAAAAGAGCATGGCTATACAGTGGTTTCCATTGTAACACATCAGCACTTATTAATGGCTAAATCCTGGTTTACTATAAAAGTTACCAAAACAATAACTATTTTGTCGGAATGGAAAATCAAATTATACCATTTGGCAAAAATTGAGACCTGTTGAGTAGAATGGCTTAATTAAGGTAAGTGTTTGACGTCAGCAAAAAGTGAACTCTTTAGGGTTAATTTATAAGAGAGTGTTTATAATCCATTTAAACACTTAAATTTAATCACAATGACATATCAACCATTGCATATTGCAGAAAAACATACCGGTTCGAATCGCTGCCTACCGATGAACCTTTTTCTATCTAAACTGATTTTCAATAGGTTGGAACAGTTGAAATAATTTGTTATCCGATTTGTTGACCTTTATCCTAGATTTTAATATAGAAACGTCTGTTTTCGATAAGTCCCTAAAAAGCAAAAACCTGACAATCAATTGATTATCAGGTTTTAAATGTTAATAAAATGTTAAAGTCGGGGTGGCAGCAAGCCACTCCTTGTTACAAATAATTGATTTTCAGTATTTTAATCGTACTTGTCTAAATCAAATCCCGATATGGACACTTGAAATATTAATAGCTTCAGAACGTCAACTTTATGCGTTTTTTACTAATTCAAACTTACAAAGAAAATCAATACGATGTAAGGTGATTCAAATCCTAGGATGTCTATCCCATTGTGATATTTTACAAATGTGATTAAAAGGAGAAATGAGTTAGTTTTAAATCACCTAGCCATAAAATACCAATGATTCTTTCTTTGGGGCAATTCCATTTCTATTTACACACTTTAAGAGATAGTCCTAATAGATTGAAAAACTTAAGGGCTAGTCTCGTATATGTATTGCCATTAGTTAAGTACCCGCAATGGCCGTTGGGTTGGCTCAACTATTTCCTTTCTGATTACAAAGTCTCCAAAATGCTCTTCCTCTAACCTATCCTTAGAATAGGCCGCAATAATCGGCTCCAACTCCCGTAGAATATCTTCTTCAGATAACATTTCCTTGTATAGGGAATTTAATCGGTCACCGTTGTGGCTTGCCCCCAAATACATGTTATATCTACCAACGGCCCTGCCCACAAAACCTATTTCCCCGAGTGAAGATCGCGTACAGTTATTGGGACAACCTGTCATCCGAATATTAATTTCGTCTTTCTCCAGGCCATTATTTCTCATAATTACATCAAGTTTATCTATTAAGGAAGGGAGGTAACGTTCCGCTTCGGCAAAAGCAAGTCCGCAGGTATTCAATGCTACACAGGCCATAGAGCTCTTGCGCAGTCCCGTAAGTTTAGGATGGTTTTTAACTCCATATAGGGCTAAAATGGCTTCAATGCCTTCTTTGTCATCTTCCTCTATATTTCCAATAATGAGATTTTGGTTTCCTGTTAAACGAAAATCTCCTGTATGAATTTTGGCAATTTCCCTTAAGGCCTTTTTTAGTTGATAATCATTTTCATCCCTAACTCTTCCGTGTTCCACAAACAAAGTATAAAACCATTTATTGTTAATTCCTTTAAGCCATCCGTATTCATCTCCGTTTGATTTGAAGTGATAAGATTTTGGCTTTGAAAGATTCCACCCTAGACGGTTTTGAAGTTCCTCTACAAACCATTCCAGGCCCCTGTCGTCTATGGTATGTTTTAACCTCGATAATTTACGGTCCGATCGGTTGCCGTGATCCCTTTGGATGGCGATTACCGTTTCGGCTACTTCAAATACCTTTTCTTTGGGTACAAAACCAATCACATCGGCCAAGCGCGGATAAGTTTCCTGTACCCCAAACGTACTCCCTAATCCGCCTCCTACGCATATATTAAATCCTTTTACTTTATTGTTTTCCACAATGACAATGAGACCAAGGTCATTCGCAAAAACATCGATATCATTATTGGGCGGAATGGCTATGGCTATTTTGAATTTTCTCGGAAGGTAGTTGTTATGGTACAAAGGTTCAAAATCAGGGGTTCCCGCTACTTTTTCTTTATCTAGCCAGATTTCATGATAAGCAGTTGTCTTTGGGAGAAAATAATCGCTTATCTCTCCAGCAAGTTTGTACACTTCTTCATGAATGGGAGACTGGTATGGATTTGGATTGCACATAACGTTCCTATTCACATCACCACAGGTAGCTAGGGTGCTCAGCAACACTTCATTGACCGCCTGAATAGTGGATTTCAAATTGCGCTTTAATATCCCGTGAAATTGAAATGATTGTCGGGTGGTTAATTTAATAGTACCGTTTCCGTGTATGTCCGAGAGTTCATCGAGGGACAACCATTGCTCGGGGGTAGTAATCCCTCCTGCAGCCCTTACCCGAACCATAAACTGGAATAACGGCTCTAATTTCTTCTGTTTTCGTTCACTCTCAAGGTCCCTGTCATATTGCTGATAAGAACCGTGGTATTTTATAAGCATAACATCGTCGGGATGCAAGGCACCGGTCAAAGGATTCTTTAGGCTGGCCTTGATGCTTCCCCTAAGAAAATCGCTCTTGTCCTTGATATGTTCATCTTCCGATAATTCCTTGTAATTCAATTTATTGTCCATAAATACATTTTCATTGGTATTCTATCGTATCTACTGTTACCTTAGTAAATATCTGCTTGATAGCGATTGGAAATTTGAAGGTTTTTAATATACTCCTCTGCCTTTTCAATAGTTATTCCACCCTGTTGCTGTATAATTTGCTTTAAGGCAATATCCACATCCTTGGCCATTTTTTTAGCATCACCGCAAACGTAAAAATGCGCTCCTTTCTCCAGCCATTCAAACAACTCCTTGCCATTCTCCAACATTCTGTGCTGTACATAGTGTTTTTGTACCTGGTCCCTGGAAAAGGCAACATCTGCTTTTGTCAACACTCCCTCCTTTAGATATTGTTGCCATTCTGTCTGATAAAGGAAATCTGTGGTGAAATTACGGTCACCAAAGAAAAGCCAGGACGGTCCTTTCCTCTCCAACACTTCCCGTTGCTGCATAAAAGCCCTAAATGGTGCCACTCCAGTTCCCGGACCAACCATTATAATTGGTGCCTCCGAATTTTTCGGAAGTTTAAAACGTGTGTTTTTGTCCACAAAGATCTTTACCTTATCTCCAACCTCAAGCCTATCCGCTAGGGTAGAGGAGCAAAGGCCTTCTTTATTCCTGCCAAATGCATTATAGCGGACAACGGACACCAACAGATGTACTTCGTCCTCTACAACTTCCTGGGCCGAAGCAATAGAATACATTCGCGCGGTATTTTTTCGCAAAACCGAAATCAGCTCTTTGGAAGATAATTTATAAGGTACCTCGTTTATTAGATCCAAGATATCACGTCCTGAAAGGTATTCCTGAATTGCTACCTTGTCTTCAAGGATCTTCTTTAGCCCGTTATTGCCCGTTAACTCTACATATTCGGAAAGAGTGCTTTTTGATAGTGGGGTAAGTTCATAATTATACGTCAGTGCATCATATAAAGTTTTGTTTCCTTCATGGGTCTCCACCTCCTCTTTACCTGATAAATTGGTGGATTCCAAAACTGACTGTACAAGTTTAGGGGAATTGGCACCATAAACCCCCAATGCATCGCCTGGCTCATATTTTATTCCAGATCCTTCTAAATCCAGTTCCAGGTGAATAGTTTCTTTGGAAGACCCTTTCCCATTTAGGTTGATTTTCTCTAGAATGGTGGCTTCAAAAAGATTTTTTCTGGAGTATTGGGTTCCGTTAACCAGGTTATTGGGAAGATCCTTTACTTGGACGGCCGAAATTTGGCCATTGGTTTGAACTATAGCATTCAGAAATTTCTGTTGCCAGGTCTTCGCTTCGTCTGCATAGTCTACATCACAATCTTGGCGAGGAACAACTTTCTGAGCGCCCAATTTTTCAAGTACAGCATCAAAATCCTTGCCGGTCTGGCAAAAATCAACATAACTACTATCGCCTAGGGCCAAAACTGAAAATTGTAAATGGGCGAGGTTTGGTGCCTTTTTGCTGTGTAGGTAATTGAAGAAGTCCTCAGCCTGTACCGGGGGTTCACCCAATCCATGGGTGCTCACGATTACGGCCAATATTTTGATGCTCTTGAGTTCTCTGGTTTTAAAGGTGGCCATATCGGAAATTACTGCTTTAATTCCCATTTCCTCTGCCCGTGCATGTAGGTTCTTGGCCAAACCTTCACTATTGCCGGTATGGCTCCCGAACAGGATATGTATTGTTTCCGCTTTTACCTCATCAACAAGGGTGGAATCCGAACCTGATGGTAGACTTTTCGCTGCTGTTTTGGTTAAAGATGTCTGGCTAAGTCCCGCAAAATAACCGCTTAGCCATTGTAACTGTCCGGAATCGAGTCCTGACAGTGCTACACTAAGTTTGTCTGCTTGGTCATCGTTAAACGGTCCCCTTTCCAGTCCCTTTTTTAGTTCCATGCTTTAGATAATTTATAATTATTTGTTAGGTTCGGGAGTGTATCGCAAATAAGGTTTTATAACGCGATGACCTTTAGGATATTTAGCTTCAACATCTTCCTGTTTTATCCCCGGAGGTATAATTACATCCTGTCCTATTTGCCAATCCACCGGCGTGGCAACACTATGTTCTGCAGTAAGTTGGAGAGAGTCGACTACCCTAAGAATCTCTGTAAAGTTCCTTCCAGTGGATGCAGGATAGGTAATTATAGCCTGGACCTTCTTGTCGGGACTAATAAAATATACAGATCTAACCGTAGAAGAGGTAGATGCGTTAGGGTGGATCATATTATATAATGTTGCTACATTTTTATCGGTATCCGCTATAATGGGGAAGTCAACTACGCAGTTTTGGGTTTCGTTGATGTCTTTGACCCAACCGTGGTGGGAGTCCAGATCATCTACGCTTACTGCAAGCACCTTGGTTTTTCTCTTTTCAAAATCTTCCTTTAACTGCGCTGTCCTACCGAGTTCTGTGGTGCACACAGGGGTGTAGTCTGCCGGGTGTGAATATAGTATTGCCCAGCTATTGCCCAGCCATTGGTGAAATTCTATTTCTCCTTCTGTGGTCTGTGCTTTAAAATTTGGTGCATCGTCTCCAATTCTCAAACTCATATTTTATATTTTTAAAATTATACATCAAAGCATTACGCAAAAAATGTTGCTGCTTTTCAAATACAAATCTACGAGGGTAATGATCGAATCGCCAATTGAAAATATTAATTTACGATAACCTTAGGTTATACAACTTATAGGAAACTTAGTGAGAAGTGTATATAAGATGCTATTGTAGGGCGTGAATTTGAGTGAATCTGTCTTTTGATAATTCAATAAACCTTAATAATTAAATATTATGGTTTCGGCTTAAAAACTGAATCAATAAGGCAGATAATCCTCCCTCGGGACCTTGTGGCGTAATAAAATAGAAATTCCTATGGATAGGGAGTTTTTTAATCTCGATGATCTTCAATACGCCGCTTTTAAGCTCTTTAAAGATGGCATGTAGGGAAATAAATGCCATGCAGTCCGAGTGTTGTAGGTAGGATTTAATAGCTTCCGTACTGCCCAATTGCATTTCCACCTTAAGGTCGGCAAGTCGGATACCTTTTTGCTTTAAGGCGTCGGCAATGACTTCCAAGGTCCCGGAACCAGGTTCTCTTAAAAGCAGGGGAATGTTTTTCAGATTTTCCGGCTTTATCTCGTCTTTCGATGACAATGGATTTTTACTGCCGCATACCAGTACAATTTCATCCTTTAAGAATGGGGTATAATGGATTTCGCGTCTTTTGGATTTGCCCTCAACAACTCCAAGTTCTATTCTCTTGTTGAGTAGGGCCTGCTCTATCTGTTCCGAATTGCCACTGAGCAGCTCTACCTTTACATCTTGATGAATGCTGTGGAACCGTGCTAGTAGGGGAGGCAAGATGTACTGTGTAATAGAAGTGCTTGACCCTACATGCAATACCCCTTTAAATGCCTCATTAAACTGGTTTAGATCAAATTCTATTTGCCTGTAGATCTCTTGAATGTTTTCGGTATGTTTTAGCAGTACTTCTCCCGCAGGAGAAAGAACTACCTTGTTTCCCCTTCGGTCAAAAAGTGCAAGATTAAATTGGCTTTCCAGTTCTTTTATGTGATTCGTGACAGCAGGTTGGGATATTAACAATTCTTCTGCAGCCTTAGTAAAATTGAGCCTTCTTGCAACCGTATAAAAAACTTTTAGACGAAAATCGAACATATACAATATTACTCATATTTTTAGAATGGAAAGTTGAAGCAAGAAAAATCTGGATATAACCACTAAAATGAGCATCCGCCTATATGCTACTCTCCATCTGTAAGACAGTTTAAAGATATTTATTATGATGCTATTCTTTTAGTGTCATAAATTTGATCGGGTAGCACTTTTCCTATTTCGGTATGCCTTCTTTTGGTATTGTAGAACTCGATGTACTCCCTTACCATTTGATAGAGATCCAGACTTCCGTTTGGAGGATTCAGATATATCTCTTCATATTTGATCACTTATTATTTTCTCTTTGCTTGCTCCGAGCCAATGTGCAAAAAACGGTCAAAGTGAACCACTGAAAACGGATTGTTTTGAACCACTTAAAAAATCGTTTAAGGTCATGTTATAAAAGGGTTTGCAATAAATATTGCTATGCTCACTTTATTCCGGCGGGGGTGGTATACTATGTCCGTCCTTTCCAGTTATTGTGCGTAGGCTTTTACGTCCTGATATTCAATCCCAATTGAATTTTTCAAGCTCTTTTTGAGCGCATCGCCTTTACTTTTTTTACAGTATCGTCATCCAATAATTTTCGATACTCATCGGATTCTGCTCCGTACATAGCTATTTTTCCATTCCCATCGCTATGAATACCAAATCCGTACCTTTTTGTCAGAGGAGATGCTCGAAAACAGGGTTGTCACTTTGAGAAATATTCATTGCGTCGCTCAGCCATTTCATTTTTCAAATAATCTTTTCTAGTCGCAAATACAGAAAACAAAACATCATCAGAAGTGAACTCGTATGGGTTGATGTTAAGCATTTCGTATTGTAGGTTTGCAACTGATTTATTTTGACCTTTAATTGGCCGAACTTCCTATTACCACTACAGCCAGAGAAGAAGCCAAATCCATTGCTCAGTTGTATGTAGTCATGTACTCTCTTGCTGCTCGTGTAGCCCCTTCTAAGCGTTTGGTCCCACAGCTCCTAGAAAATGTAGAAATCGCCCGGACGTATCTTGCCGAAGGCACATATCCCGCGGCAATGTTTGATTTTGTGAAATCAAAATACAAAGAAGGACTTCCATGGGAAGAAACCAGAGATGCTATTTATGAACGCTATCAGGTTGACCAAGCAGATGGTTACGATATTACCAGTCAGGATTTATATTGCAACGGTTGCTTTGCAGCTGGCATCAACTTTGCATCCAGTCCGGTTAGCTTTTTCTATGGAGAAGGTGATTTGAAAGAAACCATCAAAATTGGAGCTTTAACCGGCTGGGACTCTGATAACCCCACTGCTACATGGGGTGGAATGCTTGGCTTCATCATCGGTAAAAAAGGTGTTAAGAAGGAATTTAACCGTAGCTTCTCGAAAACCTTTTACATCCATCGTACACGAATAGGTTTTGAAAATGACAGCTATGATAGTTTTACAAATATGGCGCTAAAAGGTATTCGAATTGCTGATCATGTCGTGATTAATGACTTAGATGCTCGTATCGATGAGAAATCAGATCAGTGGATAATTCCAGCAGAAAAGAAGTAAACACTGTGTTTTAATTTTATCAGTCTCAGGTAATGTAATGATCTCAAAAGGTTAATTGTATGGTAAAATATAGGTCGTAACAAAATACTATCTTCGTGGCTTAATTTAAATTCAAGGTATTAATCTATCCATCTCATGCGTCTCCTTTTCTCAACTACATTCCTATCACCCTCTGTTTATCTATCAATTCTGTTTCTAATGCTTGGATTTCAGAATCCAGCTTTAGCACAGGATAAATCCAACCGAACATGGCTGGCAGGAGATCATCATATTCATTCCAGATATAGTGTAGGCTGGGATCGTGAAGTGGATCCTCCTGCCCCCATTAAAGGAGGCGATGCCATTTATCCAACTCCCATGAATGCCTTAATGGCTAAGTATTATGGACTTTCGTGGATGGTAACCACCGATCATGGCGGCCCCAATCACAGTAAAGTAAATCTGGAAATGGCTTATCCCGAATTGTTGTATTCCAGAAAAGTTGTACCCGAAGTGATTCAGTTTTATGGGATGGAATTCGATACTCCCGGCGCCGATCACTCCAGTTTAATTATCCCGCATTCGCACGATGAATCTACCCACTTACACAGCATAGAATCTCAATTCAATAAAAGAGAACCTCACCCATCTGATCCAAGTTGGGATACCGAACCAAGAATGCTTGAAGCATTGGCATTCATGAATAAAATGGCCACAAAACCGGTGGTTATTGCCAATCACCCTTCCCGATCTGCATCAGATTTGGGCGTGTATGGAAAAGATGATCCTGCCGAACTTCGGGACTGGAATGATACAGCCCCTGACATTGCCGTAGGTATGGCCGGAGCACCTGGTCACCAAGCTGCTACCTTAAATCCCGACAGTACTTTTCGTGAACGTTCCCGGGGAGGATATGGACAATTTCCTACTATGGGAGGTTTTGATCAGATGACTGCTAAACTGGGCGGATTTTGGGATTCAATGTTGGGCGAAGGTCGCCGTTGGTGGATAACCGCAAACTCCGACTCACATGTTCACTGGCGGGAAGGTGGTAGCGATTTCTGGCCCGGCGAATATTCCAAAACCTATATCTTTGCCCAAAAAAATCACGACGATATTATAGATGGCATTCGAAATGGCCGCGTTTTTGTAACTCTGGGAGATTTAATCTCAGAGCTTTATGTTCGGGTAGAAGGAGGCCATCATACTGCTGATATCGGAGGTGCAATTCATATTGCCCAGGGCGAAGATGTAACGGTTACCATTCGCTTTAAAGACCCTGACACCCTGAATTCATGGAAACAAAACCCTGAAGTTACCCGTGTTGATTTGATAATGGGAGAAGTAAGAGGGCCGGTTACCAATCGAAATAGCGACAACAATCCTACCACACAGGTTATTGCACGTTTTACCGAGTCTGACTGGACTGTCAATGGTGCGTATAGGGAGATAACATACACGATTTCGGAGCTGGGTAAAGAAAGTTATATCCGTATCAGAGGTACCAATAGTAATGAACTGGAACCTCAAGAAGATGAAAGAGGCGAAAGTCCGTGGGATGAATTATGGTTCTACTCTAATCCTATATTTATTGATGTAGAATGATTGACACAGGATTATATAATTTGCAGAGAAGATTTAAGTAGCAAGTACATGTACGTTGATATATTACCCTCCAACGGATCTCCCTTCTGTTGGAGGTAAGGCCACAACACCCAGACTAAAACGATTAAACGGGTTGTACTCGAAAGTTCGCAAGGGTTGCAAAACCTCTGGCGGGAACTGTGGAGCAGTGCCCGGCCTTGAGTAAAAAAATATCTCTCAACCATCCTCAGAATGAAGATAGTACGTTTTCATCTTCATAATTTTTTAAAACTTCTTATCCTCTTCATAAAATAAAATTAGGGGCTGAAGTAGCTAAGACCTGAATAAGGTACTAAATTAGTTATTATATACACACGCAAAAGTCGATTAACCCCACGCCAACAAAGCCGGCTGATAGAACATTTTGTAGCCGGTACCACTGCACGAGCGACCTCGGAGTTAATTGGCGTTCAAGCTAACACCGTTATTCGGTTTTTTATGAGATTACGTCAACTCATTTCAAGTAAACTGCCCAGCTATGAATTATCTGGGGAAGTGGAAGCCGATGAGAGTTACTTTAGAGGCAGGCGTAAAGGCAAGCGTGGTCGGGGATCTGCCGGTAAAGTAGCGGTATTTGGATTACTTAAGCGAGGAGGTAAAGTGTATACGGCTATTATTCCTAATGGTAAAACAGAAACCCTGTTACCTATTATCGAGTAAAATGTGCAACCCGATAGTATTGTGTATACCGACACCTTTAGGTCCTACAATGCCTTGGATGTCTCCGACTTCCACCACATGCGAATTAACCATAGTGAACTATTTGCAGATCACACCAATCATATCAATGGAATAGAGAATTTCTGGAACCAAGCCAAGCGTTACATGCGCAAATTTAATGACATCAAATCGGATCACTTTTATTGGTTCTTAAAGGAATGTGAATGGCGCTTCAATGGAGGCAATCATGCAGAGCTCCTAAAACAATTAAAATCATGGTATAAACATACCAAACATTAACCCTTAACTACTTCAGACCCCTAAATTTTTCTGTTTTACGAGATTTTTTCAGCTTACGCACAACGGACCTTAATAAACGGTCGTTTTAATGCCGTTTATTTTTTGTTAGGCACTTTATTGTCATTATTCAACTTTAGAAATCTTGCCGCATTATTATATAAAATATCTCGTTTATCTTCATTAGTCAAAAAATCCATGCCGTTAAGATATTCAATAGACCTATCGATTGCATCTGGCCAAAACATTTGATCAGAACCGAACATTACGCGATCCAAATAGCCTGCCTCTTTTAGATTCCGAAGAAATTCTTTAATATATCTTTTGGTGTTTGGATTCACCCAAAGCATAACGCCAAGATCCGTATATAAATGAGGGTAATAGTCCAAGAGTCTTATTGCATGCTCAGGCCAGTCTTCACCACCAGCGTGCATCATGTTGACTCTGAGTTTGGGAAACTTTACTAGAGCATCTTCTATAAGATAGGGATCTCCTAATCTTAGTCTCGCTTTCGGGGACCAAGTGTAAGTGCCTCCTGGTTCTTCACCGCCAGTATGAATAGCTACTGGGATGTCATATTGCTCACAAATTTTCAGATAAGGTTCCCATTCTGGATTACTTAAAGTACTTCCAGAATAATAGGCTCCAATCTCTCCAAAGACTTGAATCGTTCCATCCTTTACAAGAGATTCAAAACGTTCGGGGTTCATTCCATCATCTTTTGCGGAAAAGATTAAAATACCTCTTATAATTCTATTATCTGTATCATTTTATTTCCAATATTGTACGCTTTCCAAGCTTCCGCTCACCACAGCTTTAACAATGTTAAATTTCCTGGACCTTTCGTATGTGTCCCGAAAGTGTTCTTCTTTAGAAAGGGATCCCTGATTACCATAAAAGTCCTTGTTACCATTGAATTTTAGCTCTTCCACTGTAGCCTGATCAAAAGAATAAGAGTGAACGTGCATATCAATGATTGGTACTTGATTTTGAGCACATATATTATGTGCCAAAATTGAAAGCAAGATTATTAATGTGTTTTTCATTTTTTAGTTATTGTGCCTAACTGCAAAAAACGGTCAAAGTGAACCACTGAAAACGGATTTTTTTGAACCACTTAAAAAATCGTTTAAGGTTATGTTATAAAAGGGTTTGCAATAAATATTGCTATGCTCACTTTATTCCGGCGGGGGTGGTATACTATGTCCGTCCTTTCCATTCAAAGCCAGTTATGCCATAATCCACCGCCATAAATTGTCTTAACAACATTGTATCGTTTGTCAAAAAAGTCACTTTGTGGACCGGGTTTTTTTTATTTTCTTCAATATCCCAATCCCGAATGACCTTGATAGGGTCATTGGATATAATCTGATAATAAAAGAGATAAGTTGTAGCGTCGAATTTGAACTTTTGGTCAATTGTGTCGTTTGTTGAAAATGTGGGGGTATTAGAGGATTCACAAGGTGAAATCTCTACCCTTTTACCTATAAGATTGTTTTTGAGTGTTTGCCCCTGCCCCCCTTCTTTTGAACAACTTGATATTATCAAAAAAGAAGCCATAATTAACTTCATATACCCGAAAAAAGCACCGTTTCAAACCTTTAATCAAACAATTTTTAGCTGCCTACATTTCGTGAATTGTAACAGAGTAAGGGTAAATTTTCTAATTTTTTGTAACAAAGTCAGGGTAAATGCCGTATGAAAATTAGCCTAGCATGTTGTACCAATTTTAGCCCTACATGTAAAACATTATAAAAGTAAGATATTGAAACATCTCAATTCCAACCGTTATCTTCCTTCCCCCTATCCACAAAAAGTGCCCTTTAGGGCACAAATTCCCATGCATCAAACCAATCTATTAGTTTATACTAGAAGGACCTATTTTCTTTGTGATAAGGATGCTAGGATAAAGCCTAAGAAGTTTATAAAATATCTATTATAAGTACTATAAGTACCTAAAATCAATTATTTTTAAACTAATTGTTTGGATGGGTTTAAATATATCTGTATATTGGTACTGTGAGTACCGATAAAAAAATAAAAATAAACCAACTATTAAGTACACACCCTTCGGGTATCGTGTACTTATCTTCTTGGTTAGCGAAACAAGGTTATAGCCTTGACTTACAAAAGCGATATCGTAATAGCGATTGGCTAACCTCCATAGGCACGGGTGCTATGATACGCTCAGGCGATAATGTCGGTTACGAAGGAGCTATCTATGCACTTCAAGAACAAGCGGGACTATTTATACACCCAGCAGCTAAGACCGCCCTCTCTCTACTAGGAAAAGCACATTACCTGGAACTTTCTCAAAAAAAGGTAACGCTGTTTGGTGGAAAAAACGAAAAGCTTCCCACTTGGTGCATAAATCATGACTGGGGTGTAAAATTGGACTATTACAGCTCTTCCTTTTTACCTGCCGACATAGGGTTTGTAGAAATAGAACTAAAAACGTTCTCGATAAAAGTTTCAAGTGCAGCAAGGGCAATGTTAGAGTGTCTATTTTTGGCACCCAAAAACCAAGAACTGCTAGAGTGCTATCAACTTATGGAAGGACTGAATAACCTACGGCCCAATCTTGTTCAAAAACTATTGGAAAGCTGTACCTCTATAAAAGTAAAACGGCTATTTCTATTTTTAGCAGAAAAAGCAAACCATAGTTGGGTAAAACATCTAAACCTCGAAAAAATAGATTTGGGGAGCGGCAAACGAAGTATCGTAAAAAATGGCGTTTACAATCCGAAGTATAAAATCACAGTACCCGCAGCACTAGCAAATGACGAATTATAAACCACAAGTATCATTATTATTGAGCGTACTTCCCGAAGTCGCCAAGGAAGACTGTTTTGGGCTTCACGGAGGAACCGCTATTAATCTTTTTGTGCGAGATATGCCGCGCCTTTCCGTGGATATTGATTTGACCTATATTCCCGTTGAAGATAGAGCAACATCCTTTTCAAATATCTCAAAAGCATTATTGCGAATCAAGGCTACTGTTGAAGCAGTAGTTCCTAACGTTCAGGTAACACATAAAGAAAAAGAACTCAAACTTTTAATCGTAAACCAACAGGCGCAAATAAAACTGGAAGTAAATCAAGCGATGAGAGGAGCCATAGCACCTCCAATCCATTTGACCCTATGTGATAAGGCCCAAGAAGAATTCGATGCCTTCTGCGAAATTGATGTTGTACCCTTCGGTCAAATCTACGGAGGTAAAATTTGTGCGGCTCTTGACCGTCAACATCCCAGAGATATATTTGACGTTAAAAATCTATTACAGAATGAAGGGTTTACCGATGAAATTAAAATAGGGTTCCTCTTTTGTCTTTTGGGCAGTAACCGACCTATTTTTGAGATGCTCTACCCAAACCTATTAGACCAACGTTCGGCAATGGCGAATCAATTCGACGGTATGAGCGATGAACCTTTTTCATATGAAGATTTTGAAACTACACGGAGTTTACTTATTCAAACCATCCATGAAAATCTAACCGACGTTGACAAACAATTTCTATTGCGTTTTGAAAACGCTACTCCTGATTGGAGTTTATATGATTTTGAAAAGTTTCCATCCGTACAATGGAAATTGCAGAACGTGCAGAAACTAAAGCAAACAAACGCAGACAAACACAGCGAACAGCTCAAAAAATTGAAAAGTAAATTTCAAAGTAACACCTAAGCATCTATAGAATTTGGCACATCCTGCCCAAATCTTACCATAACTTACCTGCGCATGGATCCTGTCCGGTTTTTGTAGCGTTCCGGCAGATAAGCGTAAAGCAAAAACCGGATAGGGCGCAACCCTACTTTCGATTTGGAACGCTATCCTGCCTTTTGGCCCACTTCTCAAAATCCTTATAGATAATCGGGTGGTCATCGAAATACCCTCTTGCTTTACCCAAACCTTCTTTCTTACTTTTTAAAACCGCAGCTTCTTTTTTCTGTTCATATTTGACAAAATAATAGCCGAGGTAACCAAACGCAATAGTGTTGATGCACATGACGATGTATAGCATTACAACTTCCCATTTAGGAGTCCATCTTGATTTTTCAATCTTTTTCATGACTTCGTCCATTCGCTTTTCATAAGTGCTTATTGCATTTCTTTGTAAACTTAAATAGTCTTTTATCTGAAGTTCTAAATTTGATGTGTCCGTTTGTATTTTTAGGTTATTGAATTTTTCGGAAAGTTCCTCCAGTTTACCAATAGATTTGTTGAACCCAGATATTTCTTGGGTAAGCACTTCCATGATTTCGTCTATTTTTGCCATACTATTATATTTCCATTCCTAATCCAATCGATTTTTTGATAACCATTTTGATGGCCTTCTTTGTAATGGTCATCACTAAGTTGGGTGATACTCCTACGGTTTTTCCAAGTAACTCTAAAGAGCTGCCCTTTCCGATTTTTTGAGCGACGTTTTCATCAAACCCTATTCGTTCAGCAATTCTTCCCATGGACATGGAACGATGTACTTCGCTTCCTTTTAGGTTTTGGCTTTTGTATTCAAAGCGGAAACCCTGTAACAGATTTGACTTATTGATACTTGGAATAACTTCTACATTCATTTGCTTCATATACTTGATGTACTGGTCAAAATCATTGGGCTTCATTTCCGTGATAACCTTTTCATGGATTTGCTTTATTTCCTGCCTAACATTTTTGACTTGGTTCAGTTTTTCCTGTTGCACTTCCCTTACCGTGGTCAGGCCCATTTGTTTGGCAACGCGTTCGGCGGCCTGTTGACTCCGTTTTCCAACGTAGTTATCCTTATAAGCTTTTCCGTCAAAACCGATACGGTTCACGTATAAATGAATGTGCAAATGATTCTTATCTCGGTGTACAAAGGCAATTGCTTGTCGCTCCTGTAATCTCATTTCCTTCACGAACCTTTCAGTAATTTTTCTTAGTTCTTTATCTTTCAATTCACGACCATCTTCTATTGTGGGACTTAGCACAAAACTCAAAGTGTTCTTTTTACATCGCTGGTTTTGCGATTGTATGATCTTGAATTCCTGTGTAATCTCTTTAGGGTTATCTCCTGCCAGATGTTCCCGATATACTATCTTGGCATCTTTCTCCGCGTTCCAACCATAACCCATGGAAGCTCCCGTATGCGATATGGATTTTCCCAAGCCTATCATTTTCTGAAACTCAATAGATGTTTGCGTATCTCATTTGCCAGTTGTACTACTTCATCCGCCAGCCTCGGATTTCGTTTTCGGAACATATTCCCGATAAGCTTGAAATTGTTCTGGTACTTGACAAGCATCTTATAAGTCTCAATTTGTTCTATGGTCAAGCGTTCTATGATTCTATCATCAAAGGCAGCCCTGCGACAATATTCACTTATGGAAAGTCCGCTCTTATTGGCCTTGACCTTGAGCAGTTTCTTCTCATAAATAGAACACCTAAATTGTACGAACTCCTTCTTCACTTCTGATATTTCTATAATTTATACCAAGTCAATTTTGAAAATAAACACAACCAAAATCTTTCTTTAAATCATACATCGAAAACTCAATTACTAGTTCCTATCCTTTTGCGACCTTCGGGAGCAAAAGCAAGATTTGTCATGACAATGACACATCTTGAATTCTTACTCAGACGGAATTAAAGAGAAATGTTTTCGTTTCTCTCTTTTCTCCCTGTCCACATACTTTTACAATCATCGCTACTATTAATAATTAGTATGTTTTCTTGAATTTACTACTTCTTACTTCCAGAAAGCTGTTTGTCGAATTCCCTATCCAAATAGTCGTCCGATAGGTTAGGTTCGCCCAACAGCCAAGCATCGATAATATCCTTGTCAAAGAATTTCTGGCGGATGTGTTTGTTGCCGCCCATGGGAATCAATCTTAATTGGGTCAGCTTGTAAATCTTGCTTTTTGAGAGTCCCGTATAGGCCACAAGGTCATCTACGTTCATCACTTTCTTTTGGTGTGACAGTAACCCCTTAATATCCTTTAGGAGTGCTACCATGTCGTTTTCCGTTTCCATAATTTCCATTTTTAGAATGCCGCAATGCGGCTTACTTGTATTACAAATGTGCGATGCAATGTAAATGGATGAAAACAGTTGGAAAGGCAAAAAGGGGAAATCTCCCCCTTAAAATTTCTAAATATCCCCCAAGAAATCGAAGAATGAATCGATCCGTTGCTCAAATTCATGGTCTGGCGGAAACTCGTTATACTTTTTTGAAAGCGTTTCCGCTGAAATCAAATTTCCCTTGTGGTAGATTTTTTGGGAACGTTCAAAAGAGACTAAATGGACTCCCTTTTTGAACTGCTTGAACTTTTCAAGAATGTACTTCAATTGTGGTTGCGTACAAATAAAATGTAGCACCGAATCATGTTCGTCGAAATCGAGGATAAGTACATTATAAAAATCTTGGAAACTAGTAAGGTTTTCGTCCAAGTATTCATATTGTGTCAATGAGCCATATATTCTTTTGAGGATATGTTCATTGAAATCCATATTGAAACCGACTAGTTTCATGCGCGATCCTCGGTTTCGATGCTTCATTTGCTCCTCGTAGCTATTCCGTATCATAATGCTGAATACTATAACCACAAAAAGAAATATAGGAATCAATGCTATCCAAATACTTTGGTAACTTTCGTAAACAGAATAGGATAAATAGATAAAAACAGCACCAAAAATAATGGCACCGAAAATAAAATTGTGATTACCCTTATTTAAATATGCGGTACTTGTATTGCTCCACATCGCCTTCCTTTCATTCAAAGCAATAAACCAGTTCGCAATATTTTTTATTATCCTCTTCACTTATATTAATACTTGATTTCAAGATAGTTAAAAGAATCAAAAGCTATTTTATAATCTCGATGTACTGAACCATTAATGGGATAGAAGAATCCCAGATTTTTGTGGGTAGGGGGAAGAAAGATCAATCGGCGTTTTTCGCCGTTTGTTCTTTTGCGCGGCCGTGAGGGTGTCGGGAAAACTGGAACGGAAAGACTTCCCTAGCGGACCGGCGGAGCGTGTCCGCTAGGGAAGATTGTAGTGGAAGGTTTGCGCGACTTCCGCAGGGGCTTGGGGAAACATGATCAAAAAGGTGCTACGATTTAGAAACATATTCTAAAAAGTAATCATATTTCACGATTTTATCATTAAAATAACTGACTTTCATGAATAGTAAGCGTTTTTCATGTTATATTTGTAATCATATTTCATAAATTATGGCTATAAGTAATCGTTTTTCACGTAAAATAACCGCTTTTCACGGTAGAGTCCTTCCTGAAGAGGGTATTTTAGTGGGCTATGCCCTGCTTCTTCAAATTCTGGAAGAAAATACGGGTTGTATAGTGTCAGCAAAAAGTGAACTTTTAAAGGGTTAAATCTAAGAGATAGATTTAACCCTTTAAAAGCAAAACAAATGCCTAAAAAGAAGAATGCCAGCTCACTGATCAGTGAGCTAAAGCGAAAAACAAGAAGAACCT
>JAJRRO010000046.1 GCA_024279425.1 Bacteroidota bacterium | reverse complement strand
TCGAATCTTGGGAGGGTATTAAAAAAACTAAGGCTTTTGGCCCAAGACCCATGCAAACCATGGTCTTTGGCGATATGAAATCACGATCTAGCGGGGTTAGCGAAGACTGCCTTTATCTCAACATTTGGACGCCTGCAACGCATAACCTTAAAGATCTTCCTGTTTTGGTTTATTTCTACGGTGGTGGAAATGTAGCAGGAGATGCTTCTGAATATCGTTATGATGGCGAAAGTATGGCCAAAAAAGGAATGGTTGTTGTTACCACCAATTATCGATTAAATATTTTTGGTTTTTTAATCCATCCTGAGCTAAGTGCCCAAGCTTCATACAAGGCTTCTGGCAATTATGGCATTCTGGACCAACATGCAGCCTTAAAGTGGGTGCGCCAAAATATTAAGGCCTTTGGAGGTGACCCCAACAAAATAACCATAGCGGGAGAGTCGGCCGGTTCTCTTGCCGTCAGCGTGCAGATGGCCTCTCCCCTCTCCAGGAATCTAATTGCTGGGGCAATAGGTGAAAGTGGCGCGGCGATCAATCCTACTTTAGCACCCATTTCCTTAAAGGAAGGTGAACAAATGGGAATCGATTTCCTTCAAAAAGCAGGGTATTCAAATCTCGCAGATTTTAAAAAACTAAGTACTAGGGACATTTATGAAATCTACAATGAATCAAAGCTTTTTGGTTTTCCCATGGTAATAGATGGGTATATACTACCCAAGACCTTACCAGAAATTTTCAATGACAAAGCCCAGGCGCAGGTCCCTTTGTTGTTGGGGTGGAATTCTGCCGAAATTCCAGGTATGGCCTTTATGCAAGGACAACCATTTACCGAAGAAGGTTTTACCTCCAAAGTAAAAGAGGCCTATCCAAAAGAATATAATAAGGTGTTGAAATTATACCCACACGGGTCCGAAAAAGAAATTATACGCTCGGCCACTGCATTGGCATCAGATCGGTTTATTGTTTACAGCACCTGGAAATGGTTTGATCTTCACAGAAAAAATAGCGACCAACCCGTGTACCGTTATCTGTATAGTAAATTTCGGCCTCCATTGGTAGACAAAACTTTAGTGTCCGGACTTGCAGGAGGCACCGTGGAAGCCGGCTCGAATGCTCCCAAAACACCAGAACCCGTAGGAGCTCCCCATGCCTGTGAAATTGAATATTGTATGGGCAACCTACACCTAGTCAAAGATTATGCCTGGACGGCCGATGACTTTAAAGTATCTGAAACCATGCAGCATTATTTTGCCAATTTTATAAAAACGGGAAATCCAAACGGCGAGAATTTGGCCCAATGGCCTTCTGCCAATCCTGATGATACCAACCCAGCTGTCATGGTCCTGGATGTTGAAAGTAAAGTCGAAAAAGCTACGAACGATAATCGCTACTTGTTTTTAGATAAGGAATATTCCAATTGAATCCCTTCAAATATGGGATACGAAGCTAATCATAGTCTTCTAGCAACACCCATCTTCCAGATGATGGGTGTTTTTATTGCCAGGTACTATAAATTAAACGTTGTTACCATCTTTTCGTTACATTTGGGAAACTACTGCTAAAGCGTCCTTAAATGGAAACTTACAGCGGTAAAATAACCAAAACCAACCAAACTTATGTCTTCAACGCTACTCGCGCTATTAGCCTTTACACCCATCTTATCAGCAGCCGTTCTACTTGTGGGCTTTCGAATGCCCGCAAAGAAGGCCATGCCCATTTCCCTTGTGGTCACCATAGTCATTGCGTTCACAACATGGGATATTCCCGCTGATTTTATCATTGCCTCAACCATTCAGGGTCTATTCATCACCTTTGACATTCTATATATCATATTTGGAGCGATAGTATTGTTAAATCTATTAAAGTACTCCAGGGCTTTACGGGTAATACGTGAAGGATTTACCAATATTTCAGAGGACCGCAGAATACAGGTCATTATTATTTCGTGGCTCTTTGGTTCTTTTATTGAAGGGGCAGCTGGTTTTGGAACCCCTGCGGCCATTGTAGCCCCGTTACTTGTAGGCTTGGGATTTCCCACGTTTTGTGCTGTAATACTAGGTCTTATGGTACAGAGTACAGCCGTTACTTTTGGTGCTGTTGGAACTCCTATCCTCGTTGGTGTCCGAGGAGGAATTCAAAGTCCTGAACTTACGGCTGAATTGGCAAGATCAGGAATGGAATTCTCGGATTACATTCAATTGGTTACTACAAATGCAGCCATGATGCATGCCATTACGGGAACGCTAATGCCCACATTGATGGTCTGCATGATGACCCGCTTTTTTGGTAAAAACAAATCTTGGAAAGAAGGCTTGCAAGTGCTTCCTTTTACTATTTTCGCTGGCCTCGCCTTTACGATTCCGTATTTCCTTACCGGCTTATTTTTTGGCCCAGAATTCCCCTCATTATTAGGTTCACTGATTGCCATTCCGATTGTTGTGTTTGCTGCAAAGCAAGGGTTTTTGATGCCGAAGAACACATGGGATTTTGATGCTGAAAAAAACTGGCCAAAACATTGGATCGGCACCTTAAATGTAAAGCTCAATGCCAAGGAAAATCCAAAAAAAATGTCTTTGGCCAAAGCTTGGGTACCTTATCTTTTATTAGCTGTTTTTTTGGTCTTGTCAAGACTCACACAATTGCCCATTAAAGGATGGCTAAGTAATGTTAAGATACATTGGAACGAAATATTGGGTACCACTATTTCAGCTTCGAGCAGTCCCTTGTACCTTCCGGGAACCATTCTTCTTCTCACTGGGCTCATCACGATATACTTGCACAAAATGAAGCGCAAAGATGTTGGTAAGGCCTTTGGGGAAAGCACAAAAATGCTATTAGGTGCAGGATTTGTATTGATTTTTACCATACCCATGGTTCGTATTTACATCAATTCGGGGGCTAATCCATCCGATTTACCAGGAATGCCAATTGCCATGGCAGAATGGGTTGCCGGAAATGTAGGTGAAGTTTACCCTATGTTTGCACCAGCCATTGGAGCGCTAGGAGCTTTTATTGCCGGCAGTAATACTGTAAGTAATCTGATGTTTGGGTTATTTCAATTCGGGGTAGCCACCAAATTGGCCATGCCCTCTTTTATAATTGTAGCCCTACAGGCTGTCGGTGCAGCCGCAGGTAATATGATCGCTATTCACAATGTTGTGGCGGCATCAGCGACAGTAGGTTTTCTAGGAAAAGAAGGAATGGTATTGCGAAAAACCATATTGCCCACTTTGTATTATATATTGGTTGTTGGGATTTTGGGTTTGATTCTTATTTCGTAGTCAACGTTGGCTAAAGCAAGAAAACATATATTCTTTCATTAATGTCCGGTTAAAGACTATAGACCGCTTCGCTGCAAGATATAAGACGAAAGACTTGTCTGTGTCAAATTGAAGATCATTATGTCTCAAATATAAATCTTAGATCCGGACCATTGAGTACCAGTTTTGAAAAAAGCAAGGGGTCAGTTATAAAAAAACGCCGGATTCCTTATTATAACAGGGCTTGTGCAACTCAATGATTTTTTCCCGGACAACAATGCTTCTTATTCAGATCCGGCTTAAACTTCGTTTTTGAAATTTATTATATGCTGATTTTTCGTCAATTGAGGCTTCAAAAACGCATTTTGGCAGTGTCAAATGAGTATTTTGTTAACGAAAAGTGGCGGAAAAAGAGCCATAACAAAACCGAAGGATGAAATTTAAACAGGCTCTCAGTATTGCAACGAACAAGACTTATAATTCCATAATGGACACACCAAACAATTGTCTTGAAATGAGGTCCAACGTAATTTGATCTCCTTCAAAATGATAGGTTTGGTGCTTGTGTACCAAATTTTCATTGGGTTTTAAATTTGCTGCTGGTGAAGAGCTTTCCAATTCGTAAAAAGGCCCTAATTGTGTGCCATCATCCAAGGGGCCATCATTGTATGAGTTAAGGACATCACCAGCAAAAGGATGCTTTTGTAGTGCCCATTGGGAATTTACATAGTCGGTCTTTCCTTCTGGCAGGGTAAATTTCGCCACGGTCAACACCTTATTCACAGCATCATAACTGCCTATCAATGGTTTGGCCCTTTGCGGCGAGACCCCAATCTTTCCCCTTTCTTTCCCATCACCCTTGAATAGTAAAACGCTGTCTAAAACTATCAGCCTTTCTTTGGAGACCTTACCAAAATAATCATCGGTAACAATTTTGCCCAGTTCTTTTTCATCTCCTGTCTTATATGGAATAATTATGGTGGTCCCTTCATTGGAATTCAGCATGCTTAATATCCAAATTGAAAGCGTTCCCGATTTTTTATCCCATATATTTTCACCCAAATTGGTCAACGTATTCTCAGATTCAAAACCTACCATGCTTGTCCCTTTGGGTATATCTATTCCAAGAGATTTTGAAATTTCGGTTTCTTCCAAAAGTTTTATTTTTCTGTTCACTTTTAAAGTCAAAACTGTTCCTGAATAATTTACCAGCTGCATTCTTTTTCAAAAGAAGCTTCTGAATTCGTAGTGTTGATCAAATTAAAAGCTTCGGTATCCAATTCTTTGGGTACATACCAATTTTCAAAATCGAAAGTGGTTTCCGGTTTAAAATAAACAGAAAACTGTCCGCCCTCTGGACCCAACCAAAAACGTTCTTCCCCCCCAATAGGGTTAAAATGTTGCATTTTTTCCTTTGAGGAAATCAAATCGTAATTAAGCCATCCAAAGCTCTGACCTTCCACCCCATTGGCCGTACTTGTCATAACCCTTCCTTGAAGCGCAGGCGAAACAATAAGCTGCGCATCGCCATTCTTTAAAAGCACCAAATCGGTGTAATGGTCCCTTAGAAAGTTCAGGTCATAGGCAAATGTGCCTTGGGTCAATGTTACTTCGCCCTCCTGGCCTTCCCTTTGTGATTTACAACCCATTAAAATCAAGCAGACCAAAACCATGGCTATTCCTCTACTATTTGATGCTATGGCTCGTTTACTACTATTATTCATTTCCTGTTTTAAGTTTATTGCCTAAAATCCAATTATTCGGTAATGACCCCAATCTCTGCAAAGGAGGCCCGATAATCTTTCCCTGCTACTTTAATCCCCCTCAATTTGATATATCTACCCTTGGTGGTTTTGAATGGAACCGTCTGTTCAATACGGTTGTTGACCACATTACCAAATTCCCCGCGAATAACACGGGTCCATCTTTTGTTGTTCCTACTAACATAAAACTCGTAGTTGGTAATGATACCAAAGGGATAACGTTCTTGGATGGGCCAATAGGTAAATCCGTTAAGGGTATACGTCTTACCCAGGTCTATGATGACCTCTTGAATGGTATTTACTCCTTCATCTGTGGCCCAATAGGTGTTGGGATCTTCATCCATTAATTTATCCGTGGCCATTAAATTTCCGGAAGAAGTATCGAAAATCTTCCAATCTTTTTTGGGGATGTCCAATTTTCGCAAGACAGCTTCGGTCTGCTGACCGTCATCTGGATCAACACTTATGGCCTTTAAGGTAGTTGGCCTGTCTACTAGAAAAGGTTTGGTATATTTTAAGGATGCCTTTGATGGTTCAGATCCATCCAAGGTATAGTATACTGCTACATTTTTGTCGGGAACAGAAAGACTCACCATACCATCCTTCTTACGTTGCACTATAGGCTGTGTCAATAAGTTTGGCGCTCTATACATTTCAATATTTGAAATGGCCAAGGGACCCTTGGCATCCATAAAGAGTATACGGAATTTGGTTGCCTTAACGGTATCAAAACGTAAGATCCTTTTATAGCCGATGGTGGTTTGCCCATCAATTTCTTTCCATTCCCCATCTATCTCGGCCTGAAGAATAAAATTTTTCACTCGTTGCCCTAAAGGAATATATTCCTGCAACAAGATGCGGTTGACCTCTGTCGGTGCATCAAAACTAAACGTTATGGAAGCCCTTTTTATTGAGTCGTTCGTTGCCCAGTAGGTATTACTATCCCCATCGTTCACATTGGCAGCCCTATATTCAGAACCTGTTCCTCTCTCATCTGTAGCTTCTACTCGTATTCCTACGAGGAGTTCTTCCGCAAAATCCTTATCTATCTGCTGTTTTAAGGCCATAAGTTGTTGAACATCTGTTTCATGTACCAACCCTCGATGATCCACAGGAAGATTAAGCAAAAAGTTCCCATTTCTGCCCACAGACTCATAGTACGTTCTCACCAGTCTGGGAAGGCTTTTTACTTGGTGGTCTTCTGCCGGGTGATAGTACCAACCCGGGCGGATAGAGGTATTCACTTCTGCGGGCAACCAATGTGTACCATCTTCATGTCCGGAACGCAATTCGACATATCTCGGCCATCCGGGGTAAACCTCATCTGCCCGCATGATACTCCAATTGGTTTCATTGGCCCAACCTTCTTCGGTACCTACCCATCGAATATCTGGACCTGCATCACTAAAAATCACCGCATTGGGTTGCAATTCACGGATCATGGCCGTTGTCTTTTCCCATTCGTAATAGGTTTTATTGTCTATTTTACGGGTTTCATTGGCCCCTCCGTAATATCCAGAACCCCCGTTGGCACCATCGAACCAAACTTCGAAAATTTCCCCATAATTGGTAAGCAGTTCTCGCAATTGTTCGTGAAAATCAAGGACGTATCCTGGTTTACCATAGTCCTCATGATTTCTGTCCCATGGAGATAGGTAGATTCCGAATTTGAGCCCGAATTCTTTGCAAGCCTCTGATAAATCTTTCAACACATCGCCTTTGCCATCTTTCCACGGAGAATTCTTTACTGAATGTTCAGTGGTCTTTGTAGGCCACAAGCAAAAACCATCATGATGCTTTGCTGTTAGAATGATACCTTCCATTCCGGCTTCCTTGGCCACCCTTGCCCATTGTCTAGTATCTAATTCAGATGGATTGAACTGTTCGGGTTTCTCACCGCCAGTTCCCCATTCCATATTGGTAAAAGTGTTCATATTAAAGTGAACAAAAGCATAATAATCCAGCTCATGCCAGGCCAATTGACGCTCGGAAGGCAACGGACCAATCGGTTTTGGAGGTTCAACCTTTGAACATGAAATGAATAATCCTAAAACACCCAATACAACCAACTTCAATTCTTTCATCTTATTTACTTCTATAGAACTCGTTTAAACTTTTTCAATTGGCTAAAAAATTCCCCTCTTGCACCCGCTTTTTGTCTTTTTTTCCTTCCGTAGCTCTGCTATGCAACTTAAAAAAGTCTTCGACCAGACACAAAAGTCCAAAATTTTCGCTACAATCCAAAAAGTTTAAACAAGTTCATAATTAACGAATAACAAACCACATATAATTCTTGGCAGGTATACTAACCTCAACCATAGCATCAAAGTCTCGATTCAATTTTACTTTCCTTGAATTCCCATCCTTATCCAATATTGAGATTTCATCCTCCAAACCCGTATAATACAAAGGTAACTTTACTTTTTCCTTAATCATTTTTGAAGTTGGATTGAAAAGCATCACCAAACCTTTATCATTCGACTGTGGATTTACATGCATAAAGCCATCCCAAAATCTACCATCTGGCCTACGCAGGTGAATAATATCCGAATTGAGCAAATCTCGATATTTCTTGTAATGTGAAATCTGTTCTATTACAAGTTTCTTTGTCGCCTCAGTATCGTAAAGCCTAGGTCCTCTATAACAAGCCTGAACCCCTGAACCATAATTTTGAGCCATGTGTGCCCGGTACGAATCCAAATGATCATTCAATGGCTCCAAGGTCGCCTCGGCCCCACCGCCATGATACTCGGTTAAAGGTACAAACGTCCATGCCATGGATGGTGTTTTTTCCCAGGTGCCATCATAAATGTTTTGTCTGCCCAAAATTATCTGCTGCTCCCTTGGTAAGGACCAATTCACTTCCCTATACCCAATACCACATTTGTTCGAACCTTGTAAGTAATAGAAATCAGGAGCATTCAAATAAATATCTTTTTCTTTCAACCAATGGTAAAAATCCTTGGTCATATTCCATTGCTCCCATTGCGAATCCTCATAGCCCTTATGATATTTATGGTTGGTAGAAGCGCAATAATCCCCGGGGTAAGGGCCGTCATGTTCCAAAAGATCAAATCCGGTCTTGTCCAAGAAGTGTTTTATTTTCTCCAAGTACCCATGTCCCCATTCCGAGGCCAAGCATGGGGCGTTCCCGAATTTCGCACCTCCTGGCTTACCCGTTTCCTTATCAATAACATCGACCGAATCACTGATTTTTCGGCTTGAGAACAGCGAATAGCCTCCAAGTTCTATCCCCTTTGAGTGCGCATAATCAGCCAACCTTTTGAATTTTTGGATATTCTTTTGCGAATTATCCTCCATGTTAAGACCACTCCCGAAACTTAAGATTACCATTTCGTATCCGGTGTCCACACATTGGTCTATTGCATTTTTCACCTTCTTAGGATCGGTTGTTGTCAAATGCATAAAAATGGGGTTCTCGGTAGACCAAGGCGCCAATAACCTATACATTTTTCTTGTCCCCAATGAGCTGCGCTCCCGAGCGGAACTATCTTGCAATAGTTCATAAGTATGAAAGCTTTCGAATGTTGAATTGGGGGCAAGCGTCACATTTGGACCTACTTCCAATTTACTGACCAATAAGCATTCTGTTTTCATCAACCAATTGACTTGAGAGGTATATTCAGGGTCATATTCCCAAAATATAGAAGTTTCAGACTCCTCCGAGCTAAAACCTCCAAATGAATAATCACTTTCAACATGCATATTGGGCCGTCGCCATCTTTTGGAAGGTTCAACAAAGTTCTCCAATTCAGGAAACGCCAATATTTCACTTTTAAACCCTGTAATTTCAATTTTTGCATTTGAAGTGTTTTCGATGGATATCCATTTTGACACTAATGGAATTCCGTCATAGATTTCATAATGAACATTTACCAAAACACCTTGTACTTCCTCTGCTGAATGCTCAAATTGAAGTATTAATTCCTTTCCTTTTGGAACCGTGTTTTTTGCTGTGTGATACCGCTTTTTAGTATTCCAGTTTAATTTGGGTTTAATTTCGGACACATGGTGTTTTACATATTGAAAGGCATTTGGGTCTGCAGTTAAATCATCAATCCATTCCTCCAACAGATATCCATGTTCTTTAAGACCAAGCAATCCTCCCACAGCATATGCCTTTCCGTTGATTGAAACTTCGGCTTCAGGTTTTATGCTGCGTAGCATGGACTCTCCTGTTGTGATATTCTTGAATTCGACCGTCGCCGCATTTGGGGCAATTCGAATGGTACGATGTACAAGACCATTGTCTAAAACGATGTTTTTTCCTTTTTCAATCACTTCTGCGGTAAAACCATTAGTATTCAATAACCAGTCTGTCGAAACCTTAGTATTTTGTGCGAAACAAAATGTGCTCGCCGTAAGCAGTATTGTTAATACGTGCGATTTTAGCATGTTTTCAGTCAATTTTAGCTTTAAGTTCAACGTTAGGATTCTCATATTTTATGTACCTCGGTTATCTTGATAATCTTTTTTATCAATCTAATAAAATGAGCTTATTATTTCTCGTTTTCGGTCATTTGCATCAATGAAAAAGGGTATTCTACCTGTTCTCCTGTTGATCGATCAATAGGCATTTGGGCTTTTACCTCTTTAAGAAAAAGGGTCAGAACGGCGGCCAAATCCCTCGCCTTTTCAGGGTTTTCAGATACTAGGTTTTTAGTCTCCCCTATATCCAGTTTTAGATTGAATAATTCCATGCTTCTATCGGCATGGAAATATATAAACTTCCAGTCCCCTTTTCGTACTGCACTAGATGCCCCAATACCAGGACCATCGGGTCCCCATTCATTGGGGTAGTGCCAAAATAACGGTCGTTCTTCATTTGTTTCCCTTTCCTTTTCTTCGGTCAAAACAGGAACGAAACTTCTACCATCAATGGTCTGTACCGTTTCAACAGTTTCAATCCCTGCCATTTCAAGTATCGTTGGATAAAAATCCTCTATAATGACTTTTTTATCCGATATGGTATTGGGAGCGGCTCTTCCCGGCCATTTCACCAACATTGGCTCTCGAATCCCTCCTTCATAGACAGAGCCTTTTCCGCTGGCCAATGGTTTGTTATGCATGTGTTTTTCACCACCCCTTGCTACAGCACTTAGACCTCCATTGTCTGACATAAAAAGGATAATCGTATTCTCTGCTATTTTTTTCTCTTCGAGATAATCCATTATATCCCCCAAACTTTTGTCCATACCTTCGACCATCGAGGCGTATTTTGCCTCGGTGGAATCCATTTCTTTTTCAAAATATTTTTTCACAAAACGGTCATCGGGCATAATTGGGGTATGCACTGCATAGTGCGCCATATAGAGGAAAAAAGGTTGTTGATTGGCTACCACCGAATCGAGAGACATTAGCGCTTCCATTGTAATAACCTCTGTTAAATGCATGTTTTTACCGTGATATTTCTCCAATCCGGGAACGGCCCATACTTCTTTCCCTTCTTTTCCATTACCATAGTTATCCTTTCCTAAATAACTTGCCGGGGCTCCTGCCGCATGTCCGGCAATGTTCACATCAAACCCTAAATTCAGTGGATTTGCACCAGGGGTACCAATAGCTCCAAAATGTGCCTTCCCCGAATGTACGGTATAATATCCGGCATCATTCAAGACCTGGGCCAGGGGTGTTGCATATACCGCCTTGGGATCTCCGGGAACAGAGCTCATGCCATTTACATTCCACATCGGAAATTCAAGGGTGGGATGATTTTTTTCCATGGGCTGAATACTATCCTTTCTCAAGGTCCAATTCGTAACCCGGTGTCGAGCAGCGTTCATTCCGGTCATTAAACTTACCCGTGTTGGCGAACATACGGCTGTCGCATAAGCCTGTGTGAATTTAACCCCATCAGATGCCAAACGCTCCATGTTCGGTGTTTGATAGATTTCATTGAAAGGCGTTTTTTTATCCCAAAATGGCACTGAGGTATCTTGCCACCCCATATCGTCGACAAAAAACAAAACAATGTTTGGCGGTGGCTCTGGTAATTCTTCGGATTCACAAGCTCCCAAAGCCATAACAGCAAAAAATAGTAGTATTAATCTATAGTCTATCATTTTCAAATATTTTCAAAATAGGTTTACCTCGCCAAAACTCAGGTATTTTCAATCCTAACAAATAGGCAATGGTAGGTGCCGTATCATATGTAACTATGCTAGTATCCAAGTTACCTTTGACTGGGATATTCTTACCATATATAATCCATGGTATCTCTACCTCTAACAAGGTCTTTCCTCCATGCCCTTTTTCAATACCGCCATGATCGGAACTAAACAGTATTATGGTATCATCCATCATTCCATTGGCCTTGAGAGAAGCTAGAATCTGTCCGATAAGACTGTCTATCCCTTCAACGGCCTCATAGTACTCAGGCGTATCATGACCAATATTATGCCCTGCCCCATCGGGTTGAGAAAAATGAATAAAAGTCAAAATGGGTTTTTCCTTGAGAATAAACTCCATGGCCTTTTCGGCAGTTGCTTCATCAGATTCACCGTTGAAATCCAAATCGACAATATTCTTTTCAAAAAGATAACCGATACCCTCCCAAGTATATGAAATCCTTTTTTTAGCACCTTGTATCTGTTCATCTATTAAGCTAAAAATTGTAGGATAAATGTTCCCTCCGCCTATTTCCCTGGAGGGTAACTCAGGAGTTTTGCTTCCCCATTCTGTATAACCATGTAATTCTGGCCCAGAACCCATAATCATGGATGCCCAATTGACAGCACTTGAAGAAGGCAGCACTGACCTTGCCTTTAAAGAATAGGCTCCGGCATCCATCATCATCCTTAGATTTGGAATCTTG
This sequence comes from Bacteroidota bacterium, assembly GCA_024279425.1. Lineage (GTDB taxonomy): Bacteria > Bacteroidota > Bacteroidia > Flavobacteriales > Flavobacteriaceae > Maribacter_A. The sequence goes on along the minus strand of JAJRRO010000046.1, from coordinate 181,395 downwards.
GCCTTTTCAAAAGCATAAGCGCCAAAGCCATCCGAGCCAATCAAAATCACGTGCTTTGCTATTGGCTGCATTTTATCATCTAGCTTTTTATTAGTGCAGGAATTAAATAGGGCCAATATTACTATTACAATTGATACTAGCGATCTGTTTATGCCATTCATTTTTGCAGTTTACTTATTAAGATTACCATCTAATTTTATTTTTTTTCCTTTAGATAAAGCCACTTCGACTTCATGGGTGTTATATTTCAACTTTATGGTTTTGTCTTCTTTGGCCATTAATTCTAAATTTGCAAGTTTGCCATTTTCCCATTCTATGTCCACCTCAATGTTTCCCCTAGCCTTTAAACCTTTAATACTTCCATTGCTCCAGTTTTCAGGAAGCGCGGGTAGGATTCTCATGAAACTTTCATGCGATTGCAACAATAATTCGGCTACACCCGAAGTATAACCAAAATTACCATCAATTTGAAACGGCGGGTGTTCATCGAATAAATTATCGGCAATGGAAATTTGCAAGAACTTACGAATATTCTCTTCCGCAGACTTGGCATCTAACAACCGGGCATTCATATTTATCATCCATGCCCTGCTCCATCCTGTACCAGCACCTCCGTGTTGCAAACGATAATCAATTGTTTTTTGAGCAGCAGAAAAGGTAGCCTTGTTGGACTGGGTTATTGCATCTCCAGGGTGCAATGCATACAGATGGGACATATGTCTATGCCCTTTCTCTGGCTCTTCATAGGGTTCATTCCATTCCAACAACCTTCCATATGCACCTACAACAACACCAGGAAAGAGCTTTTCCCTTTTACTGTGCACTTCTTGGGTAAATTCATCTTTAATGTTCAAAACCTCCGCTGCTTCAAGGACGTTGTCAAAAACTTCCGCAATTATCTGGTGCCCCATGGCGCTACCAAACGATACCGCAGCGGATTTACCATCTTCTGTAAGATATGAGTTTTCAGGGGATGTTTCAGGGGCTGATACCCAGGAACCACTTTGTTCATCCCAAACCAACCAGTCTAAATAAAATTCCGCGATGGCCTTTAGGGTAGGATAGGCCCTATCTCTTAAAAAATCCTTGTTCTGCGTAAATCTGAAGTGTTCCCAATAGTGTTGTGCACACCAACCGCCACCATGAATCCATGAGCCCCAATAGGCCCTTTCGGCACGCATAAATGAGGGTGCCCACAAATCTGAAGCGTGATGTGCCATGGTTCCTCTTTGAATACCGTATTGATTTTTCGCTGTGTTTTTTCCCCTTTCTAAAACTCTATCGAGATACTTGAAAAAAGGTTGATGCAGTTCACTCAAGTTGGCAACCTCGGCAGGCCAATAATTCATCTGAAGATTAATATTCAAGTGATAATCCGCATTCCATGGAGCCTCAATATGCTCATTCCATATGCCTTGTAGATTAGCAGGATTGGTCCCAGGCCTTGATGACGAAATTAATAGATATCGGCCATACTGGAACAATTTAGCTGCTAAATCAGGGTCATCAGACCCATCTTTTATCCGTTGCAAACGAACATCTGTTGGTAAACTGTCCAAGTCTTTACCACCCAGGTCAAAGTGCATACGCGCGTAGAGGTTTTGGTAATCTTCTTTATGTGCCACTAACAGATCTTTGAATGATTTATTCGACGCTTTTTCTAGGGTTTCCAGATTTTTTGCCTCGTAGTTTTCACCGTTGTAAAATGATGTATTCCCTACCAAGTAGATCGTCGCTTTCATCACATCTTTTAGCACCAACTGTCCTTTATCCGCAGTAACAGAACCCGATTCATTTTTTACTTTTAACCTTGATTCGAATTTCACTCCATAATCCAAAGGAAACGGTTTAGAATTCCTTTTGCCACCGAACTGGGTAACAATACCCTTCATACTAATTTCGTTATCCGAGGGATTGTTTGTGATTACTGTTGGTCTACCTTTATCCTTGGGACGGTCCATTTTGAGTGAAAAGTCCATTCCTGAAGGATTGGTCGTGGTCAACTCAATTACCAAGACATCATCTGGTTTTGAGGTGAATGCTTTTTGCGTATAGGTATTTCCGCCAGACGTATAGTTCACCTGAACCAAGGCATCGTTCAAGCTCAAGGACCTGGAATAATCTTCTATTGTCTTGTCTTCATGAAAATCTATATACAGATCGCCCATGGTCTGATGGGACCTCACGATTGTTTTATAGGAAAATTTCTCAACAATCAAGCTGTCTACCTCATGGGTCTTACCCTGGTCCAACAAGGCCTTTATTTGATTCAAATCTTCTGGAGACCCTCTAAAATCTCCCCAGTCCGGCCCTCCAGGCCACATTGAATCTTCATTTAACTGAATGCGTTCGTGCTGTGGGTCGCCAAATACCATGGCACCTAATCTGCCATTTCCGACAGGCAAGGCCTGCATCCATTTCTCGGCAGGTTGGGCATACCATAACATATTGTTGGATTGTTCTTTTTCCGAACTGCATGAATATATGATCAGCAGTATCAGTATACTTAAAAACGATTTTTTCAATTTCATTCTCAAAAGTTTTGGAGTTATCTTTTATTCGTTGATTCTGTTCCTAAGTAACGCGAGCTGTCGCCATTCTTTTGGCCCATACCCTTCCGGGTCGTTTTCCTGCTTTTCACCCCATGTACTTCTTCCGTTTTCGATAAGGGCCAGCATACGGTTTTTCAAATCAGTTTCCACTTCAGATTGTTTTCCATATTGATTGTCTTTTTCCCCAGGATCCTTATCAAGGTCATAGAGTTGAAACTTGGGCAGTTGGCTTATTTCCTTGGCATTGGGTTTGGGATCGCTCCATCCACCAGAGCCCGGACAAAAAATCATCTTCCAATTGTCCTTGCGAATGGCAAAACTTCCGTTAATAGAATGGTGTACAGTTACATCTCTTTTAAACGTATCCGAATTAGGGTCTTCGAGCAGCGGTACCAGCGAATAACTATCTTCACCCTCATCCTCCTTTAAATCAATATTCAAAATATCAGCTACTGTAGCCATTAGATCGGTCGAACAAATGGTCTTTTTAGAAATTGTTCCCGGTTTAATCCTAGCCGGCCACTTTACAACAAAAGGTACACGGTGCCCCCCTTCATAAATATCTGCTTTATGACCTCTGTACATTGCACTTGGATCATGTCCCAAATCTTCCAATATTTTAAAATCGGCCTCCGGTGAACAACCATTGTCACTAGTGAAAATTACAATAGTGTTTTCCATCACTCCTTGTTGTCCCAAAACATTCATAAGTTGCCCCATATAGTCATCGATCATAACGACAAAATCGGCATAGGGATTCAATCTGCTTTTACCTTGCCACTCTTCGGTAGGAAGTATGGGTGTATGAGGCGAGGGCAAGGCCAGGTACAAAAAGAAGGGGGCGTCCTCTTTGGATTTCTGTTCAATAAATTCCATGGACTTCCTAAAAAAATTGGGGGTTACATCATCATGCTGAAAATCGGATGCCGTAGGGCCTTTTCGCCACCAAGTATATTTACCGGTATCTTCGGTAACCCTATCTACTTCAGCTGTGGCCAGTCCATTCTTCACATATATGTAGGGGGCCATATCCAAAGAACCTGAATGGCCATATGCATAATCGAATCCCAAATCATTTGGTGAATTCTTCACTGGCTTCGTAAAATCAAGATTATCAAAATCCAAGGCATTCCATCCTTCTCCCCCAAAATTCGATGAATCTTTTTGGGCCCAGTCCCATCCCAAATGCCATTTGCCTATAAAAGCCGTTGCATATCCTTTCTTCTTCACCAAGGAAGCCACGGTCGTCCTATTATTTGGAATAAGCGCCTTTGATTTCCCCGTTAACACCCCACTTTTGATCGGACTTCTCCAATTATATCTTCCTGTCAATATTCCATAGCGAGTTGGTGTACACACAGCTGATGGGGTATGTGCATCTGTAAATATCATTCCATCGGAAGCCAATTTATCAATATTCGGAGTTTGTATTTTCCCCTCAGGATTAAAGGCCCCGATATCGCCATATCCCAAATCATCGGCCAAAACGTAAATGATATTGGGGTCTTTTTCCTCGCTAGCGATTATCTTTTTTTCTTTTTTCCCACAGCCTAAGAGAACAACGATGATGAGTGTACATAAAGCTATAAATTGATGTCCTCGTCCCATTTTATGTGTTTGATTTAGTATTGCCTTAACTATTTTTTTATTTAGTGGATAAGGTAATGGATATTTCCTTTTGATTTCGAAAGATTTTCAAATCCAATTTTCCCAACCAGTTATTTTTTTGGTATGATTTCATTAAATCAGCAACCGTTTCCAATGCTTCACCTTCACAGGAAACGATAACATCATCGGGCTCAATTGCCGACCTTCCAATAACCGAATTATCATCTACTTTGATATTTTCAATATGTGCTTTTTATTTCCTGCCTCATTTGATATAATCAAATCTAATTTTTACAGTTCTGAATAGCTACCTTTTTAATCATTTTTAGTGATACTTTTTTGGCACCAAATCTCATTCTTTTTTTTTAAGGGTAAAATGTAGAGCAAACTTGAATAGGACTAAAACATGTTGACCTATTCTAATTACATTTACGAAAAATAATGAAAATATGACCGCTAGAAGATACCATCGATTATCAACCTTAGCATTGTTCTTATTGCTATAGAGTTTTTTTGGCTGTGGTGAATCAGCAAAATCAGATGATCAAAAACCCTCGGCTAATCTATATGTCACTACCCTTGACCAACAAAGTCTATTGGAAAAACAGCCTGTCGCTTTAAGTGGCGTAACCAGTAGGGACTACAATTAGTATTGACACAACCCAAGTTTATCAACAAATGGATGGGTTTGGCTTTACACTTACTGGTGGAAGCGCATTGCATCTTCAAAAGATGTCAGAAGATACACGACATAAATTGCTTCAAGAACTTTTCGGAAGGGATTCCAATCAAATCGGTATTAATTATCTGCGCATTAGCGTAGGCGCCTCTGATTTGGATGAGGCTCCTTGGTCCTATAATGACCTCGCCGATGGCGAAACCGATGTACAGCTTGAAAAATTTTCTTTAGCCTATGATACTTTATACTTGACCCCAACCTTAAAGGAAATACTTGAAATCTCACCAAAAATCCAAATTATGGCTTCGCCATGGTCCCCTCCCAAATGGATGAAAGACAATAATGATACGCGAGGCGGTAGCTTAAAAATGGAATATCATGATGTTTATGCCCATTATTTGACTAAATATATAAGGGCAATAAAAAGTGAGGGGATTACTATTGATGCACTTACCATTCAAAACGAACCTCTTCATCCCGGTAACAACCCAAGTTTACTCATGTTGGAAGACCAACAAGCGGAATTTATCAAAAATAGCTTGGGGCCGGCTTTTGAAAAAAATAAGATAGACACCAAAATAATAGTTTATGACCATAATGCTGACAGACCTGATTACCCCATTACAATTTTAAATGACCCTGAGGTTGCCAAATATATTGATGGTTCTGCCTTTCATTTATATGGAGGCACTATAAATGCCCTTTCGGAAGTACATAAAGCATATCCTAATAAAAACTTGTATTTCACGGAACAATGGATTGGTGCACCAGGAGATTTCGCCAAAGATTTCAGCTGGCATGTTGAAAATCTGATTATAGGTGCTAGCCGTAATTGGTGTAAGACAGTTTTGGAATGGAATCTAGCAAACGACGAAAACCAAGATCCACATACTGATCGTGGTGGTTGTGATAGATGTTTGGGAGCCATTACAATTACTGGTGATCAAGTTACCAGAAACCCGGCCTATTACATTGTTGCACAAGCTTCTAAATTTGTCCCAAGTGGTTCACATCGCATTGCTTCAAATCTAGTTGAAAACATTCCAAACGTAGCCTTTAAAACCCCGAAAGGTGAAAAAGTGATCCTTATTCAAAATAAGACAGAAGAAGAAAGCAAGGTGCACGTACAATTGGGCAAGGAATCATATGCTATTTCATTAAAAGCCGGTGCGGTAGGAACGCTCGTTATTCCCTGAATTATTTAGTTTTATCATACCTTCAAGGGGAGAAAGGACCCTAATTTTCATTATATTCGTCTAAAGGTTTTTGCTGTGTGATTTGGCACCAACCTATCATATTCAACTAGGGCCTGTTAACACTAAGCCTAAAAGCGGGTTTTCCGCTCTTTTTCCGTATTTCTTCGTTCGTTTTTGACAACGTAGCACGCTATGTTTGGAAAAAACAGTCTCGAAATCCGAAAAAATCATCGAAAAACTTATACTTTCCGTTTATTGTTAACAGGCCTTAAATCAAATGCTATGAAAAAAAGATTTTTTATCGCTTGTATGTTATCCATTTTCGCACAAGTAGCTGCCCAAAGCATTCAGATGGGTGAGAATGTAGCTGTAACCACTACCGAATCAGGAAAAGTCCGAGGATTTATACACAATGACACTTATATTTATAAAGGAATGCCTTATGCACAGGCCGAACGGTTTATGCCACCACAAGCACCAAAAAATTGGGAAGGTATTAGAAGCTCGCTGACCTATGGTCCCGTAGCCCCATTAATGCAACCTACAACTTCTGTAATTGACGAGGGAGAATTTGTTTTCAACCATGATTGGGGCTATCCGAATGAAGATTGTTTACGGGCCAATGTCTGGACCCCAAGTATTAGCGATGGTAAAAAACGACCTGTTTTATTTTGGATTCATGGAGGGGGATTCACAGCTGGGTCCAGTCAAGAACTTCCTTCCTATGACGGCGAGAATCTAAGTAAAAAGGGGGATGTGGTTGTAGTTTCCATTAATCATCGTTTAAATGTATTGGGCTTTTTAGATTTATCAGCCTATGGAAAAAAATATAAAAGTTCGGCCAATCTAAGTATTTTGGATTTGGTAGCTGCCTTAAAATGGGTTAAGACCAATATATCAAATTTCGGAGGAGACCCCAATAATATTACAATTTTTGGACAATCGGGCGGTGGTGCCAAGGTAAACACCCTCATGGCCATGCCCAAAGCAAAAGGCTTATTCCAAAAGGCCATTAACCAAAGTGGTTCATTTAGGATGGCCATGTTGGAAAAAACGGACACCCAAGCCATTGCCTCGGAAGTGTTGACCATTCTTGGTTTAAATGGTAGTCAGGTAGATAGCTTACAAAAAATTCCTTTTGATCAATTAAGTGCAGCAAGCTCTAAAGCATTAAAAATAGTAGAAGAAAAAATGAAGGCCGCAGGGAAACCTGTTATTGGGTTTGGTCTAAGCTGGGGTCCAAGTCGAGACGGTGAGGATTTACCCTACCAACTATTTTCAAAAGAGGCCTTTGAATTCTCCAAAGAGATTCCATTAATGTTGGGAACCGTTAAAAACGAATTCACCCCCTTTATGAATGCTAGACTATACAATGCTTCTGAAGCTCAGATAATGGCAAAAATAAAAGAACAGTATAAAGATAAGGCAGATACCTTTGTTACGGCAGTGAAAAAGGCCTATCCCAATGACACAAATCCTTCGGACTTATTAAGTATTGACACCATGTTTAGACCTGGGGCCGTTGAGCAGGCGGATTTGAAATCATCCGTAGTCGATGGCGCACCTGTTTATATGTATTTATTCACTTGGCAGTCCCCAATCTTTAATGGAAAATATAAAGCCATGCACTGCATGGAATTACCCTTTGTTTTCAATAATATAGCAAGATGTGAAGCAATGACAGGTGGTGGTAAAGAGGCATATGTTCTTGCAGATATAATGAGCCAAGCTTGGATTAATTTTGCAAAAAAAGGGGATCCGAATCATGATGGTCTACCCAAATGGCCTAATTACACCAGTGCATCAACACCTACAATGCATTTTGACAATACCTGTGTGGTACAACCCCAGAAAGACAAAGATCTGTTCGACCTGATGGGTGGTGAATAATTAATATAAATGGCAAATCACTGATACCCGTTGAATTGAACGTTGAACGACAAATCTTCTAATTTAATCTAGCGAAATATGTACACCATAGTGGACATAGAAACTACTGGAAACGGTATTAAGGGAAATAAAATCACTGAAATCTCCATATTCAAATATGATGGATATGAAATCATCGATGAATTTACTTCCTTGGTCAATCCTGAGTGTGAGATTCCTTATTTTATTACAGGGCTTACGGGAATTGATAATGATCTGGTTCGGGATGCGCCCAAGCTAATGGAAATTGCCGATCAAATTCTTGAAATTACCAAAGACACCATTTTCGTGGCCCACAGTGTAAATTTCGATTACAATGTTATCAAAAATGAACTTAAGACCCTAGGGCTCGACTTCACTAGGAAAAAACTGTGTACGGTGCGTTTGTCCAGAAAGTTGATTCCCGGCTATAACTCATATAGCCTTGGTAAGCTTTGTTCCGTGCTGGGCATTCCGCTAACCGATAGACATAGAGCTCGAGGTGATGCCCATGCCACTACGATTTTATTCCAAAAACTATTACGAATAGAAGGTGCCGAACCTGTATTCAAGACCTTCTTAAACGCTAGGTCCCAAGAAACAACATTACCCCCGGCATTACCAAAACATGTTTATGATGATTTACCAGCCACCCCGGGAATATATTATTTCAAAAACGCGAAAGGCAAAATAATCTATGTGGGAAAGGCCATCAATATTAAAAAGCGGGTGCTCAGTCATTTCTATGACAAAGCAACGAAAGAAATTGAGATGTGCAAAGAAACGGCAGATATTGATTATGAGCTTTCGGGAAGTGATTTAGTGGCACTTCTCATGGAATCTGCGGCTATAAAGCACCATTTTCCTGAATATAACCGCTCACAGAAAAGAAATGTACAGCGTTATGGTATTTTCAGTTATGAGGATAGGAATGGTGTTATGCATCTCGCCTTCAATAAAATAAAAATGGCGCCACGCCCTTTTGCCATATTCTATACTATTACGGATTGCAGATTATATCTTGAGGAAATCTGTAAGGCCTTTTCCCTTTGCGCCAAGTATTGTCATTTGCAGGAAAATGTGGATTCCTGTTCCCATTATAGAATCAAACAATGTGAGGGGATTTGTCGAGGGAATGAAAGCCCAAAATCCTACAATAAAAAAGTAGAGCAGGCCATACATTCTATAAAGGACAAAAGTGACCATCTCATTATCCAAGAAAAAGGAAGAACCCCAAGTGAAAGTGCTTTTGTATTTATAAGGGATGGGATATATGCTGGGTACGGTTTTATCGAAAAAGAAATCCAAATAAATAAATTCGAAGATTTGGAAACATTTATTATTCGCCAAAAAAACACATTGGAAACTGAACGGATCATTCAATCATTCGTAGCCAGAAATCCACACAAACCACGGCAGTTTTCAAAAGTCATGGATTTTGAACACTATTAATCAGTCCACATAGAATCTTTTAAAATTCAGACGGTTCGGACCAAATCGTAAAAAAGAAGCAATCCTTGCTTAACCCTGATCTTTTTTTCCACTGTTCATAAAGATAAGTAGTGCTATAACCAAGGCTACAACTACAATGGCAAAAACGGCAATCATTATTATTCCGTTGCTCCAATTGACTAAGGGTAGTACATTTGACATTATCTTAAGTTTTTATTCATCAAAAAGTAAAAATAAACCCTGTTAAAATTTCAAACTATGATAAAAATCAGCATTGGGAAGAGACTTTAATCAAAACTGTAACTCAATTGCGTTTCGCGCTACAACTATTCAGTCCCAATAGTCCATATAAAGGACAAAAACCAACGAGGCTCGTTATCACAAATACTGCGGCAACGCCTAGCAAGACAAAGGATAATGAATCTCCGACCATTTCAAAATATACCAAAAGCCCTGCAACCAATGCCAAGGCAATTCGAATACATCTATCTAAACCGCCCATATTCTTTTTCATACTATTCTATTTTATCGGTTAATATGCTAAATAAAAACTACCACTTCAATTTCAGCCGGACAGATAATGCATCCTAGCGGTCATTTATTTTATTGGATTTCGATTTCTAAATCCAATCCATTCATAGGGTAGTAGGGCACACATAGTCGGTCACTCCTATTCCTGAAGTTTTAATGACCTTAAATCCTTCAGTAATATCAATTAGATTATGTATTCCCCTACTTTTTAGAATTGATGCCGCAATCATTGACCTGTACCCTCCGGCGCAATACAGCAAGAAAGGTTGATTCTTGGGAAACTCAGCCAAATGGTCATTTAGAAAGTCCAATGGCGTATTTTTTGCATCAACAACATGTTCGGACTGATATTCGCTTTCCTTACGAACATCAAAAACAGGTATTTCCTTAGCGTTTATTTGCTCCTGAACACTATCTACTGTCACTGATGTTATGGTGTCATAACCCCTATCCTCTTTCTTCCAAGCTTCAAACCCTCCTTTTAAATAACCAATTGTACCATCGAAACCTACTCTTGACAAACGGGTTACTGCCTCTTTTTCTTTGCCGTCTGGAGCAACCAGTAATAAAGGTTGTTGTATATCTGCTATCAAGGCCCCAACCCATGGAGCGAAATCACCGTTTAGGCCAATAAAAATAGATCGAGGTATATGTCCTTCTATAAAATCACTTTGATGTCGAACATCCAATACCACGGCCCCTGTGTCATTTGCGGCTATTTCAAATACGCTTGGTGATAGGGCCTTGTTGCCTCTATCCAGCACCACATTGAAATCATCGTAACCCTCTTTGTTCATTTTAACATTCAAGGGGAAATATTTTGGTGGTGGCAATAAACCTGCGGTAACTTCTGTGACAAATTCCTCCTTGGTCATGTCGGAACGCAGCGCATAATTCATTTTTTTTTGATTGCCCAAGGTATCCACAGTCTCTTTCATCATGTTCTTGCCACAAGCAGATCCTGCCCCATGGGCTGGATAAACAATAACTTCATTTGCCAGGGGCATTATTTTTGTTCGCAAACTTTCATAGAGAATTCCTGCTAAATCCTCTTGGGTCATATCAGCTGCCTTTTGCGCAAGGTCTGGCCGACCTACATCACCTAAAAATAAGGTGTCTCCCGAAAATATGGCATAATCCTTTCCGTTTGCATCTTTTAAAAGATAGGTCGCACTTTCCATGGTATGGCCTGGGGTATGCAGCACTTTGATAGTAACCTCTCCTAATGTAAACTCCTGATTATCCTCTGCAATGATGGCATCAAAAGAAGGATTGGCCATTGGTCCGTAAACAATAGGCGCGCCAGTTTCCTTGGAAAGCGTTATATGTCCGCTTACAAAATCCGCATGAAAATGGGTTTCAAAAATATATTTTATTTTCGCCCTGTCTGCATTGGCCCTTTTCAGATAGGGTTCAACCTCACGTAACGGGTCAATAATGGCAACCTCCCCATTGCTTTCGATATAATAAGCCCCTTGGGCCAAGCATCCTGTATAAATCTGTTCAATATTCATCTTTCCTCTTTTAAAATTCATTCCTAAAAAATCAAGAATGTAGTTTTTCATTCTGCTACTATCCCATCAATACTGGAACATTAGTTTCAATCTCCCAATAACACTAGTTACGGTAGTCCGTATTCTGATGTGCTATTTTTTTGCGAAAATCAGGCACAACCCCAGGGGTGTCAAAATAAGCTACTGCTTCCTTGGTTTTTGCAAACAGAAAATCTTTTCGTAGTACATCGATTATTCCACCACTAAAGATAATATCCCTCGTTGGCCCTATTGCACCAGCTATATAAAATTGAAGGTTTCTCCCATGCAAATCATTGATCACCGAAATCAACATATTGGCAGCTGTAGAATCTATATAATTAATAGCTTCCGCATTCAAAATGACTCCTTTTAATTTATCTCCTTTGGCATTTACCTGTTTTAACAAATGGGCCTTAAAATAATTTTTGTTGCCAAAATATAATTGAGCATCAAACCTCAATATGAGTAAGTCATCACGATTTTCTATTTCCTCCCCAAATCTTTCCACATTCTTGTAATAATCAGAACCACGAATTTTTGCTAGAATAGCGAAATGTGGCTTTGAGGTTCTATATACCATTAGCAAAAGGGAAAAAAGAACCCCAATCAAAATACCTTCCTTTATTCCTATGAACAGAGTGATAAGAAAGGTACATATGAGCACTACAAATTCATCTTTCCTAAACTTCCATAAAGTTTTCGGATATTTAAAATCAACGAGTCCGATTACGGAGACCATAATAATACTAGCCAAAATAGCATTTGGCAGGTAGTAGAACAATGGTGTCAAAAATAGCAATGTAAAAACTACCATTATCACGCTGAACAATGCCGACATATTTGACTTGGCCCCAATTTCAAAATTAATGGCCGAACGGGAAAAACTCGCAGTCACGGGATAGGATTGAAAAAATGAACCTACGATATTCGAAGTCCCAAGAGCAACCAATTCTTGATTGGCATCAATGGTTTCCTTATCCTTTTTTTCCTCTATAGATTTCCCAATCGAGATAGCCTCTAGATAGCCTATCAGGGCCAAGGCCAAGGCAATGGGCCAAAGATCCATACTATTTTTGAATGTAATATCAGGAATTTGAAATTCTGGTAAACCCATTGGGATTTCGCCGACAATCTTTACCCCATAACTCTGAAGGTCTAAAAAATAAACCGCCAAAACACCTAAAACTACAACTAATAAAATCGAAGGTATTTTTTTATTCAATTTTTTGATTAGCACAATAATCAAGATTCCCACAATTCCAATCACCAAATCATACCCATTGGTCTGGGCGATTTCTCCGAAAGCGTTGATAATCAATTGATGGAATCTATTGCTTTTTTCAATATCAACTCCCAATAGATGTTGTAGTTGGCTAAATACAATAATAAATGCTGCACCCGAGGTGAAACCACTAATTACCGGTTTTGACAAGAAATTGACCAAAAACCCCATGCGAAAAAGCCCTAGTAATACTTGTATTGCCCCAACCAAAAAGGCAAGAAAAATAGCCATTGCAATGTAACTCTCAACATTTGTCAACGCCAAAGCCCCCAATCCCGCCGCTACCAAAAGAGAATCCATAGCAACCGGGCCTATCGCCAATTCTCGGGATGTTCCCAGAAACAAATACACTACTAATGGGAATAGGGATGCGTATAGGTCATATACAGGTGGTAACCCTGCAATCATGGCATATGCCATACCTTGTGGAATCAAGACAATCCCAACCGTTAGACCCGCAACCAAGTCTTTGGCAAAAAAACCTTTTTGATATTTTGAGCCCCAATCGAGAAATGGAAAAAACCTTTGCATTATCCAAATGTAAGCAAAACGGCTAATTTTCAATGAATATTCCCTCCCACAGGTAAACCACTAGGAACGTTTTCCGGAAAAGTTTTGTCAAAGCTATCATCATTAAGGGTGTTCAAAAAGGATATAATAAGTGACATTTCCTTTACGCTCAGTTCCAATTCCCGAACCAAAGGATCAAATTGTTCTTTAGCAACCAAAGGATGTCTGCTTTTCCCATTTGAGATATCTTCATAAAACTCCAATACTCTTTTTAAGGTTTTTAGACTCCCATTGTGCATGTAAGGTGCTGTGAATCTAAGATTTCTTAAGGATGGCGTCCTAAATCCGAAGCTATCTTTTACGCCCATATCCGGAGTACGCAGTTTATTATTCTTTGGGGCACTGAGCACGTGGACCTTGTAATCAGAGAACATAGGTCCATTATGACAATTGGCGCAGCCAACTTTCTTAAAAAGCTCAAAACCTTCTTTTTCTGAAATCAAGATGGCATCATTATCCCCTCGCATATACTTGTCAAAACGAGAGTTATTGGTGACCAAACTACGTTCAAAAGTCGCAATTGCCTTTCCAAGATTCTCAATATTGACCTCCTCAGTACCAAAGGCCTTCTTAAATAATTCCCGATATTCCGGGATTTTATTTAAACGGCCAACAACCTCATCCAAAATTTCAGTTTCCGAAAAATCATGCCCGCGCATTTCCTCAAAAGCCTTTATCGGTTCCAAAGCTTGTTGTTCCAAACTTTTCACCCTATTGTCCCAGAACATTGGGGCATTTGCAGGATTGTATCTACTATAGGTGTTTATTCCATTAAATGCCGTGTTAATGATGGTTTGGGAGTTACGTTTTACAAAAGGTATATCATTTGGAGTATTGAACTTTCTTTTACTTCCTAGCCCTTTGGAATTTGGACCTATTGAAATATCCAAGAACTCGGCATAGCCATTATCGGGGTGATGACAGGTTGCACAGGCCACATCCTTACTTCCTGAGAGAATGGGATCGTAAAACAATAATCGTCCAAGTTCATGTTTTTCACTAGTAAGTGGATTATCCTTAGGTGATTTTACAATTTTGGGTAATGCAGTAATGGTGGTAGAAAGCCTCAGAGTTTTTTTTACGTCTTCATTTTTGGAAACAGACTCTCCACAACCCATCCAAAGGATTTGCAGAAAAAAGAGTAATGCAACCAAATAATTACTTCTCATTGCAAAAGTTTGTTAAGGTCTATCGCCCAATATACATCGAAAGAATCAATCGGCTTAAACTCCAGTCCCAATCATATTTTTGGAAGCGATCAAGTTCTCAATTTCTACCTGTATCAATTGTAAAGTTTGCCTACTTGCATTTAATTCATCCAAAATCAGGGATTTTGCATCCTCAACTATACTTTTTGATGCATTAAACAAGCTTTCATAATAGTTGACCCCTTCTTTTAAGTTATTCACGAAAGTGAAGAGGTACTTTTCTTGCTTCTTATTTAGGACATCACGTGTTTCCGCAATCTTGTTTTTTAAATAATCAATATAAATCGACAACTCTTTTATAAACATGTTGGGACGATCAGATCTAGTTATCACATTGGTCCTTCCGTAAATATGATCCGTAATTTCCTTTAGACTCATTGATTTGGAAAAATAGGCCATATTCGGTCCTGGACATATTGAAACACCTTCTCCTTCAACCTTGGTGTTCAAATCATTCACCAATAAGGCCGAAGTGCCCAAACCTACACAGATACATGATTTGTCCACTATTTTATTATATTCCCTAGTATAGGCTTCCGAAGAAATTCCGTCCTTTTTTAACTCCTTTAACTTCAAATGTTGATATTGACGAGAGGCCACGCAAATGGCTTTATCAGTAAATTCTGTATTCAAAGAAACGAATTTTCTTGGGCACGAACTACCGGGCCTTCCCTTTTCAATCAGAGTTGCTTTTTCAACATCCTTGGTATTACCCCTTAAACTATTGAACGGAACTCCAAGTGGGGAGATATGGCTCAAATACAAATCGTCTTCCTTTGCTCCAATCAATTTTTCCAAAGTAGAATCATCTACGCTTGTTGCTTCGGGAACTAAAAGGAATGGCGTCCCCCAACCCACTGAATCCAAATTGTAGGTATCAATTAGAAATTGGTGTTCTTCTGCTGTACCAACACCTCCTTGGGCCGTAATTTTCAACGGTAAGGTTGTTCTTGGAACAGTTCTGCCCTTGTTGTTCAGCGCTTGTACCAAAACTTCGTACGTTGATTGTATCAATTCTTCTCTTTTATCCCTAAACTCGGCCAATACAGGTCCAAGGAGATATCCATCGGTGGCAAATGCATGCCCGCCACAATTTAACCCCGATTCTACTCTATATTCAGAAACCCAAATTCCTTTTTTTGCCAAAAATTTACCTTGGATAGACGCAGATCTATAATCACTTACCTTTAATACGAGCTTCTTTTTTACATACCCATTTTCATCTGGATAAAAATCCTCAAATTGTTCTATATAACCATATAACCTCGGATTCATTCCTGCGGATAGAATTACAGAGGACTCAAGGTCGCTTTGGGCAAACCCCCTTAGGGCGGCATGTGCATCGTTAAATTCTGAGGATAGTTTCTCTCCCTTTACGTAGTTGACCTTATCTATCTTGGTCATAATATTGACATCTATACTACCTATAGATAAATTATCCTTTATCCAGCTACTCGCATCATTTATATTAAGATATTTGTCCGTTAGGTCCTTGAATTCTTTTTTTAAGGTCGTACCATCTGGCAACATATTTAAATACTCCCTTAGTTCATTGCCTTTGTCAATGGTGGCATTCTTTAATTCCTTAAATTTATTTTCGGTCAGATCATTGATCAAGTTGAGATAAGATGTAATTCTCTTAGCCCTAAAATCCTCAATTTTATCCGTAATCTCTTTATAAGGAAGTTCGTATAGCTCGCAATACATCTTTCTCAGTTTTTCAAGAAGAATGTCATCTACGAGCGATATAACCGAATCAATACCATATTGGGCAACTTTCAAGGGGGTATCAATAGTAAATCCAATGCCCATAACAGGAATATGGAATGAGTGCGCTTTTGTCATAAATTCATTGATAAATAGGTTAAAATTTTTTAAGATACCCCTTCATCATTACGTTTGAAAAGTATCCAAAAAAGTACAAAACTAATGCCTATTATTGGAAAAAAACATGATAATCGTCATACTATGCTAATTAATTCAATATTTTTTCGAAACAAACACTGTTCTCAATACCAGCATATTGGCCATAATTATGCATAACCTTATACCCATTTCTAGCATAAAGCGCAATTGCCTCAGGTTGTCTTTTTCCCGTTTCCAAAATACACTTTTCATAAGACATTTCAGTTGTCCAGTATTCCAGCTCCATTAATATTTCAGAAGCAAAGCCCTTGCCCCTACTTTCCGGTTTGGTATACATGCGTTTTACCTCCATGGTATCAGGTTCAAACTCCTTAATACCACCACAGCCCACAGGTTTACCATTTTCATACAGTATAATGGCATGTTTGATACCATCGATACTATTGAAGTGATCATAAAAAGCATGGTCATCCCCATCCCTTTCAGCCAAATCAGCATCAAGAAGTTTTACAAGATCAATAAAATCTTGATTCTCAGAACTGGTTCTAATAATTTTGACCACTGTTAATCCCTTACATTTCCCATAAAAACGCTAACCTTGGAATTGAAAGGATTTCCTGCAGAACGACGCAGCAGTACAATTTGGCCGGCATGCCAAACAGCATCTTCAATAGGACCGTTGATTTGATTCCAAAACGGGAACTCGCTAGAACCCTTAGCATTGATGAAAACAATCTTATGCTCCGACAAATCTGTCGATTTTTTAATCAGTCCACTTGCCATTTCTAAATTTTCAAGCGTGCGTTTTCTCAAGTCCGCGATTTTGGGTTTGTCTTGTTTTAGGGTTCGGTCATTGGGCACTTTCTTTGCCGAATTAAGTATGGTCCGTGATAGATTGTAAATATGCTCCATGGTTTCTGCAATAGATCGTCCTTCTGCATTTGGCCTATACCTAAGGTCTTCGTTTGAAAGCGTCTCGGTCGCCCAATAATAGCGGAAACCAAGGCCGTCGATCATTCGCGCCGTTACATTGGCGGCCGTATACGTTTCCGGGGCCTTAGGTATAGTCTTATAGGGTAATGTTTCTTTCATGGTTTCTTGTGCAAATGTTAAACTTGTCAGCAATATCGTGATTAAGGTCAAATAAAATTTCATCTGGTTCTTTTTATAATTAATAAGTTGTTTGTCCTTTCAAAATGGAAGTAATTCTACGACAAATTCAGCTTCATCCTTATTTAATATCATAAACCCCTGATCCAAATTCTGTTGTTCCACAGCATAGGGATAAAAAGTAATTGGCTCAATACAAAGCATATTGGTCACTTCCGTCCATAGCATAAAATTACCAAAACCTTCGGTTCTAATGGTTAGATTTTTGACATCTTTCAAAGTAATCACCTCACAATCCGCAACTTGCAGTGCCTTGCTTCCGGCTTTCATTATTTCAGGTATTGATATGCTCTTGTCAAATGCCTCAATCAGCGTACTTTCAAGATAAAGTTTAAATGCAGGATGATACCCCAACATAAAAGGCATACCTCTTTCCCCTGAAATATTGAATGTTATTTTTAGTCCTTTCTCATTGAGTTGAACTGTTTTTAGAAACCTAAAACTATAAGGCCAGGACAAGTCCTCAACCCATGATTTTTCTGGATACTTAGAATTCTTGACCTTGGTACCAGCCCTATATTCTTTCTCAAAAACGACTATTCGATCAGATCGATGAACAACAACATACTCAAGCTCCCTTAAAAGCCCATGTTGGTCTTGTATTGCATTCCCGTAAAGTGTTTTAACCTTGAAATCCGCTTCAGCCGTTGGACCGATAATCGGAAACATCTCTGTATCTGAATTTCGCCATCCCGGACTTCCTTTTTGATGTATGAATTCATGGCCATCAACCTCATAACCAACTAATTCACCCATATCAATTTTAACTATTTGATCATCTGACTTTAATACAATCATCCTTTATTGGTTAATGAGACGGTAAATCAATACCGCCGCGCGTTTGGTCAAGGCCTCAATCGTATTCAAATTAACCGTTTCTTGAGGAGTATGTGCCCCGGACCCGATAGTCCCTAATCCATCCAAACAATCAACATAAACCGCAACAAATGAAGTGTCCGCTGCTCCGCGCTTTCCAGGGTCATAGGCCAAAACCTTACCCTGCTCCAAAGCCAAACTCACTTGGTTCAATTGCTTCAACAAATCTTTATTTCCCCGGGTAGGACCCATCGCGGGGTAGCTATCGGTAAATTTGATTTTTGCTGAAGTATTTGGAAGATTATTGGCGACTATTGCCCGCATTTGACCCCGTGCATTTTCTTTTTGTTCTTCCGACATAAATCTCAATCCACCTTTTACGATAGCCGTTTGGGCAACCACATTACTTTTTCCAAAAGCATTACCCTTTCCGGTTTTTATGTCATAATCTAAAAAGGTCCCTCCCAGCAGCATCCCAGGATTAAAGGTCAAGTATTCTTCACCTCGGACTTCATTGTAAAATCCATTTAAAATTCGTGACATTTCAAAAATGGCTCCGGCACCCACCTTTTCATTAAAAATACCTGATGAATGGGCACGTTTACCCTCAACCTCAACCTCCCAGCCCGATGATCCCCTGCGTGCCACGGTTGCATAATTAAATCCTGTCGAGGTTTCAAAGCCCAAAGCAATATCACTGCGCTTGGCGGCATTCACCAAATCCCTCCTACTAATATCCAAGGGTTTTCCCGTGCTCTCCTCGTCTCCTGTGAATGCCACAATGATCTGGGCATTATTAAGAAGTCCGTTTTCATGCAGGGCCTTTAATGCAAAAAGCACGATCACATCCCCTCCTTTCATATCATTTCCGCCAGGAGCATGGGCAATACTGTCATTGACCATTTCAAATGATTGGAATGGACTGTCTTCTTCAAAAACCGTATCCAGATGTCCTATAAGTAACAATCTCTTTCCCTTAGTTCCTTTTGTTTCAGCAAACAGATGCCCTGCTCTGTTCATTTCCAAAGGCATATCAATCCATGAGGTCTCAAAGCCTATGGTTTTGAAGGCCGATCCAAACACCTCTCCAAGCTGCTTAACACCTTTTGCATTTAAAGTGCCACTATTAATATTCACGGTTCTCTCCAAGAATGTAATAGCCTTGGCATTATTTGCCTCAATAGTTTTGACTAATTTCTTCTCGGTTCTTGATAGCCTCTGGGCCGAAACCTGGAAACAAAAAAGAAAAATAAAGATGGATGGAAGTATTGCTCTAGTATTCATAATCTGCTAAGGGTTTAATAAAAAAATAGTTAATGAACTCGTTTAATTTTTTTCAATTAGCTAAAAAATTTCTCTTTTGCACCTGCTTTTTGTCTTTTTTCTTTCCGTAGCCCTACTATGCAACTTAAAAAAGTTTTCAAGCGGACACAAAAGCCCTGATTTTCACTACAATCCATAAAGTGTAAACGAGTTCAACATATGCACCACATATTGAGAAATTCCTTTGTCCCACGCTTCTCGATTGTATGATATCACTGAGCTTCTACTCGAACTTTATCGCCTTCACCGGGTTTATTTTAGTGATAATGTATGAAGGTACCATTAGCATTAGCATACAAAGAATCAAAACCCCAATATTGAGAATCAACACTGTAGAAATATCAATATGAACCGGTATATAGTCCATATAATATTCCTTAGGATTCGGAAATTTAAGTACCTGATATTTTTGTTGTACCCATATAAGTCCCAGTCCTAATACATTGCCCCAGAATAGGCCAATGGCTATCAAATAAGTAGCATTGTACAAAAACACCTTTCGAATACTCCAATTGGCAGAGCCTAAAGCTTTTAAAATCCCTATCATTTGAGTGCGCTCCAAAATAAGAACCAACAAGGCCGTTATCATATTAATACCTCCCACAATAACCATAATACCGATAATCAAGGCAATATTGAAATCAAAAAGATCGATCCATTCAAAAATCTTATAATACTTATTGGTTATGGTTTGAGCGTCAAGTGTAGACACTGTCTTTCCGTAGATCTCTTTTATTTTTTCATCCAGTTGATCGAAACTTTCCAAAAAAACCTCAAAGTTTCCAACTTGGTCCGCATCCCATTTATTCATACGCTGAATATGCCGTATGTCAACAAAGACATACATACTATCAATCTCTTCAAAACCACTATCATAGATACCCACAAGGGTAAATTTGCGTTGGTTGGGTTTTAACGGATCTTCTTCCTTTGGAAAAAAAGCGGAAAATGAATCGCCGACCTTTAACTGCAAGCGATTGGCCATGAACCGTGATACTAACACTTGGGTGTTCACTTCTCCTGAATAGTCCGGCAATTGGCCAGCTACCAGATACTCCTTGAAAATATTCCAATTATAATCATCCCCTACCCCTTTGGCTATAAATCCTTCAAAGGTATTTTCCGTTCTAATTATTCCACCTTTGGTAGCCACAGCTTGAACATGGGAAACGCCTTCAACTGAATTAAATTCAGGATAAAACTCCTGCTCTATGGATACGGGAACTACCGAAACATCAGAAGTATTATTGTCGTAGTTATAAATTTGGATATGGCCATTAAATGCAACTACCTTCTCACGAATCTTATGCTTTAGGCCAACACCTGTCGCAATGGCCATCAACATCATAAAAACACTAATGGCAATAGCGGTTATTGCAATTTTTATTATTGGTGCAGATATACTAATTTTATGCTCTTTACCCCTAATGAGTCTTTTGGCTATAAAATATTCTAAATTCAAATTATGGTGTCTTTATCCAGTTTCAAAAGTACAGTTTTCTTGTGGGTTTTAGCACTCACGGCGTGTAGAAACAGCGAAAAATCGGCTAAGAATGTTCAAGAAGTTACTTTGGACAACTCCTCCATTGCGCAAAATGCTCCCATAGTTGTTGCCGCCAATAGAACCTCTGAATATATTCATTTGCTGCAAGGAAAGAGCGTGGGAATCATTGCCAACCAAACAAGTGTCATTTTTAAAAGTGAAGGTCGCTATACCCATTTGGTTGACTCCCTTTTAAGTTTGAAAATAGACATTAAAAAGGTCTTCGCACCAGAACATGGTTTTCGAGGACAAGCCGATGCTGGCGAAAAAGTAAAAGATGGACTGGATTCCAAGACTGGGCTACCCCTCATTTCGCTCTATGGAAAAAACAGAAAGCCTTCCAAAGAACTTTTGCAGGACTTAGATATTGTTCTTTTTGATATACAGGACGTCGGTGTTCGGTTTTACACTTATATTGCCACTTTACAACTGGCCATGGAAGCCTGTGCCAAGAGTAATATACCTATACTTGTTTTGGATCGCCCCAATCCTAACGCCCATTACATAGATGGGCCTACAATGGAAAAAGAAAATACAGGTTTTTTGGGGATGACCACCATACCTTTGGTTTATGGAATGACCATAGGTGAATATGCCCACATGATCAATGAGGAAGGTTGTTTGGATAATGACTTAAAGTCCAATCTTACGGTTATTAAGTTAAAGAACTATGAACATACGGATGAATACCATCTAAGCATACGACCTTCGCCAAATCTACCCAATGATAAAGCCATAGACCTATATCCAAGTCTTGGATTGTTCGAAGGCACAAATATAAATGCTGGCAGAGGAACAGAATTTCAATTTCAACGGTATGGGGCATCATTTTTAGATAGTACCCAATACAGTTTTAGATACTGGCCAAAACCTAATTTTGGTTCAAAAAACCCAAAAGAAGATGGCAAGGTCTGCTACGGAAAAGATTTATCAAAGATTCCCAAAATGAGCGAGGTGTCTTTGAAGTGGCTTATTGATGCCTATAAAAATACCAAAGATAAAAAGTCGGTTTTCAATACTGCCGGATTCACAAAACATGCCGGCACCGAAAAATTGCAAGAACAAATTGAAGCTGGACTTTCGGAAGAAGAAATAAAGAAAACTTGGCAACCCGACTTGGAGAAGTTCAAAAAAACGAGAGCGAAATATCTTCTTTACGACTGATTATTCGCTTGTTGGTCTTCTATATTTGTGAAACGGTTGTTTTAATAACCCCATTAAACTACCATTCTCCTTTTCATCTGGGAATGTGTCAACACCATATACAATAAATTCCCTATCATATTTCATATAGGTCCCAAAAATCCGATCCCAGATAGAGAATATATTACCATAATTGCTATCTGTATAAGGTAATCTGTAATGATGATGAATTTTATGCATATCTGGCGAAACAATTACCCAACTTAATATTTCGTCAGTCTTTTTAGGCAATTTTATATTGGCATGACTAAACTGGGTGGCGACCAAGGATAGTGATTGATACAGCATTACAATGCCAATAGGCGTTCCAATAATAGAGACCCCTACCAAAGTGAATACAAATCTGATGATGCTCTCTAAAGGATGGTGCCTATTTGCCGTTGTCGTATCTACATTAGGATCGGTATGGTGCACCAAGTGAATCATCCAAAGAGGTTTGACCCTGTGCTCTATATAATGTGCCAAATAAGCCCCAACAAAATCCAATAGCAAAACGCCTAGGACAACATATAACCACAAAGGCATATCTGGCAACCAGTTTAGGATTCCAAAATCATTCTTTACTGTAAAGTCGGCTGTCTTTAACAATAGAAATGCCAAGGTGAAATTTATTACGATGGTCGTTAATGTGAAAAAGAAATTAGGCACGGCATGCCGCCATTTTTTGTAGTTGAATTTAAATAATGGCACCGCTCCTTCCAACAGCCAAAAAAAAGTAATACCCCCGACCAAGATGATACTTCTATGCCATGATGGGATATTCTCAAAATAATCAATAATACTTTCCATGCTTTAAATATACAAAAATCGATTTCCCATAAAAATTCAATTTTTAGGCTTTCAGCCGCCTTTTCATTTCTTCCACAATGTTAAATGCGGCGGGACATATGGCTACATTCTTTAAAGTCAGATCATTGATCTGATGGAATTTTTTGCGGTTGGTATGCGGAAATTCCCGACATGCTTTTGGGCGCACATCATAGATGGCACAGTAATTATCAGCACCTAAAAAAGCACACGGCAACTGCTGTAAGACATGGTCATTGTCTTCATCTACCTGCAGATATCGTGCTATAAATTGCTGTGGCCTTAAACGGAGATGTTTCGAAATTCTTTCAATATCGGCATTGGTAAAAAGAGGCCCAGTGGTTTTGCAACAATTGGCACAACTCAGGCAATCGGTCTTTTTAAATTCCGATTCATGCAAATCATCCATTACATAATCCAAATTCTTGGGAGGCTTCTTTTTTAGCTTGGACAAAAACTTTTTATTCTCATTCTGCCTTTCTTTTGCTCGCAAAGGAAGCTGTTTTAGTATCTTATCCATTATTCAGTAAACTTTAGGAAAGTTTCATATATACCAAAGAAAAAGAAATACTTTTTAAAGTTATGCATGATCCTCTTTTAAGAATAAGAACTCATTTAAATTTTTTATCATTGGCTAAAAACCCCATTTTTGTGGGCAAAGTACAACAAATAGGCGAATGGATATTTTTGGACGGGCATTATTGGATTACCATAAAGGAAACTATACCCAAGACATAATTACCTATTCATCCTTGGATGAAAAAGATACCATTCCCGTCCCCTATCTTTTTAGAACATTCGAAAAAATGCCCCTATTGGAGCAAAAAGCACTCGAACTTTGTAAAGGTCATGTTTTGGATATTGGATGCGGAGCAGGTAGTCACAGTCTTTATCTTCAGGAAAATGGGTTCAAGGTGACTGGCTTGGACAGCTCTATAGGGGCCATCAAAACTAGCAAGCTAAGAGGTGTCAAAGAAACAATACATGCGTCAGTTCTAGATTTCAAGAATCAAGAATTCGATACCCTTTTACTACTAATGAACGGTATTGGAATTGCTGGTAAATTAACCGTATTGAAAGACTTTTTGACCCATTTGAAATCATTATTAAAACCTAGTGGGCAAATACTGCTGGATTCCAGTGATATTATTTATATGTTCGATGAGGACGATGATGGTTCGGATAGCTCTCGGGATTGGATTCCCAACTCAAATACGTATTATGGAGAAGTAACTTTTATCATGCAGTATCGTGAACAAAAAAGCAATCCATTCTCTTGGTTATATCTGGATTTCAATACCTTACAAAATGCCGCATCCGACAATGCGTTACATTGTGAACTCGTAAGTGAAGGCGAACATTACGACTATTTAGCCAGATTAACCCACCTTTGATACTAGTAGGCACGCTTTTTGCGTTATCTTTTTGATCAATACAATAAAATATGAAAAATCGGATTCTTGCTTTAATGATTTTGTTCTTAAGTACACTGGGTTGCTCCAAAAGTTCGGACGATGGCGGCAAAACTCCTGTTATAATAAATAAGACAGCAAATTTAAAGACTACCGGTGACTCGGCCAACGACATTCTATCCAATGATAATTTTGACAAATTGTTAATAGAGGCCACTTATGTTTCCGGATTTAAACCTACAGCTGCATCGATGCTAAATTTTGAGACGTTTTTGAAGCAACATTCATTTAAACAGGATATAGAAGTAATCTACAGGGAATTAGCCTCCCCCAACGAAGAAAAATTGACCCTTGCCGAGATTGTTGATTTAGAATCTGAGAATAGAACCGTCTATAATGAAGGATCCACCTTGGCAATCTATATTTACTTTGCCGATGCGCCATCAGAAGATGATGTGGAAGAAGAAAATTTAGTAACATTAGGTGCCGTTTATTTGAACACCTCAATGGTTATTTATGAAGAAACCATTCGAGCTCTGGCCAGTAAAAGTAGCTTGGTTTCTATTGCTGATGTAGAAACGGCAACATTGAACCACGAATTCGGTCACCTGTTGGGGTTGGTGAATTTAGGTTCACCCCCTGTCAATGATCATGAGGGCATAACGACTGATGAGGATGGAACTGAAGTTGGTGACAATCATTGTACGGTGGACGGTTGTTTAATGCAAGCTGAACTTCAGTTTGGTGCTGGAATGAAAAAAATGTTGGAGAAGAGGGCCTCCAAAGGAATCGTGGACGTACCCGGTTTAGATGCTGAATGCATTTTAGATCTCCAGGCTAATGGAGGGCGATAGTAATGAGTTTTAAATTATAAGTTTTGAGTTTTGAGATGCTGAACAGTGAGCAGTGAACAATGAAGAGTGAGCAGTGAACAGTTAACAAAATTAGAATCCAGGATAAACGAACTACTGCCTACTGCCTACTGCCTACTGCCTACTGCCTACTGCCTACTAAAACTTACGGAATATTAAGATACTTATGGGTTTGTAACGACACTTTCCATTTTGGGTTTTCCATTACAAAGTCGACGATTATTGGAATTATCTTATCCCTGACACTCCATTCAGGTTGTAGGAACAAAATACAATTTTCATTTACCAAGGCAGCCTGTTCTTCAGCAAAAATCAAATCATGTTTATTATAGACAATGATTTTCAGTTCGTCTGCCTTCTCATATATTTCTCCAAAAGGGAGTTTATTCTTTTTGGGCGAAAGACAGATCCAATCCCAATTCCCAGTTAGTCTGTAAGCTCCGGAAGTCTCGATATGGGTCTGGACATTTTTTGCCTTCAAGGCCTTGGTCAATGGCCCCATGTCCCAAGTTAAAGGCTCGCCACCTGTAATCACTATTGTGTCAGAATTATTCGCAGCTTTCTCCACTATACTTTCAATATGTGTTGGAGGATGTGTTTCGGCGTTCCAACTCTCCTTTACATCACACCAATGGCAACCGACATCGCAACCTCCGACACGTATAAAATATGCTGCTGTTCCTTTGTGAAAACCTTCTCCCTGAATAGTATAGAATTCCTCCATTAGAGGAAGCATCAATCCTTTGTTCACTAATGCTAAAACATCATCATTAACCATTTGGCAAAGATAGGCTTCACAAATTCCAAATTCCAAATTCCAACCCACAATTTCAAGGTTTGATTCAAGGCTCTAAAAAAATGACTAGGGCAATCCTCTCTACCATGGCACTAACAATCAAAAAATTATATACTCCTCAACCAATAAACTTCCAATCCATAAAAAATTCCACTATTTTTATCAAAAATTAGACCTGATGAGCACCAAAGATGTATTCTTTGCACATATAGAAAAAGGGTATGCTACCAAAGGTGATTATATAACCATGGGTGCCGCAATGCTCGAAGGCGAAGCCGTGACCAATGCCCTGGTTAAAGTGCCATTAAAAACTTTGAACCGACATGGTTTAATAGCTGGCGCTACGGGTACCGGGAAAACAAAGACACTTCAAGTCATGGCAGAAAATTTGTCTGACAAAGGTATCCCAGTGTTGCTAATGGACCTCAAAGGTGACCTTAGCGGCATTGCTGAACCAAGTCCAGGACATCCAAAAATAGATGAGCGTCACGAAAAAATAGGCATTCCTTTCGATGCAAAAAGTTTTCCTGTTGAAATTCTTTCACTTTCCGAACAAGATGGTGTTAAACTACGGGCGACGGTTTCTGAATTTGGACCCGTCCTCTTATCAAGAATCCTGAACCTTAGTGAAACCCAGGAAGGTATAGTTGCTGTAATCTTTAAATATTGTGATGACAATAAATTACCTCTCCTTGATTTAAAGGATTTCAAGAAAGTCCTTCAGTACGCCACAGGGTCTGGGAAGAAAGAATTCACCAAAGATTACGGACGCATTTCTACGAGTTCCACGGGTGCCATATTAAGGAAAGTTATTGAATTGGAACAACAGGGAGCAGACTTGTTCTTTGGCGAAAAGTCCTTTGAGATTGATGATCTTACCCGAATTGATGAGGAAGGACGAGGCTACATCAATATAATTCGATTAACTGATATTCAAGATAGGCCCAAGTTGTTTTCGACTTTTATGCTAAGCCTATTAGCTGAAATCTATTCTACATTTCCGGAGCAAGGAGATAGCGATAGACCAGAACTCATCCTTTTCATTGATGAGGCCCATCTTATTTTTAAGGAAGCGTCCCGGGCTCTATTGGATCAAATTGAAAGTATTGTAAAACTCATACGGTCCAAAGGCATAGGACTCTATTTTGTCACCCAAAACCCAACTGACGTACCCGATGAAGTATTGGCACAACTGGGTCTAAAAGTTCAACATGCTTTACGTGCCTTTACGGCGAGGGATAGAAAAGCCATAAAACTTACTGCAGAGAATTATCCGTTATCTGAATATTATGATACCAAAGAGGTTTTAACATCCTTGGGTATAGGGGAGGCTTTGATTTCTGCCTTGGATGAAAAAGGGCGCCCAACGCCACTAGCAGCCACATTATTGAGAGCTCCAATGAGTCGAATGGATGTCCTAACAGATGCAGAATTAAAATCAGTCATCAAAAACTCTGATCTGGTTTCGAAATACAATAAAATCATAGATAGGGAAAGTGCCTACGAAATTCTTAATGAGAAAATAGAAAAGGCTGACAAAGAGGGCGAAAAGGAAAAAGAAAAACCCACAAGTAGAAGAACCTACAGCCGTAGAAGAAGTACGCGGCAAAATCCGGTTATCAAGGTTTTGACAAGTGCTACTTTTATTCGTGGGGTTTTAGGAATATTAAAAAAGGTAATGCGATAAAAGAATATGAGGAAAATACTTTTCACTGTGGCCCTATGTGCCTTAGTACTTTTAACACAATGTCAAAAAGAGAAAAATACGTCTTTTCTAATTACAAATACCAGTGTTGGAAAATTGGATAAAGTAAGTTTGGTAAGAGATTTGGACATCATTTATGAGCAAGATTCCATCGTAAAGGATACCACGAGATTGACTTTAGGTTTTGGTGCCAAAAGAATCAATGTCTACGAAAAGGGTGGGAGTCATCTTTTGACCATCACCCCAAGTCGGGATAGTATTCCCAAAGTTGAGAATGTTCGTATTAACGATCCTAGATTCATGACAGAGAAAGGAATTGGGCTCAACAGCACCTTTAAGGATATTAGGGAGAAATATAGCATCAAAAAAATAGTCACTTCAATAAACAATATTGTCATTTTTGTAAAAGACCATGATGTGTATTTTACGATAGACAAAAGTGAGCTGCCCGCTAATCTTAGATATGTATCAAGCCCTATTATCGAAGCTGTACAGGTGCCGGATAATGCAAAAATCAAATATTTGATGATAGGTTGGGATTAATAGGGTGAGCTGGTTTGCTTTTGATAAAACGTAAGTCATTAGTTTTTGTGAAAAAAATATTCAACACATACCTTCCCTTGGCGTATGGCGCATACTTAAACATACTTGCTTTTTTTTTTCAAAAGAAAGCGGCAGAGAAAGCATTTGCCCTATTCTGCACTCCTCGAAAAGGTAAGGTAGAACCCGAACAGGCAGGTTTTCTTGAAAATGCCAAAAAAGATCGAGTTAAAGTTGAAGGTATTGAACTTCAAACGTACCAATGGAAAGGCAACAAGGAAACTATACTCCTATTACACGGTTGGGAAAGCAATACATTTCGCTGGCAAAACCTAATCTCTTTTTTACAAAAGGAGAATTACAACATCATTGCCTTCGATGCTCCTGCCCATGGTTATTCCACAGGAAAAGTTTTTAACGTCCCCCTTTATACGGATTGCACCCAAGCAATAGTAAATACATACCATCCGAAAATTTTTATTGGCCATTCGTTAGGTGGTATGAACGCCCTTTATAATCAACAGAAATATCCAAATAAAGAGGTTGAAAAAATCGTGACCATTGGATCACCTGCCAAATTAAAGGACATCATGTCGCACTATCAAAACATGCTCAAGTTCAATGCTACGGTCCTATCTGGTCTTGACCATTATTTCAAAATACATTTGGGGTTTTCGTTTCATGAATTCTCAACCTATAAATTTGATGGACATCAAGCTAAAAAAGGATTGATAATCCATGATGAATTAGACACCATAGCTCCTTTTAGTGCTTCAGAAAGTGTCCACTCCACCTGGAAAAATAGCACCTTATTCAAAACTAGTGGCTTTGGGCATTCCATGCACCAGGATGAGGTGAGCCATGAAATAATGAACTTCATTAAATCATAGAAAAAGACTAATTTTATCATTGGGATTGTCTCCTTGAAGGTCCCGATAACTATCGGGATTAGGAGTGTCATTCAAAAACACCCCTGCCTATCGGCTGTCCCATCAAGGGGACAATCTATCAATTAAAAATTTTTGAATGCAAACCATAACACCCTTTCATATCGCCATACCTGTTCATAATTTACCTGAATGCCGAAAATTTTATGGTGAAGTCTTAAATTGTGAAGAGGGTCGCAGCAGTGATCATTGGGTTGATTTTAATCTGTTCGGGCATCAGTTGGTCATTCATTACAAACCCAAGCCTACCTTACCGGCAGGCAGGTCCGAAAATGAATTACATACCAATCCTGTTGATGGTAAAAATGTACCCGTCCCCCATTATGGGGTGGTGCTTCCTTGGGATACCTTTCAAACTTTTTCGGAAGAATTAAAATTAAAAGGAATCAAATTCGTCATAGAACCTTATATCAGATTCGAAGGTTTGGTCGGTGAACAAGCCACCATGTTCTTTTTAGACCCTGCAGGCAACACCCTTGAATTTAAGGCGTTCAAGGACATGGGACAATTGTTCGCGAAATAATCCTTTTTCCAAATAGCCATAGGCAAGATTTGTTTTGATTATTTAAATCTCGAAACAAGTTTGGGATAACAATTTCATTGGAAACCCCGATGCAAGCATCGGGGAATTCTTTTCGATTAAACTTGGTGCTATTGAGACCATGAAGTTGGCACCCTATCCCATCGATGTTTTTTTAACGCTGACAACAATTCTTTTGAAATGCCTTTTCCGTCGCTAATAGCGGTATTGGCCAATACGTTCCTTTCTTTCCGCATTCCAGGAATCATTGTGCCAACTGTTTTATTCATAGCGATAAAGCGTAGTGCCATTTCGGCCATGGTCATATCCTTCGGAATCAATGGTCGTAAAGCATCTGCTCTTTCAGCACTTGCATTCAGGTTTTCAGGCACAAAATAGGTACCTCGCCAATCACCTTCTGGAAAGGTTGTTTCTTTGGTAATGTTGCCTGTAAGAGTTCCTTCATCAAAAGGGACTCGGGCAATGACGGCAATATCCAATTCCTTACATAAAGGAAAAAGCACGTCCCCTGGGGCTTGATCAAATATATTGTAGATAACCTGAACCGCATCCAAGCTTCCGGTCTTCAAAGCCTCAATACCATTCTCAGGTTCCCAACGATTCATGCTTATACCCATTGCAGCCACCTTACCAGAAGATTTTAAGTCCTCAATACACCTTTGCCATTCTTCCCGATCTGCCCATACATCATCCCATGTATGTAATTGCATAAGATCTATTTGCTCCAATCCCAAATTTTGCAGGGTCTTATCGGTATATGCAATGATATGCGTGCTAGGGTAAGAATCTTCAAATTTGTATTCGGGCTTTGCTGGCCATTGAAAGTTTTTAGGAGGAATCTTACTTGCCGTATACAATTTGCTATTGGGATGCCGTCTTACCAATTGTCCCAATAACTTTTCGCTATGACCTTCACCATAACCCCAAGCCGTATCGAAAAAATTGACTCCATTTTCAACTGCCAAATCCAAGGACTTTGCGGATTGAATGTCGTCAGACTCTGTCCATCCGCCCATTCCCCACATGCCGTAACCTATTTCACTGACTTCCCAACGGGTTCTACCAAACCTTCTATATTTCATTTATATGAATTTATTTATTTTTCTTTTTTAATCTTTCCCTGAACCATATAAAGACCCCGTATAACAGGCCAAATACCAAACCCTCTAAAACTTCGCTTAGAATAATTTCATTGGTATATTCTTTTTCCAATAGCAAAGAAATAACAACGTATAAAACAACTGCGGCCAACGCCTGAAGGATAAATTTTCTTTCTATCATTCCGCCTTAATATTGATGAAATGCCTGTGACACGAATTCAAGCACTTTGGGCAATGATCCCCTCCAATAGGTCCAACTATGTCTCCCCTCACGAACCCTATATTCATGTGGAATCTCCTTTTTCTTCATAGCAATATGGACCAGGCTATTGCCCTCATACAGAAAATCGTCATCACCACAATCTATATACCAACGAACGGACTTGATATTATCGACCGGTACGCTTTCAATTAGATTAATAGCATTGTGCCTTTCAAAATATTCCTTAGTCTCTGCATTGGAATATGAGGTGTTGTTTCTTTTGAGCCTTTCTTTAAGATTCTCAATGGTCAGAGGGCCTACATAGGCGCTTAAAGGGCAGGCCGAAGAAAATAGTTCCGGATGGTGGAGCGCATACATGAAGGATCCTCCTCCGCCCATGGAAAGTCCGGCTACGGCTCTATAACGTTTTTCACCCTTGATGCGATATTTCTGTTCTACATAAGGCATTAATTCCTCAAAAAAGAAATCTTCATACCGCCAATCCTCTCCTTGGTTAAAATAGCCTCTTTTTCCTGTGTTTGCATCTGGCATAATAATGATCATAGGGGTAGCCGTTCCATCCTTTATGGCATTGTTCGTAATCCGAAGTACTTCGCCAAATTGCACCCATCCGGTTTGGTCGTCACCTGCCCCATGCAATAAATATAGTACAGGGTAGCTCCGTTCAGAGGTTTCATAATCGGGTGGTAGGTACACCGCGAATTTTCGTTCGCTTTTAAGAATTTCACTGGTCATTGAAAGATTGTCGTAGACCTTAGCGGTTTGGGCAATCGCACAAAAATTAACCGAACAAATCAGGAAGATAAACTTTGTAATATATTTCATTTGTCTCATTTTAATACAGGAAATAAGTTATGAAACTATTATTCCCTAGATTTAAGAAATTGCCAAAATTTTATCAACTTAATCACAAATCTTTAAACCAAGTAATTTCTTTGCAAATTGGTGACCAATATCGTAATATTAACTGTACTTAGTTGCTTTGCTATGAATAAATGGTTAATTTTTTTTCTATTAGGTAATTTTCAATCTATTTATTCCCAGATTTCATTTCAAGATCAAGCATCCGAATTAGGGGTTAATTTGACCTATGGGGAAAGTAATTTAGGTGGTGGGGTTTCATTTGTGGACTTCGATGGTGATGGTTGGGATGATATTACGCTTACTTCGGAAAAAGGTAAAGAAACTTATTTCTTCAAAAATCAACAAGGGACGTTTAGCAGGGTGAATCTAGGTATAACAGATACCCTTGAAACCAAACAAATCCTTTGGGTAGATTATGACAATGATGGGGATAAAGACTTATTTGTAACCAGTATAACAGGCTTAAATAAGTTCTACGAAAATAATGGCAATTTGGTTTTTACTGATATTTCTGCCTCCAGTGGTCTGTTCACTTCGAATCTGTATTCCTATGGAGCTGCATTCGGAGACATTGATAACGATGGGGATTTGGATATTTTTATTACAAATAGGGACGTAACCACAAAAAACCAACGGAATTATCTTTATTTAAATAACAACAATGATTTTATTGATATTACTGAAAGTGCAGGGCTATTTTTGGGTAATGAACTTTCTTTCTGTGCCTCTTTTTTTGATTACGATAATGATGGGTATCAAGACATTTATGTGTCTAGCGATAAGTACACCAAAATAAATAGACTTTATAAAAACAAGGGAGACCTTACTTTTGAAGATGTATCCGAAACAAGTGGTGCAGGTATGGCTATAGATGCCATGTCAACAACCATTGAAGATTACAATAATGATGGATGGTTGGATATTTATGTGACCAATACAAGTGGAGGCAATTATCATTTGAGAAATAATGGGGATGGTACTTTTACCAATGTGGCCGAAGCATTGGGAACAGCGTTTTACAGTATAGCCTGGGGCGCTAGTTATTTGGATGCTGAAAATGATGGGGATTTGGATTTATATGTAAGCGGCATGCTAACCGGATTAGATGATAGACTTCCTTCTGCTTTTTACGAAAACCAAAATGACCTTTTCAATATTCCGGAAAATGCCGGATTTGAAAATGATAATAGAATAAGTTTTGCCAATGCCATAGGGGATATTAACAACGATGGCCTAGTCGATATTATAGTCATGAATGATACTGATTTGCCTTTTTTATGGAAAAACAGATCTGTAGGTTCCAATACTTGGTTAAAGGTCAAATTGCAAGGCACGCAAAGTAATCGGGATGGCATAGGAAGTAAGATTGAGATTTCCTCCAATGGGAAGAAACAATATCGTTATACCCTGTGTGGTGAAGGATATCTTGGGCAAAATTCAAACTATGAATTTTTCGGGTTACAAGACGCCATCAATATTGATTATATCAAGGTTACATGGCTTAGTGGCACAGTTGATATAATCAACAATGTTCAGTCAAACCAGAGCATTACCATTGTAGAGGGAGAAGGAATTAAATTACCAGAAACAAGTGACTCCATCGATGTAGTGGTATATCCAAATCCTAGTGAAAATGGTATTTTTAATATTAACGTTGAGCAACTGGAAGGGGCTACACAACTTGAAGTATTTAATGTTACTGGACAAAATGTCCTGAACAAGGAATTACCAGATTCAAATGAAGAGATAAACATAGGCAATTTATCCAAGGGGATATATTATTTAAAAGTCAGAACAGGAGATCAAGTTGAATTTATAAGCCTGATAAATAATTAATCACCCGATTATCAATCCTCTTTTTCTAACCCAGAAAAAGGCAAAAACCATATTGGGCACCCAACACAGCCAAGCAACCATACGATATGCGGTTATAAAATCCTCAAACACGATACTCAAAAGGGGAAGCCATATGCGCAAGGTTACCGCCGCAAAGCAAGCGGCATAACTATAGACCAAACCCTTTGTGAAGTGTAAAGTTCCTATTTCGGGCAGCTATATAAGCCTTTACCGTAGTAGAAAGCCATACCACACCAAAGCTGATAAAACCCAAGGAGGCAATAATTCCTCCATTTGCGAAAAATCCGATATAAAGGCCACATATGCCACTGATCAAAACTGCCAACACATACACCTTACCCATGGTTCGGTGTCTTTTTAAATTGGCGTTTCTAAGTTTTTTAGAGAACTGAACCCATCCCACAAGTAAGGCAAGGCCCCCCAATAGTATATGCCCATAGAATCCAATATTCCAGACGATACTGTTCAGTAATTCATCGCTTTTGGATTCCAACAGACCAATCTTCCCATCGACAAAAAAATAAATCAACGGATAAAGTCCAATTACAGTGGCCAAGACCACAAAGACGGTCCAAGAAACCTTATTGGTTGTATTTTTCATGTTTTCAATATCTCTAAGGTATTACATCTAATCTTTTGGGTGTGCTCAAAATAATCCAACATCCTAAAACCAAGAGCATAAGCTAAATAAAAAAAAGTGACTTTTAAGGTATAGAAATAAGGCTTTTCATAGGACACCGTATTAGGCCCTGGCTATTTTGTTCCAATAATAATTAGCCGCGAATTCATAACCTTTTTGAGTCAGCAAATCTTTTTCATCTATATGTTCTATATCTACATCAATTGATTCTCCTTCTTCACACAAAAGTTTTTGAATATTTTCATAAACTTCAATACCAGGTTCAGTTGGTCCAGGTAAACATATAGCAAATTGACGTTTTGTACTACTAGTTTCAAGATTGAATATAATTAAAAAACTCTGTAATTCTTTGGGCTGTTTAATAATATTTAAACCTATCATGTTTTCAGGAAATTCATATTTTATCCAATAAACAGGGTTCAATATTTTTTCGTCTGGTTTTTGAATTTGTTCACGAACTTTGAATAAATATCCGTTTATAAGAAATCCATTACCAAAAAGACTAAAAGCGTATAAATAGGCAATTCTTAATAACGCGATTTCTGCCCTTTTTTCATCTGACCTTTCTTCTTTTTTTATTTCAAATGATTCAGTCTTATATTCAGGCTCAATAAAATCAGGATTTAGAAACTTATGTATTGGACCATAAATTGTTCTTGGCGGAAAAACGTTACTCATGAATTTTTCACTTTCTTTTGGATTTGATCCTAGTGTGTCCAAATTAATAATGAAAGTTCTTTTATTATCAATATTTACTCTTCCATTTACTTTGTTCCCTTTGTGGCTAAAAGTCGTATTAGATTGAGAATTTGGTAAAAAAGAATGGAAATCTATTTCAGTTAGCCTTTTTAGTAAATGATTATCTAATGTATGTCCAGCAACTGAGTTACATTTTTTACATGTTAACGCCCTAACTTTTCCTCCTAATGATTTTGGAGGAATATTTTCAAGAGTCAAAGGGTTTTCTGCTGTGTCAAGGAGGTCTTTTCTAAGAAAATATCAAAGCATAATGGACATAAATATCCTTTATTAAAGTCAGGTTCAAATCTTATTTCAGGATGTTCTTTTACAAACTCTAGGTTTTTAGAGAATAGTTTAAATATGCAATATTTTTTCTTTTGGTTAGCGTTCATTGGCTTGTGCCTAACAACTGAATACAATCATTGATAATATATCTTGTTATATACACAATGCAATATTTCTTAAAATTCCTACAAAAAATTTGGGAAAACAAGTAAACTGAAATAAAAAACACAGCGGTATTTATCCCCAAAGCGCTATTGGTATCTCCAACTTGTTAGATCGGCCCCTTTGGGCGCACTTTCGGCAATACGTTTCATAATCTTGGGTACGTACATCGAGTTATAACGCAGCCGACTTATGGCATTGGGTTGGTCCGGATCCCCGTTCCAACAATGTTCGTCCATATCTCCATAGGTGACCTCTCCCCCGTAATAGGGTTCCGTAGTGCTTTCTAAAAAGTCCTCCATGAGATAGACCGCATTGTTCAGATAATAATTGTCCATATCACCACAGTAGATATGAATTTTTCCTTTCAAATTATCGCCGAGTTTCTCCCAATCCCTTTCCAAGATATGTCGCAGATCATAATTCTCTTTCCAATAGTCAGCCACTTTATGATCAATATCCCCGGTCATTTTGTCCCAAAGGCGCACCGGATAGCCATCTTCACCTTGTGGGGAATAGGTGGCTTCCCAAATATCCCACTGTTGGCCCGATCGGGATTTGTCGCCAAGTACATACTCCAAATGATTCCCTTGCCTTAAGGTAGATTGTATTTGACCCAGATTATTTCTATGGCTGGGCACTTCCAATTTCTTGTGGTCGCTTTGATAATAGTAGGCATTTTCATCTTCATAAATATTGGTCAAACAATAGGCCCTGAAATCAATGGGATCAGGGCAAGCCGCAAAGCAACCATTGTATTCCTCAGGATATTTGACCTGAACGGCCAAGGCTTCCCAACCTCCAGTTGAACCGCCATATAAAAAACGGGACCAACCTTCGCCAATGCCACGAAATTGTTTTTCGATTTCAGGAATCAGTTCATAGGTAATGGCATCGCCATAGGGCCCTTGACTTGCCGAATTTACAGCATACGAATCGTCATAATAAGGTGTAGGATGCTGTATTTCAATGATTAGGAACCGTGGAAAATCGGGCTCGTTCCATCGTTTATAAAAATCATAGGCCTCCTGTTGTTGAACGATATTGTATCCATCTAAATCGAATCGCGCCGAATATTCAGGCTTTAGGTTTGGATCTGGAGGCGTAGTTCTGAATCCGCCAAAATCGGAAGGGAAATGGCCATGAAAAACCATCAACGGGTATTTGGCCTCAGGATGGTCCTCAAAACCCTTGGGCAATAACACATGGGCTCCCAAATACACATCCCTTCCCCAAAACTGGGAAAGCTTTTCGGATTTTACCTGTATATGCTTTATCCACTCGGTATCTTCAGGACCCTCAATAGGCGGAATAACTTGGTCCATGACCACCTCAACATTTTGAATTGCTTCTTTGGTAATGGTGAGCTTAAAGGGCTTGCTGTAGATATTACCCGGAGATTGGTTCCACTGTTGGCCCTCTCCATTATCCATGGGTAATTTCACGGTATGCCCTGTTGACAAATTGAACGTTTCGTATACATGCAACAAAGCCTGCACATTGTATTCCCCAGGAGGAACATCGGCCAAACTTTCATAGGGATAACCAAAAACGGAATCGTCAAAAGGTGCTATTTCCCCAGCTGCCAAATCCTCCACGTTCATTCCAAAGATCAATTGGGTACCCAGACCATCGCTTATCTGAAATCGCGGTTCTTTTTCATCGTTGTTAGACAACATCAATAACAAACGTCCATCCACATTTTCAGCATGTATTGTTTCTGAAAAGGAAACCTTGATGGTATTCATGCTCTTTTCGTTGGAAGTATGGCATCCCACTAGAATACAAAACAGCGGTAGGGCGTAAAGAATCAGTTTTTTCATGGTTACGGTCATTTGCAACAAAAGGTACTGATTTACAAGCACTCAATCAAAGCTCTCTACGACAGGCAGGTAACATTTCTAATTTTTCAGCGTTTATCAAATAGAATAACACGGTAATAACACCTACTAAATTGCCAGAAATGAGAAAGTTATTTTGTATTGGAATATTGCTTTATGGCCTTATTGCCATAAGCAGCTGCGATTATGATGATAGCAATGACATTGATATCATTACGCCTAATGACAGCATACAGACGGGTATGCTTTTACCAACTGAATTTAAATGAAGACTGGGCCTATTTTCTGCTTCTGTGACGTTCCCGAGCCAATAGGGTGTTCTTTAACAACATAGCTATGGTCATAGGACCCACTCCACCGGGAACAGGAGTAATGAATGAGGCCTTCTTGCTTACATTCTCAAAATCGACATCCCCCGTTATATAATATCCCCTTTCCTTGGTATCATCCGGGACACGGGTAATTCCCACATCTATAATAACTGTACCGTCCTTTACCATATCTGCCTTCAGAAAATTAGGTACTCCCAGTGCCGAAATAATAATATCTGCCTGAAGGGTCAGCGACTTAATATCCTTGGTTCTACTGTGGGTCAGGGTCACCGTGCAATTGGCAGCCTCGCCTTTTTGACTCATCAAAATACTCATTGGCCGTCCTACAATATGACTTCGGCCGATGACCACGGCATGTTTTCCCGCTGTCTCAACCTTATTCCTGCGTAAGAGTTCCATAATGCCATAAGGGGTAGCCGGAATAAAAGATTCCATGTCCAAGGCCATTTTACCAAAGTTGGTGGGATGGAATCCGTCTACATCCTTATCCGGGTGTACGGCCATCAAGACTTTTTGTTCATCAATGTGTTTGGGTAGCGGCAGTTGTACAATATAGCCGTCAATGGCATCATCGGCATTTAACCGCTGTACCTGTACCAATAATTCTTCTTCCGTAGTTTCTTCGGGCAAGTGGACCAAAGTGGATTCAAAACCTATTTTTTTACAGGACCTCACCTTGCTTCCCACGTAGGTAAGGCTAGCACCGTCATTCCCCACCAGTACGGCAGCCAAATGGGGTACCTTCTCCCCTCTTTCTTTCATTTCTGCCACTTCAACGGCAATTTCCTCTTTAATCTGGTTCGAAATTTTCTTTCCGTCAAGTATTTGCATTTTTTTCAGTATTCAGTCCGTAGTTGCAGTAGGCAGTATCATTACACGCCAAACTTGCGAGGGTTATTAATCATATATTAAATTAGTTTCCCAATTTCTTGGTTTTCACTTACTAATTTCTCTTTTTGCTCTTTTGAAATATACTTGCACGATTCCGAGAATTCCAACCAAACCAAAGTTTCTGAATTCTCACTATCAGCATCGGTTAATTTGCTGATAAAATGTTTTTCATATCTCCTTTTCCTATACGCCTCGGCCAAATTTGCACAGACTGAACGTGATGAACGTCTTATCTGATTCGTCAGGGAATATGTTTCTTCTTTTGGAAATTGTCTAGTCATTTCAAAAATCTGCATGGCCAAACTAAAACTTTTCTGATATGCAATTAATTTCTGAAAACCCATATTGTCTGGACATATTTAACTGAATACTGAGACTGCCCACTTTATGGCCGCATTCCCTTCATACCACCCATCATTTGCATCATTTTTTTACCGCCACCACCTTGCATCATTTTCATCATCTTACCCATTTGGTCAAATTGTTTTAACAGCTGATTGATCTCCTGGGTTGTTGTTCCGCTACCTTTGGCAATACGTTTTTTACGACTGGCATTGAGTTTAGAGGGCGTTGAACGCTCATCCGGTGTCATAGAGTGGATTATAGCCTCTATATGTTTAAAGGCATCATCATCTATATCCAAACCTTTTAGAGCCTTACCAGCACCTGGGATCATTCCCATAAGATCCTTGATATTCCCCATCTTTTTGATTTGCTGGATTTGGCTCAAGAAATCATCAAAACCGAATTTGTTCTTGGCGATTTTCTTCTGGATTTTTCGTGCTTCCTCTTCATCAAACTGCTCCTGGGCCCTTTCTACTAAAGAGATAACATCTCCCATTCCCAAGATACGATCGGCCATTCTTGAAGGATGGAACACATCAATGGCCTCCATCTTTTCACCGGTTCCTATGAACTTGATGGGTTTATCTACAACAGATTTAATTGATATCGCCGCGCCACCTCGTGTATCACCATCCAATTTGGTAAGGATAACCCCGTCAAAATTCAAGATATCATTAAAAGTCTGGGCCGTATTCACAGCATCCTGCCCAGTCATTGAATCGACCACAAAAAGGGTTTCTTGAGGTTGTACCGCACTGTGGATATTGGATATCTCGGTCATCATCTTTTCATCGACCGCCAAACGGCCTGCGGTATCTATAATGACAACATTGTGGCCATTTGCCTTGGCGTGGGCGACACCGGCCTTTGCCAAGGATACCGGATCACTATTCTCACGATCCGAATACACCTCAATACCTATTTGATCACCAACAATATGTAATTGATCTATGGCCGCGGGACGGTACACGTCACAAGCTACCAGCAAAGGGTTTTTGGACTTCTTGGTCTTAAGGTAATTGGCCAATTTTCCCGAAAAAGTAGTCTTTCCCGAACCTTGAAGACCCGACATTAAAATAATCGATGGAGAACCTGAAAGGTCTATCCCTTCAGTATCACCACCCATTAATTGGGTTAATTCGTCCTTTACAATTTTGACCATCAATTGGCCAGGTTGCAAAGTGGTCAAAACATTTTGACCCAAGGCCTTTTCCTTTATCCTATTGGTAAATTCCTTGGCTATCTTAAAATTGACATCGGCATCCAATAAGGCCCTACGGACTTCCTTGGTTGTCTCGGCAACATTTATTTCTGTTATCTGTCCATGTCCTTTAAGGACGTGCAGTGCTTTATCTAGCTTTTCGCTTAAATTATCAAACATCTTTTTGCGTTATTAGCAGGGGTTTGCAAAGTAAAGAAATATAGTGCCCATTGGCAAGAGGGTGTTGATAAGAAAAGTCAATTCTTCAGTATAATCCCAACGGATATTGATCTTTCAATTTTTATCCTGAAAATAAACAAACGCTCGTTTGGAGCTGGATAGGGAAAAAGAAAAAAGCACCCATACGAGATGGATGCTTTTTTGGGGGATGTGGGGCAAAAAAGGGTTAACTTTTTTCAAAAGTGAGGTAGTCGGTCGTTCCATCACCTCCACTTACATCATATAATTCTATTTTGGTGTTCGTAAATTTTTGTATATCCCAATCATCAGTCAATTCCTCAAATAGTAGAGGAGATGTAAAAAAGATATTGAAATCAATATCATCATCACTACTGTCGTCATTACTAGTAGCAGAATCTGTAACAGACCATGCCCCTGAAACCGATATGTTTCCATTCGTGGCCCCTAAGGTACCATTGGCATTAAATGTAAAGACATAACCCACATAATCATTGGTCTCGTCCTTGTCCGAATCAAAATAATAGGTAATATGCCATTCCCCTGATTTTACTGCCGCCTCTATTTCGGTTTTATCAGCGGCGATACCATTATCATCGGCATTGTCCTTGTCACATGAGGTTAAAAAAATCAATATGCCGAGAACGGCAATCATTTTGTGTGTTAGGGCGTTTTTCATAGCTGGGATTTTTTTGATAATCCTTAAAAGAAATACCCCGACCTATAACATCGGGGTATTCTGTATATTACTTCTTCTCAAAAACAAGGGTGCTGATAGTACCATCGCCTCCACTGATGTCTTTCAACTCAATACGATCAGCGGTTATGGAAACGAATTTCCAATCGTCGGTCAACTCACCTAGGGGGTCTTGGTCACCCAAATTCAAGTATACCTTCAAATAACCGTCGCTGTTTCTCAATATCCTCCATGACCCTAATAATGCAGGTCCGGTCTCTCCCAAAGTAGCACTCAAGACATGCTCCGCACCAAAACCAAAGGTATAGGCCGCAAAGACATCGGTTTGATCTATATCACCTTCTGAATAATGGGCCACCATCCAGTCACCGGCCATCATCACATTACGAATCTCAGGAACATCACCGTCATCATTACCTTCACAATCTCTCTGCAGTATCAACTCATAGTCCGTACCAGGTATTTCGAATCTCAATCGATCGTGTCTCAAATCGCTCAATGGCCATACAAAACTTACTCCAGGTTCTTGACCCATTGTAATTGCCATTACCAAACGTCCTTGGTCATTGGTTGTTATCTCCCAACTGCCTTCAGATACAATATCTCCATGGCTTAGGGTAACAACTCCTTCTGGCATAAATTTGAATTCAAAACCTAATAATCTTTTGATCTCCTCGCCATCAACTTTTACCTTTTTGATTATCCAGCTACACTCTTTTAAGATTTCCCTTAAGGCAGTTGGGTCATCATTGATGATATCGCAACCTCTCTTCATGATAATCTTGTTTCCTCCTTCGGCATAAAGCTTAATACGCCCTTCACCTATTTCATAAACAATCCATTCCAAAGTAAAGTCGACCAATACATCAAATTCCAATTTCAACAATACCCCTCTATCGGACATCCTTGTACTCCATGCACCCATTAGGCTATTACCTTGTCTATCCTTCACCTTTACTGTACCATCTTCCATGAAGTTCATTACATATTCAAAATACTGATCGCTCTGTAACTGGGTATCTCTCTCTACTTCATGAATCAACCATGGACATTCTACTAAATAATTGTCCAAACGCTCCTTGGTAAAATCATCATCGTTATGATCATTATCATCATCCTCATCACACATTTCCTTCGCATTCTCAATAGCCATCGCCAATTCAGCGTTAGAATCAACCACCATCGTAGTGCCATCATATAATTTCAAGGTTACAGGGAAATCAATACCGATAAGGTCGTTATCATCCAACCCTTCAAAGAAACGTCTAAGATCTCTATCACTCTCTACCGTTACATTTCCGGTTTCCTGATTGTTAAGGTCAAAAGTGTATACGGTAATAGGGTATACAAAATCTATACATTCAATATCATCATCATCACCGCCTTCTCTACATTTTTGGGCGATTTCGCGTAAATCATCAATACCATTTATGGTAACTTCAGCATAATCTGCCAGAGTAATGGTAATGGGGAAAATAATCTCTAAAATATCATCATCATCCTCTATGGCATCAAAAATTTCCTCGATCAAATGAAGATCTTCATAAGAGTTGATGGTAAGTTCTAATCCGTTAACCTCAACGGAATATGGAAGTTTGACATTGAAACAGCTAGTTCCATCAACAATATTGTCAAAAGAACCATCATTGGACACTGTTCTTTCTACAAGTTGCGCAGTAGATGAAGTAGCGGCAATGGCTTCTAGCCCATCTTCCTCAGGCAATTGTTCAAACTCGTCTTGACATGATGTAAATGTCAGCGCCAATACTAGTAGGCTTAGGTAAAATGAGTAATTCAAAAACTTTTTCATAACGATTTGGATTTTTTTTGTTCGTATGACCATTAAACAACCAACTTTTAAAATACCCTACCCCAATATTTCATTTTTTTCAAATATCTTTGATGTAAAACCAACCCATTGAGTACAGATACCAAGGATAACGTATGTGAGGAAGAGGTATATAGCCATCTCTTCAAAGCTAATTCCAAAACGGTATTTAACTATATATATTATAAGTTCGGCAATGAAGAAAAGGCCTACGATGCTGTACAGGAGGCTTTTGTAAAGCTCTGGGAGAACTGCGCCAAAGTTTCGCCCGAAAAGGCAAAAGCCTATGTATATACGATTGCCAATAACCTTTACCTTAATGTTATAAAGGCTGAAAAAGTGCGATTAAAGCATGCCGACAAGGTAAATAACACCAATTATGAGTCTCCTGAATATTTAATGGAAGAAAACCAGTTCAAGGAAAAATTGGACAAAGCATTGGATGCTTTACCGGAAAACCAACGAACCACTTTTTTATTGAATCGTATAGACGGCAAGAAATATGCAGAGATTGCAGAAATGGAAGGTGTTAGTGTGAAGGCCATAGAAAAACGAATGCACTTGGCCCTGAAAACGTTGCGTGAACAGATTGAGGGGATATGATGGCAGTTAGCAGTTAGCAGTTAGCAGTTAGCAGTTAGCAGTTAGCAGTTAGCAGTTAGCAGTTAGCAGTTAGCAGTTAGCAGTTAGCAGTTAGCCGAATATATTTTATTTATTGAAAGAATACTGTTTCACTCTGCTTAGTTTTTTTTAAAATTTGGAATTTGGAATTTGGAATTTGGAATTTAAGTTTTTCAAAAAAAGGTAGGGTTTTTTTATTTTGAATTGTTATTAAGGTATAAAGCTAGAAATCATGCAAGAAAATTACTTGGCAAAATGGCTCAATAATGAACTCACTGAGGTGGAGCTCTCGGAATTTAAAAAGTCCGACGAGTATGCATCCTATCAGCGTATTCTTGAGGCCTCCGGTACTTTGGAAGCCCCTGATTTTGATATGGTAAATGCCTTGGAAGCAGTAAATAACAGAAGAACGCTTCTAGAAACCAAGGTCGTGCAGTTAAATCCCTTTACAAAGTTTTTAAAGGTGGCCGCAGCCGTAACCGTTCTAATGGTAGGATCTTATTTTTATCTGAATACCTTAAATGAAAATATAACTACCCAATATGCTGAAAACAAAGAGGTGGTTCTCCCCGATGCTTCCGAAATAATCTTAAATGCCGATTCCGAACTCTCATATAGTGAGAAAAAGTGGGATAAGGAAAGGAATGTATCCTTAGAGGGTGAGGCCTTCTTTAAAGTAGCCAAAGGGAAACGTTTTACGGTAAGTACTGATCATGGCACCATAGCCGTGTTAGGAACTCAATTCAATGTAGAGAACAGAAAGGGTTATTTTGAGGTGACCTGTTTTGAAGGTTTGGTCAGTG
The DNA here is from genome assembly GCA_024279425.1 of Bacteroidota bacterium. Classification (GTDB taxonomy): domain Bacteria; phylum Bacteroidota; class Bacteroidia; order Flavobacteriales; family Flavobacteriaceae; genus Maribacter_A. The sequence goes on along the minus strand of JAJRRO010000046.1, from coordinate 136,704 downwards.
TAACCTATAACAATAATATAACTAAACTACCAGCGGGTACCACTTTCATGGTTATTGACGGTAAGGTCATTGACAGCGAAAAACCCAATACGACAACCCCTTCGTGGATGAATAATGAAAGTTCTTTTAAGAGTATTCCGTTAAAATTTGTTTTAGATGAATTTGAGCGACAACACGATATCAAGGTAGAGACTCAAAATATTGATATCAATACATTATTTACTGGCACTTTTAGCAACACAAATACAGATTTAGCGTTACAGAGTATTAGTGTTCCTTCTCAAATAAAGTTTAAATTAGAAGGGAATAAAGTGTTATTCTATGCCGAAAACACACCGTAAACGCATAATATCTGTTATTGCCCTCCTGCTATTATCTTTTTTCCACAAAAATGTAATGGCACAAGATGTTACGGTACCTTCTGTAAATCTTATCACATTCATTGGTGATTTGGAAGAAAAGTACAGTATAAAGTTCTCCTACGTAGACGAAGATATCAAGGAAATACAAATCAATATTCCCAAAGATGAAAATCTCAAAGAGGTGCTTTCCTATGTTCAGTACCAAACCCAGATCATAATCCAAAAGCTCAGTGACCGCTACTATACTTTAACCAAGAGTACTACGGTTGACATTTGCGCAGTTGTTCTTGACAATTTCAAAGAAAATACGGTCATCGGTTCTTCAGTTGAAGTGTTGGGAAGTTCCATTGCGGCCGTTACGGATCATAATGGCCATTTTTCTTTTGACAATATCCCAAGAAAGGCAATTGTACAAATAAAACATATTGGCTTTAAGCCTTTTTTGTTGCGGCAGAAGATTTAACCAAGCGCAATCCTTGCAAAACACTCCTTTTGAACGAGAGTTTTGAGCAACTTCAGGAGGTTATTGTTTATCAATTCCTTACTACCGGACTAAGCAAACAACTCGATGCCAGCATTCAATTGAATACGGGAGACTTCGGAATCCTTCCGGGTTTAATAGAACCTGATGTGTTGCAAACTATTCAAGCTCTACCAGGCATTAAGAGTATTGATGAAACCGTATCGAACATCAATATCCGCGGTGGCACCAATGATCAAAACCTGATACTATGGGATGGAATCAAGATGTACCAATCGGGTCACTTCTTTGGTTTAATATCGGCATTCAATCCTTATTTGACAGATAAGGTCACCCTAATCAAAAATGGCACCAGTGCCCAATTTGGAGACGGTGTAAGTGGAGTGCTTGATATTCAGACCAAAAATGAAATAGCCGACGATTATTTTGGAGGAGCCGGTTTCAATTTGATAAATGGAGATATTTACGGGCAAGCTCCGCTGGCCAACAACATGGCATTTCAATTTTCGGCAAGACGCTCCCTAACCGATTTTTTCAATACCCCGACCTATGATGAATTCTTCAAAAAGGTATTTCAGAATACTCAAATAAAAGGGACTACTGGTCAGGCTGACGACATTCGTCGCGAAGAAAACTTTTATTTTTATGATTTTACAGGGAAGCTTTTGTACGACATCAACGAAGCCCATAAAGCCAGGATCAGTTTTATCAATATCAATAACAATTTGAATTACACGGAGCAAAATCTTACCTCGCTACGTGAGACCAATAGCCGCTTAAACCAGACTAATCTTTCTGTAGGGGGAAGCCTGGAAAGCGATTGGGGCAACAATTTTACGACCAAACTGAACGCCTATTATACGCGTTACGAGCTTGATTCCAAAAACACCTCAGCCTTTTCAGCACAAATCCTGTCGCAAAGAAATGAAGTCAAAGAAACATCCCTAAAATTGAATACAAATTATCAATTGGGTAATAGCCTAAATTGGTTGAACGGCTATCAATTGAATGAAGTGGGAATTACCAACTTTTCTGAGGTCACCCAACCAAGCTATGACAATAATATCAAAGGAGTCATTAGAACCCATGCCCTATTTTCTGAGCTGGACTATAAATCTCCGGATGAGAAACTATATGCCCGTGGGGGTGCTCGATTAAATTATGTTGAAAACCTGGATACTTTTAGCGAATATATTATTGAACCCCGGCTAAACATAAATTACACCATTGCCAATAATTTTAAAACGGAGTTTCTTGGGGAGTTCAAAAACCAGACGACTCACCAAGTAGTTGACTTGGAGCAAAATTTTTTGGGTATTGAAAAACGTCGTTGGCAAATAGCTGACCCAGATAACGATCTAGTACCACTTCCCATAACCAAAAGCAAACAAGGCTCCCTAGGATTCAATTATGACCATCATAGTCTATATGTTGGGGTTGAAGGTTTTTATAAAGAAGTCAAGGGTATAAGTGCTAGAACGCAAGAGTTTCAAAGTGAAGGCCAGTTCAATGAAGAGATAGGGCTATATGAAATCAAGGGCATTGAATTTCTGATCAATAAAAAAAACAATGACTATAGTGTTTGGCTAAGCTATACCTATAACCTGAACAATTATACCTTCGAAGAAATTGTGCCAAGGACTTTTCCCAACAATTTGGACGTGAGACATACAATTACGTTTGCCGGCAATTACATTTACAATGGCTTTAAAATTGGTGTTGGATTAAATTATAGAACTGGAAAGCCTTATACCAAACCTGATTCGGTCAATCCTATTGACACCACTGTTTTTCCCAGTATGATCAATTATCAGGAACCCAATAGGAGTAGATTACCCGAATATATTAGAATAGACGCCTCCGCCATTTATGACTTTAATTTGTCTCCCGGACTAAAAGCCACGTTGGGCGCCTCTGTCCTTAATCTCACCAACCGAAAAAATATTCTGAATACGTATTATCGATTAAAAGATACTGATGAGATTGAATCTGTTGAAAGTGTCTCTTTGGGACTGACCCCGAATTTTAGTTTTAGGGTAAGTTTTTGACCGTAATTAGCGAGGCATTCTGTAAAATCAAAAATTCAACATTCTTTTAATAATTGCATACAGTTTAGGAAATTGATTTTCAAACTCCGCCGGAGTTTCAACAAAATTCTCAACGGATACGGCAAAAAATTCGTGAATATTGGTTTTCCCATACGATCGGAAGTATTGCGAACTTTCCATTCTTGAAACGAAATCAACATCTGTAAACAACCTTTTAATTTTCTTCATTCCTAAAATAAAGACATAAGACCTTGTATGTAATTTATTGGCTACATTAAAACTAATGGCATGGGCAAATTCATGTACTGCCAGATTAATATTGTCATTGGGAATCCTAAAACCTTCCAATAGGTGGTCTGCCGAGAACACAATAGTCTTTAATCCAGGGTTGTATTCCCCATAATGATTCTTCTTTGTTATTCGGGAATAATACTGTGTAGGATAAACAATTATCCTATGTATGGATAAAATAAGAAAATCGGCCATTCCCAAAGTCAACATAACTGCAGTTGCACTCAACAATAATGTTATTTTGTGCCTTTCGGTAACCTCCTCATGAAAATCTATCTTCTTTCTATCCCTAAAACGTACAACCCTCTTTTTAAACCTTTGCTTTTTGGAAGCTGAAAGTTGCCGATAAAATGGGAGGTATGAAGCCATTAAACTTTCTTCCTGCGCAGTAAGCGGTGGAATCTTTTTAAAAGGATTTAGAAAGAACAAATCCAATGTATAGTAAACGATATACAAAAAGAACCCTAAAATCAAGATTAGGAATACTATAGGAAAAATATCGTAGAGCGAAATCATTTATAGTTTTAGGGCAATCTATTACATTCGTTCAGGAACCTGGATTCCCAATAGCAAAAAGGCAGATTGAATAATCTCCCCAACTTTTTTGGATAACTGTACCCGTAAAATTTTCTTTTGTTCGTTTGGTTCACCTAAGATGGAAACCTGCTGATAGAATGAATTGAATTCCTTTACCAGGTCATAGGTATAATTGGCAATCAAGGCTGGACTGAAATTTTCTGCTGCCGACTGTATGGTCTCGGGAAATAATTGGATCTGTTTTATCAATTCCTTTTCTTTTGCATGTAATTTTATCGCATTTTCTAGACCTGTCAGGTTTTCAAAACCTGACAGGTCTAGGCGTACTGCCCTTCTTAAAATGGATTGTATCCTAGCGTATGTGTATTGAATAAAAGGCCCCGTATTTCCATGAAAATCAACAGATTCTTCTGGATTGAATAAAATTCTTTTTTTTGGATCCACCTTGAGAATATAGTATTTTAAAGCCCCCAGCCCTATCATTCTGTACAACTCCTGTTTTTCACTATCTGAATAATCTTCCAGTTTTCCCAATTCTTGTGAAATGGTCGCTGCAGTTTGAGTCATATCATCCATCAAATCATCGGCATCGACCACTGTTCCTTCCCTGCTCTTCATTTTCCCGCTTGGCAAGTCCACCATTCCATAACTCAGGTGATGTAAGCTTTCTGACCAGGAGAACCCAAGCTTTTTCAAGATTAGGAACAATACCTTAAAATGGTAGTCCTGCTCGTTACCAACAGTATATACCATTCCGTTAATATCGGGATAGTCGGTAACCCTTTGTATGGCAGTACCAATGTCTTGCGTCATATAAACTGCAGTACCATCTGATCGAAGGACGATTTTTTCATCAAGTCCGTCATCGGTCAAATCTATCCAAACACTGCCATCTTCCTTCTTATAGAAAACTCCTTTTTTTAGACCGTCAGCAACCACGTCCTTGCCCAATAAATAGGTATCGCTTTCAAAATACAATTGATCAAAGTCTACCCCTAAGTTCTTATAGGTTTCATCAAACCCCTTATATACCCAACTGTTCATTGTTTTCCAAAGGCCAACTACTTCTTCATCACCTGCCTCCCATTTTTGGAGCATTTCATGGGCCTCCAATAATATTGGTGCTTCTTTTTCCGCAACCTCTTTTACTTTCCCTTCGGACACCATCTTTGAAATTTCAGCCTTATAGGTCTTATCGAAGGCCACATAATAGTTCCCGACAAGTTTATCCCCTTTTAATCCCGAGCTTTCGGGGGTTTCACCCTTGCCAAATTTTTGCCAGGCCAACATGCTTTTACAAATATGTATACCCCTATCATTAATGATTTGGGTCTTGTATACCTTTTTTCCCGAAGCCTTTAAAATTTCAGCGACGGAGTGGCCTAATAAGTTGTTGCGAATATGTCCCAAATGCAAGGGCTTATTGGTATTGGGCGACGAATATTCGACCATTACTGCATCTTCACCAGCATGGGCTACACAGCCAAAATCGTTGGTGGTTTTAATCGAATTGAAAAAATCTAAATAAAAAACATCGCTGATAACGATATTCAAAAACCCTTTAACCACATTGAAACCAGAAACCTCATCAAGCTGTTCCTGAAGATATTCACCAATTTGGGTTCCTATCACTTCAGGATTCCCTTTTACAAAGCGAAGCATGGGAAATACGACCGCAGTAATGTCACCTTCAAAATCCTTCCTGGTCGGCTGAAATTCCACGGTGGGCAAATCCACCCCAAAAATTGATTTTACTGCTTCCTTTACTTTTTTTTCCAATACGCTTTGAATTTGCATCTATTCCCTTTTAAGGCTGCAAAACTACGTAAAAATTCTGCTTTTTTGGTTCGAAAAGAATAGCAACACAAGGTAAAAGCCTTCATTTTTGGTTAACTTTATCCTATAAGACACATTTGTGATCGAACTATGGAAACCCTATAATCAATTCTAGCAATGAAAAATGAATATTGAAGAATATAGACTATACTGTTTGGCAAAAAAAGGAGTCACCGAATCCATTCCATTCCCCAAACTTCCAGATGTGTTGGTTTTTAAAGTGAAAGGGAAAATGTTTACCGCAACGGATATTAATGCGTTTACAGGTTTTAGCATTAAATGTAATCCTGATACTATTGAAGAACTTAGGTCTGAATACCAAGCACTGGAAGAACCTTCCTATTTTAGCAAGAAACATTGGAGTCGGGTGGTGTTTGACGGAACCATAGCAAAAGAATTGCTCTTTAAATGGTTGGACATCTCCTATGATCTGGTCGTGGCCAACCTCCCAAAAAAAACGCGGTTGCAATTAGAAGACGACAATCACGGCATATAACAAACCTATGGCATGCTCTTAAATATCCCATACAATAAACAAAGAGGTCACCAAAAAGGTGAATAAGGCCGCTGGTTGTCCTTTCACCCTTAAAGAATGATGTGACATGGGAGACATAGGCTCCACAACATTGTTTATTGCCGAGACGTGTATGGTCATACGAAACCTTTTGATATTGGACGACCACAGAAATTCTCTAGAAAAATGATCGATTATAAGACGGATAATACCACCTCCAACCTGAAGGACCTATGACCTGAACCAAAATTAAACAACTAAAAACCGACCTATCAAAATCTATACACTTTTTAAAAAAAATATTCTTATCTCCGTATCTCTCGGGATACTTTTCTTGTTCTCTATCATCATTTTTTTTGCGACTGAACTTAGTTATAACGCTATCGAGGATGCCTCTGTTTGGGTGCGAAATTATTTTGGGTATTTCTATTTATATCTTGGGCTTGGGTGTGTGCTTTTGCTTCTGGGCCTTGCAATATCTCCTATAGGGAAAATAAAACTGGGAAAGGCAGACCAAAAACCAGAACATTCGTTTTGGGCATGGATAGCGATGCTCTACAGCGCAGGAATGGGATCGGGAATATTGTTGCGGGCCGTACAGGAGCCCGTTTTTATGCAGCAAAACCCACCATATTCCTCTGATTTGCCTACAGATATTCTTGCTTTGGAATTTACTTTTTACCAATGGGGTTTTACAGCCTGGGCTTTTTATGGTCTTTTTGCCATGGTCGTTGGCTATGCGCTCTTTGTTAAAAAAAGAAAAGTGAAAGTCAGTTCAACAATAGAAAATTTTATCCCTAGTAAAATGGCTAGAAACGGAATTGATGTAATGACCATAATCACCACTGTTTTTGGACTAATAGCCGCCGTCGGACTGGGGACCACTCAAATAACCGGAGGACTCAATCATCTTCTTGATGCTGATTTTGGATTGGCGACTACCTTGCTATTAGCTCTGGTCATTTCAGCCATAGCTTTTTATTCAGCTTGGCAAGGGGTTGAAAAGGGAATAAAGGTGATTTCGAAGTTCAACATTGTCATTACGTTGGCACTTTTGCTTTTTGTTTTTTTTCTAAGTGACATGGGTGCAATACTGTCTGCGTTCGCAGAAGCTACTTTTAATTATATATTTGATTTTATCCCTATGAGTTTAGCCTTGGGTGATTACGACCCCGGTTTGATATTCCTTTCTGATTGGACCTTCTATTATTGGGCTTTCTGGTTAGCTTGGGCGCCCTTTACCGGCATTTTCATAGCAAGAATCTCCAAAGGACGGTCATTACGACAACTATTGTTAGGGGTAATGATAATTCCTTCGCTAGGCACTTTCTTTTGGTTTTCGGTTTTTGGCACCTCTGCATTTCAAATTATCGAAGGTTGGGGTACTTATAACAATGAGTTTTCAAATGTATTTTCCTCGATTTTTGTTTTTTTTGAAAACTATCCCTTAGCCACGCTACTAAACATTACAACAATTCTTCTTTTGATCAGTTTTTTGGTAACTTCTGTAGACTCAGCAGTCTTTGTATTGAGCATGTTCACTGACCGAGGAAAGAAAACGCCACGTAAAAGCCACAGGTTACTTTGGTCTGTATTTATTCTATTGGCTACTATAGCACTCATTCTACTGGGAAATATCAAACCCGATATTGATGTTTTGCAAGCCGTTCAGAAGCTATTGATTATCACTTCTCTTCCTTTCGCATTATTTATAGTGGTAATGACCGGAGTTTTTTTGAATGATGTTTCAAAAAACAAGAAGCGCTAAGCTTGGGGAAGAAATATTTCGGCCATCATGCAACGGGCACTCCCCCCTCCGCAGGTCTCAATGGTATGTAAAGAGCTATGTATAATTTCAGAATATTTTTCTATGGCCTCTATTTGCAAAGTGTCCAAACTATGATATGCAGCCGAGCTCATTACCATAAATCTTTGATTATCTGCCCCAACAACTTGTAGCATATTTCCAGCGAAATGATGCATCTGTTCTTCTGTAATTTCAATGATCTCCTTACCATCTTTTTTCAAATGGTCCACAACGTTCTTACGTTCTTTTTTATCATCTATGGCCTCTAGGCAGATAACAGCAAAATACTCAGCCATGGCCATCATAACATTGGTATGATAAATGGGCAAACGCGCTCCGTTAACCGTTTGGTAGGCCGTAAAAATGACAGGGAAACAATCAAAATCCTCGCAAAACTCAATAAACAACGCTTCATGCGCCCTTTCCGATAAGGCACAATAGGCTTTTTGGTTTACCCTATCCAAAAGAATACTTCCAGTCCCTTCCAAAAACAGGCCTTCGTCCTCTGCGGATGTATAATCAACCACATCCTTTATAAGATATCCTTTTTCTTCAAGGATATCCAAAATATCCTCTCGCCTTTCCTTTCTTCTATTTTCGGCGAACATCGGGTAAAGCCCCACGGTTCCACTGGCATGAAACGATACCCAGTTATTTGGAAAAATTGAATCAGGGGTATCCGGCTGTTTGGTATCTTCAACCACAATGACATTGACACCCTTGACCCTCAAAATAGTCACGAACGCATCAAACTCTTCCTGCGCCTTTTCATTGATTGATGTATCCGCTACATCTATCTTTTCCATAAAATAATTATTCACCGCGGTCTGTTCATTCATACGAAAACCGACAGGGCGAATCATTACTATGGTGTTGGTGATTTGTTTCATTGGAATCTTACTTGAACCTGATGTTTGTACATTTACAATCCTTAAGGGCTAAATTATGACTTTTATAGTATTTTATGTAACCAAAAAAAGAACCTTTTACCTAAAGTGACAAAGATTGCCAAACCGTTTCTTACAATTAGAATGATGTCTGGACAAACTCATCTTAAAAAATTGATTGCAGGTATGAAACCTGTGCTTAATACTGGTGAATACATATTTTCGACACTAAAAACTGTCGAGAACATACAGAGAAAGGATATCTTATGTGAGTTTAAGGAAGCAGAAGGGACAACTCTTGTCATGGAACGGCAAAAAGCAGACGCTTATAACCTTCCTTATACGTATATCGCTTCGTGGATTACACTTAGCATTCACTCATCCTTAGAAGCTGTGGGATTCACTGCTATTATTTCGACTTTGCTCGCCAAGAACAACATCAGTTGCAATATAATGGCAGGATATTACCATGATCACTTATTTGTTGATTGCAAGGATGGTCAAAAAACCATTCAAATTTTAACCGAACTGTCTAAAGATGGCTCCTTTGATTCTTTTTAAAAAAACTTCGAAATAGATAGTCTAAAGAAACTATCATTCTCAAAATTGGAAAGAATCAATTCGGAAGGCGCAATAGAATTGAAAATCCGGGCTTCTGCTTCAACCGTCCAAGTGCTTCCCAAACGTCGGGAAGCTTCTAAGCTGAAAATTTTGCTGCTTGAGTTCAAATCGGCTATCCCACCAATCAAAATCGCGGTATCCGCAGTATCGTTAAAGGCTATTCGACTTCCAAAGAAAAAATCGCTTTGAAGGGCGTTCAATGTCAATTCACCGCGTTCATCGTATAAATATTCCCCCAAAACACCAATATCCAAGCCATTTCCGTCAATATTGCTAAAGGTATATTCGAACCCTGCAGCCAAGGCGAAGAAACTCTGCGCTTCGGCATTTCGGTAAATGGATTCCAATTTCCAAAGAAAGGCATCATGGGTCACCTGTGCTTCCAATCCCGTTTGGTTGATGACCGGATAGAACGCATTGATATTTCCAGCTTGGTCAAAAACAAACAATGGCTCTCTTCCGTTACCATAAAAATGGGAAAGACCGATGTCGAAAATTCCGAAATAGTACTTCCAACGCACCGCAAGGTCCTGGCGCCATTCAGCTGCACCACTCTCATAACCCAAATCATCTTGATTGATAATAGTTCCAAAACGCAACCTTCCCGAAGCTCCTGCAAAGGTGCGCTTCCGATGGTAAGGCAGATAAAAGAAATCGAAAGTGCCAAAGTTGTTTGTAATCCAACTGAACTGCGCCATAGGCTGTCCCAACTTTTCTTCTCCATCAAAACTCTCCACTGCATCGGTCTGGTTAATGATATCCACCAGATGATTGCTCTCAATGACCCCCCAGTACACTTTTTTCAACCCTACATTCAATTCCCAATTGCCCTTCGCCTTTTGATAGTAGAGTTCTCTAATATCCCAATGGGTACGTTCATCATCCCGATCTAATCTAAAAAAGCCTTGAAGGTTGATACTCTCATACCCCTTGTTCCAACTTACGGAATATTCGGGTTGTAAAGCAAAAGAGAGAAAATGATCTTCTTGTCCATCAAACCGGGCCTCATCAAAGAAGTAACGGTACTCCGCTTCCAGCTCCAATTCAACATCGTGATTTACCTTTTTCACCTCACCGTTCTGGCCCAGACCGTAGAACATACTGAGCATGAATATCATTTGTAGTATCCTTTCCATATTCATTTTTCAATGTTTCGTCATAAAAGAGACAAGACCTGATTCTATGGTATTAAAACCAATAACACTAACCATGAGTTATGAAAGACATAACTTCCTATACAGCGAATAGGTCCTGTCCTTTAATTCAATAATCCTTATCGATTTAGTTTCCTGCCCGTCGAAGTGCCACCTGTGAAAAATCGTCATCGGAAAAGTTTACCCCAAAGTCGTAGTTGCTAAATTCCAATAGGGTTTCCTTATTACTCTGATGGTTGACCATATTAAAAGTGGCTGCACGCCAAAATTTGTTCTTATACAGTCTATAGTCGTTATAGGTCAGAGTTTTTAATAAGGCATTCTTTCGATCATAGAACTCCACTTTTTCAATTCTATACCCTTTGTCTTTATTATAGGTCACTATGCGACGTGTATATCCCGATTTTGGATCCACTGGGTCTTGCTCTACCAAAAGCAGACTTCCCTTCTCTTCCAAGAACTTATAGCCGTATTTCTCTACCTCTTGCGACGAAAGGTCCTCATAGGCAAACTCGCTCCCAACAAATGGACCGGATTTGTTATTGGATGAAATTCGTTTTACCCTTTTTATGGAGGGCAAATACAACCATTGATCGTCAGAACCCTCTTTATGTGTGTAGGTTAAGGTCGCTGTTCCTTTAACATCTTTGGGACTGTTGAATACTATTAGAGACTTGTCCCCATCCTCAGTCAACTCCAATGTCCTAGTAGTCATGGATCTTTCGCTGGTTTGTCCGTTTTTGTTCTTTAGGATCATTTTAAGCTCTACAGTGGAACTCTCAAATCCCAAATCGGCCTCTTCGGCCGCTATGGCTATTTGCAATCCGCGATCTTCCGCGGTCTGGGCATAAATAAGGATTAGCCCAAAAAATGCCATGATAGTTAATATTGATTTTCTCATCGTTGTGTGATTTACGTTTAATGTGAACATTATTTATCTAGTTTTAATTCTGGTTTTAATTGACTTGTGCCTAGGGTGACCTCACTTTTTTTTACTCACCAAGATCAAAAGTGAAGGAAGTAGTATAAAATCGATAATCAGTGCTGACAAGACGATGATTACGGTTATGCGCGCCATGTAACTGTTCAAAGCAAATGAGGATGTTGAAAGCACAGTGAATCCCGCTAACAATACCACGGTGGTAGTTGTTAAGGCGCGCCCAACGGTCTCAAAGGCATATATTACTGCCTGTTTGGCATCATATCCCAATTCGCGTCGTGCGCGCAGGAACTTGCTCATAAAGTGTACGGTATCATCAACAATAATACCTAAGGTCATCCCAAAAACGATAACCATTCCTGTATTGATCTGTCCTTTATAAAGTGCCCAAATTCCAAAACCTACCAAAACTGGGGCAACATTGGGTATAATGCTCAATAGACCAAGTTTGAAACTACGAAGTGCAAGCATTAGTACTAAGGAGATTAGGATAAGTGCTACAATGTTACCATTAAACATACTGTCGGCTTGTCTAAAACCCAGTTTAGAAAACATCATGGTGGGACTTACACCAAGGGCATGCATAGCATCGGGCGTATTATCCTTTAGCCATTGCTCAGAACGGTCGGAGAAGGCAATCATTTCTGCGCTGGAAATATTTTTCAATGTTGCTGTAACCCGTGATTCAGATTTATCTACATTGATTTGATTATTTAAATCCAATCCAAATGGCAATGAGAGCTCATACAATAACAGATATTGGGCTGCTTCTTCACGATTTTCAGGAACCCGATAGTAATTTTCATCATCGCCGTGCATGGAACGGTTTACCCTTCGGGCCACCTCACTAAATGCATTAACATGAACCACTTCGGGTTGTTCGTTGAGCCAATCTTCAAAATCGTTCAATTTTTTCAGGTATTGCGGTTCGTTGATTCCTCCACTTTCACCGCTTCCCACAGAAAACTCTACATTGTAAAATCCGGTTAGATTGTCGTTTATAAAATCACTGTCTCTTCTAAATTGCACGGAATCATCAAAATATTCTACAAATTCATCGTTAAAGACATTCAATGTTGCTAAATAGGTCAAACTAGCAATGATGACCAAAGAAATTAGGGTAAGCCGCGCTGGTTGCTTGGTCACAAAAAGTCCAAATTTGGTATACAGACTTATTTTATCATCCCTTATTACCGCCGCTTTTTTCTTCCAAATGGGAAAGATGGCCATAAGCGCCGGCAAGGTCGTCGTGGAATACAGAAAGGCCATGGTCATACCAAAAGCGGTTATATTACCTAAATGCCAGAAAGGGGGCACATCGCCAAAATTCATAGTAAGAAACCCGATGACCGTAGTAAGACTGGTTATGAATACAGGCATAAAATTGAGACGCATGCTTTCGACCAGTGCTTCTTTTTTAGTCATACCATCCTTGCGCACTTTTTGAAGCATGGTAACCAATATATGTATACTATCCGCAACAGCTAAGGTGAGTATCATTGTTGGAAATACCGCAGAGGGCGGTGTAAGCTTAATACCCGTAAGGCCAATAAACCCAACTGCACTCATAATAGAAAATAAGACTACCACAAGCGTGGAGATAGTGGCGAAAAGATTACGCGTAAGTAAAAATGTCACTATAACCACAATAAGCAACATGATACCAATTAGTGCTAGGTCGCTTTGCGAAGATTCGAAGAATGCGGTATTCAGCGGTACCAAACCAGTCGTATACACTTCAAATTGTGAGTATTTATTTTTAAAGTCCTCAACCATTTTTCGCGTGGCCACAGTCACCTCGGGGATTTCAGTAGCACTGTCAATACCAGGCAATCGGACGGTAACGTTGATTGCCGTTACGCTACCCTTTTCATTGATAATACGATGAAGAAGCAGAGGCTCATTGATGGCCTTTTTCTTAATTTCTCTTATTTCAGCATCAGATTTACTGGCTGATTCATAGGATAAGTCATCAACATAAAGATCATCTCCTACGGCACTCGTATGCTGAAAGTTTGTTATAGCATCAACCCGAGAGGAATAAGGTGTATTCCATGCGCTAGCTGTCAATTCTTCTATGGCAATAAGATTATCCCTTGTAAAGACATCACCATTGTCGGGAGCCAAAACAATTACAATATTATCATCTTTTGTGTATTTTTCCTGGAGGGCATCAAACGCCTCCAATTCTGGATTGGATTCACTGAAAAAGACATGGTAATCCCCATCAAATTCCATTTTCCCTTGTGAGGCCAGACCAAGGGCCAGTACAAAAGTAAGCAGCAGTACGGACCATTTGAATTTAATAACAAATTCGGCCCAGTTTTTGGCAAAAGCGTTGACGGAATCTCCCGCCTTTTTAAGTGCATTCATATATCGTTGATTGTTTAGTTGACCAGTCGTTTATCATAAAGGCCAAAGGGTTTTAAAATAGTTAGCGTTTAGTTTCCTTTCTTATGACGATTCAAATCCATTAATTAAGGACAAGTATCGAAAAAAATTTATGTTGCCCAAAAAAATAATTGACCAGTCATCTAGTTATTTGTAAAAAAAATCAATTGAATAGCATCACCTTTATCATGTTCATAAAATTATCAATTGGGTAACTGCTCTGCATCTCTTTCATACTGATCATTGCCCCTTTGCCAGCATCTTCAAAAAAGGCGACGATATCAGCAGGGTTTGATGAGGAATCAATTTCACCACAGTCCTGTGCTTCTTGTATTACCGAAGTAATCTGAGCATGGATCATCTTCTCTTTTTCAACGATTATCGTCCTTATTCTTTCGCTATGCTCAGCCATTTCACTACCCAAGTTAGAAGCCAAGCACCCCATTTTACAATTTAATTCTTCCTTTAGCATTTTAGTGCGGTACCCATAAAAATCTAAAAGACGTTGTTTTGGCGAAACATTGGTGTTCAACAAAATTTCACGAGCAGGTGTAAACTGTTGACCGAAATACACTTCTATAGCTTTGACGGCAAAATCTTCCTTGCTATCAAAATAAAAATAAAATGATCCCTTTGGGATACCAGCCGCCTTTACTATGTCGTTGACACTGGTACCATTATAACCCTTGCACCATAGTATTCCCATACCTTTTTCCAAAAGGTAATCCACTTTAATTTCGTGCTTTAGGGTTTTAATCATGTTCAACACTTTCAGGCGCAAATATATGACCAGTCGTCTAGTTTTACAAATCTAAGTTGATAAATTTTAGCCAATCCACAACAACATACTGATTTAAAGCGATTTAATGAATTTTTTACCGAATCCGATTTACTGTTTATTCCCTTATCAGCGGTAAAGTACTACAGCGAAGCAGTCCGCCCTGTTTGGATACTTCGGTATATGGAATTTCCTCAACCGTCAAACCTTGTTCTCGTAGCCAATTATTAAGTCTTGTAAAATTACGCTCTGAAACCACAATGCTCGGGGAAATTGAAAATACATTACTGTTCATTTGATACATCTCATTGGCCGTAATCTCAAAGACATTTTCCTTTCCAAAATAATTCAATAACCATTCATACTCTTCCTCTACCAAAAAACCATTTTTATGCAATATAGCCTTGTCCTTTCCTATTGGCTGAAAACAGCAATCTAAATGCAATGCATTTTCCTTGGGATTGGTCAAAGACTTTCTTAGCTCAAATGCTTTTACCTTTTTGTGAGGAAACATTTTTTTAATGTACTCGACGCCATCCCAATTGGTCCGCGCGGTAATGTAATCAGGGTAATCCTCACCTGTATAAGTACCAATAAATATATGGTCATTCCAAGGCATAACATCACCACCCTCAACATGAACCTCCTTTGGAGGGTATAGGATCAATTCAGGGTCAATTCTATCTAAAACGTGTAAAATAGCCTCGAACTCTTCCTCCCTATCCGGTAAAATATTTGCCTTGATCAACTTATTTTCAATAACGAAAGCAATGTCCCTAGAAAAAATTTGATTACAATCCTTAAGCACTTCTGGACGAAAAACTTCTACGCCGTGTCTTCTAAAAACCCGGGCAAAAGCCTCCATTTCAGCAATCATATCTTCCTCTTTGGGATAGGTTCCTGCCAAAATGTGTTCCAAGGATTTGGGGTCATAAGCCTCTTTGGGCTTTGGTATTCCACCACTTTTATGGGCCGTGCCTAACACCACCGCTTTTAACCTAGAAGTTTCATCTTTTATATTAAGGTTCAACATGGTTCGATTTTGCGCAAATATAGGAATTCCGTTTTTCAGGCAATAAAAAACCGTCATATTCCCAATTAGGCTTATGACGGCTTAAATTTTTGATATTTTTTTATCCTCTATCTCCTGTCCAAAGGCATGAACGGTCTTATTGTCTCTCCAACATAAACCTGTCTTGGACGGCCAATGGGCTCATTATTAAGTCTCATTTCCCTCCATTGTGCTATCCAGCCCGGAAGACGCCCCATGGCAAACATAACAGTGAACATTTCTGTTGGGATTCCCAATGCGCGGTAAATAATTCCAGAATAGAAATCAACATTCGGATATAACTTTCTATCCACAAAGTATTGATCTTCCAGTGCCTCTTTCTCCAATCCTTTGGCTACTTCCAAGATAGGATCTTCAATACCCAAATCTGCCAATACTTCATCGGCAGCGTTCTTTATTATTTTAGCCCTTGGGTCAAAATTCTTGTATACCCTATGCCCGAAGCCCATGAGCCTGAATGGATCGTTTTTATCTTTTGCTTTGGCCATATATTTCTTGGTATCCCCACCATCGGCCGCAATAGCTTCCAACATTTCCAAAACTGCTTGATTGGCACCACCATGTAACGGACCCCATAAAGCAGAAATACCAGCCGATAAAGAAACAAACAAACCAGCGTGGGATGAGCCAACTATCCTCACTGTTGAAGTGGAACAATTTTGCTCATGATCAGCATGCAATATCAAAAGCTTATCCAAGGCATCTATTACAATCTTATTCTTCTCATATTCCTTGTTAGGCTTTTTGAACATCATCTTGTGAAGATTTTCAACATAGCCCAAGGCATCATCCCCATAATCCAGTGGTAATCCCTTTTTCTTTCTCATACACCAAGCCACCAATACTGGAAATTTTGCCAGTATTCGAATAATGGCATGGTACATTTCTTTTTCAGATTTAACATTCACAGATGTAGGGTTGAATGCAATCAAGGCACTTGTCAAAGATGACAATACTCCCATTGGATGGGCCGATTTTGGAAAACCGTGTAAGATTTTTTTCATTTCCTCATCCACATGTGACTCGGCTTTTATATCGTTATGAAATGTATCAAGCTGCTCCTCATTGGGAAGCTCTCCAAAAATCAACAGAAAGGCCACTTCTAAAAAATCGGCCTTTTCAGCCAAGTCCTCAATCGAGTAACCTCTATACCTTAGCATACCCTTTTCCCCATCCAAAAAAGTGATGGCACTTTCACAAGAACCGGTATTTTTATAACCAGAATCTATTGTAATCATTCCGCTAGAAGAACGCAGTGATCTTATGTCAATGGCAAATTCATCTTCGCTGCCTTTTATGACCGGGAATTCGTATTTTCTACCGTTATATTCTAAGGTTGCTTTGTCTGACATTTGTGTAATTTTAATGGATTAAAACGAATTGTAAATTTAAGAAAAACCCTCCATTTTATCAATTCGAGTTCGCTATTTATATCTATTATTTATTGCACATTCAAAATTATGCAGGTATATGCATCAAGGGATTAGGAATTGATACTATATAATAATTTATAGTACTCACCCACCGATTTTTCCCAAGTAAATCGCTTCTTTTTGGCATTGCCCTGAATCTTCTTCCAAGTTGGCTTGTCGTTGGCATATATGTCCAAAATAGTGTCGAATGAGTCGACCATATTCTGTATTTTTTCTTCGTAGGTATCCCCATCAAAACTAAAGCCCGTTTTCATATGCTCCACGGTATCTTTTAAGCCACCAGTATGATGCACTAAACAGGGAAGTCCATTTCTCATGGCCAGCATTTGGCTAATACCACAGGGCTCGAACAAACTTGGCATAAAATAGAGATCAGACTCTAAATATAATGAATCGATCACATCTTCAGATTGGCCATTGATAAATATGAAATTTTTATGTTCGCGGCTTATTCCACGCAGCAACTCTTCATATTGCGGTGCCCCAGTACCCAAAAGCATAAACACCCCATTTACTTTCTCCAATTTTTTCAATATTTCAATAAGCGCACCCGGAGAGCGTTTAAAAAAGTAAAATTTTTGCTCGGTTAACCGCGCTACGCTCGAAACTATAAAACTTGGTGGTTCAACTAAAAACGGAACCACTTTCTCGCCCGTATGGGCCAGAAAATGTGCTTTGTATTTTTTAGATTCTTCTTGTAGCCATTCGAAAATGGCTTTTATGATATTTCTGTGAATTGTATTTTTTTCGGCAACACGAATATTTGTATAATTACTTCCGTTCAAAATCCCGAACAATCTACCCTCATTTTCGGCTTGCTGCAGATCTTTTTCAAGTCCTTCACCCCCAATAAACTCCGGAGGCGCACTTGGTAACATCACATCCTCCTTATAAGACGGAGATACAGTGTGAACCGAATCTGCCAAACGAATACCGACGGCCATTAGATTAATACAATCCTGATATCTATAATCCATCAGTGTTTTCTTATCATAGGGTATATGTGGAAACCAATTTCTAAGCGATGAATAATTATTTTCAAAAGGACGGATTCCCTGTATTGCCAAATTGTGGATACTAAATACAAACCTCATCTTTTTCAAAGATGAATACGAAGGGTCATAGGTTTTTAGGAACAGTAAAAGGCTGGAATGCCAATCGTGCATATGTACAGTATCCAGCTTACCAAAAGCTTCTTTTTTTATAGCTTCGGCCACAGCCGTACAAAAAATCAGATACTTTATAAAATCTGTATAAAATGGCTCTACTGGATTGTCATGGTAAATATGGGCAATATCACCAGCCTCGATTTCAGGATGATGGATTACATAGTGATGGATATTGCTAAATTCTTTTTTGGGAATAACTTCATACAACTCTGCGGAATAGGTAGTTCCCCTTAATTTAAAATTAAGTTTTGTCTTAAGCATTCCATCTTTGTGCAATCTGGAATAAGCAGGAACTATCACATGGACTTTATCACCGCGTTTGGAGATCTGCCTAGGCACATCGCGAACTACATCGCCCATACCACCCGCCTTACATTTATACAATCCATCATTCTCTGCAGCAACAAAAAGAAAGTTATTCATTTATAAAGGTTTGCTTGGTTTAGTAAAAAGGTAAGTAAAGTTTAGCACTGAGCCAAAAAAAAAGCCTTTCCAAAGAAAGGCTTTTTAATTATTTAATACTATAGGCTTATTTTAAACGCTTTTTCCTGCGGATAATAGGCCGTGCTTCCCAATTCTTCTTCAATGCGAAGTAATTGATTGTATTTTGCCATTCTATCTGAACGTGAGGCTGAACCGGTCTTGATCTGACCTGTATTCAAGGCCACCGCCAAATCTGCAATGGTATTATCCTCGGTTTCCCCAGAACGGTGAGACATGACCGAAGTATAACCTGCATCCTTGGCCATATTTACGGCAGCTATGGTATCCGTCAAAGTACCAATTTGATTGACCTTTATCAAAATTGAATTTGCAATGCCATTTTTAATTCCTCTTGATAATCTCTCAACATTGGTAACGTACAAATCATCACCGACCAATTGAACTTTATCACCAACCATCTCCGTTAAAACTTTCCAACCGTCCCAGTCATTTTCATCCATGCCATCTTCAATGGAAATAATGGGATACTTATCGCATAATTCGGCCAAATATTGAGCTTGTTCCTTGGAGGTCCTGACAACTCCCTGGTCGCCTTCAAATTTGGTATAATCATATTTACCATCGACAAAAAACTCGGCAGAAGCACAATCCAAAGCGATCATAACATCATCGCCTAATTTGTAACCCGCCATTTCCACAGCTTTAGCTATGGTATCCAAAGCATCTTCAGTACCACCGGCCAAATTAGGTGCAAAACCACCTTCATCACCAACTGCTGTGCTCAAACCTCTGTCGTGTAACACCTTTTTAAGGTTATGGAATATCTCAGTCCCCATTTCCATAGCATGAGAAAAGCTTTTTGCCTTAACAGGCATGACCATAAATTCTTGAAATGCAATTGGGGCATCTGAATGCGAACCACCATTGATAATATTCATCATCGGAACTGGTAAAGTATTGGCACTAACACCGCCCACGTATCTATATAGTGATAATCCCAACTCGTTGGCAGCAGCTTTTGCAGCAGCCAAAGAAACACCTAATATGGCGTTAGCCCCCAATTTTGATTTGTTTGGCGTACCATCCAAGTCAATCATGGTTTGGTCAATCAAATTCTGTTCAAAAACGGACATTCCCAAAATCTCCTCTGCTATCACTGTGTTAACGTTACTTACAGCCTTGCTAACTCCTTTTCCCATAAAAGCATCACCCCCATCGCGAAGTTCTACAGCTTCATGCTCTCCCGTAGAAGCACCAGATGGAACCGCTGCCCTACCCATTATACCATTTTCCGTAATAACATCCACTTCTACTGTTGGATTCCCTCTAGAATCAAAAATTTGTCTTGCGTGGACACTTAGAATAATACTCATTTGAAATTGTTTTTAGTATTGATTTTTGAAAGCACAAAGATACAAAACAAGGTAATTATAGGGAGCATTTTCATCCCTTATTCACATGAAAATAACGATTCTTTAAACTTTGATTTTTTCGATTGCGGATTTTTTGATCAGTTCAAAAAACTGGTCAAAAAGATATTCAGCATCGTGGGGTCCGGGACTAGCCTCTGGATGGTACTGTACTGAAAAAACATCTTTGTTCTTCATTCGAATTCCCGCCACGGTTTTGTCATTTAAATGTACATGTGTAATCTCCAAATCGGGGTTAGCCTCAGTTTCTTCCCTATTGATGGCAAAACCATGGTTCTGGGAAGTAATTTCTCCCTTACCTGTCAACAAATTCATAATAGGATGGTTTATACCCCTATGTCCGTTATGCATTTTATAGGTTGAGACTCCATTGGCCAATGCGATGACCTGGTGACCCAGGCAAATACCAAATAATGGGGTATCACCTGCTATGATATCCTTTGCCGTCTGAATGGATTCTTTTAGTGGCTCTGGATCTCCAGGTCCATTTGAAATAAAGTATCCATCGGGATTCCATCCACTCATTTCCTTATAGGTGGCATTATAGGGGAATACCTTTATGTAGCAATCTCTTTTCGCGAGATTTCTCAGTATGTTCAATTTAATTCCTATATCCAATGCCGAGATTCTATAGGATGCGTTTTCATCACCAAAACAATACGGTTCTTTTGTTGATACTTTTGAGGCAAGTTCAAGGCCTTTCATACTTGGTATTTTTTCCAATTCGCTTTTAAGCCTATCAACATTGTCAACTTCTGTTGAAATGACAGCGTTCATAGCTCCATTATCACGAATATAACTAACAAGTGCCCTTGTATCCACATCGGATATCGCCAGTGTCTTACTTTTGTCCAAAAACTCGAGCAAGCTCATATTGGCATCTGGGCGCGAATACTCATAACTGAAGTTTTTACAGATCAGACCAGCAATTTTCACTGTACCAGATTCTACCTCTTGCCCATTAGTACCGTAATTGCCTATATGTGCATTTGTGGTCACCATGAGCTGACCAGAATATGAGGGGTCTGTAAAAATTTCCTGATACCCTGTCATTCCAGTGTTAAAGCATACTTCACCAAAGGAAGTACCCTCTTTCCCACCTACTGATTTTCCATAAAAAATAGTTCCATCGGCCAATAACAGCAACGCTCTTTTCTTAGATTGGTATTTCATACTATAAGTTCAATGTTTTGGTTTCACAAATAAACATAAAAAAAGGATAAACCATTAAGTTTATCCTTTTACAAATACTATTTTTTAATAACATTTTATTCTTCTGAATCATCAGTTTTATTATCAGCAACAACTGCCGGTGGGGTTTCTGTTTTAGCACCACCGCCTCTTCGACTACGTCTAGTAGTTTTCTTCTTAGGCTTATCAGCATTATACAGTTCATTAAAATCTACCAACTCGATCATTGCCATATCGGCATTATCTCCCAGACGGTTTCCTAATTTAATGATTCTTGTATAACCTCCCGGCCTGTCACCAATCTTTTCAGAAACTTCACTGAACAACTCGGTCACAGCATATTTATTTCTTAAGTATTTGAAAACTATACGCCTATTATGGGTACCCTTTTCAGTTGACTGGTTGTTTTCCGCTTTTGATTTTGTAATCAACGGTTCAACGAATTGCTTCAAAGCTTTTGCCTTGGCAACTGTAGTGTTTATTCTCTTATGCTCAATTAAGGAACAGGCCATGTTGGCTAACATCGCTTTTCTATGCGCAGCTTTTCTCCCTAAATGATTGATCTTTTTACCGTGTCTCATCGTTCTATTCTATAACTTTCTTATGTCTTCTTTTCTAATTATCGTCTAGAAGAACAGTTAATCCTTATCTAATTTATATTTAGACAAATCCATGCCAAAACTCAAACCTTTGTTGATGATCAACTCTTCAAGCTCCGTTAAGGATTTCTTGCCAAAGTTTCTAAACTTCATTAAATCGTTCTTGTTGAATGAAACCAAATCACCCAATGTATCAACCTCAGCAGCCTTAAGACAATTCAAGGCTCGAACTGAAAGATCCATGTCTACCAATTTAGTTTTCAACAATTGGCGCATGTGCAACGATTCCTCATCATAGGTCTCGGTTTGAGCAATTTCATCCGCTTCCAAAGTAATACGTTCATCAGAAAACAACATGAAATGATGAATCAAAACTTTGGCTCCTTCAGTCAAAGCATCTTTAGGATTTATGGAACCATCAGTGACGATTTCAAAAACCAATTTTTCATAATCGGTTTTTTGCTCTACCCTAAAGTTCTCAATGCTGTATTTTACATTTTTGATCGGGGTAAAAATTGAATCTATCGCTATTGTTCCCAAGGCAGCATTAGACTTTTTATTTTCCTCTGCAGGAACATATCCTCTTCCCTTATCAATAACAATTTCCATATTGATACTAATTTTGGAATCCATATTACAGATTACCAAATCAGGGTTCAATACTTGATATCCTGAGATGAACCTTTGAAAATCACCAGCTGTTAATTGTTCCTGTCCGCCTACCGAAATTGAAACGACTTCCGCCTCTGAATCTTCTATCTGCTTTTTGAAACGAACTTGTTTCAAATTCAGGATAATCTCGGTTACATCTTCCACAACACCAGGTATTACAGAAAATTCATGCTCTACCTTGTCTATTCGAACGGAGGTAATGGCATGGCCTTCCAAAGAAGAAAGCAAAACTCTTCTTAATGCGTTGCCAACGGTTAATCCATAACCAGGTTCCAAAGGTCGAAATTCAAATTTACCTACGAAATCTGAAGAATCGATCATTATTACTTTATCGGGTTTCTGAAAATTAAATAATGCCATAATTGGATTGGTGTTGTTTTATTTGGAGTATAACTCGACTATTAATTGTTCCTTGATATTCTCAGGAATCTGCATTCTCTCAGGAACAGAAACAAACGTTCCTTCTTTTTTTTCTGTATTCCAGGTAATCCACTCATAAACACTGCTACTTGCAGACAAAGCATCTAGGATAGACTGTAAAGATTTGGATTTTTCCCTTACACCTACAACATCACCAGCTTTCAAAGAATAAGAAGGAATGTTCACCAACCCACCATTAACAGTAATGTGTCTATGGGAAACCAACTGTCTTGCCCCTCTTCTTGAGGTAGATATACCCATTCTATAAACTACGTTATCCAATCTTGATTCGCACAACTGTAAAAGAACCTCACCGGTTACACCTTTACTCCTGTTGGCATTGGAAAACAAATTTCTAAATTGACGTTCCAAGATGCCATAGGTATACTTGGCCTTTTGTTTTTCCATCAACTGAATTGCATATTCAGATTTTTTACCTCTACGTCTATTTTGTCCGTGTTGGCCTGGAGGGTAATTTTTCTTTTCAAAAGATTTATCATCTCCGAAAATCGCTTCTCCGAATTTACGCGCGATTTTACTTTTTGGTCCTGTATATCTTGCCATTTTCTTTACGTTTGGAAATATGATTATGAATTAAGGCTTAATCCTTCGATAATCGTAACTATATTTCCCATGAAATATTAATATTAATTAAACTCTTCTTCTTTTTGGAGGTCTACAGCCATTATGCGGCATTGGAGTAACATCAATGATTTCAGTAACCTCGATACCGGCATTGTGTAAAGAACGAATTGCAGATTCCCTACCATTACCAGGCCCTTTTACATAAACCTTAACCTTTCTAAGACCTGCTTCATGGGCGACTTTAGCGCAATCCTCAGCAGCAATTTGGGCAGCATATGGAGTGTTCTTCTTAGACCCTCTGAAACCTTGTTTTCCGGCTGAAGACCAAGAAATTACATCTCCTTTTTTATTGGTCAACGAAATAATAATATTGTTGAACGAGGCCCTAATGTGGGCTTCTCCAACGGCATCAACTATTACCTTACGTTTCTTTGCCGATTTTGCATTTACCTTTGCCATAATATGCTACTTATTATTTAGTCGCCTTTTTCTTGTTGGCAACAGTTTTTCTCTTTCCTTTACGCGTCCGAGAGTTGTTCTTGGTTCTTTGTCCCCTTAACGGTAAACCTGCTCTATGACGAATACCCCTGTAACACCCAATGTCCATTAATCGTTTAATGTTCAATTGGGTTTCTGACCTCAACTCACCTTCAATAGTGTATGAAGAAATTGAATCTCGAATACGACCAATTTCATCATCGTTCCAATCAGATACTTTGGTGTCTTCACTAACCTGTGCTTTTTCTAAAATTTCCTTAGCCCTACTTTTACCAATACCAAAAATATAGGTAAGGGCTATAACACCTCTCTTTTGTTTTGGTATATCTATACCTGCAATTCTTGCCATAATTATCCTTGTCTTTGTTTAAATCTAGGATTCTTTTTATTGATCACGTACAATCTGCCTTTTCGTCGTACAATTTTGCACTCGGCACTTCTTTTTTTAATTGATGCTCTAACTTTCATCTTACTATCTTAATATCTATATGTAATTCTTGCCTTGGTTAGGTCATACGGGCTCATCTCCAATTTAACCTTATCCCCAGGAAGCAATTTTATGTAATGCATTCTCATTTTCCCGGAAATATGTGCTGTAACCACATGTCCATTTTCCAGTACTACTCGAAACATTGCATTAGAAAGTGCCTCTATAATGCTTCCATCCTGTTCTATGGGTGCTTGTTTAGCCATAACTTATGCTACTTTCCTGTTTTTACCTGATTTCATCAAACCATCATAATGTCTGTTCAATAAGTATGCATTTACTTGTTGTACAGTATCGATGGCCACACCGACCATAATCAACAGCGATGTACCCCCATAAAACAATGCCCAACCTGCCTGCACATCCATAAGCTTAACAACTATTGCAGGTAAAACTGCCAATAGCGCTAAAAAGAATGATCCTGGCAATGTTATCAACGACATAATCTTATCAAGGAAATCTCCTGTTTCCTTTCCCGGTCTAATACCAGGAATAAACCCACCGCTCCTTTTTAAATCATCGGCCATTTTGTTTGTTGGCACAGTGATTGCCGTATAAAAATAGGTAAAGATGATTATCAATACGGCAAATAGTATATTATACGCCAATCCAAAAATATCCTGAAATTGGACTTCCATCCATTGACCAACAGCGGTATTGTTAAAAGTCTTTCCTATTAAACCCGGTGCGAACATTATCGCCTGTGCAAATATAATTGGCATAACACCGGAGGCATTCAATTTTAATGGAATATATTGTCTAGATCCCATTACATTCTTTTCATAACCGCCCGAAGCTGTTCTCCTTGCATATTGAACTGGTATCTGACGGGTAGCCATCACCAATAAAATACTGGCAAGAATAACCAAGAACCAAAGGATTACCTCAATAAGAATGAGCATTAATCCACCATTATTGTCAGCTGTCCTAGAAATGAATTCTTGAACAAATGATTGGGGCAAGGTTGCTATGATTCCTATCATAATCAAAAGTGAAATACCATTACCGATACCCTTATCAGTAATCTTCTCACCTAACCACATGGCAAATACACAACCCGTAACCAATATTATCACGGAAGGCACAATGAAGTTAAGGCCCTTACCCATAACAAATGCAGAATCAGGAACACCCAAAGCACCCAAGCTGTACAAATAGGCAGGCGCCTGTACAATACAAATACCTATCGTCAACCAACGTGTAATCTGGTTGATGGTCTTTCTACCACTTTCACCTTCTTTCTGCAATTTTTGTAAATATGGAATCGCAATTCCCATTAACTGTACCACGATCGAAGCAGAAATATAGGGCATAATTCCGAGTGCAAATACTGAAGCATTTGCAAATGCCCCACCGGTAAATGCATTCAGAATCCCTAAAATACCACTATCGGTACTTGAGGATAACTCTGCCAATTGGGTTGTATCAATACCAGGAAGAACTATTTGACAACCAAAACGGTAGACCAAAAGAAGACCTAAGGTGATAACAATCCTATTCCTTAGCTCTTCAATTTTCCAAATATTGGATAGTGTTTCGACAAATTTCTTCATAGTACTGTTTTGCTTATAAATTTATTGCTTCACCTCCAGCAGCTTCAATAGCCGCCTTTGCGGTAGCGGTAAACTTATGTACAGAAACTTTTAAGGAAGTCTTTAATTCTCCTCTCCCTAAAATCTTAACTAAATCGTTTTTGCCTACTAAACCGTTTTCCAAAAGAGTTTCAAAAGTAACTGTGTCCTTGATTGCTTTTTTATCAACCAATTCCTGAAGCTTATCAAGATTTATTCCCTGATACTCTTTCCTGTTGATATTAACGAATCCGAACTTGGGAACTCGTCTTTGCAATGGCATTTGACCACCTTCAAATCCAATCTTCTTGGAGTATCCTGATCTCGACTTGGCTCCTTTATGCCCTCTAGTTGCGGTTCCGCCTTTTCCAGACCCTTGACCTCTACCTACTCTTTTTCCATCTCTATTGACAGAACCTTCAGCTGGTTTTAGATTACTTAAATTCATTACACTAGTATATATTAAGCTTCCTCTGTGGAAACTAAGTGTTTAACTTTATCTATCATGCCAAGAATGTTTGGCGTGGCATCATGCTCTACAATCTGGCCAATCTTGCGCAGGCCCAAAGCTTCCAATGTTCTTTTTTGGTTCTGCGGACGCTTAATGCCGCTCTTTAACTGTTTTATTTTAATCTTTGCCATTTATTTAGTTTTCAACTATCAGTTTCCAGTTTTCAGTTTGATTCAAACAATTTCTAAACAAATGCTTCGAATACTGATTCATGTAAACCGCTTTCTATTTTCTATCCTTTAAAAACTTTCTCCAAAGAAACTCCTCTTTGTTTAGCCACTGTTCTCGCTCCTCTTAATTGCAATAAGGCATCAAAAGTAGCTTTTACAACATTATGTGGGTTAGAAGATCCTTGTGATTTAGATAATACATCATGTACCCCAACTGCCTCTAATACTGCTCTCACGGCACCACCGGCAATAACTCCTGTACCATGCGATGCAGGTTGAATATAAACACGCGCTCCACCAAACTTACCTTTTTGCTCATGTGGCAAAGTGTGTTTGTCCAAGGGAATTCGAACGAGATTCTTTTTAGCGTCTTCGATAGCCTTCGCAATAGCCGTGGCAACTTCCTTGGATTTACCCAAACCGTGTCCAACAACACCAGCTTCATCACCTACCACTACGATAGCTGAAAAACCAAATGCCCTACCACCTTTGGTTACTTTGGTTACCCTTTGTACACCGACCAACCTATCTTTAAGCTCTAAACCTCCTGGTTTAACAGTTTCTACGTTTTTGTATTTCTGGTACATACTTTTATTAAAATTTTAGTCCTGCTTCCCTTGCACCCTCTGCGAGAGATTTTACTCTACCATGATATAAATTACCACCTCTATCAAAGGCAACTTGTTCTATACCAGCCTTTTTACATTTTTCGGCAATTGTCTTACCTACTAAATTGGCCACTTCAGATTTATTTCCCTTTGTCGAAGCCAAATCCTTATCCCTTGATGAAGCTGCCAACAAAGTAGTCCCCTTGTTATCATCTATTACCTGGGCATATATACCTGTATTACTTCTAAATACCGACAATCTCGGCTTAGCTGCAGTTCCAAAGGAAACCTTTCTGATTCTCCTTCTTATTCTTAATTTTCTTTGAGTCTTTGATAATCCCATGACACTTATTCTTAAGCTGATTTACCTGCTTTTCTTCTTAATTGTTCACCAACGAACTTGATACCTTTTCCTTTGTAAGGCTCAGGTCTGCGGAAAGATCGAATCTTTGCAGCTACCTGTCCTACCAATTGTTTGTCAAAAGAGGTAAGCTTTATGATAGGGTTCTTTCCTTTTTCAGAAGTAGTTTCTATCTTAACCTCAGGAGCAATATTCAAAACAATATTATGAGAAAAACCAAGCGCAAGATCTAATTTTTGTCCTTGATTGCTTGCTCTGTAACCCACACCAACCAATTCCAATTCCTTGGTCCATCCTTTAGAAACACCTTCGACCATATTTAAAACCAAAGATCTGTAAAGACCGTGTTTTGCCTTATGTTCTTTTGAATCTGAAGGTCTAGTTACCCAGGCCTGCCCATCTTCTATCTTAATCGCCACACCAGAAAATTCTTGGATCAATTCACCCAACTTTCCCTTTACGGTAACCACATTTTCTTTTACTTCTATAGTTACCCCTTCTGGAATTGCTATTGGATTATTACCTATTCTTGACATTTTTTTACTCTTTATATAGTATTAATATACGTAGCACAATACTTCGCCACCTACATTCTCGTTCTTGGCCCGCTTACCTGTCATCACCCCATGTGATGTAGAAACAATCGCAATACCCAACCCATTTAGAACTCTTGGCATATCACCAGAATTGGTATATTTACGTAAACCTGGCTTACTAATACGCTGTATTTTTTTAATTACAGGTTCTTTAGTCACCTTATCATACTTTAAGGCAATTTTGATTGAACCTTGCACTTTATCATCTTCAAACTTATAACTTAAAATATATCCTTGATCGAACAATATCTTAGTTATCTCTTTCTTAACATTAGATGCAGGTATTTCAACCACCCTATGTCCGGCTGAACTGGCATTTCTAACTCTTGTTAAGTAATCTGCTATAGTATCTGTTACCATTTTTTCTAATTTAAGCTATTACCAGCTGGCTTTTTTAACTCCTGGAATCAGTCCTTGATTGGCCATCTCCCTGAATGTTACCCTTGAAATACCAAACGTTCTCATATACCCTTTAGGTCTACCTGTAATCTTACAACGATTGTGCATACGTACAGGAGAAGCATTTTTTGGCAATTTTTGAAGTCCTTCAAAGTCACCGGCTTCTTTCAAAGCTTTCCGCTTTTCAGCATATTTAGCAACTGTTCTCGCCCTTTTTCTTTCACGGGCCTTCATTGATTCTTTAGCCATACTAATTCTTTTTAAAAGGTAATCCTAATTCTGTTAATAATGATTTTGCTTCCTTATCTGTTGGTGCAGAGGTCACAAATGTAATATCCATTCCATTAATCCTATTGATCTTGTCAATGTTGATTTCAGGAAAAATAATTTGTTCTGTTACACCTAAACTATAATTACCTCTACCATCAAAACCCGTAGCACGTATTCCTTGGAAGTCTCTCACCCTTGGCAACGCAGAAGTAACCAATCTATCCAAGAACTCATACATTCTCTCACCACGTAAGGTTACTTTGGCACCAATTGGCATTCCTTTACGCAATTTGAATGTAGCAACATCTTTTTTAGACATCGTAGATATGGCCTTTTGTCCTGTTATCAAAGTTAATTCATCAACAGCATGATCAATTAATTTCTTATCAGCAACAGCGGCACCAACACCCCTACTCACTACAATCTTCTCTAATTTAGGAACTTGCATTACATTTTTGTAACCAAACTCCACTTTAAGCGCACTAACTATACGCTCATTATATTCTTTTTTTAATCTTGAAACGTAAGCCATAACTAAATTACTTCATTGGATTTTTTAGAAAACCTTACCTTCTTTCCATCCCTTACTTCCATACCTACCCTTGTTGCTTCATTTGATTTTGAATCAATCAACGATAAGTTAGATATATGAATGGGAGCTTCCTTTTTTACAATACCACCTTGAGGATTGTTAGCACTTGGCTTCTCATGTTTAGAAACCATGTTAGCACCTTCAACAATTGCCTTGTTCTTATCAAGAAATACCTTGGTAACCTTACCTTCGGTACCTTTATGGTCCCCAGCAATTATCCTTATGGTATCTCCTGTTTTTATCTTTAACTTTTTCATTATTGTCTTAAATATTAAAGTACCTCAGGGGCCAATGATACAATTTTCATGAACTGCTTATCACGTAATTCCCTAGCCACAGGACCAAAAACACGAGTACCCCTCATTTCACCTGTCGGGTTCAATAAAACACAAGCATTATCATCAAAACGGATATAAGAACCATCAGGTCTTCTAACCTCCTTCTTTGTTCTAATCACAACAGCAGTTGACACTGTTCCTTTTTTGATACCACCATTTGGTGCAGCCTCTTTGACCGTAACAACGATTTTATCCCCTATCGAAGCATATCTTCTTTTTGTACCACCTAGAACTCTAATGGTCAAAACTTCTTTTGCCCCAGTATTGTCTGCTACCTTTAGTCTTGATTCTTGCTGTAACATAATTATTTAGCTCTTTCTAAGATTTCTACTAACCTCCAACATTTGGTCTTACTCATCGGACGGGTCTCCATGATCTTTACGGTATCACCAATATTACAATCGTTCTGTTCGTCGTGCGCAACATATTTCTTTGTTTTCAAAACGAACTTACCGTACATAGGGTGTTTAACTCTTTTTACCTCAGCAACAACAATGGATTTTTCCATTTTGTCACTAGTAACAACCCCAACTCTCTCTTTTCTTAAGTTTCTTTTTTCCATAAAGCAGAACCAATTATTGGTTTTCCCTATTAGTTAATTCCGTTGCCAATCTTGCAACCGTTCTTCTTACCCTTTTGATCTGAAGAGGGTTCTCCAGTGGAGTTACAAAATGAGCGATTTTTAAATCTGCATGTTGCTTTTTGTACTCAGCAAACTTCTCCGTAAGTTCCTCGACAGATAATTTTTTTATTTCCAAATTTTTCATGATTCCTTACGATTAATTCTGAACAGTATAATCCCGTGCAACGACAAACTTCGTTTTAACAGGTAATTTTTGAGCTGCCAAACGCAAAGCTTCCTTTGCAATATCCTGGGAAACCCCAGCTATCTCGAACATAATCCTGCCTGGTTTTACCACAGCGACAAAATATTCTGGAGCACCTTTACCTTTACCCATACGTACTTCCAATGGTTTTTTGGTAATCGGCTTGTCCGGAAATATTTTGATCCATAACTGCCCTTCCCTTTTCATGAATCTTGTGGCCGCAATACGCGCCGCTTCAATTTGTCGGGAAGTCAAAAAAGATGAATCCAAGGATTTAATGCCAAACATACCATTCGAAAGCTGATGGCCCCTACCGGAGTTGCCTTTCATACGGCCTTTTTGCATTTTACGAAACTTGGTTCTTTTCGGTTGTAACATTTCTTTACTTCTTTAAAAAATTACTTTCTACGACGTTGTTTTCTCGGTCCGTCTTGTTTTCCTCCTTGGCCTTTTTGCATGCCCACCAGTGGGGAAAGTTCTCGCTTACCATATACTTCACCTTTCATGATCCACACTTTGATACCCAATCTTCCGTAGGTAGTATGCGCTTCATGTAAAGCATAATCAATATCAGCTCTAAAAGTAGACAATGGTATACGACCATCTTTATAAGATTCGGATCGCGCCATTTCAGCACCATTCAATCGTCCAGATATCTGTACTTTAATCCCTTCGGCATTCATTCGCATTGCAGCCGTAATAGACATTTTTATTGCACGTCTAAAGGAAATCCTACTCTCAATTTGTCGCGCAATACTGGCAGCAACAAGATTGGCATCAACTTCAGGTCTTTTAATCTCATAAATATTGATTTGGATTTCTTTACCTGTGATTTTCTTAAGCTCTTCTTTAAGCTTATCGACTTCTTGCCCTCCTTTACCGATAATAATACCCGGCCTTGCAGTTGTAACCGTAATGGTAATCAACTTTAGGGTTCGTTCAATTATTACCCTAGACACACTTGCCTTGGAAAGACGTGCATGTATATACTTTCTAATTTTGTCGTCTTCAGCCAGCTTATCGCCATAATCATTTCCACCATACCAGTTAGATTCCCACCCCCTGATTATTCCTAGACGATTTCCTATTGGATTTGTTTTCTGTCCCATTCTAGCTTGCTATATTATTGTTAGACCCCAAAACCAATGTAACATGGTTTGAACGCTTTCTTATTCTATGTGCTCTACCTTGTGGTGCTGGTCGCAATCTTTTCAACATACTTCCACTGTCAACCCTTATCTCTTTTACAATAAGATCAGCTTCTTCAAGACTCGCATCCTCATTTTTCGCTTGCCAGTTTGCCAATGCGGACAAAAGCAACTTTTCCAATCTACGAGAAGCTTCTTTCGAATTGAATTTCAAGATTGCCAGAGCTTTTTCTACCTCAACTCCTCTAATCAAATCTGCAACCAATCTCATTTTCCTAGGAGATGTCGGACAGTTATTTAATTTAGCAAAAGCCAATTGTTGTTTTTCAGCCTTAATTCTTTCGGCCATTTGTCTTTTTCGAACTCCCATAGCTTACTTTTTACCCTTGTTTTTAGCCCCTGCATGACCTCTAAAAGATCTTGTTGGAGAAAATTCGCCAAGCTTGTGACCCACCATATTCTCTGTTATATAAACGGGAACAAATTGTCTCCCGTTATGCACAGCAATAGTTAAACCAACAAAGTCCGGTGTTATCATCGAAGCCCTTGACCAAGTCTTAATTACGCTTTTCTTGCCAGAAGCAGCATTTTGCTGGATTTTTTTATCCAAACTATAATGAACGTAAGGTCCTTTTTTTAATGAACGTGCCATTTCTTTTTCTTTTTATTTCTTTCTACGTTCTAATATATATCTGTTTGTGCTTTTTGTTTTAGAACGTGTTCTAAAGCCTTTAGCAGGAATGCCGTTTTTAGATCTTGGATGACCACCAGAAGCCCTACCTTCACCACCACCCATTGGGTGATCCACAGGATTCATAGCTACTGGCCTAGTTCTAGGTCGTCTACCCAACCATCTACTTCTACCTGCTTTACCTGACACCAACAATTGATGATCAGAATTTGAAACCGCCCCAATGGTTGCCAAACAACCGGAAAGTATCAATCTTGTCTCACCAGATGGCAATTTAACAGTAACAAACTTACCGTCTTTAGCCATTAGCTGAGCAAAGGTTCCCGCACTTCTTGCCATTACAGCCCCTTGACCGGGCCTTAACTCTATACAGGAAATAATAGTACCCAATGGAATAGCATTCATAGGAAGTGCATTCCCTATTTCCGGCGCAGCAGAGGGTCCTGAAGAAACCGTCTGACCAACTTGCAATCCATTTTGGGCAATCACATATTTCTTTTCACCGTCTACATATTCTAACAATGCTATAAAAGCAGTTCTGTTTGGATCATATTGAATTGACTTTACAGTAGCCGAAACTTCTTGTTTCTCTCTTTTAAAATCGATAACACGATACCTTCTTTTATGCCCCCCACCTCTATGGCGAATGGTCATTTTTCCCTGACTGTTTCTACCTCCCGACTTTTTTAACGGAGCAAGCAAGCTTTTCTCCGGCTTATCAGTAGTAATGGCGTCAAATCCATTTACTACTCTAAAACGCTGTCCAGGAGTGATTGGTTTTAATTTTCTAACTGACATTTCTTGTCTTTATAGATTACTGTAAAAATCAATTATATCACCTTCAGCAACATCGATAATAGCTTTTTTAATAGCATTTGTCTTACCGTGCTGTATTCCGGTTTTGGTGTATCGTGATTTTCTGGAAGGGCCATAATTCATGGTTCTAACTTTCTTCACAGAGACACCATAAGCTGCCTCAACGGCCTCTTTGATTTGTATTTTGTTTGCTTTAGGATCAACAACGAAACCATAACGATTGTGCAACTCGCTGTCTGCTGTCATTTTTTCCGTTATTATTGGTTTTATTAAGACACTCATGATTTTCCTATTTATTTAAGTTCAATTCAATTCCTTCTAATGAACCCTCAAGCAATACAATATTATTTGCGTTTAATATTTTATAAGTGCTTAATTCTGAGTTAGTTATAACCTCAGAACGCTTTAAATTACGCGAAGACAAATATACATCATTATTTGAATCACCCAACACAAATAAAGATTTTTTGTTTTCCAATCCCAAAGACTTTAAAACTTGTACGAAATCCTTGGTTTTTGGTGCTTCAAAATTAAAGTCCTCTACCACCAAAACAACTTTCTCTTTTGTCTTTATACTAAGTGCAGATTTTCTTGCCAAACGTTTTACATTCTTGTTTAACTTTTGGGTATAATCTTTTGGTCTAGGCCCAAATATTCGACCACCACCTCTGAAAATTGGTGACTTAATACTACCAGCCCTAGCTGTACCCGTGCCTTTTTGCTTTTTGATTTTTCTAGTACTACCCTTTATCTCTCCTCTTTCCTTAGCCTTATGTGTTCCTTGCCTTTGATGCGCCAAATACTGTTTAACATCTAAGTAAATTGCATGGTTATTTGGCTTTATAGCGAAAACATTATCAGAAAGGTCTACCTTTCTTCCTGTTTCTTTTCCTTTGATATCTAAAACTGCTACCTTCATTACTTCTCAATAGTTACGTAAGCGTTTTTATGACCAGGAACACAACCTTTTACAACTAAAAGATTCTTTTCTGGAACTATTTTTAAAACCTTAAGGTTTTGAACAGTGACTCGTTCACCACCCATTCTACCAGCCATTTTCATTCCCTTGAATACTCTCGCAGGATAGGATGCAGCACCAATAGAACCAGGTGCTCTAAGTCTATTATGCTGACCATGGGTAGCCTGCCCGACACCAGCAAAGCCATGTCTTTTTACAACTCCCTGAAAACCTTTACCCTTTGATGTACCAACTACATCAACAAATTCACCTTCTACAAAAACATCAACACCAACGGTATCTCCCAATTTGTATTCTCCTTCAAATTCCCGGAATTCAACGACCTTTTTCTTCGGAGAAGCACCTGCTTTTTTAAAGTGACCTGATTCGGCCTTATTAGCACGTTTTTCCGCCTTGTCATCGAAACCAAGTTGAAGGGCACTATACCCGTCGACCTCTTCGGTTCTGACTTGGGTAACCACGCATGGTCCAGCCTCAATGACGGTACATGGAATGCTTTTTCCATTTTCATCAAAAATGCTGGTCATACCTACTTTTTTTCCTATTAACCCAGACATACAATTATTATTTATTAATTACTTTACTATACATTCGATTACAAAAAAACAGGGCCAAAAATAATTCAACCCTGAATTTATTCTTGTTTCCGTTTTTCCCTTGCTCGCAGCTCAGGACATGTTAACCCTCCCCTATTTGGGAATGGAAAATACCTAAACCTTAATCTCTACCTCAACCCCACTAGGAAGCTCCAACTTCATAAGGGCGTCAATAGTTTTGGAAGATGAACTATAAATATCCAGCAACCTTTTATAAGAGTTCAATTGAAATTGTTCTCTTGACTTTTTATTTACGTGCGGTGAACGCAAAACCGTAAATATTTTTTTATGTGTTGGCAAAGGAATAGGCCCTGTAACCACAGCACCTGTAGTCTTTACCGTTTTGACGATTTTCTCAGCAGATTTGTCTACCAAATTGTAATCGTAAGATTTTAGTTTTATTCTGATTTTTTGACTCATCTTCTAAAAATTAAGCGGTTACCCCTTTAGCTGCTTTAATTACTTCTTCTGAAATATTTGACGGTGTCTCTGCATAATGAGAGAATTCCATAGTCGAAGTTGCCCTACCTGAAGACAATGTCCTTAGCGATGTAACATAACCAAACATTTGCGACAGTGGAACATCCCCTTTAATCACTTTTGAACCGGCCCTATCACTCATGTCAGAAATCGTACCTCTTCTTCGGTTAAGATCCCCAACTATATCACCCATGTTCTCTTCTGGAGTAAGAACCTCAATTTTCATAATCGGTTCCATAATCACAGCTCCCGCTGCCTTACCAGCAGCTTTGTATCCAAGTTTGGCAGCCAACTCAAAAGATAAGGCATCAGAATCCACAGCATGGAAAGAACCATCTTTAAGAACAACTTTCATAGTATCCATTTCATAACCAGCCAATGGACCATTCTTCATAGCAGCCTTAAATCCTTTTTCTACCGAAGGAATAAATTCCTTGGGAATACGACCCCCTTTAATTCGATCGACAAACTGTAATCCAGTTTCCTCAAAATCATCATCAGCAGGGCCCATTTCAAAGACAATATCACCAAATTTACCGCGACCACCAGATTGCTTTTTATACGTCTCCCTGTGCGCTGCCATTTTGGTCAATGCCTCTTTGTATTCAACTTGTGGCTCACCTTGGTTAACATCAACCTTGAATTCTCTTCTCAATCGATCAACAATAATATCCAAGTGAAGCTCTCCCATACCAGAGATTATCGTCTGTCCTGAAGCTTCATCGGTTTTAACTTGAAAAGTTGGATCTTCCTCTGCCAATTTAGCCAAAGACATTCCAAGCTTATCAACATCTGCTTTCGTTTTAGGCTCGACAGCAATACCAATCACAGGGTCAGGAAAGTCCATACTTTCCAAAACAATTGGATGTTTCACAGACGAAAGGGTATCCCCTGTCTTAATATCTTTAAAACCAACAGCTGCACCAATATCACCAGCCTCAATATAGCTAATGGCATTTTGCTTATTGGCATGCATTTGATATATTCTAGAAATACGCTCTTTATTGCCCGAACGATTGTTCAATACATAAGAACCAGCATCCAACCTACCTGAATACGCTCTAAAGAATGCCAAACGACCAACAAAAGGATCTGTTGCTATCTTAAAGGCTAATGCCGCAAAAGGCTCATTAACATCTGGTTTTCTAGAAATTGGCAGTTCGGTATCGGGATCGATACCAACAATAGCCTCTTTATCCATAGGGGAAGGAAGGTAACGACATACCGCATCCAATAAAAACTGAACACCCTTGTTCTTAAATGAAGACCCACAAATCATAGGTATGATACTCATATCCATAACTGCCGCTCTAAGGGCCGCATGTACTTCTTCTTCGGTAATGGAATCTTCATCTTCGAAGAACTTCTCCATTAAGTTTTCATCATATTCGGCTACCGCTTCAATTAAGGCGGCACGATATTCATGCACCTCCTCTTTCATTTCTTCTGGAATGTCAACTATGTCAAAAGTTGCACCCATATTTTCTTCATGCCAAAC
Source organism: Bacteroidota bacterium (assembly GCA_024279425.1). Classification (GTDB taxonomy): domain Bacteria; phylum Bacteroidota; class Bacteroidia; order Flavobacteriales; family Flavobacteriaceae; genus Maribacter_A. Next base: position 99,606 of record JAJRRO010000046.1, on the reverse strand, counting down.
GATGGCACGGTTCTTAACCAAATCAACCACACCCCTAAAATCGGCCTCATCACCAATAGGCAACACAATAGGAACAGCATTTGATTTCAACATATCCTTAACCTGTTTACACACCATAAGGAAGTTAGAACCCTGTCTGTCCATTTTATTCACAAAGCCCATACGTGGAACTTTGTAATTGTCAGCCAATCTCCAGTTAGTTTCAGACTGTGGCTCAACACCATCAACCGCACTAAAAAGGAATACCAAACCATCTAATACTCGAAGTGATCTATTTACCTCAACGGTAAAATCAACGTGACCGGGAGTATCAATGATATTGAAATGATATCCTTTAGAATCTGATGTAGGTTCTCCGTTTTCAGATGGAAAATCCCAAGTACATGTCGTAGCCGCCGAAGTAATTGTAATACCACGCTCCTGCTCCTGCTCCATCCAATCCATTGTTGCGGCACCATCATGTACCTCACCAATTTTATGACTAACACCAGTATAATAAAGAATACGTTCTGTGGTAGTGGTCTTACCAGCATCAATATGAGCGGCAATACCAATGTTTCTAGTATATCTTAAATCTCTTGCCATTCCAATTAAAATCTAAAGTGGGAAAATGCTTTGTTCGCTTCCGCCATTTTGTGGGTATCCACTCTTCTTTTTACCGCCGCACCTTCTTCTTTGGCCGCTGCTAAAATCTCGGCAGCTAATTTTTGCGACATCCCCTTTTCATTTCGCTTACGCGCAAAACTTATCAACCATTTCATGGCTGTAGATATCTTTCGATCTGGTCTGATCTGCATAGGAATTTGAAAGGTAGCCCCCCCAACTCTCCTACTTCTCACCTCTACGTGAGGCATTACATTGGATAATGCATCCTTCCAAAGCTCCAATGCGCTTTTTTCCTCATCGGTGTTTTTCTCTTCTACGATATCAATAGCATCATAGAACACGCTAAACGCCACCGATTTTTTACCATCCCACATCATCATGTTCACAAAACGTGTAACCAATTGGTCATTAAACCGTGGATCCGGTAATAATGGTCTTTTCTTTGCCTGTCTTTTTCTCATTACTGCTTTTTAAAAAAGTTCTGATTACTTCTTTGGTCGTTTTGCACCATACTTAGATCTTCGTTGAGTTCTACCCGCAACACCTGCTGTGTCCAAGGCCCCTCTAACAATATGATATCTAACACCTGGCAAATCCTTTACTCTCCCGCCCCTTACTAATACTATCGAGTGCTCTTGCAAATTGTGACCCTCTCCTGGAATGTAAGCATTGACTTCCTTTCCATTTGTCAACCTCACCCTTGCAACTTTACGCATCGCGGAGTTTGGTTTTTTTGGAGTTGTAGTATACACTCTAGTGCATACTCCCCTCCTTTGAGGACACGAATCCAAAGCAGCCGATTTACTCTTCTTAGTAATTGTGGCCCTTCCTTTTCGTACTAATTGTGAAATTGTTGGCATACTATATATATGTGTAAAAATATTACCCCCTGTTTAAGGGCTGGCAAATGTAGTAATATTTCATTATAATTCAAATCCTACTTGCATTATTTTTTTTGTTTTTCGATTTTCATTCTCCTTAACATTTGGACGGAACATTTTAATATAATCGGACACTTCTTCGAATATCCTCTTTGAGCTACAATTACCAAAAATAGATAGTTATACATTTTAAGAGTTAAAAAACGGAAACCTCATAAAAAATCAAAACAAACAAACAATAATTATTGTAGCAAGTCAACTTCATTTAACCTGATTATGTGGTAGGTGGGTTTTACAAAATTTTAACGGTTTTGAGTGAATATCATCAAGAACACTCTTTGCCAAAATTAATTTCCATTACCTACTATAAATGATAGAAGTACCCACCGAATTTAAGATTTGAGTACTTATAAAGATTTTAACATAATTGCCCATTAATTCTTACAACTTTAGAGTTATCCTTCTTTTTTTCATAACAAAAAACTAGTTTTATGTTCTTTTTTAGTCCAAATCACAGATCTATATTCAATTTATAACAGCTCAAAAACTATGCACGCATAATTAAAAGTGAAAAAAAATTGGATTATTAACATGAATTTAAGACTTTTGGCGGTAGCTAATTCAAATAATTAAAAAATGAGAACAAAATTCAATGGAATCTTGACGCTGTTATTGGCGTTCGTTGTGCACATTTCATTTGCGCAAGAGAAAACGATTTCCGGTACGGTTACTGACCAAAGTGGTCTACCGCTTCCCGGAGTAAATATCGTTGTAGAAGGTACTACAAATGGTACCCAGACCGATTTTGATGGAAACTATTCAATTAGTGCCTCGGAAGGTCAATCCCTACTTTTTACCTATATAGGTCAAAAAGACGTCAGACAAATTGTTGGTGCGAGTAACTCTATGAATGTGCAGATGCAAGAAGATGCGCAAGCACTGGAAGAGGTAGTCGTAACTGCACTTGGTGTTAGAAAGGAAGCTCAATCGTTAGGTTATTCCATCGCAAAGGTAGATGGTGACGAAGTTGCCGAAAGACCCTCTAGTGATATAGGTAGACTACTCCAAGGAAAGGCAGCCGGTGTAAATATCACCGCATCTAATGGAATGGCGGGATCTTCCACCAACATTATTATTAGGGGCTACACCTCTATTACTGGTTCTAACCAACCACTTTTCGTGGTTGACGGTGTTCCTTTTGGTAGTGATACCAATAATACCGATTCATGGATTGATAGTGGTGCGGAGTCTAGTCGGTTTTTGGATTTAGATCCAAACAACATCGCAGACATTAATGTATTAAAAGGCCTTAGTGCAACTGCCCTGTATGGTAACAGAGGAAGAAACGGGGTAATATTGATTACAACAAAGAATGCCCAGGGTGGTGACTTTGAGGGCAAGACTACTGTTACTATTAGTAGTTCAACATTCTTTAGCACGCCGCACTTACCTGACTACCAACAAGAATATGGCGGTGGTTTTGATCAGGAATTCGGTTGGTTCTTCAGTAACTGGGGACCTAGGTTTGGTGATACCAATCCAGGTATATGGTCGGGTTACCTCAATGAAATAAGGGATGGCAAGGTGTTCTTAAATCACCCATTTGCTACCAACACGGTCCAAGCCTTTATTACAGGTTTCGAAGATTTACGTGACAGTCAATATGAATACAAGGCTTACCAAAGTGTACCTGATTTCTTTAGAACGGGTGTTTACACTAGTCAATCTGTTGGTCTCAATGGCGGAAATGGGGATACGGGTTATAATATTACGTATTCAAGAACCGAAGACAAAAGTTTTGTTCCCGGTAACCGACTAATGAAAAACAACCTTGGAATTGGTGGTTCTACCAAACTTGGGAAACTATCTGTTAATGCAAGTTTAAACTATAGTGTTACCGATTTAAAAAGCCCTCCAATAGCAGCCTCAAGAGGTTCTGGAGTTGAAGGACAAGGTGCTTCTCTTTTTGGTGATTTAATGTATACGCCTAGAAGTGTTGATTTATCAAATATTCCTTTTACCAGAGCTGATGGTGGATCTTTATACTATAGGGAAACCAATAGTATTCAAAACCCTAACTGGACCGTTGAAAATTCAAAAACAGGCCAAAAAGTGGATAGGTTCTTTGGTAATATTGCCTTGAACTACGAGCTTTCTGAAAACCTTAATGTCTCCTATCGTTACGGATTGGACATCTATAATGAGAGTTCGTTCTACGGTCAAAACAAAGGTGGTATTGATGGTAACCAATTAGGTAATTATAGAACCCAATATATCAGAAATTCTGTTACAGACCATAATCTTAGTTTAAACTATGATACCGATTTAAATGAGAATTGGAATATGAAATTGATAGCTGGTTTCAACTCAAACTCGATTGGTTTTGAGAGAGATGGCTTGGAAAGTAGCAACCAAATAGCCTTTGGCGTGTTGCAGCATTGGAACTTTACCAGTGCCTCATCGTCAAGTTCATTTAATAGTGCTGTAAATTTCCAACAAAAGACGCAAAATAACACCTTTGGAGGTTATGCCGATTTGTCTTTAGGATTTAAGAATTATCTGTACTTAAATGGCTCTGTTAGAAATGACTGGACATCTACTTTGGAAAAAGATAATAACACGCTTCTATATCCTTCAACTAGTTTGTCTTTTGTCCCTACCAATGCTTTTGAGGGCCTTCGATCTGATGGTAATGGATTAAATTACCTTAAATTAAGATTTGGCTACGGTTCTTCAGCTGGTTTCCCAGAGGTATATAGCACCAGAAATACCTTATCCTTAACAGGTAGAGCATTTGTTGATGCATCAGGTAATGTAGTATCAATTAATTCTACAGATGATTATTTAGGAAATCCAGACCTAAAACCAGAGAGACTCTCAGAATTTGAGCTTGGATTGGATACTCGTTTTCTGGATAACAGGGTTGGGCTTAATGCCAGTGTCTTTAAGAAAAAAACCAAAGATTTAATTACCAATAAAGATCTAGACCCTTCAACAGGTTATCAATTGACTACATTGAATGGTGGTGATTTGGAGGTCAAAGGGGTTGAAGTTGATTTAGATTTACATATAGTTAAAAGTGTGCATAATGGTTTCAACTGGAAAACCAATGTCAATTTCTATGCTGACGAATCAATAGTAACTAGACTACCAGAAGGTATCGAACAAATCATTCTTGGGGATTCCTTTGTGGGAGATGCAGTAAATGCTGCAATTGTAGGGCAGCCTTTTGCTGTATTGATCGGTTCGAGTGTTCAAAGGGATGATTCTGGAAATAAAATTATCACCAAAAGCACAGGTGCTTATGTAACCGATGAGAACCGTGTGGTCATCGGCGATCCTAATCCCGATTGGACCGGGTCTTTAGACAACACCTTTTCCTATAAAGGCTTTAGTGTTGGTGCCACTTTAGGGTACAGACACGGTGGTGATATATTTTCTAAAACCGCAGCTACCCTATTGAACAGGGGGGTGATTGATTTTCCTTTCGATCGCTTAGGAACCTATGTACTTCCTGGAGTTAATGAAGATGGTGGTGTAAACAACACCCAAATTGGTGCAACAGATATCGCTTTCTCCAACTGGTTGGGTGAGGCCAATGAATTTGAAATATGGGACGGTACAACTATACGTTTACGTGATGTAAGAGTCGGGTATTCACTATCTAGTCAAATGTTGGAAAAAACACCGTTCTCTAGCTTGTCATTTACCCTAACAGGTTCTAACTTGTGGTATAGGGCTGTGAACTTCCCAAAAGGTGTTAACTTTGATACCAATACATTATCTAATGGTGTCGGCAACAACATTGGTTTGGAATACTTCACTGGTCCAAGTTCAAAACGATACGGATTTAGTATTAAGGCAACATTCTAAAAAAAGAAATAAAATGAAAAGATTAAATAAAACAATAAATATCAGTTTCGCTGCTTTAGTCCTATTACTGGGTGCCGGCAGTTGTGAAACAATTGAATTAGAGTTGTTGGATGATCCAAATGCTCTAAATGCAACAAATGCTTCAGCAGATTTTTATGTTAGTGCAATTCAAATTGAACTTAGGGATTTCTATGCGGGCAGAGAGACAAATAATTTTGAGAGTGTCTCAGAGATAGGTATGCGAGCCACCCGTATTCTTCACATGTTCGGACCACTTTATGGTAATGCTTGGACACCAGGTGATTTTAATGAAACTTGGGAAGAGGCGTATTCCAGAGTCTTGGCTGATGTCAGAAGTTTAGCACCTTTAGCTTTGGAAGATGAATTGTACATGCACTTGGCTATTGGACAAATTGCAGAGGCTTATACCATGGCTACTATGGTTGATTTCTTTGGGGACGTACCCTATTCAGAAAGTAATGATGGTGTTTCACTTAACCCAAAAGCCGATCCAGGAGCTCAAATTTATGAGGCACTTCATGGGGTATTGAATGCCGCAATCGCAAATCTTAATAAAACCGAATCAAGAAAACCAGACACGGATTTATTTTATGATGGCGACAAACAAAAATGGATAAATTTGGCTAATACCTTGAAGCTAAAGCTATACTTACAATCCAGACTGGTAACAGAAAGTGCATCCGCTGCAGGTATCAACGCAATAATTGCTGGAGGAGAGTACATAACCTCTGCTTCTGGAGACTTTAAATTCCAATTCGGAACACTTGACAATAATCCTGATAGTAGAGATCCGCAGTTTATAGAAAACTTTGTAGAAGGCACTGGTGTTACAGATTATATGTCCAATACCTATATGGATATGTTATTGAACCAAAAATCTGTTGAAGACCCAAGAGTACGCTATTATATCTACAGACAACGTGATACCAATGCGGAAAATACTGTTGAGCAGTCTTGCTTTGGAGGTTTGCCTCCCGCACATATTGGGTTTTCGAGTATCTTTTGTAATTTAGTGGACAATCCTGGATATTGGGGCAGGGACCATGGCTATGATTTTGGTATTCCGCCTGATACAGGTGCACGGTCTGCTTGGGGTCTTTATCCTGTTGGCGGTAATTTTGACGATAGTTCTTTTACGGCTATTCCAGATAGAAACATCGGAACCAAGGGTTCGGGCATTGCACCTATCATGATGTCTAGTTTTGTAGACTTTATGTTGGCTGAAGCTGCCTTGACCATAGGAACTACCGGAGATCCTGCTACCTATTTAGAAAATGGCATGAGAAAAAGTATCGAAACCGTAATGACCTTTAGAGAGGATTTGGTAGATGAAAGTTTTGCCCCTACAGAAGGCGAAGTCGATACTTATGTTGCGGAAGTTTTAGCCAACTATGCCGGTGCTGATGCCGATGGCAAAATGAACATAATAGCCCAAGAATATTGGTTGGCGCTTTTTGGCAATGGTGTTGAAGCGTATAATACGTACAGAAGAACGGGGAAACCAGATAATTTACAGCAATTGGTTAGACAGCCATCAGATAATTTCTTACGCTCGTTCTTTTATCCTGATGTATATGTCAATCAAAACTTGAATGCGAACCAAAAACCAGATGTCTTCCAAAAGGTATTCTGGGATACTAATCCTGATACAGGTTTCATTTACTAAAAAAACAACTATGAAAAAAATATTTTCTTTATTAACAGCGTCCGCTCTCATTCTCTCAACATTTTCTTGTGAGGATGAGGATAAGGACAGATTAGAAGGAGGTCTTATCTCTGGAGGGGCTATTTTACGGACTCTTTCTACCTCTGGCGCCACCGTGGACAGAGGGAACCCAAGTTCAGCTAATATGGTTTTTAACGTTCAGTTTGATGACTTCCTAAACCAAGACACGATGGAGTCGGTCGATATTTTTACTGAGTTTATCGACACCACTCCCGTGGGGAATGTAGTTCAAACTTTTGCGGAAGTTTCATTGGGAAACATCCCCGCAAGTGCATTTTCTGCTGGGAGTGAGGGTAAATTAGAAACTACGATCAGCGTTAACATTGGTGATGCAATCGGTGCTATAGGAGTTGACCCCGCTACTTTGTGGGGAGGTGATATCTTTTTAGTCAGATTGGCACTTCATACAACGGATGGTCGGACCTTTACTTCTACCAATGTAGGGACCAAAATTCAAACGAGCTCGGCTTTTAGATCACCTTTTAGGTATTCTGCATCTGTAGTTTGTCCTCCCCCACCAGGTGATTGGAAGATTGACATGCAAGATTCTTACGGCGATGGTTGGAACGGAGCTGCCATTAATGTAACAGTTAACGATGACACTACTCCTTATTCAATTACAGCTAGCGAAGGCTCAGCTACCATTACTGTTCCTATTGGAAGCGCTGCATTGGCATTTGTCTTTCAAGGCGGTGATTGGGATTCAGAAATCACATACCAGATTACAGATCCTACTGGTGCCGTTGTTGCCAACCACGGCCCAACTCCGGACATAGGACCAATAGTATTGACATTGGATTTTTGTGCTCCTTGATTGAACTATTAATTAGGTAGTTATCATAAATAAAAAGGCCGCTCAAATTCTATTGGACGGCCTTTATTTTAGACCCTTTTGAGACAATTAAGTAATTGTTAAATAAAGTGTTACCGTTCATGAGGTTATCCTATTTATTGTACTTTTCCCAAAAAACTATGAGATTCAATATACTTGTACATTGCCTATCGGCAATACTGCTTTTAACGTCTTTATCATGTTCCAATGATAAAGAAGCTATGTTAGAACCTATCGACGAGCCAAAACTTGAAATTATAGAAGGTACCTTGGGCAAAGTCGAGTATTATTATCGTAGCCTGGTTACCGACGGTTATATATTGGTTAATAATGCCAATGGAGATAAAGCATTTTTAATGGATAAAAATGCTGAATTAATTTATGATTTCCCATTAAATGATAAAAAAATAGGCAATGATGTCTTTCTTATGGATAATGGTCAAATACTTGCCAATTTAGAGTCGGACGACCAAAAAATCGGACTAGGAGGCCAAGGCGGAATATTGCAAATTCTTGAGGCCGATGGTACAGTTGTTTGGAGTTTTGAATATGCTTCAGATGATTACATCTTACATCATGATGCCGAAATGTTGCCAAACGGTAACATCATCGTCCAAGTTTGGGAACGCAAAACTGCAGAAAAAGCACAAAATGCGGGATCTGGATTAACCGTTGATGTTTTTCCCGATGCGGTTATTGAAATTGACCCAACCACTGACAATATCGTTTGGGAATGGCATGCATGGGACCACCTGATCCAAGACTTCGATGAAACTAAAACTAATTTTGGTGTGATTTCTGATAATCCCCATAAAATAAATTTGAACTATGTATTAGATGAAGAAGGCGATATTATGCATGGCAACGGTATTTCCTATGACCCCTTAAAAGATGTCATATATCTAAGCATTAATTTTTATAGCGAGATCTGGGTAATAGACCACAGTACATCCCCGGAAGAAGCATCTACCGATTCAGGAGGTAATTATGGCAAAGGAGGCGACTTGGTCTATCGTTTTGGGAATCCTGATGCGTACGGCAACCCCGCTGGTGAAAGATTATTTTTTAACAATCATTTTCCAAACCTTCTTAAGGGACAAGATCTAGGAAAAATATTAGTGTTTTCCAACGGTGGTGATTTAAATCAATCAACCGTCTATGAATTGAAATTACCACAAGTCTTTGATTTAAAGGCTAACCAAAATAATGAACCCCAAGTGGTTTGGAGCTTTACCGACCCAGATTTGTTTTCGGCGAAAGTTTCTGGAGCAGTAAGATTACCCAATGGCAATACCATGATTGCGGAAGGTGATTTCGGGATTTGGGAAGTTACCACTGACGGAAAAGTGGTCTGGAAATTCAGTGACCCTGGATTTTATTGGAGGGCTTATCACTATGACAAAACATCACAAGCGATTATCAATTTAAATCTTTGATTCAAAAGACATTCTTTATATTTACCTATACTCAATACTTAGTCACGAACCATAAAGTCTTTTTCATGAAAAAACTTTTCTTACTTCTTTTTTGTTTTATGTATTGTATGTCATATGCGCAAGGTGATGGTGCCTCGGGGAATTCTTTCAACATGGGTGTTGGTGGTAATACAACTGCACTATCACAAACAATGCTTTCAAAATTCCGGGCTATTACTGAGAATAGAAATTCAAGAATGGATAATACAACTGGATCTGCCTATTTAACAGACATTTTTTTACCTACAAAACTATATTATGATAATGAGTTTATGAATAACACTTATTATAGGTACAATGCCTATAATAAAGAGATTGAGGTAAAACAAAGCCCCAATGAGGACAATCAGAATGTTGCGGCCCTAAATAAGGACAAGAAAATCGCAATTCTTGTAGACAATCATAAAATGAGCTTTAAGACCTTTATAACTTCAAAAAAGAAGACCCTCAATGGCTACCTCATAGCATTGTTGAATGATAATAAATATAATCTTTACAAAAGGATTCATATTATATTTTCTCCAGGAAGGGCTTCAACAAATTCATTTGTAAAGGCGGTTCCCAACAGGTTCACTAAATTCAATGAGTATTATTTCCAAAAGGAAGGCGTAAACAGAATTGATGAAATTACACCAAGCAATAAGCAATTTCTCAAGTTACTGGATGGTACAACAAAGAGCGACATAAAAACTTTTTTAAAGGAAAATAAGTTAAACGTCAAAAAAGAAACCGATTTAGTCGAAGTCTTCGAGTACTTGAATAAGTAATATTTAGAGTCAATACAAAACATAGACCATTCCGAAATATCGGGATGGTTTTTTATTTACCTTTACCCGATGGAAAAGCTTACCCAAATTTATGGAATAAGAGCCGCTATTGAAGCTGTTAATTCTGATGAAGACATTGACAAGGTTTTTATTCAAAAAGGTCTTAAAGGTGATTTATTTAGAGAGCTCGAAGGGCTTTTGCGGAAAAGAGGAATCAGCACAGCATACGTACCCATTGAAAAACTGAATAGGTTAACAAAAAACAATCATCAAGGAGTTGTTGCCAATATTTCCCCAATTTCATTTTATGAAATTGAAACTTTGGTTGAAGAAGTTTTGTCCAAAAATAAAACCCCTTTATTTCTACTCCTTGACCAACTTTCAGACGTTCGGAATTTTGGTGCAATTATCAGAACTGCCGAGTGTACGGGTGTCGATGGTATCATTATCCAAAAAAAAGGAGCTGCACCCGTTACAGCAGATACCATTAAAACATCGGCTGGTGCGGCTTTTAAAGTACCTATAGCCAAAGTAGACCACATTAAGGATGCCGTATTTTACCTTCAAGCTTCCGGGATATCTGTTATAGTCGCAACAGAGAAAACCAATACTACTATTTACGATATTTCCTTTAAAGAAGCTTGCGCTATCGTAATGGGAGCTGAGGACAAAGGTGTTTCGCCTTCGGTAATCAAAGCTGCCGACCAATCTGCTAAATTACCCTTGTTGGGAGAAATTGAATCTTTGAATGTTTCAGTCGCTTGCGCTGTTTTCTTATACGAAGCCGTGCGTCAGAGAATGGATTAATCACTTTGGGCACCATCATTTTCTTTGGGCTTATATCGATAAGTGATTTTAATTATATTCTCATTGCCATCAATGTCCTCATTCTTGTTTTCAATGAAATTGCCATCGGCATCAAACTGTTTTAAGAATTCATCCTCCCCTTCATTATAATCATCCTGTTCCCAATCGAACTTTTTTGAGGTCGGCGAACCCGTTTTTAGAAAAACAGCCATTGAAAGACCTGCAATGAAACCACTTAAATGCCCCTCCCACGAAATTTCATCTTTTATAGGAAATATATACCACAACAGACTTCCATAGATAAAAACAACAATTAGCGAGAGAGCCACCAAACGAAAATATTTAGAAAAAACGCCTTTAAAAAACATAAAGCTGGCCAAGACATATATAACTCCACTTGCGCCTATATGATAAGAAGGCCTACCCATGCCCCATGTCAAAATCCCAGATATCAAAATTCCAATGATTAGAACTTTTACCGCTATTTTTCGATAAAAATAAAACAAAGATGCCGTTAAGAACGCCAAGGGTATAGTATTGTTATAAAGGTGCTCGACAGAACCATGGATAAACGGACTAAGAAGAATACCCCGCAGTCCTAGTATTGTTCTGGGATACACCCCATATTCATTTAAGTTTACATTGAGTCGCAATTCTATCCAGAATACAGCCCAAATTAAGATTACGGCTACCAAGGGGGCCAAGACCACTGCGTTGGTAAATTTAAAATATTTGCTTTCAGACATAACTTAAAATTACTGGTAATCTGTTCAAAAAACTTACCATATGCATAAAACATGATAAATTGTCATTTTCACACCTCGAATTCCACAATCCCTTAATCAATCTATCATTTAAGTCAACCCCGATGAACCATGTAATGCCAACTTTGTTATAAATTTGTGGTATGAACGAACCATTGGCAGAAAGGGTACGTCCCAAAACGTTGGACGAATACATTAGTCAAAATCATTTGGTCGGGGAACATGGGGCATTGACCAGCCAAATTAAAAAGGGCATCATACCCTCCTTAATTCTCTGGGGACCTCCTGGTACTGGTAAGACAACATTGGCCAACATTATTGCGAATGAGAGCCAAAGACCTTTCTATACATTAAGCGCCATAAATAGTGGCGTAAAAGATATTAGGGAAGTGATTGACAAAGCCAAACAAAGTGGTGGACTATTTACTTCTAAAAACCCGATTTTATTTATTGATGAGATTCATCGTTTTAGTAAATCACAGCAAGATTCCCTTCTTGGAGCCGTTGAGAAAGGCTGGGTCACATTGATTGGTGCTACAACTGAAAATCCAAGTTTTGAGGTCATTCCGGCCTTATTATCACGTTGTCAGGTTTATATCTTAAACGCTTTTGAAAAAGAGGATTTGGAGGCGTTGTTACAACGGGCGATGGGCCAGGACAACTTCCTAAAGTCCAAAAAAATAAAGCTCAAGGAAACTGAAGCGCTTTTACGCCTTTCCGGAGGGGACGGCAGAAAACTTTTGAACATCTTTGAATTGATCATCAACTCAGAAGAATCAGATACCATAACGATAACTGATGATTTGGTTTTAGCAAAGGTTCAAAAGAACACTGTACTTTATGATAAAACTGGAGAGCAACATTACGATATAATTTCCGCTTTTATAAAATCAATCCGGGGGAGTGACCCCAATGGTGCGGTTTATTGGCTCGCAAGAATGATAGAGGGTGGTGAGGATGTTAAGTTCATTGCACGTAGAATGTTGATTTCTGCTTCGGAAGATATTGGTTTGGCAAACCCAACGGCCTTGGTAATTGCAAACAGTGCGTTCCAGGCTGTGACTATCATCGGTTACCCGGAAGCTCGAATCATTTTAAGCCAATGCGCCATTTATTTGGCAACATCGGCGAAGAGCAATGCTAGTTATATGGCCGTGAACAGGGCGCAACAAACAGTTAAACAGACAGGTGATCTATCTGTTCCATTGGCTTTAAGAAATGCACCTACTAAACTTATGAAAGATCTCGGTTATGGCAAGGATTATAAATATGCCCACGAGTTTCAGAACAACTTTGTTGACGAGGAGTTTTTACCGGAAGAGCTTTCTGGAACAAACTTTTACCAACCGGGTAAAAATCAACGTGAGAATGCTATTGGCGAATTTCTTAAAAAACGATGGAAGGATAAATATGAGCTTTAAAACTTAATATTCAACTCTTCAATTTGGAAGACATCGCCAGCATAATACTCAAAATACCATTTTCCATCTTTATTATATACCAAACCGTTCTTATTGTCCGATTGGGCCAAATAATAATTGGGCATTGAACTTTTGTATATCCTTATCCTAATTTTTGGAGTGCTATCCACCAATTGGTAACCATTTGGTATTTTTTGCGCATACAATATATTCGAATTATTTTTTAAAGGTTTAGCCTTTTCTTCTGGCCCGAGCTCAGCTTTCCTGATTCTGGATGTAACCGGTTCCTTGGATTCATACAGCTGCTTTTCGGGTGTTGCCTCTTGTTTTATGACAAGGTTGTCTTTCTTGTTTTTTGACTTTTTCACTTCCTGCTTTTCAACATTTTTGACATCATTTTTAAAAGAGATGGTCAATGGCTGAGTTTGATTGTTTTGGGCAACATACTCATAATCCAAAGCTTTTATCGATTCAAATGCATCTGTAAGCACTTCATTATAGGCCTCATTATAATTCTTTTCCTTGCTCCTGCCCTGTAGAGTGATAAAAATTTCTTTGGAAGCGCAGTCTTTAAGTACTAGTGAGGTTTTGGTTGTAAACATTGAGGATTGATCATCAAGAAACACCAATAACCCCAAACATCGGTTACCATTCAATTCAGCAGGTAAAGCATCATCATATATGGTATTAAAACCATTTTGGGTAAATAAATATTTAATTAGCGTACTTGTCTTATATTGGTTTTCTTTCTTGAATCCGTCAAATTTTTTAGGTACTATTATATATTTATAATCATTTAGTTCTCCTTGGGAAAAGGCATTTATACAACTAAAAAGCAATATTGGTAAAAGAAGATTCTTCATTGGATTAACGTATCATTTCTTTTCCCAAGATATAATATTTAATCCAAATTGGAAAGAGGCGTAATTACTGGCAGCAATATTACGATAGGCCAATAAATTGTCAGCCATTAGATAAAGGTTTATTGGGCCTGCCTGAAGGCTTATGCCCAATCCTACATTTGTAAAAGTAAACTTGTCAACGGTATAGGTTGCTTTGGTGGCCATAAAGTTTCCGAACCTTCTTTGATAGAAAGCGGTTATGGCACCTTGAGGGCCTCTTGGCCTTTTAATTACATATAACTGACCTCCCACGCTGTTCCTATATTTAAGAATATTGTTGGTCCTGCCTGAAGGGGAATAGTCGCAATCACAGGCTTTGGGATTTTCGGTAGATTCACCAAAATTATATCTTAAGGATGCATACAATCGAGTGGGCCTAAAGGTCATATAACTTTTCGTGGTTTCTTCAAAGGGCACCAATGCTTCAATTTCATCCACCAAATCTTCCCAAAAATCTTGAGTGGGGTTGAGTAAGGCATCAGGCAATATTATTTCAATACCTTCAGTTGTAGCGCTACCATCAAGGGTGAAATTCTCAACCGCGTTGGCATGATAAATAAAGCCCAAATCCAACAAGCTGCCTGTTAACACCATTTGTCTATTAAAATGATACGTAAAGCCCAGGTCCAACCCTAACCCCAGATTACCGCCGAAAAAACCCCTCTTCACAATCGTTGCGGGCACATTTCCGTCGTCCTCCGCAGTTTCAATGGCATTGATTCCTGATGTTCTAAGTTGCATGTCAGCCCTCAGGGTATTGGACAATATATTATTCTGTCCATCGGTAGTTTCAAAATAGCCAGTATTGTTGGTAGAATTAAAGTCCAAAATACTGGAGTAAATTTTTCCCCTTGCACCTAGTATAAGGTTGTTATCCATTCTTTTGTTCATTCCAAAGTGAAAAACACTCAGAACCTCACCCCTAGCATTTAAATGACCTAAGTCAAATCTTTCATTAAGTTTGTCAGCATTACCCTCAAAAGCCAATATTCCATAATCCTTTGGCCAATACATGATAACATCACTTTCTGCATAAACCCCAAATGAGTAAAAAACACTGGGGTCCTTACTTCTATAACCTCCGTTTAAAATTTCTAATTGTAAAGTGCTACTAAATTCATCCCTATAAGACATACCCTGTATGACCTTATCTCTTACCTTATCGTTAAAATCCAGGCCATCATTTGCAAAAAGATCATTTACCGAAAGTCCATTTGAACCGGCTTGGATAGACAATCCCGATAAAGTAGGTATTCCGCTATACCATTTAAAATCTGTCTCCATTCCAGGGTTTAACAACAAAGCCTGAGGGATTTCGGTAAAATCATACATCAATTGTTTGTTTTGGGCGCGAGCCAAGAGACCTAACCATAATATGATTACAAATAAAAGCTGTCTGACCATCATTTTAAGCGAACCGTAAATTTACCCGTACTCTTCAAGGAGATCAATGCATTGGGTTGCGAAGAAGTACTTGTATTATCTCCCAAATTAATAGCGGTTAGAGTTATGCCCGATGTATTCCTTATAATGTCTATGCTCTTTCCTGTGGGCCCATAGGCAATTTCTCGATGTAAAATTGCTATCGGCTCCGGGTCTATTTGAAACATTTCTGTATCCAAAACAACACCGGCCTCATCTAAAAACTCAATAATGATTTCAAGAGGCTTACTGGTTGTGTTTTCTATTTGGTAAGTCAAGACTCCCTCCAAGACCCGTTCCGAAAAAATATCTTCGGCAAACGCGTCAAAATTGAAACTTTGGGAATAGGTATTCAGGCCTGAAATTAGATTTATCGTCCTTTCCGGAACTTCTAAAAATAGAATGCTTGCTTCAAACGTAGGGGTAATGCTTAAATCATCATATTGATCGAAATCCTGTTCTTCCATACAGGAAAGCATCAATAGTAAGGAGCATACAAACCAGAAGTATGTTCTTATCTTTTTCATTTCGCGCAACCTTACAACTGCCATTTTACAACAAGGCAGCTGGTAATATCATACAATGTATAACTCTACAAAAAGGTTTTTATTTCACTTAAATCGTGAATCATGTCGCAAATTCCGTGATGTGGGTCATCGTGCGCATTAAAATGCAATGTATGTAGGCCAACCGCCTTGGCTCCTAGGATATCCGCTTCCAGACTATCCCCAATCATAATAGAATTCTCCGGAATTGTGTTGGCACTATTTAAGGCGAGTTCAAAAATAATCGGGTTTGGTTTTTTAACCCCTGCCATTTCCGAATTAATGATTTGATCAAAAAATTCTCGAATATTCGCATTGACCATTTTCTTTTCCTGAATTTCCTGAAAACCATTGGTAATTATATGTAGATTGTATTTTGGTTTTAGATATTCCAAAATCTCAATGGTATTAGGGAACAGGTGGTTATAGGAAGATAGATACTTAATATAGTCCACAGCCAGTTGATTTATTATGTCATCTGACACGCTATACCTTAACTCATCAAAAACAGTTTTTAAGCGTTGGTACCGCAATTCTGATTTTGTAATTCTTTCTTCCCTGTAAAGTTTCCAAAAGGCCAGATTTATGGGTATATAAACTTCCAAAAAATCAGAAAGCCCAACATTTATATTTCGTTCTTTCAAAATTTTCTGAAACGTAAGTGCCGAATTCTTCTCAAAATCCCAAAGGGTATGATCCAAATCAAAGAATACATCCGATATCTTACCTCTAAACATAGTAGTTCTTTGTTACTGAGGTATAGAGATCTTTCCAATCTATTTTATGTTCTGTGCCCAATAATTCATTGGAGAACACCGTAATCATATTTCCTTCGACTTTTTTAACCTCTTCATAAAGCGAATTCAACTTTTTCAAAATAGCTGCTTTGTCCTTTTCTCCATGTAATGCATAATCATGTGCTGCAAAGGAATGTATCCTAATTGGTTGTTGAGCTTCCATATTAAGATCATACAGGCAAAAAGGAAACGAAGTCCCGGCCCTAAACCCGATTTTATGTGTAAAACCCATGGTATAATCATCTGTAAATTCCGCATCGACCAAATTCCTGTATGTTTGCGGTACATCTACCCTGTTATATCTCATCCTGCTTGAATCAACAGATCTGTTAATGACGCCTGTCAAATTTTTCTTTTCTTTCTTCAAAAGCTCCGAATCATTAAAAGAACTATAAGACGTAGCCAGTGAAACGGTACAATAATCAGCTATGGATTTAATCAAATACCTAAAGCTATTGCTGTTCGGTGATACATTCTTATCATATGTAGAATATGGGGCAAATTGAAAAAAGAACATACAGTTAATCTCAAACTTCTTCTTAATATCAATTAAAAAGGAGTAATTATTATAAGGATCTCTTTTGGGATCAAACCAAACCACAACTCTTCTTGCCAATCGTTTAAGTCTGAAATTCACTAGGTCAAGTAAAAAACCCGCCAGACTCCTTGTGAGTCCCCGATGGGCATAGCAATGCGAAGTGGTAACGTCGATCACAGATGTATATTCATATGTATTTTTCTTGAATTCCATCTCTGGAAAACGCTCCCTTAATTTATCCAACAGTCTATTGGCCCAAATATCGACAACAGGAAGATGTAAAAAATCATTTTGATAGGCGATGCTATCCTTTGGGGAAAACCTCCCATGTATATCCTTTACATGAGGCAAATATTCCTCATAACGTGTCAGTAAATAAAAACTGGCCGAAAAAATATCGAAGGGAATGGTACTATTCATTCCTGTGGTAAAAAAACAGGGAACCCCGTCCCAATCACCTATTTGTATTGAGATATCATTAATTCCTTGCTCAAAAAGCAAATCATTGCTTCGAATAAAAAATTCGTTTTGCAAAGGTTGTTTGGTATAGGTTATCTTGGCGCCTGAGTGTTTTATAAAATCCTCTACCTTAGTCGTAAAGATAACTTCAATACCCAAAATCCTGGTGAATATCTGACGCATAATATAACTGAACCTAGGTGTTATTTTATGCGTATATATTAGTAACATTCGTTCTTTTTACTACGTATTAGAGTAGGGTTTCATCGGCAAAACTAAAGTATTCCTTCTGGGTAATAATCAAATGATCCAAAACTTTTATATCCAATGCTGCCGAAGCCCTTTTTAGTTTTTGGGTGATTTGTTTGTCCGCTTCGCTGGGAAACAAAGTTCCCGAAGGATGGTTGTGCGCCAAAATCAGTGCAACAGCTCCCAATTCCAAGGCCTGTTTCATAACCAAACGCACATCAACCAAGGTCCCGGTAATACTTCCTTTACTTAGTTGGGCCATATGCATCACCTTGTTTGAATTATTCAGATAAACGATCCAAAACTCCTCATGGGGCAATTCACCCATAATAGGCTGTAATATGTCAAATACATCCTTACTACCGGTTATTTTAATGATTTTTTTGGCTTTCTCCCCTCTTCTTCTTCGACCTATTTCAAGGGCGGCAGCTATACCCACCGCCTTTGCTTCACCTATCCCCTTAAACTGCATCAATTGTTTGATTGACAATTGACCTAGTTCATTAAGATTATTTTCAACAGAGGCCAAAATGCGTTTTGAAAGTTCTACGGCACTCTCATCTTTACTGCCCGAACCTATTACAATGGCCACAAGTTCTGCATCCGATAATATTGATCGACCTTTCTGAAGCATTTTCTCTCTAGGCTTATCGTCATCTGCCCAATTTTTAATTGAAAAAGAAGTTGGTTTTTCTTTCATTTGCCAAAGATAATCAACTATTATTTTTATCGTAAATTTCAATTGGAATTTCAATAGGGCAAATATGAAATCAATTTTTGAAGAGGAGGTTTATGATGAAATAATAACACGAATAAACAAGCTCACACAAGACTCAAAAAGCCAGTGGGGCAAAATGAATGTCGGACAAATGGTTTGGCATTGTCAAATTCCGTTGAAGGTTGCGGTTAAAAATAAAAAAACGCGAATTACAGGTAATCCTCTTATAAGATGGTTTTTCAAAAAGTCGCTGTACAACAATAAAACTTGGCGTAAAAATTTACCAACAGTTTCATATGCCAAGGCCAAAGAAGATAAGGAATTTGCATCTGAAAATGAGGCCCTGAAAAAATTGATCTATGAGGTCTACATATTGCGTAATCGAAAAATATGGAATCCCCACCCTTTATTTGGTAAATTCACTCCTCAGCAATGGGGTCAAATGCAATACAAACATTTAGATCATCACTTACGACAATTCGGTGTTTAATATCAATGAAGCGAATCGTCATCTGAAAATACTTCTTGCTGTTCCGTTTGAGCCCTTGTATCATTTACCATTCTCGTTTCCTCAAAGATTACATTAGACATTCCCAACATAAGAACTATAAATAAAACCGATGCTTTTCGCTTTAAAATTTGAAATATCATACTACATACCGTATTCATCCTAAAGAAATTATAATACACGTTGGCCAAATAGTATTCCAACAATTTAAGAGCCTGTTTTGAAATATGTGATTAGTCCCGATATCTATCGGGATTACAGGCAATTTTTGAGGGAAAACAAGGCGAAATTTTTAAGCATAGCAGGGCTACGGTTCAAAATTTTAACGAAGTTGTGCGCAAAAAGGGACATAATAAAATAATTGACATATTTCAAAACAGGCTCTAAGTCATGACAAAATCGCCGGTCCATCGAATTTTTCTCTCTCTATCAAGTTTTTAAAAGCCTCAAGATCCAGTCCGCCATAATTACCTGAACTCATTAGCAATACTATAGAGTCATTGTAATTTTGACCAAATACAAATTTCTTGAATGCAGGAGCATCCGTAAATATCTGTAGATCACTTCGATTAAAAGCTTTCGAAATTTGTTCTGATGTAACTTCCCTTAGTTTCTTTATCTTAACCGATTCTGGCAAAAAGAACACTATGGCTTCATCCGCGCACTCCAAAGCCCCTTTATATTCTTTTAGAAATTCAGCATTGAAACTACTATAGGTATGTAATTCTAAATATGCTATTACTTTTTTGTTCGGGTACTGTTCTTTTACAGCTTTTGTTGTGGCCGATACTTTACTTGGTGAATGGGCAAAATCCTTGAATACAATGGCGTTATTACCCTGGGCGATTTTTTCCAAACGCTTTGAAGCCCCCGAGAAGCTGGCGATGGCCTCATAAAAATCATCTTCGTCCACACCCATGTTTTGGCAAATCCATTTGGCTCCTGCCAAATTACTAAGATTATGTTTACCAAATACTTCAATGGGCATTTGGCCTTCAGGGGTTTCGAGAAGTGTTTGCCCATTTTCAACAGCGTATTCAGGGGTAACATAGGGTATTTTGCGAATCGTATTTTCAGATGCCTCAACAACCCTTTTTACTTCAGGGTCTTCATCATTATAAGTTATGCTACCTCCCTTAATTATTGTGTCCACAAATATCTGGAACTGCTCTACGTAATTTTCAAAGGTGGGGAATACATTGATATGATCCCAAGCAATTCCACTTAATAAAGCAATATTGGGCTTGTATAAATGAAATTTAGGTCGCGAATCTATAGGAGAGGATAAATACTCATCACCTTCCAAAACTATAAAATCGTTTTCTTCGGTCAGGTGTACCATTCGATCAAAGCCATCCAATTGCGCGCCTACCATATAGTCAACTTCCCTGCCATGATAGTTCAACACATGTAGAATCATGGAGGTAATGGTAGTCTTTCCATGGCTACCCCCAATGACTACTCGGGTTTTATTTTTTGATTGCTCATAGATGAACTCTGGGTATGAATAAATGGCAATACCCAATTCCTGTGCTTTTGCGAGTTCAGGATTGTCCGGTTTTGCATGCATACCTAAAATCACTACATCTAAATTCGTATGAATCCTCTCAGGAAACCATCCAAATGTTTCAGGCAACAAGCCCTTATCGGCCAGTCGCCCTTTTGATGGTTCAAAAATCACATCATCGCTTCCTGAAATGGTATATCCTTTGTGATGAAGGGCTAGGGCGAGATTGTGCATGGCACTCCCTCCAATGGCAATAAAATGTATTTGCATGAAGTATAAATTATTACCGTAAAGATAGGGATTGGCAAACGCTCAGCAAATCATATCATAAACCCACGCTTTATTTTTAACTTAGTGGGTTAAAACCATGTTGATGGCCATACGTTATCTGAAAACCTTACTCAAGACCTATTAAACAACTTGTATTTATGAATATATCTCTCCAAGGAAAAAAGGCATTAGTCGGCGGAAGTAGTCGTGGTATTGGTAAGGCCATTGCCCAACAATTGGCCAAAAGTGGTGCCAGCGTTACCCTTATGGCAAGAAGCGAGGAAAAATTAAAAAGTATAGTATCCGAATTAGCCATAACCCATGGCCAAAAGCATAACTATTTGGTTGTTGACTTTTCCAACTTTGTATCCTTTAAAAGCATCATGGATGAGTATTTTCAAGCGAATACGATTGATGTTTTAGTAAACAACACCCAAGGCCCCAAAGCTGGTGGAGTACTGGACATTGACATCACGGATTATCAAAATGCGTTTGATCTTCTTTTTAAAAGTGTTGTCTATACGACACAACTAGCGCAGCGACAAATGACTGAAAATCAATGGGGGCGCATTATCAACGTGGCCTCAATTTCTGTAAAAGAACCCCTGTCCTATTTGGCATTGTCAAATTCCATTAGGGCCGCGGTGGTTATCTGGGGCAAAACCTTGGCGACTGATTTGGCCCAACATCAAATTACGGTAAACAGTATTCTTACTGGATATTTTGATACCGAACGAATTAATGATCTCAATGCCATAAAAGCCAGTCAATTGGGAATTTCAACTGAAGAGGTCAGGGCCAATATGGAAAAACAGGTTCCTATGCAAAGGATTGGAGACCCCAAGGAATATGGGCATTTGGTAACATTTTTGGCATCCGAACGCGCATCCTATATTACGGGTGCCAATATCCCCATAGACGGTGGGTTGCTAAAATCACTGTAAACTCCTCTATGCCATTTCTGTGAAGTTAGAAAATTTCCCCACCCAGATTGATATTCTTTCTTAATAAGTATCAAAACAGAGGAAATGGGTATGTATAAACCCGAATTTGCTAGTCATAGTCAAGGAACAAAAACCCTTATTGAATGAATTAATTGAGAAATACATAATTTATTGCTTTAATTATTCCTAAATTAACAACTCAACAACATTAAAACAACCAATCATGAAATCAAAAATTTTCATGACCCTCCGCATTGTCTTTGGACTTTTCTTACTCGCCGTCGGATTTGATAAGTTTTTTCATTTTATGCCCATGGGTCAAATGTCAGCAGCGGCAATGGATTATTTTTCTGCCCTTATGAGCACAAATACTCTTGATGTAGTAGCTGTCATAGAAATTATTGCAGGTATATCCTTACTGCTAAATAAATACGGTGCCTTAATGATGTTGGTACTCTTGACCGTATCGGTAAATACTATTTTGTTCCACGCCTTCTTGGAACCAGGCTCTATTTTACGGGCATTGGCTTTGCTTGTCCTGAATGTTGTTATGCTGTATAACTATAAAGATAGATATGAAAGTCTGCTCCGGCCATAATCGAACAAATAGTCGTATTAAAATCGGTTTCAGTTTAAAGTAGAAACCGATTTTTATTTTTTGACCATGGGCATCTATCCCTCTAAAACCTTTTTACTGATTAACGGGATTGTGCTTAGAACTAAAAGAGAATACTGTTAGCATTCTGGACATGTTTCGTCTAAGATGTTGATTTTCACTATATTTAGATAATTAACAACTAAACCGATTATTATGAATTCAAAAGTAGTATTAGTATTAAGGATTGTTTTTGGTTTGGCCCTCTTGTTCTTTGGTTCGAACAAACTATTTGGTTTTATGGATCAGCCGCCGCCGCCAGAGGCAGCGATGGGTTATTGGGCCGCCTTGATGACCTCAAAAACCTTGACCGTGGTGGCCATCGTTGAAGTTGCCGCCGGCCTATCGTTATTATTGAACAAATATGGAGCATTAATGATGCTTATACTGATGAGTGTTTCGGTAAATGCGGTATTGTACCATGTTGCCTTGGATCAAGCTGGAATTCCGATGGGTGGTGTGCTTCTTGTGCTTAATATCGTAATGCTTTACGTCTATAAGGACAAATACAAGGGTCTACTCAGCGGCTGATACAAACAGGCTCAAAACCAAATGCGATTTCAATCTTAATGTTGGAGTCGCATTTTTTTATCGCTTGGATTTTGGTGGATATTTGGACAGTACCTTTTCCACAATTTCTCCAAGTTTCTGTTCACGTTCAATGGGAGTACTATTTTCGTTGAATGAACACTTACTTATGGCTTGCCAAAAAAGAGCATCCTTTTGACTGTCGACAAAATCAAACTGAATTTCAAGTGCCAAGCTAGGTTTTCCAACAGGAATCCCAACGGAAAGACCACCACCAACATTTCTTCCCGTTCCTCCTAGTCCAATACCGACAGTATTGTTCCTCGGAGTCTGAAAACTTCTGCTTTGAATATTGATGAAGAAATCGGGTTCTTCTGAAAGTAAAATACCCTCGTTCAACATAGCTACATCTAAAAGCTTTACCAACCTTTTTTCGTCCAATTCACTTAGACCCGTTTCCAAATCATTATAGTAGTTATATGTAGAATAGTTGGAGAAATCTGTTTCTTTTCCATAATCCGTGCTTACACGGACAACATGACAAGAGGCTAAAAGTAATGCCAACGCTATGTTACCTATGCCTTTCATTAGCAATATTTTACATAAATTTAAAGAAAAATAAGACGGATTTAAGCGTAAACGTGAATTAATCGTTCAAAAGCAACCAGAGCTTATCTTTCAATTCTTGGATATTATATTGCGAAACGGACGAAATAAATAGGTAAGAAACGTTAGCAAGGTCTTTATCCAGCTCTATTTTCATTTCCTCCATAAGCTCATCATCCAACATATCGCTCTTGGAGATAACAACCAATCGTTCCTTGTCTAAAAGTTCCGGATTATATCTTTTTAGCTCGTTTAGAAGAATTTCATATTCCTTACTAATGTCATTACTATCAGCAGGAATCAGAAACAAGAGTGAGGCATTGCGCTCAATATGTCTCAAGAAATAGTGTCCAAGTCCCTTACCCTCAGCGGCCCCTTCGATAATTCCAGGGATATCGGCCATTACAAAGCTTTGAAAGTCACGATGTTGAACAATTCCCAGATTGGGTTTTAGGGTTGTAAATTCATAATCGGCAATTTTTGGTTTTGCCGAGGTAATAACAGAAAGAAGTGTCGATTTACCAGCATTTGGAAAACCGACCAGACCAACATCGGCCAATACCTTAAGCTCAAGGATAACATCTATCTCCTTACCCTCAACACCTGGCTGGGCATAACGGGGTGTTTGATTTGTTGAAGTCCTAAAGTGCCAATTACCACGACCTCCCATACCTCCTTCAACCAATATTTTCTCTTCACCAGCTTCGGTGATTTCAAAAAGGATTTCATTGGTTTCAGAATTTTTAAAGATAGTACCTAATGGCACATCCATGTAAGTATCTTCCCCATCCGCACCAGAACTCCTATTTTTACTACCATGGCTACCATGAACAGCCTTAAAGTGCCTTTTGAACTTAAAGCTTACCAATGTCCATAAGTTCTTGTTTCCTCGAACAATCACATGGCCTCCACGACCGCCATCTCCTCCATCAGGACCTCCTTTGGTAATATATTTCTCTCGATGTAGATGCACAGAACCTTTACCCCCATTTCCAGAGCTGGCATGAATCTTCACATAATCGACAAAATTGCCTTCAGTCATAAATAACTTAATTTGTCATCCCCGCATAGTACTGAACTTGTTTCAGTAAGGCAGGAGTCTTTAATGCGTTACAGTCGGTAATTCCAGATTGCCATTGTCAGCCGATAGGCAGAATAGAACTAAAAGAATTAGAGCTATTATAATTCCTCGATCACCTTACCCAATCGATGGGTAATATCTTCAATAGCACCTATACCATTTACATTATGGAATTTTCCTTGATCCTCGTAGTATTCTTGTAACGGAGCTGTTTTTTCATTATACTCCTCAAAACGATTTCTGATTTTTGATTCGTCTTGGTCATCTGCTCGGCCACTCACCTTGCCTCTTTCCAATAATCGTTGAATTAACACCTCGTCGTCTGCATCAAGGGCAATGGTTGCATTAATCTTCATGCCTTTCGTTTCTAAAAATGTATCCAAGGCTTTTGCCTGTTTAGTCGTTCTGGGAAATCCGTCAAATATAAACCCGCTTGCGTCAGGATTTTTTTCAACTTCATCCTGCAACATTTTAATGGTCACTTCATCAGGAACCAAATCTCCTAGATCCATATAGGATTTTGCCAAGGTTCCCAATTTGGTGCCGTTTTTAATATTGTAACGGAATACATCTCCCGTAGAAATATGTTTTAAATTATATTTGTCTTTTAAAAAATCGGCTTGAGTGCCTTTTCCCGCACCTGGTTTGCCGAAAAGAACAAGATTGATCATATGTTTTTGGTTTAGTTGGTATACTTCCCTAAGATTGCGGCCCAATTCATTGTAGTCGAGTCCATAACCAACAATAAACTTATCGGGGATATCAATGCCCACATAGTCGATTGCATATTCACCATTGTATATTGTAGACTTATAAAACAGACTTGCGATTTTATACTCTTTTACATTGGTATTATTGAATAAATGGACCAATTCCTTTAGCGTGCGCCCAGAGTCGATAATATCCTCCAGAATAATTACACTTCTCCCCTTCAAATTATCCGGTGGGTCCAATAAGGTTTCCACAATACCAGTTGAGGTAAGCCCTTGATAGGAACTGAGCTTGACGAAGGAGACTTCACAAGGATACTGATATTCCTTTAAGAAGTCCGAAACAAACATAAATGCCCCATTCAGGACCCCTACAAATACAGGGATTTCGTCTTTATAATCCGAAGCAATCTTTTCCGCTATAGATTTAACAGCGTCAAGTATCTGAACCTCGCTCAGAAAGGGCTTAAAGTATTTGTCGTGAAGTTTTATCAATGGCTTAAAACTTTATTAGGACGGCAAAGATACCATTTTGATTTCTCTTTTTATATGACAGACTTAGAGTTTTCAGATTTAGGTGTATTTTTGTTGAAATTATCCAAAAATGGGTTAATTATACCTGTAGAAAACGACACATGAACTATTTTTCTTCTGATTTTAAATTGGGTATTCTCGGAGGCGGCCAGCTGGGTAAGATGATGTTGTATGAAACTCGAAAATATGACATTCATACAAAAGTTTTGGATTCTTCGGAAGAAGCCCCATGCAAAATTGCCTGTAATGAATTCTTTATTGGTGATTTGTTGGACTTTGATGCTGTGTACAATTTTGGCAAAAAGGTAGATGTCCTCACTATAGAAATTGAAAATGTGAACATAGGGGCATTGGAGAAATTAGAAGGTGAAGGAGTGAAAGTATATCCCCCAACCTCAGCATTGCAGATTATTCAAAACAAGGCCAGACAAAAATTGTTTTACATCGACAATGATATCCCTACAGCTCCTTTTTCACGTTATGCCTATTCGAGCGAAATCAAAGACAGTATAACCCACAACAGTCTGGACTTTCCCTTTGTTTGGAAAAGTGCCCAATTTGGTTATGATGGTCAGGGAGTAAAGGTTATTCGTAATTTAAAAGACTTAGAGGGCTTGCCACCGGGAGAGTGTATCACCGAAGAAATGATTCCCTTTAAGAATGAACTTGCCGTAATCGTGGCAAGAAGTGTGAGCGGTGAGGTTGTCACCTATCCTGTAGTTGAGATGGAATTTCATCCCGAAGCGAATCAGGTGGAATATGTAATCTGCCCAGCTCGTATAGATAAAAATGTTGCAGAGAAAGCTAGAGAAATAGCCTTAAAAATATCGAACAAAATAAAACACGTAGGCCTTCTAGCCGTTGAAATGTTCCAAACCAAGGAAGATGAAATTTTAGTCAATGAAGTAGCCCCGAGGCCGCATAATAGTGGCCATTATAGTATTGAAGCCAGCTACACCAATCAATTTGAGCAGCATATTCGCGCTATTTTAAATTTGCCATTGGGTGCTACCGATAGCAAAGTTGCAGGGATAATGGTAAATTTGGTGGGTGCTGAAGGTCATACTGGTGATGTAGTATATGAAAATATGAAGGATATTTTAGAATTGAAGGGAGTTACCCCACATATCTATGGTAAAAAACAAACGAGACCTTTTCGTAAAATGGGGCACGTCACGATAGTTAATTCGGATATTGAAGAGGCTCGAAAAATTGCACAACAAGTCAAGGAAACCATCAAAGTAATTAGCGGGTAAATCGCAATAATCAAGCTCCAGTTTCCATACTTAATTTGGAATTTGGAATCTATAATTTGGAATTTCATGAAAAAAGTAGCTGTAGTAATGGGTAGCACCAGTGACTTGCCCGTAATGCAAGAGGCCATTGACATATTAAATGGATTTGATATTGAAGTTGATGTAGATATAGTATCAGCCCATCGTACTCCGGAAAAGCTTTTTGATTTCAGTAAAAATGCCCATAAAAATGGATACTCCGTAATCATTGCCGGGGCTGGTGGTGCTGCTCACCTTCCAGGAATGGTAGCTTCCATGTCACCTTTACCAGTTATTGGAGTCCCTGTTAAAAGCAGCAACTCAATTGATGGCTGGGATTCGATATTATCCATTCTTCAAATGCCCGGCGGAGTTCCCGTTGCCACTGTTGCCCTTAATGGGGCGAAAAATGCTGGGATTTTGGCAGCCCAAATCATCGGCAGCTCTGATAAATGTGTGCTTGATAAAATAATTCTCTACAAAGAGGGATTAAAGCAAAAGGTCATTGAGGGAGCCAAGGAAGTTAGTAAGAAATAGTGGTCAGTGGTCAGTAGTCAGTAGTCAGTAGTCAGTAGTCAGTAGTCAGTAGTCAGTAGTCAGTAGTCAGTAGTCAGTAGTCAGTAGTCAGTAGTCAGTAGTCAAAAAAATAAAACTAAATGAACAACCCCCTTTTATCTCCATTTGATACCGCTCCTTTTTCAAAAATAAAGAACGAACACTTTAAACCCGCTTTTATGCAGGCCATTGAAGGTGCTAGGGTTGAAATTGACCTTATTACAGACAATCCATCTATTCCTACATTTGAAAACACCATTGAGGCATTGGAATTTTCAGGTCAACAATTAGATAGGATTTCAAGCGTTTTTTTTAATTTAAATTCTGCAGAGACCAATGATGAGATTCAAAAAATAGCTCAAGAGATTTCACCTATACTTTCAGAATTTAGCAATGACATTACCCTGAACCAAGCGTTGTTCAAAAGAATAAAAGCTGTTTATGAAGCGAAAAACAATCTTGAATTAACCGTAGAGCAAAACACATTACTAGATAAAAAATATAAAAGCTTTAGTAGAAATGGGGCCAATCTTCCTGAAGAGAAAAAGAAACGTTTACGAGAGATTGACGCGGAGCTTTCAAAACTAAAACTGAAATTTGGCGAAAATGTTCTGGCTGAGACCAATATGTATGAGATGCACCTTACGGATGAAAATCATTTGGATGGATTGCCAGACGGTGAAAAGGAAGCTGCTGCACAGCTCGCAAAGTCAAAAGATAAAGAGGGCTGGTTAATAACATTGGATTATCCCAGCTACATTCCCTTCATGAAATATGCCAAAAATAGAGGGTTGCGTAAAGAACTTTCATTAGCCTTTAGCAGTAAGGGATCTCACAACGATAAGCTTGACAATCAGGGAAATGTTCTCAAAATCGCCAATTTAAGATATGAAAGAGCCATTCTTTTGGGCTATAGTACCCATGCACATTTTGTATTGGAAGAACGTATGGCAGAAAACCCTGAAAAAGTCCATACTTTTTTGAATGAGCTATTGGAAAAGGCCAAACCCGCTGCAGAAAGGGAATTTAAGCAATTGGAAGATTTCGCGAATGAACTTGATGCCATTGGACACTTACAGCAATGGGACGGTCCTTATTATTCCGAAAAACTAAAGCAAAAATTGTTCAGTTTGGACGACGAAAAATTGAAACCGTATTTTAAACTTGAAAACGTAATTGCTGGTGTGTTCAAAGTGGCAGAGAAGCTTTTTGGACTTCGGTTTGAAGAAGTTTTTGATATTGACAAATACCATGAAGAGGTCAAAACCTACCAAATATATGATTTGTCTGGTAATTACATTTCACTTTTTTATGCCGATTTTCATCCCAGATCTGGCAAGCGAGGTGGAGCTTGGATGACATCCTACAAATCACAATACACAAAAAATGGTGAGAATGTGCGGCCACACATTTCGAATGTGTGCAATTTTACCAAGCCAACAACGAGCAAACCATCCTTATTGACCTTTAATGAGGTGACCACATTGTTTCATGAATTTGGCCATGGGTTACATGGTATGCTTGCCGACACCAACTATCCAAGCTTATCAGGAACCTCGGTATTTTGGGATTTTGTTGAGCTTCCAAGTCAAGTAATGGAGAATTGGTGCTATGAAAAAGAAGCATTGGAACTCTTTGCAATCCATTACGAAACAGGAGAGGTCATTCCTATGCATCTGGTACAAAAAATAAAAGAGTCCGCTACCTTCCAAGAAGGAATGGCAACGCTTAGACAATTAAGCTTTGGGCTTTTAGACATGGCTTGGCATGGCACAAATCCATCAAAAATCACAGATGTAAAAGGGCATGAAACAAAGGCCTTCGAAAATACCGCACTGTATCCTGAAACTATGGAAACTTGTATGAGCACTGCATTTTCGCATATTTTCCAAGGAGGGTATTCCTCGGGGTATTACAGTTACAAATGGGCAGAGGTCCTAGATGCAGATGCTTTTGCCTATTTTAAGGAAAAGGGGATTTTCAATAAAAAAGTGGCTTCCAAATTCAAGGAAAATGTACTTTCAAAAGGCGGCACCGAAAATCCTATGGTCCTATATAAACGTTTTAGGGGTGCAGAACCCAATGTAGAGGCCTTATTAGAACGGGCGGGATTGATTAAAAAGTAGGTTCAACCTTAATGGAATGTAAAAGCAATGATCAGGGCTTTCAGAAAAAACCATGCATTGAATTGCCAATAACAACATATTAGGGGTTTCGCTAATCAGTAGATTTCATATGTGCCTTCCAAGCGTCATAGCCCCCGGCTAGGTTTACAACCTTTGAATATCCAAGTACTTTTAACTTTTCTGTGGCCTTTTGGCTCCTGCCCCCTACCTTGCAATATAAATAAATCGTCTCCTGTTTATCGATATCCTTAAATTGCTCGGCAAAATCGGTATCAAACCAATTAATATTCAAAGCCTTGTCCAAATGACCAGCCTCATATTCCTCAGGTGTCCTGACATCGACTAAAACAACATTTTCGAGTTCATTCTGTGAAACTTCTGTGATATGTTTTACCTTTTTTTGTGTACACCCTACGTTGAACACCAAAACAAAAACCAATACTATAACGCTTCTCATGACTTAAAGATTTATGTCAAAAATAATCATTATCGTTAATAAAAAAATCCACTACTTTTGATATTAATAAAAAAATACATGGAAACGCATCAATTACATCCCGAAACTTGGGTTGATCTGTACGCAGATTATCTCTTCAACTATGCGATCGCCCGTGTAAGTGATGTGGAAATCGCAAAGGATTTGGTGCAGGAAACATTTTTCGCAGGATTAAAATCTGCAAAAAATTATAAGGGTACAGCGGCTGAACGAACTTGGCTTATTGCCATTCTTAAACGAAAAGTCATTGACCATTATCGTAAAATAAACTCAAAAAAAGGAAAAGCTGAGGTTCGAATGAATTATAGCACCAATAGCAATGCAGAAGGTGACTGGTTGGAAGAACAAGTGGCCGACCCGCTAAGCACCCTGGCAAATGATAGTATAGAGAATGAGGAACTAGGTTTGGCCATCCAAGTATGTATTTCAAAATTACCCAAAAAACAATCATTGGTCTTTTCTATGAAGACCATACAGGGCATGAGTACAGAAGATATTTGTAAAGAACTAGGGATTAACCCGTCTAACCTTTGGGTAATGATACATAGAGCCAGAATAGCGCTTATGGGTTGCCTAAATCAAAATTGGTTTTAAATATGATTTCGTGTGATGATGCAGCTATAATCTGCAATAAAAAACAATATAAGGAAGCTACTTTTCTAGAAAAGATCAAACTTTTTCTTCACCGCATTTATTGCAAGACCTGCTCAAAGTTTTCCAAAAAAAATGCAAAACTTACAGCTCTAT
Source organism: Bacteroidota bacterium (assembly GCA_024279425.1). GTDB lineage: Bacteria > Bacteroidota > Bacteroidia > Flavobacteriales > Flavobacteriaceae > Maribacter_A. Next base: position 68,262 of record JAJRRO010000046.1, on the reverse strand, counting down.
GCGATAAAGCCCCCCTATACAGCCTTCCTGAAAAGGAAAAAGTACGGATGAAAATGGAACTTCAGGATAAGATTTAAAAATATGAATTCAACACCAAGACAACTCCCCACCAAAAAATAGGGATAGACTCTACCCAGAAAGAAGCAAAGTATTTGGACTGTTTATGTTTGGTCACAAACATTAAACCACCCAACACAAAAAAGAAGATTCCTTTTGACAGCAGTTCCAAGTCGGGCAATTGATCTTTCAAAAAACTCAAGGAGAAAAAGAGAAACACCAAAAAACTTCCGAACATTTTTGTTTTTGCCACCCCTATTCGCTGAGGAATGGTTTTTAAATCAGGTTTATCATAAGCCAAATCCCTTATCTCAAAAGGTATCAACAGCACCAAGACCATAATTATGCGCTGACTAACTTCTACCCAATCATCCCATTTAAGAACTTTTTCAATTTCAGTAAGTGGCAAAACCGAGGTAACCCCGGCCCATACCAGGGCAACCAAGAATATTTTAAGTCCTCCCAGACTTCGTAGATTTTTTGTTTGCGGCAGTACAGGAAGTGCGTATAGCCCAGTAATAACAGCAAGTATTGCCAGGATAAACAATGAATCCACTTTCAAATTAAATACGTGAAAACAACTAAACAGTACGCACACTATACTAAAAAGTTGAATCTTTTTATGGTATTTATTGCTTACCAGAATATACTTTTCGGCCTCTATTCCATATTTTACAAAATTGTAACAGGCTATCGTCCCAAAAAAGACGAAATAAGAAAGATGTTGGTTAAGTCGTATTCCATACATGAGAGCTGTTATTTCCATAAAGGAATACACTGCCAAAGCCACATGTACACTGGCATCTAGGTAAAAATTAAAAATACGTTTCAGCAACTTCACCTAGTAAAAATAGCCAAACTGTTTATAACCCTTAAAATTGGTTAAAAACTTTAGCCATGTCTGGAAATTAACTCATTATATTAAAGGAATTAATTCCTAATTTTGCCCATTAAATATTTTCTAAATATGAGAACAGATTTGTTTGCTTCACGGCATATTGGTATTGGAGTGGAAGACCTTGAACATATGCTTAAAACTATTGGGGCCGGTACTCTAGAACAAATTATTCAGGAAACCATCCCTGAAGACATCAGATTGCCCCAACCCTTAGAACTTTCTGAGGCCATGAGTGAGAACGAATTTCTTTCGCACATTCAAGAATTGTCTCAGAAAAATAAAATGTTCAAAACCTATATAGGTCTAGGCTATCATGAAAGTATTACCCCTTCTGTAATCAAAAGGAATATTTTGGAAAATCCGGGTTGGTATACAGCATATACTCCTTATCAAGCAGAAATTGCTCAGGGTAGATTAGAGGCCCTTTTGAATTTTCAGACTGTTATTTCCGACCTAACGGGTATGGAATTGGCAAACGCCTCGCTTTTGGACGAAAGTACCGCCGCAGCCGAAGCAATGTCGATGCTATTTGAGGTACGGAGTAGAGCCCAGAAAAAAAGTAATGTAAATAAGTTTTTTGTTTCTGAGGAAATCTTACCTCAGACCTTGTCTCTTTTGCAGACGCGATCAAAACCTTTTGGAATCGAACTGGTAATTGACAATCATGAAAATTTCGATTTCGACGATACCTTTTATGGTGCTTTGCTGCAATATCCTGGAAAGCACGGTCAAGTTTATGACTATAGCGCTTTCGTAACGAAAGCCAAAGCACATGAAATCAAAGTTGCCGTTGCTGCTGATATATTAAGTTTGGTTCTGTTGACTCCTCCTGGGGAGTTCGGCGCGGATGTGGTTGTCGGTACAACACAACGTTTTGGTATTCCCCTGGGCTATGGTGGCCCACATGCCGCCTACTTTGCTACAAAAGAGGAATATAAAAGAAGTATCCCAGGGCGAATTATAGGAGTTACCAAAGACAGAGATGGACAACCTGCCCTTCGTATGGCCCTACAGACTAGGGAGCAGCATATTAAAAGAGATAAAGCCACTTCCAATATTTGTACCGCTCAAGTACTTCTCGCGGTAATGGCGGGTATGTATGCAGTTTATCATGGCCCCAAAGGGTTAAAATACATTGCAGAACAGGTTCATTCTATAACTAATGCATTGGCAAATGGCATAGAAAAATTAGGCCTACACCAAGGCAACTCCTCCTTTTTCGACACTATTACTATAGAAGCCAACGCTTCTAAAATAAAACCCATTGCGGAAAAACATCGCATAAATTTTCTTTATTCAGGAGAAAATACCATCTCTGTAGCTGTCAATGAGGCAACTACAGAATCTGACGTTCAGGATATCCTGAATGTCTTTGCTGAAGCTTTGGGTTTAAAAACCGTCCAAATTGAAAGCTTATCCACAAATTCAAAGATTGATACTTCGGTTCAAAGAAAATCCCTATTTATGCAAAATGAGGTTTTCAATTCATACCACTCCGAAACTGAAATCATGCGATACATTAAAAAATTGGAGCGCAAGGATTTAGCTTTAAATCATTCCATGATTTCATTAGGTTCATGTACAATGAAGTTGAATGCGGCCAGTGAAATGTTGCCATTAAGTTGGCCTCAATGGGGCAACATCCATCCTTTTGTACCTATTGATCAGGCAGAGGGTTATCAAATTGTACTCAAAGAACTGGAAAGGGATTTAAATACCATAACAGGATTCGCTGGCACCTCATTGCAGCCCAATTCAGGTGCACAGGGTGAATTTGCAGGTTTGATGATGATTCGCGCCTATCATGAAGCTAGGAATCAAGGGCATCGTAATATATGCATTATTCCGGCATCGGCGCACGGGACTAATCCGGCATCGGCCGTAATGGCCGGAATGAAAGTGGTGGTGACCAAAACTGACGAAAGAGGGAATATAGATGTTGCCGATTTAGAGCAAAAGGCAATTCAGCATGCAGATAACCTTGCTGCTTTAATGGTTACCTATCCTTCAACCCATGGTGTATTTGAATCGTCTATTAAATATATAACCAAACTTATCCATGATTATGGTGGGCAAGTTTATATGGATGGTGCCAATATGAATGCCCAAGTAGGCTTAACAAATCCTGCGACGATTGGTGCAGATGTATGTCATCTTAACCTACATAAGACCTTTGCCATACCTCATGGCGGTGGTGGGCCAGGAGTGGGACCTATTTGCGTTGCAGAACAACTTGTCCCGTTTCTTCCCGGAAATCCTGTCATTGAAACTGGAGGCATTGTAGGGATTACGGCCATTTCCGCTGCGCCTTGGGGAAGTTCTTTAGTATGTTTGATTTCTTATGGCTATATAAAAATGCTTGGAGAACAAGGTTTGACCAATTCGACCAAAATAGCGATTCTAAGCGCAAATTACATCAAACAACGTCTCAGTGGCAAATACGAGGTGCTTTATACTGGGGAGAATGGGAGAGCTGCACATGAAATGATTATCGACTGTCGCCCATTTAAACAAAACGGTATCGAGGTTACCGATATCGCCAAAAGACTCATGGATTATGGTTTTCATGCTCCCACAGTGTCATTTCCGGTGGCGGGTACGGTAATGATAGAACCTACTGAGAGTGAAAGCCTTGCGGAGTTAGATCGTTTTTGTGATGCCATGAATTCGATTCGCGAAGAAATTGATATGGCCGAGGCGAATCCGAATAACAATGTTTTAAAAAACTCCCCGCATACCATGGCAATGGTAACCAGTGATACGTGGGATTTACCCTATAGTAGGCAAAAGGCGGCATTCCCCTTACCTTATGTATCTGAGAACAAATTTTGGCCCTCGGTGCGAAGAGTAGACGACGCCTATGGAGACCGTAATCTAATCTGTAGCTGTGCCCCTGTTGAAGCATACGCTGAAGCAGATTAAAGCTTAAAACCCTCACAAACAAGGGCCTTTCAAGACCATTGAAAGGCTTCTTTGTTTTTGGTCGGGCTTCTTTATTGGTGATTGAACGTCGTAAAGCCTGCTTTGATCCAACCCCTTTTTCTACATGATTTAATACCTTGATAAAAATGATTGATTCGCCATGAGCAACGCAATTACAGGAACAGGTTCGTTTCTTCCATCAATAGTAGTCGAAAATGCCAATTTTGATAGACACCAATTCCTAAACAGCAATGGATCTCCCATCAATTCCGATAACAAAGTAATCATTGAAAAATTCAAATCAATTACCGGCATTGAAGAACGACGTTATGCTGAAAGCAATCTAAATACCTCAGACCTAGGGTACTTTGCATCATTAAAGGCCATAGAAGATGCTGGAATCGACAAAGAGGAATTGGATTATATCATCTTTGCCCATAATTTCGGTGATGTGACACAAGGTAAATCCCAAGGAGATATGTTACCCAGCCTTGCTACTCGGGTAAAGCACCGATTGGGGGTAAAGAATCCCAAATGTGTGGCCTATGACCTATTGTTTGGTTGTCCGGGATGGATTGAAGGTGTAATACAGTCCAATGCTTTCATTAAAAGCGGAATTGCCAATAAATGTCTGGTCATAGGCGCAGAAACACTTTCCAGAGTAGTAGATGATCACGACCGTGATTCGATGATCTATTCTGATGGTGCTGGTGCCGCAATAGTCCAGACTTCTGACGGCCAAGGTGAAATATTAAATCATATATCGGCTACCCATGCCAATGGAGAGGCTTACTACCTATTTTTTGGTGATTCTTATAAGACCGAAAGCGATGAAGACCGGCGTTTCATAAAAATGTATGGACGAAAAATATATGAGTTCGCTATAACACATGTGCCTCAGGCAATGAAAGATTGCCTTGATGAAAGTGGCATGACAATTTCCGATGTAAAAAAAATATTCATTCACCAGGCCAATGAAAAAATGGACGAGGCAATTGTTGATCGGTTTTATAAATTATACGGTCTAGAAACCCCAGACAACATTATGCCGATGAATATTGGCAAACTTGGCAATAGTTCAGTTGCTACCGTTCCCACACTATATGATATGGTGAAAAATAATAAACTGAATGGTCATAGTATTGCCAAGGACGATATCGTTATTTTTGCAAGCGTCGGTGCTGGCATGAACATCAATGCCATTGTATATCGAGTGTAATACCTATTTTACCCATTATTTTGTTTGGATCAACACCTGAACATAGTCTTCACTATGCATATTTTTTTAACTTCGTATCCATTAAACTATACAATCCCCTGATTTAAGGCAATAGTTAAAAACCCGAGGTTTAGATGTACGAAAAAACATTCCCAAATAAACGATTCAAAAATACTTTGGCTTTTCTCCAAAAGCATATAACAACGGACCAATCTATTTTGGATTTGGGGGTCGAAAATCCGTTTTCAAGGATTATGGTGGAAAACGGCTATGCAGTAACAAATACGGTGGGAGAGGATTTGGATATTGATTTTTCATCTGTAATTAAAAGCCAGGAGGAAGTGGTAACCGCCTTTGAAATTTTCGAGCACCTCTTGGCACCATTTAATGTTCTAAAAGAGATTAAAACCGATAAATTGGTCGCCAGCATACCATTAAAACTATGGTTCTCCCCTGCATACCAAAGTAAAAATGACCCTTGGGATCGTCATTATCACGAGTTTGAGGACTGGCAGTTCGATTGGCTACTTGAAAAGACGGGATGGAAAATAATTGATAAGGCAAAATGGACCAACCCCGTACAAAAAATAGGAATCAGGCCCCTATTGAGAACTTTCATTCCAAGATATTACATAGTATACGCAGTGCGCATAAATACCAAGTCCCAAAATTCGATAATAACTTCTACCTGAGTAAATTGATATGATATAGTGATAATGAGTTAAGAAGTTTAATTTAGCTTTTTAAAGCGTTTATAGCCATTTTGAAATTTAATTTTGGAGCTTGCCATATGCAATATTATGTTATCATACCAGCCCATAACGAAGAGGCTTTTTTGGCTAAGACCCTACACTCTGTACTAAAACAAACCTTACTACCAAAAAAGGTAATTGTGGTCAATGACAATTCAACCGACAATACAGAAAATATAATTGATAGTTTTGTACATAAAAATAGTTTTTTTCAAAAGCTGAATACAAGTTCATCAAACGAACATATGCCAGGCAGCAAGGTTGTAAATGCTTTCAACAAGGGTTTAGAACTGTTAGACGACCAGTATGATTTTATCGTAAAATTGGATGCTGACTTAATCCTTCCTACTGACTATTTTCGAAAAATTGCCCAGATATTTAAAGGGAGTCCAAAAATTGGAATAGCGGGGGGATTTGTTTATGAGGAAAATTTAAGGGGCGAATGGAGATTAAATCACCCCATGAATAAACTCCATGTAAGGGGAGCTTTCAAAGCCTATACCAAAGATTGTTTTAACGCTATAGGTGGGCTTAAAACCGTTATGGGGTGGGATACCATAGATGAGCTTTTGGCACAGTACCATGATTTTGAAATTGACACCATTGAAGAGCTAAGGGTAAAACACCTTAGACCTACAGGAAAGGCCTATGCCCCTAAAGCCAAGTTGCTGCAAGGCAAGGCAATGTACGCCATGGACTATGGGTTTTTACTAACACTTATTGCTTCTCTCAAAATGGCTTTTAAGCAAAGAAAAATTATTGCCTTTTATCACAATATGAAGGGTTACGTTCATGCCCAGAGAGAAGCTTTTCCTATTATGGTAACTCAAGATGAAGGCAAATTCATTAGAAACCTACGTTGGAAAGGTATAATGAACAAACTATTTGGTTAAAACAGAAAACCATCCTGTCTCCAAGATGGTTTTTTGTTTTATTTTAGTTCACTATTATTTAGAAACCCAACTCTAGTTTTACTTCTGGAAGTATATCCTTTCCTTTTGCAACAATAAGAGGACCACCAGCTTGTGCATCAATTATGTAATCATAACCTAAGGCTGCTGCAACTTTTTCAATGGCTGCCTTCGCCCTTTCAGATATTGGAGCAAACAATTCTGCCTGTTTCTTCTGCATTTCTTGCTGTGCCACCTGTTGTGCTTGACGAACATTTTTCTCAATTCCAAGAAGTTCCTCAGACCTTCTTTTGTTCTCCTCCTCTGATTTTGAAGGAGACTCATTTTGGTACTGGGTTGCTTTATTCTGCAACTCGGTCATGGAACCTTCAATATCGGCCCTATAGGTTTCTTGCAATTTTTTAAGTTCAGCCTCCGCTGTTTTCATCTCCGGCATTTGAGATAAAAGCTGTGTTACGTCTATATGCGCAACTTTACTTTGTGCATTTACAAAACTTGTTGCAGCAACGAACAAAACTATGGCAACAATTATTTTCTTTACTTCTTTCATGATTTCCAATTAAAATATTTGAGTATTAATTTAAGTTAATGTCTATTTATTTAGTTAATGGTGTCTTTCACAACTTCTGGCACCTTATTACGTTCATCTATTTTCGCCTTCTTTTTGGCCTCTCTTTCTTCCAAAAGTTTATTTCGCCGAGCTTCATAAGCTTTTTTTCGTTCTTCCCTAATTTTTAATTGTTCGGCCCTCTTTTCCTCTGCAGTCTTTGTTCTTACCTCTTCGGCTTGTTTTGCCCTATCCTGCCTTTCTTTAAGCGCCTCGCTTATTTCCTTCTCAAGTTCCTCCCCTTCAAAATCATCTAACCTACTTTTCGCAACTGCCTTTTTCTTTGGTTTACTGATTTTTCTAGTCCTTGCGATACCTCTCAAAATCAAATCGCTAATATCGTGTCTTTTTTCGGAATACAACATTACGACATCCGCTGATTTATCAAAAATAAAATCATACTTTTTATTAGCACCAATTTTTTGAACCTCATTGAATACCTGATCCTGTATAGGCTGTATCAGTTGTCGTTTTTGCAAGACCAAGTCTCCTTGAGGGCCAAAGCGATCTTGCTGATATTCTATCATTTCTCTCTCAAGAATCTGGATTTCTTCCTCTCGTTCGCTTATCAATTCATTGGTCAGAAGCACCTTTTCTGCCATCAAATCTTTTTTCATTTGCTCAACAGCACTCTGCTTTTGTTCAACCTCAACCTTCCATTTCTGTACCTTAGACTCCAATTGTTCACTGGCATCTCGATATTCCTCGACATTTTCCAAAATGTACTCCATATCAACATAAGCTATTCGTACACCGCGTTGCGCAAAAGTGTATACCGAACAAACCACTACAGATACAATTAAAAGAACTTTTGTTTTTGGCTTCATTTTACTTCCGTTTTAACGTATTGAAAATATCGTGCCAAAAATACTAAAACTTTTAAAATGAATAGATTAGCTGATGTCACGATTTTTAAATCAAAACTGCTGACCGATAATGAAGTGTGTTTGCCACCCACTTGGCCCTGTAGAATTTGAGCGATAGTCTTGATCAAAACCATATCCAAAATCAATACCCAAGAGTCCAAATGCCGGCATAAAAATTCTTAGCCCCAATCCGGCCGATCGTTTTATTTGAAACGGATTAAATTCCTGAAAATTGTTGAAAGAATTACCACCTTCCAAAAAAGCAAGGCCATAAATCGAGGCTGAAGGTTTTAAAGTCAATGGATATCGAAGTTCCATAGAGAATTTATTATACACCAAAGCACCTTCTGCCCTACCCGTTGCTGGATCCAAAGGAGTAAGAGATTGATTTTCGTATCCTCTTAGCTGAACGACGTCCCTGCCATCTAAAGTGAAATTACCAAGACCATCACCACCTACAAAGAACCTTTCAAAAGGAACATCTCCAATGTCCGTATTGTAGCTGCCTAAAAATCCAAGTTCTGCATTCGCACGCAACACCAAGGCTTTGTCAGCAGTCCCTACCAAGGTCGTATACCAATCCCCTTTAAATTTTAATTTATAATACTCCAACCATTTAAATCGCTCCTCTTCCAGTTGTTCTCTTCTACTGTTCAATTCTGAAAGCTGTGGGTCATTTTGATCAAGGCCAGCCATCTCTTCCAAAATATCTTCGCTTTCAGTCCTAATAGCTTTAAAATCCTTGCTACTGAAAAGGGAATAAGGCGGCGTTAACTTAGCCGTAATTTCAAAATTTGAACCTCCCCTTGGAAATATTCGACCCCCACTAGTGGCATTCCTGGAAATCCCAAAGGTGTAGGCTAAAGAATTGGATTTACCATTCCCAAAATTGAATAGGCCTATATTATAGTTATTGAATTCGTAAAGTTGATATCCCAAAGAATGTGATACGGTAAAAAAATCATCGGGCCATTGTACCCTTTTGGCAAGACCCGCCGAAATCCCTGTAATTGAGAACCCTCTATCCTTATCAACATCGACCCTTCCAGATCGCGTAAAATTTGCACCAAATTGTTGTGTTTTTGATAAGGATAAATTGAATCTAACCGGTTTTTTTCCGCCTAACCAAGGTTCAGAGAAGTTAAGGCTATAGACCCTAAAGGTTCTACTGGCCTGCAATCGCAATGCAAAACTTTGACCGTCGCCCATTGGCACTGGCTTGTATGCCTCACCGTTCATAATATTCTTAAGAGAGAAATTACTGAATGAAAGTCCAAGGGTTCCAATAAAGCCACCACCACCGTAACCTCCTTGGAGTTCAATTTGGCTGGAACCAGATTCCACCAAACTATATGCCAAATCTACCGTGCCTTCATTAGGTCTTGGGTTTACAATATCCGGTTTTATTTGCTCTGCATCAAAAAAGCCAAGTTGTCCCAGTTCCCTAATACTACGAATTATGTCCGATTTATTATATTTCTGTCCCGGTCGCGTTCTCAGCTCCCTAAAAATCACATGATCGTTGGTCTTGTCATTGCCATTGACCGTTACATGATTCAAAAAAGTCTCCTTGCCCTCGATTATCCGTATTTCAAAATTTATGGTGTCGTTTGACGCCGACACCTCTACCGGGTTAATGCTTGAAAAAAGATAACCATGGTTTTGGTAAAGATTTGTAATGTCCAAGGCATCCGGCTTTGAATCATCGGCGATACGTTCCCGCAATAAAACCCCATTATAGGTAGATCCTTTCTTAATTCCCAATACCTGGCCCAACTGCCTGTCTGTATAAACACTATTCCCAACAAAATCTATATCGCCAAAGTAATATTTATTCCCTTCCTCGACGTTAATCGTAATTTGAATATTGTTCTCATCAACATTTGTTATGGTATCTGATAAGATTCTTGCGTCCCGGTACCCATTTTCGGCATACTTATCTACCAATAACGAAAGATCATTGCTATAATCATCTTCAATGAACTTCGACTTTTTCCAAAAGCGTGCCAATTTCTTTTTCTTGGTCTTTTTCATGGCCTTTCGAAGTTTCTTGGAAGCCAGTTTTTCATTGCCTTCGAAAACAATATCCTTTATCTTTACTTTGTCACCTTTATCAACATTAACGACCATTTTTCTTGCATTGGTCTCTGAAGTATCCTTTACCGTAATAATATTGACCTTTGCATTGAGGTATCCTTTTTTTCTAAATTTATTCTCGATGTAGTTTTTACTATTTGCAATAAGGCTTTCTGTGATTTTCTTTCCTTTTTTAAGGTCGGTATCCTTAACTATTTCGTCTAACTTTTTTTGTTTAACCCCTTTTAGTGTTACTTCAGACAAGGTAGGACGCTCCAAAATGTTCAATTCAAGGAAAACATTATCCCCTTCAATATTGGTAATATAAAAATCAATATCGGTAAAAAGTTCCAGACCCCACAATTTATTGATTATAGCACTTATTTGCTCTCCTGGCAATGTTATTGGCTGGCCGACCCTCAAACCTGTATAGGTTTTTACAGTCTGCTCATTATAGCTTTGAAGTCCAGTAACCTCAAGTCCCCCTAAAATGTATTTCTTACCATCCTCATAGGGTATATCCTGTGCTAAGGTGAAAGTGGTTATAAAAAGTAGTAAGAAGGTAATATAAAGTTCAAAGGATATGAACCTTTTCATATCGCTAGTTGAGTTGTTCGCTAGTTTTTCCAAATCTTCGTTCTCTGTTCTGGTAATCCAAAATGGCCCCTACTAAATGGTGCTCTCTAAAATCGGGCCAAAATACATTAATAAAATATAATTCAGCGTACGCTATCTGCCAAAGCAAAAAATTGCTTATCCTATGTTCCCCACTGGTACGGATGAGCAAATCCACGTCTGGTAAATCGTGCGTGTAAAGATGGGTATTTATAATGGTTTCATCAATACTTTCAGGAGAAATTATATTATTTTTAACTTTGACAGCAATCTGTTGTACCGCATTTTTTAATTCCTCTCTGGCACCGTAACTTAAGGCCAAAGTAAGGGTCATTCCTGTATTCATCTTGGTTTTTTCCATGACCTCTATAAGCTCTTTATATGCTCTCGGCGGTAAGGATTCAATATCGCCAATGGTATTCAACCTAACATTGTTTTTGTCAAAAGCCTTAAGTTCTTTTTTTAAGGAAGAGACAAGGAGTTTCATTAAGGTGTCAACTTCGAATTTTGGTCGATTCCAGTTTTCTGTAGAAAAAGTGTAAAGCGTAAGGTATTCTATTCCGATCCGAACACTACTTTCAACTGTTTTTCGTACGGTGTTGACACCATTTTCATGACCAAAAACCCTTAATCTCCCTTTTTGTTTGGCCCAACGACCATTGCCATCCATTATAATGGCAAGATGCCTCGGTAAATTTTGATCGTTAATTTCTTCAATAGTGTTCATGCCGTATTACTCAAAACAATCGGAACAAGGCTTTCTGCCAAAGGTATATGTTAAAGTAACCCCAGAAAAAACATACCAATCATCACTAAAAATATTCCCGAAAGCCACATCCAACTGTTGATTAATATTTGATTTCTCGGGATTGCTGGCATCCAAATTATCTGTAAACGTATATCTAGCACCTATTTCGGCACCCAAAATCAAAAATTGATTCAATCTTATTTTAACCCCAACGGTCATGGGAATTGCAAACGAACCATCCTTTTGGCCAAAATTAATTTGCTGACCAGCATCAATATAATCATAGTCATACCTAAAATAGGTAATACCTGTATAAAGGTAAGGCGTAAAAGCAGGACCTAATTTATGCAAGTTATACTCAACAAAATTAAATTCCAATCCGGCCGAAGCCTCAAAAATGGAGTTCTTGACCACATACCCTCTCTGTTGTCTAGAGGATAGGTTTGATTTTGAATCGTTGGCTACAAATTTACCATAAATTAAACTTGCTCGCCAAGCATATCTTTTACTTTTATTCCATTTGAACAATCCACCTAAGGCAATATCGGACGGAAGTATAAAGTTGGTTCGGCCAACGTCACCAATGTTGTTCGCTCCTCCTACAAATCCTCCCACTTCATACGTCTGGGCATTCATAGTTACGCCAAGGAAAACAAAAACTAAAATAACGCAGTTCCTCATAAATTCTAAAAGTTTACAAATATAATCCATTCAACGGTTTGCCCACCTACAGATTATGTTGGTGCCCCCTCTTGGTAAACAGGTTTTGATGGCAAATATTGTTTGTTGAAGTGTTCAATTACGCCTGTCCTCACCCCATAGGAGTTTGTTTCGAAGTGTTTTTAGAAAATTTTCAGATTTATACTCTATCATTTTTATTGTAAAAGGAGCTTTTCGAACTTCTATTTCCGTTCCATTTTCCAAAGTTGCTATCCTAGAATCCAAAGAAACCAAATGATTATCCTCCCTACCCGAAACCTTTAAACGGATAACAGTATCATCAGAAATTACCAAAGGCCTGGCATTTAGATTATGTGGTGCAATTGGAGTAAGTACAAGCGATTTGGCCGTAGGGACCATTACCGGCCCACCACAGCTCAAAGAATAACCAGTTGACCCTGTTGGAGTAGAAACTATGAGTCCGTCTGCCCAATATGACGTTAAATACTCCCCATTTAGATGCGTTTCAACCGTAATCATCGATGTGGTATCCTTTCTGCTTACCGTTATTTCGTTCAATGCAAAGTTAAGTGTACCGAACTCTTTCGTCTGGGAGCCAGCATTAACTTCAACCAAACTTCTTTCGACAATGGTATAGCCTCCTTGAACAAATTCCTGGACCACTTTACGTACTTCTTCTTTACTGAACGTAGAAAGAAACCCTAGGCGACCTGTATTCACTCCTACAATAGGTATTCCTAAATCACGAACATATGTGGTTGCCCTGAGAATGGTGCCATCTCCCCCAAAACTAACGAACATATCGAAAGAGGAATCGAGCCCATCTACTTCACTGAAGGCAAAGTATTTATCTACATTAAGTTTTTTTGCTAAATGAGTCCTGAAATTCTCTTCGATGGCTATTACCGCGGATTCTTTTTCTAATTCATCCAATAATTCGCCAACATACTCGAGCGTATTGTCGTGATATGTTTGTCCGTAAATGGCAACCTTCATATCTCCTATACGTTTAGATATTTATCTAAATAATCAGACCTCTGCTTTAGGTCTTCGATAAATTGGTCGTCTATGTTCCCAAAAAGAATATTATAGTCATATCGCCTAAAGGTCTGCATAACTTCGTTTAGATTTGAACTACTGATTTTGAGAGTTATCTGAACGATCTCATTCTGCATTTCAGAAATAAAACCGCCAATAAGTTTGCCATTATTACTTTCCACTATCTGGGCAATTTCACTAAATGAATAGTCTTGTGCTCCTTTGGCAACTACCAGAATACCACCCGGCTCCGTAAAAAATGGAGTATTTATGAAAACATTAACGACGTCGGTTATGTCATAGTACCCCAAAACCTCTTCTTCATTTCCCAGGACCGGAAGCAGGTTAGCCTCATTTCTTGCGAAAATCTCTAAAACATCCAACCAACTTGCATCTTGTTTGACAAAAAAAGCTTCCAAATTATATCGATAATCCTCAATCTTTTTATCCACTTCAAAATTCTCCAAATCATTTTCATTGAAAACACCTAAAAACCTATCTTCCTCAACAATAGCAATATGTGAGTATGTATTTTCCATGAAAAATTGAACCAATTTCTCAAGAGGATCATCCAACTTAAAGACAGGAATATTCGTAATTATATGACTTTGGATCTGCATAACTTAAAATATAACGCAAAATACTAATTTAATATATCAAAAGGTATGCCTATTTTGTATTTTTGCTTTCTTTTGATATGATATTATCTTATGACAAAATTAAGCGTAAACGTCAATAAAATTGCAACACTTCGAAATTCAAGAGGTGGCAATGTCCCCAATATTATTACGGTGGTGACAGATATTGAATCTTTCGGTGCCCAAGGAATAACCATACATCCAAGACCAGATGAACGGCATATCAAGCACCAAGATGCCCGCGATCTAAAAGACGTGGTGACCACCGAATATAATATTGAAGGGAATCCCATTCAACAGTTCATGGATTTGGTTTTGGAGGTGAAACCAACTCAAGTCACCCTGGTTCCCGATGCAGAGGATGCCATTACCTCAAATGCAGGTTGGGATACCATTAAACATAAAGGCTTTTTAAAAGAGATCATATCCACTTTCAAGGAAAACCATATCAGGACATCGATTTTTGTAGATGCTGATTCAAAAATGGTCGAGGGTGCAGCCGAAACTGGCACGGACCGCATTGAGCTTTATACGGAAAGTTACGCCGAAGCGTACGGCAAGGGTAATCTAAAAGGAATTAGGCCTTTCATTGAAGCCGCACAAGTTGCCAATACACTACGTCTGGGCATTAACGCGGGCCACGATCTTAGTTTGGCCAACATTAAATATTTTAAGGAAAACATTCCTAATTTATTAGAAGTGTCCATCGGTCATGCGCTCATTTGTGAATCTCTATATTTAGGGTTGGAAAATGTGGTGAACATGTATTTGAACAAGCTACTATGAATCCACTGCTACATTCGAATATATTGGGAGAAGATAGACCCCTATTGATATTACATGGTTTTCTGGGCATGTCTGATAATTGGAAATCCTTAGGGATGAAATATGCCAATGAAGGGCTTCAAGTACATCTTATAGATCAACGTAATCACGGAAAGAGCTTTCATTCAGAAATATTTGATTATGACGCTTTAGCGAATGACCTCAAATTATATGTGGAGGAGCATCAACTGGAGAACATCATAATCATAGGGCATTCAATGGGCGGAAAGACCGCAATGCAATTTGCCTGTAGTTATCCGACCTTGGTGCATAAATTGATTGTTGGCGATATTGCTCCCAAATACTATCCCCCACATCATCAAAATATCATACATGGATTAAGCCAATTAGATTTTGGTCAAATACATTCAAGGGGCGATGCCGACAAAGCGTTAGGCCGTCATATATCCGAAATAGGCATCAGACAGTTCCTACTAAAAAATCTGTATTGGGTTGAAAAAGGAAAGCTTGGGTTTCGATTCAATCTAGAGGTTTTAAGCCGTAAAATGGATGAAATAGGAGAAAATATAGGGGTTTCTGATACATACAAGGGTCCAACCCTATTTATAAGAGGAGATAAATCAGAGTACGTTGCTCTTTCTGACATTGATCTTATTAAGATGCACTTTCCTTTGGCCTTTATAGAAACCGTTGACAATGCGGGACACTGGCTTCATGCAGAAAATCCCGTTCAGTTTTTCGACAAGACCTTGACCTTCATCAATCAATAGAGGAAATGTAGATTTATTATGCATGCATAATTTTCCACTCTTTACATAGTGCGTGTTATAATTTTACCTAAATTTGGGTTTAACACGTTTAAACTGATTAACTCAAAACAATCTCATGAAAAAGACCCTTGTATTACTGGCGATTTTTGGGCTCGTATTTATCTCTTGCAGTGATGATGATACTTCGCCAATCGAGGCTGGCCCAAATGAGCCAACACCAGTGGAATACACCAGTGGTTCAGCCAATTTTTCGAACTACGTATCCGTAGGTAATTCGTTAACAGCCGGGTATTCGGATGCTGCATTATTTATTGATGGCCAGATGGCTTCCTTTCCAAATATGCTAGCCTCTAATTTCGCTTTTGTAGGTGGTGGGGGTTTCAATATTCCTTTGATGGCAGATAACCTTGGAGGGGCAACTTTGGGAGGCACTCCAATTTTGGGTAATCGCCTATTTTTATCCTTTGCCTCTGGTTCCCCAATACCAACACCAGTTCCTGGAACAGGTTCTACTGAAATAGGCAATGTACTTTCTGGTACATTTAACAATATGGGGGTCCCAGGTGCAAAAAGTTATCATTTGGTCGCACCTGGTTATGGCAACGCCGCTGGAGTCCCTGCGGGTTTGGCAAATCCATATTTTGCTAGATTCGCTTCAAGCCCAACAACAACAGTCATTGGAGATGCGGCGGCCCAAAACCCCAGTTTCTTTTCACTCTGGATAGGTAACAATGATATTTTAAACTATGCAACCGCTGGTGGTGATGGTCAGGACCAAACGGGAAATTTAGACCCTACTACCTATGGCAGTTCTGATATTACAGACCCCAATGTTTTTGCCGGTGTTTATAATGGACTGTTACAGGCATTGACGGCACAAGGCGCGGATGGCGTAATTGCCAATGTTTCGGATGTAACAAAGACACCATACTTTACCACGGTACCGCATAATCCTTTAGACCCCACCAATCCAGCTTTTGGCCCTCAAATACCAACTTTAAATGAAAACTTTAGCCTGTTGAATCAGGTGTTCGGAGCACTTGGAGTACCTGAAAGAGCTATTACCTTTTCTACAACAGCGGCTAGTGCCCTGGTCATTTCGGATGACTCCTTAGTGGATTTATCCGCACAAATAACCAATGTATTGTTATCTTTTAATGTAGATGCAGCGACTGCAGCCGTGACTGGGTTCCTTTATGGACAGGCCCGCCAAGCAACAGCAGATGATTTGATTGTATTTCCTAGTCAAACTGAAATTGCAGAATTAAATCAGGATGCCTTTGCAACATTGCAGAATCTGGGACTTCCTGCTGCCAATGCTGGCCTATTGGCCATTAACGGCATTACCTACCCTATGGAAGACAAATGGGTGCTGACTCCTTCAGAACAGTTAGCCGTTATTACGGCACAAGATGCCTACAATCAGACTATTGAGGCTTTGGCCAACCAATATGATTTAGCATTTGTCGATGCCGATGCATTTTATGATTCATTTATTGAATCGGGCGTTTCCCTTTCAGATGGTAGTACCGTAACAGGCACTTATGGAACTGGTGGTGGTTTTTCATTGGATGGTGTACACCCCTCACCAAGAGGTTCTGCCCTATTGGCCAATTTGTTCATAGATTCAATAAACGCAAAGTACGGATCAGATCTACCAGGAGTAAATCCGTTGGATTATACAGGTCTTTACATTAATTAATCCGGAATTAATTCATACACTTAAAGGTATCGAAATTTCGATATCTTTTTTATTGTATTCAAACATCTTCCCATGAAACTCATTTTACGTATTCTTTTGAGCGCACTTGCAGTGGTTATACTTTCCAAAATCCTCCCAGGGGTCAGAGTAGACACCTATACCACAGCCATAATAGTTGCCATTGTATTGAGTCTTTTGAATTTTATAGTTAAACCTATATTGGTCATCTTAACATTACCTGTAACCATCTTGACCTTTGGGCTTTTTCTTTTGATTATCAATGCATTGATAATCCTACTGGCCGATAATCTAATTTCTGGTTTTACGGTCAATAGTATTTGGTGGGCACTACTTTTCAGCCTTCTGCTTTCCTTTCTTCAGTCTATACTTTTTTCTTTATTAAAAGAAGATAAAAAAAGCTGATTTACCGTTTGAAATCCAGTGACTTAAAACTTGCTGGGGCATGTAAATTATACTACTTTTGCATCCCATTTTATTTATGCAAAATTAGATACGCAAATGAATATCACAAAAGAGCAGATCGACGATTTAAATGCAGTTGTAAAAGTTGCTATTACAAAAGATGATTACCAAGATAAGGTAGCAAATATTCTTAATGATTATAGAAAACAAGCCAACATTCCCGGCTTTAGAAAAGGGCATGTGCCAATGGGGCTTATCAAAAAACAATATGGCAAGGCCGTATTGGTCGATGAGGTAAATAAATTGCTGCAAGACAACCTAAACAAATATCTTACCGAAGAGAAATTGGATGTTCTCGGAAACCCTTTGCCAAAACAACAAGATAATTTTGATTGGGATCAAGATGAATTGGATTTTGAGTTCGAATTGGGTCTGGCCCCCAATTTTGAAGTACCCCTTAAAACCAAAAAGTCCCTAACACATTATAAAATTGTTGCGGATAAAAAAATGATAGATGAGCAGGTTCTTCGTCTTCGAAAGCAATACGGCAAGCTGGTAAGCAAGGATACTGTTGCCAAGGATTATGAAGTAACCGGCACCTTTAGGAATGAGGACGAGGAGATTGACAATAAGACCACTTTAGAACTGGATAAGATCAAAAGCAAAAAAGCTTTGGATAGCTTGATCGGAAAGAAGGTGGGCGAAGAAATAACCATTAAGACCAAAGGTCTTTTTAAGGAAGACTACCTACTTTCCAGTGTATTGGGGGTTTCCCAAGAAAAAGCGGATAAATTGAATGTAGAGGTTTCTTTCACAGTTGAGGAAATCAATGAAAGAGAGCCAGCAAAACTTGAACAGGAATTGTTCGACAAGCTTTTTGGTGAAGGTACGATAACCTCAGCCAAAGCGTTAAATGATAGAATCAAGGAAGATTCTGAAAAACAATTTGAGCAACAATCCGATCAAAAATTATTGAACGACATTACGGAGTATTTTATTAAAAATATAAAGTTCGACCTTCCTTCTGAATTCCTTACCAAATGGATTCAAACGACTGGAGAACAACCACTTTCAGAGGATCAAGCCAATGAGGAATATGAGAAATCTGAAAAGGGGCTTCGATACCAATTGATTGAGGGTAAGATTATCAAGGATAATGACATACAAATCCAATTTGACGAACTTAAGGAGTTTGCCAAAGGGTTTATCAAATCTCAAATGGCACAATTCGGGCAGTTGAATCCGCAGGAAGAAGAATTGGATACTATTGCTGCAAGGGTATTGGGTAATCAAGATGAGGTCAAACGTCTATCCGAACAATTGATGAGTCAAAAATTACTTACCCTATATAAGGAGAAAGTAAATTTAAAGGCAAAAGAAGTTACTTATGAAAACTTCGTCAAAGAAGTTTACGGTTAATTTATAGGCAAAAAAGCAAAGTCCTATGCTAGAAATGTCTCATTAAAAATAAGTATATTTACGCTGCCGAAGCCTTGATTTTCGGCACCTTTTTTGTCTAAAATATTGAATATAAACTACATGGATTACGGAAAAGAATTCAAAAATTACGCAATAAACCATCAGGGGATAAGCAGCATGTATTATGATAAGGTCCTAAGCAGCATGTATCCAACAAATATGACGCCCAACATAATCGAGGAAAGACAGTTGAACGCTATTGCCATGGACGTTTTCTCCCGTTTAATGATGGATCGTATCATCTTCCTTGGAACTGGAATAAGTGATCAGGTGGCCAATATTGTGCAAGCGCAACTCTTGTTTTTGGAAAGCACCGATGCCTCAAAAGATATCCAAATCTATATTAATTCTCCAGGAGGGAACATTTATGCGGGACTTGGAATATACGACACCATGCAGTTTATAAAACCGGATGTGGCCACAATTTGTACAGGAATGGCGGCTTCTATGGGGGCGGTGTTACTTTGCGCAGGCGAAAAAGGCAAAAGAAGTGGCCTAACCCATTCCAGAGTTATGATACACCAACCTATGGGTGGTGCACAAGGCCAGGCCAGTGACATAGAAATTACGGCAAGGGAAATTCTAAAACTCAAAGAAGAGCTTTATCAGATTATTTCCAAACATTCAGGACAATCTATCGAAAAAGTTCATGAAGACAGTGATAGGGATTATTGGATGAAAGCAAATGAAGCCGAAGAATATGGCATGATTGATGAAATCCTGGTAAGAGACAAGGAATGATTTCGACGAATTGCAAAGAATTATTGGGTTGGTTGTCGATAGTAATGAACCAAAACCCAAATTCTTTCGTTAGTGTTTTGATAGACAGAAAATGATATGGCTAAGGAAAATTTAGAATGTTCTTTTTGTGGAAGAAAAAAACCAGAGACCAATCTTTTGATTGCTGGTTTGGATGCACACATTTGTGATCGCTGCATAGAGCAGGCACATGGTATAGTTGCAGAAGAGTCAAACCAGTCCAAGACCAATGACCTTTCCTCGGAATTGTTACTTAAGAAACCCATGGAGATCAAGGCGTTTTTAGACACCTTCATCATTGGGCAAGGGCGCACCAAAAAGGTGATGTCAGTTGCGGTTTACAATCATTATAAAAGATTATTACAAACCCACTCCAAGGAGGAGGATGTTGAAATCCAAAAAAGCAATATCATTATGGTTGGCCCGACTGGTACTGGCAAGACCTTAATTGCAAAGACAATCGCGAAAATGCTGAATGTTCCCTTGACTATAGTGGATGCCACAGTGCTTACAGAAGCTGGCTATGTCGGTGAGGATGTTGAAAGCATTCTTACCCGCTTGTTACAGGTTGCCGATTACAATCTAGAAAAAGCAGAGCGTGGCATAGTTTTCATTGATGAGATTGATAAAATTGCCCGTAAGAGTGATAACCCCTCAATTACCAGGGATGTTTCTGGAGAAGGCGTACAGCAAGGGCTTCTTAAATTGTTGGAAGGCACGGTTGTCAATGTTCCACCAAAGGGGGGCAGGAAACATCCAGACCAGAAATTCATAGAGGTTAATACAGAAAATATACTTTTTATTGCTGGGGGAGCCTTTGATGGTATCGAACGTGCCATTACCAAACGCCTTAATATGCAGGCCGTAGGCTATAGTACCTCTAAAGCCGATGAGAATTTAGACGACACCAATATTCTTCAATATATAATTCCCAAAGACTTAAAAGAATTTGGGCTTATTCCTGAGATAATAGGACGTTTGCCTGTACTCACCCATATGAACCCTTTGGATGAAGAAACATTAAGAGCAATTCTTACGGAGCCAAAAAATGCTATTATCAAACAGTATGAAAAGCTTTTTGATATGGACGGAATTAGCTTCACAATAACTGAACAGGCTCTGGATTATATTGTAAAAAAAGCAGTTGAATATAAACTTGGCGCCAGAGGATTACGTTCTTTGTGTGAAGCAATATTCACAGATGCCATGTTTGAGATGCCGAGCACTGGCGAAACCGAGTTTAAGGTATCCAAACCGTACGCAGAGAGCAAATTGTCCCACGAGACCATTAAAAAATTAAAAGCTGTTTCTTAAATCAAACGGCTTTTTTTGTTACGTACAACTTGGTCATAACACTTTCCAAAAGGTCAAGACAGACTTTTTTGATGATTTTTTCATCAGTATATAATTGACATCCAAAATTTGGAATTACCTCTATCTTAGTTCCGATTTGCTCGGCCCACGCCGATGAAGGCGCATTAGCATCGCGCCCTCCATATAATAAACTTATGGGTATATTTGGTTTTTTCTTTTCCAAATGCAGCATTCCCGGAGAACCGGCATACAGAGATTTTACGGGTAACCCTCTCAAAGCAGCTTTCCAAGCAATGGTACCTCCCATACAGAAAGTAAGATAATAACTTGGTTTATCTTCTTTTTTCAGCAGTTGTCTTACCGCGGTTTCAATCCCACCTTCCCTAAACTTCCTGCAAATTTCCTGGTCAGAATCATACAATGTCTCCATCCCTGCCAATTGTAGGCAATCATAAAATGTAATATCAAAATATTGCTGAAGGTAACCCAAATAAGAAGTTATCCATAGTCCTTTTTTGGCACCCCACATATCCGATACAATTACTAGTCTTTCTGCCATAATCTAAATGTTTATACGTTAACTTGGTTAGTTTAGTGAACTGAAATTCACTATTTAACGGCAGAAATCAATATTTATTTGTTCATCTGGAGTAATTCCTCGATGTAGTCCCTTTTATTAGACAGTCTGGGTATCTTATGTTGCCCTCCTAGTTTGTCCTTCGATTTTAACCAATCATAAAATAGATTTTCCCTAGCCACATGCACTTTTGGCATTTTTAAGGTAATATTATTGTACCTTTTAGCCTCATAGTCCGAATTAAGCGATTTTAATGCATTGTCTAAAAACTCAGTAAAATAATCCAAATTCTGAGGAGCTTTTCTAAATTCGATAATCCATTCATGTGCTCCTTTTTCCTTTCCTGACATAAATATAGGAGCAACCGTATAATCCTTTATTTCAGCTTCGGTCTTTTTACAAATACGCTTTAAGGCTTCTTCCGCATTTTCAATAATCAATTCCTCACCAAAAACATTTATATGATGTTTGGTTCTTCCCGTAACTCGTATTCGGTACGGATTTATTGAAGTAAACCTCACGGTATCCCCAATTTTATAGCGCCATAGGCCTGCATTTGTCGTTATTATAACAGCATAATTGGTAATCACTTCGACATCCCACAGCGGAAGCGTTATTTGATTCGAAGTCCCATAAGTGTCCATCGGGATGAATTCGTAAAAAATCCCATAATCCAACATGAGTAGAAGGTCGTCGGCATCATTCCTATCTTGAATGGCAAAAAATCCTTCTGAAGCATTATAAATCTCATAATACTTGAAACTCCTCCTTGGCAGCAAGTTTTGATACTGTTCTTTGTAAGGGACGAAGCTAACACCTCCGTGGAAATATACTTCAAGATTCTCCCAAACCTGAAAAAGGTGATCCTTTCCTGTTTCTTGAAGCACATTATTCAAAAGCACCAACATCCATGAAGGAACACCTGCCAAGCTTGTAACATTTTCCTGTGTACTTTCTTTAACAATGGCCTTCAATTTACTCTCCCACTCGTTCATCAGAGAGACCTTACTGCTTGGCGTGCTACTGAATTCGGCCCAAAGGGGCATATTATCAATGAGGATAGCGGATAGGTCCCCAAAAAAAGAGCCATTATCCTGATAAAGTTCCTTACTACCACCCAAACGAAGGCTTTTACCTGTAAACATTTGGGAATTCTCATTATTATTGAGATAAAGACACAACAAATCTTTGCCCGACTTATAATGACAATCTTCCAGGGCCTCTGAACTTACGGGTATAAATTTGCTTTTCGCATTGGTTGTACCACTACTTTTTGCAAACCATTTAATTGATGTTGGCCAGAATATATTTTGCTCCCCCTTTCGCGTTCGCTCAATAAGCGGTTCTATCTCTTCATAGGAAGTAATGGGAACCCTTTCTTTAAAAGTCTTATAGCTGGTAATCGTTTCAAATTCATATTTCCTGCCAATTTCAGTATCCCGGGCAAATTCCAACAATTGATACAACACCTCTTCCTGGACCTCCTCCGGGTATTTCAAAAAAAGTTCAATTTGGTGATAGCGCTTTTTAAGCAACCAAGATGCAATGGAATTAAATAAAGGTATTGGCATTTTTAGGTATCTTTATCAAGCTAAAAATAGCTTATATAGTTATCATTTTCAAATAGATCATCCAATTAGAATTTCTTTTATGACATACGAAGGTGTATTGCGAAAAATGCAAAGCGAAATGGGCCGGCCCATTCAATATTATATGGTTTTTGAAAATGATTTTTTAAATCTAAATCAAATTCTTGGAAGGCAATTGCAAATTGATTTTGTAAAATACCAATGTTTAAACTGTGGCCAGGACAGGCCTATATACCGACAAGGGTTCTGCAAGACTTGTTTCTACGAAACTCCGTCTGCTGGTGATTGGATTATGCGTCCAGAATTAAGTACGGCACATATAGATAAGGAGGATCGTGATTTGGCCTATGAAAAAAAGGTTCAATTACAACCCCATATCGTGTATTTGGCAAATTCCAGTAATATAAAAGTAGGTGTTACACGCAAATCACAAGTGCCTACAAGATGGATTGACCAAGGAGCCCATGAAGCCATTGAAATTGTAGAAGTACCCAATAGGTATTTAGCTGGAATCACTGAGGTGGCCTTGAAAGACCATGTTGGGGACAAAACCAATTGGCGTAAAATGCTTACCAATGATGTTGACGATAAAAACCTAATGGAATGGCGAAGTAAACTAAAGCAATACATTCCCGATGAAGCAAAAGCATATTTTATAGATAATAACAATGAGACCCATTTAGAATTCCCAGTACTTAGGTATCCTGAAAAAGTAAAAAGCCTTAACCTAAGTAAAACGCCTAGCTTTAAAGGAATTTTAAAGGGAATTAAAGGGCAATACCTGATTTTTGAGGACAATACCGTTTTCAATGTTCGCGGCAATGAAGGCTATTATGTTTCCCTTGGAATCAATTAATGGAATCGCTCTCCGCCCTAGTAGTATCTTTTTTCTTTTTTCTACCTAACAATCCACCTAAAACATTTTTGGCCGCCTCCTTAATTGGGTCTGTTTTCTGTAGGTTTGTCGTATCCGTTTCCTTGGAAATCGAATCCTTTGCCTGTTCAGTGCCTCCCAAAACATTACCCAAGGTGCCTTTTAAATCCTCTTTTTCTGTGTTTTCCTGAGATGTTAAGGTTGAATCTTTCTTAGAAGAATTCCCCGAAAAAATATCTCTCAACAAATCGTCCGCTTTGCTCTTCCCCTTGTTTATTAATTTTTGTTTTTGTATTTCAATCAATCTGTTAGTCAATAGTTTAACTCCCGATATCAAGTCAGTATTCACATCTGGACTGTTATAATCCCCACCAATACTAGCAATGACGGGTATTGTTAAATTTTCAAGTTCTTTTTCTTCAATTTTAGCGATGAGGGTATTTACCTCGCCGCCCAAATATTTGGCAGGGACATCCAAAGTTGCTTTATAATTTAATTTTTTATCGAAAGTGTGGCTACCGTCCACATTGATTGAAATATCTTGATATTGAATCGCAAAGGGCTTCACCTTTACTGTTCCATTCTCAAAGGACAAAGCCGTTTTTAATCCCTTTAAATCGAGTTTGTCCAAATCGATAAAGTCAAGCTTACCACCAATTGCAGAAAGCACCTTGGCTTGGTTTACATGTATTTGGGTTGACAATAATTCTGCCAAAACCTTACCGGTAATCGTACTTAGATCGAGGGTGAAATCGTCGTTTAAGTTTCCGGATAATTCAATATCCGAATTCAATTTTCCTTGTAAGGCACTTGCAACTGGGGCCAAAACCTTGAACAATTCCAATGACTTGAAACTCTCATCAATTCCTAATTGATCCATACCCAATTTCATTGTAAAAGATGGGGCATCTTCTTTTGTGGAAACTTCTCCATTAAAGGAGACCCTACCATTGAACAATAAGGAAGTCATGTTTGTCAATATTGCTTTTTCATCAACGATCCTTAGATTACCCTTCACATCCTTTAAATTAAGATTGTCATAAATTACAGTACCAGCGGCGGCATTTATGTTACAATCCAAAAATGAAGGGATTTTCAATTGTTCCTCCGCGGCAGGGCCACCATCTGAATCGGCGACTACTTCATCATTCATAAAATCATCAACGGCAAAGGTGTCTGATATTAGGTTAAAATTGCCTTTAACTTTTTCATCATTAAACATAAAACCCAAAAGATTATCAATTGTTCCTGTTGCCTTGAAATCGGTTTGTCCGATGGTTCCCTGCAGTTCGTTCAAAGTCACTGTAGACGGATTGAAGGTCATTGTCGTAGTCTTGATTTTAACAGGGTTTCGAATTTCTGAGGATTTATACTCAAAATCATTGATATTGAATTTACCCGATGTTTTGGTATTTTCATATCTCTTATTCTCTATTGAAGCCATATCAAAAGCGACAGTCACATCAGCATTCAGTATTCCTGAAAGCTTCATATCTTCAGACATAGGATACGCATTTGATAGTTTGGCCAAATCCAAAATACCATCTAAATGGCCATTGAATCTTGTATTCCCCAAAAGATCTGTGATTTTCGAAGTAAGATTGAATTTATCATCATCTATCATAAAGGAAGCCTTATGTATTAAAATGTAGGTGTCCTCGGAAATTCCCGTTGCATTATGCAGTCCTAAATCCAAATAAATATTCCGTACCGTTTTGGGCAAGTCTGGATACTTGAAAGAAGCATTATTTGATTGTATGTCTATCTTGAATTTAGGAATATGCTGTTCATCAACAATACCCTTGAATTCTCCTTTGACCAAACACTCTCCGGTAGTCTGCACATTTTCAATATTTTTTGAATATGTTTCTGGAATCAAGGCTAGGAAATTCTTAAAATCAGAGGATGGGGTTTTAAAATTGATATCAATCTCCTGATTCTCTTGGTTAACTTTCACAAAACCTTCAAAAACCAAAGGCAATTGGTTTACTATGGCTTCATTCTTTAAAAAGGTATATCTATTTTCTTCTAAATCAATTCCGATTACGGCGTCCAGTTTTATCGTATTTCCGTTTAGGTATTTGGTACTGTCCATTTCGAACGAAACCAAGGCTTCGGTATTTGTTTCAAGCTCTAATTTCGCCAATGAAAGGTCACCATTCCCTTTATGCTCAAGATCTGCAACCATCAACTTGGTTCCGTTGGTCAAATCTTCATATATTATTTTGGAATCGCTGATTTTATACGATTGTAAATCGAGCCTAAAACCTTCAGGATTTCCTTCATTTTCTGAAACTACATCGGTTTGATTTCCTATGTCGTATGATGCGTTCCCTTCTTTATCAATCTTAATATTCAATTGCGCTCCATCTACCCAAAGGGATTTTATTGCAATTGATTCTCCAGAGCTTTTAAAAAGTTCACCAATACCCATTTTCAATTCGATTCTGTTTGAAGCAAAAAGGGTGTCTCCAACAAAAGGTTCTTTATTTATAAATGTCACATCCTTAAGCTCAACCTCAGCAGTTGGGAAACTTCGAACTAAACTTAATTTCGCTTCAGAAAAATCTAGCGTAGCGTTTACATTATTGTTCACAGTGTTCTTTAGGATATCGCCGATTTTAGTTTCCAATAGAAATGGTGCACCTATAATCACCCCAATGAAAACCAATACTACAACCCCAATGATTCTTAATACTTTCTTCTTCATCTGCTACTACTTATTTGTTTTTAACCGTAAAATGTTTCCGATAGCTAAAAGGAGGCTATTGAACATCTTGATTCTGCATCAAAAAGTTGCTATGGCTCTCTTCATATGGTATATGACCAATTATCTACGATAATAACTCTTGGAAAGAAGTAATATTTTATGCTTCCAAGTTTATTTCCTCCCCAAGTTTAAGACCAAACCGTTTTCTTAGAAGATATACGAAGAAATAAAGGAAAGGGGTGTCGAAAAAGGCAACAAGTACTTTAAAAATAAATCCACTGATCACCAGACCATAAAACATGCTCCATGGTAACACCTGGAACAAACAGAGAAGGCTCACCACAGTAAACGTATCTATGAATTGGGATAGAAAGGTTGAAAAATTATTTCGCAACCACAGATGTTTACCCTGGGTCACTTTTTTCCAAAAATGATAAATGGCTATATCTACATACTGAGCAAACAGATAGGCCAGCATTGAAGCCAAAACCGCGATGGGTGATAGCGCAAATACCTTACTGAAGACCTCATTGTTTACCGGTGAGTTTTCTATAGCTGGCGCATAATCGGCCAAGAGCACAATACCCATTGAAAAGAAGGAAGCTAAAATACCTGCGGTAACAATCTGATTGGCTTTCTTTTTACCAAAAATCTCCGAAATCAAATCGGTAATCAAAAATGTAATGGGATAGGGCAAAATACCTACAGAAACCTCAAACAGCGAAGCACCAAAAACCTCAACCTCGCCGAAAGGGTTCCAATAAAAGAATTTTTGAAAAATCAAATTGGACACTACCAAGGAGGTAATGAACATTGCACCTAGATATAAGTATATTTTAAATGCAAGTTTTTTGTCATTCATAGACAGCCGCTCCTTAATCAAAGAATCATTCATAAATCACAATTAAATACCCATAATTTCGTTCATACAAATATTCTTTATAGGAATCATCACTTCTTAAACATTAAACTAAAAAACAAAAATAACCAATTTCTTAAACGATGATAAAAAAATCAATTCTTGGACTATGCCTAATTGGCACCATGTGCTCTGTAAAGGCTCAAGCTTACTTAGGATACCTTACGGACAACTACAGTGGTGTACATGGAGTAATTTCCAATCCCGCAAACATTGTTGACTCCCGTTTTAAATCAGAAATAAACCTTATAGGGGTAAGTGCTTTTCTTTCCAATGATTATTACAAAGTTGCACTAAATGATCTGACCAACAGTGATTATGACTTTGACATCCATGGTATAAAATCTCCTACCGCAAACAATAATATTCTTGGCAATATAGATGTTCTCGGGCCATCTTTTATGTTCAATATAAATGCCAATACGGCAATAGCCCTATTCTCTAGAGGAAGGGTTTTTTATAACATCAGCGAAATAAACGGAAACACTATTGACAATTTTATTGATGATCTGGACGAAAACTCTGATTTTAATGTAAATGAAGGCGACTTTTATGTAAATGCCAATTCATGGACAGAAATTGGGCTGACTTTTTCTAAAAACCTGATCAACAACAATCAACACTTCCTAAAGGGAGGTGTTTCTTTAAAATACCTACAAGGACTGGGCAATGCTTATACTACAGGAAACAATGTAATTATTGACTACGATGCCGACGGCACTGATCTTGGTGGCGGACAAACAACAGGAAGCATTGCCTCACAAGGAGAAATAGCATACGGGTACAGCAATAACTTAGAAGACAATATAGAGGATTTTGAAATCGTTAAAGGTGCCACAGGATTTGGAGTTGACCTTGGGTTTGTATATGAATGGAGGCCTAAATATGATGAATATCATTATGCCGATAAGGATGAGAATCCCATTCCATATAAAAACAAAAACAAGTATACACTTAAATTTGGTTTATCCATTACAGATATTGGCAGCATAAACTATAAAGAAAGTACTGAAACGGTTTATGACATTACCAATACCATTAATGAGGACAACTTTGAGAACGAGGACAGTTTTAATGATATTTTGAATAATCTCTATACAGAAATAACATCAGAAAATGCAGTAAGTTCTGTACTTCCCACTGCTTTACATTTAAATGCGGATTGGAGCCTTAACAGTAAATTCTATATTAATTTAAATACTGACCTGGCCTTGACATCCAACAAAGTAAACACCAATAAAATTGCGAACATTACCTCGTTGACCCCTAGGTTTGAAAGCAAATGGTTCAGTTTTTATTCTCCTTTGAGCATAATTCAAAATGCAGGGTTTAAATGGGGTGCAGGATTACGTTTTGGACCTTTATATTTAGGTTCTGGTTCTATTGTATCTGCATTACTAAATCAAGAAATGGCTTCTGCTGATGCCTATGCAGGTTTGAAAATCCCAATTTACCAACCAAGGTTTAAAGATAAGGATGAAGATGGGGTAATGGACAAAATGGATGAATGCCCAAAGATTCCAGGACCTGTAGAAAATAATGGCTGTCCTTGGCCAGATACCGATGGGGATACTGTTTTGGACAAAGATGACCGATGCCCGGAAGAGGCTGGTGAAGTGGAAAACCACGGTTGCCCATGGGAAGATACTGACGGTGACCGTATTTTAGATAAAGACGATGCTTGCCCCCAAGAGGGAGGGCCTGTAGAGAATAACGGCTGCCCATGGAAAGACAGTGATAATGACGGGGTGCTCGATAAAGATGATGAATGCCCACAAGAAATAGGCACAGTAGTCAATAAAGGTTGCCCGGAAATTGAAGCTGTTGTAACGGAAACTGTTCAAAAAACGTTGAATGAGTATGCCAAAACCATTTTATTCAATTCTGGGAATGCAACAATAAAAATAGAATCTACAGATGCATTATTAGATATAATAAAAATTTTAAACGAGTTCTCAAATGCCAAATTTACGGTAGAAGGACATACAGATAGTATTGGAACTGTGGGCAACAATCAAAAACTGTCTGAATCTAGAGCGGCCGCTGTAAAAAACTTTTTAATAGAAAAAGGGATCGATCCTTCTAGATTATCATCCATAGGATATGGAGAAAGCAAGCCTATTGCCACAAACATGTACAAAGATGGCAGAGCACAAAATAGGCGGGTGGAAATAAACTTGATCAAATAGAAAAAATCTAATAATTTCTATTTTGAAAAAATGTAGAGAAATGCTTCGAATTTATCGAGGCGTTTTTTATTTGATTACATAATAAAAATTACTCGTTTATAATCCAAGGTTGTACAATCACTTTATTTTGAAAACCTGATAGGCCCAAAACCTTTGGAGGTTAAAATAATGTCTGTCAACACATTGGGGTTTTAAACTTTTTTCATTTAAATAAATCTTATTTTATATCCAATACAAAAGGCATTCTTGCCTGAATCCCTTTTTGTTTCATGGCTGATTTTACCTGCTTTAATATTTCATAGGTTTCTTCTCCGATCTCTTCCTTTATAAAGCCTTGCCCGATTTTTGATTTTACCCCTCCTAAATCCTCCATGAATTTTTCAAACCCGGTTTTATATTTAGGGTATTTTTTTATACTGTAATTTTTAGTCCCTGCCAGACCTGCGGCTGCTGTGATGGCATCATCCAAATTTCCCAATTCATCTACCAATCCTATTTTTTTGGCATCCACACCGCTCCATACCCTTCCTTGCGCTAGGCTATCTGCCTGGGCTATGGTTATGTTCCTTCCTTGTGCCACACGGTCTAGGAAAGTCTCATAAATTTCTTCAATACTTTCTTGAATCACACTTCTAAAAGTATCGGACATGGGCTCAAATAGGGAATACTCCACTGAATTTTTATTCGTCCCCACTTGCTCCGCATTGATACCCATATTATCTGAGAGTCCTTTTATATTAGGTATGGTTCCAAAAACACCAATTGAACCCGTAATCGTTGTAGGTTCCGCAAAGATTTTATCTGCCCCAGCAGCAATATAATATCCACCAGAAGCGGCAACATTCCCCATTGAGACAACCACTGGTTTCTTTTCCTTAGCAATTTCGACTTCTCTCCAAATAATATCAGAGGTCAAGGCACTCCCTCCCGGAGAGTTGACACGTAGCACTATGGCCTTTACATTTTCGTCGTCACGTGCCTTTCTGATTGCCTTGGTAATAATTCCTTGCCCAATAATATTCCGATTACCTTCACCATATAGGATTTCACCCTGGGCGAAAACCACGGCTATCTTATCCTTACCTTTATGAATGCTCTTCCTGTTTGATCGTCTTGTGTATTCACTCAAGGTAACATAGTTGATATCATCGCTTGGGTCCAATGAAGTGGCTTGCCTCAATTTTGCCTCATACTGGTCATAGAACAACACATCATCAATCAATCCTGATGCCTTTGCATATTTAGGAGATCTCCCCCCCAGAGTATCGGCAATAACATTCAAATCCCGCTCGCTTATGTTTCTACCTTCAGAGATGTCTGTTACTATAGTGTTCCATATCGAGCCTAGCAATTCCTTGATTTGGGTCCTATTGGCATCACTCATTTCATTGGCCAGAAATGGTTCCACCGCACTTTTGTATTTACCATGGCGGATTACTTCCATTTTAACTCCTGTCTTTTCTTGCAGATCTTTGTAAAACAACACTTCGGTTGACAATCCTCTAAAATCCATTCCACCAACGGGATTCAAAAAAACAGAATCTGCCACACTGGACAAATAGTAGTCCTTTTGCATATAGTAGTCCGCATATGCGTATATGAACTTACCACCCTCCTTAAAGTCGGCCAATGCTTTTCGAATAGCTTGGGTCTGGGCCAAGCCTGCCATCATAAAGTTATTATTGATGCTAATGCCTTCAATATCATTGTCATTCTTGGCCACCTGAATCGCATGAACAATTTCGTCCAAACCTTTGGCCTGACCGAAAAGGCCAGCAAAGGGGTCCGCATCATCAGTCCCCACATAATCATTTATAGGCTGTTGTATCTGTAATTCCAAAATAGAATTATCGCTTATGACCACACCTTCCTCTGAACTGCTTACCAAGCTTACAAAAATCATGAACATAAAAAACACAATCCCAAAAGCCGTTAAACTACCAATAATCGCCGCTAAGAGATTTCTCAAAAAGTTCATTCCAATCGTATTATTATTAGCGACCAAAGATAACCAAAGTGAAATTGTTTTGTTTACTTTGTTTCAATATTATGGGTGAACTCAAAAAGGTATATATTTCCATAGGCAGTAATCTTGGCAACAAGCTGCAAAACCTACAAGATGCCATTTTTATGCTTGGAAAGGAAGTGGGTGATATTCCATCCATTTCCAAGGTTTACCAAAGTACTTCCTGGGGTTTCGAGGCCGATGATTTCTTAAACGCCTGCATTGAACTTGATACACGTTCTTCTCCCCAAATTGTTTTAAAAAAAGTACTTTCAATCGAAAAAAAATTGGGTCGGGAACGGTTCAAGGAAAGTGGATATGAATCGCGCAGTATTGACATTGACCTATTGTACTATGAAAATGTCGTATTGCATTCCGATGAACTGACCATTCCCCATCCTAAATTGCAAGAACGCAAGTTTGTTCTTTTACCACTGGCCGATATTGCTCCTCAGTTTTATCATCCAATACTCAAAAAAGATACAAGGAACCTTTTGCAGGAATGCAATGATGAAAGTAAACTCGAAGAAACAACACATAAGTTATACAAAACGAAAACAGAACTTTTTTCGAACCTTAATTTCATTGCCATTGAGGGTAATATTGGAGTGGGTAAGACGACTTTGGCCAAAAGAATTGCTGAAGAGCATAACGGAAAATTGGTTTTGGAACGCTTTGCGGACAACCCTTTTTTACCCAAATTCTATGAGGACCAAGGCCGTTATGCATTTCCGTTAGAAATGTCTTTTTTAGCGGATCGCTACCAACAATTTACCGATGACACCTCTCAATTTGACCTTTTTAAGAACTTTATGGTCAGCGACTACGATATTTATAAATCGCTCATTTTTGCCCAAGTCACTTTACAAAAAGATGAATTCAACCTATATCGCAAGCTTTTTAATTTGATGTATCGAGAAGTGAGGAAACCTAATATTTATGTTTACCTGTATCAATCTACCGAGCGTTTGTTGGAAAATATAAAAAAGCGTGGAAGAACCTATGAACAAGGCATTGAGTCAGATTACCTTAACAGGATCAACAAAGGATATTTTAATTTTTTTAAAAGTTATCCTGAACAGAATACGTTGATTATCGATGTTGGTGAATTGGATTTTGTCGCACGAAATGAAGATTATGATACCGTTATCGATACGATTAAAAATTATGCTCTAAACTTATCTTTTTAAGAAATATTTCACATATTTCTTGTGTAGAATCTAATGTTTTCCTTAATTAGCACCTCGAAAAAGCAACTAACTAACTCAAACTATATATCTGAAAGGCCCTGATTTAACTATCAGGGTTTTTTATTTGTTCAGTTTTGACCAAAGATCCCAAACCACTACCCCGGCACTTACAGCAACGTTCAAAGAGTGCTTGGTACCGTATTGCGGAATCTCCAAAACCGCGTTGCTTGCACTAACCACATCTTGCGAAACTCCTTTAACCTCGTTGCCAAAAACCAATACGTAACTTTTTGATTTATCACTTTCAAATTGATTCAACATTTGGGCATTTTCCGCTTGTTCAATGGATACTATTTCATGTCCTTTGGATTTTAATTCCTCTACCAAAGCCAAAGTATCTTTTTGGTATTCCCAATCCACACTCTCCGTTGCCCCCAGTGCGGTCTTACGAATATCCTTATGCGGTGGGGTTGCAGTAATTCCACAAAGGTAGATTTTATCTATCAGAAAGGCATCGGCCGTTCTAAAGACCGAACCGATATTATTAAGGCTTCGGATATTATCCAAGACAATGATCAACGGACTTTTTTGGGCCAATTTAAAATGCTCAACGTCGAGTCGGTCCAATTCTTCATTCTTAAGTTTACGCATGGTCGTTAATTTCCGTTTCTTAGACCTGTCAGGTTTTCGAAA
Source organism: Bacteroidota bacterium (assembly GCA_024279425.1). Classification (GTDB taxonomy): domain Bacteria; phylum Bacteroidota; class Bacteroidia; order Flavobacteriales; family Flavobacteriaceae; genus Maribacter_A. The sequence continues at coordinate 34,255 of JAJRRO010000046.1, read as the reverse complement.
CCTGACAGGTCTAAGGCCTCCTCATTGAAGGCCCACAAAGTTATCCCCAAAATATCAACAATAGTTCAACTTCCTTAAAGAAAATGGTACTTTCGTTCTAATACAATTCGTGCAAAAATAAGTTAATTAAATCGCTTTTGGGAGACAAGGTAAAAACAAAGAAGGTAACCCCTTTGATGAAACAGTACAACACCATCAAGACTAAATATCCTGATGCTTTGTTGCTGTTTCGTGTCGGGGATTTTTACGAAACTTTCGGTACAGATGCCGTGAAGGCCTCTAAAATACTTGGAATTATCCTAACCCATAGGAATAACGGTGGTGACCGTACCGAACTCGCAGGCTTTCCACACCATTCCCTGAACACCTATTTGCCCAAACTGGTAAAAGCTGGGCTGCGTGTGGCCATTTGCGACCAATTGGAAGACCCCAAGCTAACGAAGAGTATCGTAAAAAGAGGGGTCACCGAATTGGTTACTCCCGGGGTGGCTCTGAATGATGATATTCTCAGTGCCAAGACCAACAACTTTTTATGTGCGGTACATTTCGGAAGAAAGCTATTGGGCGTTTCTTTCTTGGATATTTCAACGGGTGAATTTTTAGTTGCAGAAGGTAATGAAGAACAGATTGATAAGCTCTTACAGAATTTAGGACCTAATGAGATTTTGGTTTCAAAGAGGCATAAAAAGGAATTTTCAGAGGTATTCGGTAATCAATATCATACCTTTTTTACCGAAGACTGGTTGTTTCAGGAAGACTACGCCTTTGAAACACTGACCAATCATTTTAAGACAACATCATTAAAAGGATTTGGAATAGACCAATTAAGCTATGGTATTGTTGCCTCTGGTGTCGTGATCCATTATTTGTCGGATACCCAACACAGACAACTTCAGCATATAAATACCATTAAACGCATTGCGGAGGAGGAATATATTTGGATGGACAGATTTACCATCAAAAATCTGGAACTATATCATTCCACCAATGTAAATGCCGTTACCTTATTGGATGTTATCGACAAGACCATATCGCCCATGGGCGGCAGGTTATTGAAACGGTGGTTGGCCCTACCCCTGAAGAACATAGAAAAAATCCGTAGACGACATCAAGTTATCTCCCATTTAACGCAAGAAGGAGCTTTATTTCAAAAATTGCAACATGGCATAAAGCAAATGGGCGATTTGGAACGCCTCATTTCCAAAGTTGCCACGGGTAAGATCAATCCGAAGGAGGTAGTGCAGCTAAAAAATTCCTTGGAGGCTGCCATACCCATTAAACAATTGACGACCCAAACCAATAATGAAGCACTGAATTTAATTGGCGACCAATTACATTCGTGCGATATGTTACGGGCCAAGGTGAAGGAGATGCTCAATGAAGAGGCGCCTATTAATGTGCTTAAGGGCAATGTCATAGCCCAAGGATACTCGGAAGAATTAGACGAACTTCGCGGATTGGCCTTTACGGGCAAAGAATATCTAGACCAAATGTTGAAGCGGGAAACCAAAAAAACCGGTATTAGTTCCTTAAAAATTGCCTCGAACAACGTGTTCGGATATTATATTGAAGTACGAAATACCCATCGGGACAAGGTTCCTGAGGAATGGATCCGCAAACAGACCCTGGTCAATGCAGAACGTTATATCACCGAAGAGCTAAAAGAATACGAAGCCAAGATTCTTGGTGCTGAAGAGCGCATTCTACACCTGGAACAACAATTGTTTGCCCAATTGGTCATTTGGATGCATGAATATATTGTACCCGTTCAAAACAATGCCCGACAGATTGCCACATTGGATTGTCTTTGCGGATTTACCCAATTGGCCAAAGAGCATAATTATAATAAACCGCAACTGAATGATTCAACTGAACTTGAAATCATCAACGGTCGCCACCCCGTAATTGAAAAACAATTGCCCCTCGGTGAAGCCTATATTGCCAATGATGTGGTACTAAATCGAGAGAATCAACAGATAATCATGATCACAGGCCCCAATATGAGTGGTAAATCTGCCCTATTACGGCAGACTGCCCTTATAGTTTTATTGGCGCAAATGGGAAGTTTTGTACCTGCTGAATCTGCAAAAATAGGATATGTGGATAAAATATTCACACGTGTGGGAGCCAGCGATAATATCTCTATGGGCGAATCTACGTTTATGGTAGAAATGAATGAGACCGCGTCTATTTTGAACAACCTTTCGGAGCGTAGCTTAATCCTGTTGGATGAAATTGGCCGGGGCACCAGTACCTATGATGGTATTTCCATCGCCTGGGCCATATCAGAATACTTGCATGAACATCCTGCCCGTGCCAAAACGCTATTTGCGACACATTACCATGAACTTAATGAAATGGCCGCAACTTTTGAACGGATAAAAAATTACAATGTCTCCATAAAAGAGTTGAAAAACAAGGTGTTGTTCTTGCGAAAACTTATACCCGGTGGCAGCGAACATAGTTTTGGGATACATGTGGCAAAAATGGCAGGGATGCCGCAACAGGTGATACACAAAGCAAATAGGATTTTAAAAAAATTAGAGAAATCGCATTCCAGTGAGGAGCTCACAGACAAATTGCAATCGGTTCAAAATGAGATGCAACTCAGCTTTTTTAATTTAGACGACCCCCTATTGGAACAGATCAAGGAAGAAATAACCCATTTAGACATAAATACCCTTACACCGGTAGAAGCGTTGATGAAATTGAATGAAATCAAACGGTTGCTCACTAAAAACAAGAAGGTCAGCAGTTAAACCTGCGAGGTTTTTAAAACCAAACAGGTTTCTTCCAAATAGATAGTTTTTTCCTTTGCTTTTTATAGAAATGTATTAAATTTGCATCCGCATCAATAAATGATGTGACGTTCGTTAAAATTGCGAAAATGGCTTCCCAATGGTTATCGGGAGTAGAGCGCTGGAATCATGACGAATGGTTTAACGCTCGAAGCTAATTTTCGATAGATGCGAAAATAGCTCAGTTGGTAGAGCGCCACCTTGCCAAGGTGGAGGTCGCGGGTTCGAATCCCGTTTTTCGCTCATTAAAATTGTATATACTGCCTTTGGCAGTGATGCTCGAGTGGTGGTCCCGATAGCTATCGGGAGGTAGACACGTAGTAAATTAATGTGTTCATAATCATTAAAAGCATTGAAATTTTACTACCAAGGATAAAGGCTCGAGTGGTGGAATTGGTAGACACGTTGGACTTAAAATCCAATGGACATTAGTCCGTACGGGTTCAAGTCCCGTCTCGAGTACAATAAGCGAAGCACCGTATTCATTAGGGTGCTTCGGCTTTTTAAGAACGTTCGCCGCATGAGAAAAAGGTTCAAAATAAAGTCTGCGGGGCATGTAGATATCACCATAAATATTATGGCCCAAAAGTACAGCACTCCTAAACTCCATATTCCAAAAGAATTGGCCAACGGTAAAAAAAGGCCAACCGTTGCCCCTGGTAAAAAATGGTACGTCTACTTTTATTTTGATGACCCTAATACGGGAAAACGAAAACAACCATTCAAAGTTTACCGAGGGATCAATGAATTTAAAAGTGTTTCTGAAAGAAAACGATATGGGGCCGCTCTAATAAGTACCGTTGCGATGATGCTTGCCGATGGCATGGATTCATACGACGAAAAAGTTACTCGTGAAAATTTAAACAAGGCCAGTGCTCTCGACATATATAGTGCTGAATTACCAAAACTTACCATTAGTCAAGCTTTTAGCGAAGGCTTAAAGGCAAAAGCACTAGAAGTAAGTCCTAAGACTTACGAAGGGTACGCGGTCAGGGTCGGGCCATTCTTAGAATGGTGCAACAAAAAGAAAATTGGGCCACTGCCTATTGAAAGTTTCAAAAAAAGATATGTACAGGCGTACCTAAATATGTTGGGTGCAGCCAAGCCAATGGGTAAAGGTTTAAAGCCAACATCGGTTCATAATGTAAAATTGGCCATAAGTGCAGTTATGGCGAAACTTAGTGCGATGGGGATTGTTGAAAGGAATGTGATAAAAGAAATTGTCACCAAAAAAAACAAGCCCGAAAGAAATGCACCATTCACTCCAAAAGAAGTAGAAAAAATAAGAGAGCATTGTTTACAGCACGATCAATTGCAATACAACTTTATTCGCTTTATTTTCTACTCATTTATGCGAAATGTTGAAATAGTAAGAATTCAACTATTTCATATTGACATGGAGGCCGGAGTGATTGCGATACCAACAAAAAGTGACAAACTATCTTTTATATTAATGATAGAGCCGATGCGCAAATACTTGGAAAGCTTACACTTGGAACGTTACCCAAAAGATAGCTTTTTGTTTACCATGAATGGTGTTCCAGGCATATGGGATGCATCCGAAGGTAGCCGTGTCGATTTCTTTTCTCGTCGATTCAAGAAGATTCGAAAACTTTTCGATATTGACCCCAAAAAAAACATCTATAGTTTTAGGCACAATGCAGCCCTAGATTTGTATCATAGCTTTATCGCTGATGGTCTCAACGAACATGAAACGATTGCGAAGCTCATGAAAATTACACTACATAAAAGCCCCGAAGCCTTAAGGAATTACTTAAGGGATATTGTGGGGACATATCACAAGATCAAAGCCAAATATCTACAGCTTTATTTAAATGAATTCATTTATAAGCTCAACAGAAGGTACTTTGGAGATAAAATCTTCGATAGGCTCGTAATAGCAAGCATTGCAACTAATGGACATTAAACGGACATACAAATAATATTTAAATCATTGAAAATATCAAATGAAAATTCAACCAATATCTGCTTTAAAAGTACTCCTTCTAATTATATTTTTTTTAGTCCTCTTAAATATTGGGAGTATTCTAATTAAGTATTTTACTGAGGGTGATTTTTATCCGAATAAATTAATAACACTTTTTTACCTTGACTCCGAAAAAAGCTTTGGTACTGTTTTTTCATTTCTCCAGCTCTTTATTTCAGCAATATTATTATTTCTCATTTTTAAAATTCCAAAAGAATCTTATAGAACAAAAAATCTAGGATGGCTTGGTTTATCCGCAATATTTCTTGGCTTGTCACTAGATGAGATACTAGAGATACATGAAAAATTTAACAAATTAAATTTATCGGGTTATTTATATTTCTCGTGGGTTGTTCCTTATTCAATTGGATTAATTTTATTTATACTTGTGTATATCCCCTTCTTAAAAAGATTACTTAAAAAATATCGTTTTTTATTCATATTATCGGGAATTATTTTCACTACTGGAGCCATAGGAGTTGAGATGATTGGTGGTAAGTATTTTGAAACAAATGGACATGATTTAACCTATTCGATTTATACTACAATAGAAGAATTTCTTGAAATGATAGGTATTTCGTTATTTATCTATTCATTGTTAGATTATATTGCCTTAAAGAAATATAAGATTATACTTTCGTTTCAATCTAAGACTAATTAGCTATCCTCTTATTATAATGAAATCATATTCATCGACTTTGATAAAGTTTGTCCTAATTATGAAGAATGTAAAGAAATTTATACAAATGATGGGGGACATCATTGGAATATGGACTTGTTGTTCTTATCATAAGCCTAAACATCGAACGGGATTAGGTTTGAGGAGGGTATGTAACGGGGCATGTAAGACCATTAATTTTTTATTTTGTATTTTTCAAACAACTAATAACCAGTCATGTACAAAATCAAAAACCATTGGGATAAACTTAAAATCCAATGGACATTAGTCCGTACGGGTTCAAGTCCCGTCTCGAGTACAGATGAAGAAAAGCCAAGGTTTAAAACCTTGGCTTTTTTGCTTTGAGAGCGTCGCCAAACTTGTTTGGGTATAGTCTTAAGAAGCAAAAAGTTATCGCAAAGCAATTGGCTTTTCATTCTCAAGATGTTCGTAGGGGGCTCGCCGTAGGCACTTCCCATCTCGAGCACAAAGGGAAAGCCAGGATCTATAGTCTTGGCTTTTTTTGTTCAGGTACGACATAGGCACAACAAATTGATTTTTTCTGCACTTCGTAATTAATAATCTTCTTTAGAATCAAACAGATTCAAATTATATTTTTTCTTAAAATTCACCAGTACTTTAGAGCTTCTTAAATAAGAGAAATGAATTTCTATTCAACATAAGAAAAATTATGATTCATTTCTTAATATCATAATCAGCCGTTATGTAAAATTGCTTAGGTTGTCGTCCTATGTTTACGGTTCCTTACAAAAGTGTTCTCCGTGACGCCTGTGTTGAGCGCAGCCAAAGCATAAAATTGGCGCACACTCCCGATAGCCATCGGGACTCGATTGCTTTTATAAAAATAAACGCTAAATGGCGTTCATTTCTAAACACAATTTACTCATGTTATTTTAATTGTTTTTAAAGGTATTCGTGAATCTGCGATTTCAAGGCTGCATATAATTTTGGAAACAATTATGGCTCGTTAAGATTGCTTTGAAGCTATTGTTTCTCCAAAATTTTATGAGGCCAAGCCTAACATCGAGTTTCTATTTTACATAATATTAAAAGAATGTGATTATATTTTCTCAATCATATTATTAATACTCGTTAAAATAAATTTACTCTTTACATCTCACTTCAAATATTGCGAAATAATTACGTTGTTTGAATTGTAATTTAAATCAATATTTCTGCTTGAAATAGTAACATATTTTTTCTTCTTTTAATTATAGCTACTAATTAATCTTTCTAATGTTAACAGTAAAGCATCAATATTATTTCGACAAATAAATTACTTTAATATTTATCGTTTTATTTTCTACTAATTCAAAATTTGCCTTTGAATATTTTGGCTTGTTACTTAATCCTATAGATTCATAATTGGAATAGCCAATACCTTCAAGTGGTTTAATAAAGCCTTTATCTATTTTTCCATTTTTATTTTCATCATGAAAAACACCAACTGCATACTTTCCGGCAGGTAAATTTTCAAAGGTCACCGATGACGATTTATCTATAATTTCTGCTTTTTGTTTTTTGAAGTACTTTTCATAATTTTTATCTGGAATCGAATTTTCTTTGTTATACAAGGCAAACTGAACATACCCATTGGCGTTTCTTAAATCGCTTACCTGAACGGTCAAAGAAATGCTTTCTTGTTTTTGAAGTTTAAAAGAAGAAGATAATGTCAATATCAGAATTAACGTAGCTAACTGTTTAATTGTTTTCATATTTATATTTTGTTACTTTTTTTTGTTTGTAAAGAAAATAAAGTGCGTTACCAACCATTAACCCAGTAATTGGGGCGTTTGGTAAATTAATATAGGTTAGAGCAAAGTACATGCACGCTATACTTACTCCATATATTATTTGCTCCTGTGTTTTAATTGGAGAGGTCTTTGGTTCAATTAGTATAGCTGCCCCAATAAATCCTGTTATCAAAACATATGAAATTGGATCATGGTCATATGTCTGAAGAAATAAACCGAATATCAAGGATGAAATAATAAAGCTTAAGGCCAGGGAATGCTTCTTTATTCTACCCACATTAAATATGATGGATAAGATGATTGGTACAATAGCAATTGGAAAAATGGTGCCAGCTATATTGAACCTAATATCTATCCCTGACCAATCTAAAGGCGGTATTCCTAGTTCAGGAATAATAATAGCCAAAATTGTAGCCATACCAATAGCAAATACTACGGGATTAAAAATATTCTGCTTTTTATATTTAATTGTAAATTTAGAGAGATATAACAATAGTATAACCAGCAAACCTCTTATAGGCTCTGGATTTTCATGCGAAAGCATTAGCAGGATTAAGAAAGTACTGATCAATGCATGTTGATATTTTTTCTTTTTATCAAAAAGGTGTCTAAATGCAAAAAATACAATACTCGAAATAGCAAATAAGGCAATTCCCATTTGCAAAAAGTGCAAGCCAGCTTCCAGACCATTGTCCGAGAATACATCTACAATTTTGAGTACAAATAGAATAATGAGAAAAACTAAAAAATGATCATATGCAGTAAGTTTTTTAAATATTTCTTTTAGTTTATTCATAGGTGTAATTAAAATGTAGTTATTTATTTTTCTTTCTAAATTGATTCATTTTCTCTATCCTTTTCTCATAAAAAGCATTCATAAAGCCAAAAATAATTCCAATACCACCAATGATATAAAAGATGGTAAACAGTTTGCCAATATCTGTCTGCGGTGAAAAATCACCATATCCAACTGTAGTAAGAGTGATTACCGAAAAGTAGAGTGCGTCAAGCCATTTTAATTCTTCTATAAAATGATAAAACACAGTGCCAACTATTAGTAAAACTACACTAACAATTGTGATGACTAAAAACTGACTTCTAGGAAAAATAAATTCTTTTTTGTTATTAAATTTTGACATTTGTTAGTGATGTAAAGTAGATGGATCAAAAATGTAGTCTTTAAAATTGACTTTAAAAAGAAGTCTGTAAAGTACAGGTACAAGTAATAGAATAATAACCGTTGCAAAGAATAAACCGAAGATAATGGCTAAAGCCAGAGGTTCCCAGAGGAGTCCTCCACTTATCAGTAAAGGAAACATTCCTAATGAAGTGGTTAAGGTTGTTAAGATAACAGGTCTGAATTTATGATTTGCTGCCCGCATTATGGCATCTTGTTTTGAAATTGAAGGATCAGCCTTTGCTTCTACATCAATCCTATCCAGTAATACAATAGAATCGTTTATTAAAATTCCTGCCAAAGCAATTACACCGAGAATCCCAAAGAAACTAACAAAAGAATTTCCAACATACCAACCAATAACAACTCCTATAATACCGAGTGGGATAGTAGTTATAATAATGGCTGCCTTTCGTATGGAATTAAATTGTAATACTAATAAGAACATAATTAGAAAAAAGGAAACAGGCAACCACTTAAATATGGCCCCCATATTTTCATTAGTATCTTCATCCTCTCCACCAAAGGTATATTGGTAACCACTTTTCCAGTTTACTTGTTGTTCTTTCAACCAAGGTTCTAAAGCTATAAATATGTCTTTTGCTGTATAACCAGAGTTTAAATAACACCCAACAGTTATGGTACGTTTAAGGTTACGTCTTTGTATATTGGAAAATTCCCAGCCCATTTTTATATTGGCTACTTGCTCTAACGATACATTTAACTTTCTTTGGGCAGAAAATATATTGAGCCCTGAAATACTTTCAATAGAATGTTCTTCCTCTTGTTGGTCTTTAAGTACAATAGGAATACTTTTTGTGCCTTCTCTAAAGTCTCCGACCTTAAAGCCTGTAAGCCCTGTATATAGGGCATTAGCAATATCCATATTACTAAGTCCAACACGTTTGGCTTTACTTTCATCTATTTGAATGACAACCTTTTTAGTTTTTGGCCCCCAGTCATCCGTTATATTTTTTGCTCCAGGCAGTGTGTACATTTGTTGCTTTAAAGCGTTTGCAATTTTTGCCAATTCTTCATTATCTGACCCGGATATTCTAATTTCAACAGGGGTTCCAGCTGCACCAGCACCACTTAATCTATTTACACGTATATCAGCTTCAGGCATATTGGCAAAACAGAAGTTATCCAATTTTTTTATAACATACTCATTGTCAAAATCCCCTGTAGTATTGAGTAATAAATGGGCATAATTAGAATTAGCTTCATCTTTCATATAACCCAAATCATAGGCTTCAGGACCTTCCCCTATATAAGAAGAGAAGTCCAATATCCCACGTTGTTGCTTTGTATTAGCAATCAAAAGAGAATCTTGCATGTATTTTTCTATAACATTAACTGCTTTTTTAGTGAGTTCAATTTGAGTTCCTGATGGCAATTTAACATCTACTGTTACAAGATTTCTGTCGCTATCTGGAACTAATTTAAAAGGTAAAAATGAAATGGATAAGATAGACATTACAAATAATCCGAGAATAACTCCACAAAAAACAAGGGGTTTTTTGAGTACTTTAACTAACACTTTGTTATACCATAAATTCAATCTTTCCATTCCCTTGTCCATCCTTCCTTTTTTATGCTTTTCATTCTTTTGTTTGGTCTTAACTATTGCCATTGCTAATAATGGAATAAAAGTAAAAGCCAAAACCCAAGAACTAAGTAGTGCAATAGTAACCACATAAAATAATGGAGAAGCCATTTCACCCATTGGAGTTTCAGCTAAAGCAAAAGAAAGAAAGGCACTTGAGGTAGTTAAAGTAGATATAAGTAGAGGTATCATTAATATTCTACACGAGTCAATGGCAGCATCTCTTACACTTTCGCCATTTTCTGTACGTATAAGAATAGATTCTGCCAATACAATTCCGTTATCTACAAGTAGTCCTAAAGAAATGATTAAAGCTGCTAGTGACACTTTGTTTAAACCAATCCCCATTAAATACATGAAGAAAAAAGAAAATATCATCACAATGGGGATTAAAGTCGCCACTAAAGAACCTGTTCTAAAACCCAGGAAAAATAACATCACTACCAATACAATAAGAATACTTTGAACCAAAGAAACAAGAAAACCGCTTACTTGCTTTTTCACAATCTGATCTTGTGAGGCGGCTCTAACTAGCTCAATTCCCAGAGGCATATTTTTATTAATTTCAGGAATCAATTCGCTTATGTCTTCTCCTAAATTTACGATATTGGCACCCTTTTTTAATGAAATATAAAGGGCAATGGCATTTTGTCCATTTACTGTTACCATTTTTTCTTTTGGTGCTATATAATCACTATAAATAGTGGTAATGTCTCCTAATAAAAGAGATTCTCCTGTAGCTGTAGGAATAAGGGTGTTTTTTATATCTTCAATAGTCTCATAATTACCTGAAGGTTCTAACAATATCCTTCTTTTTCCAATGATTACCTCGCCTCCTGAAAAAAGAATATTTGTTGAGCCAATAATATTTTTAACTTGTTTAGAGGTAAGACCATATCTTGAGAGTTGCTGGTCATCAAATTCTATAAATATTCTCTCTTCCTGTACACCACCATATAAAACTTTGGCTACGTCTGGTAGCTGTAATAATTCACTCCTTATTTCTTTGGCATAATGTTCTGTTATTTTTTCCTCAACACCATCATTTGTTACTCCTAAAATAACTCCAAAGACAGTTCCTATATCTTTATCTTTCACATAAGGCCCGATAGTTCCCTCTGGTAAGAATGGTTTAATATCATCCATTTTTTGACGCAGTTCATCCCAAATAGATCTCAACTTATCTTTGCTTACTTCATTTTTTAGATCAATGGTAATTACTGACAGTCCAGAGCGAGATTCACTTTCAATAGATTTTACTTCTACCATTTCTCGAATAGATTCCTCTAAGGCATCTGTAATTAACTCTTCAATACGTAAAGGGCTAGCTCCTGGAAATTGAGTAATAACAGAGGCTTTTCTAATGGTATAAGGAGGCATACTATCTTGGGAAAGGTCAAAATAATTTTTTGCTCCTATTATGACTATTATTGATAATGCAATAATGGCAATTCTATTGTTATTTAGTGTTAGTTTTGTAAGGTTCATAAAAGCAATGTTTACTTAAAAGTTGATTCTTTTAGGGTTACAATTTTCCCATCATAAAGAAATCTAATTCCTGCTGTAGCTATCAGCTCGTTACTTTTTAATCCTTTAGTTATGATATAGCCTTTATTGGTTAAGTTTCCTACTTCGACTTTTCGTAGTTTTGATATGTATGTGCCATCTTCATTAGCAATTAAAACATACACAAAAAAACCATTCTCATCTTTAGATACTGAATCTACATCGACCATAATGACCTGAGAACTTTCACTACTTTTTAAATTAGGAATATACACTTTTACAGACATTCCAGATTTGATTACTGAGGTAGACTCAATAAAAGCAATTTTCACAGGATAGCCTGTATTAGAGGGTGCATCAGGAGAAACTTCTTTTAATGAGCCTTTGAATTTTTCTCCAAGAGAACCAACTATTATAGTAACTTTTTGCCCTACTTTTAATTGATTTATCCAACTTTCTGGAACGCTGGCTTTTACTTCAAAAACATCATCTGAAGCTAATATCATTGCAGGCGTACCTGCTCCAATCATTTCATTGTCCTCGATAAAAATTTGTGATACGGTTCCATCAATGGGTGCTAATAGGCGAGAGTAACTTAATTGATTTTGAGCTGATTTCACACTTGCTTTAGAGGCTTTTTCTTGAGATTGTGCTGCCTTCAGTGCCCCTTTAGCATTTTCATATTGTGCTTTTGCTTTTTCAAATTCACTAAGGGACGTATGGCTTTTTACATATAGTTTTTCTATTCGTAGATAATTAGACTTTGCATTAACTAACTGTACTTCTGCATTTAGTACATTAGCATCGGCCGCATCATAAGAGGCATTAGCCTTCGTTAAATTAACGTAGTAATCTGTTCCATCTAAAGTGGCTAAAACATTTCCTTTTGCTACTTTTTGTCCAACAGCAACGTTAACATTGGTAATAACTCCACCAACTTTAAAGCTTAGTTTAGATTCTTTATCATAGACAATTACTCCCGGAATGGTAAATTGATTGTTTCCGCTATCAGTAGTGATTTTTTGATAAAAAACTGGACGTATGCTTTCTTTTTCTTCTACCTTGCCCTTGCACCCTATAAATAGCAATAAGACCACCACCAATACAACTCTATATCTGGCTAACCGTATGGTTAATTTATTTTTCATAATTTTTATTTTTCTTTTAATAGATATTGTTGTAGTCTAAGAAGATATTCTTCTTGTTCTTTTACGGTATCTAAAAGTTGTATTTTACCTGTTAATCTTTCTAACAATAAATAGTCTAATATCATTTTGTAATTTGTTTGAAAGACCAATAAATTAGCATTAAATTTTGCTGTTTGTGCCTCTAATAATTCAGTAACAGAAATAAACCCTTGTTGATAAGCATCTTCTGCTTGGGTATAGTTTTTATTAGCTGCTATAGATGCTCTTTTCGAATAACTATAAGAAATAAAAGAGCTTTTAAATTGTTGAACTTGCGATCTTATATTTTTCTCTAATACATTTTCTGTTTCTTTCTTAAAATATGCTATCATTTCTTTATCCAATTTTGCTTTCACAAGATTGGTTGTTCTTGATCTTTTATTTAATATTGGAAAGCTTAATTTTACTCCAGCACTCCAAGTTAAATCTTGAGGTGGTGGCATTACTGAAAATTGTGGGTTAGCAATGATTCCTTCTAGTGAAAAAATATCATTAGCACTTGCAAAACCAACAACTTCAGGTAAAAAAAAAGTTCTTTTATTAGATTTTATCTTACGATTTACCACCTGTTCGGATAAATGAATTTGTTGAAGTTCAGGCGCATAATATTTCATTTCATTTAAATAAAAATCAGCCAGTTTCTCTATCAAAAATTCGTCTTTAAGATATGGAGTAAGCAACTCTTGAGGAAACTTGAATACTTCTTGAAGATTTACATTATTTGGTAATTCATAATTAGTAGCTATAGGTTGGTTAAGTGTTTGATTTAAAGTGTATAAGGACTTTTTGTAATTAGCCTGAGCAATACTTAATTGAATTTTATTCATATTCAACTCACTTAACCAACGGTTAACATCAGACTGTTTGTTAACCCCTAAGTTTTCTTTACTTTTTGCAACAGCTAAATTTGCTTTTGTTTTATTAAGATTTTCATTTTGAAGTGTTACATCTGCCTTGGTAAGCAAAACAGATATGTATGCTTGCGTAACTGAAACTACACCGTCTAATATTTCTTGCCTGTTTTCTTCCGTGGTTCTTTCCTTTAATAATTTGTTAATGGTAATATTAGCAAGTGTTGGTTCTGAAAATAATACTTGTTGTAAACTCAAATTTCCAGAGATGGTGCGTTCGCCCTTTTGCCCTAAAGAAGCTTCTACCAAATTTTCACTTAACAAAATACCTTCTACTCCTATAGACAAATTAGGTGTTAAATTACCTTTGGCTTGTTTTACATCTTGCTCTGCTTGTTTTACTGTGAGTCCTGATTTTTTTAACGATAGTTTTTCTTGCAATCCAATTGCAATGGATTGAATCAAGTTTAATTGCTCTGCATTTTGTAATTTATCAACGTTTGTAAGAATTATATTTTCAAGGTATTCCCAATTAGGAAGTTTTTGTATCGTTCTTACCCCTTGCATATTTAGAATGAGATCAAAAGGCTCTGAATTTTTCTTTATTTTTAGTTTTGATGGATTAACGCCTTCAAAAATAGCCAGACTATTTAATGCTGTTTGCTTTATTAGCGACACTAGAATTGCATCGTCATCAATAGCCACAGTACAGTTATATTTTAAATAGTCATCGGTAACAGATAATGTTGGGATTTGCTGTTGATTTGCTTTTTCGATAAATGATCGAGCAGTCTCATCGCTTTTGACTAATTGAGGGAGTATAATAATACCATCTATATGTTTTGCAATCTCATTATTACTAATATTGAGTTTTTCTAAAGAAACGTTTGCGCTCTTTAAGTCATCATTTTTAGCGTTCAATAAGATATCGTCTCCTAAAACGCCAATACTTTTAAGGTTATACATTTTTGTAAAATAGCTTACAACCTCATTAAATGATTTATATGGAACAGTATAGGTATAGTTTGAAATATTGGATTCCTTTTTTAAAGTATCTTCAAAGACCATTGTGGCTATAGTAGGAATAGGATAGCTTTTTAATTGATGCAAAACAGCGCTGCTATTAAAACCTAATGCCAATATTAAATCTGCTTCGGTATTGGCATAAACATCATTTATTTTTTGAGTAATAAGTTCCCTGCTGTCATCACCAGAAAAACCTATATAATTAACATCATAACGAGCTATAAGAACATTGTTGAGTTCTTCTTTTAGTTTGTCTTCTAATTGAACTAAAAAAGGTGTGTTATTATCTTTTATAATTACTACTGTCTTATTTTGAGCTTGTCCATAATTGCTAAGACATAGAAATAGAATAAGTAAGACCGATTTATTAAGTTTATGAATATTCACTAACATATCTGAGTAAATTTTTTATTTCATAAATCCATTTAGATTCATTGAAAGTAAGTGTTGAACATCTGAAACGACACCTTCATTTGTTCTATAATTTCTTTCGTGTTTTTTTGTGATTTAGATGTTTCAAGTTCCTTAACTAATTCGAGATGAGGGTGCAACCATTTATGTAATTCATCATGCGATTTACCCTTCATAGTACAACTTGTTATAAGTTTATTATTATTTTCTTTTAACACTTTAGCTAACCCCTTAAAGTCATTATTATTTCCAGTTAAGTATTCCATTAAGAGTTCTTCAGATGCTTTGATAAAGGGTGTCATTTCCTTATTTACCAGCCATTTGTTTCCATTGTTAAGGGAAATGCTGGATTCTGTTTTGGTATCTATTTCTTGTACAGTTTGCTTTTGTTGATTGTTATTACATGCTACAGTTGATAGTATTACAAAAGCTATTTGAAATATCCTTATAATTTTCATATGATTTATTTTTTTATTAGAGTTATTATATTTTTTAGTCGTTTATTGCCGATTTCAACAATGTCAAAGTCAAAACCTGATATTCTCCACTTAAACATTTGTAAGCGGAAAACTCCCATTAATAGATGTATTATTTCTTCTTCTGACAAATCATTTGTAAAATTATCAACTGATTGATTTTCCGCTATAATGGGCCTTAAGTGTTTCTGTTTTGTCATCATTATACTGTGTATAGCTTCATTTGCTTTTAGACTATCTTCAAGTAAACCGTCAGAAAAAACCACCACCGCAAAATGAGGATTCTCTTTGAAAAACACTAACTTATCATTTATTAGTTGAAGTAATTTGTCTTCTGGATTATCATCATGAGAGTATGAGGCTATATATATATCATCTAAAGTTTCGGCCAAATAATGAAGCATTTCTATGATAATCTCATTCTTGCTGTTAAAATGGCGATATATAGCACTTTCAGAAAATTGCATTTCTTTTGCCAAATTCTTAATAGTTAAACCATTTACACCTGATTCGGTCAGTATTTTACCAGTCGCATCAATGATTTCTAACTGTCTGCTTGTTATTTTAGTTTGCATTCTTATCTTTGTGAGTGAATATTCACTCACAAAGATAATTAATATTCTTTATCTTACAAATAAGCAGTCTTTTATTCAAAATATTTACTAATTAACACTTCACATTATGGAAACTAAAATTGATAAAGGCAAGGAAAAATTAAACAAGTTTGATATAAGAGCTGTACAAACACTTTTTCGGACCTTATCTAGAAACCATTACAATATTTTGAAGATGATCGATAACAAATCTGGTATCATTCTTACTGTAAATTCGATTATTATTTCACTTTTAATGGGCGCCATGTTTATAGCCGATGAATCTAATAAGTCAATTATAGGTGTTAGTGCGCGTGTATTAATTTTATTTAGTATGCTATCAATGATATTTGCTTTGATAGGTATGTTGCCTCATAAATATTTTGGAAGAAAATTTAAAGCAAGTGACTACAGAGGATCATTATATGCGCAGAATTTTTCAAAACAATCTCTTGAAGGGTTTAAATCTGAATTTGACAGGATAATGAATAGCGGTAATAGCACTTATGATGAGATGATTAAAGACTTGTACTTTTTAGGGCAAATCATTGCATTGAAGCAACGGTTACTCATTATTTCTGTGTTTATATTTTTTATAGGGTTGTTATCTGCAATGGGTTATGCCATTTTTAATGGAATGTTTACTAGATTATTCTAAAAAAAATTGCAACCTGATAAATACCCTCAAAATTTAATTGTGAATTTTTATTGGAATGCGGAACTATTTTAGAAGTCCTTTGTATTGTAAATAAGGGATATTATATATTACCATTCAACACATATTTATTCATAGTTAGCTATTTTAGTTTAATCCTCATATTCAACATCTTCCCAAAAATCTCCTTCGATGTTCCAATCTTGATATTGTATTTCGTTAGTCCCTGAATTTTCTATCCAAGCCTTGTAAAGGATTTCTTTACAAAACCGCTCGGCCAATACGTAACAACGTTGGGTTTCCCGAGATCGCTCTCTAAGGACAAGGTTATTTTTTCCAATTCCATCATAGCAACTTACCTCGATCCAAAGACAAAATTCAACTCTGCTAACGTAACAATCGTCTGCCTCCCAGACAATATCCCAAGGGTCTCCCTTTTCCCAGTAAACATCTGTAAATTGCCAGCAATTTTTCGTTGGGTTCCAACCTCCCTGCCCAGCAATTTTATCCTTGTTTCCCACAATTTGATAAACCCTGACTTAACATAGCCATAATTAGCTGGTTTTAAGGCATATAGTGCTAAACATTGTTTGTTTATCTGCACAATAAATAGTGTTTTACCCCATCAAAGGATTAGCCAGTCAAGTTCTTTTTTTCAGTTTTAGATATATGACGCTCCCAAAAAACATAAAAATCAAAATCAGAGGAATGCACCACCAAATTACTTGGGTGTAGAAATCCTCGTCACCATAAAGCTCATCGATATAATCGGCCACTTCAAAAAACAGAACAGTAATAAATAGTAGAAAAATTTTCATATAGACGGTTAGTGTTTATTTAAATTACTTAAAAAGCTGTCTTGGTGAACCAATATCCGTTGAACGGTCAATTTTAACTGATGTATTGCATTAAAGTTTAAAGGAGATTGATAATTATAGTTATCCTATTATCCTACTATCTATGTAGAATATTTTACTATTTTTATGTACTCCATCATTTAATAATTACTAAATGCCTTAGTTTTTAGTCCATCATTTTTTGTTCATGAAAAATTCGTAAAAGGCTATTGGCTTTTTAAACCATGCAATATGAATAGAATCTCAATTGTATTACTCCTATCGTTACTCGTATTAAGTTGTAGTGAAGAAGGGGAAGGTCTTTCTGTGAATAAAAATGAAGAAACTATTGAAGAAACAAACACTAAACCAAATATTTCTGATCAGGAATTCAATGTAGAGGAAAATTCTAGATTAGTCGGTTTTATATTACTTGCAGGATTGTACAGTGATAACAACTCGATTGAATTCAAAAGGATAGTGGTATCGGACAAAGGCAAGGGATATGGAAGTAAAGCCATACAATTAATAAAGAAAAAATGTTTTGGGGAATATAATTGTAATAGACTATGGCTGGATGTTTTTGAATTCAACCTAATGGCCATTCACATCTATGAAAAACATGGATTTCGCAAAGAGAGCATTAAAAGCGAGTACATAAAATCACATCAAGGCCGCAAGAATCTAGTTATTTTGTCTATGCTAAGGAACGAATACCAATACTCAACCGGTTAGCCAAAATCAGAACATAAGAACCGAAAGTAAATTATGAACTATCACATCAAAAAATTCAGACCCCTTGAGAACTCAGAAAATGGAGAGACCACAGAAGAAACCATTTTTGAATACAAACAGGACGGTAATATATTGACATCCGAATATCAAGGTGGACAAATAGTCAAAGGACACTTAATCAGATTGGTTGACAAAGTAGGTAATATCGAAATGCGATACCATCAGGTAAATAAAAAAGGGGAATTAACAACAGGCATATGTAACTCAAAACCCAAATTAACAGAAGACGGGAAAATAAGGTTTTATGAAAATTGGAAATGGACATCGGGTGATAAATCAAGTGGAAAGTCCATTTTGGAAGAGATCTAATTTTGAGCCTACCCCGTAGCAAACACAGAAAAAATTACCATTAACACCACCGAAACCCATATTGCCCCAAAGCTCCCCGCTCCTATTCGCCTTCAAGAATATGGTGTCGGTATTTTCAATGCTGCCTTGACCAAATCAGCCTTAAAGAAAGTAATAAAAAAACAGTATGTTACTGTCAATGCCGTTATTGCTACATCGGCCATTTTCATACATGGTGGAGAAACTATTACTTTATCCATTCCAGAGGAAGTCGGTCACAAGAAGAAACTGATCCTTTCACTTCAAGTAATCTTTGAAGACGAACATTTGGCAGCTATTCATAAACCAGCCGGAATTTTGGTGAGTGGCAATCGTTTTAAGACCATGGCCAATGCCTTGGCCTAAAACCTTAACCCAAGTCATCTACCCGATGCTACAAAACCGCAACCTGTACACCGATTGGATTATCCGACCACGGGTATTTTATTGGCCGGAAAAACAAGCAGCAGCATTCGTGCTCTAAATGCGCTATTTAAAGACAAAAAGATTCAAAAAACCTACTATGCCGTTACCATTGGTGAGATGGACTTAAAAGGAAAAATCACCTCAACCATTGACGGTAAAAAGGCGCAATCAAATTATACAGTAAATGAATCCGTATCTTCGAGAAAGTTCGGCCAACTCAACTTGGTACATTTAAATCCTGAAACAGGCAGAACGCATCAATTGCGTAAACATTTGTCAACCATCGGAAATCCCATCTTGGGAGATAGGGAATATGGCATTGAAAACTTAATTGTAAAGGGCAAAGGATTGTATTTGCATGCCTATTCATTAGAATTCATTCATCCATTTACGAATGAAAAAGTGTATCTTAAAGATGGACTTCCCCAAAAGTTCAAAAAAATATTCTCTCAAATATGAGAAAAATTCAATTTTTTGTAACCACACTTTTTTCTCATGCGAGTCTGATAGGAGTAAGCCTACTACCACTAAACCTCCCCAGGACTTCGATGCGATCCGCAATGAATCTATTCAACTATGACGGCAAAATATCCACATGTAGCAAATAGGTCATTCATGAATATCAAAGATTTGTTATCTTAGAAAGATCCAATAGATGTAAATAGCATATTGCTCTTTATCCTTAAGTTGGTGGTAGTTCAATAAACCCATGAAAAAGATTGCACTTCTTGTCTCATTCCTTGTTTTTTTAATCCTAGGATCAATTGTGGAGAATCGCTTGGATCTCATTCCCAATTCTTCAAATCAAGAAACCGAGGCCCTTGAAAGACCCAATAAACCAAAATGGGGAGATGAATTTAAGGTCGTCGAAATCAAATCACCCATAGATGGAGCGTTGCAGCCTGCTTATTTTTATAAAACCAAGTCAACCGACCCACAACCATTAATTGTAAGTCTGCACACATGGAGTAATGACTACACCCAGTACGATTCAATTAACTATTTCTCTTACTTGAAAGATTATAATTATATGCATCCAAACTTCAGAGGGGTAAATAATAAAAAAGAAGCTTGTTGCAGTAATTTGGTGATTTCCGATATTGATGCTTCCATCGATTATGCGATAGAAAATGCTAATATCGACACCACAAGAATATTTGTAATTGGGACGAGTGGTGGTGGATATGCGACGCTTGCCATGTTTATGAAATCGAAACACAAAATTAGAAAATTCTCATCCTGGGTTCCGTTGGTAGATTTGGTGCAGTGGTATGAAGAGACCAAGATTAGAAAACTAAAATATGCCGATGAGATTCTTGCGTGTACTGAATCTAACCCTGGGGTTTTGAATACGGAAATCGCCAGGCAAAAATCCCCGATTTATTGGGAAACTCCGGTTAATAAGCTGAAGTATGCCCAATTAGAAATTTTTACAGGGCTATATGATGGTATGGTGGGTAATGGCGTAATCCCAATTACCCACTCCATTAATTTTTATAACAAACTACTTACAGATCTTAATATCGAGGATAGCAGTAAGTATATCTCCGCATCTGAAAAATTAGCACTACTGGAGTACAGGAAACCACTGTCTAATTTCGGCAAGATATCAGAAAGAGAAATTGCCTTGGTCAAGGAAACGAATAATATTAAATTAACGTTGTTTGTAGGAGGCCATGAAATACTCACGAACTTCGCATTCGAGCAACTTACAAAATAGCATCCCCAACGAAAGACATTATATATTGAAACGCATTTTGTCAAGATCATAATCAGTAAGAAGAGTAAGTAAACTATACAATCAAAGGCGAAAATAATGGAAAATCGGTATGAATTGAAGTTATGATCTAGATTGACGAATAAGTCCTTCTTGAGCTACGGAAGCCACCAAAACACCTTGTCGATTGAATATACTTCCCCTTGAGAATCCCCTTGAATTTGAAGCACTAGGGCTATCCATAGCATATAACAACCAGTCATCAAAATCAAAATCACGATGAAACCACAGGGCATGATCCAAGCTGGCATAGAATGTATTTCCTTTATTCAATTGTTCCCGATGCGGAAATGTAGCCGTCGTCAACAGATTATAATCAGATACATAGGCCAATAATTGTTGCTTCATGGGCAAATCTGCTATAACATCTTCTGCGCTCCGCATCCAAATGTTGCTGAAAGGCACATTGTTTTTTGCCAACTTGTTTATAATTCGATTGACCGATTTGAATATAAATACTTCGGGCAATACCATTTTCAATCGATAATATATTTTAGGATCAACTTCCTTGATATTTTCTATTTCTTCCAAACCTGTGACAAGATTATCAGGAGAGGTTAAGTTGGGCATGGTAATTTGATGGTCAACCCCTTCTTGTTTCGTTTGAAAGGATGCCGCCATATTAAAAATCGCCTTTCCGTTCTGTTTGGCCACTACCCTACGGGTCGTAAAACTTCCTCCATTTCTGATGGTATCGACCTCATAGGTAATCGGAATATCCAAATCACCCCCCAAAATAAAGTACCCGTGCATAGAATGGGCAGTCCGCTCGGCAGGCACAGTACGATAGGCCGCATTCAAGGATTGGGCCAGCACCTGGCCTCCGAAAACGCGCCCCCAAGGAGCTTGGTAATTCTCCCCGATAAACTTGGACTCATCCAATTGTTTTAGCGTAAGTAGGTCGATCAGTTGTTTAATGGTCTGCATTGGTTAAATATTTGATGAATGATCTATGGTTTCAATACCCAAAGTTCAAAAATACATTTAATTAGGTATTGTGTGTCTTACGCCTTGACTTATAGCAAGAAAAACCGTTGTGCATTCTGAAGAAAATTTTTCAATTGAAGTACATTTTATACCTTTTTAAGTGAAATTAGTATCGCTTTTATCAAAGCCAAAAATCAGTGCTAAACACTGGTTATTTTCTTTTATTATAATTCTTATCCCCTCTGGTTTTGGGTTTTTTATATTTGATTTTCATTATACGCTTATAGGAACCCCCCTGGTTTGTTTTCCTATTTTTTTCAGACTTTTCTTGAAAACTTGCTCCACGTTCATGCTCATTAACTGGTGTAGGGTTATTGGGTTCATTGACCTTTGGCTGCTCTTCAGGGGTGAGCTTTGTGGATAATTCTACGCCTTCTGGGAATGGAATTTGTTGAATCTCCATATTCATAAGTGTTTCAATGGCATTTTTAGCATCCATTTCCTTTTCCGAATAGAACAATAGGCTTTCTCCTTTCTTTTCGGCACGACCCGTACGACCAATACGATGCATGTAATTTTCCGGAAAACTTGGAGTGTCAAAATTTATCACATGGGATATTTCGTTGAGATCGAGACCACGCGCCATCACATCGGTCGTGACCAAAATCCGATTTACACCTTCATCAAACTGTTTAATAGACCGCATTCGGTAGTTCTGCGTTTTATTGGAGTGAATCACGCAAATTTCATCATTATATAACTCCTGCAATTCTTTAAACAAACGGTCGGCACTTCTTTTATTGGATACAAAAACAAGCACTTTCTTAAAGGTTTTTACCTCTTTTAGCAAGTGTATCAGCAAATTTGCCTTGGTATAAAAGTTGGGAACCGCACAGCTACTTTGTGCAATATTTTCTAAAGGCGTACCACTTAAAGCAACAGAGATCTTTTCCGTCGATATAAAAAACTTGGCCATTATATCTTCTATATCTTCCGTCATCGTGGCTGAAAACATAATATTTTGACGACCTTTTGGCAATAAATCGAATAGATTGGTAAGCTGAAACCTAAACCCTAGATCCAGCATAACATCTACCTCATCGATCACGAGTTTTTTAATCGATTTTAATCGCAATGCACGACTTAAAACCAGATCGTATAAACGGCCAGGGGTTCCTACTACAATATCCTGACCTTCTTCCAGTACTGCTTTTTGGGTGTTTATATTGGTGCCGCCATAAACCCCGGTTACTCTAATGTTAAGGTATGAACTGAATTTTTTTATGTCCTCAACAGCCTGTGTCACCAATTCGCGGGTAGGAACCAGTATTAAAACCCTTGGATGCTTTTCTTTTGAAAGACTAAACCCTTGTAAAATGGGCAACATATAGGCAAATGTCTTCCCCGTTCCTGTCTGCGCAATACCCAAAACATCTTTACCTGAGGAAATTACTGGAAAGGCCTGGGATTGAATTGGTGTTGGATTCGTATACCCTAAATCGGTTATAGCGTAACGCAGTTGGTTAGAGATCTTAAATTCGTCAAACGATTGCATCTTCTTTAATTTTTATGCAAAAGTAAGGTATTACGAATACAGCTTCCTACGAAACACATGCAACAATCAAAATACAATAGTTGCGGAATGCTATACAGGAATAGCGATATTCTTTTATAACAAATAGCAACATCCCTTCAATTCAGCAAAGCAACTTAAATTCCGTACTTTTAGTAAAAACAACATGATGTTACGAAATAACCAATTCAACCTTATCTCCCTGTTACTTGCCCTACTCGCTTTTGCAATGCTGTATTTGGGCTATTGTTTTAAAATGTGGCCCCCGGCCATAACGGGTATTGGGTTTTTGCTTTTGGTATGGGCACTTCAACTTATTAAAGGGAAAAACTAAACGCTAAGCGCCAAATTCCAAGTACCAAATTCCAAAAACCAATGTTTAAAGTGTGAAGTTGGAAGGTTAAGGGTAAAAGGTTAAAGGCCAAAAGCTATTGGCTAAAAGCTAATGGCCAAATTCCAAGCAACAAATTCCAAATACAAAGTTCAAAGTTCCTATGCTGAAATTAATATTTCCAATGTCCCCCTACCCTGTATACAAAATAGTACTGTTTGCCATAATTTTATTTGTACAAACTTTCGCCATTGCCCAACACCCTTTGCTGCGAAAGGAACCCCGAAATGTACTTGCCGGGCTGCAACAGGAACATCCGCGTTTGTTGTTGACCAAAGAACGACTTACCGAACTAAAAACATGGGCCAAAACCGATACCCTTTTGCAACGGTATACGAACAATGTTATCACCCAAGCGAATGCCTATCTGGAGGCCCCTACACTCAAACACCAGCTTATTGGGCCACGGCTTTTGGGTGTAAGTCGGGAATGCCGGGCACGGATCTATGCCTTGGGACTGGCCTATCGCTTTACAGGCGAGGAACGCTATGCCAAGGCAGCCGCACAAATCCTGTTGGCCGTAGTCGCTTTTCCCAATTGGAACAAATCCCACTTTTTGGATGTAGCCGAAATGGCCCATGCCGTAGGTGTAGGGTATGATTGGCTATTCCACTACCTCAGCCCGGAAGACAAAGCTGCCATCAAAGCTGGGTTGATAAAGCATGCCCTGGAACCGGGTAAGGCTGGACTCTCCGGCGAAGACTTGGGCTATAACGGATGGCCCAAAGATGAACACAATTGGAACCAAGTCTGTAACGGTGGATTAATTATTGGTGCCTTGGCCATAGCCGAAACCGATCCGTCCATTGCGGAATTCATTGTTTCCAAAGCCGTTGCCTCCCTTCCCTTGGCCCTCCTTAATTATGGACCGGACGGGGCATGGATGGAAGGGCCTGCCTATTGGAACTATGCCACAATGTATACCGCGTATGGCCTAGGGGCCTTAAACACTGCGCTGGGTACGGATTTTGGCCTATCCAGTATTCAAGGCATGGCGGAAACCGGGAATTTTATGATCTATTCCGAAGGCCCAACGGGCTATATGTTCAACTTTGCGGACAGTGCCGAAAAAAACCGAAAAGGCTCTTCCCCCTCTATGTTGTGGTTGGCCAATACCTATGATAACCCAAGCTTTGCCGATCATGAGCATCAGGTGATGCAATCCCTTACTGCGACACCCGAACATGTGATTTGGTACCGACCGCCTTCAGCGACCCATACACCCAAAACTTTAGCCAAATATTTTGATGGGGATGTAGAAGTTCTATTTGCCAGAAGTGCCTGGAATGATCTCAATGCTCTATTCCTGGCCATAAAAGGTGGATACAATGCCGTAAACCACGGCCACTTGGATCTGGGTAACTTTGAATTAGATGCCTTGGGTGTCCGATGGGCCCGTGATCTGGGAAGCGACAATTATAATTTACCGGGTTATTTTGACAAGGCCAAACGTGGCGAACGTTGGCAGTATTTCCGATTGCTTTCTGACAGCCATAATGTTCCCATGCTAGGTGGCAAAAGTCAGGATGAATTGGGCAACGCCCGTTTTATTAAAGTGAGTACGGCCCCTGACCGACAATTCGGAATCCTAGACCTCAACAGTGCCTATCCCGGAGGGGCTTGGCAAGTGACCCGAGGTGCTGCCCTGGTCAATACCAATAGTGCCGTCCTTATCCAAGATGAAATCGTCCCTAAAAATACCACCGAACTGTTATGGGGCATTACTACCGACGCGACAATAGACATTTCAGCGGCTGGAACATCAGCCATGCTCAGCCTGAACGGTCAAAAAATGGAAGTGCGGCTTTTATCGCCTGCCCATGCACGATTTACCCAACGCTCTGCCGAAAAATCACCACCCCAAAAAACCAACGAAGGCGTAAGGCGATTGGAAATAAAGATGGATTCCATTAGTAAACCCATTCGGGTTGCGGTGCTGTTCGCCCCGCAATGGCCCAATGGAACCGAAGTTACCTCTCCCGAGTTACAACCTTTGACGGATTGGTGATTGGGTGGGGACCGTAAAACATTATAAAGGAGTTGATGAATTCTAAATTTTTGTCATCTTGAGCGCAGTCGAAAGACCGACAAAAATAGCTTTATTGTGCATATCTCCCCAGCGGACAAACTCGAAAGGCAATTACATTGGAGATTTGTTATTCAAACACCAAGCTGAACAATACTACCGATTCTTGCTTTCCACGAAGCATTAAGGCACCTATTTCATTACATGTAATGGTGTTCTTTTTTTGCAATTCCGCCAACAGATTTCCTGAAATCAAAGCCTTGGCGGTATAGGTATTGCATTCCGCCTGAATGCGGGCGGTCGTATTCAGCACATCCCCCGTATAGATCAGGTCTTTTTTTAGGATACCAATCTCCCCTGTGGTCACTTCGCCAATGTGGTAGCCCGCCTTAAATTCCGGCACCAAACCAAACTGGTCCAGATACCAATCTTTCTTTTTTTCGAAGGCTTTTACTATTTTTTCAAAACATCGGATACAATTCTGCTGATACAGACCCTCGCTTTTGGACCAGGGCACTACAATTTCATCCCCTACATATTGATATATCTGTCCTGAAGTTTCCAAAATGGCATCGGTCATATCGGCATAATAAGCCTTTATCAAATCAAAATACTTGGTATGCCCCATGGTTTCGGCAATGGTGGTTGAAGATTTCATATCGAGAAACATAAATATCCGAATTTCCTGTTTGGGCCTGTGATACTTCGCCAAGGCGTAGTTATGCAATGCCCCATAGCCCAAATATTCTTCCATTTCTGAAAAGAACAAAGCGACGTTCAAGATGACCCCCCATAGATGATAACACTCCAAAAGGCAAACTCCCGTATAAAATGTACCAAACTTTCCAATACTTCGGAATCAAAAACCCCGGAACTATAACGTTGTCTATTAATCATCAAGGTTAAAACAACCAAGAACAAGATTAGAAACGACAGGTAAAATATGCTTTTTAGGACTACCTTCTTACGCAATGAAAATTTGGAGAAACGCCTTTTCAACCATAGAACCTCTATACCCCTTGGGTCAATCCGGTAAGAAAACTAATTAGACTGGTATAAACGAAGGAAGATGTAAAATCATGTTTATTTCCGGTGGACGGATATGTTTCAAGTTGGCCCAATAGCC
Source organism: Bacteroidota bacterium (assembly GCA_024279425.1). Lineage (GTDB taxonomy): Bacteria > Bacteroidota > Bacteroidia > Flavobacteriales > Flavobacteriaceae > Maribacter_A. The sequence continues at coordinate 7,345 of JAJRRO010000046.1, read as the reverse complement.
CAAACTCCAAAAACACATAGACCAATCCGAAGACCAACCAAATAATACCAAAGGATAATGTCTGCCTAAAATAGCGTTTGTATCGTGGGTGAAGCACCATCATATAAATGTACGGAATTCCAGTCGGTGCAAAAGTTGCCTTTAGGCATGGGTATACTACCCATAATGAAGTTCAAGTTTGCAATGCACCCATTCAAAATCTAGGTTATAATCTGCAAAAAAAAAAGAACGCTACATCCATTCTTAGCAGCAATATGAAAAATAGACGTCATTTTATGAAAAGTTTCACAAATTATTTAATTTACTCTATATCAGCATATTACACCCATTTTGATGCAGCTATCATCCCAAAATATGTTAAATGTTTTATAAAATAGTACCTTTTATTGCATAGTACTGTAACGAAATGGATCACTCCTCGTCTATTAGGTGTAAGTCAATTAAAAAATAACAATATTAAAATAAAAATCATGAGAGCAACATTCACAAAAACAGCAACAGAATCAAAAACGGGTCAGTACTTTTCTTTATTTAGAAACAGCAAAAGAGCACAGTGGGCACAGTACAGAAACTTTAACCGTTAATCGTAAACTCAAACAACACATCAACACTAAAAAACAACGTCATGAAAGCAACATTAACAAGAACAGCAACAGAATCAAGAACCGGTCAATACTTTTCATCTTTTAGCAACAGCAAAAGAGCACAATGGGCACAGTACAGAAACTTTAACCGTTAATCGTAAACTCAAACAACACATCAACACTAAAAAAACAATATCATGAGAGCAATCATCAATCCATATCCAGCGGAATCCAAAAAGTTTGTTCACTATACACAATTCAGAGACAGCAAACGGATTCGTTGCACAGAACGCACCTACAACCTCCAATAAGGAGTCTACATAAACATCTTAAAAAGGGAAACGCTTCAAAAGCATTTCCCTTTTTTATGCATTGTACTTCTCTTGACTTAACAATTCGGAACAACACCTGGACAACACCCAATTTATGGACGAGCAATAATTAATGTACTACATATGAAACATGTCGAGTTTGTGCAATTTTAAAGCATAGAGGAACCAATCAGCTATTCAATTATCACTTTCATAAAACAACCGAGACATTATCATTTTTTTTTGTGCCAAAGAAACAAGTTAGCCCCAGGATTATCCAATATTAGGTAGAAAACTTCTTTAGAGGATTAGCCTGAAATAAAATAAAGGACTAAATTGTCCATTATCGAAGAACTTTTCCTTTCAACGATCAAATACGACATATTTTTGTAGCGCTTTTCTATTGATTTATTTTTGTTCTAAAGGAACAAATACTAACTAATAATTGGTGTAAAACTACCTTTATAGCACTTTAACTTATGAAGAAACCATACCCTGACTACTTTAGAACTCTTGTTCTTCATTTATCACCAATTATGGAGAAAATGCTAAAATTAAAAAGGCCTGCCGTTGCGACAATTCTAATGTTGTTTTTATCGGGTTGTTATTATGATGTAGGTTTAGAGGAAACAATTCCTGATAACATTGTTGTTTCGTTTGCATTTGACATTCAACCCATCTTGACCACCAATTGTACCGCATGCCATCCGGTCCTAAGACCACCTGATCTTACTGCGGGCAATTCATACAATACCATTACCAATGGCAGTTATATCGTTCCAAATAATCTAGGTGCCAGCGTATTGTACCAAAAACTTCTCGGAAACCCCAGTGTTATGCCTCCAAGTGGGGCCCTGCCAACTGCTGACATAAATCTGGTCAAAAGTTGGATCGAGCAAGGAGCCCTAAATAACTAATCCTGAATACCAAACTCATGAAATATATTAGACTACTTCTTTTTGCATTATTAATAGCCCCCTTTTTGGTTATTTCACAAGTCACAAAAAAGGATACAATTCCAGATAAACCTCAACGCGCGGCCTTCCGAAGTTCATATATCATTGATAATCCAACAAATGTTCTGTATACCAGAAACAGCATGGAGATGCAGATAAAGCATAGGTTTGGGCTCATTAATTCAGGAGTAAATGATTATGCAGGGATTTTTGGGGCATCAAACATCCGACTAGGATTGTCCTATGCCGTTCATGATAGATGGACCTTAGGTTTTGGAATCACTAAATTTAATCTTCTGCAAGATTTTAATCTGAAAGTTGGTATACTTAGACAAACGCGCTCGGACAAAGTCCCTTTTAGTGTATCCTACTACGGGAATTTTGTAATTGACACTCGAGATAAAGAGCATTTTGAATATGATCAGGATCGGTTTTCTTATTTCCATCAAATCATTTTCGCCCGTAGATTTAGCCCTGATTTCTCATTGCAAATTGCACCAAGCATTTCGCACTATAATTTTGTGGATTACGGTCTAAAAAATGATGTATATGGCGTCGCAGTGGGTGGACGGCACAAAATAAGTAGGCAAGGATCTATCTTGGTAGAATATAGCCATCCTTTTACAAATCACCCAATTAATGAAGGAGTTGATGTTAATCCTAAACCTGGATTTAGTATTGGGGTAGAATTTGCAACTATAGGTCACGCCTTTCAGCTAATTATATCCAATTATAATGGTATTGTTCCCCAAAAAAATTATGTGTTCAACCAAAATGATTTTTTTAAAGGTGATTTTTTAATTGGATTTAATATAACAAGGGTCTATAAGTTTTAATTGATCCATAGTAATGAGATGAAAGTACGAGGTATGAAACGTATGGACAAAACCTTAGAATGGGAAATATCATTCACAAAAAGAAATGAAGATTAAATAAATCATAATGATGAAAAATAAATTTTTGCCTTTAAGTTCCCTGCTTGTTGGAAGTTTTGCCCTATTATCAATGATAACCATTACATCGGATCAGCAAGATTCATGGGAAGTTCCTGCTGAATATCAAAATATGAAGAATCCCTATGCCGGCGTGGTAGATGACGAACAAATTGGACAGGAAATATATGGGATATATTGTCAAACCTGCCATGGTGTCAAAGGGAAGGGAGACGGAATTAATGCAAAGTTAATCGAGACGTCGGTCGCAGATTTCACACTTGCTTCCTTCAAAAATCAAAAAGACGGAAGTATTTATTATAAAGCAGCCACCGGAAGAAGCGATATGCCAAGTTTTCAAACGATAATACCGGATGAGGAAGATCTATGGATGGTTATTAATTATATAAAAAGCTTATAATTAATAATTGATCTTAAGATTTAATTTAAGACAGGCTAAAAGTTTGCGTGAATTGCGCGCTTTTAACTTATGTAAAGGGTTCCAAAATTAATAGGAGTTTATGAACTACCTCCGAAAATAGAATTACAAATAGCTGCCCATGATATGGTCAATTGCTCCCTAAAGAGTACAAACCCTAAATGGTCTGGCAACTATTCGTCAAAGCCAGTTTCCCTAAAATCCCTAATTATTCCAATGTAACAATATATGCATTAATAAGTTCCACTCCTTCTGTATGAATTACAGTGGTTCCTAGTAAGGGCATAAAGTAACCTGATATTTGCGTGCTCATTCTGCTCTGAATGGCCACTTTCACATCATTGATTTTGCTGTCCACAAAGGAGGTTTCAAAACTGAAATCGAACTCCCCCCCATAGTTAACATTAAAAGACCCCCCAGGCTGATGACAGTGCGCACAATTTACATCAAGGTAGGCTCTGGCACGATCTTCCAATACTAAGGTTTCGTCTGACCAATCAGGGAGTACCTCAATTTGCGAAACATCAGGCGCACCGGTAAGCAATCCGTTATCCACAAAATATTGGATTTGGTTATTTCCGTTATGTACAAAATTTAACGCCCTGGATTTTGGTCCGATAGGTTGGGTATTACTATTGTTATTATGACACTGAAAGCACATGTTTTTAGAGAGCACCCTATAATTTACCATTCTGTTATTTCCTAAATCATCTATCCAATCAATTTGAATCGCATGCATCTCCTCATCAAGAGATGCCTCGGTTTGCTCATCATTCCAAAGATAATTTCCCACATTCCAAATCTCGTTCATTTTAATCAGTATCCTTGTTTCTATGATTTTCTTCCCCAAGGCGGGATTTCTTTCATCATTTAAATAATAAAAAGTCATAGTTAGAATTGTATTGTTGGGAAACACTAGTAATCCTTCACCATTATACACCATTTGCTCCCCTTTTGGAATCGCAACAGAACGCAATTGATGTGAATAGTCTGCAAAATTAGAGGTGTTTACACTGTATTCGTAAACTGTGGAGTTGAACTTTAAATCCGAAAGATTGCCCTCGAAAAGCTGAAGTTCTGACAATGTTGGCAAAAATTCAGGAATCGCAAGTGTAGTATTATATAGAGATTCATTAAAATAAGGGTTGGTAGCACTAGAAATCTCAATCGAGTTATTTATTCCATCGCTGTCGCAATCCGCAGCGGACCATAATATATTCAACGAGTCATATGATGTATAATCCGAATTATGAATAGGATCACAAGGATTGTTTTTATCGGTGCCGTTTGCAATTTCTAGTTTATCCATTATCCCGTCACCATCGGTATCTATATCAAGATCAGCCGAATTTACTGAAAGGTCATGCGTACAAGAATAAATCCCAATTAGCAGAAAAGACAGTGGGGCCCAACACATCTTTATTAAACGTAAAATCCCAAAAAATTGAAATTGCATTGGAGAGTATATTCTTTTCATAATACCATGATTAATTAACTACCTAATTCTTAACAACTAATTTTAAAACGATGCGGTCTCCCCTACTCATTTCAAATCCGATGAAATATAAACTGCCATTTTTCAATGTGGAGACAGGAATTTCATACAAGCCGTGCCTAAATATTTCTTGAGGATTGTACAATCTCAATAGTCGTCCACTCGAATCATGCAGATGGACTTTCGCAACGGTTCTATTCCCTGGCCCCATATCAACTATTTGCACTTGTGCTACATCCTTTGCTGGATTTACAAAAAGTACTGCCGTAATATCGTTATCAACCACTCCCTCCTCCCCAGCAATTACTGTAACTGTGTTGGTATTATCTAAACCCTCTGCATCTGCAACTGTTAAAGTAACTTCATAAACCCCTGCATCCTTAAAGATATGACTGAGGGTTATTTCCGTTGAAGTGGAAGAACCATCCTTAAAGTCCCAGAGATAACTTACCACTGCCACATCATCGGTCGAATTGCTACCCGTAAAAGCCACTTCTAAAGGGGCATCACCGTTCAGCGGCGTGGCATTGACAACCGCAACCGGGGCTTCATTCGTGGGAGAGTTCACAACAATGGTAACTGTAGACGTATTGGTCAAACCTTCAACATCTTCAACCGTTAGCTCTACGAGATAAGTATTCGCTACCGTAAAAGTATGGACTGGATTAGCCGTTGTTGAAGTTGGGGAACCGTCCTTAAAGTCCCAAAAATAACTTACCACTGCCACATCATCCGTCGAGTTGCTGCCCGTAAAGGTCACTTCCAATGGGGCTTCACCGCTCATGGGTGATGCACTTGCCACTGCAACCGGGGCTTCATTCGTGGGAGAGTTCACGACAATGGTAACTGTGGACGTATCTGTCAAACCTTCAAAATCTTCAACGGTTAGCTCTACGAGATAAGTGTTTGCCACCGCAAAGGTGTGGACTGGATTCGCCGCCGTAGAAGTAGGGGCGCCATCTTTAAAGTCCCAAAAATAACTTACCACTGCCACATCATCCGTCGAGTTGCCGCCCGTAAAGGTTACTTCCAATGGGGCTTCACCGCTCATCGGTGATGCACTTGCCACTGCAACCGGGGCTTCATTCGTGGGAGAGTTCACGACAATGGTAACTGTGGACGTATCTGTCAAGCCTTCAAAATCTTTAACCGTTAGCTCCACGAGATAAGTGTTTGCCACCGCAAAGGTGTGGACTGGATTCGCCGCCGTAGAAGTAGGGGAGCCATCCTTAAAGTCCCAAAAATAACTTACCACTGCCACATCATCCGTCGAGTTGCTGCCCGTAAAGGTCACCTCCAAAGGAACATCACCGCTCATCGGTGATGCACTTGCCACTGCAACCGGGGCTTCATTCGTGGGAGCGTTCACGACAATGGTAACTGCCGACGTATCTGTCAAGCCTTCAACATCTTCAACCGTTAGCTCTACGAGATAGGTATTCGCCACAGTAAAGATGTGGACTGGATTCGCCGTCGTTGAAGTAGGGGAGCCATCTTTAAAGTCCCATAGATAACTTACCACCCCGACATCATCCGTCGAGTTGCTGCCCGTAAAGGTCACCTCCAAGGGAACAGCGCCGTTCATCGGTGATGCACTTGCCACTGTAACCGGGGCTTCATTCGTGGAAGCAGCCAATATTTCAATGGCATTAATCAATGGATTTTCTATAATTCCATGTAGAAATTTAATATCTATGGAGCCGTCTATAATATTCAAAATATGGGTTATGACAGTTCCTATTTGATGCCCATAAGTACCTGAAAGATCAATGGAACTTAAATCTGGAAATATGACTCCTTCGATTTCTACATCAAATATACGTTCTCCAGATTGGGAAGTACCGGAAAAACTATTACCCATATACAATCGTATTTCGTAATTCCCGCTTTGAGCAACTGGGAAAGAATACGTCATGTCCGGAGCACTAGGTACAGCATCGTATCGTTCAGAAGCAAAAATGCCTAAGGGTGTTGTAGTCTGGTCTACAGATCCATCTACCGGCATGTTCACAGATGCAAATGTAACATTGGTTCCTGCTTCTACTAAGTATTGTGAAATATTGGAAGTCCCATCAGCTTCCCAATCCAACCCACCATCAATGGCATTTATTGCTGCTCCGCCAGTATTTACCCTATAGAGTACAATCGAATTGTCAACCACTGTGACCTTAAAGGTTTGTTCCACAAAGTTGGTGCCCGCATCTGTGGCGCGTATGGTAATATTCGAAACTTCCGGAGACGAAGGGTAAGAAAGCGAGAGGATATTTCCGGTGATAGAGGCCCCAATGGCAGGATTGGTGTTTAATTGGACGGTATAGGTTAGGTTAGCCGTACCATTATCATCATCAAAAAAATTGTCCAGATTAAAATCCTCGTCAACACTATTAATAATCCTAGTCAAGTCAAAAATTTGTTGTACAACGACAGGTGTTCCATCTGTAACCGTGACCGCAAAGGTTTGCTCCACAAAGTTGTTGTCTGCATCCGTAGCACGTATGGTAATATTAGAGACCTCCGGAGACGAAGGATAGGAAAGCGTGAGGATATTTCCGGTGATAGAGGCCCCAATGGCAGGATTGGTGTTTAATTGGACGGTATAGGTTAGGTTAGCCGTACCATTATCATCAT
>JAJRRO010000045.1 GCA_024279425.1 Bacteroidota bacterium | reverse complement strand
TCGCATGATCTACTTTAACCCCTCTTATGGCCAAGAGTTCCTCAATATCCCGATAACCAAGACTAAACCGTAATTTCAGGTAAACGGCATGTAATATGATTGATTTGGGAAAACAATGGCCTTTGAACATTTCTTTTTTTGCTGACAAATGTAAATGTTTGGTTTTTGCTAACTTAGATGCGACAGAACCCTATCGGTTTTTCCGTCATGGCTTTTCTTTCTAACCAATTTAGAAATCTATTTATATGACTTTTAAATTTGGAATAGGTATTATTGTTAAGTACGATTTGTTTGGTTTTTAACGCCAGACCAAAAGCTTCCTTAATGTTGATCTTAGGGTAATCCCCGCCTTCATTATGTTCATTCGTTCCATGTAGATCTTCTTTTATGATAGGTGGGACAGGAATTGCCTTAGTCTTGAAAAATACTTTTTCTAGCTCTGAATTGTCTTTATGGGGGTCAAACCCTGCTTCCAATAGTAACACAAGGTTTCTTTGCAATGTTTTGAGAAAGTCAATTCGTTCTCTCTTATTTTTGAATTTATTTGCGCCCGCCTTAATATTGGGCTGTCTTTTTAGATGCCCTGTTAACGGGTCCCTAGAGGAATAATACACATACCAATCTTTTTGCAGGGTCTCTTTTTGCTCTGTTTTGGTCAGTGATGACCACTTATTGGGATTTATTCCCTCAGAATATATTTTGGGTTCTGAAAATTTGCCTTTCATGCTAAAAACGTGTACGTTTTCGTGTACGGAACGTAAAAGTAAGGAAATTGAAGACATAAAAAAACGGATTGGGAGTACCCAACCCGTTGATTTCACTAAGTGTAAGAGTTGTAGCGAGAGGGGGGCACGATCCCCCGACCTCCGGGTTATGAATTCAGATTAATTTTACACCTTTGCGTAAATACTGGGTCTCCCGTATGCTATTTTATAAAATCGTGTTCCAAAACGTGTTCAGTTTCGTGTTCACTTTGTGAAAAATAAATTCACTGCAATTTACAATAATTTTTTAGTTCATTTATTGCTTATTATTACTGAATAATTCAAGTTGGACTTATTTTTTTGGATCTCAAAACAAATTTCATATGTTCCCTAGGTACTTGCCCAGATTCGGAGAAGCGAATGGAAACGGGGTTTAACCTTTTTTTCGGTATATCATCGGAGATTACCTGGATCGTTTCTATCTCCCGTTTCCAATGCCGTTTTCTACAAAGAAACTAAAAGCACTACAAACGTACGAGGTTCGTTTTACGGAACTTTGAAAAAATGGAACTCTAACGTGAGTGGAAACGCAGTAGCCGACTTTGTGGAGGCTATTATCGATTTCCACATTGTTATACGTCGCCTTTTTTAATTTCATTTAATATACTATTTATCCCTTCTTTGTAAGTTGTTACCTTAAAATCTGGAAACCTATCTTTGAATTTTGAAGAACTGAAAATGTTGTCAATTTCGTAACGAGGAAATAGTTCTTGAGATTCTTTGATCATTGGATTGAATATCGAAACTAGCTTTAGTAACCATTTAGGTAGAATAGAATAATCTAATTCCTTTCCATATAGCTTCGAAGTCATTTCAATAAATTCTTTATAAGTCAACCTGTTGTCATCGCAGGGGAGATGCCAAGTTTGGCCATAAGTATCTTCGGTATTTCCGATTAATGCCATTGCTTTGCTAGCATCTGGAGTATAAATTAAAGTTCTCTTATTATCATCCCTTAAAAAAACTTTGAGTTTCTTATTTTGCTTTATATTTTCAAAAATCAAAGTATTCGTTATTCCTTTAGTTTTTCCTGGGCCATAGAATTCTGGCGCTCTACAGATAGAGGCTTTTACTTCATTTTTATGTATAGCTTCTAATAATAATTTTGCAGCTATTCCTTTTGCGATTCCCTTTTTACCACTAGGTTTAAAAGGACTTTCTTCAGTTTGAAATTCACTACTTTGATCGTACATATATGTGTTATCAAAATATACTAGTTTAGTTTTGTAGTATGCACAAGCAGAAATAGTATTTTTTAGAATAATAGGCCAATTTTTAAGAAAAATTTCAGATGAATAGGGCAGTCCAACCGTTAAAAAAACAATTTCACTTTCTTTTACCGCTTCTTTAGTTTTTTCAGGGTTTAGAAGATCGGCTTTGAATAATTTATCTGTATTATTTACCTTGATCGGATTCCTTCCAACTATTCTAATATCCTTTGTGTAGTTTTTGAATAGCTCTTTAGCTAGCTCTTCACCAATTATTCCATTTGCTCCTAATATTGTTTGCATGAAAGATGAATTACAAGATGATCTTCGTAAGTATTGATTATTCCAAAGTAAAATTAAGAATTTAAACTAATTTTTGGGGTTTCGAATTTGGTGACGCATAACCGTGAGTATAAGAATAGTAGCCGATTGTGGAACTCCAATTTTCAATTTACGAAGAAGTTGAAGCAGGCTGCAATGCTTGATATTACTACTGTTTCGGTTATTATTTTTAAACTTTGTTGTGCTTTCGTTATTTATTTAAATCGGATTTTAGTAAGTCAATCATAATATTGGTTTTTTTCAGTCTAATTGAGTTAAAAAATTCCGTTTTTAGATTTAGTTCGTAATAAGTGTTTAATAAAGTTATAAATTTAATTTGTACACTATTCCAGTTAACATTAGTCCAAACTTGGTCATATAAATTTGAGTTAACAATATTAAGTTCAGAGTGTTTATATGGAATAGAATTTACATAATTAAAATACACCTCATTTTTATTTGTTATTATCTCTTGAATCATAAAAGAGTATTTTTTACTATATCCATAAAAACTAACTAATTCCTCCTGTAATTTATTTTCGAGCAAAGTAATTTGACCTGAATTTTGCAGTGATAAGAAAGTATTGCTATTAATGATAGGGAATTCGGTAGAGGCTACCATAATGTAAGGTTCTTTTCTAATAAAGGTTAGTCCTTTTTTTATGAGATTATTTAAAGTATCAATATTACAGCTTGGTTTTTGAAGAATTGTTCTTACACTGTCAATACGCTTGTTTTCTTCAGTAGCCAGAGATAAATGATTCTCGAAATGCCCAACATCTAATAATAAATCATTCACTAATTCAGATTTGTAAATGGATACTAATTTTTGATTTTTTCTGCTCTCATTCTGATTATTAATTGAAAGTGCTATTAAAATTCCGATTACCACAAGTATAATTTCTCCGATTGCATAAATCAGATATTTTCCAAACTTACTTTCAGTCAGAGTTTTTTGGCGAATTTTTCTAAAGAATTTTATCATTGATTATTGGTTGTCATAATGAAGCACAACGACACAACTAAAATCCGTAGGCTTGTCGTTTGTTAATATCTATAAATGTATCTGTTTCAAATGTCCTTTGCGAGTAGCTCATAAGCCTATGGATTTTTAGCGGATGTTAGCACCTTTTATTTTAAAATTTTACGCCCTTGCAAGATCAGTTCTGTAATAAATAATGGTATTGCCCAACATGACCAACTCATCAACGTTAGAATTTCTTCCTGAGTGCCAACACCCCAGGCATTAAAAATGTCTTGAAATAGTCTGAAAGTTGTAAATGCAAAAGTTATTACGTAACATCTTATCATCCATTCTCTGTGCAATTCTATCTTCTTATTTCTAATGGATACGTATGCCATAATTGCAGAACCCAACCACACAAATCCAAGGCCACCTAATCCTATACTATAAGGTAGATTAACTTGAGAAGTTGCAGCCATATAAAATGATGATAACCCAGCAAACATTACACATATTAAAAAAATACGGCCCAATAGTCTATGGATTCGAATATTGTTGTTTCGAATCCTTGGAATAAACTGAAAAGGTCCAATAAGTGTTGCTAGTATTCCTCCAACAACATGTGGGAATACCCAAGCTGCTCTTGGTAGGAAATAGGAGCCATACACATCTTCAGAAATAATTAAAAAAGGAAGGGCTATTGTGACTACATAATATAATCCGATTAGTATTGCAACAACGTAAACACTTTTCACTATAACTTTGCCAAGATTATTGGAGGTTGTTGCTGATACAGATTTATTTGATTCCATAATTTTGATTTTATTGGTGCTAACGTCTAGGGTATGCGGCGGTGGCGACGAATGGAGCCACTGATCGACATACCCATTGTTAACCTTTCGTTATTGAATTTACATAAAGAATTTTGAATCTCTTTATCAAGTTTGGCAAGGTTGTGATTTGGTAAACTAATGTTTGCTTCCGTAGAAATCTTCGATTTCATTAAGTAAAATATTTGTTGATTCCATTAGTTCTTCAAGGTTTTGGATGCGAACGTTTAAAATCACTTTTCTATAATAAAGATTATTTTCGATTGCTTTAAATTTTGTGGATGATTTATCAATATCTAAAAGAGAGAAATGCTTGATTTTCTTTATTTTGGTTGAATCGATTATTCCTAAAAAAGGATGATTTCTCCATTCATAATATCCTTCATTGTTAAAGAAAGGAATGAAGTGATTCCAATTATAGTCCGTTTCTCTATCAATATGACTTTTTGTTTGTTCCAAAAAAGTATAATGTGATATGATCTTTTGCCTCAAATCTATAGTTTTAATAAATTCCATTTTTCCGCTAGTTACCATATCTGTGTAAGTTGCTGTTTTTGGGGCGAATGGATACGGACGGTATGCGTCCATCAATTTGAATATTAGTTCTTCTTCATTAACATTATTTATATTATCATTAATTAATGCGATTAGTAGATCATTTATCTGATTTATCTGATTTTCATTCAGAGATTTATATTGTTCAAAATTTCTTAAATCTGAATTTAGTTCTAATTGTATATTATTGATATAATTGTTTGCAACCTTATTTTTAGAATTAGATTCATTCCAGTTATTAATGTATAAAGCAATCAAGATTCCGATAACGACAAGAACAATTTCTCCAATTGCATAAAGTAGATATTTACTGAACTTATTGTCAGTCAGACGTCGTTGTCTAATTTTTCGAAAGAATTTTATCATTGGTTTATTGGTTAGTCATAATGAAGCACAACGTTTAGTGTATGAGTAGTAGCCTGCCTATAGGCGACTATTACTCATACACCGTGTTGGTGGTTCGTTTTCAGTATTAGATTTTCACAACTTCAACTTTGGCTTCTTGTATAGCACCACCTCTACCCATATCAGTTAACAGATCATTTGTTAACGCATTAGCAGAAGATCCACCTTTTAATAATGAAGGCCAGAATCCTTGCGGCATGCAGACTATCCCTTGTTTTACTTTATTACTAATCCGTACAGTTATATAGACTCTGCCTCGTTGGTTGAATACCTTAAGCTCATCGCCATTAGCAATATTCCGCATAGCAGCATCCTTTGGATTGACTTCCAAGCAGTACTTACCCTCTTTCTCAAGGTTGTGATTCAGATTCGCGTGGCTACTGTTTAAGAAATATTTAGGCGTCTTGATTGTCAATAAATGTAATGGGTATTGCTTCATTTCTTTGTCACTGTATTCGATTGGTATAAAATCTGGAAGCCTTGATTCCATATTGGGATCATAAAAATGACACTTCCCAGAGTTGGTCTTAAAATTTCCTTCAGCATGTGGCATCCATTTTTCGGGCAAATTGAACTTTGCCCACCCAGTTTTTCTGATTGATTCAAAAGTTATCCCCTTCATATAGTGGTGATCACTTTCCAAAGTCTTCTTTACGATGTTGATGTCCGATTCGTATAAATAAGTTTCTTTGAATCCCATTTCCAGTGCAAGGAGTCTGAATAATTCTGAATTTGGCTTGGATTCTCCTAAGGGTTCAATAGCAGGTTCATTGATATTAAGATAGGGCGTTCCCCAAGAGTCGAGGATGTCCCAATTTTCAAGGACAGAAGTAGCCGGAAAGATATAATCAGCATACCGAGCCGTGTCAGTCATGAAATGTTCTGAGACTATTGTCAGCAGGTCATTTCTTTCTAGGCCTTTACGGACTAAATTTTGATTAGGTGTGGTAACTGCCGGATTCGAGTTAAAGACGAACAGCGCATCAATAGATGGATTGATTTCACTATTATTCAATGCTTTTCCTAATTCAACCATATTTATCAATCGGGTCTTTGGATTGGCTAAAGTTGGGGGTAGACTTATGCTTTCCCAGTTGAGTGCTTCACCAAAAAGTTCATAAGTCATGTGCATCAATCCACCTCCGAAATGCCGCCATGCACCGGTTAATGCTGGCAACATCGCCACTGCTCTAAAAGCACTTGCCCCATTGACTTGATGCTCCATACCAATTAACACGCGAATTAATGAGGGCGTATTTTGTGCATATGCTTTGGCAAACTCAATGATGGTTTCTTTTGCCAGACCCGTGATTCCAGCAACTGTATCAGGATCATATTTTTGTACATGCTCCTTCAATTCTTCAATCCCTAAGGTGTAACTGTCAATGTATTCCTGATCCTGAAGGTTCTCTTTTAAAATCACATGCATCAATCCCAATGCAAGGGCAGTATCCGTTCCAGGGCGAGGCTGAATGTGCCAATCCGCCTCCTCTGAAGTTTTAGATAGAAATGGATCGACCGTGACGATTTTTGCACCGTTGCTTTTGGCTTTCTGTATGAAAGGCCATAAATGTTGATTTGAAAGTATAGGATTGGTACCCCATAAAATTATGAATTTGCTATGAATAATATCTTCTGGTAATACTCCTGTTGTTTGACCATTCGTTGAGAGAACACCTGCCACAGCTGCATTTCCACATATTGTTCGTTCCAATTGACTTGCACCGATATGGGCGAAGAAGCGATTGGGTATGGCCTTACCCTGCACCAATCCTTGATTACCCCCAAAATTGTATGGAAGGACTGCTTCACCTCCTTTTTGGTCAATAATACCTTTGACACGAGAGGCCACTTCACTTATGGCTTGTTCCCAACTAATTTTTATAAATTCACCACTTCCTTTTTGTCCTGTTCTTTTAAGTGGTGTTAAAATCCGATCAAGGTGGAAAGTGACATCATTGGGAAAGTTGATCATCTTATTACAAAGTTTCCCTGCAGTATAAGGGTTATTTTTGCTCGCCTGAAAATCCTTTAGCTTATTTCCAACAGTTGTAATTTTCCAGCTACACCTGTCTGGACAGTCATGATAACAGGCGCCAAATGACGATTTAGCAGTTTCAATATTAGAACAACCTGTTAGAACCGGAAATGAAGCCAGGCTAATTGCCGCAGCCCCTTTAGTACTTATTTCAATAAATTCTCTACGATCAATATCTTTATTCTTTCTTGAATCCATATTCTGATTATTTATGACCACCAACAATTGTATAAAGCACATATGTGTTTTATACACCCAAATATAGCGGATAAACAACATATGTTGTTTATTTACAATATGTTTTATACGCATCCAATGGAATGCAGATTAATGGTTATTTCCAAACTAAAGTATAATATTAGTGTCCCTTAAAACGGCCGTTTTACCAAACCATTTTGAAAAATGAGTAGAGTCCCATTAATGGTTCCTTTTAAGAGACCATTGTGAATTAAAGGATAACGTTTGCTGTATGGTTAGTGGCTTTGGTGGCACGTTGGCTGTTAGGGCCATTAATTATACAGCATGTTAGGCTCGGTCTTGTGTTAATTTTATTTTCTCTCTAAAATTAACAATAAAAAATCGGGACAGTTTTAAATCTCGAACACAAAGTAAGTCCAGTCTTTCCCGAGCCGACCCAAGGCTATGTTTTTTGTAGTGGAAAATCCGTCAGGATTTTTCGGTCTAGAAATCAAGCTGGTTAAAAGTAAGAATTTTCAGGTTAGGGAAAAATGCAGCTATGAATTATAGGCATTGTTAGCAAACGGTTTTTATTTTGTCCAAGTTCCGATTAATATTAAAAATTCGGTCAATTCATAACTGGCAAGAACTGTTAAGATGGACAACTCGTTTTCAAATTTCCGCCATTTGAGTAAAGTCCAGATGTAACAGACTAATGGGATTATCATTAAAAATTGCAAGAGATTCCAGAATTGATAGTCGAACAGATTCCATATAAACGATAAAAAAGTAAATAGTCCGATAATCAGTCCAATCCATTTTTTATTCAGTCCGCTCCAGACCGTAAATCCAAAAGCAACAATTCCGAAAGAAATAAACGCTACCGTACCTATTGGAAATTCCATAAAATAACCTCCTCCGTAGCAAAGAACCAATCCAATAAGAATCCCTTTCAGAATATTAGGTTGAGTCCGTTTAAACAGCAAGAGTCCAATCAAAACTCCAATTCCGATAATAATTTTTGTTTGAGTCAATTTAACTGTTTGCTAACGGTTTGTGTATGAAGCGTTGGGTATTTCAAAGCACTTCATTTTCAATTTACCGTAATTATATTTATATCTATAATTTTACATTAACCACTTATTACCCAATGATTTATACACTTTGTTGTCTTCTGTTTTTATTTATCTTCAATTTTATTTGCCTTTTTTAAACGAGAGTGATATTCCGGTCTATCTTTCCATTTTTCGATGTAGGGTTTGTATTTGGGAGTGTCCCACCAAAATTGAGATTTAGGATCCGGAACAGATAGCCCATTCTTATAATCATTTCCTACAACACTGTTTGTTACAGATTCCAACCAACGTTCATAATAATCAATCATTTCTGTGCCTTTTTCGACATGTGTCGATAGAATATCTTCATTTTCAGTTCTATCGTCTTTTATATTGTAAAGAGCGTATTGTTTTTTCTCAATATTCTCTACAACCAATTTATAATCATTGTCAATAAGAGCCCCTTTATTCTTATATTTAAAAGGAATCGGGGTTTTTCGTATAGTTGTATTATTATTGAAAATATGCTTAATACTAGCCCCATCAATAGGCTGAATCATAGTGCTATCGGGTAATTCTAAAATGGAATTTATTGTCGGGAATATATCCATAGTGGCAGCAGGATAACTGCTTATTTGTCCGCTTTTTATCTGTTCCGGCCATTCGATTATACACGGAACACGTAATCCTCCTTCATAAATACTTCCTTTAAATCCTCTTAATCCCCCAACACCTTCTTTGCCACCTTGCGGTAGACCTCCGTTGTCGCTGTTGAACCATACAATTGTGTTTTGGGCTAATCCCATATTCTTTAGTTCATTTCTCAAAAGCCCGATACTTTTATCCATCTCCACAATCTCACCTAAATAATTCTTATCTTTCTCCTTTAATTGATGCGGTAAATCGGTTTTATCGCTATCTAATGCACTCCATGGATCGTGAGGACTTCCATACCAAATCGCTACAAAAAAAGGTTCGTTTTTATTGTTGGAGATATATTTTAAGGCTTGCCTTACAATAATGTCAGACGAACTGCCCTTGTATTCTTTTATTTCTCCCGCATGACTCATCAAAGGATTTATATCAAAGAAATTTGTAACTGAAATCCATTCGTCAAATCCGAAATATCCTGGATTTCGGATGTCATCCTTTAAAATCGGTACTCCCGGACCTTTCAGTCCATCCAAATGCCACTTGCCAAAGTGAGCGGTATTATATCCTATCCCTTTAAGCGCCTGCGCTATTGTTTTTTCTTGTATACGCATTGGCTCTCCGTGAGAGAATACTGCTGTTCTGTCATTTACTCTACCTGTTAAAACTGATGCTCTTGTGGGAGAACAAACAGGAGCTCCAGCATAAAATCTATCCAATCTTAATCCATTTTTTGCCATCCTGTCTAAATTTGGAGTTTTTAGTATTGGATGATTGTAATATCCAACTTGTCCCCAACCTTGATCATCTGACATAACCAAGATTATATTTGGTCTGTCTTCAGATGACTTCGGCGATTGACATGAAAGATCCAAACTAGCAAATAATGTTGTTAGTAATATGAAACATATCTTATTCATAATGATAAATAATTGATTAATCGTTCTTATTTCGAATTGTATCTTTTTTGTTCTTCTTTTTATATAATCTAATAATTTAGATAAAAGCCTATTTCCTTTTAGAGTACCTTGTATTGGAAAATTGGAGACAACAATTGTATAAAGCACATATGTGCTTTATACACCCAAATATAGCGGATAAACAACATATGTTGTTTATTTACAATATGTTTTATACGCATCCAATGGAATGCCGATTAATGGTTATTTCAAAATATAGAATAAATTTAGTGTCCCATAAAACGGCCGTTTAAAGGAGTAGAGGAAGAAAACGGTAAGAGTCCCAAAAAACGTTCGTTTTATGAAACTCCTCAAAGGATAAGAAATATCATTCTCAATCATAAAACGGCGAGTATATGAAGCGTAGCATTCCACAGGGTTCAATGATTTCATATACAATGTTAGGTGCTTTTTATTTTTTAATTCTTGTACTCTTTGCATGTGTATTTATATCCCTAATTCTTTAATACCTTTTCGATAGGTTCAGGTTCGAACCATCCTTTTTTCATTTTGTACTTTACCCAGAGCCCCCCATAGACACTCGAAATCAAAACAATTAGCCCTGCATTCATATACACTTGAAGCGTCATTTCAGGAGAGGGGGAATTATTCAAAATCATATAAACCATACCTATAATTCCCAGTACTTGAGGAATCGGGTACCATGGACTTCTAAACGGACGTTTAAAATCCGGATATCTTTTTCGCAATACAATAAGGTTTATATGTGAGATGATATAGGCTACGAGCCAAGCTGTTGCGGCGGAAATCACTAAAGTCAATATGATATCATCTTGGCCCCTTAGGAGGATGGTAGGGACCATAATAAGTGAGGCCACAAACACAATTCCTACCCAAGGGGTTTTGGTTTTCGGATGAAGTTTCATAAATAGGTTCGGCAGTTGTCCGTTTCGAGCCATGCCGTACAGCATTCTAGGAATGGTTGCCAATACCGTATTGATAGTACTGCAGGTAGCCGTTATTGCCAATACCGCCAAAATTAATTTTCCGGATTCGCCAAAAAGTGCCGTGACCAAAACCGCATGAGGTATCTCGGATTCGGCCAAAGCTGTCTGGGGAACTGTTAAATACCCCGCCAGAGCAACTAAAGCATAAATAACTAACAAAACCACGGCTGCCAAAATCATTGATCGGGGAATGTTTTTGACGGGGTTTTTGGTCTCTTCAATCATAGGGCACACAAATTCCAAACCGAGGAAGGACCATAATGCCAGCATAGTAAGACTTAGAACACTGAGATCTACATCTCTCAATTCTTCCCAAATTGCTATAACCGATCCACCTTGTGGGTCGCTTTGGGTTAATCCAGTTATGCCAATTACGAGTAAGGCCGTAATCATCAAATAGGCTAATAGGCTCTGTACTTTAGAGAAAAAATCCACACCCATAATGTTTAGTGACATCAACACTATAATAATTAACCAACCTATTTGACTGTAAGACTCTGGGTAAAGTGTTTCCAATACAGCTTCCAATAAGAATAATTCTGCAGACAACCCAAAAATTGCCGGTGCCAAGTATCCTGCAATGGTGGCTACAATAGCCGGCAAGTGCCCTATCGCTACTTCCGTATAAGCACTTATACTACCTGCTTTCGGAAGCATGAGCGCCAGTTCGGAAAAAGTAAAAACGTAACATAGTGTCAGAATAAATGCAATAATCAGTGCCACAAAAAAGTCGCCTCCGCCAAGACCGACTCCTTGAAGTATACTTATGAATACTATTTGTGCGACCACGACCCCCACGGCAATGGCAAACAGTGAGGGGAGGCCCAATATTCTTTTCAATACTCCTGAAGAACTTTTAGAGGTATTCATATTTGTAGTTTTGCTGCATATATCATCAATCCGCTGTCTTTATCAGAAATAAAACCATCAGTTGAAAAAGGTTCATTTTGTTTGGCATCTGTTTCTTTCGCTACCCTTTTCAAATCTCGATAGGGAAAGAAATATATCCGAGCAGCCCTTAAGACTTCACATGCGGCACCTGTCCATTGGTTAGTCCCTGTAATGAGCATGTATTCATACCCTTGTTTTTGAAAACTTTCAAAGGAAGATGCAAAAAGCTCAAAGGTGTGTTCAGAGGGAAGCTCAGTAGATCGGGCTATCATTGCGATGTAACCTACTTTTCCTGCTTGGTTTGCTTTTTTGAAATGAGGATACTTGTCCTCCAATCCTTGGATAGCTATATTCTCATGGTGGTGGATAAAATCGATAATAGGATTTTGATATAAAAATGTTGCCTCTAGAAATGGATCATTCTGCCTCCATTTCCCCCCTTTACCTGATAGTGTACTGTTCAGCGAACCTCCAATAGTTTTGGAATTGTCATTTTTAATAACAAGAGAATGGCGAAACACGTCATCATTCATCCGAATTGCCCCAATTGGATGAGATGGGTCTGTCATCAAGATCAAACGAACGAACCAAAATAAAAGGTTTTCTGTAGTCCAAGCTCCAAAAGGATCGTTTCCAAAAGCATCTGAGTGGGTTACATCAATTATTTGCTTAGGAATTTGCCTAGGGGGATGAACATGTCGATTCATGGGTTCATTAATGGCAAACGAATTGGCAATGATACGTGCCAATTCCAAAATTTGCGGTTTGTCATTTTCAATTAACGGTACCCTAGCATATTTGTGGCTTCGAAATTTTCGAGCCGACTCAAAATTAATCAGCGGTAGCTCCTTTTGAAGATTGAATAATCCATGCTGTTGGATTTCGGAAGATGGAGGATAGGTACACCAGGGCAAATTTACGGGAAAGTTCGGTTGGTCCATGCTATCACAATATACTTAAAATCATTTAATTTACGATTCCCTGGTAATTGCACCTAACTTGTTATATCAAAACCTAATATACTCATATCCCCTAATATTTTCGGATAAACACATCTTTTCATTGCAGTTATCCCTCCATGTAGTTATCATGTCCCTTAAAACGGCCGTTTAAAGGAGTAGAGGAAGAAAACGGTAAGAGTCCCAAAAAACGTTCGTTTTGTGGGACTAACGCCTTTGATAAAATGAGTTTCAATTCATTTTTATCTATTGTTGGTGGTCGTGTATTAAATGTTTGATTTCAATTCAATATCCATAATATAAATAGTTTTTTCAGCATGTATGGTAGATTCCTCATCATAATTATTGAAATGATGACCCGGTCTGTATTCCATACCCTAAAAAAGCTATCAATACGGGAAAGGGAATCTTAATTAAGAAAGCATTTTCAAGTGATTATACCAAATTCAATTTTGCTCACTATACCAAGTTGGTGTCCCAAACCAATTGTGCATTTCCTTTTCAAATGGGGCCACAACTCTCTCTGGTTCGAGCCATCTTCCGAGGTCATTGGTTTCAACTTCCCACGTATCCAGCGTAGCCCTCATTCTCATAAGTGCCGCTATGTCTTCCTGGTTTCCAGAAGCTGAAAGGTTGTTTATTTCATGAGGGTCCTTTTCCGTATCGTAAAGCAACTCGTAAGGCATGGGTCGCATAAGTTCCAAGGCAGGACCTGTAAGCTGGTCATCGGCCATTAATTGACGCATGAGTGGCTTGATGGCAAAACATTTCTCTTTATACCGGTTCAATGTTGCAAATCCTTCTCCTTCACTGTAGTTTCGAATATAGTGGTACTTCCTGCCACGAACTGATCTCATTCTTAAGGCCGTCTCATCTATTCTATCCCTGGCACTGAAACTGTATTTTCTGGGTGTATCAGGATTTTCTCCAAGAAATAATTGACTCTGCATTCCTGCTGGACGATCAATTCCCGCCATCCATAATGTTGTGGCACTGATATCCAGCAAGCTAATTACCTCAGCGTTGATTCCCCCTGGTTCATATTGAGGAGGTACATCCATCCCCTTTGGATAATAAATAATTAGGGGTACATGAATTCCGGTATCCCACAGCCAGTGAATACCACGTGGTTCCATGCGCCCATTGTCGCCGAAGAATACGATGATTGTGTTTTCGGCCAAACCATCTTTCCGTAACTGATCTAAAATCCATCCGATACGAATATCCATACCTGAAACAGAATTCAGATAGCGGGCCCATTCTTCCCTCACAAGAGGATGATCGGGATAGTAAGGAGGGGGGTCTACATTTTGAGGCGTAGCAATTTGAGGGTGTTGTTCTTCTCCGTACCATTTGACGCGGTCATGTTTCCATGTCTGTCTGTCATAAATATCGTACTCATTTTCAGGCATGTTTATCTGAGCAAAGAAAGGTTGATTGTCTTTAAGTGCGGACCAATCTTTTGATTGATAAATAGGGCCTTCGTTAGCGAAATTCAGATCCAGCTTACCTGTACCAACTTCCTTATCGCCGATATGACTGATGTTAGCAGTAAAATATCCGACATCCTGCAGCCAATGGGTGATGGGCCGTACACCTGATGGTAATCTGTAGTTATCTTCCCTGTGCGAACGCATATTATGTGTATCTGTCGAAGTCTGATACATCCCCGTCATAAATGCAGAACGGCTTGGGGCACAAACCGGAGAGGTAGAAAATACATGTGTGAATCGCAAACCATTTTGCGCCAAGGAGTCAAGGTGTGGAGTGTGAACATTATCAGCGTCGTACACCCCTAAATCCAGTTTCATATTCTCACCCACCAACCACAGAATATTAGGATGTACAGGATTCTGATCAATTGCTTTTTCTGAACTCATCCTACAACTTGTAATGGCCATGGTCAGAAAAATGTTGATTGATATTATGATTTTTGAGTTCATAGAAATGTTAATATAGATTGAAATTAATACAATTTTAAAAAAACCAGCTTGCTCTCCAGTGTATCCTCATTATTGAGCTTCCTCCAATTAATCGTAATTTTAATGTATGCTTTTTCTAGTTCTCGATTCTTTCTTGCCTCGTTCCTACTATTAAATGTGATAGCAACAAGAATACCCACAATGACTACAATCGTTTCTACCCGTATCTATACCAATTATTTTTAAAATGCCTTATTATTTACTTCATAAGTTAGAATTACTACTATCGAGCGTACATAGTTCCCGTAGTAATTATGTACTCAAATATAAGAAATATAGTTACTGGTAATTATATTCCCATTATATCGATAATCATCGTTATATAAACTTTAGGAAGCAATTTGGATATAAAAGTTATGGTTCCATTAAATGGCCGATTAAAGGAACGGAATGAAGAAGAATGGCGAAGTCTCATTAAACGTTCGTTTTATAGGACTTTTCAAAACGATGATATGATAATGATTTTTTTACTAGGCGTTTTCCTGGTCCATTGTCCGCACCATACTATGACAGAAGTATTAGTGGTTGGTCTTTCTTAATTAAAAATAGAGAAGGAGAGAGGAGGCATTTTATTGGGGTGAGGAACATATCTGCTAATTAAATGTGTTTCGGTTTCGATAACTTGTTCTTTTGTTGGCAATGACATTAATACGGCAAAAACAGATTTATTGAATCCTTCTATTTTTTTAATTTTATTTCCCGTCGGATAAATTTCATCAACAACCGTTTGCTGGCCAATTTCTGTCTTTCCATTTTCTTTTTCACCTCCTTTATTTTATGTTGTAAATTTGTAATCATGCTGATTTTGACAGTAGATAAATGTGTGATGGGAAAATAGAATGAAGTTACTTCGAGGCTGGTTCGGTGAAAAGAAAACCGCTTTCAAAATGTGGTTATGGCTAAATGCAGAGACTTATCGAAGGTTCCATGATGTCATCATTCCTGCGAAGAATGGAACCACTCAAATAGACCACCTTTTGGTATCGCCATATGGACTATTCATAGTAGAAACGAAGAACATTAAGGGTTGGATTTTCGGATCTGAGAGTCAGCCAAAATGGACCCAAGTTTTGTACAGCAAAAAGTATTCGTTCCAGAATCCAATTCGGCAAACCTTTAGACAGAAAAAGGTTCTATCGGAGTTCCTAGGTCTTAATGAGTCAACTGTACACACGGTTGTCTATTTCGTCGGAGATTGTAAGTTCAAGACTCCACTTCCAGCTAATGTTATGAAATCAGGACTAAGGCGATACATAAAGCGCTTCACAAATCGCATTCTTTCAACCGAAGAGGTCAATCGAGTGACTGAAACACTCGCTCAGCACCTATCTGAATCTCCCCTAACTAGAAGAGGTCATGTGCGTTCTTTGCGTAAACGACACGCATCAACGACGATTTGCCCAAATTGTGGCAGTTATCTTGTTGAGAGAACAGCCAAGAAAGGCCCGAATGCTGGTTCGAAGTTTCTGGGATGTGTAAGCTACCCAAGATGTCGATTTACCAAGAATGCATAATAAGACCCCGACATTCGATAGAGTCACAGAAGTAGTAGTGGTTGGTCTTTCTTAATTCAGGATAGAGTAGGAGATAGGTAGCTAATAGGAGCTGTTGTTAGCCTGTTGTTTTATGCCTTTAAATCACCCTAACGTTATCTATTGAATAAAGTTGACAACTTGCTAAAGTTGTGAGCAATTAATAAATGAGTTATGTTCTAATTTTGACCTATGAAATACTCTAAATATTTTAGATTTATCACTAAGGAGAAAGGCTCTTTAAACCCATCTACAGGTCAATTTCAAAGGCTAATGAATGTTGTGTTCGTTCTTTTCATAAGAATGTGAGCATCTACTAAAAATCATTATTAAGCTCATCATCAATTATATCAATAATTTGCTTAAATTTTTGAATAATACTTTCGTGGTCAAGCATCATCTTATTACTACCTTGAATGATGTCAGCCAGGTAGCCTTCTATTCCTTTTATCTCGCTTAACTTTTCTTTTATAGATTCACTAGATGGAAGTTTGTTAATATTTTCTTCCATTTCCGATCTCAGCAAATCAGTAGATAATTCATCATTCAAAATACTATTCCGCATAGCATCACCCCATCCCGATTGCAATTTAATAGATAATTCAACTTGCAAAATTCCATTTAGCACATCTCCAACAAGACGGCGAAAACCCAAGTTGAATCCATTAAATTCATCATTCATATGGCTAATCTCCCCCATTTTCCTTTGAATTTCAATCAATTGTTTTCTCAAATCAGAATTACTAATGAGTCTTGCGTTTCCAGTTGAGTAAAGTTCATTCCATACGTTGTTTATATATTCAACCCTATTGGTCCATCCAGTTAGCACTATGGAATATGCAAGTAGATGTGAATTTGAAATGTCGGAACTTTCACTAATTGTGGAAAGGATTCTATTCGCGCAGTTATGTACCAATAGTTCAAAATATATCTGGCTTTCAGCGTACTCGATGTTATCTTCTAATTCATGTTTGAGGCGTTTTAAATAATCATGTTCCAGAATATTTGTTTTTCTAGACTCATTCCAGCTATTTACCTGCAGAGCTAACAGTATACCAATCATTACTAGTACAATCTCACCAATAGCATATCTAGCATATTTGAAGAACTTGTTGTCGTCAGCTAGTTTTTTACGAATTTTACGAAAGAAGTGAATCATTGGTAGTAGTAGTCGGTGGTTACCTCTCCAAGATACTGAATTATTTTCCAAGGCTTTCTACTAAATAACTCAATGATTCTACTTATAATTAAATTGTGTGATTAAAGTGGCCCGCACGATAGCCGATTTGGAAAACACATTGGAAGTAAATGGTGACCACATTGGCGAAGCCATCCAATATAGAAGTTTAGATAGAGAGGGATGGTTGGGTTAGTCGTAAGCATCAAATCACATCCCGAGCTATCGGCACCAATTAATTATTGGAGTATCAAGCCTTCAGGAATTTGATTTTTGAAGCTTGGAATTTAGTAAATATAGGTTGGTTGAGGTAGACCTAAAACTATAAAAAATTGCTACAGTCATTATTTACTCGGTCCTGGCGTTTATTTCTTTTTCCAAATGTTCCCTAATCTTGGTAGACCTTTCAAGTGCTGAGTTACCAACGAATAAATTTATATGAAGCCAATTAATCAGTCCAGCAATTGCGTTTTGATAATTTAATTTCGAAATGATGTTTAACCTGAAATTTTCAGTATCAGTGGTTTGGATATACTCGCTGGGGGTAAGTTCATGGCTTCCTTTTTTAAATATTTTGGCAGGAATATTTTCGTTCTCGATATCCAATAATTCAGGAACAAATTTGTCCATGAACATCAATTCAATCTCTTTATAATCAGAAACATAATCGTTCCAGCCCGTTAGCAAGTGCTTTAATGAATCATTTTTAAAATGGTCAATCATTCCAGTACTAAGTGAACTATTGAGAATTGAATAGCTAGGAGTCCAATTAAAACCTGCATAGTCAGGTCGATGGAATTTACTCTTCTGTATTTGCGACAGACTATCGGAAGTTATTGTTTTAAGATAATTCCGTAAGGCATTCTCCGCAAGTTGCTTGCGGTCTATCACAAAAGTCAGACGGGCATGATTTATTTTGAATTCTTCTACCAGACCCATCATCGTCTTTATTTCCGAAGAAGTGTTCTTACTTTCCTCATTCCAATTATTTACCTGAAGTGCCAACAGTATCCCAACCATGACCAATACAATCTCACCAATGGCATACAATAGATATTTAGACACTTTGTTTTCGGTCAGTAGTCGTTGTCTTATTTTTCGAAAGAAGTTAATCATGTGAAGTGGTTGGTGGTTACCTTAACAAGATAATGAATTATTGGATAGGCTATTTTCTAGCAAGAAAACTATGATTTTAGAGACCACCATATTAGATAGAGTCACAGATGTAGTGTTAGTCAGCGGCGGATCATACCCCCAACCGGGCGAAATCTCACTTTCCCATAATGGTGTCCTGTTTTTGGATGAGCTACCAGAATTTAAAAGAGGGGTACTTGAAGTGATGCGGCAACCTTTAGAAGATCGGGAGGTAACCATTTCCAGAGCGCGTTTTACGGTGACTTATCCCAGTAGTTTTATGTTGGTGGCCAGTATGAATCCGAGTGCTAGTGGTTATTTTAACGACCCAGATGCCCCTGTAACCTATTCTCCTGCGGAGATGCAAGGCTATTTAGGAAAGATTTCAGGACCTTTATTAGACCGAATCGATATTCATATAGAAGTTACACCAGTACCCTTTGAGAAACTCTCTGAAGACCGAAAAGGGGAGGGTAGTGTTGAAATTAGAAAAATGGTAACTGCTGCGCGGGAATTACAAACTGAACGGTTTAAGGCATTGGAGAATGTGCATTACAATGCCCAAATGAATACCAAACAGATTCGAGAGCATTGCAAGTTGGACGATGCCTCTAAAAGTCTTTTAAAGAATGCCAAGGAACGACTGAACCTTTCGGCTCGTGCCTATGACCGGATCTTAAATATTATTTTTCTACGATATAAGTGGATTACTTATCTTCTTTCGGTCTTTTTGAATACAGGATGGAGTAGGAGATGGGCAGTAATTAATCATACACATTGTTACCTGCTTTAAGCTTCACATATATTCGGTTGGTGTTCGCCTTGAAAACGCATTATAACTTAGAGATTATCTTGATTTTGATCTAACTTTCTACAACTGTCATTTGACTTATGAGATCTTATTTAAATTTATTTCCCATATTATAATAGCTCTGTCGTCCCCTGCAGAAATCAAATAATTATTGTAGGTGCTCCAAATTAATTTATTTACAGAATATTGGTGTCCATCATATTTTTCTTTGTTAATCACTTTTAATAGTTGAAATGTTTTCGAATCCCAAATTTTTAATGTTTTGTCACGACTAGCCGTAGCAAATAAGTTAGAATTTGGGCTGTATGCAATATCGTAAATTGCCCAATCATGAGCAGGAATTGATTTTATTTTTTCATAATGTACAGCTTGACAGATGTTCAAATGACCATCTCTACCCCCCGTTAAAAGGAATTTTCCATCAGGACTGAAGCGCACAACATTTGACGAAAGCCCATGTCCAACAAAGACCTTTTTTTCCAACAATGTTTTTAGGTCAAAAACACGAATGTTGCAATCTCCTGAAGCAACAGCTATTTCAGAAGTCTTATAATTAAAATCAATATCTCGTACTTTTTCATTACATAGTTTTTTAATCTTGATTAAGGCGAAGGTGTCAAGTGAACAAATTGCAAAGTTACCGTCCCCACCAGCCGTATAAATGCAATTGGTTTCAATAGAATACCTAATACTAAAAACCTGAGAAGTATGGTTTTTTAGAATTTTTATTTCTTCTTTCTTTTCTAAATCTAATATATGAACATTGCCATCTGAAGTTCCTGCCAGTAATAATTGTTTTTCGGGAATGTGACAAATAGAATATAAAACGGTAGGATAACTAGCTACAAATTTTTCATCTTGAAATGTTTTTAAGTTCCATTGAGCGATTATCTTATCGCCACTACCAGAGAAAATAAGATGTTCAGCTGTTCCTTTATCTAAAGCATATACTGAGTCGCTATGTCCTGTGAGTGTCGCTATTTTCTTTACCTCAATTCTCATTTATGCAGAAGATTTTTTATTTCGGTGTCATTGCTCTTATGTTCGTTAAGGCAGATGGTTTACAAAGTTAAAGGGACATAGTTTACACCATATTTTGACTTAACCTTATTGATACTTGTTTATCCCTTATGTTCTTTTCATCAAAGAAACCTAAAAATACGTTTCTATAGAAGACCT
>JAJRRO010000044.1 GCA_024279425.1 Bacteroidota bacterium | reverse complement strand
TTTATTAAGCTCTCTTGCCAAATCAAACAATACTGCAAGTGCGACAGCTGTATTAAAGTCATCATCCATCGCCTCTTCAAAACGCGCTTTATATTCCGAGTCACATACAGTCTCATTGATTTCCACTCCACGTAGAGCCGTATATAGTCGTGTTAACGCTAAACCCGCATCATCTAACTGTTCATCTGAATAGTTTAATGGGCTTCGGTAATGGCTTGATAAGACGAAGAATCGAATAATTTCTGGGCGATATTTTTTTAACACTTCTCTAACTGTAAAGAAATTACCTAAGGATTTGGACATTTTTTCTTCGTCAACTCTGACAAAGCCATTGTGCATCCATAAGTTTACAAATTTCTCACCGGTCGCTCCTTCTGACTGAGCGATTTCATTTTCATGATGTGGAAATTGTAGATCCATTCCTCCGCCATGAATATCAAAATGATTCCCTAAACAACAGGTCGACATGGCTGAACATTCTATATGCCATCCTGGTCGCCCCTTCCCCCAAGAAGAATCCCATGAAGGTTCATCAACTTTTGCCATTTTCCACAAAACAAAATCCATTGGATCTTTTTTTGCCTTATCAACATCAACTCTTTCACCTGCACGTAAATCTTCAACATTTTTACCTGACAATTGCCCATAAGGCTCAAACTTACTGACAGAATAGAAAACATCACCATTCCCCCCAACATAAGCCAGCCCCTTTTCGACTAAGATTTCAATCATCTTGATAATATCACCCATTGATTGGGTGGCTTTTGGCTCAATATCGGGTGGTAAAACAGATAATGCACGTTCATCTTCATGCATTGCCTCAATAAAGCGTTCGGTCAAGGCCAGAAAATCCTCGCCATTTTCCTTGGCTCGTTTTATGATTTTATCGTCTATATCGGTAATATTACGCACATAAGTTAAATCATACCCCGAATACCGAAAGTACCTTGCTACGGTATCAAAAACCACCATCACTCGCGCATGGCCAATATGACAGTAATCATAAACCGTCATACCACAAACATAGAGCCCCACTTTACCTTCTATACGTGGTTTGAAAACTTCTTTGCTGCGCGTTAAAGTGTTATATATTTTAAGCATTTTTTATATTGAGGTTAGCTGGATCAACTACACGGTTTGGTAAAACCTACCAATTTACCAAGATTAAGGCTTCTCTTTCAAGAGAAAAACGCATAAAATTCCTTATTTGCATCAACCTTACAGAAAAACTATGCGTAATACTATTCTTAGCCTGGTGCTACTTTTAACTACAACCCTTTCATTTGCAACGGAAACAAAAATGTCCGACACACAAAACAAAGTAAAACTAAGCACCTCTTTAGGCGAAATTATTATTCAAGTTAATTTAGAAAAAGCACCTATCTCGTCAGCAAACTTTATCAAATACGTTAAAGAAGGATTTTATAGCGGTACAATTTTCCACCGCATAATTCCTGGATTTATGGCTCAGGGGGGTGGTTTTGATAGTGACTTTAATCAAAAATCAGTTCACGCAGCTATTCAGAATGAAGCTGATAATGGCTTAAAAAATAGTCGGGGCACTCTTGCAATGGCTCGTACAGGCGACCCTCATTCTGCAACAGCACAGTTTTTTATCAATTATAAAGACAATTCATTTCTTGACCATACTAGCCCTACATCACAAGGCTGGGGATATGCTGTATTTGCTGAAGTTATTGAAGGAATGGATGTTGTTGATGCAATGGCTGATACTGCTACAGGCAACCGTGGCGGACACCAAGATGTACCAAAAGAAGATATTGTG
>JAJRRO010000043.1 GCA_024279425.1 Bacteroidota bacterium | reverse complement strand
GTCCAAGAGGGATTGCTATGTTCCAAAAGGAGTATCCGCTTCCGGCGTCTATTCCGAAGAGACCTTCAAAACTATCTATAAAAAAGTTAAAGTATTTAAAAGTGAATAGCACCCCGAGGTTCCAAACAATACTTCCCCATAACCATAGCTTTTGTGTGCTTCTTTTTCGAGTCACGGCAATGGCTCGCCCCGCAGTAAAGTCTATTATGGAACTCAAAAATAGCAGCCCTAAGAATCGCCAATCCCAGAGCCCGTAAAAAGTATAACTTGCGAGCAGTAACAGGACATTTTGTGCGTTTCTACGTTTGGTTCCAATGGCCCAATACGCCAGATAAACGATCACCAAAAAGAAACCAAAATCGAAGGAGTTGAATAACACGCTTTACTTTGAATTATTGGCTAAAGATAAAAAAAGCTACTGAGCGACAACTTTTCAATAGTTCTATACCGTCACTCAATCAAAATAACTAAACGTCTCTCCGGCCTTAATCTTAAGCAGAGATTCGTAAATAAGTTTGATCACATTTTCCACATCGTCACGGTGCACCATCTCTACTGTGGTGTGCATATAGCGCAAAGGAAGTGAGATCAATGCACTGGCAACACCCATTCCGCTGTAGGCGAAGGCATCGGTATCGGTTCCGGTGGCGCGGGATAGTGCAGCACGCTGAAAAGGAATTTTCTTTTCTTCGGCGGTTTCTGTGATGAGGTCGCGTAATTTTTGTTGCACGGCCGGGGCATATGCCACCACAGGGCCATCTCCAATCTTTGCCAGACCTGCTTTCTTTTTGTCGATCATTGGTGTCGTCGTGTCGTGAGTAACATCGGTCACAATGGCCACGTTGGGTTGTATTCTTTCGGCAATCATCTGTGCTCCCCTTAAACCAATTTCCTCTTGAACGGAATTGGTGATATACAGACCAAAGCTGAGTTTATCGCCATTTTCATGGAGTAGGCGGGCCACTTCAGCAATCATAAACCCTCCCATACGATTATCGAGCGCGCGGCAGACAAATTTGTTTTTGTTGAGAATATGGAATTCGTCCGGATAGGTGATCACACAACCTACATGTACTCCCATTTTTTCTACTTGCTTTTTATCATTGGCACCAATATCAATAAAAATATTTTCAGGTTTGGGTGGCTCTTCCTTGGCCTTGCTGCGTGTATGAATGGCAGGCCATCCAAACACTCCCTTAACAATTCCATTTTTGGTGTGGATATTGACAATTTTAGAAGGAGCAATTTGATGGTCACTTCCCCCGTTTCGTACAACATATATCAGTCCGTTATCCGATACATAATTGACATACCATGAAATTTCATCGGCATGGCCTTCGATCACAACCTTGTATTTAGCTTTGGGGTTGATTACCGCCACAGCAGTTCCGTAGGTATCAGTGATAAACTCATCCACATAGGGTTTGAGGTATTCCATCCAGAGTTTTTGTCCATCCCATTCGTAGCCAGTTGGGGCCGCATTGTTCAGGTATTTTTCTAAGAAGTTGATGGATTTTCTGGGTAATATGGATTTTGCCATGGCTTATTTTTATTAAGAAAATCAAAATTAGTAATTTATTAATAAGAACCGCTTGTCAAATTTTATATTTTTGGAACGATTTTGGGATGGGTGATATAAATTGAATAATGAATTATTTCAAGTACATAATTACTATTGGTCTGTTCGTGATT
>JAJRRO010000042.1 GCA_024279425.1 Bacteroidota bacterium | reverse complement strand
GTGAATGCGGGAAAAGGAAATAAGTTTGTCAAGGTAGCACTGCAAGTAATACACACTACATTTCAAGCAATTTTGGTTGCAATTAATTACCCTTTAAGTACTGTGGCTGGCCCACTATCTCACCTTGTTGATGATACCCAAGTATGGGTAGATAAGTTTCAAAATAAGTCAGTAGGAACTAACCCGACTCATAGTCAGTTGGCAAAAGATCATGATGATCACTATTTTCATGAATTGGCAGCAATATTGGCTCAAATGGCCGTGAGGGCAGTAGGAGATTTAATGTATTCATATTTTATGCACGATTATAAGGGGAATTCAAAACCAAATGAAGTTATAGCTAACCCCGTTTTAGTAGCAAAACAATTTATTGCACATCCTCTTGATGTGAAGTGGATGGACTCTACTGTAAAAGCATGGGCAAATGCTAATCCTGATAAAATATTACGTGGTGAATCTACGGATGAAATTGACCATATAATGAATATTCATGGAGAAAGTATTAAAAAAGCAATAGATAATACATATCAAGAGTTAAAAGATATTAAACAGGTGTTAAGTGATTTAAATAAAGAGTATTGGCCTTTTTAATAATTTAGACATATAGAAGGAGATAGGGATGAAACAATTATACAAAATTATGCTGATACTCATTATTTGTGTATTTGTCGTATCTTGCGTTGAGGTTATACCTTCTAATTTAGAAAGAGACCAAAATTCTTTCATCAAGCAAAAACACCAATTTGAAATTGTTGGGTGTGATATTCAGTATAATAAACAATCGTTGGTGTTGGGATCTGCAATAGATGACTGGGTGAAGGTTCTGGGTTCTTATGATCGTATGGTAGAACTTGCTAATGATATTTACGTCTGGGATGAAATTGGGTTACAGTTATATTCGCGCTGGGGAAAGAAACAAGTAAAGAGCATGAATTTTATCATTAACCAAAGGAATCAAGAGTACTTTTCTTATGAAACTGATATAGCAATAGCAAAAGAAATGGGGGGGGATAACTTAGTTAAACTTACTAAATTACGTTATGATGCACGCCCAAAACAACTATTTCAGAGGTGGTTTAAATTAGATGGAATTTTAATGGGTGAAAATATTGATTTTAATTTAATTAATGATAAGCGGCTAGAGTATCATATGGCTCATTACGATTGGCAACCTGGACAGGAAATTAAAACCTTCCATAAATCCTATGTAGATACTCGATATGCTTATCACCTAGATTGCCCAGGCTCACAAGATTATGGTTTTGTACTAGAAGTTCTTCCTGAAGACAAAGGTAAAGCAATGTGGTTCACTATTGGTAATTGATTTTTCGCAAAAAAACAAGTAACGAAGCCGTGAAACAGTAGTATAGCTAATATCAAATGATAGCCATTTCGATAATTTGTTCTTGGATTTCAAATTCACAGGCTTTGTAACAATATTCCAACATGAAAGTGTTTGTTGGACAGTCTGAAGCCTGGCAACGATATAGTTGTACACCACCATCGCTTCTGCCTGATTTCATCAGATGGGTATTAGTACAGTCAGGACAGGTGATTTCTTGATAATATTTCATGAGGAAATTATGCAATAAATCACTTTCTTATTCTACTATTCTCAGGATAAACACAGATTTAACCCACTACCGGAAATTTGTCCAAGGGAATGCGGCAGTTGAGTGGTGTTTATACTCAATATTTTAACCGTCAATATAATAGAATTGGGCATGTGTTCCAAGGTCGATATAAAGCAATATTGGTTGAGAAAGATGCTTATTTAATGGAGTTATGTTGTTTTAAACCCTGTTAGAGCGAGAAGGGTTGATCAGGCTGGAACTGGCCTTGGAGTAGCTACCTTGCAACGCAAAATAAAGTAGAAGAAGTCTACTTAAACCCAGAAAATCAAAAAAATGAAATAGAGCAAAAAGAGCGGGCATAAATTTACAACTTTAGGCGACAACTAGTTTGACAATCACCGGAATTGAGTCTAGCCAAACTAAATTTAAAGTCTGTCCGAGCCATGCAAATTCGCGAAGCCTTTCAGCAGATTTATAAGGCTGAAAGTACAGCAGAGTTTGAAGGATTGCTGAATACCTGGTACTACTGGAGTGGTTGATTGTTTTGGCAGCAATATTTTCAGGTACAGATGCAGGGTTTTTTCGTTCAATCTGTTTCTTTTAGTTTTGGTATGGAAATAATTTTAATTTTTAAAAGTTGTCGTTATTGAAATACATGGGTTTAATTTTTTCTAGTCTTTCAGGTTATTTATGATTAAAATTCGATCAGCTCAAATGAAAGTTTTTGAAGACGAAGCGCTTAAGCGTTTTGAAAATGAGAT
>JAJRRO010000041.1 GCA_024279425.1 Bacteroidota bacterium | reverse complement strand
TGTCGCCGTTGAAAATGGATTGGGATAGGGCAAGACATTGGAAATCATTTTTTTATTAATGATTTTAAAGCTAATTTTATATTGGACATTACCCGAAGCATTACCCGAAGCATCTTTGGCTTCAACAATCAATTCATATTCACCGTCTTGCGCCAAAATAGGCTGATACGTAATGCTTGCCACATTCTTGTCGGATTGGGCTGGTTCAAATACAACTAAAGGATTGGTAAAATAAATTCGCTCAATGCTTTGACTCGGATGAACCAAGCTCATCCGAAATAGTGAAGTATCCACTAATTTGAAAAATTTATTTTCATCATCAAGCGTAATTTTAATTTCTGGTTTAGCCGAAACCAAATCCCCGTCAATGATCCGCATGCCATCAAAGAAAACTTCCAAGACAGGTTTTTCGGTGTCTTCCTTCACTATAAAATTAATCAGTCCAAAATTATTTCCATGAAAAAATTCGGGTTGATCCTTATTTGGGTTGGCTTCTAAACTCAAACTCAAACGCCCTGTAAACAAATCTTTTGTTGGAATAGCATAATGTAATGTATCTACTTCACTAGCCGCCAATGGTGACCAATATTGACTTACCGCATACGTCTGGTTATTTTCATTCGCAATTTTTAGACTAACCAAAATACTATCCATTGGCAGTTGACTGATATTCTCTAACGCAACATCCAATTTACATTCATCACCATAGTCTAAGCTATCTGCATGAAACTGAAAAAAGGCATTGGGGTTTACAGCCATCTCTGGTAAGGGCTTAAAATAAACTTTCCAATAATCCAAATTAGCTGCACTCCGATGCACTTCATCTCCTAATTGATACTTGAATAACAAATAAGGATATTGATTGGCATCTACACTTGTCAATGCCATATTTGTTGCTTCAATATTATTGAACAAAAGAATCGTGTCCGTTTTTGTACCATTCACCCCCCATAAACTTAAGGTATCTGTATCATTGAGTTCTAAATCTTTAGCTGCCCACTCCATTGTTAGCCATTCTGTAGAAGGCCCGATCAACTCAGACTGTATCTGGCCACTCGTGCCTTTAACTGGAATAAAAACCTCTGTAAAAATAATACTATTTTTTGATGATCCAATATCTTCTTTCCACACACTTTTACCTTTCTTGTACATCAGTGTATATGGGACGGATCCTACTGTTTCCAAGTTTCTGATTAAACTTGCTCCTTGCTCTTCTAGCAGTGAAAAAATATTCACTCCTAAATTAATTGAGTCTGCAGCCCACAACTCAGGATGATAATTTTGCAATGAGTCACTTAATACAGAAAAAACCCAAACATAACTACTATCTGGAATTATATCTCTTAAAAAAATGATTAGATTTTCTCTTTCAGATTCCATATTCGTCGGAAATGCGAATACTCTACTTATACTTGGGTTAACAGTACCATACAATCCTCCTGGGTTATTTTTCCAGCCTCCTCCTGAATCTTTATCTCCCACAAAAACGGCTATTCCAGCATTTAAAAAATTCCAAGGTCTAACCGAAGAAGCCGAGTTTTCTAGGTTGTAAACAAATTGTGGATCTCCTTCTTCATTCTTAACTTTATTTTTTAATGACAAGTAAAACCCATTCTCCTCAAACTCTAAGTTCTTGTCGCGTTTAATTTCCAAATCAGTAAATTTATCTTTTTGGAATTGAAAGAAGTGGCTTTGATTCCAACCTGCTATATTCTCATTGGTCGTAATGAATGAGCTCCCTGACCACAAG
>JAJRRO010000040.1 GCA_024279425.1 Bacteroidota bacterium | reverse complement strand
TCAATTCAAGACAATTGATTTTGCCAACCATTATGCCATCATCAGGTCTGTAATAGACACAAGCCTGAAGAATTCCCAAAATGTTTTTGATACGCTATCACACTTGGCTCATCAAGATTTAATTGCTGCTGAGTAGTAACTAATTTTGACAAAAAATTTTTATTTCAACATGACCGATAATATCCGCGACGAATATGATAAATTTTATGATAGGGGTGACTGGAAAAATACCCCACAGCTTATCAGGCTAAAACTTAAGGTAATACTTAAGGTTTTAAAAGTTATAACTAAAAACAACCCCCAAACTATTTTAGATGCAGGTTGTGGTACAGGTCTTTACAGTCATCTGTTTAGTTGTCTGAGTTACAAGGTTTATGGCTTCGATTTTTCAAAAACAGCCATTCAGCAAGCTTGAAAGAAATACAGTCAGGATTTTAGGGTGCTCGATGGAAATACCTTGAATTATATAGTTAAATTTGAGGTTCTACTGCAAACTTTGTGGGAAACTGTTGTATCGTGTAATTATTAACAGGACAGAAGTCGGAAGTCGGAAGACAGAAGAAAATAGCCTGTTCACTATACGCAGTAACCGGTATAAATAATAGATTTATTAAATATTATATTGAAGAGTTTCGGTCTTCGGTCTTCGGTCTTCGGTCTCCGGTCTCCGGACTTCGGTCTCCGGTCTCCGGTCTTCTCCTAAAGAAATACCTCTGATACTTCAAAAGCAATTTACCCACTAAAATGGTAATAGAACCAAATTTGATTTGATTTTTGCAAAAGGATTTTCTCCCTTTAATTCGGATGATTTTAATAGAACAAAGCAACTATCGGATTACTGGAGCCGGTATTTAAATAATAACGGTAGTATTTTAATCATTACAAGAACAAACTTTTCAGGTAAATCTCCTACCGGATGGAAGTTTTTGGATGAAGAAGGTATCAATAGTTTGTATGATGGCCATATTCTTAAAAAAGAAATAGTTTACTTTTGGAGTAAATTTTGGGTGCTTATTCATGTTTTACCCGCAAGCAGATTTCTAATTGATATAGCTAGCTATGTATCGAAAGTTATTGTTGCCGGAACTTTTAAAAAACCGGTTTCAGTATATATTTTTTTAACAAAAAATGAATCATAAATTTTACAGAAAGATAATTCAGCAAACCAGACTGGACGTTTACAAGGGCGTTTTGCTTTATGCACGAGACAATGGCTATATCATAACCTCGTTAATTGACTGGTACGGAAATTACAGAAATTCAAACGAAAAGGTTCTTATTCTCAGGCACGATGTTGATTATGATTACAAAGGGGCGGGCAACATGTTTAAATTGGAAAAAGAGTTGGGCGTCAAGTCAACTTTTTATTTCAGATGGTTAACAATGCAAGACAAGATAATGAACGAGATGCATCGTGCCGGGTTTGAAGTCTCTTTGCATTACGAAACTCTGGCCACTTATGCAAAAAAAAATCATATCTTCAAAAAAGAACAAGTAGATAAAAATGTGATTGAACAGTGTCGCAATAATTTATCGTTGGAGATAAACAACTTTGAAAAAAAATATTTCAAAATGCACACCCTTTGTTCTCACGGTGATAAACGAAACAGAATATTGGGGATTCCCAACCAAAATATTGTGGATAAATCATTTTTGGATCAGCATCAGCTCTTTTTTAAAGCATACGACGAAGCCATTATTTCAAAGTTTGATGCCTATATCTCCGACAATACTGTCTATGCTGACTTTGCATGGAAACATTCCGGTTCACCATTTACGATGATGGATGAACAAAGAGAGGCCATTTGTCTGTTAACGCATCCCATTCATTGGAATCAATCGTTTCTTAAAAATATAAAGATGTCTTTTATGGTATATAACGACAATCGATAAAACTGTTTAATAAACGTTTCTTTAATCTGCCGGAGGTGAAGAATCAAAGTTGAAAAAAAATGAAAGATTTCATGTGATTTTGACTCTTCCTCCTGATATTATAAAACCATGAGAATATGAATATTGGAATGATACTGGATGATACATTTCCTCCAGACCCCAGGGTAGAAAATGAAGCCCTTTCTTTAATACAATCGGGTCATAAAGTGTTTTTGTATTGTCTTGATTACACCAGAAGACTTCCTGTTTTTGAAAATATTAACGGAATAAATGTCTACAGACAAAGATTTCCAGGAATAATTTACAGTTTATCCGCACTGGCTTATACCATTCCGGTTTACCATTTATATTTAAAAAGGAGCCTTTCTCACTTTCTCAGGAAAAATCATATTCAGGTTATCCATGTTCATGATATGCAAGTAGCCCGAAGTGTTTTTTGGGTAACAAAAAAAATAAAGATACCTGTGGTACTTGATTTTCACGAAAACAGACCAGAAATTATGAAATATTATAGCCATGTAAGTTCATTTCTTGGGAAACTACTGATTTATCCTTCTATATGGAAGCGGTTTGAGCACAGGTATATCATAAAAGCAGATAAAATTATTGTGGTTACCGAAGAAGCAAAAGAATATTATAGAAAGAAAACTGGCGTTAGTGAAAAGAAAATTGTGGTTGTTCCCAATACGGTAAGAAAAGGATTCTATACCGATTACAAAATAGACGATAAGATTATTGACAGGTATGCCCAACATTTTATGATTTTATATTTGGGTGATACCGGAAAGAGACGAGGACTGACCACAATGATTAATTCACTTAAATACCTTGTGAAACTGATTCCCGAAATAAAGCTGGTAATAGTAGGCAGCAGCGACAACGATAATTACCTAAAACAACTGGTAACTACCTTGCATTATAATGATTACGTGGACTTTACAGGCTGGGTTGATGTGGCTTTATTTCCATCTTACATTCTTTCTGGAGAAATAGGAGCATGTCCGATTCATAAAAATATTCATCATGACACTACTTATGCAAATAAAATTTTCCAATCTCTGGCATTTGGGAAACCAGTAGTGGTCAGTGATTGCAAAGCTCAGGAAAACATTGTGGAAAAATACAATTTCGGACTGGTGTTTAAAGATCAGGATGCCAGGGACTTTGCCGACAAAATCTTAAAGCTATACCATGACAAAAACCTTTACAATACCCTTTCCAAAAATGGCAGAAAGGCAATAGCAGAAGAACTCAACTGGGATAACAATACATTTGTATTAAAAAAACTATATGAAGATTTATGAAAGATTCTGATTCCGATAAACAATAAACGAAAGTCTGCCACCGGCAACATCAAAAATCTTTCACCTGGGAGGAGGCTTAAGGCAGAAGACGGAAGTTTTTCGTTTAGATAATAGCCGGTGAATCCATTATTTATAACTGTAACTCCTGACTTTCATCTCCCGACTTCAGACTTCCATCAATATAATAAATACACGACATAGCATTTCTCCAAAAATTTGCAGCATTACATTAGGGCTACAATTCCTTAACCTTATTTTTATTTCACAATCCGTTTAATATTTTCTTTCAGCTTTCCGGGATTCCGCCAGGTTTTAAATATATTTTTTATCTGAATCAATTCGACCTCGTCATAAAAATGGAACAAACGGAGGACAAAGGGGAAACTGATGAACAGCACAACTTTAATGGGCAAGCGAAAAACTATACTTACATTGGAAACAGTCAGACTAATGCTCAGGAATAGCAAGGCAAGCAGAAATAAGGTCAAAATCTTCTTCCACTCATAAGGAATGAAATAAGCCTTTTGTGCCTGAATTGCCATCGTAATAAAAAAGAACAGTTGCGAACAAAGTGTTGCCAGTGCTGCGCCGTAAATACCCCATATTGGAATAAAAAACAGGTTGAGTATAATATTAAGAATAGCAGTTATAAAGATGAGCAGTCCAATGACTTTTGTTCTTTTCTTAATAATCAGTCCAATTGTAACATTATCCTTTATGAGGCCAAAAAACAGAGCAAATGAGATAATGGGGACTACTCCGTTTGCTGCCCAGTATTTAACAGAACCGGTGAAGATTTTTAATATTTCCAAGGAAAACAGCGAGAGGCCAAGAAGTCCTAAAACGAAAATAAAACCAGAGTATGTCATCGTTTTAGCATAAAAACGTTGGTTTTTCTTCTCATTCATTTTTTTCATTAGTATAGGGGAAAGTGCCAATCCTATGGGGACAGAAATTATCAATTTCAAGGTATTTGCAATTCTAAACCCCAAAGAGTATATTCCTGTCTTTTCCAATCCTGACATAGAATTCAGCATATACCGGTCAGTAACAGCCAACAAAACGCCCGAAGTAGCTGCTAACATCAAGGGGGTTCCATAGGCTAACATTTCTTTAATGATTTTCTTCTGAAAATTTAGTTTGCTGTTTTTTAAAACAAAGGGAATTAATAGAAGAAGAATGAAAAATTCTCCTATTGCATTTGCCTGCCATATTATGATTAAGCCGTAACCTTTAAGTATGATTCCCCATAGAATAACACCCAAAATAAGTGAAAGTTTGAGCAGAAAAGCGGAGGTGTAAAGTACGGATTTTGATTTTAGTTTGGCCAGGTTGAGAATTTGGTCATTCAATATTCTGAAACCTGCACTTAAAAAGGTAAATTTTAAGATCTGGGAATAGCTGACCGATTTAAATAAAAGAGACGACAAGGAATCAGAGAAGTGTAACAAAATGAGTATAGTCGGAACGGTAACGATTACCAGAAAAGCGAAAGATGAGAAAAAGATACTTTTCTGATAACTTAGATACTCTTTATCCCAGTACCAACGAGTAAGACTATTTGTCATGGGCGTTTCGATTATCCCCACAATTAATATAACGGTGGCTTCCATTATGGCCAAAGCACCATAATCCACTAAGCTTAAGTATTTTGGATTTGTATATAATGGTATTAGAATAAGCCCGATTACCTTAATCGCCACATTACCTATAACATAAACGGCAGAGTGTTTGGATGTCTCTCTTATCTCTTTAAGCATAGTCTGTTTATGGATAATATATTATGCTAATGGTCTTATCAGTCGGACTTTATTGAATGTTGTGCCCTCCTGAAGTATCTTTTTTTTTCTGTCTTACAAATATATCTAAATTAACATTCAAAATTCCTGTCTGCAATTATTCTCAAGAGAATCCAATTTGAAATTCTACGTTGTTCTGTTCACAGAATACCCTTGATAGCCCTCTCATATAGTGTTATTTCCAAAAATGCGTCCTTTTTGCAAAAAGGCGAACTACACTGGATTTAAAGAACCATTTCCAAAGGACGTAATGGTAATAGTGCGGAATGACAAAAACGGATTGTTTTTTAGTTTGCAAATTAATTCCGAAATCATACCTTAATTCTTTAGTTTTAATGACAGGAAAACCTCTTTTAAAGTTGTTGGATAAATTTTTCCCGTGTATTATTTGCAACCAGTAAGGCTTTTCCAATACAAAGACTGATTTTTTATTTTTTTTCAACAGCTCGGTGGTAATTCTCAGTCTAAGCTCATCCCATTGGGTGTGGTCGTTATAGAAAATACCTTTCAAAACTTTTTTCTTAGTTGACTCAATAAGACTAATAAAAGGCGACATTGGGTAAAAATAATGAGATAAGGTGTTGTCAACAATATTCAATGTGTACCCTGATGCCAGAGAAATAAGGAACTCATCATTTTGGATAAAATAATTTTGAATGGTATTTACAGCATCTTTCTGAAGTGCATCATCATTATCACAACGTGTCGTTATAATCCATTCTGTTCCAAAGGATAGTTTTTTAATATCCTCTAAATACTTTACCGCAAATTGATCATAACCATCTACGAAACAAAGTTTAACAAAATCAATGTCTCTCAGCTTTTCAAATAAATAATTAAATTCGTCAGGCGTTTTGCTATCAAAGTATATCAGCCAGGTGAAGTTTTTATTTGACTGGTTTAAAAATGATGGCAGACAATAGTTGTTAAAAAGTTTAATCCGATCCTGTGTCCAGTTTACCCAATCTGCTTCATCTTCTACTCCGGAAGGAAACTTTCTCAGATTAAACTGAGTAATTATGAAATGCTTAAACATATTAGATTATTTCATTTGGGTATGCCAGGAGAATAGTTTCGGCATGACAAGAATTATTCGTAATAGTATTACTAAGTTTCCTTATCATAAATGTATAATTGGTAAGTTCCGATTCCAAAAAAGGCTTTATTTCAAAAAATTCCACCGGATTGTGATATATAGCTACAGACAGAACCGGCCTGAATCTTTTTAATGACTCTAATCCACCTTTAACACATTCCATTCCGGCACCCTCCACGTCTATCTTAATAAAGGAAGGTTCTATATCATTTTCAGCAATAATAGCATTCAGCGTTTTCAACTCTACTTTAATTTCAAACGCTTTTGTACGGTTTATTTTTTTTAATGATAACCCCGCAGACCCGCTATCAATAATCGTCATTTGTGGTGCGTCTTCCCTGTCAGTTACAGCACAATTAATTATTTTGTACCGACTATCTGAAATAGAATTCTGCGCCATATTTTTCTCATACTCCAGAATA
The DNA here is from genome assembly GCA_024279425.1 of Bacteroidota bacterium. Lineage (GTDB taxonomy): Bacteria > Bacteroidota > Bacteroidia > Flavobacteriales > Flavobacteriaceae > Maribacter_A. The sequence continues at coordinate 762 of JAJRRO010000040.1, read as the reverse complement.
GATTGCTTTGACATCTCTATTGAATAAATCTTCTTGTAGTTAAACTTTTTGAGTGCAATGGCAGAATCACCAACATAGGCGCCAATATCCATAAAATCTTTATTTTCAACATACTTCTGAACTTTTACAGGAAGGATGGTGAGACCGTGATAAAATGTAAAAACAGAACTTTCAAGTAAGGAAGAGTCTAAAATAACATGAAGATTCTTCCTGACTTTACGTGGATTAAATTCAATTTTTTCTTCTTCCAGGAGTCCCCCGATAACTCTTTTTCTATTCGGAATAACCGTTTGTTTATATTTGAACTCAGGATAGTTCAAAATTCGGGTATAAACAACTTCAATAGTCTTTTTTGAATATCCATCTAAGTCCAGCTGTAAATCAGCAAGCTTCATTAGCATATCATTCTTTTGAATATAACTTTTGAAGCTTCCTCCAAAATAGTCTGAAATATAGATGTAATTATTCTTCTTTATTCGAAAAATAAATTTGGTAATTCGCTTATAAAGAGTTGGAAACTTCTCTCTCATTACCTGGCCAACAAACGGAATAATCATAACTATATTTGATTGAATATTTTAAACTGACAGCACAAAAGTACATCATTTCATAATGTTGACAATTAACCCACATTGCAGCTAAAAATCTGCAATTCTTTGATTTCAAGATGAGTCATTTTTTAAAATTTCCTCAGGTAGGACTACAGATTTTTTCCTATGGAAGGGAACATATTTAAATTTTAAAAGGTCATAAATTTGTCTG
>JAJRRO010000039.1 GCA_024279425.1 Bacteroidota bacterium | reverse complement strand
TGTTCTTTAAAATGTAATCTGCAACTCTGCTCATCGGTAAAGTGTACTCCAAAAGAAAATATATCCATATTCAACTATCTTAAAATCAATTAAATATAAGAAATATTATTCAAATTAGGGGTCTTTACGGACATAAGAATAATCTATGAATACCTTTTAATAGCATGACCTTTAATAATTGTAGCAGCTAATAAACTGATTTTGATAAAAGAATAGTGTTTAATAACATAACCCTAACTCAACATATATTGCGATTCCCTGAATATTTTACAATTCTATTAAGCAAAACCTCATAAGATTATTGCGATTGAGGTTTTTTTTCAAAAAACGTATTTGTTGTTTAAAAAATCATTTCTATATTTGGTGCAATGAAAAATGAAGCACTAAATACGTGGTGGTGGAGTAACTTACGAAAAACGTCGTGAGCTAAGCATCATTGTAGTAAAACTATATAAAAGGCTTGTCTATCACGACAAGCCTTTTTTAATTAAGAACTTTTAATCATGATTTACCAATTTAAATCACATCACAAGAAAATTCTCGCCGACACCATTACGCCTGTCAGTGTTTATCTTAAAATACGGGATAGGTTCCCCAATAGTATACTTTTGGAGAGTAGTGACTACCATGCCAACGACAATAGTTTTTCCTATATCTGTTGTAATCCTATAGCATCAATCAAAGTAGAAGCTGAAACCATTTTAGAACAATTTCCAGATAATACAAACACCAGTATTCAAATTACTTCAGACACTAATGTCGTCCAGATCATTCATGATTTTAGTCAAAGATTCAAAGCGGATGATAATGAATTTAAGTTCATTAACAACGGCCTCTTTGGCTATATGGGTTATGACTCTGTAAGATACTTTGAAGACATAGAGATCAGTAAAAAAGAGGGAGCACTTGACATTCCTGACATCTATTATGCTGTTTATCAAAATATTATTGCCATAAACCATTTTAAAAATGAGGCTTATATTTTTGCCCATTGCTATAATTCTGAAAGTAACATCGAAGAGATTGAGCATATTCTCAATGTAAAGAATTTTGCAACATTTAATTTTGCAAAAAAGGGTAGTCCAAGTTCTAATCTTGCCGATGAAGAATATAAGGAGCATGTTGCCTTGGCCAAAAAACACTGTCAGCGTGGTGACGTTTTTCAATTGGTCTTATCGAGAAGGTTTTCACAGGGGTTCAAAGGAGACGAATTCAATGTTTACAGAGCCCTTCGTTCGGTAAACCCTTCTCCCTATCTGTTTTATTTCGATTACGGGAATTTCAAAATATTCGGCAGTTCACCTGAAGCACAATTGATTGTCAATAATGGCAGGGCAGAAATCCACCCGATCGCTGGTACTTTTAGGAGAACGGGCAATGATGAAAAGGACGCCGAACTTGCTAAAAAACTAACCGAGGACGATAAAGAAAATAGTGAACATGTTATGTTGGTTGACCTGGCCAGGAACGATTTAAGCCGGAATGGCAATATGGTCAATGTTGAGAATTACAAGGAAGTACAATTCTTTTCCCATGTTATTCATTTGGTTTCAAAAGTCACTGGGCAAAAGAAAAAAGACATTACCACTATGAAGGTCGTAGCAGATACTTTTCCTGCTGGCACATTAAGTGGGGCACCCAAACATATGGCCATGCAACTCATTGAGAGGTATGAGAAAACCAATCGGGATTATTATGGCGGCGCTATTGGCTTTATGGATTTTAACGGAAATTTCAATCATGCCATTATGATCCGTACATTTTTGAGTAAAAATCATCAATTGCACTACCAAGCAGGTGCCGGTCTGGTGGCCGCTTCAAATCCTGAAAACGAATTGCAAGAAACCTATAACAAGCTTGGAGCATTGACCAAGGCTCTGGAAATTGCAGAAACCATCTAATATTTCCATAATCAAGATGAAAATGAAAAAAATACTGGTAATTGATAACTACGACAGCTTCACTTATAATCTAGTCCATTATTTAGAGGACTTGGATTGCAAGGTCACTGTAAAAAGAAACGACCAACTTACTTTGGATGAGATCGATGCATATGATAAGATCGTTCTTTCGCCAGGTCCTGGCATTCCTGATGAAGCCGGATTACTCAAAGAAATCATAGTTAAATATGCCCCTACCAAAAGTATATTTGGGGTTTGTTTGGGACAACAGGCCATCGCAGAGGTATTTGGTGGTTCGTTAATAAATTTAGACGAGGTATACCATGGCATAGCCACTAAAATAGCAATAACCGAAAAAGATGTTCTGTTTGATGGGATGCCTGATGAAATTGAAGTAGGCCGTTACCATTCATGGGTTGTTGATCCCAACGTCCCAGAAGTTTTGCAGATAACTTCGTTAGATGAAAATGGACAGGTAATGTCTTTGAGACATAAAAATTATGATGTATGTTCCGTTCAGTTTCATCCCGAATCCGTTTTGACTCCACAAGGGAAAAAAATATTGAAAAATTGGTTAGGTAAATAGGTCTGTCAGGTTTTTAAAACCCAGCAGGTCTAATATTAACACTATGAATTTGAACCATTAACGAAAAACAACTATTATAAACTCCTCTCCTGTCCTATCGAGAGATCAAGTAGAACTTATGAAAGACATTCTAAATAGACTTATTAACCATGATATCTTGACCAAGGAAGATGCCAGGCAGGTGTTGGTCAATATTGCCAAGGGAGAATACAACAACAGTCAGATTGCAGCTTTTTTAACCGTTTACATGATGCGGAGTATTACCATCGAAGAATTGGAAGGCTTTCGCAATGCTTTGCTCGAATTGTGCCTCGTGGTCGATTTGTCTGCCTATAACCCGATAGACTTGTGTGGCACCGGAGGCGATGGCAAGGACACTTTCAATATTTCAACTTTAGCCTCCTTTGTTACGGCTGGAGCGGGTGTCAAGGTCACCAAACATGGTAACTATGGCGTTTCCTCTAAATGTGGAAGCAGTAATGTGATGGAATTTTTAGGAATTAAATTTAGTAATGAAGCTGACTTTTTGGAAAAATCAATTGACCAGGCAGGAATATGCGTATTGCATGCACCCTTGTTTCATCCGGCCATGAAAAATGTAGCTCCGATCAGGCGAGAATTAGCGGTTAAGACTTTTTTCAATATGTTGGGGCCCATGGTAAACCCCGCCTTTCCCAAAAATCAGATGGTTGGTGTTTTCAATTTGGAACTGGCTCGTATGTATGGCTACCTCTATCAAAATACCGATAAAAATTTCACGGTACTCCATGCTTTGGACGGCTATGATGAAATTTCTTTGACAGGGGACACAAAAACAATTTCGAACCATTCCGAAGGAATCTTAAAACCGGAAGATTTTGGAGTAAATGCCGTGCGCCAATCTGAAATTGTAGGTGGTGAAACCATAAAAGAATCAGCCAAGATATTCATGGATATTTTAAAAGGAAACGGTACCGAAGCCCAGAAAAATGTAGTTTGTGCCAATGCAGGTATCGCAATAGCCACGGTCAATGGTTTAACACCAAAAGAAGGTTTTGACAAAGCAAAGGAATCTCTTTTAACCGGTAAAGGTTTAAACGCCCTACTGAAATTACAAAAGCTAAGTGCTGCCTAAATTAAAGAATGCTCTTTAGTAAGCGTTAAAGATCAAATGAATATTCTAGACAAAATAGTTAAAGACAAAAGAAAAGAAGTTAGCCTTAAAAAGCGATTGATTCCAATTTCGCAATTGGATAGTTCAGTGCTTTTTGACAAGGAAATCACCTCTTTGGCCAAAGTACTTCGTCACAGTCCGACAGGAATAATTGCGGAGCATAAAAGACGTTCACCTTCAAAGGCAGTAATAAATCAAGGCCTTAACGTACAAGATGTTGCCCAAGGATACCAAAATGCTGGGGTTTGCGGAATGTCGGTATTAACAGATGGGAAGTACTTTGGAGGGTCCTTGGATGATTTACTTCTAGCCAGAGCCTCTGTTAATATGCCATTGCTTCGCAAAGAGTTTATAATTGATGAGTATCAAATGCTAGAGGCTAAAGCCCACGGAGCTGATGTAATATTATTGATTGCGGCAATTTTGACAAAAACTGAAATTAAAACCTTTTCAGAGTTCGCCAAAAGTCTAGATCTTGATGTACTACTAGAGATTCACAACGAGAAGGAATTGCATAAATCGATTATGCCAAGTTTGGATATGTTGGGGGTCAACAATCGCAACCTCAAAACATTTGAGGTTAGTTTAGAAACCAGTAAATCGCTCTCTAGGCTAATTCCAGATGATTTTGTCAAAGTCTCTGAAAGTGGCATTAGCAGTATAGAAGCTATAAAAGATTTAAAATCGTATGGCTATAAAGGGTTCCTCATTGGTGAAAACTTTATGAAGACAAACAATCCTGGAGCAAGTGCCTCCCAATTTATCAAAGATTTGAAGTCATGAAACTTAAGGTCTGCGGAATGAAATATTCGGACAACATCAAAAAGGTGGCCGCTTTGCAACCCGAGTATTTGGGTTTTATTTTCTGGGAGCCTTCAAAACGGTATTTTGAAGGAAACATTCCTGAAATCTCAGCAAATATTAAAAAAGTCGGTGTTTTTGTAAATGCCCCATTGAAAGAAGTGATTTCCGAAGTGGACAAACACAATTTACATGCTGTTCAACTTCATGGGAACGAAAGCCCAGAATATTGTAAGGAGCTAGAAGTTGACTTTCTGTCATTTCAAGGGCAGTCGAGAAAAAAGAAAATTGACGAGACTCCATCCAAGCTTGACCAGAAATCAAATAGAGTCGAGATAATCAAGGTTTTTTCAATAAGAAATGGATTTGATTTTAAGGTTTTAAAGCCCTATGAAGATGTCTGCGACTATTTCTTATTTGATACCAAAGGTGAACTTCCCGGTGGTAACGGATACAGATTTGATTGGAGGTTGTTGGAAAAATATCCTTCTAAAAAACCATATTTTCTGAGTGGTGGCATTGGACTGGATGAAAAAGAAAATATTCAGTCATTTCTGCAAGGAAAAGAATCCAAATACTGTTATGCCATTGATGTAAATAGCAAGTTTGAAATTGAGCCAGGTCTTAAGAATATGGAGGATTTGAAAGAATTTATAAAAAACATACAATGACGTACAACGCAGACGAAAGAGGATATTATGGTGAGTTTGGAGGGGCTTTTATTCCAGAGATGCTATACCCCAATACCGAAGAGCTACGCCAAAATTACATCCGAATCATGGAAGAGCCTTCTTTTAGAAAAGAGTTCGACCAATTGCTTAAAGACTATGTGGGCCGGCCAACTCCACTCTATTTTGCTGAGCGGCTTTCGAAGAAATACAACACTAAAATATATCTAAAAAGAGAAGATTTATGCCATACCGGGGCGCATAAGGTCAACAACACTATTGGCCAAATACTTATGGCCAAAAAATTAGGCAAAAATAGAATCATAGCTGAAACAGGTGCAGGGCAACACGGTGTGGCCACTGCAACCGTATGCGCCTTAATGGGCATTGAATGTGTAGTTTATATGGGTGAAATCGATATTGCTCGGCAAGCACCCAACGTAGCAAGAATGAAAATGTTGGGAGCAGAAGTCCGCCCTGCACTCTCGGGCAGTCGAACATTAAAGGATGCTACCAATGAGGCTATTCGGGATTGGATCAACAATCCCGTGGATACGTATTACATTATCGGTTCTGTTGTGGGCCCTCACCCCTATCCAGATATGGTGGCACGGTTTCAATCCATTATTTCAGAAGAAATTAAATGGCAATTGAAGGAAAAAGAAGGAAGGGAGAACCCTGATTATGTGGTTGCCTGTGTTGGTGGAGGCAGCAATGCGGCAGGTGCATACTATCACTTTTTGGACAATCCCAATGTTGGAATCGTTGCGGTCGAAGCTGCCGGCAAGGGTATCGATTCAGGAGAAAGTGCAGCAACCTCTGTCCTTGGCAAGGTTGGCATCATACATGGTAGCAAAACGCTTTTAATGCAAACCCAAGATGGACAAATTACCGAACCTTATTCCATTTCTGCTGGATTAGACTATCCAGGCGTTGGTCCAATGCATGCCCATTTGTTCAAATCGGGTCGTGGCGAATTCATCTCAATCACTGATGATGAGGCTATGAAGGCAGGTTTAATGATTTCCAAATTGGAAGGGATTATCCCAGCCATTGAAAGTTCACATGCTTTTGCAATTCTTGAACATAAAGTGTTTAACCCCGAAGATATCGTTGTAATAAACCTTTCTGGTCGTGGAGATAAGGATTTGAATACGTATATCAACTATTTTAAATTGTAGAGACCCAAGGAACCAGATAATAACGGCCAAAATAAACTATGTATTGATTATTATTGATCGCAAATATGAACAGAATAAATAAAAAACTAGTAGAAGGAAAAAAGCTGCTCTCCATTTACTTTACGGCAGGTTATCCAAAATTGGGTGATACCGTAAAAATAATTGAAGACTTGGAAAAAAACGGTGTAGATTTAATTGAAATAGGTTTACCCTTTTCAGACCCACTGGCAGATGGCCCTACCATACAGGAAAGTTCAACAATTGCCCTTGAAAATGGAATGCATACCGAGTTGCTCTTTAAGCAATTAAAAGATATTCGAAAGTCCGTCTCAATTCCCTTGATTATCATGGGTTATTTTAATCCGGTTTTTCAATATGGTGTCGAAGCTTTTTGTAAACGCTGTCAGGAAATCGGCATAGACGGCCTTATTTTACCTGATTTGCCTTTAGACGTTTATCAAAATGAATATGAGCATATATTCAAAAAATATGGACTTATCAACGTATTCCTGATTACGCCCCAAACCAGTGATGATCGTATAGAACAGATTGATAGTGCGTCTTATGGGTTTATTTATATGGTAAGTTCGGCAAGTACCACCGGTGCCAAAGAAGGTTTTGGAGAGGAACAAAAGAACTACTTTGAACGGATTGCTTCGCTAAAGCTTGCAAATCCACAAATCGTTGGTTTTGGCATCAGCAATGCTGAAACTTTTAATCAAGCCACACAATCTTCCAAAGGTGCTATCATTGGTTCGGCTTTTATTAAACACTTGGCTAAGAATGGGGTTGACTCTATCTCTGGTTTTATAAAAAACATTCGATAATTCTATGGAAATCATCAATAATGGAAAAATGGTCCTTCTACTCTGTCTAATCTTAGGCCTTGCTCCCTTCTTTCCGGAACCACATATTTGGGGAAAATTAAGATGGATACTGGGAGGAGCCAATGGCATGGCATTTCAAGATTGGTTCGATGTTATTTTTCATGGCCTTCCTTTTATGCTGCTTTTTCGTTTGATTATTTTGAAGAGTATCGCCTTGTTGAAAAAATAGAATTGCCTACATTTAAATCTTTATCAAACTACCTTAAGAAATGAGAAAACTATTTGCTGTTTTAGTCACATTTGCTTCAAGTATTGCTTTTGCCCAAGACGATGCCCAAATAAAATCTCAGGTAAGTCTTGCCATAAACGAACTGAGGGATTTCGTTTCCATCCCAAATGACGCTTTGGAACATGCTGACATTAATCGAAATATTACATGGTTGACCAAAAAATTCAGTGAGCGCGGATTCAATTCAACAGTTTTACCAACTGATGGCGAATCCTTGTTTTTTGCGGCCTTACCTATGGAAGACAGCAAACCTACCATTCTTTTTTATATGCACTTGGATGGCCAATCTGTTGACCCAACAAAATGGGATCAACCCAATCCGTATACGGTAACTCTAAAATCAAAAGATGATGATACGTGGAAAACCCAACCTTTTGATAGTTTAGTGAATAACCTCAACTATGATTGGCGATTATTTGGTCGTTCTACATCTGATGACAAAGGTCCTATTGTCATGCTATTGAACACCATAGACCTCCTAAAGAAGAATGGTGTGACAATACCCTTCAATGTCAAGGTGATCTTGGATAGCGAAGAGGAAAAGAGCAGTAGACCATTGCCCAAAGCAGTAAAGGAATATCGAAATCTATTAAAGGCAGATTTTTTGGTCATTAATGACGGCCCAGTGCATGCGTCTGGCAAACCAACCGTTATCTACGGATGCAGGGGCATAACTACCCTATCATTAACAACCCATGGCCCAATAAAACCCCAACATAGTGGTCACTACGGAAATTACGCTCCTAACCCGGGTTTTCAACTGGCACAAGTTTTGGCAAGCATGAAAGATGCCAATGGCAAGGTTTTAATTGATGGTTATTATGACGGGGTAACGCTGGACGAGCCAACTCTTGCTATTCTGAAGAGCGTACCAGACGACCCAAATACAATTAACCAAAACTTGGCCATCAAAACCCCTGAAAAAGTTGGAAGATTTTATCAAGAAGCTTTACAATACCCTTCATTGAATATTAGAGGTTTAGGTTCTGGATGGATCGGTAAAAAAGCTAGAACTATTATCCCTGAAAGTGCGACGGCTGAAATTGATATTCGTTTGGTGCCAGAATCGGACGGAAATAGGTTGAAGAACCTAGTAAAAAAGCATATCCGGAATCAAGGGTTTTATATTACAGATAAAAATCCAACCAAGGAAGAACGAATGGCCCATGATAAAATAATAACCGTTACTGAAGGATCCGTAACCAATGCCTTTAGAACGGATTTGGACAGCTCCTATGGAAAATTTCTGGTGAAGCGCTTAAATGATACTTTTGGGGAAGATGTGGTTCAAATTAGAACTATGGGAGGTACCGTGCCAATCGCACCATTTATCAATGAATTAAAGATTCCCGCTTTTATTGTTCCCATGGTAAATCCTGATAATAACCAGCATAGCCCCAATGAGAACTTAAGGATTGGTCAGATTGCTTATGGCATTAAAGCCTTTTATGGTATCTTGAGTACTGGAATGTAATTAAAATCACTTTATTAAATTAATAACGATGACTCCATTAGCTCCCCTGGCTCCATAAAGGGCTGCAGTACCATCTTTTATAAGCTCAATAGATTTTACCCCGACTGGATTAACAAAAGCAATATTGGGTACATAAGATCCATCAACAACAAATAATGGAGGATTTTGGGAAAAAGACGATACTCCTCTAACAACAATCCTTTCCCCTTTAACTTCAATTCCTGTAAACATTTCTTGAATCAAATCAAAAATTGTCTTATATTCCTTAAATCGTGAAGGATTAATAGTTCCCTTACGCGGGGCCACTATAGTAAAACCCAAATCGGCCAAATTTGCCTCTGTTAAATGGTCAACGCTATTTTTAAATTGAAAGTTCAACTCCGTACTTCCATCATATGCAATGCTGTACATGCCATGTTTCGGAGAAAAGATCATAAAATGTTTGGTTTCCGGTCTTATCCGAACTTTATAATACCCCTTTTTGTTAGTTCTGCTAAAAGTTTTAACAGAATCGACATAAATAACCGCCCTTTTAATTGGTATGCCATTAGTGTCGGTTACCGTTCCTGTCACTTGAATTTTTTCTGAACTTTTTTTCTGGGCTGTAACTGAAGTTAAACAAATTAAAACAAGGGTAAATGCAAGGAAAACTTTATAAATCATATTATGAGTTTTGTTTAGAATAAGAGTCTATTCTAAAATTCCAGCTTTTTGTAAAAACAAGCAACAATTATGCTAAGTTATTGCTAGAATCAATGTTGTTTTTAACGAAACCACATACTATTTCCTCTTATAATTCTTGAAAGTAATTCGCCCGATTATTTTCTTAATAACATATTAAAGTCAAGATTATTCTAAAAAGAGCAGAAATAATTATACTGCAAATCAAAAGTAATTAAAACCCTAAAGCCCAATTGGCAAAAAAAATACATCATGCTAAATAAGGCTTTCTTATTTTGTGTAATTTTATAAACCCCTATTTTAAAGTAATTAGAATAACTCCATTTGCCGCCTTAAGTCCTCCGTACAATGCAGCTTCACTACCTCTATTGATAACTTGTATCAATTTTACATCACTTGTAGAAATTGTAGATAAAACATTAACGTTCATACTTTGGTTATTCACCAAAACCAAAGGATCACTATCTCCACTAAATTGATTGGGACCCTTGCCTATTTTAATTTTACCATTGGTAGCCCTAACATTGTAAAAGCGCAGATCCAGTAGCTCCAATATGCTACTATAATCCGTTTACCAACTCGTATCCCCAACAGGTTCATGATAAACCGTAAGACTTATTTCCGCTAGATTTTCCTTGGACAATGGCCCACTTTCACGAGTATACATAAAACCGATGTTTGTTTGCCCTGTATAATTCATACTCAAGATCCCTAAGTCCAGAGAATAAACGGCTAAAATCTTTGTATCAGGACTTAACTTAATTCTATATATTCCCTTCTTATTGGTTTTCGACTTGGTCTTGATTGAATCTACAAATACCATAACACCTTTTAGCGGTTTACCGCTCACATCGGTAACGGTTCCCATGACCTGAATTTTATTGTTATTCTCTTGGGCCATAGTAGGTATCGACCAGATAACAAGCAGAGTAAGAACAAAGATTATTCGATAAATCATAATATTGTTTTTAAGTTAGTCAAAGCTATTAAAATGGTCAATATTCAAAACTGATTATAATCATCTTTGAGTAATAGCCTTAAACTAAGCGACAATAATTATGTCGAGTACTTATTAGGGTTAATATTTTCTTATGCCGAATCAAAATATTACAATTAAAACCATTGTTGTCCTGTAAAAAATCATTGGGCTGCCTCAAGCTTTGTAATAATAGGAAATCAGGCGTTTTTTTATAACTGGCCCCTTGCTTTTTCCAAAACAGGTATTCAATGGTCTGAATCTAAGATTTATTTATTTTAAATATAATGATTTTCAATTAGTTACAGACAAGTCTATCTTCTTATATCTTGCAGCGAAGCGGTCTTTGGTCTTTAACCGGACATTAATGAATTAAAACTTACTTTCCTTACCGGTTTAGTCAAGAGATTCCAACAATTCTTTTGCTTTTTTTATAAGAACCCCATTCTGTTTATAACTAATTTTTGACATTCCGTCTGACTCTTTATCAATTTCTTCCAAAATTATTCTTGCTTTATCCGAAAACCCATTTCTGATGTAGAACCTCGCAAGTTCCAAACGTTCTTGGTATCTGTTATAAGGTGAATCAAATAAAGACAAATAGCCCTCAGCCTTTTTTACATTTCCAGTTTTTTCCAAGGCCAGTGCGTAAAAAAATGAAGCTTTGGACTTTTTAAATTTGGGGGATTCCTTAATTCTCTCGGAATTCTTCAAAACCTTTTCAAATTGTGAGGAAAGATAAAACGCTTCAACAAGCTTGGCATTTACGTAAAAATCGTTCTCAAACGTTCCTACCAAAGAAGTATTGTAATGCTCTTCTGCCTTATCAAAAATATCAGCTTCCAAATAAGCATCGGCCAATGCCACCCTATTCTCAAAAGTTTCAGAGAAATTTAGCCTTTTTTCTAAATTCTCTATGACCTTATTTGGATTAATTACATGGGTAATCCCCCCTTGTACCTTTTCTATATCTCTTTTCTGAAAAACATTTACAAATAGATATGCCAAGGAACCAATTACTGGCAACAACAAAATCACAAAAAACCAATAGTATTGATTCTTGTTAATAAAACAATGGTATAGGCAAAATCCTTGAAGGGCTACTATCAGATAAAAGTACATTGTGCAAAAATAAGAACATTTCTAATTTAAGAAGTTACATTTGGGATTTAATTATGCCGAGTTTCGACTGGCATTGATATTTCCATAGAGCGAACGGGTCACAATTTTCTCGTACAATTCCTTATAATCGGTTGATTGGCCTATTTTCTGAAGTGCATACTGTTGAATAACCAATAAGGGCAGCACAATATTTTCCCGGATTTGAATGGACTCCCTCGATATTGGCTCATTTTCCATAAGAACATTCGAATCAGAAATCAACAGCAACATTTCTTTTGAAAGTTCATATTCTTCATGTAAAATATTCCAAAAATCACCATACTTTTCATCCTCTTTCATATATCTGGTCAACTCAAAATAACATTTCGTCAATGACATCATACTATTAAGCATCAAGGCTTTGAAGAAGGGTACTTTTTTGTAAATTTTCTTTAATTCTCTCAAGCGACCTTGTTCCCGAATGGCTTTTATGGCTGTCCCTATTCCAAAATACCCAGGGACATTTTGTTTAAGTTGACTCCAAGAACCTACAAAAGAAATGGCTCTTAGATCGGAAAGCTCCAACTGCTTCTTGTTTCCTCTTTTGCCTGGTCTACTACCAATATTAGCCTTTTGATAGTATTTGAGCGTACTCCTATTCTCCAAGTAAGGAATAAACATTTCATGGTTTTTAAGGGCATCATATTTAGCAAAACTCAGTTCGGACAACTCTTCCAACAGTTTTCTGTGTTCTTTGGAAATAACGTTCTCTTTTCCGAACAAATTATTGGATAGCCCGGCAGTCAACAATTGTTCACTATTGTGCATAAACAATTCTTTAGTGCCATACGTACTCGTAATGGTCTGTCCTTGAATGGTCAGTTGAATTTCATTGTTGGCAATATCTTTGGTCTGTGCCGCATAAAATCGATGCGTTTTCCCTCCTCCCCTAGCAGGAGGTCCTCCTCGACCATCAAAAAACAAAGCTTTGATGTGATTCTTTTTACAAACCTTTGATAGCTGTTCCTTAGTCTTTAATATGGCCCAATTTGCTTTAAGATAACCCCCATCTTTGGTGCCATCCGAAAAACCCAACATCATGGTTTGCTTATTGCCTCGCTGCTCTAAATGTTTTCTGTACTCAGGTAAATCGAACAGAAATTGCATTATTGACTCGGCATTGTCCATACCTTTCATAGTTTCAAAAAGTGGAATAATATCAAAGGAAATACTATCCCTATCCCAGCCACACCACCTAAACATAGCATACACATTGAGTACAGAAAATATATCTTCTGAATTACTGATTATATATCGATTACAACCATCTTCCCCATTTCGATCCTGAATGCTCTTTAATTGTGAAATATTGACCAAGGTGTCCTTTACAATATCCTCATAATCATTGGGGTCAATCCTTATTTTTTCGTGAACCAAAATCTGCACCAATTCGGCTTGACCAAGTTCCCCTATCACCTCTTTGATGAGTCCATTTTTCTTCAGTACGGATTCCACAACCTTTTCATGCATGCTATGATCCTGCCTAATATCCAAAGTTGCAAAATGGGTTTTGAAAATTTTCACCTTATCAATAAAATGGTCCAATTCTGCCAAATATAAGCTATGATAATCGTCAATCAACATAGCTCTAATTGCCACGAGCGGTTCAACGATATCCTCATATTCAATGTTCTTATTGGGATCGAACATTGCCTCATAAAGATCACTCCTAAGCGCTTTCAAATTAGCTCGCAATCCTTTAAAAGTAAGCTTTTTCTGGAGATTTTTAAGATCATTATAATAGCATTTCATTAGATTAATACGAAGTTCATCTGCCACAGCTTTGGTAATATCCGCTGTCACAAAAGGATTGCCATCCCTATCACCACCGGGCCAAAACCCTAATTTCATTATATTATGATTCTCAAAACCTTCATTATTGATGTTCTCCTTTATGTAAGCATATAAATTACCCATGGCATCATAGTACATGTTTCTCAAAATGTAAATGATATTCTTGGCTTCATCAAGAGGTGTGGGCTTCTTAGTATTGATCAATGAGGTAAGTCCCAATTGCTGAAGGGTTACATCAATTTCGTCAATTTTGTCTTCCACGATAAGCGACCTTAGGTCGTTCATTATGTCTAAAATAGCTGGCGTATAGAATTGCGTAGGGTGAGCTGTTAGAACAATTCGTGCACTAAAGGAAGATAATTTCTCTGCAACTTTATCCCAACTCTTGGTTTTGTTGACCAATTGAAAATAATCCTTAATGGAAAGTGAATCGCTATATTCTTGTAGCTTTGGAAAAGCCGCGTCTTCAACACTGTCATACAATACAACTTGCCGCTCTACGTATTGGATTATACGAAACATGAAATCTATTCTATCTTTCTCAGAATCAATATTCACATAATTCTGAAAAAACGATTCAAGAATGTCTTGTGGATTTAAACCAGACTTAAGCCCTTTTACCGATTGATGCCATAATAAAGGCACAACCATCCCGACATTCTCAATATCCCTAAAGGGTAAATTAAGAAAAAGACTATTGTAGACATTGAACTTATTACTGACGGATTTTTTAAACTCTCCTAATCTTTCTGTTTTGTTCATAAACTTGTAATCGTTTTCCCCATTTCTATTTGGTCAGGATTTTAACCACTTCAAAAGCCTACAAATATCGGGATATTTACTTCATGGCAATTTGTTATTCTTTGCAATTAACAAAATACGGTACAGATACTACAAAACCAACAGAACCCTGAACATTATTTGAACTTTTCAAAAGTGGGAGGTTTAAAAAAATGGAGCGTATTGTAACACCCTAAAATCTATGGTATTGAATAAAAAATCCTTTGCCTTGAGGTTTTTATAGGACTGTAAGCCACCAACAGCTCTGTTAGCCGCACCTGACGGAGCTGTGAGTGATGCTGTCTTGATTATTCTCTCTAATCCATTTTCAGAAGGAAGCGTAAATTGGTGAATCCTTGGTACTTGACCATCAATCATTTTAAGTTGAATTCCTTTGATTTTTGCAAGTTTTCGAAAAAAAAATTCTGGTCCATTTTTACTATTTCCTCCTGTAAACAATAGCATTTTTATGTTTGGATATTGGTATAAATAGCTCATTAAATCTCGAAGCCTCACATTCCTCATTCCCAAATCGGAGGCATCAATCTTAGATCGTTGTGCACTTTCCACTATGTCGCATATCCCAATTTTTCTTTCCTTTAGAAATCGCTTTCTTTCCAAGATAGCCTCCTTCGTAGTTTCATATTTTAGATTCAATTCAAAAATGCGATCCAGAATTGGCCATAATTGTCCATCCCTACTGCCATAACAAAAATTAACATCGCCCTCTCTCAGTTCCTGTGTTGTAAACCTTGGAGGGGGCAATGTACCTACGATCAACTTCGTGGCTTCTTCAAAAAGAAAAGGTTCATATGGATGACTATGTAAGAACAACTCTACTTTTAATGGATGAATAAAAAACTATGCTCTGCTCAAAGATATCTTCCTTTTGTTGATAATTTATGGGTAAATGAGTAATTTTAAGAAATTATAAGAATCATACTATGGGAAAGGGCGATATTAAAACTAGGCGTGGCAAAATTGCAAACAGATCTTATGGCGTAAGAAGACTCAAAAAAGCTTTAAAACCAGTTACAGCAACTAAGAAAACTACTGCTAAGAAGAAAAAGTAGCAACTAGACAAGGTTTAGGTCAATATCAAAAAAGCGTCCTAAAGAAATAGGCTATCTTATAAATACAGGCTGGTTCTCTTTAAGTGTATGTTCTTGGCTAAAAATATAGTCGTCTAAGTTAAACCCCTTAATATCTTCTAAAGTCCTGGCATCAGTATTTAGAATATATCTCACCATAGAGCCTCTGGCTTTTTTTGCAAAGAAACTTATAACCTTTAACTTGTCATTCTTCCAATCCTTGAAGACAGGCGTAATCACAGGCACCTTGAGTTGCTTTTCGTCTACAGCACCAAAGTATTCATTGCTTGCCAAATTAATAAACAACCCATCCTCCTCCAATTCAGAATTAAGTGCTTCGGTCAATTGTTTTTTCCAAAACTCATAAAGATTTTTTTTTCGCTCAAATTTTAACTGGGTCCCCATTTCCAACCTATAGGGTTGTATCAAATCTAATGGCCTTAATAATCCATAAAGGCCTGAAAGAATTCGAAGTGTGTCCTGCAATTGATCCAATTTAGTCTCGGGAATTGAATACGCATCCAATCCCTGATATACGTCTCCATTAAACGCATATAGTGCAGGCCTGGCATTAGTTGGATCAAATGGAGTTGAAAATTTTTGATTGCGCTCCCAATTGAGTTGGGCCAAATTATTCGAAATTCCCATAAGTTTTGATAAAGCACTTGGCCTTTTCTTAACCAAAACCTTATTAAGTTTCTCTGCTTGCTCTAAAAATTGAGGCTGTGAATATCTTTTTGTTGGCAATTCACTTTCAAAATCCAGCGACTTGGCCGGAGAGATAACAATCTTCATATCAACTTATTTTATGTATAAATGTAAAAAGGATTCTTGGACAATCCTATCCTTGCCGAAAAGTACTTTTTGATTCTAAAATAGAGGAAATTTATTCTTTACCGCTATGCTTTACATAGTCCCTCCATTTTGCAATACAATTGGCCATATCATCCGGGATTTCTGAATTGAACTTCATGGACTCACCACTTACTGGGTGAACAAATCCCAAGGTTTTCGCATGCAAAGCTTGTCTAGGTAATATCTTAAAGGCATTGTCGACAAACTGTTTGTACTTGGTGAACGTAGTACCCTTCAAGACCTTATCACCCCCATATCTTTCGTCATTAAAAAGCGTATGACCAATATATTTCATGTGTACGCGAATTTGATGTGTACGACCAGTTTCCAGTTTACAAGACGCCAAAGTAACATATCCCAAACGCTCCAACACTGAATAATGGGTTATTGCTTCCTTACCTTGATTACCCTCAGGGAAAACCTGCATTTGCAACCTATTTTTGGGGTTTCGAGCTATGTGTCCTTCAACAGTTCCGTTTTCGTCTTCAATATTGCCCCAGACCAGTGCCACATATTCCCTTGTAGAAGTCTTATCAAAAAACTGTTTGGCCAAATGTGTCATGGCAGCTTCGGTCTTGGCCACTACCAAAAGTCCAGAGGTATCCTTATCAATTCGGTGTACCAGGCCAGGTCTTTCATTGCTGTTGGTCGGCAAATCCTTGATATGATATAAAAGGGCATTTATCAAGGTTCCTGAATAATTACCATGTCCAGGGTGTACAACCATACCCGCCGGTTTATTGACCACAAGTAGCGCAGCATCTTCATAGACAATATCCAAGGGTATGTCTTCGGGGGTAAGTAAAAGTTCGTGCGGAGGGTGCTCAAAAAGTACTTTTACCTCATCATCGGCCTTTACCTTGTAATTTTGTTTTACTACAGTTTCATTTACCCAAATATGACCATCTTTGGCAGCTTGTTGTATTTTGTTGCGAGTGGCGTTTTCAATAAAATTCATTAAAAATTTGTCCACCCTCAGTGGTTCTTGACCTTTAGATGCCTTAAACCTATGATGTTCAAAGAGTTCATCCTCACTTGGTCCTGAGTTCTGAATAGGCTCCATATGCTACTCTGAATCTGCCTTGATTTGAGCCCGGTCTGGAATTGTACCATTACCGCAGACCAATTCTACTTTCGAAGTCTTGGGAAGTTTATCCCCTGGCTTTACATACTTGCCCTTGTGCTTAATAGAGTATACCATATCCTTGCCCAGTTCATCAACATAGGTAACACGTTGCACATCCAAGCCAACTGCTTTCAACATAGAAGCCGCATTACGCTGGGTAACCTGAATTATATCCGGTACAGTTACCTTTTTATATCCTGAAGGGTTAACTGTGAAATATATTTTTCTATTCTCCTTTACCTTATTCCCAGCTTTTGGGTCTTGCTCAATGATTGAAAATTTAGGGTAATCTGGATTGTAGTTGGCCGAATCCAATACCTCGTAACGCAAACCTGCATCTTCAACAGCCTTACGCATACCCATTACCGACATTTTAGCGAAGTTAGGGACTTCGACGAATTCTCCATGATTTGTAGAACTATTCAACCATCGCAATACCAAAAACACCAAAAGTACCGAAGCAATGAATGCCAGACCTAGCTGAATTAAAAAAGTCTTACTTCGCAAAAAATTGAAAAAATTCATCATGCAATAACGTAATTAACCCTGCAAATATAGGAAATGGGGTAAAATTAAGAGCTGTAACAGTCCCAAATGTTGGTTAAATAGCCCGAGTACTCCCACAATTAGCAATTCTAATAATCAAAAAAAACAAAAATATGGTGTAAAACCGATTGCTTTTTTCTTTACTTTGAATTACCAATATTCATTTTTAATGACCTATATACACCAACAAATATGAAGAAAAAAGTGGCCATCATAATGGGCGGTTACTCCAACGAGTATCATATTTCGCTAAAAAGTGGTAATGTAGTGCACAACTATTTGAACAAAGAGAAGTATGATAGCTTTCGCATCCATATTTTAAAGGATAAATGGGTCTATGTTGATGAAGATGAAACAGAACATCAGGTGAATAAGCATGATTTTTCTGTTACGGTCGATGGAAAAACTGTTATTTTCGACTGTGTTTTCAATGCCATCCATGGTACGCCGGGCGAGGATGGGTTAATGCAGGCTTATTTAAATCTGTTGAATATACCCCAAACCTCTTGCGACTACTATCAGGCGGCTTTGACCTTTAACAAGCGAGATCTGCTCAGTGTTTTAAGGCCTTACGGAATTAAATCGGCCCCTTCTTATTACTTAAATTTTGGCGACCAAATCAACGAAGAAGCCATCATCGAAAAAGTAGGGCTACCCTGTTTCGTAAAGGCCAACAAGGCAGGTAGTAGTTATGGAATATCCAAAGTGTATAAAAAAGAACAGTTAAAATTCGCTATTGAAAATGCGTACAAAGAGGATGATGAGATTATCATTGAAGGATTTTTAGATGGTATCGAAGTGTCTGTTGGCGTTATAAAATATAACGGAGAGACTAAAGTACTTCCGATTACTGAAATTGTCACAGAGAATGATTTTTTTGATTACGAAGCCAAATACGAAGGTAAGTCACAAGAAATTACTCCTGCACGAATTTCCTCTGAACAGGAAACAAAGGTAGTTCAAATGGCAAAACGTGCCTACGAGGTATTAAAAGTCAAAGGATTTTCACGAAGCGAATTTATATTCCTGAACGATGAGCCGTATATGCTGGAAATGAACACCACCCCAGGATTGACTATGGAAAGTATCTTGCCGCAACAAGCAAAGGTAGCCGGAATATCACTTTCTAAATTGTTCGAGAGTGCTATAGAGGAAATTTTACCCAAAAACCCCTAACTTTATACTATGAGACGTGCAATATTCCCTGGCTCCTTTGATCCCCTTACCTTAGGTCATCACGACATTATCATAAGAGGTATACCCCTTTTTGATGAACTTATAATTGCTGTAGGTGTCAATGTAGATAAAAAATATATGTTTACCCTCGAACAACGTCTTGGTTTTATCTCCAAGTCCTTTGAAAATGAGCCTAAAATAAAAGTTTTGACCTATGAAGGTCTAACCGTGGATTTTTGCAAAAAGGTCAATGCTAATTTTATTTTGCGTGGATTAAGGAATCCCGCAGATTTCGAATTTGAAAAAGCCATTGCCCATACGAACAGAAAACTTTCAGAGATCGAAACCGTCTTTCTTCTTACCTCTTCGGGTAAATCCTATATTAGTTCTTCGATTGTTCGTGATGTCATTAGGAATGGAGGGGATTATTCAGGATTGGTGCCAGAAGCTGTAAGGACGAAATAAATTTATTTTTCCTACTTAAATCTGGGTTTCATTTATTCTGTGTAATACTAAGTTTTTTTAATTATTCTTTTCTATTTGACCATATATCGTTAATTTAGTAGGACTATTCTTTCTTTTGTGATTTCGTCAAATCTTTGCGCCTGTATTTTGCACTTACACAACGAGTTTGGCAATATTCACAACAAACCTTTAGTAAAGTTGGAAAATCAGATTACATTAGTAAGAAATTACCACATGATGCTGAAAGGAGCAAGAGAGAGTACTAGTAATTACCTCATAAAACAATTGCCAAAGGCCACCGCCTTTTTGAATAATAAGCTTGAAATAGTCCATGCCTCGGACAAGTGGATTGATTATTTTGAGTTTTCCGATAGAAATGTAACTGGCAAGAATTTAAAACAACTTTTTAAAAATACAGACGAAAAGTGGCAAATGCTCCTAAAAGAATGTCTTAAAGGTAAAACCAGTGAGGTAGGTATACAAAACTATAATGACAAAAGCCATAATGAAAAATGGTTTGAATGGATTAATATACCCTGGTATGATGAGTTAGAAAATATTATAGGAGTTATTGTTCAAACCGAAGATATTACACAAAGAGTGCTTAATGAACTAAAACTTGAGAAACTAGAAGCGCTTTTTGACGAAAAAGCAGAAATCGCCAAAATTGGAACTTGGGAATACGATGCAGTAAAAGATAATTTAATTTGGTGCAATATGACCAAAACCATTCATGAGGTTCCAATGGATTTCGTTCCCAACATCGATACTGCAATTAATTTTTACAAAAATGGTTACAGTAGAAATACTATTTCCATGGCTATTGACAATGCCATGCGGGAAGGCACCCCTTGGAAGGAAAAGTTACAATTGAATACGGCTAAAGGCAATGAAATATGGATTATTGCGGCTGGAAGACCACTCTTTAAAAATGGCAAATTCATTGGTCTTTTAGGCAGTTTTCAAGATATTAACGATCAGGTGACAGCAGAAATAAAAACAAGGGAAAACGAGCGTCTCCTCAGGACCTTAATAGATAATTTACCTTTGAACGTATTTATCAAGGACCTTGAATCTAGAAAAGTATTGGTCAATAAATCAGAGATTGACTTTTGCGGTGTCAAAGATGAAAGTGAAATAATAGGCAAGAATGATTTCGAATTTTATGATTTTAAAACAGCTTCGAGTTTTAGAAAAGATGATCTCGAGGTAATGAAATTACAAAAACCCGTACTTAACAAAGAAGACATCAGTATTAAGAATGACGGTACCGTTACTACATTCTTGACTTCCAAAATACCTCTTCTTAATGAAAACAATGAAGTAGAAGGCTTAATTGGAATGAGCATCGATATCAGTGAAAAGCGCAAGGCACAAAAAGACCTGGAGGAGAAAGAAAGAAATTTCAGAAGCATTTTTAATTCTTCATATCAATTTACCGGAATTCTTAGCGTTGATGGAACCTTTATTGAGATTAACGATACCGCACTGGATTTTGCGGATTTAAAAACCGATGATATTATAGGTAAAAAATTCTGGGATGCTTATTGGTGGCCCGTACCTGACTTCATCAAGGCTGGACTAAAGCAAATAGTCCAAGCTGCAGCCAAGGGTCAGTTCATGCGAAGTGAAATTATGGTCCTTGATAAAAACAAGGAACAGGTTCCCGTAGATTTTTCCTTAAAGCCCATTTACAATGAAGCTAACAAGGTTGTTTCTCTTTTGGCAGAAGGGCGAATGATAACTGAAATGGTAGCTTCTAGGGAAAAATTAAAGGAAAGCGAACAAAAGTTTAGAACACTTTACGAGCTATCCCCAGTAAGCTATTTTCTTTATGACTTTGAAACCGGAGAAATTTTAGACTTTAACCCTGCCTTCATAACCACCACAGGTTATGATAAGAACAGCATTGCTGAAATCAAGTGTTATGATCTTCTTGCCAACAAGTCTGAAAGAATCAAAAATGAAATTACACATGAGCTTGAATCTCATGGAACCTTTGGACCAGTTGAAGAAAAATATGTTCGAAAAGATGGTAGCCATTACCCTGTCATTATAAATAAATCGCTGATTATTGGTGAAAAAAGGAGGAAGTTGGTCTGGGCCATTGTTCAGGATATCTCAGAATCGGAAAAGAAAGAAAGACAGATTCGAGAGGAACAGGAGTTGTTGAGGACTTTGATAGACAATTTACCCCTCAGGGTCTTTATCAAAGATGTTGAATCCAGAAAAATATTGGTCAATAAAGCTGAAGGTGATTTCATGGGTGTAGATTCTCCAAAAGAATTGTTGGGAAAAGATGGCTTTGAATTTTATGATAAGGAATCTGCCCAAATAGCTAGAGAAGAAGATCTACAGGTCATGAACTCCCTTAAGCCCATATTGGCGAAAGAAAAAATCATACTGAAGAAAGATGGAACTGCTTACAATTTTTTAGTTTCCAAAATCCCCTGGAAAGGGGAAGATGGAAGAGTCAATGGCCTAGTTGGAATAGGTCTTGACATTTCAGACATAAAACAAAAAGAGGAAGAGCTTAGACAGCTAATAAACGTTACGTCCTTACAAAACAAAAAACTTATCAATTTTGCTCATATCGTCTCACACAACCTAAGGTCACATACGGCCAATTTCTCAATGCTATTAGAGTTTTTGGTCAACGAAAAGGACAATTCTGAAAAAGAGAACATCATAAAAATGCTGGTCGAGGCTTCTGACAATCTTTTGGAAACTTTAGATAATCTAAACGAGGTCTTGGCAATTAGCTCAAACGTAAATATCAAAAACACACCAGTTAACCTGAATGCCAAAATAGCCAGGACAGAGCAAAATCTTTCAGCATTTCTCAAAAACAACAAGGCAAAATTGATAAACACAATTCAAGATGATGTTAGCATATCGGCTGTCCCAGCTTACGTAGACAGTATTCTTATGAATTTCATTACCAATGCAGTAAAATTCAGATCTCCCAAAAGAAATCCCATAATAAAATTGAGTACCCAAAGGAGTAATGGTTATACCATTTTGAGTATTGAAGATAATGGCTTGGGCATAGACCTTGAAAGATATGGCAATAAGTTATTCGGCATGTATAAGACCTTCCACAATAATGACGAGGCCAGAGGAATTGGCCTCTACATCACCAAAAACCAAATAGAAGCAATGAACGGAAAAATTGTTGTTCAGAGTGAAGTAAACAAAGGGACCATATTTAATATATATTTTGATGAAAAAAATTAACTCGATTTTTATTGTTGATGACGATGCCATAACAGTTTTCGGGATACGAAAAATGTTAGACAATACGGTTGCGTACAATACCATAAGCACTTATGGCAATGGTCGACTGGCGATTGATGGTATTAAAAAGGCTTTGCGGACAAACAAGGCCATACCTGAGGTTATATTTCTAGATATAAATATGCCCATTATGGATGGATGGCAGTTTTTAGAGGAATTTGTTGAATTGCCTATTGCAAATAATATTCGAATAAATATTATTACTTCATCGATTGACCCTGTTGACTATGAGAGTTGGGAATTTTACAACCAAAAAACACATCATTTAATAACCTTTAACACGAAACCCATTAGAATGGAGAAAATAGCAAATATTACCAAACCCGCCTGATGTACAAACAGAGATTCAACAAGGCAGACCTTATCGGAAAACCCTTAGATTATTCACCGAACAGCGATTTAATATTTATATAGGAATTCTCCAGGGCCTTCTTGATTTTTTTAGGACCTTTCCACTTCACCTTTTCTATCCCCTCACTTAATTGACCAGATAATTTACCATCATAGGAAGTTTTCATGGCAAACCAGTGAACCTCTTTCAATTTATATTTACCATTGCGTTTAAAAATGTGGTAGGTTGTTTTAAGAAAATTCTCGATTTTAAGTTTCTTAACTCCCGTCTCTTCCTCTACCTCGCGAACCGCACATTCCTCAACACTCTCACCTTTATCCAATTTGCCTTTGGGTAAATCCCATTTATCATTCCTGTAAATGAACAGGACTTTGCCCTCCTTATTCGTGACAACACCTCCTGCGGCTACCTCTTTGGGGATGGTTTTGCAAAATTTCTTTAATATTTCTTCGTGATTTGGGTGGTAAATATAGGCCTCTCTAAGCTTTTTCCTGGATAGATTTTCAATAGCATCCTGTACTGCATCACCATTCAATAAGAAGTACTTACTATTTGAAGTTTCGGACAATTTATTTGTTAAAATCAAAGGCAGTTCTTTAACAAAAACTTTATACATTTGCGTATGGTTTTAGATAAAAACACCGCAAAAAAAACTGCAGAGCTTCTATTGCAAATTAATGCAATAAAGTTGAAACCCGAAAATCCTTTTACATGGGCTTCCGGATGGAAATCCCCAATATATTGCGATAACAGAATAATATTGTCTTATCCTACAATAAGAAATTTTGTTCGAAAAAAATGGCCGAACAAGTGGAGGCCCTTTACGGCAAAACAGATGTGATAGCAGGGGTTGCCACCGGTGCCATCGGCTTAGGGGCACTGGTTGCGGATTATTTGGGGTTGCCCTTTATCTATGTACGACCAGAACCAAAATCCCATGGAAGACGAAACCAAATAGAAGGTTTGCTAGAACCGGGCCAAAACGTAGTGGTTATAGAAGATTTGATAAGTACAGGAAAAAGTAGTCTTAATGCTGTTGAAGCCTTAGAGGCCGAAGGCGCCAATATTAAAGGTATGCTGGCCATATTTACATATGGCTTTGACGTTGCCTTAGACAATTTTAGCAAAAAAAAACTAGATCTTCATACCCTTGCAGATTATGAAAATTTGATTCAACAGGCCTCTGAAACAGGCTATATCAAAGACGAACAATTGAATACCTTGAAGGAGTGGCGAAAAAACCCTTCCCAATGGCAGCAATGAAATATTATGCATATAGAATCTACAAGTAGCACATTGAACAAAAGCGATAAGGAAATTTTTGAATTTTTGACCAACCTTAAAAACTTTGAAAAATTAATGCCAGAAAATATTGATAAGTTCGAGGTCATTAATGAAGACCGATTTCTTTTTGCCTTAAAAGGAATGCCACAAATCGTTTTGCAAAGAAATGGACAAAACCCCAACGATAAAATCGTTTTAGGTGCAGCAAGTGATAAATTGCCTTTTACCCTTACGGCAGATATAACGTCAATTGATGAAAATGCATGCCGGGTAACTCTAAGTTTCAATGGGGAGTTCAACGCTATGATGGCAATGATGATCAAAGTGCCAATAACTAATTTTATGGCAACACTATCTTCGAATTTAGAAAATGTCTAGTACAATAAACTAACTTCCTTCATATCAAATTCCTTTTTGACATTATCCTCAAGAGCCACCTGCAATCTGCCCTCATCTGAGACCCCACGTATAAAGCCCATTATCAATTTGCCTTCCTTATCTTTAAAAGTTGAGGGTTTGTCTTTTCTAAAAAGAACATTTTCATAGTCTTTTTGTAGCGGCTTAACACCAACATCTTCCAATTTTAGAAATATTTTCTTTAATTCAATTTGAAGCGATTTAAGCAATTGGTCCAAATCAAACGTTTTGCCAAGTACTAATTTCATTGAGGATACCTTGGGTAGATTATTGAACCTAGTTTGGTTCACATTAAGTCCTATACCGATTATAGATTCCTTCAACTTATTGCCTGATATAATATTTTCGATTAGAATACCGCATAGTTTGCTATTACCTGACAAAATGTCGTTAGGCCATTTAATGTGTAAATCTGGAACAGATTCTTTCTTCAATGTATTATAAACGGCTAGGGAAACACATATGTTCAATAGAAAAGGATTTGTAATACCAATCCCCCCAACTTTTTTCAAAACACTGAATGTTAGGTTTTTGAAAGGTTCTGATTGCCACTTTGTCCCCATTTGGCCCCTTCCCATAGTCTGCTCATCGGCAACAACTATAGTATAATCTTCCAAGGATTGGGAATTCACTAAATCCTTTAAATACACATTTGTGGAATCCGTGGCATTAAGTTTGACTATCTTCATATATTGCCCAATGTATCAATGTAGAATCTAATGTTAAAAACTAGGGTTAAAAGAACAAAAAAACAATAACTTTGTACAAACTAAAATTATTGAATGCAAAAAAGGAAAGCTAGTGCAGACGAATTAATTGCATTAATTTTACAGGGAATCGAAGAAGTAAAAGGACACGATATAAATTTACTGGATCTCAGAGAAATCGAAAACACCGTATGCGACTACTTTATAATATGTAATGGTACTTCAAACACCCATGTAAATGCAATAGTAGGTTCTATCCAAAAAACAGTTAGCAAGAATATAAAAGATAAACCCTGGCATGTAGAAGGTGAAGACAATGCTGAATGGGTATTAATGGATTACGTTAATGTCGTGGTTCATGTCTTCCAAAAACAAATAAGAGAATACTACGATCTAGAAGGACTTTGGGGTGATGCTAAATTCACACAAATAGAAAGTAGTATAAATCAGTAAAAAAAAAGAATGGCTAAAGAAAACAAAAATATTCCCAAAAAACCAAAATTCAGTTCATGGTGGATCTATGGGCTCATTGCGGTATTTTTAATAGGTTTTCAGTTTATAGGGGGGGGCAATCTTGCGAGCACCAAAAAGTCGACCACCTCTGAATTACAGGAATACCTTAGGAATGGTGATGTCGATAAGATTTTGATTATCACTAACACCAATCAAGCCAAGGTGTTCTTATCCGACGAAGCGTTACAAAAAGACGTACATAAAGAGGTTTCAGAAAAACCTTTTTTACCTACCACGGGTGCTATTCCGCATTATATATTGGATTATGGGGATTTACAAATTTTTCAGAATGAGATAACCGAGATAAAAAAGGAAAACAATCTGGATACCATTGTCGAGTTTGACAAGGAATCAAACTTTTTGGGCGAACTTCTTTTAGGAATACTCCCTTTTGTTTTGATTATAGGGATTTGGATCTATCTTATGCGAAGAATGTCCGGCGGTGGTGGCGGTGGTGCTGGTGGTCAAATCTTCAACATAGGCAAGTCAAAAGCCAAGTTATTTGATGAAAATACCGATACCCGAACCTCGTTCAAAGATGTTGCAGGTTTGGAGGGTGCCAAAGAAGAAGTCGAGGAAATCGTGGAATTTCTTAGAAATCCTGACAAATACACGTCTTTAGGTGGTAAAATACCCAAAGGTGCCCTGTTGGTAGGCCCTCCAGGTACCGGTAAGACCCTACTTGCAAAAGCTGTGGCTGGCGAGGCCAAAGTTCCGTTTTTCTCGTTGTCAGGTTCTGATTTTGTTGAAATGTTCGTAGGCGTTGGAGCATCAAGAGTAAGGGATCTGTTTAAACAGGCCAAAGACAAGTCCCCAGCTATTATTTTCATTGATGAGATTGATGCAATTGGTAGGGCGAGAGGTAAAAACAATTTCACAGGTTCCAATGATGAACGTGAAAACACCTTAAACCAACTATTAACTGAGATGGATGGTTTTGGCACAAATACCAACGTAATAGTCCTTGCAGCAACCAATCGTGCCGATATTTTGGATAAAGCCCTAATGCGGGCAGGTCGGTTTGACAGACAAATTTATGTGGACTTACCTGATATTCGTGAGCGAAAAGAAATTTTTGAAGTACACCTCAGGCCCATTAAAACAGCCGAGGCCTTAGACGTGGATTTCTTGGCCAGACAGACCCCTGGATTTTCAGGTGCCGACATTGCCAATGTATGTAATGAAGCGGCATTGATAGCGGCTCGAAAAGAAAAAAAAGCAGTCCACAAACAAGACTTTTTGGATGCCGTTGATAGGATAGTTGGCGGATTAGAGAAAAAGAACAAAATCATAACGCCAGGTGAGAAAAAGACAATTGCCTACCACGAGGCAGGCCATGCAACAGTTAGTTGGATGTTAGAACATGCTGCTCCTTTGGTAAAGGTAACCATAGTTCCCCGTGGACAATCTTTGGGGGCCGCGTGGTATTTACCCGAAGAAAGGCTTATTGTTCACACAGAACAAATGCTAGATGAAATGTGTGCCACTTTGGGAGGAAGAGCAGCAGAAAAGATTATTTTCGATAAAATTTCTACCGGTGCCTTAAGTGATTTAGAAAAAGTAACAAAACAAGCTCGGGCAATGGTAACCGTATATGGGCTAAATGATGAGATAGGTAATCTTACCTATTACGATTCTTCAGGCCAAAATGAATATAGTTTCACCAAGCCCTATAGTGAAGAAACGGCTCGCAAAATTGATGCTGAAATTTCAAAAATAATTGAAAAACAGTATAAGCGTGCAATTGATGTTTTGGACAAGAATAAAGACAAACTCACAAAACTGGCGGAACGCCTTTTGGAAAAAGAAGTAATCTTCAAAGAAGACCTGGAAAAAATATTCGGTAAAAGGCCATTCGATAAAGAGTTTGACGGTAAAGGTCAAGAAATCGCAAAGGAAGACGAAGGTGCTTCAAAGGAAGAGGTTTCGGTTACGGATGAAGGAGAGAAAAAATAAATAAATGCATTTTACATTGTTCTTACATGAGTTGGAACAAATGTTGGAGTTTTATAAAAGTTGATGGGACTAATTGACAAGCTTTTTGGTGGTGGCAAAAAAAGGGCTTCTAAGGAATCTATAGAAACCCGGGGGGTTCATATGCCTGACCTTAACATTCCCGTCGACGAAAAATTCACCATTCATTTCAAGAAGAATGGAGGTAAATTCATCTATTGTGACTCTCTGGGTGAAGTATCAGAGGCACTTTATAATATCATCAATGAGAATGATTGGGGAAAACATCCATTCTTTTCAATGAACAAAAGATTGGAAGAAAGATTTTCCAAAGAGAACATCACATTCACAAGTAATGCCAAGGAAAGTGAAGTGTTTTTTACCACTTGTGAGCATCTAATCGCTCAAAATGGTTCTATTTTAGTGTGCTCCAACCAACTTATGGAGAAGAAACTCAATGAGCTTCCGGATAATATCATTGTTTTTGCCACAATGAGTCAATTGGTAGAATCAATTGGGGAAGGTTTAAAGAAAATAAAGAAAAAATATGGGCATAGCATCCCTGCCAATATAACAACACTCAAACATTTTAAGGCTACAAACCAGAATTCAGATGATTTTTTAACATATGGTAGTAGCTCCAAAAATCTATACCTTTTACTTTTGGAGGATCTATAGAATGAGAGAAGTTATAAGGCGGGCACTTTCCGGAGCAGTTTATATTATTTTATTACTCTCTGCCGTTTTTCTGAGCTCGGATGCATTTGATTTTTTATTCATGACCTTTGGCCTTGCTTGTCTTTATGAATACAAAAGACTTGTTCATTTAAAGGGCTATTATGTTTTTGTAGCGTACCTAGCATTATGGTGGACGTTCATTTACCTAGTTCACGACAAATGGCTCATCAATATCCTTATGTTCTTGACCATTACAGTAGACACTGTATTATTGTTACATTTATTTTCCAAAAAAGAAAGACCTTTTAATTTTATTCAAAAGTTCTTATTTGGATTGTTTTATATTGGCGGCGGATGCATCTTTTTGACCATGATTCCTTACAAAGACAACGATTTTGCAAAATTGCTAATTATGGGTATTTTTATTTTGATATGGGTAAATGACTCCTTTGCATATATTGTCGGAAGTACAATTGGGCGAACCAAATTATTCAAGGCCATCTCTCCTAAGAAAACTGTGGAAGGCACTTTGGGTGGTTTTGTCTTTACAATGATCGCTGCTTATTTCTTTGGTAAGTACGAGCCCATAATTAGTCCGTTGCAATGGATTATTTTGGCAGCGGTAATTGTAATCTTTGGCACGCTTGGAGATTTGATTGAGTCAAAATTCAAAAGAGCTGCGGGGGTAAAAGATAGTGGGGCAATAATACCAGGACATGGTGGGATGTTAGATCGATTGGATAGTATTGTGTTCGCCGCTCCCTTTGCATATTTAACGCTTAATATTTTCAATTATGTTTCATAAAGAGGGTCAAAAAATAATATTGACAACCTTTTTTTTAGTTGTAACCCTTGTTCTTATCTCCGAATTTTATTTAATAAACGATTGGGTACGGTGGGGGCTACAATTTATTGCTGTTTTAATCTTAATATTGATTTTGCAGTTTTTTAGGAATCCTAAAAGAGGTGCAAATAATGTTTTCGATGAAATTTTGGCACCGGTTGATGGCAAGGTTGTGGTGATTGAGGAAGTTGAGGAAACCGAATACTTCAATGAAAAAAGAATACAGGTTTCAATCTTCATGTCACCACTGAATGTGCATGTCACGAGATATCCAATAAGTGGCACTATTAGATATTCAAAATATCATCCTGGGAAATATTTGGTAGCTTGGCACCCCAAATCAAGTACAGACAATGAACGCACCACCGTAGTTATAAATACACCGAAGTTTGGTGAAATATTGTACCGTCAAATTGCCGGGGCCCTAGCTAGGCGTATTGTTAACTATGCGGAGCTTGGAGAGAGCGTGCATCAAGGTGAAGATGCGGGTTTTATTAAATTTGGCTCAAGGGTAGACTTGTTATTACCTTTGGATTGTGGCATTGCGGTAAAACTTAACCAAAAGGTTGTTGGTGCAAAGACATGTATAGCAACCTCTGTTGATAAAAATGAAAAAGGAGACCTTACATAAAAATTTTGCGCTGGCAGTAGATTCTGTAAACAGCTATACAGAACCGTTCCCTGCAGATTTATTGTTAAAACTATATGCCTACTATAAAATTGCCAATAAAAACTTCAACAACCCAGGCAGTAGAACGCCACTCATTAATGCCTTTAAGGCCAACGCGTTGATACAGGCGCAAAACATTAGCCGGGAAGATGCAATGAAAGCTTATATAAAGTTGGTGAAAAAAGAACTTAAAGGCCGATAGCCCCTATCATCTAAGTATACAAATCGTCGATATCCGCATTGCAAAGGTCCACCATAAAATCACCTATTTTTTTGGTAACATCATTAAAAAAACGTTCGCCCTTTTCTTTGGTCGAAAGCATGGGATCACCAACACCAGTATCCTTACTTATTTGTGACCACTTACGTTCTGCCCAAACCCACCCATCTGAATAGGCCTTAATCTTAAATTGTTTCGATGAACCACTACCCCACTGTTCTTTGGGCAAAACCAATTCAGGTTTTAAATAAAGCATAAGACTAGTCTCCATCTCATCAGCGTGATCACCTTTTTTATCGAAGTATTCTGTCTTATCCATCGATTGAAACCAGTTGCAAAAACTAATGAACATTTGTGGAAACTTCAGACCCAACTCACGCACTAAGGGCTTAAAATCATTTCCGCCGTGGCTATTGAAAATAAGCAATTTTTGAATTCCTTGACGATTAAGCACCTCAACAACATCTGCCAAGATGGCAAGCTGCGTGCTGGGGTTTAGATTCATGTCCAAATAAATATCGGATTGCCCTGTATTCACCCCAAAGGGTATTGAAGGCAATACAATCACCTTCGCCCCCTGTTCCCAAGCAATTTTTGCCGATTCCGCCGCCAAAGCATCACTTTCGTACACGTCCGTA
This sequence comes from Bacteroidota bacterium, assembly GCA_024279425.1. GTDB lineage: Bacteria > Bacteroidota > Bacteroidia > Flavobacteriales > Flavobacteriaceae > Maribacter_A. The sequence continues at coordinate 35,722 of JAJRRO010000039.1, read as the reverse complement.
GCATAGGGCAAGTGGTAATTATGAGCTTCTGTGGCGCCCCACGGTAAAACGGCCAAATCAAATCTGTCATCTTTAAGGGCATTCCAATTGGTTTCAGCTAAAATATATGGTCTCATCTAAATGAATTTGTTCTTAATTAAATTCAACTTTGGTATTGGTACTCTCTTTTTCCAAAAAGGTAAAATATACACCTCCAATTATGGTAATTAAAAAATAAAATGCCATTGTTAAGCTTCCAAATGTGAAATATGAATTCATACCAAACCAGTCATTGCTCATCCATATTAGGATTATTCCAACTGTACTTCTAAAAACCTCAATCCACACGGCATAATTGGTTCTATCCATAAGGGTAGTATACCCATATATACCAACAAAAACAAAGGCTCCGAAAAGCAGCAGCCCTTCAAAACCAATCGCTGAATAATTGAAGAACATAAATAGCATTAAAAAGGTGGTAACCAACAATTGAAATATGGCATACCCTTTTAGTAGTCCTGAAGCAGCGGTACTATACCTTTGGAAGTGATATACATCTTCAATAATGGGAACTGGGCATTTCTTTTTTACATCAGCAGGTCGCCAACCTATGGGCATAAACCAGATACGAAGTTTATCCCAATAACTTTTGGTGCTCCAAGCATCTTTAATCAAACGCCAGATGTGCTGAAAATTAATAATAATCGGGTTCCAGGTCGCCGCAGGTTTCAACACACCATATTGTGGTGGAATAGTATCCAACTCTTCTTGAAAAGTCCCAAACCACCGATCCCAAACACTAAGTATCTGGCCTAAATTTTTATCTAAGTATTCAGGGTTTATAGCATGATGTACACGGTGCTGAGATGGTGTTATGATAATGTACTCGAGCCAACCCATTTTACCTATATGCTGGGTATGGTACCAAAATTGGGCAAATAAATGTACTGGGGCTAAAATTGCAATTACTGAACTTGGCACCCCAAAGAGTGCGGCGGGAATAAGCAATAATGGAAAATAGCCCAGAAGATTGGAAATAGACTGGCGTAAAGCGCATGCCAAATTAAACTCCTCACTACTATGGTGTATAACATGTTGATTCCAGAAAAAGTTGATTTTATGGCTCAATCTGTGGTTCCAATATCCTGCAAGATCAATAGCCAAAAATGCGATGGGCCAAACCAACCAAGTCGCCTCTACTTTCATCAATGCCAAATGTTCCAATAAATACGGATAGGTAACCAATGCAACTCCTATTCCCAATGAATCTTTCATAATATTGGTAAGTCCGGAACTAATGCTCGAAACGGAATCCATAATCTTATGCTTTTGGTCTTTCATAAAATGGCCGTATGCCATTTCTATCACCAACAGCAACATAAAAAAAGGAATGGCGTATAAAAGTGCTTTAGCGTAGGTTTCCACTTAGTGCAATATTTTGTCTTTAACAAATATAGCCAAATTGACGATTGGACATAATTCTTTGATCATCCATATTATATGTCATTTTCAATCAGTTATCCCTATACGGAATGGCCTTTAAAATATGTTCTATTGCCGCCAACCTGGCTTTCGTCTTTTTATTGGCTACTAGAATTATCCAAGGTGCATGTGTTGTATCTGTATCCTTGAGCATTACCTCTTTGTATTTGGTGTATTCATCCCAAAGTCCCTGTGCCTTCTCATCAACAGCAGACATTTTCCATCGCTTTAAATCGCTTGTTTTAATATCATCAAAACGCTTCTGCTGTTCTTCCTTTGTAATTGAAAAGTAAAATTTAATCAGAAAAGTGTCGGAATCAATAATCATTTTTTCAAAATCATTCACCTGCGACATGAACTTATCATACTGCTCTCCTGTACAAAAATCATTGACTGGTTCAACTACGGCCCTATTGTACCAACTGCGATCAAAAAATACGATTTTGCCCGGTTTGGGCAATCTATTCACATAACGCTGAAAATACCATTGACCTTCCTCGTCTTCAGTTGGCTTGTTCAAAGCAATAATTCTATAATATCTAGGGTTGATATGGGCAGCAATTCTCCGAATGGCCCCTCCTTTCCCAGCGGCATCCCTTCCCTCAAAAAGGATAACTATCTTCTTCTTGTTCTTAATGGCCCAGGCCTGCAATTTAACCAGTTCAACTTGTTGCTTACGCAAATAGTTTTCATACTTTACCTCTCGTAAAGTTTTTTCAATATCGATATTCTTGCTAGTAAATAAACTTCTTAAACCTAATTTGGAATTAAGAAGTTCCAACTCTTCTGATGAAATATTTACATTTTGAACTGATTTCATATTAAATATCGATTTGTATGGCGTTGCGATAATAACGAACAATTACGTTAGGATCTGGTTGTATTAAATTGGAAATATCGGTATCATCGGAATAGTTGAATTTTGACAACAAATAGCGCATACTTTCCAAACGTGCCGTTTTCTTATCATTGGTCTTTACTATTATCCACGGGCTAAAATTGGTGTGGGTCTTGGTGAACATCTGCTCCTTGTAATATGTATATTCATCCCAAAGTTCCTGCCCTTTCTTATCTACCGGACTAAATTTCCATTGCTTTAGAGGATTCTTCAAACGTGCATTGAACCGTTTGCTTTGTACTTCTTTTGAGATTGAAAACCAGAATTTAATGATTATCACCCCATCTTCATATAACATATGCTCAAACTCGGGCACCTGAACTATAAATTGATCATATTGATTTTTGGTACAAAAACCCATCACAGGTTCAACCACTGCTCTATTGTACCAACTGCGATCAAAGAAAACAATCTCCCCAGGATTGGGCAGTTCCTTAATGTATCTTCTAAAATACCATTGTCCCCTTTCATTATTAGTAGGTTTTGAGAGGGCTACGACCCTTGAGGAACGTGGATTTAAATGCTCAACAAAACGCTTGATAGAACCACCTTTGCCAGCAGCATCACGACCTTCAAAAAGGACGGCTACCCGTAAATCATTTTTTGTGATCCATTGTTGTAGATTAACCAACTCACTTTGAAGTCTACTCAGTTCAAACTCATATTTAAGGTTTCTAACAACGCTTTCAATATCAACGTCCTTTTTTTGGGCTATAGCGATTAGGTCTTTTCTGGTCTTCGCTTTCAAAAAATCTTCTGAGGAGTATCCCATAGGCTATTCAATCAATAAAAAATAAGTTCGAGTTTACTAAAATTTCGCTAAAAATCAAAATAAGGCTCCAATGCACTGGTCAAGTGCATTCTTTTATAGAGGGATAATTAAAATTATTTGAAAGGCCCAATCATAATGTGCGCTCTATGCGTCCCAGGATCCATAAGCCACGGCATGCCTTTAGCATGAGGCTTTATAGGCAATCCCGTAGATTCAGGAGTGGCAAAAGGTGTATAAATCACATATCTAAATTGTCCATTTTTGAAATCTCCAGTAGTTTTATCATAATCCTCATCCTTACCGAAATATATATATGTCATACTTGGCTCCTTGGGCATGGGTATCTTGCCAGAAGCAACTTCAGCACCCCGAATTTTCCTTTTTTCCTTAAAATCCTTTCCCTCGGCCGAAAGTTCTCGACCCCTGGCCATAAAAGGCTCCAACTTTTTCGAATAGCAGGATACGCTTATCCCTTCCTTGGCCGGATTATCGCCAATGCAGACTAGGTTGTTGGTTCCTTTCCTTAGAACCGAAAAATTACCCGATTTATCATAACCATATACCATAGCACCATCTTTATCTGCCTTAGGAGCTGGTAAGACCGCAGTTTTTATTTGTACTTTTTTTCGTGGAATTTCTGGCTTCTCTTCCTGAGCCATCATAGGAAATACACAAAGACATATTCCCACAATCAGTAACTGTTTCATTTTCGAATGTTTTTCCTAAAGATAAACATCACAAACGAAATTTCAATACCATTGCTAAAAAAGGTTTCCTGAACAGCCTTATCCCAAACTCGCCAAGCTTTTTTCCAAGGTTTCTATCTTGGCCTCAGCATCGGCCTGTTTTTTGCGTTCGATAGCAATTACCTGTTCTGGGGCATTGTTGACAAAACGTTCATTGGAAAGCTTCTTTTGAACGGACAGCAAAAAACCTTTGATATATTTTAGTTCCTCTTTAATCTTTTTGATTTCGGCTTCAACATCCAACGCACCGCTAATGGGAATAAAGTATTCGTTGCTTTTCACCCTGAACGTAAGTGCTCCTTCAACAGCTGTATCGACGTACGAAATCGATGAAACATTTGTGAGTTTACCAATAACAACATCCCAATCTTTGGCGTTTTTCTCTGTCTTCAAAATCGAAAGCTCCAAGGATTCTTTCATAGGAATGTTCTTCTCCTTACGAATGGTCCTTATTCCTGAAATAACCTCTGTTGCAAAATCGAATTCCTTGATAAGGGAAACATCAACCTCCCTCTTTCCAGGCCATTGCGAAACTATCAATGCTTCTTCGGGGCTGCGTTCAGCGATATGTTGCCAAACCTCCTCGGTCAAGAAGGGCATAAAAGGGTGCAATAACTTTAAATTATCTTCAAATATTTCAATGACTTTATTAAATGATGTTCTATCTATGGGTTGTTGGTATGCAGGTTTTACAATTTCGAGCAACCAAGAACTATAATCATCCCAAACCAATTTGTAGATAGCCATCAAAGCATCTGAAATTCGATATTTGCTGAAATGGTCTTCAATCTCTCCCAAAGTCTGGTCAAACTTTGCTTTATACCAGGAGATTCCCAATTTTGAAGATTTGGGCTGAGGCAAATCAACCACTTCCCAGCCCTTCAACAGACGGAAACCATTCCATATTTTATTGGCGAAATTTTTTCCTTGCTGGCACAGATCTTCATCGAACATAAGGTCATTTCCAGCAGCAGAACTCAATAGAAGTCCTACCCGAACGCCATCAGCTCCATAATTATCTATTAATTTTAAGGCATCGGGTGAATTACCCAATGATTTTGACATCTTACGGCGTTGTTTATCCCGTACTATTCCTGTAAAATATACATTCTCAAAAGGTTTTTCTTGTCGATATTCGTACCCGGAAATAATCATTCGGGCTACCCAAAAGAAAATAATATCTGGTGCCGTTACCAAATCACTTGTTGGATAATAATACTTAATATCTTCATTATCTGGCTCTAATATGCCATTGAAAACGGCCATGGGCCAAAGCCATGAAGAAAACCAAGTATCAACTACATCTTCATCTTGCCTAAGGTCTTCAAGGGCCAGGCTTGGGTTTTGGGATTTGGATTTTGCTAATTCCAGTGCCTCTGTCCTGGATTCAGACACCACAAAATCGTCTTGTCCATCTCCATAATAATATGCAGGAATCTGTTGCCCCCACCAAAGTTGGCGCGAAATATTCCAATCACGGATGTTCTCCATCCAATGGCGATACGTGTTTTCGAACTTTTTAGGATAAAAATTGACTTCATCGGTTTCCAAAACCGCCCTTATGGCAGGTTTTACCAAATCTTCCATTTTCATAAACCATTGGTCGGATAGGCGTGGCTCTATTATGGCCTTGGTACGTTCTGAAGTACCTACATTATTGATATAGTTTTCGGTCTTTATCAAAAAGCCTTTTTCCTCCAGTTCTCTTTTAATTTCTTTTCTTACAACGAAGCGGTCTTGGCCCTCATAATGTAACCCAAAACTGTTAAGCGTGGCATCGGCGTTAAATATATCAATAGTCTCCAGATTATGCTTTTCACCAAGTGCCATGTCATTAATATCGTGGGCGGGAGTCACTTTTAAACAGCCCGTACCAAATTCAATATCAACATACTCATCTTCAATAATGGGTATTACCCGGTTGCAAATAGGTACAATCGCATTTTTACCCTTTAAATGATTATATCTTTCATCATTTGGATTTATACAAATTGCCGTATCGCCTAAAATTGTTTCTGGACGGGTTGTTGCTATGGTCACTTTTTCATTTGAACCCTCAATGGAATATGACAAATAGTACAATAACCCTTGTTTCTCTTCATAAATCACCTCTTCATCCGATAAGGTTGTCTGTGCCTGAGGGTCCCAATTCACCATTCGATACCCTCTGTAAATAAGTCCTTTATTAAATAAATCAACAAATACCTTGATAACAGAAGCGGACATGTTAGCATCCATGGTAAAGGCAGTACGGTCCCAATCACACGAACACCCAAGTTTTTTCAGCTGTTCTAGAATTACCCCGCCATATTCATGTTTCCAATCCCAGGCATGCTTTAGAAACTCCTCCCTGGAAATATCGGCTTTATTAATTCCTTGCTCTTTTAATTTGGCCACCACCTTTGCTTCGGTAGCAATTGAGGCATGATCCGTTCCTGGTACCCAACAGGCATTTTTACCCATTAAACGTGCTTTGCGAATAAGAACATCCTGAATGGTGTTGTTAAGCATATGCCCCATATGTAATACCCCAGTTACATTTGGTGGTGGTATTACGATACTATAGGGTTCTCTTTCATCCGGGGTGGAATGAAAATAGTTGTACTTCATCCAGTAACCATACCAATGGTCTTCTACCTTTTGAGGCTCATATTTTGATGGGATATTCATTTTTTGGAATAGTTTTTGAACAAGTAAGACGGTGCATTAAAAATGCAACCGAAAAGATATGTTAAATTATCAGATTGGATGGGTTTTTCACCCAATTATAAATACGAAACAAAAATAAGTAACGTTATTACATAACAAAAGAATTTTGGACGTTCATCTGAAAAGATTTACATTTGAGATTCACCCAAAACTAAAAAATGATGAAAAAAATAGTACTTGTATTATTTGTAGGACTATTAGGGTTTAGCCTAACCGCCCAAGAAACAGGAGCGAAAATTGAATTTAAGACAGAGACTATAGATTATGGAATAATCGAAAAAGGCAGTAATGGTATCCGCGTATTTGAATTTACAAATACAGGGGATGCGCCTTTGATTATAAGCAAGGTCAGTTCTAGTTGCGGGTGTACAATCCCAAAAAAACCAGACGGTCCGATTTTGCCAGGCCAAACAGGAGAGATTCAAGTAAAATATGATACTAATAGAGTTAATCCCATAAGAAAAGCGATCACCGTAATTTCTAATGCCGATACTCCAACAAAAGTCTTAAAGATCATTGGTGAGGTAAAAGCCAAGGTTGAAGGGACAAAGTAAAAAGACCATCAACAAAAAAAGCCCTGACGGTACCCGTCAGGGCTTTTTTTGTTTGAAAAGGTTCTCAAGGACAAAAGAAAATAGCAAATCCTTGTTATAGCGCTCTATAAGTACACGAATACGTTTGCCCTCTCTTTCGTCGAGCATGTGCATAATCTCTTGAATCTTAAATTTATGTATACTCTTGCCATTTACAGCAAGTATAACATCTCCTTCTCTTAGTCCCGCACTTTCTGCTGGGCTACCAGCCCTAATCCCTGAAACCACAATTTCCGGAACTAAACTCAACCTTGTTTTTTGCTCAAAGAGTATTTGAACATTACCAAACGAATCTTCATTTTCCTTCACCACCCCACGACCATCGGTTATGCGCTCAGAGACATACCTAACACCGTCATGCTGAAGTGTAATTCCGCTCAAATTATAATGAAAAGGGGATTTGTAATTTCTGTTCTTCCTAAGTGTGATTTTTTGATTTGTATAATCAAAAACAATATTGAAGCGTTTGAGTACTTCCCCACCAACACTCCCATTTCTATTCCCAAGATTCTTGATAGCAACAAATGATTTCTCATCGGGGAATGCTGCCTTGGCATCCCTTAGAGCAAAACTCCCAAGTTTAATGCTATTGACCTTGGTTCGTTTGCCAAAAATATTCCCGCTCAATCCTTTGCCAAGAAACTCATCATAGTTCTGATCAGGAATACCAATGTCTTCATCTTCAAAAAGCCAAATAGCATCGCTACTACCCGTATCAACCAACAGTCGAACAGGTACATTATAAAAATTATCCATAAAAACATGGGCATTTACATAGGCCTTCTTCTTAACAATCGACAAGGGTAATGTTTCGCCTTTTTTTTTGCTTTCATAAACATAATGTTCAGGGTCATAAAACTTGATGATTTTAGAACCGTAATTAATGTCCACAATAAAATCCCTAAACAAATCATACCCAATAATACCATGAATCGGAATCCCCAATGTGAGAGAGAAATCAAGATCCTTATCCAAAACCACGTACAACAATTGGTCTTGATTTTCTATGCTTTTGATTTTGAAGGTATTACCCCTTGAACTCAATGCCTTAATCGGTTCACCTTCTCCCAACCCCCTTATGGTTATTTCGGAGACATCGTTTATCTGAAGCGAATCTTGATCTGTAATATTAAACAGTATGGGCTTATTTACTCCGGAATCCAAAACGAAAGACAACTCGCTGCCATTTACTTCAACCGGAATGATAATCAGATTGTTTATTAACTGGAATTTTACTTTCTGATGTTTCTGACCGGCAGGCAAATCATACTGTTGTGCTATTCCAAAAATCGGAAAACACAATATCATCAACACAAAAAGTACATAAAATCGTCTCAATATTCCTCTTATTACTGAAATGTCACTACTTCAATTTACAATTATTTTTTATGGATGCATAGTTAATTAACATATTTACAACACATTAAATAAACCTAACTACTGTTGTATTGTCCATAATGATTTCCCATTTTTGTGATAAATTCTAAAGTCTATGCCCTCCATATCCAACAAAGGGATTACAATGCCGGAATCTCCTATTCGAAAATTGATGCCTTTTGCTGAAAAAGCAAAATCAGAAGGGGTCAAAGTAATTCATTTGAATATAGGCCAACCAGATATTAAAACCCCACAGATAGCTTTAGATGCGGTAAAAAACAACACTATCTCTGTATTGGAATATAGTATGACGGAAGGCTCTGAGGAATATCGCAAAAAAATCGCTAAATACTACGTCAAAAACGACATACATGTTTCTGCCCATGAAATTATCGTGACAACTGGTGGTTCGGAAGCACTTTCATTTACTATGGGATGTATTGCCGACACTGATGATGAAATAATTATTCCCGAGCCGTTTTATGCTAATTATAGTGGATTTGCCACTGCAATGGGAATAAGGGTCGTGCCAGTTGTTTCGCAAATAGACAATAATTTTGCCCTACCTCCCATTGAGGAATTTGAGAAATTGATTACGCCAAAAACAAGGGCTATTCTCATTTGTAACCCAGGTAACCCCACAGGGTATTTATACAGTAGGGATGAAATAAAGGAGTTGGCGGCAATCGTTTTAAAACATGATATATTCCTCGTAGTCGATGAAGTCTATAGGGAATTCGTCTATGACGGAAAAGAGCACTACTCCATTTTACAGGAACCTGGATTGGAATCGCACGCCATTATGGTCGATTCCGTTTCAAAAAGGTATAGTATGTGTGGAGCAAGAATTGGGTGCATGGTATCCAAAAACCAAAAGATTATTAAAACAGCGCTTAAATTTGCACAAGCAAGGTTATCGCCACCTACATATGCTCAAATCGCCAGTGAGGCGGCTTTGGATACACCACAGAGCTATTTTGACGATGTAAAGGAAGAATATGTAGCTAGAAGAAATATTCTTATCCAAGAACTTGAAAAAATCGATGGAGTGAAAATTGGCCGTCCCCAAGGGGCGTTTTACTGCATTGCTGAATTACCCATTGCCAATTCGGATGATTTTGCACAATGGCTTTTGGAAGATTTCAGATTAAACGGTGAAACAGTAATGGTTGCCCCCGCCGCGGGTTTTTATGCCTCTAAAGGCTTGGGTGAAAACCAGATTCGGATCGCCTATGTCTTAGACAAGGAAAGTTTAAAAAGGGCGGTTAACATTTTAAGGAAAGCCTTACAAACATATAAAGGCTGATGAAAATCAAAAAGAATATATCCTTAAAGGGTTACAATACTTTCGGTATTGATGTCAAAGCCAAATTCTTCTGTGAAATCAAAAGCTTCAATGAGCTGGAGCAAGCATTGCAATTAGAGGATTATCCGAAGAAATTCATTGTTAGTGGAGGAAGTAATATGCTTTTTACCAAGAACGTTGATGCCTTGGTTCTGTACATAAATATAAAGGGAATCACTATTCTTGAGGAAAGTAATGACCATGTTATCCTAAAAGTCATGGCCGGTGAAATCTGGCATGATATGGTACTTTGGACATTAGATCATGACTATGGCGGTCTAGAGAATATGTCGCTCATTCCAGGAAATACAGGAACCGCACCTATACAAAATATTGGTGCTTACGGTGTTGAGTTGAAAGATACCTTCGTCAGCTGTGAGGCAATGGAAATTGGCACTCAAACCCTAAGAAGGTTTACCAAAGAGCAATGCAATTTTGGGTATAGGGATTCTTATTTTAAGAATGAAGGGAAGGGAAAGTATATCATCACCTCGGTAACCTTTAGACTTACAAAACGGCAGCATCAATTAAACACTTCTTATGGTGCCATTGAGGAAGAATTGGATCGAAATGGGGTAACGAAACCGACCATAAAGGATGTTTCAAATGCCGTGGTGACGATTCGTCAGGGCAAACTGCCAGATCCCAAGGTTTTAGGCAACAGCGGTAGCTTTTTTAAAAACCCTGTTTTAAATAAAACCGAGTTTGATACTTTCATCGTATCACACCCCAAGGCAAAATTTTACAAAATATCAGATGACCTGTACAAAATTCCTGCAGGTTGGCTAATTGAGCAGTGTGGATACAAAGGCAAACGATTTGGTGATACCGGTGTTCATAAAGACCAGGCCTTGGTTTTGGTCAATTACGGAAATGCCACAGGAGAAGATATTATGGGCCTGGCAAATAAAATAATGGAGAGCGTATATAAAACCTACAAAATACGTATAATGCCTGAAGTCAACATAATAAAATAACCCCTGCTAAAGAACAACAGGGGCTATACCAAACCAAACTAACCAAAAATTAAATGTACAATTACCAGCTGTACATTTATCCAATTAAAACTTTGGGATAACGCTAGCTATAACAATCAATTTTATAATTTAGCGTTTATAGGATATACGTTGAAAATGAATGGATTGGATGCCATGAGCATTAATTCTTTCAAAGCCTATCATTGCATGAGCACACTTCTTGAAAAGCATATTGTTGAATTACTTCAGGAGCGAAATGAAAAAGCCATTTCCCTCTTGTATGAACATTATGGTGATACACTTTATGGTGTTGCCAAGAAAGTGGTTCGGAATGAAGAATTGGCACAAGACGTACTTCAAGAGAGTTTTGTGAAAATCTGGAAGAAATCAGATTCTTATGATGCCTCAAAGGCAAAATTGTTCACTTGGCTGTTTCGAATTACCAGAAATACCGCAATAGATAAACTCAGGAGTGTAAACACAAAATCTGACAAGGAAATCCAAATGGATGTTTCGGACGTATATAATTTAGGCGTTGACAGTATCAAACCTGAGTTAATGGATGTTCGTGAAAACCTTGAACGAATTGAGGACAAGTATCAAATTGTACTTGAAGCCTTGTTTTTTTATGGCATGACGCAACAAGAAGCTAGTGAAGAATTGGATATTCCACTAGGCACCATTAAATCGAGATTAAAAATTGGCCTCAGGGAACTTAAGAAAATATATGGTTCATCGATGGTGCTGGCGTTTTTACTAAATCTTATATGATGAAGGATAAAATAAAAATATTTTTGGATTCTGATTTACTGGAAAAGTATTTGTTGGGAACTACCAATACACAGGAATCACTGCAAGTAGAGCGTTATATAGCCATATACCCCGAAGTGCTTGAAACCTACAATGAACTTCAGGATAATTTAGAGACTTTTGCAAAAATACACGCCACCAAAGCCCCAGATGGGTTGAAAAACAAGATTTTGGCCAGAATAAAATCTGAGAATGCCGGTAGAAGACAATTCTTCAGATATGCCATTGCCGCTAGCTTCATTGCTATTATGTTTGCAAGTGCATCTTATTTCTTCTGGAATCAAAACCAAAATCTACAGCAGGAGAATATTATTGTAAACAATAAAATCGAATCTCTTAAGGCAGATATGAGAGAACAATTGGAAGATGTACGCAACCAGTTCATTGTCCTAAACAATCCGCAAACGAAAAGATATAATATAAAAGGCAACAATAATGCCAAGGAACTTAAGGCTATTGCATACATAAATCCAGTCAAAAAACTATCTTACATCAACGTTAAAAACTTACCAAACTTACCAGAGGATCAGAGTTTTCAGATGTGGGCCGAGGTAAATGGTGAAATGATCAATCTGGGCATTATTGATAAGGCCGTTGGCACAGAAAAGTTGTTGGCCTTGCCTTATGCTGATAAGGCCGTTAGTTACATTACTATAGAGCCAAAGGGCGGGAACAACACTCCTACCGTTGAAAATATTGTGGCTAAAATAGATTACTAGATAATATTCAAAATGCTTAATTATAAAGCTCTGGCCATGTAGTCAGGGCTTTATTTTTGTATCTTTGAGCAAAATTCAAGTATGAAGCTAATTCTTTTGACCATAGGTCTTTTAGCACTTGCCTTTGCAGGTATTGCCATTAAGATTTGGTCCAAAAAAAATGGACAGTTTGCTGGCACTTGTGCAAGTCAAAGTCCGTTTTTAAATCAAGAAGGTGAAGCTTGTGGAATGTGTGGGAAATTACCAAGTGATCAAGATTGCAAGAAAGATCAAGTGACAGAATTACTATAGATTACCACCCTTTGATTCTTAAACGATTCTCTTTTGAATAAAACGAAAGACAACATCCTTGCCATAATCAACAAGGCAAAAATGGGAAATCAAATTGCTTTCAGTAATTTATTGGATACGTTTTGGAATGACGTTTATGGTTTTCAACTAAAACGCACCGAAAACGAGAATGATGCCGAGGATATTACGGTACAGACCTTCTCAAAGGCCTTTGATAAAATTAAATCTTATGATGATGCTTATGGATTCAAGACGTGGCTTATTGCCATATCCAAAAACCTTCATGTTGATTTAATTCGGAAAAGGAAAAGAAATGTTTTGGAATCTGGCGGCAACAATGAGGCTATCACAAAAGTACTGGATGACGCTCCCTCTGCAGAAGACAGACTCATTACTGAACAAAATCTGGCGACACTTCTCCAAAATATCAAGAAACTAAAGCCCCATTACCAAGAGGTCATCAATCTTCGATATTTTAATGAGTTAAGTTATGCTGCCATTGCCATTGAACTCAATGAGCCCATCAACAATGTAAAGGTTAAGCTGCTTAGGGCCAAAAAGCTATTGGCTGAAATCATCAAAAATCGAAAATAGAAACATCTTCTTATCACTGTATTTTCCCCAAAAAAATTAAGAATTAAGGCATTTTATGTTCATCTTCCGTACGTTATTTTGTTTGTATATTTGTCCAAAATCCAAGAATGAGCGTAAACAGCGTTGCACCTCCCAAAGGGAAACCAAAATGGCTTCGGGTGAAACTTCCTACGGGTAAAAAATATACCCAATTAAGATATCTTGTCGACAAATATGATCTACATACTATTTGTACATCAGGGAGTTGTCCCAACATGGGTGAATGTTGGGGAGAAGGTACAGCGACATTTATGATATTGGGTAATATTTGCACACGTTCCTGTGGTTTCTGTGGAGTTAAAACTGGTAGACCTGAAGATGTTGATTGGGCTGAACCCGAAAAGGTAGCTCGTTCTATTAAAATAATGGGGATTAAGCATGCCGTAATTACTTCGGTTGACAGGGATGACCTAAAGGATATGGGTTCCATAATATGGGCCGAGACGGTAAAAGCCATACGAAGAATGAATCCCACTACAACTTTGGAAACGCTCATTCCTGATTTTCAAGGCATTGAAAGACATTTAGACCGTATTATCGAAGTGGCTCCCGAAGTGGTATCCCATAACATGGAAACGGTTAAAAGACTTACCAGAGAGGTTCGCATCCAGGCAAAATACGAAAGAAGCCTTGAGGCTTTAAGATATTTGCGTGGTAATGGCGTAAATAGAACTAAATCGGGAATTATGCTTGGTCTTGGAGAACTTGAAGAAGAGGTTTTGGAGACTATGGAGGACCTAAGAAATGCCAACGTCGATGTGGTTACGATAGGGCAATACCTCCAGCCTTCAAAAAAGCATCTGCCAGTCAAAGAATTCATTCCTCCTGAGCAATTTAAAAAATATGAGGGAGTTGGACTCAAAATGGGCTTTAGGCATGTTGAAAGTGGTGCTTTGGTACGTTCTTCCTACAAAGCCCACAAGCATATAGATTAATTACTTTGTACTACATAGTAATGCCTTTTTCAAAGCAATTTTGACATGAACAAAGTAAACATTGGCATAAATGGATTTGGTAGGATTGGTCGAACCTTTTTTAGGCTATTGAGTGAACAACCTCATTTAAATATTACCGCAATAAATGATTTGGCCGACCCCAATACCTTAGCCCACCTTCTTAAATATGATAGTATTCATGGGGTTTGGAGCAAAAACATCGAATCCCAGGAAAACGCTATTTTGATTAACGGACAAAGCATTGTTGTTTCAAATCATGTTTCCCCCCAAAGCATTGATTGGTCTAAAAACAAAGTAGACATAGTCGTTGAAGCTACCGGCAAATTTAAATCTCAAGAAGACTTAAAGTACCATATTCAAAATGGAGCGAAAAAAGTGATTCTTTCAGCACCTTCGGTCTGCGACACTATAAAAATGGTGGTTTTTGGTGTAAATGAAGAAATCATTGAATCTGGAGACCATATTATATCAAATGCCTCTTGTACAACAAATAGTGCGGCACCTATGATCAAGGTTATAAGTGATTTATGCGGAATAGAACAAGCATATATAACCACAATTCATTCCTATACAACCGACCAAAGCTTACATGACCAGCCACATAACGATTTAAGACGAGCTCGAGCTGCCTCTCAATCGATTATACCTACGACCACAGGTGCGGCAAAAGCATTGACCAAAATATTCCCCGACCTTGCAAATAGCATTGGAGGCTGCGGTATTAGAGTCCCTGTGCCTAATGGGTCTCTTACAGATATTACTTTTAACGTCCAAAGAGAAACCTCTATTCAAGAAATTAACGATACTTTTAAGAAAATATCCCAAAACGAGTTAAAAAACATACTTTTTTATACGAAAGATCCCATAGTATCGGTTGATATAAACAATAGTTGCTATTCTTGTACGTTTGATTCTCAGATGACTTCTGTAATCGGAAAAATGGTTAAGATTATTGGCTGGTATGATAACGAAACGGGATATAGTAGTCGAATAATAGACATCATCAATTTATTGATCAATAAAAAATTCGTTTGAATGTATTAATTCCATATTCGCACATTAAACATTTGGCCATTACATGGGCACTTTTGTGCTTAAGTACAAATGTATGGTCACAGGACATCTCCGTTCAGCAAGATGTGCAGTTGTATTTTAATGAGGCGCGAACATATGGGAACAAAAACGAAATGGATTTGGCGTTGAAGTCCTTGGACAAAGCAGCTGAACTAGCTGAAGAAAACAAGGATGTAAAAACATTGATAGATACATACCATATGTTTGCCCAGCTTTATTTAAAATTGGATAAAGTAAATACAACTAAGTTTTATTGGGACAGGGCACAAGTATTGTTAAAAGACATCGAATATCCTTATGGTGATGCAATGTACAAATACATCGAAGCCATATTACTCTTTAAGGACGATCAAAATTTTCAGGCGATATTCATGCTCGATGAAGCCCGAAAACTGAATAACGATCGTAATTTTTTCAATAATATATTGTTGGTTGAAGGTAATATTTATTTGAATTTGGAAAAATTTGATAGTGCTTCCAAAAATTTCAATTCCTTAGTTGTTAACACGGATGTTTATGAAAAAGAGTATTTGGCGACCAGGGCACATATAGGCCTTGCAAGGACCAATATAAAACTTTCCAATTATGAAGAAGGTGCTAAAAATGCGGAAAGTGCACTAAAACTTGCTAATGAAAATGGTTTTTTTAGCGAGGTTGTAGAAAGTAATCGCTTATTATATGAATCTTATGAAGGTTTGGGTAGATTTCAAGAAGCATTAATGACCTTTAGAAACTTGCATGAATCCAAAGATTCACTTTTTACCATTGAAAAGGTGAAAATTGAAACAAAAACGGCTTACGACGTTCATAATGAGTTCATGGCCAATGAAGTTAAGCGATTGGAACAGCGCAATGAAGAATTAAGCGAATCCGAGAATCGAGCAGAAATAACAGTGATACTCACCTCGGCTTTATTGATAATTATCTCTTTATTGGCAGTTTCGTTATATCGAAATAATCAGGTAAAACTAAGAACCAACGAACTTTTACACACTAAAAATGACGAACTTCAGGCAGCACGGGATGAAGCGGTCAATGCCATGGAAGCCAAAACCAATTTCTTATCCACGGTAAGTCATGAACTAAGAACACCACTCTACGCTGTTACGGGACTTACCCATTTATTACTGGAGGAAAACCCGAGTAAAAACCAAAAAGAACATCTTAAGGCCTTAAAATTTTCAGGGGATTATCTATTGAACTTTATCAATGACATTCTTCATATCAATAAAATAGATGCCGATAAGTTAGAACCAATGAATATGGAGTTCAATCTTAAGAAAGTTCTGAAAGAAGTTATTGACTCATTGCAACAGAGTGCCAAAGAGAACAATACCAATATTATTTTGGAATATGACGACACTATTCCTAGGCATTTAATAAGTGACCCTTTAAAACTTTCCCAGGTTTTTATGAATCTGATTGGCAACGCCTTAAAATTTACTAAAAATGGGGAAGTAAAGGTGCTTGCCAAATTATTGAATAAGGAAGACGAGGATGTAACCCTATATTTTGAAGTTTCCGACAATGGAATTGGTATTTCCAAGGAGCAGCAACAAAATATTTTTGAAGGTTTTGAGCAAGGGTCTATTCAAATCAATAGGGAATATGGGGGTACGGGGCTTGGACTTACTATAGTGAAGAGCCTTCTTGGGCTATTTGATAGTAAAATTCTACTGGAAAGTGAGCTTGGAGAAGGTAGCACCTTCTATTTTGAACTTAAAACAAAAAGTAAAGACGGCGTTGTTGACGATATTCCTTTCGAGATTACCCAAAAGGACTATGTGTTTAAAGGCCTACACCTTATGATTGTTGAGGACAACAAAATAAATCAGGTAATCACTAAAAAAATGTTGTCCAAAAAAGAAATAACAAGCGATATAGCGAGCAATGGTATGGACGCCATTGATCTTGCCAAAAACAACACTTATGACGCCATTTTAATGGATATTCATATGCCAGGGATAAGTGGAGAGGAAGCTACCATCGAAATTCGAAAGTTTGATACCATTACACCGATTATCGCCTTAACCGCTATATCACTGGATGATAGTTTAGAAAGTTTTTATGCCGCTGGTTGCAATGATGTTGTGACCAAACCTTTTAAACCTGAAGTATTCTATCAAAAAATTGGCGAGAATATTTTTGACAACCGAGAAAATGGGAAATCTAACGCATAAGCTTTGCCATTTCATTTTCCAAAACTACTTTTCCATCATTTAAAAGTTTGTGCCTTATCGAGATATAGTATAGGTTATTCACCCTCCCCTTGAGGCGCACATAGTCCTTTTCGGTTGTCAGAATACATTCCTTTGCATTAAAGGCCCCTATTTCAGTAGAGGTAAAGAAATGGTGGTCTTTAAACTCAAGATGTTCCAAATCAATTCCCTCGTTCCGTAAATAATCGACCAACGGTTTGGGTTTAGCTATCCCCGTAACCAAGGTTATCTTCTTGGCCAAAAGGTCACCAAGTAAAATAGTGGCACTACCTCCCTTTAATTTCTTCTCGTAACTTAAATAACCAAACAATACTTTTTGGTGACTCTTGGGTCTTAAGAGTTGCCTAATCTTGATTTGTCTATTTTCACTCAAATCACTCGGACACTTAGTGACTATAATTATATTTGCTCTTTTTGCCTCTTTCTTGGCATCCCTTAGATTACCAGTAGGCAAATACCAATCATTTACATACAAATCATCATAGGCAGTTAATAAAATGGAGTAATGAGGCCTTACTTTTCTGTGTTGAAAAGCATCATCCAACAATATGGCATCGAGATTCAATGTATTTTCCAAATTCCAGATACCATTGCACCTATCTCCATCAACAGCCAAGGCAATTTCAGGATACTTAGAATAGATCTGGTAGGGTTCATCCCCCAACTCTTCAACCGTACTTTTCGGGGTAGCCAAGATAAATCCTTTCGATTTACGCCGATACCCTCTACTCAAAACTGCCATTTTGTATGAATTCCCAAGCATTTCGATCAAATATTCGATCATGGGTGTTTTGCCAGTTCCACCAACACTAAGGTTACCAATGCAAATCGTTTTTGTCTGGAATGATATTTCCTTAAAAAATCCGACATCAAAAAGAAAATTTCGAAAGTAGACCCCCAAGGCATATACCAACGAAATAGGAAAAGCTATTTTTCTAAGCAGTAACATTAGAACGAAAATATAATATTTTATCTTTGGTAACCTCAATAAAACTCTAAAATGATCGTAAAGGAAGTAATCAGTATGCTTGAAGAGTTAGCTCCTTTGGCATATGCCGAAGACTTTGACAATGTCGGACTTTTGGTTGGCAACCATGATCAAGAGGTTACGGGAATATTAGTAACCCTGGACACCTTGGAAAATGTAATCGATGAGGCCATTGACAATAACAGCAACCTTATAGTCAGTTTTCACCCCATTATTTTTAGTGGATTAAAAAAGTTGACTGGTGCAACTTATGTCGAAAGAGTTGTCATAAAGGCTATTCAAAACAAGATTGCAATTTATAGCATGCATACGGCTCTTGACAATTCAATGAATGGTGTAAACGCCAGGATTTGTGAAGTTTTGGGAATCGCGGACCCCAAGATATTGATTCCCAAAAAGAGCACCATTAAAAAGCTGACCACCTATGTACCCACAGATGCGGCTGAAACATTGAGAAAAGGACTTTTTGATGCTGGTGCCGGGACTATAGGCAATTACACTAACTGTAGTTTTACGACCAGTGGAACGGGTTCATTCAAAGCTGAAAAGGATGCAAAACCGACTATCGGTATAGTCGGCAAAACCCATTTTGAGCAAGAAGTACAGATTAATATCACTTTTCCCGCTTCCAAGGAGAACCAAGTAATGAATGCTCTTTTCAAAAACCATCCATATGACGAAGTAGCCTATGAGGTATTGACCTTGGAAAACACAAATCAACTTATTGGTATGGGAATGATCGGTAATCTTAATATCGCCATGGACGAAGAAAAATTTCTAAAATCAGTTCAAAAAAGAATGAATGCACAAGGTATTCGTCATTCAAAACTATTGAGAAAAGATGTGAAAAAAGTTGCGGTTTTGGGTGGCAGCGGGGCTTTTGCCATAAAAGCTGCAAAAGCGGCAGGTGCTGATATCTTTATTACTGCGGACATAAAATATCATCAGTTTTACGAAGCGGATAATAAAATGGTGATTGCAGATATTGGACACTTTGAAACAGAACAGTTTACAAAAAATCTTTTAGTTGATTATCTTACAAAAAAAATTCCTAATTTTGCAATCCGTTTATCGGAAAGTAAAACAAATCCAATCAAGTATTTATAAGTATGGCAAAAAAAACAGAGGCAACCGTTGAGGAAAAGTTAAGGGCATTATATGATTTGCAATTAATCGATTCGAGAGTTGACGAAATACGCAATGTAAGAGGTGAACTTCCATTGGAAGTTGAAGATTTGGAAGATGATGTTTTAGGTCTTAAAACTAGATTGGACAAGCTCAAAACTGATGTAGAGACCGTTAATTTTGAAATAACGGCCAAAAAGAACTTGATTGAAGAATCAAAAGTCTTGATCAAAAAATATACTGAACAACAAAAAAATGTTCGTAACAGTCGGGAGTTCAATTCCATAAGCAAAGAGCTCGAGTTCCAAGAATTGGAAATTCAACTTGCTGAAAAGAACATTAAGGAATTCAGGGCTCAAATTGATCAAAAAAAGGAGGTTATCTCTGAAACCAAAGAGCGATTAACCGAAAGAGATACGCATTTAAAGCACAAAAAAAAGGAATTGGATGCCATTTTAGCCGAGACCGAAAAAGAAGAAAAGGAGCTTTTGGCGAAATCTCTAAAATATCAAGATCAAATAGAAGAGCGCTTGGTAAAAGCGTATGCAAGAATCAGAAATAACGTTAAAAACGGGCTTGCGGTTGTACCTATTGAAAGAGGTGCATCAGGAGGTTCTTTCTTTACCATTCCTCCTCAAGTTCAAGTCGAAATTGCTTCGCGGAAAAAAATCATTACTGACGAACATAGTGGAAGAATACTGGTAGATCCAGTACTTGCAGAGGAAGAGCAGGAAAAAATGGGCAAAATGTTCGCTAAGATCCAAGCAAGTATAGCCTTATGATATTAAAAACCATCTTTTATAGGTGGTTTTTTTATTTACTCCTGATTTTAGAGACCTCCTAGAGCAAGCTTAAAATCATATCCTCAATCTCTTCACTATCCCATTTGGTTTCAATATTCGGGAGCTCCATGATTTGCTCCATGATTCTTTCCTGGGTTTCGCCAATAACCAAGGCCTCGGTGTATGGCCTATAGGAAAATGTTACCCGGGAATACAACGGGATCCATTTATCAGGGTGCTTTTTTGCAAACCTTTTTTCAATCTTTTTTTGCAGTAAAAAATTAGGGTCAGCTGTTTTAGTGCTCATTTCGATAAAGTTGCGATAGCTCAATTCTGCTATAGCATCAGCATTGGGCTTGCGCAATTTTTGGAACTCGTGGAAGATAGCTCCCCAATCATCCCCATTTTCTTTAATGATTTCATTAAGAACAAATATATCCTCAAAACCAGCATTCATTCCTTGCCCATAAAATGGTACTATCGCATGAGCAGAATCCCCTACCAATGCAACTTTGTCCCAATACGTCCAAGGATAGCATTTCATAGTCACCATTGCACTCGTTGGATTTCTAAAAAAATCTTCTGATAGATTTTCTATTTCATCAATTACATTGGGGAAATGAACTTTAAAGAAGTCTTTGGCATTTTCCTTTGTCTTAATCGATTCAAAAGAATTTAATCCTTCAAAAGGCATGAACAGGGTGCAGGTAAAACTACCATCAATGTTCGGCATGGCTATAAACATAAACCCACCTCTAGGCCAAATATGAAACGAGCTAGCATCCATCTTATGACTGCCATCGGCATTTGCAGATATAGTCAATTCCTTATAGCCCACATCAATAAATTTCTGTGAATAGTCAAAACGACTACGACGTTGCATTTTATGCCTAACTCTGGAAAAGGCACCATCGCAACCAAAAATCATATCATAGGTATATTCTTTCCATTCACCTTTTTCGGTCTCTCCGGTTCTTAATTTGGCTTCAGGGAGGCTCACATCCCAAACTTTTTCCCCGAATTTGAATATAACGCCAGAATTTTCAGCCAAATCAATCATTTTTCGATTCAAAACGCCTCTAGAAATAGACCAAATTGCCTCGCCATGCTTCCCATACTTCTGAAAGTATATTGGCTTGCCTATAACGTGCATTGCACGTTTATCCATAGGAATGGCTATTTTTTTTATTTCTTGCTCAATTCCTATTTCGCCAAGTGCTCTCCATCCCCTATTGCTCATTGCCAAGTTAATTGACCGACCCGAGAACTCAATGGTCCGTATATCCGGCCTTCTATCAAAAACTGTTATGGTGTGTCCTAATCTCCTGAGATAAATGGCCAATAATGAACCAACCAGCCCGGAACCAACAATGGCTATATTCTTGGGTGTTTGCATCATAATTATATAATAGGAAAACTATGGGTTAGTATGTAAATTTAATAAAATAAAGTTCATAGAAGAATTCGATGCCAAAGCCAAAAAAGCATAAAACAACTTAACCCATAAATGTTATGAATTTATAGAACGAAACATCTAAAAACCTAATATTCAATGTATATGCAGTATATTCCGCTTCGACGTCTACATATATTCAAAAAAGTCCTTCACATAAAAGATGCGAAGGACTTTTTCATTTTATAAGTGTATCAGACTATTCCAAAATTCCATCCACTATGCCATAATCGACAGATTCCTGGGCATTCATCCAAAAGTCTCTATCAAAATCACGCATAACTGTGTCAAAATCCTGACCACAATTATCAGCCAATATTTTGGCACTTAGTTCTTTGGTCTTTATAATCTCCTTAGCTTGAATTTCAATATTCGACGCCTGCCCTCTAGCTCCACCACTGGGTTGATGTATCATTACTTGGGCGTGAGGTTGTATAAAACGTCTACCTTTCTTTCCTACAGATAGTAATATAGAACCCATTGACGCAGCTAATCCGGTACAAACGGTGGACACTGGACTTTTGAGTGATTTTATAGTATCGTACATGGCAAAACCAGAGGTTACATACCCTCCAGGACTGTTGATAAATAACTGGATTTCCTTATTATTCTGCATATCCAAATACAATAGGCGATCAATTACATGTTTGGCAGAATCATCATCGACCATGCCCCATAGAAAGACCTTTCGTTCTTCCAACAATTTTTCATCAATAGCTTCCTGTACTTTTCCTTTTTTAGAACTCATTACATTTTTATTTAAGACTCAAAACTAAGCATTTTATTAAATATATGCAGCCTGTCCTTATATTGATCTCCTCTAGGAAATCGTCTCATCCATTAGGCTCAAAATACGGGATTTCCTGTTGTACATCTGCACATAATTACATTTAATCGAGTTTTAATACTCTGTTTATCAGTGATTTACATATTATTTTTATAACTTTACATTTAGTCGTTTTTTCGTCTTTTGAACGAATTTTGCCTTCGCGTAAACGTTTAATTTTCGCCTTTTACCACTAATTGAATTGCTTTGATATAGAATATGACCCAATCTCACGAATAAATATTAACACTAATCACAATTTGCAGAAGAAGTTTAAGCCTATGGCCAAATCTTTACTCTTAATTTCTTATTAACTATTATCGGTAAACCCTTTGCCATTGGTTTCATGATCTTCTTTAATACTAAAAAGAAATCTGGACTATGGAACATTTAATTTTAAATTCTACATTGAGCAAAACAACTCAACAAAGCATTGGGAAAACTCCTTACTCTTCCACTATTTTTTTTTACCATTATCTCTAGTGCCCAGGCAGGAATTAACAACGCTCATTTTGATGTTGACACTTCTCATTTAGCATACGATTTTAACGATGGGAAGACTGATGCACATACACATGAAAGTTCTGCCATTTTCACCACAGATTATAAAAAAGATACGGTAATTTATTTTACAAGAAACAATTACGACAATCAAAAAGAAGGGTATGGTACAAAAAAGGAAATCAATCTGAAAATCTTCAGCGCCATTGAGATAGATGGTGAATGGTTGGTCAATAGAAATCTAAGAATAAATAGCGACTACTATTCCACAGGGCACCCTTATGTTAGTCCGGATGGAAGAAGACTATACTATACTTCCGATAGGCCCGGAGGAATGGGTGGAACGGATATTTATTATTCTGAGATTCATGAAAGGGGTAGAATTGGCCCTACCACAAACGCAGGCCCCGTTGTGAACACCGAGGGTAATGAAATGTTTCCTTACGTAAACAAAGAGGGGAAATTGTTCTTCTCTTCCGATGGCCATGTTGGCTTTGGTCAATTGGACATTTACTCGACCGTTGTGGACGCTGATAACAAAATCATTGATGTAATTAATCTGGGAACACCTATCAATAGTGCAAGTGATGATTTTGGTTATTTTGCCCATGAAGATGGCATCAACGGCTATATTAGTTCAAACAGGGAGGGTGGATTAGGTAGTGATGATATTTATGAATTTCAATTTACACCATCACTATCAGTAGATGGGTATGTTACAGATGGGGTAAATAACAGACCATTGGACAGTGTTCAAATAACCGTAGTAGATCAAAAGACCCAAACTAAAATTGGGGAAATGATGACCGATTCAAAGGGGTACTACAAAATGTTCGTCAATAGAAATGGTAATTACCGAATAGATGCCGTACGCATCCGCACAAGAGTATTTACATCAACACCTATACAACACCCCTGAGGACCAAAGTGATGCTACAGGATATTGTTCTGGAACCGGTCCTTGATTTAAAATTATTGGCAAATCTCAATAAAATCTATTTTGATTTCAATAAAAGTGATATTCGTACGGATGCCGCTTTGGAATTGGATAAGGTGGTTAAACTTATGACGGAAACATATCTGCAAATGATTATCAAATTGGAAGCACATACCGATCCTGTTAGGAGCCATAGATATAATGACGACCTATCTGAACGAAGGGCGAAATCTACCTATGAATATTTGATCATGAACGGTGTACCCAGACATCATATTATATCGTATAAAGGTTTTGGCAAACGGATATTGATCAACAATTGTACCGGGGAAAACGATTGCACCCCAGAAGAGTTGGAATTAAATCGAAGAACTGAATTCCCAATCATACAGATTAAAGGAGCAAACAATCTCCTGGCAAAATCAAAATAAAACAAATAGAGCGTATTACCCTTAGTTTATTATTGTTACAGTTGAAAGATCGCGTCACCTTAGGGCCGTGATCTTTCTTTTTTGTTCCAATTTTCTGGATTGATTCATCTATATTTGATAAACATCAAAAAAATGAACAAAATCAAAACAATCCTGCTAATTTTCTATATTGTCCTAACTGGCTGTAAAACTGAAAAGAAAGAGGAAAAACAAATCGTTGAAAAAGAATTGACACTTTTAGAAAAAGTGGCAAATGCAAGTGGACATAATAATTGGAACAAGGTTAAGGAATTACAATTCACTTTTAACGTGGATAAGGATACCTCCCATTTTGAGAGAACCTGGGTTTGGCAGCCTAAAGCAAACATGGTGACCATGATTTC
The DNA here is from genome assembly GCA_024279425.1 of Bacteroidota bacterium. Taxonomy (GTDB): domain Bacteria; phylum Bacteroidota; class Bacteroidia; order Flavobacteriales; family Flavobacteriaceae; genus Maribacter_A. The sequence goes on along the minus strand of JAJRRO010000039.1, from coordinate 10,716 downwards.
CAAAAATGATACTTTGACTTACAATAGAGCTAAGATGGATAGTATCAGCCATAAGGCCAATGGTAGTTTTATAAATGATAAATATTGGTTTTTGGCACCTTTTAATCTCGTTTGGGACAAAGGTAGTTTTACCGAGTCTTACTCGGAAAATGAAATAGCTCCCATTAGCCAAAAAACCATGCATAAATTAACCATTGTCTATGGTTCAGAAGGAGGCTATACTCCCGGTGATGCTTATGATTTTTATTTTGAAGATGATTACTTGGTAAAGGAATGGACCTTTAGAAGAGGTAATAAACCAGAACCATCTTTAGTTTCGACCTGGGAAGATTATATTGAAAAGGGCGGACTTAAAATGGCCAAAATGCATAAGAACAATGACGGGTTTAAATTGTATTTCACCAACATTGAAATAAAGACCGAGTAAATGGGTGTTTTAGGCATGTGCACCTTTTCGTTTCAAAACTGAAGTTGCTACCAAAATTAGGATTACCGAGGAGAGCAGAATAATAAAGCAGGTTATAAGTGATGAGCTTTTGGCAATAAAGCCCAATATTGGTGGAGCCAGAAGAAATCCCGTATAACCTAATCCTGCTATGAATGCTACCCCTTGTGAAGAATCTATGCCATTGACCTTGCCCCCAATTCGGAACAATTCGGGCACCATCACAGAAAAGCCCAGACCACTCAGCGCAAAACCTATAATGGACAAATACGTTCCCGTGGTCAACACCAAGACGTAGCCAACAATGGTAATGATCGCCCCAAGGGTCACTATTTTTACCGATCCAATTCTTGTACTAATGACATCACCCAAAAAACGACCTAGTGTCATGGTTATTTGAAAGCCCAAGAACCCCGCACCCCATAAAGTTTCTGGAGCCAAGCTAATTTCCTTTAAATACAAACCACTCCAATCTACAATGGCACCCTCATTTGCCATGGCGATAAATGATATGATACCGAGAATCAATAAAGGCTTAAAAAGTTTTAGGCTAAAAGGTTCTTTATCTACTGGGGCCGCTTTGATATGAACGTATTTTTTAAAGAAAATCAGATTAACGACAAGTACCAAAACAACTGCAAAAAACATATGTAATGGTGGATTTCCCAAACCAACGATCAAAAAGATTCCCAAACCTGCCAACACACCTCCCAAGCTATAAAAACCATGGGCGGCCGACATAAATTTTTGCTCATCCTCTTTCTCAATTTCAGTCACTAAGGAGTTCATGGCTATATCCGTAAAACCATTACTAGCACCGAAAAGAAAAAGTGAGGCCATTAGGGCATAATAATCTGGGACCAATAAGGGTAGCAATGCGCACAAACCACTACACCAAATTCCATACGAAGTGGCTCTACCCACTCCAATCCGATTTATGATTTTTGCGGCGATGGGAAATACGGTAAATACTCCGAGGGACAGAAAAAATAGGGCAATGCCCAAATCGGCTTTATCTATACCTAATTTTTCTTTTACAGTGGGTATATAGATTGCCCATGTTCCGAAAAGAATGTTTAAACTGGCAAATACCCAGGCAGGACCAAAGTACCTCGGGTTGGATAGAATTAGTCGGAGTGATTTCATTATTCATTGTTAACAGCCGACAAAACTACTTAAAAAAGTACGCACGGGCTAAACCCTTTTTATCAAAATACCCTCCTTTAAAATCTGCCCAAATCGGAACATATCTTGGTAAGAACAATAAAACGGTGTAGGTGCCAAACGAATAATATTGGGTTCTCTCCAATCCGCGACAACTCCATTCTGTCTAAGGTAATCAAATAAGAACCTCCCCTGTCCATGTAGAAAAACAGATAGCTGACAGCCCCTCTCCTTAGGCGTTATTATTTCAAATGAGGTATTGATCTCATTATTTATTTCTTGCAAGATAAATTCCAAATAAGAGACCATCCTTTCCCGTTTCTTTATCAAGGTTTCCATTCCAACCTCTTCAAAAAGTTCTAATGACGCCAAATAAGGTGCCAATGCCAAAACCGATGGATTACTGATTTGCCATGCATCGGCATTAGACATAGGTTCAAATTCAGGTTTCATCAAAAACCGGGTTTCTTTCTTGGTCCCCCACCAACCCTCAAATCTGGGAATATCCGATTCGCCAAGGTATTTTTCGTTTACATATACGCCCGAAGCATTCCCAGGCCCACTGTTCATATATTTATAACTGCACCATGCAGCGAAATCAACATTCCAGTAATGAAGTTTCAATTCTACATTGCCAACAGCATGGGCCAAATCCCAGCCCACATAAGCACCAACAGATTTACCTTTCTTAGTAATGGTTTCCATATCAAAAACCTGCCCGTTGTAATAGTTCACCCCCCCGATCATTACCAGGGCAAGTCCATCCCCTATCTCCTCTATTTTTTTTAAGATATCCTCGGTTCGCCAAAAATGCTCCCCGCTACGCTTTTTAACCTCAACAATGGCGTTGTTACTATCAAATCCATGAAATCGAACCTGACTTTGCAACATATATTGATCACTGGGAAATGCCTTTTCCTCGCACAATATTTTAAATCGAGTTTTCGTAGGCCTATAAAAAGAAACCATTAATAAGTGGAGATTCACACTTAAGGTGTTCATTACTGAAATTTCCTTGGGGCTGGCACCAACTACCTTCGAAAGTGGCCCAGCTAATCTCTCATGATAATCCCACCAGGGTTTGTTGGCATGAAAATGTCCTTCCACAGCAAGTTCCTTCCAATCCTGCATCACCTCATCAATGTACCTCTTCGTAATTTTAGGCTGTAATCCCAATGAATTTCCTGTAAAATAAATTACATCCTCTCCATTTATTTTAGGAAAATGAAATTCATCCCGATACTTACGAAGTTCATCCTGGTCATCTAACTTCTGGGCAAAGGCAAGAGAATTCTCGAATTGCATACTGTAGTTTTGTCCAAAAATACAACTTCGATCCAAATATTTTAAAAAGATAAAACACAAGGAGTTATTCCATCCTCATTTCAATAATGTGCTTTTTAAAACCTGCTTTTTCATAGGCACTGATCGCTGGATGATTATCGTTATACACGGTTAGTCGCATTTCTTTGAGTCCTTTTGATATGGACCATTTCCTAAGACTTTCAATAATCGCTGTATTTACACCTTTCCCTCTATATTCAAGACGTGTAAACATAAATCCCAAATACGAATAATACGGGTGATCCAAATAATGTCTTGCTGGCTTTATCAGGGCATAACCGGAGCCAATAACCTTTCCGTCATGTTCAGCTACAACTACAAAAGCATCGTCTTTCAACATCAAAGCCTTTAAATCATAGTACGTAATTGGGCCCTCTCTCAAGGTTATATCAAATGGTCTTTCAGCTGCAATAACCCCTTGCTCAAATTTCAATAAAATTTGTAAATCTTCCAGGGTCGCGGATCTAATGCTCATATTATCCATAGGCAAATACATTGTTCAATAGGATATCAAGGTAGTATTTAAATACATATTTTTACAAAAATATTGGAATGCACTTTTTATCCTCACTTTTAGAAAACTATATTCAAAACAATTCAGAAAATGAGCCCGATATATTGAAGGAGCTTTCAAGGGAAACACACCTCAAAGTAGTTCAACCTAGAATGATAACAGGTCATTTTCAGGGCAGGGTCTTAAGTATGCTTTCCAAAATCATACATCCCAAAAATATTCTTGAGATTGGCACATATACGGGGTATTCGGCAATCTGCCTTGCCGAAGGACTTCAAAATGAAGGGCAATTGCATACCATCGATATCAATGAGGAACTTACCGATTTTCAGCGACGGTATTTTGACCAAAGTGGCTTTGGCCCACAGATTATACAGCACACTGGAAACGCCCTTGAAATAATCCCCGATCTAGATAAAAAATTCGATTTGGTTTTTATCGATGCCGAAAAAAGGGAATACCCCAAATATTTTGAGGCGGTCATGGAAAAGACAGTTTCAGGAAGCGTTATACTTTCCGATAATGTACTGTGGTCGGGTAAGGTTGTTGAACCTTTGAACGAAAAGGATCAGGCGACAAGAGTGCTTTTAACATATAACCAAAAACTCAAGGAGGACCCCCGAATTGAAACCGTTCTTTTACCAATTAGGGACGGCCTAACCCTAAGTAGGGTCTTATAAGCCAAGGATACATCCTGTAAAAAACCACGGCGGATATCACTCCAACCAGGGCGCCTACAATAATATCGATAGGGTAATGCACCCCAACATAGATTCTACTAAGGGCGAATAATAAAGGCCATAGATAAAAAATCCAGCACCATTTAACTCTTCTTCTCAGAAACAATACAATTATTGTAGTAACTGAAAAAGAACTGGCCGCGTGCCCTGAAAAAAAACTGAAATTGGGAGGGTTCTGTAATATCCTTATAATAGAATTTATCTCGGTGTTGTTGTTAGGTCTTAACCTACCAAAGAAGTCTTTGGTCAAATCAGTAGCCACCAAAATAAAAATGATTAAGCAAATGACGGTAAGGGTAACATAAATGGCTTCCTTCCTGGTGTTTTTCCAAAAAATAAGGATAAAGAAAAATAAAAAAAGGGGAATCCATGTATAAATATTGGTAACAGTCGACCAAAAAAGGTCATACTTTTCAATACCCAGACTATTCAAATAAATTAGTGTTTCCCTATCCCATTGCAGAATTTCATCGAGCATAGGAAAATAATTATTGACGCTTTATCGTACCTGTTACGTCTTTGACTTTTTTCTTAACCTCGGAGATTCCCTTTTTAATATCATCACCAATACCAGTAGTAAGGTTATCTTTCACATCATCAATATCTCTTTTGAAATCGTCTACAATACTGGTATCGATTCCCTGCTTTTCAGCGCTTTTCTGAATCTCTTGCTTAATGTCTTCTGTGGCGTCCTTAAGTTGGCGCATGCCTTTTCCCAGGCCCTTGGCGATACCCGGAATTTTATCGGCACCAAATACCATGACCACAATAAACATGATGAAGAAAATCTCAGCCCCGCTAATAAATAAAAATACTGTTGAATGCATGCGTCAAATATAGTGAAGAATAATCGCTAAATAAAAAAGTCCTGATAGTATCATCAAGACTTTTTCACTATTGATCATAAATTGTTATCCTTTAATCTTCTCTTTGAACTTATCAAAGTCTGTTTGCTCCTCTTTTTTAGGCCAAGAATTATTGGTCGTATCAATATCCGCTGTTTCAGCTTTTGGATCAACAACCACTCCCACTAATTCGCTCTGCGAAGACAGTACTAGTTTTACTTCGGCATCGTTCTTTCTCCAAATCTCAGGAGGATATGTAATGTTCTCTTTTGTACCATCGGCATATGTATATTCTACGATCAAGGGCATGGGTATACCTCCTGGTTTGTCATACGTAACCTCATAAAAGAACTTAGGCTCTTTCACATTGGCCCTTTCCTGTGCGGTCATGTTATCCATCATGAATTCCTTCAAAGTTTTGGAACTCTCTAAGGGAGATTTTCCTTTTAGGTTAGAATCAAAACCTTCGCCTTCCTCATCAGCCAAATAAACCAGTGGTGGCAAATCGGCTTCGGTCAGGTTTCGAGCGGCCATATACTCTAGCATCTTTTTACTAGGCTTATCAGAAACATAATATTTCTTGATTCCTTTGACACCTATATCAACATAATCGGTGGTATAGAACCAAGCTCTCCAATACCAATCCAAATCAACTGCTGAGGCATCTTCCATCGTCCTGAAAAAATCTTCTGGAGTAGGGTGTTTAAATTTCCAACGCCGTGCATATGTTTTAAAAGCAAAATCAAACAACTCCCTACCCATTACCGTCTCTCTCAAAATATTAAGTGCAGTTGCCGGCTTAGCATAAGCATTTGGTCCAAGTTGATAAACATTTTCGGGATTTGACATTATCGGTGAAATAGTGCTTTGATCACCACTCATATAAGGTACAATTTTGGCCGGAGCCCCCCTTCTAGAAGGATAAGCTTTATTTGGCGTAATGGCCTCAGGATATTTTTCACCAAATTCCTGCTCAGTAAGATATTGCATAAAGGTATCCAGGCCTTCATCCATCCAACCCCACTGACGTTCATCAGAATTGACGATCATAGGAAAGAAATTATGTCCTACTTCGTGAATGATAACACTTAGCATTCCGTACTTGGTATTATCGGAATAAGTGCCATCTTCATTGGGTCGGCCATAGTTCCAACAAATCATGGGGTATTCCATTCCCTGGTTTTTGGCGTGCACGGATATGGCCTTAGAGTATGGATAGTCAAAAGTATGTTTAGAATAGGTGTGCAGGGTTTGTGCAACTGCCTTAGTGGAATATTCTTCCCAAAGTGGGTTACCTTCCTTAGGATATAATGAAACAGCCATTACATCTTTCCTGCCAACTTTCACGGCCTGCATATCCCAAATAAATTTACGGGAAGTAGCGAAGCCATAATCCCTAACATTATGGGCCTTGAATTTCCACGTTTTTTTCTTCTCTGAAACGTTCTTTTCGGCCGCTTCAGCTTCTGCCTGGGTTACAATGATTATAGGCTTGTCATAAGACTTCTTGGCTTGCTCGTATCGTTTCATCATAACTTTGGAAAAGACTTCCTTTCTATTCTGAAGCTCTCCTGTAGCGTCTAAAACATGATCAGCCGGAACGGTTATGTTAACCTCATAATCCCCAAAGGGAAGTGCGAATTCACCACTACCCCAGAATTGATGGTTTTGCCATCCTTCAACATCGCTATAAACTGCCATTCTAGGAAAGAACTGCGCAATAACATATGCCCTGTTACCATCTTTGGCAAAATACTCATAACCTGATCTAGCTCTATTAACGGTATGGTCTGGGATGTTGTACCACCATTTGATGGAAAAGGATATTTGATCTTTACTCTTTAGAACCTTCGGAATATCAATACGCATCATGGTCTGATTAATGGTATAGGGTAATGGTTTGCCTGAAGCCTCCCTTACATACTCAATATTAAAACCACCGTCAAAAGGCTCACTCAAGTATTTGCCCGCAAAGCCAGCAGGTTGCTCTGCCAAGGGCACCCCTCCACCGTCTCGTAATGCCGATTTGGTATCCTTTGTCCTTACGTTCTGATCTAATTGAATCCAAAGAAACTCAAGGTCATCGGGTGAATTGTTTGTATAGGTAATGGTCTCAGTCCCATAGATTTTTGCGTTCTTATCGTCCAGTTTAATATTCATCTTATAGTCGGCCTGCTGCTGGTAATAATCAGGGCCAGGAGCTCCGGAAGCCGAACGGTATGTATTTGGAGTTGCAAACTCCTCATACATTTGCTTAAATTTACTTCGGTTGGAATGTCCAGGTTCCCTTTCTTGCTGCCCTACTTCCTGGGACATCATTGTAGCTGCTAACAAGAAGAAAACGGAAGCAGCATAATACTTCATTTTATACATATTTTTGATTTTAAAGGGCGGAAATTAAAGTTTTTTTAAGAATTTGTTAAAGAATGTTACAAGTTTAACATTCCTTTATTATTCTCCCGGATAAGTACGAAGCTTTTTTTCTTGTCTTTTATTTTAAAATGAACCACATTTTGTTGCTCATCAAAAAGATCGGTAAGTAATTCATTCTGTACGGCAATGGACTTGATTTTTCCCAAATCGATATCGAGAATCTCAAGGTAGCAGATTATCACATCATTATCGTATTTCTTTCCAAGAAATTGATACGGCCTGACCTCATCATCTATCAAAAAGATAAACTTGGTCTTAAAGTATTTTTCAATGTACTCGTCAGCCAGCTTTGACTCTGATTGTGTTGCAAGTTGGGCGTCCAAACCGTAACGTTCTTCCAAGACTTTTTCAAAATCATCGATAAAAACACGGGAGGTTATTTGTAAGGCCTTGTCTTTTTCTGAATAGGCGACATTGCTCACGCTAACATAAAACTTATGGGCAACAGAAAACGCCACTAAAGGAAGAATCAATAGGACCAAACTCTTTTTTAAACTATTCATGTACGCTATTTATCCTTCAAATTTAAGCAATCATTGTGCCAGAAAATAATTTATTCCAGCTTATTGTTCTTACGATAATTGATGCTCTTTTTCCTCATAAATTCCCAAAGCCTAAATTGATCATGCGAATCCACAATAGTCTGAAAAGCGGAATCAACTTCGCAGAAATACATAAAATCGGAGATTCTATCCACTGGAACTTTCAATTCGGTTTGATATATGGAGTCTGGGTAAAAAGCCCTTACCCGTTCCGTTCGCCCATATTTTTTATCTCTTGCAATCCTTTTTTTCAACATTTTGGTACGGCCAGTGATGGCATTGATCAGAGGGTCAAAACTCATAAAGGGATTTGCGGTAGCTGCATACAAATCGCGCTCCGCTTTTGTTGGCAATTTTAAATAAGCATTCGGCAAGCCCAAGGTTGACGCCGTGATTACCGGTTCTATTTCCATTTTCCCCAAGTCTTTTGCCATATCACCAGATAGGTTATAGGGCATAACGACGACTTCATCCAATTCGGTAAGTGCATCTTGCAGGGGCACATAGAGCATTTTGCTCTCAAGAACCGCAGCGGTGACGACCATCATCTTTCTCTTGAATTGAATTGCAGAAAAAACCAAGGTGTCATTGAGCTTTGCCGTAATCGAGAAGAATCCATTACCGTCTGTAATCGAGGCTTTTCCTAAAGTGGTATTCAACACATGTACGGCGGAAACGTCACTTTTAGGGCTATATACCCTACCCTCGACCTTCTTTAAAAACAAAGTTTGGGCACTGAGAGAAGTGCCCAACATGACTATCAAAAACAGAAGCTTTTTACTCCGTGGCATTTATCTGTTGAAGGAATGTTTTGCTATGAGTCACAAGAAAATCAATCAATTGGAATTCATTTTCCTTTTTCAATAATGATTGCGCAGGCATTTGACCGTCACAATAGAACAGGAACGCATCGATCTTATCCTGTGGCAATTTTAAATCGCGCACAAAGAACTCATCTTCATACACTTGTCGCATTACCTGACTTATTTTTAAAGGGGGGCGTTTTTCTTCTGAATTTCTATTTGATTTTAAAAGTGCCTTGAAAATATTTACAAAATTTAGGCCATCGACCATGCCTCTTTCAGCTTTTGACATGGCTATATTCTCAACCTCGGTAGATCGGTCGGCCTCGTATTCAAAAGCCTTGAATTCCTCGTTTTTAACCTCGAGAAAACGCTTTTGGTTTTCCGGTGACACCACCACTTCGTCCAATTCGGTAACCTTTTCGTTGACCTCAACGACCAGTCTTCCTCTTTTAAGTATTTCCGCAGTAATTTTCACAATGCGCAATTGGTAATTTATCGCTGTAAAAACAAGCTCGTCATCCAATTTCACCTTAATCAAAAATTCACCTTGATCGTTTGTAATTGTGGCAAATTCAGAAGCAGCATTGATTACATTTTCATTGGGAACATAGGAATTGCGATAGAGTACCTGACCTCTTAAAAAACTACGATCGTCATCTTGTGAATAACCATTCGCAACAAACAAAACACAACATAATCCTAACAAAAAACACTTCATCCCAATTATTTTAAGAAATATAAAGAAAATACAACTTAATCGCATAAAAAAGAAGACATCACTAAACTTTTGTTAATTCATCAATCCGTTTCCAAGAAAGTAATACCACAATAAAGCTAAAAGTTATTCCTCCTAAAAAACATAACGGTAATCATTGTTCCCATTTCATCCTATTTAGTGGTTATTTCATCTCCTAAAGTCAGCTATGTATCTATATAATTTTACTTTTGTTAGTTCCATTAATTATGACATTCTAAAACGCTATCTGTTATGAAACCACTACTATTGTTCCTCTTTTTCGGCCTTTTTCTATGTGGTCCTGTAAGCGGGCAAATTAAAATAGGGGACAACCCTCAAAACATCGATGCATCCTCGGTACTGGAACTGGAAAGTAATTCAAGGGTTCTAGTCATAACCCGAATAAATACCGAACAAATGAATGCCATTGTTCCTAGCCCGGGGGCAATAGTCTATAACACCGATGAACAATGCATCCATTACTATGATGGTGCCCAATGGGTTAATTTGTGTTCCTCTTTGGGCATTACTTTTACGACGGATGCCATTGTAAATCCCAATATTGGTATTAGTACAATTGTCATTACCCAGACCGGGGACAATTATAACTTCGAAGTGGCTACAAATAGCATTCGTTCAGAGCAAATTGTTGATGGAGGTATAAATGGTGTGGATATTCAGGATAATTCGTTAGGAATAGATAAATTAGGAATAGATTCGGTTGGTAGTGAAGAATTAGCCGAAAACGCTGTTGGATCGGAAGAGATTATTGACCAAGCCATACTTCCTGAAGACATTGCTCCCGGCGCTAGTCCTAACTCTGTATTAATGACCAACATTACAGGAACAGGGGTCTTATGGGCGGCCCAAGATGCCAACAATATCACGGGTAAGGACCTAACCGCTGGCGATGGGTCCATAACAGTCAACGCGGGCACGGGCGCCACCCTTATCGATGCGAGTATAATCGTTTCCGACAGTGGTATTACGACCGCAAAACTGGATACGGATGCGGTCACCACGGACAAGATATTGGACGGCACGATAGACTCCGGCGATATAGCCGCCGATGCTGTCAACGCGGCAACGATAAACAGTGACGTGGCCGGAACCGGACTTGTACAGAACGCCTCCGGCGCCCTGGAAG
>JAJRRO010000038.1 GCA_024279425.1 Bacteroidota bacterium | reverse complement strand
TTGGTTCCGCCAAATATCCCTTGCAATCTTCATCCGTTTTGAAGCGTTCAGCGAACTCTAGAAGGTTTTGACCTTTGAAAATGTCCATAAATACCCTGTTTTTATTCAAATACAAGTTAAGTAATTAAATACTGACCTCTAAAACAAAAAATGCGAATTGCTTTAACTCATTCATGTTTTTTCATGGGTATTCGTTGAATCTGTGATTTTAGTTCCCTAATTTTAGAGATGATTCACAGGAACTAATCTGCTTGTGAAGTTTAAACTTTAACCCTCTTCCAATCAGCATCATATTTATCCTTCATAAATTAATCTGTGGCAATGAACATTATCTGGGCTCGAATGTTCGTCTTTATAGTTTTGTGGATAAATCAATCCCATTTTACTGGGGGTTTCCAAGGTTTTATACCTAAAACCGACTTCCAAGGTCAAACTCGATTTCATAAATCATTGAATGCTAAATAATTAAAATTTGTGATGTCTCGCGAGTGCATCACCGTCTTGCTATTCCCACTTTTTCCACTTCACTCCTAAAATGGTAATACCTAAAATCGGGTTAAATACATCTTAAAGAGCCAAACTATAACCTATTTTTGAAAATAAGAATGAGACCATTAAATGTATATTTTAACTATTATAAATACATATTAATTTATAATCTTACTTTTTCTACTGCCATTGCCCTTGTATTAGGAGCATTATCGGGGGCTTTGGTTTTTGCCACTTTAGGTTTGGTCGTTGGCTTTCTTGTATATAATATTCTTCATAAAAACCAGTACTACTTTTTCTATAATTTGGGTATAACAAAAAGGAAGTTGATCATTAAGGCCACCCTAATCAACCCCTTTTTCTCGCTATTGGTTCTGGCAGTATTCATTTTTATGTTTCACTGATGGCCAAATTGACGGTTGAAAATTTATCAAAAAGTTTTGGGAGCAATCAAGTGCTCAACGATATTGCCATTTGCTGTAGAACAAATGAAATAGTAGGTGTTTTTGGCCGAAATGGATCCGGTAAATCAACAATGCTCAAATGCATTTTTGGAACTCTTAAAGCGGATTCCATAACCATGGATATTGACGGTATCAAAACAAATCCCCGCGACATTATACCAAGTGGTAAAATAGGACACCTTCCTCAGGAAACCTTTCTTCCGAAAAACACTAAAGTCAAGAACGTGATTCCGATGTACTTTCCTAAAGGCGAGCGTCAGGATAATGTATTCTATGCTCCCGGAATCAATAAAATAGAGAATAAAAGCATTAAGAATTTATCTTTCGGGGAGCTCCGTTACTTTGAATTGGTTTTGGTCTCTTTTCTGGATCATGCCTTTCTTTTCCTGGATGAACCGTTTTCAATGATCGAACCCCTTTATAAGTATCTTATACAAGATTTTCTAATCGACTTGAAACAGGAAAAAGGAGTCATTCTAACAGATCACTACTATGGGGATGTTTTGGCGGTAACAGATAAAAACATACTCATCAAGGATTCAAAAACATTTGAAGTTCAAAATGAGGATGATTTAGTAAAACAAGGATATCTAAAAAAGCAACATCCTTAATAACGAATTTTAAAGATACTAAAGTAGTATGCGCCCAATGCTGTTTTTACTTTACGCTTATCAAACTGAACGCTATAAAAACAGCACAGGATCCAGAGCAGATTCCCGGGGACAAATATTCGTATTGGGAGAACGATGGAATTATTGTAAATTCATACAAACATTAATCTAATCATAGAATGAAAGACCCTCGAATTATTTTTGTTTTTATACTTGCTGTAATGATGGCCTGCAATTCAAGCAGAAAGAAGAAAGAAGAAGAAAATACGCACCGGGACAAGGATATTCCCAAGGTAGTTACCGCCGATATAGAGGCTGGTATTAAAGCCAATATCGCCAAAAAGGTAGATGAAGGGGGTGGGTATTTTAACATGGATACAGAAGGGAAAGAACTGCGCCTGCAATTGGTACGCGTACATACGGAATACCTTTCAAATTTGGGACCTCGGCGTCATTTTGCCTGTGTTGATCTGGCCGATGTAAGTGGTGATGTATACGATGTGGATTTTTTCTTAGAAGGAGATCCGGGTAACATGACTGTTACGGAAACGACCCTGCACAAACTTAATGGTAAACCTTTTTACACCTGGAAACAACGTAAGGATAAGACGTGGTATAGAGTGCCTGTACAAAACGCGTCATCTGATTTGCTGGGGATCATCGAAGGAGAGGACAGATTTGAATTTCATTATGAGGTTACCCTGCCGGAAATGAAAGAATCGGCAAAAATGTGGATTCCCGTTCCGCAGAGCGATCGCTTTCAAACTGTTAAATTAGTAGCCCTTGGAGCTCCCGTGAAACATCAAATGCTCGAAGAAAAGAAATACGGCAATACCATATTATATATGGAACTTTTTCCAGAACATAGCGGGAAGAAAGTGGAACTTATTTACGATGTTGAAAGGCACGAGAAAAAGCCGTATGAGGAAAATTCGTCGCCTACAAGGTATCTGGACCCCAGTTTACTGATGCCTGTCGGTGGCCGATTTGGGACCCTGGCTGATTCCATTATTGGAGATAAACGCAACGGGGGCACCATCATGCAGGCAAGGGCGTTATATGATCATATAATAGACAATATGCGCTATATGAAATGGGGGGATTATGGCAATGGTGATGCGGTTTACGCATGCGATGCGCTCACAGGTAATTGCACCGAGTTCCATTCTTTCTTCATTTCCCTGGCCAGATCGGCGGGAATACCTTCACGATTTGCCGTAGGGGCCACAATCCCATCAGACAGGGACGAAGGAGGCATCGATGGCTATCACTGTTGGGCAGAATTTTATGCTGAGGGAAAATGGTGGCCTGTGGATATTAGTGAAGCTAATAAATATACAGCACTTGCGACCTATTACTTTGGCCGGCATCCAGCAAATCGTATCGAATTCAGCCGTGGAAGGGATCTTCAAATAGAACCCGGACCCCATTCTGGACCGATCAACTTTCTCGCGTACCCTGTTATTGAAGTAGGAAATACTCCTGCGTTGGCAGAAACATTTTTTTCATTTCGCAGGAAACGCGAGCTCGAAACCTCAGAAAAACAGGTAAGTCTACCCTGATACGGAGTCCTTCGGATGTTCTTCCCCTTCTTTTTTGGGATGTTCCTCCCCTTCTTTTGCGGGATGCTCTTCCTCATCTTTTGCAGGATGTTCTTCCTTAGCGGACCCTTCTTCTGTGGGGTGTTCTTCGCCTTCAGCGTGCTCTTCCTGCTGTTCGGTGTTTCCTTTCTTTTTCTGGTCTCTGCAAGAGCTTAACGATCCGGCTGCAACGAAGGTACATAGGAGCATTACCAATGTAAAGTATTTAAGTTCTTTAATTCGGCTCATCATATAATTGTTTTATTAATTAAAAATCAAGTAAATCGGGTGATTTGCGCTTGAAGCATTTAAATATAACAAATTTTGCCCCAACCCCATGAACTATACCAAAATTTATTCCGCTAATAACAACGGAAACTGCGCAGGCAATGCATAGAACGGACATTTTAAAAGTCTTTAAAACCAAGAAAAATGACGGTTTCCAAGGTATATGTGGATGAGCCGGCCAAAGTGAACCACGTGCCCCGGATGAAAGCGAGCATAGCAAACTAAGTGCTCAAAACCGATTCCTTTGTGGTTAAATTTACTCTTTATTTTTTAGTGCTACATGAAGCTATTCGATTCCGTCAGTTTTCCAATAACGCCTATAGAGAAGGAAGGTTTAGAATGTAGTTAGTACTTCTTCCACCTTCCCCAGAATCCAATAATACTCCTTTTTCGATCAAATCTTGAATATCTCTAAGGGCCGTATCTCTATGTACTTTTGTCATCTTTGCCCATTTAGATGAATGTAACTTGCCAACGAAGTCACCTTGAAGTTTATTGATCATATCGACTTGTCTATCATTAAATTGAGTGGTTTTATGCAGCTCCCAGAATTTTGCCTTCACTAGTATTTTCGATAATATTTCGTCTGTTGCTTCTAGTGCTTCAGTTAAGCGTTCCAAATACCACACAAGCCATTGACTGACATCCATACTTCCTTTTTGGGTTGATTCCAACATGTCATAATATCCATTTTTGGATTTCATGATTTGAGCCGACATACTATAGAATCTTTGGTTAGTTCTATCTGCTCTGGCCAATTGACTGTCTGCAATAGCTCTAGCAATCCTTCCATTCCCATCATCGAACGGGTGGATACTTACGAACCATAAATGGGCTATGGCTGACTTAATTACAGGCTCCATGCTTTTATCTGTATTAAACCACTCCATAAATTTATTCATCTCCTCTTCTAGCCTAGTTGCTTCAGGAGCGGTGTAATGCACCTTTTCTCTTCCCATCGGGCCGGAAACAACTTGCATCGGACCCCCTTCATCGCCCTTCCAATCCCCTACAGTGATTTTATACATCCCACTTCTCCCTGTTGGGAAGAGAGCCGCATGCCACCCACATATGCGGTCTTTAGTGAGGGAATCTTTATATTTTTGAGTTGCATCCATCATCATCTCGACAACGCCTTCTACATCACGACTTGCATTAGGCAGTCCCGATATTTTCATTCCTAACCTTCGAGCCACTGATGACCTTACTTCTTCTGGGTTCAGTAACTCTCCTTCAATTTCACTTGTTCTAACAATGTCTTCGGTTATTGTCTCGAGTACTGCTTCTTCCCTTAGCTCGAATCCTATACCTTCCATTCTTCCTATTAGTCTACCCTGTAGATCACGCGCTTTACTCACGTGTTGGAGTAGTGTGTCGCTATCCCATTTAAAGTTTGGCCAGTCTTTGCTATGATGTAAATACATTATTTTTTATTAATGCCGTATTTTCAATTAAAAGCAGTAGTTTTTACGCCAAAAAGATACTTAATTGCCGTATTGCTATTCCCCTCTTATCCGCTTCGCTCCTAAAATGGGAATATCTAAAATTCGGTTAAATACTTCTTCAAAAACATTATTTTCTATCAATAAAAAGGTTGAATTTTATTTGGAAAGCCCATTCGGGGCTAATTTGTGAAATCAATTTGGGCATCAAAAGTAAGTTTGAACCGCGAATTCAAATTGATCCACAAAAATTTCTTTGAATACGACGATGTTGTTCTCCCAATTCAAGCTCAAGACACAGCAGTTTGTAGCCCAAAAACTTTATGATTTGAGCTTTAATTACCATTTTATTGAGCTTCAATTCATATCTGGCAATACAGAATTATAGAGGTCAGTATTTAGAAAAGTAAAATATGATCCTTTGAATAAATAAATCAGGAAAATTTTAAATCAAGCGAACAGGCCATACAAATGTTTCAAAATTATGTGAGATTAATTAAATTTGAAAAACTAGAAAGACCCGGATATTGAATCCGAGCCTCTCAAGTTTCAATAACTAAGTCTTCAAGTTTTCAGGGAAGGCTACATTTTTAGGGAAGGCTACAGCATGATAACACCAGAACAGGAAGGATATACCACTTGGAAGTGTAGTCCTTAAGGAGAGAGAAAAATCAACTAACATAAAATTGTAAAACAATGACGAAATACAAATCAAAATTACTATTAATCATTATCACTTTTATTAGCCTCAATTGCACTAATAAGAAGCAAAAAGTGTCGGAAACCACAGCTGTTGAAACTACAACAACAGCGAATAAATTGCTAGAACCCACTGCAACGCCACCTAAAGATTGGATAGATAAGCGTGTGTCAAATGCCCAAAGCAGATTATCCCAAACAAAAGAAGGACAACTTTTATGGAAATCCATTGAGGCTCATGGTGGACTTAAAAGATGGTACTCAAATGGAGCCTTATATTTTCGATTTAATTACAAAAACTTAAAAACAGGTGGGCCAGACACTTATCAAACAATAGATACATGGTCGGCTAAAGCAAGACACAAGTTGGTATCAGATTCTACAATAGAATATGGCTGGGATGGTGAAAAAGCATGGAAATACCCATATGATGCAAATGTTAAGGAAAATCCTAGATTTTGGGCACTTACACCATTTTATTTTGTTGGAGTACCATTTGTAATTGCAGATGAAGGTATAACCCTTAAATATAAGGGAGTTATAGAATTTGAGAATAACAAATACCATCAAGTACTTGTAACCTTTGGAGATGGACTGGGAGATGCACCAGATGATTATTACGTTTTATATATTGATGTAAACACATTTAGAGTTGGAGGATTAAGATATGTGGTTTCATACCCAGCATATTTTGCTAAAGGTGAACACGGTCCTGAAAAACATATGACATATTACGGAAAACAAATTGTGGATGGTATAATGTTTCCTCAATCTATCAAAACATACAAGTGGGATGGAAAGGTTCCTAAGGAACACACAACTAACATCACCATCTCTGATATGAGTTTTGAGCCAAATACACACCCAGACCACTTTACTATTCCAGAAGGAAGCAGAGTAATGGAAGGGTATAAATTTGATGAATAATAAATAGAAACTATTGAGGAGGGATTAGAAAAATGTTGTTCAGGAATTATAAAATAAAATGGGGATTAGCAATACCGTATTATCCTATGATATTAACTCAATTAATCCTAACCAAAAAATTGCAGGTAAGGTGAAGGTAGATAACTATGAATTACCGGAGACAGGATGGATAAGAGTAAAATTGCAATAATGGCATCAAACGGCTCAATGGATTACAGGTGAAGGAATATGTTCCCGATGTCCTATTGGACATGATCAGCGTATCGGTTTCCGAAGTTGGTTATAGTTGGAATGATACACTCATTGCAGAATGCTCCTTGACCATCGGTGACCAGGGATACTGTCATGTGCCATATTACATAATCAATTTAAAAGTTTCGCTCTTCAAAGGCAATGAAAATAAAAGAAGGTTATGCATAGAAGGCCTTTAACTTTGATATAAGTCTCATCTAATCTCCATCTTTTCCCAACATGTTTTTTTCTTGCATTAAATTGTCGCTCAACAAGAGGTGTAAACTTGAAAACCCACCGTTGAATGCTGGCATGATCCACTTTTACACCTCTAATGGCCATAAGTTCTTCCACATCTCTGTAACTAAGGCTAAATCTTATATTTGAAGTAAACAGCTTGAAGAATGATAACTTTGGGGGAAACAGTGACCTTTGAACATCTTTTTTGCAGTAAAGATAATTTTTTAATTTTTTTTATCTGGATGCGACAGAACCTTACTAAATCTATATCTCATATAGTTTGCGACCATATTTTTATAGTGAATGTCATTTAGAAAATAGTCAATCTCCACACCTGAAACGACGACTTTCACCCAATCTTGATACCAGTTAAATTTCTCCAAATCATCTAAGTTGCTGTACACTTTTTCTCTGATTTTTTCATTCAAAACATTAATATCAGTTTGTAGCGTAACATATAAATCTTTTATTTCTGGAAGCAAGGAAAGGTATTTTTTGGGTCCATATCTTTAACGTCAAACGAACCTTCATAGAAAAAATCACAAATTCCCGTTTTAAAGCAGCACCTCTTTTGTTTTTCGCATTAGTATCTCATCATAGCCTTCTGCTACATAATTTTTTAAGGTTCCTACTATTTCATAATCCCTCATTAAATAAAACTGCTGTGCTTTTATATTGAATGACGACACACACAAAAACACATTCTTAGATGTTAAAAAAATGGTGCTTTCAACAAAATCCATCATAAGCTTTCCAAAATGTTTGTCTCTCCACCTTTTTTTTACAGCTATACTTTTTAAATAACCGGAAAACGCACCTTTAGTTTGGATTATTATTACCCCAATAATTTCATATTC
This sequence comes from Bacteroidota bacterium, assembly GCA_024279425.1. Classification (GTDB taxonomy): domain Bacteria; phylum Bacteroidota; class Bacteroidia; order Flavobacteriales; family Flavobacteriaceae; genus Maribacter_A. The sequence goes on along the minus strand of JAJRRO010000038.1, from coordinate 133,125 downwards.
ATAATAAGCAACAAAAACTTCATTTAAAGTATCGTTAAGTGTTATCATTATTTGATCATAACTTATTCCTAAAACAGTCCACGGCTTTGAACTGGCAAGGATTTTAGCGCTTTCCATTTTCTCTTTTTCTGTACGTAACTCACAAATATCCAATTTTGACTTTGTCATAAAACCATATTTACAAATTTATTAAGATTTAAAAATGTGTTATAAACTAGTGAAAATAAGCTTTTCATTTATCTTTGGTCAAAGTCAATTTTAACTTTTTAATCCATTTTTACATCTATGAATCCTGTACTTGTAATTGCAATATTAGTGGGTTATTTTGCTGTTTTATTTCTTATATCCCATATCACTTCTCGCAATTCTACAATCGATACTTATTTTACAGGAAACAGGCAATCGCCTTGGTATATTGTTGCTTTTGGAATGATTGGTGCCTCATTATCTGGAATTACCTTTATTTCTGTTCCTGGTGAAGTTGGCAATAGCAATTTTTACTATTTTCAATTGGTTTTGGGCTATCTCGTGGGCTATTTTATTATTGCTGTAATCCTTCTTCCGCTGTATTACAAACTTAAATTAGTTTCTATTTATGGTTATCTCGAGAAGCGTTTCGGTTATTATTCATACAAAACAGGGTCACTATATTTTCTTATGTCACAATCTATAGGAGCATCATTGCGATTGTTTGTGGTTTCTAGCGTGTTGCATATTGCTTTATTTCAACACTATAATGTTCCATTTCTAGTCACTGTAGTTGTTACCATGTCGCTTATTTGGGCATACACCTATAAAGCGGGTATAAAAACTATTGTTTGGACCGATATGTTTCAAACATCTATGATGCTACTTTCGGTAGGGGTTAGTATTTATATTATTTCTTCAGAATTAAACCTGTCCTTTAATGAAATGACCAATACCATTCTAGAAAGTAATTATTCTACCATTTTTAATTGGGATTGGAGTTTTGAAAAGAATTTTTACAAGCAATTTTTAACCGGTGTAGTAGTTGCAATTGCTATGAATGGCCTTGACCAAAACGAAATGCAAAAAAGTTTAACCTGTAGAGATTTAAAAGATGCTCAAAAAAATATTTTTCTATACAGTATTATCTTAGTCGTTACAAACATTGTTTTTCTGTCTTTAGGCGTATTACTTTATGTATATAGTATAGATGCTGGTATTGCCTTAGCTATAAATAGTTCCGGACAATTTACAGATACAGATAACTTATTTCCCAACCTTGCATTAAATCACTTTAATACTTTTGCAGGTGTTATTTTTATGTTAGGAATTGCATCTGCTGCCTTTTCTTCTGCCGATTCAGCACTAACATCTCTTACTACTGTATTTTATACCGATTTTTTTAATACAGAACATAAATCCGATTCAAATAAAAAGAAACTTAGAACCAAAATAAACCTCAGCTTTTCAATACTACTCGTTTCTATTATTATGATTTTTCACATGGTAAATGACAACAGTGTTATAAATACCGTTTTCACCATTGCTGGCTACACCTACGGCCCCTTACTTGGGCTGTTTATGTTTGGCTTGTTCACCCCCTATAAAATTAAAGATAAATGGGTGCCACTAGTGGCTATTTCGGCACCTATATTATCGTATATATTAAATATTGTATGCATTAATTGGTTTGATTTTTATTTAGGTTATACTCTTTTATTATGCAATGGATTAATAACTTGTTTAGGACTTTGGACCATACGAAAACCTGAAAAGGCAATACCACGCAATACATGAAGTTTTTAACCAAAAACATTGTGTTTATTTATTTCTAAATACTCGTTACGCTTTTTTTGAAATAATAGAACTTAACCTGAAATGACTAAAAACATTAAGACGTTTTCTATCGTGGTAATAACGAAACACCTCCATTTATAACTTCACAATATTTCCATGGACAGTTCAACTAAACTTTCTATCAATACCAAATATTCCATGAATCGCCTAACCCGAAATCTAGCTTATAAATTTCTAATCACAATCACATATCCAAGTCGTAATCACTCATGTTGATCTCGAATTTGTCAGACCATTTTTTTAGTGATTCCACTATGGACCCACTCAATGGTAGACCATCTTTTTTCCTTTGGTCTCGAAGCTTAAGTGCTCTGCCTCCTGGGATTCTTACAGGGTTCTCAGGGTCAAACGGTTTTGTATTGAGACATGTATTTACTAGGTGTTGCGCTTGTATCTTGAAATTGTCCACTCCTCCAAATCCCTCAGGGTCAATAATCTGAAGATATATGCTCGCACCCCAGTTGGTTGGGTTATCTGCTCTTCCATGACCCGCCAGTCCGGAGGTCAGCATCTCTATTAACAGGCCAAGCCCAAAACCTTTATAGCCTGTCTCGAGTCCACCCAAGGGCAATATGGTAGCCGGGGGAGTCTCAAAGAAAGTATTTGGATCATCGGTAGGTTTTCCGTCTTTATCCAGCAACCATTTTTGAGGCAGTTTTTTGCCTTCTGCTTTTTTTACATTCACCAAACCGTTCGCCGTGGAGGACATGCTGATGTCCACTATTATCGGTTTGCTCTGTGTTGGTATACCAATAGCCAGAGGATTAGGACTATAAACTCCCGTCTTGCCACCGTATGGAGCTACAGTTCTATTTTGCGGATCAGAGCAAGCCAAAAGCATCATTAGATTTTTGGAGGTGGCAAACTCTGGATACGTAGCGAGGCATCCGATATGATGACATTGACTAATGGCTACAGTTATCACAGGATGATTTTTGATCCTCTCAAATGCAAGACCCATCGCCTTTCGTACCAACCATGGACCAGACCTGTATTCCCCGTTCCATGTAATATTCGCTCCACTATCATGTATCACCTTCGGTTCACCTTCCATTTTCATTCCACCTCGGATTGCATCTTCGAGGTATGGATTCAATAGCGCTAGACCATGAGTGAAATGACCCATTAGGTCAGCCTCGACAAGCGTTTCGGCTGTAATTTGTGCTCGATCAGCAGGATAACCAGCTTTGATCATAATAGCATTGGCCAGTTTGATCAGTGAAGTGTGCTTGTAGTTTGTCATTGTGGAATGGAAGTATTGCTTGCTTGTGAAATTATATATTTTATTCAAGTATAGGGTATTCAAAAGGAAAAATAACTTTGATTATGACAACTACAATTGGTTTTAAGGCAGCCGAAAACCATGCCCCGACTTGTATGGAACTAAAAAAAGCCCCGTTAGAGGGGCTTAAATGGATGCGGTCCTATCAAAATCAGGGGCTTGTACAACGGTTACTTTTGTTAGCCTATCGTTATTTCCAGTTTTTATTTGATAATTCTTCTAAAATTATTCAATTTTTTTAGCCTCATGATTGCCATTTTGATGTAAGGTTAAACTTATGATTTTACCATTTTCATTTTTGTGAAATGTAATTTGTGCATCAACGATTTTGCTATAGAATCGATTTTGGGATGACGCAAATACTTCACTTTTAGATTGCCCTATAGGTTGAATAAACAAGCGATTACCTTCCTTTATTATTGTTAATATAAAGTTTGGCGATAATTGATACTTTCCAAGGTATTGTTGTAATATTTCTTCTGGAACTAATACGTTAAAAACTAAACTATCGGTATCTACACCAATGCCTTTAAGTATATCAAGGGCATTAGTGTTATTTCCGTTAAGCTCAAAAGATTTCTTATACTGTGTTTCAAAATCAAAAGCTCTTGCCACGGCTAAATAAGTTACGCTAAATTGGTGCGGATAAACCGACTCATTTCTTCCCCGATTTTCAAAAGATCACTTACCTCTTCTTCGGTAAAATCATAGGGAACGGGTTTTGCAATACCCAATGTTCCATATAAGATGTCATTAAGGATCATTGGGACCACAATTGAACCTTCTACCTTTGTTTCCTTGGCCGCTGGACGCGCCACTCCCGAACTATCGGTTTGTAGGTTGCACATTTCCACCGGTTGGCCCCGTTCGGCTGCAATGCCGGCCATTCCTTTTCCTATGGGAATCTCCGATAATTTAGGAATTAGCAAAGTTGGAATGCCAATTTGTGCTTGTAGTTTCAATAATGATGTTTTTGCCTCCAAAAAATGAATTGTACCAGTTGCGCAACCAAAGCAGGAAATAATATCGGAAAGCACTTGTTGCCAATTAATGGTAAGTTGATTTAAAGAAGCAGAGATAACTTCAAATTTTGTTTCATCTTTTTTATCCAAAGTCATATGGTTTAATCCAATCAGTTTTAATCCTTTATTTGAACTTTAGACAACTAGTTTTGGGCCTTTCATAGGAAATTTGTTGTACGCAATTATTTCCAGAACTGCCATGCCCGCTTAATTGCGGAATTAAGTAATAATTTTTTAGCTTCTTTTTTTTCATTTTTTGATTCTATAGAATATCCAACAACAGGTAATTTAAACCTAATTGTTTCGTTAAGCCATTCATCGAGCATATAGCGAAATGATTTTGTAATCTGTTTCCGATTTTCGGTTATAAATTCAATGTCAAATAGCGAACCCCCGGAAATATCCTCCCAATCTTTATTCACCAGTTCCAAATTCGGATGTTCTTTTTTATCCGTTTTGAGGAGTATTAGTACAAAATATTCCATTTGTCCATTATCCTCTGCCATCTCTAATTCATCCAATCCGTTTTCATGGGCGTAAATAACATCGATATCGTCCTCATACTTTCCTTTCGGGTAAGTTCTCGATTTACCTATTAAGACTAAATTCCTGGTCAATGGGAATAGTTGGTTTTAATTGTGTGCAACAGGTTTTTCCTTTAAAATCATATTTGTTTGTCAAATCGTGAATCATATTCCACCGAGTCTTTTAGGTTACTTCGGTATCCTGCCAATTAATCCAAGTTTCACTTTCAAATTCTGTACAATCAAAGAAATCCTAAATTGTCGGTGACATAACAAAAAGAGTGACTGACAATACGTAAATTACAATCGTGGTTATTACAAATATCAATATTCTTTTTATCCAAATCATTTTTTAATTAGCCACAACGTACGGATATAGTAACAAGTTACTATATTTCTATTTTGTGAGTACTTTTAATCTTGTTGATTTATCATGAAGAAATTGTCTCAATCGTTCATTAATTGCAACCTGCCAAAAGAAGTGGACACATGAAAATCTGGTTCTTTGGTTTTAGGATCTACCCAAGTAATCCATTTAAAATCACCATCTGGATTATCAGCATCTGGTAATACTTCGGTATCTGCACGGTAAAGACCCACCTCAAGTGCATTATCTTTTATTAATCCCAAATCGTTTAGCGATTCCATACTGATAATCATATCGAGCAGGTAACCATCATCCAAAATGGTTCCCTTGGTGAACAAGTGTCCCTTAGGCCACGTCCAGTCATCATCAAATGTTCGGTAATGTGTTGCCGAAAAATCGAGCACCGCTCCGTTGGGGTCTACTTCCAAACAGTAATACCTTTTTAGGTCGGGGTCTTGTCTGAGAAATATTTCAACCCTATCAGATCTTACAATATCTCGCTTGGTTTGGTAATTGTCATATATGACCAAATTACGTTCTTTAACTTTGTAGCGTAAATAAAGATGGCTATCGGTATGCATTGCCATAAAGCTTGTTTCTTGCATGGGTTCTTCTCGCCAAGGTTGTGAAAAACCATTCAATAGTATTGCTTCTTTCCATAAATCATCACTTAATGATTCAGTGATCTCACCTTTAAATTGAGTTTTTTTTACACTATAAGTTTTCATATCGTTTGGGGTTTTACAAGTATAGAAACATATGCTTACCAGGAGTATACTTAAAAGAACTGTTTGTTTCATACGTTTTGATTTTGGCTTTGGTTCTTGTTTTAAATATGTTATTAGTCGATAATGAATCAACCATTTGTTATGCTATATACTAGGAACAAATTCAATATCTGAGCCGTATGGTCTTTTGCAGAAAATTCTGGTATTTTATCACCGGCGTTTAAGGTGTCCGTCATCAATTTGAAGTTTACATACTTTTTTGATAAAGCCATACTGTACGTCGCCAAACGAAAGTAGACTAGCTTGGCTCAAAGTTAAGTTATAAATTTAGTATTTGTTTTAGTTGAGTGTTTCTTCAATTTGATGATATACATTGAAAAGGATGTTGATAAAGGAATTGCTTTTAATCATGAAATGATTTAAAAAAAATTGGAACATTTTTTTATTTACATTCTATTCTTTTTGTTCTTTCAAATTGTCCTCTTAGGCCTAATTTTTACAAGATAAATTGAATGGAAATCCGAAGAAAAGGGTTATTTAAATGACTTGACTTTGTTTTGATATTTGGGAAGTAAATCAAAAACAGAAATCATGAAATCTTACCGAATCAACAAAAAGGAAGTGGAGCAAAAATCAAAAAAGGGAAAACGTCTCAGATATAATAAGTAAATAAATAAAAAGCAAAGTCAATGAAATTAAGGTAAGCTATGGAGAACAAATACCAGCTTCCTTTTGGCGCAAGATAAATTCATCTGCGGACGCCGCGGAACTCTTATATGAACATTGGGATAAAAGCACCATAGGCTTACATGAATCCTTTAAAGTGGTGCTATTGAACAACAGCAACAAGGTAATATATCAGCCATCTCAAGATGGAATTACGGGAACCATGGTGGACTTACGCATCCTTTTCGGAGTGATTTTAAAGACTTTGTCAGTCGCTATAATTGACCCATAACCATCCTAGTGGAGCTTTAAAAACAAAACAACCGACAGGGAGGTTACAAACAAAATTAAAAAGGCTGCCGACCTTTTTAACGTGAAATTATTGGATCATATAATTATTACCCCTGATGGACCGTACTACAGTTTTGCGGATAACGAGCTTCTTTAACTTCTTCGGATTAAAAGAAACAAACCTGTTTTATCGCTTTTATAGTTATAAGAACACTTTGATGCTTTGCATCGAAGTATTCTTATAAAATGGCCTTTCGTTAGAAAGCGGGAATCTCCAAGAGGCAAATATTGATTTTGACCTTTAGATCAAGATAAAAAGATCAAAATGCCTAGCGTGCTTGCTTTGAGGATAGTTAGTTTTAGAATGTTTTTTTACTGTAAAGACTGGAGGTATCCAGAAAATAATTTTGTTTAGTTGTAATATGAGTTCCCTGTCGGTCAAGAAAATCGATTTCCCGAAAGATCCGACATTATTAGACTCGATCCAAATTATTCGATACTTTTATTAAGACTGATTAGTTACATTTTGTTTAATAACTTAAAGTTTTATCTACATGAATTATTTTGCCTTAATACGGGGAAAGATGTACAAAGGAAAAGTATGTTTATTTGTGCTTTATGCTGGCCTTTTGTTACCCAGTAATGCATTTATCTCATGCAGGGATAGGAATACAAACGAAACTCATACAAAATTGGTGGTGGGGGTAGATGGGCTACAGGTTCCAGATGGATTTATGATTGAAAAGGTGGCGGGTTCTGACTTAGTATCTTATCCTATGTTTGCTTCCTTTGATAATCAGGGAAGGCTTTTTGTCACTGAGTCTACGGGCGAAACGATTTCTACGGAGGAAATGTTGGAAAATCCGCCTTATCACATCCTTCTTTTAGAGGATTTTGATGGAGATGGGACCTTTGATGAAAGTAAGGTCTTTGCAGACTCCTTAACTTATCCAACGGGAGCGACTTTTTACAATGGCAGCCTTTATGTTGCATCGGCACCGGATCTTTTGCGTTTCACAGATACCAATGGTGATGGGATTTCTGATAAACGGGAAGTATTACTGACAGGATGGACACTAAATAATAATGGTGCCGTAATGGGCGGGCCATTTTTTGGCCCTGATGGTTGGTTATATATTACCGATGCACGACGCGGATTTAAAATAGAGACCAAAGAAGGAGAGGTTTTAGAGGGAAAGGGAGCAAGGATATGGCGATGTCGACCGGATGGGACTGAGCTAGAATGGCTATCCGGTGGTGGTTTTGACAATGCTATTGAGTTGGATTTTATGCCTTCAGGAGAAACAATAGGTACAATGACATATTTCACAGAACCAAAAAATGGCTTTCGCGATGCTTTGATGCACTGGGTTGAAGGCGGTGTGTATCCCAAGCCATATCCAGTTATAGAAGAGGACCGCTTGAAGTTGACAGGAGGTTTGATGCCTGTGATGACCACATTGCCCCGTGTAGCACATTCTGGTTTGAGCCGCTATATCGGGCCAGGGTTTGGTCACGAATTTCAAGGCAATTTCTTCAGTGTTCAGTTCAATACTGGTCGTATGATGCGACACATAATGACCCCTGTAGGTGCTACTTTTAGAACAGAGGATGAACCCTTTATGATCTCTACAGTATTGGATATACATCCAACTGATTTGGAGGAAGATGCTAATGGTAGCCTGCTCGTGGTTGACACGGGGGGGTGGTTTATTGCCGGATGCCCGCTTTCAGTGGTGGCAGAGGCAAAACAGAAAGGTGGTATTTATCGCATTAGTAAAATCGATGCGCCAGTTGTAGATGATCCTTGGGGACGGCGCGTAGATTTCAATCTGTTGTCTCCCCATAAGGTGGCCACCTATATGGGGGATCCACGCCCAGCTGTCAGAAACAAAGCTATCGACCATCTTGTTGCAAAAGGTAAAGACGCTATTGAACCACTTATAAAGATATTACTTTCATCTAAAAGAGAAGATACCCGTACATCGGCAGTCTTTACACTTTACCGGATTAATACGTCGACAGCTATAAACGGAGTACGTAAAGCTTTGGATGATGAAAGTCCTATAGTACGTACGGCGGCGGCCAGGGTTTTAGGGATGGCCGAAGACAACGAAGCAGTAGACAAACTAATGGAATTGGTACAGGAAGATAAGGCCCCTGTCCGCCGACAAGCTGCCACGGCACTTGGTCAAATCGGTGATGATCAGGCAATAAGTGCCTTGGTAAATGCTTCTGCAAATCCGGAGGATCGTTTTGTAGAGCATGCAATAATTTATTCCCTCATCACTCTTGGGAATCCCGAACCACTCATCGTGGCGCTAGAAAACCCTTCAATAAATATACGGAAAGCTTCATTAATCGCCCTTGATCAAATGAATGATTCACCCCTCAGAAAAAATTATCTGAAGCCTTTTTTAGCAAGTGCAGACGCACAGTTACAAGAAGTAGGTATTTGGGTTGCTTCACATCATCCGGAATGGACTGATATAGTAGTCGATTTTCTTGCCAAACGTTTGGGAACGGCCGAATTATCTGAAACAGAGAGAGTAGCAGTATTAAATTTAATGCTTAATTTTTGTCATGATCCCAAGCTTCAAAATTTCATCTCTTTTCAGCTGAAAGATGTGAATACACTTATAACAAGAAAGCTAGTTCTTCTAGATGTAATTAATGGCTGCTCAATTGAAGAACTTCCAGATATATTGGTAGCGTCCTTGGGGAACTTATTGGAAGGAGATAATTTGAAGATCCGTTCACAGGTTCTTGATTTGGCCAAATCACGGAACATACTGGCGTTAGGCAATAAGCTGAAAACGATGATTGATAATCCAAAAACGCAAGCTATCTTAAGGTTCAAGGCACTTAGTGCGCGGATTATGGCTGTCCCTCAACTTTCAGTGAGAGAGTTCCAGATGCTGTTGGATTATATTGGATCGAGTAATGAATCTACAATCCGGCTGTCAGCTGTGCAACTTTTGGCTCAGGCAGATCTTAACGAAAATCAATTGTTAATGCTAGCACGAGAACAAGTTGCACAATTAGATATTTTCCTTCTTCCAGACCTTGTGAATTCTTTTGAAGGTAGTACTAGTGAGGAGGTAGGTATAACACTCATGACGGCACTGCAAAGCTCGCCGAATCGAATAGGAAATTTATCGGTGCAGGATTTTCAAAACCTGTTGGAAACTTTTCCTATATCTGTACATATATCTGCGGAACCTATCCTAAAGACGTTGCACGAACGGCATGCAAATAGATTGACACAACTGGAAAAGTTGGAAGCCGAGCTTAAAAATGGTGATGTTGTAGAAGGAAGAAACCTTTTCTTCGGAAAAGCTATTTGTTCATCTTGCCATGCAGTGGAGGGGAAAGGGGGAGACTTTGGTCCGGATTTGACGAATATTGGTGAAATCCGCTCACAGCACGATATACTGGAAGCGATTGTTTACCCCAGTACAAGCTTTGCTAGAGAATATGAAACCTCAAAGGTTTTGACTAAAGCAAAAATCTATACAGGGATTGTTAAGGAACAATTAACAGAAACTATTATTGTTGAAACTGCTCCAGAGACTGAAGTACGTATTTCACGGACCGAAATTACAGGTATAGAACCTTATAATATTTCTTTAATGCCCATGGGTCTCAATAATATTATCAGTACTCAAGAAATGGCAAATCTGATGGCATATCTTTCTTCACTTCCAGATGGTTTAGGTCAAATAAGATAATAATAAGTAAAATGTCCGAGCATAGCTGAGATAGCGGGTAAAGGTACATTCTCTAACATCGTGTGTAGCAAAACCATGTCTTAAAACACAAGAAGTTAAGTGTTCTCAATCCCACAAGTCTCAGAGATTTTCTTAAGACCACTAATGTATCGTTTCCGAGCTCCTTGAATATCTTAGCGTTGAAGTTCCAATATATTACGTTTAATAATTGGCAAAGTGCAATTACTTACATGAAAGCTAAAAAGGATTTTAATTTATTTTGGACTTAAATCCCATCAAAAAAGAATGGCTATGTTAAAGAATTGTTAAAACTCAAAAAGTGTGCGTTTTTTTAAACGCAAAAAGCCTTCGATTTCTCTAAGGCCCTTGTTTATTGGCGGTCTGGACGGGACTCGAACTTTTCTTGAAAACACCCTATAACAAAGGTCTGCCAAGGGGTCATTTTTTAGGCGCACCACAAGGCTCACCTTTTAACATAAGTTTAACTTTTACTCAAATTAATTAGATCATCCTCATTAATTCATTCAAAACTATAACTCATTTAAAATTTCAAAATCTTCCTTCGATTTTCTGTCTGCCGATAATTGCCATGATTTCAATTGTATCATCATTAATTTGATAATAAATACTTTCAACCCCACATACACAACGCCGATATCCCTTTCGTATGTAATCGACCTCTTGAAATAAATAAGACTCCCTGACAATCGTTTCAAACTGTTCGAATAGTGCAAAATAATATGTGTCGGCCTGGGCTTCTCCAAACCTTCTCACTCCATACTGATGAATTCGAATTAAATCTTCTTGGGCAACCTTGCTAAGTTTATAATTGCCCATTTTCTTTTAATTCCTTTTTGGATTTGGCCAGAATTTCTTCACGATTCATTTTGGAAAAGCCACTTTTCTCTGCCCTCACAAGTTTTGTCCGAATCCAATCCACTTCCTTTTGCTGTTCACGAGCTTGTCTAATCAAATCGTTGACCAATTCACTTTTGCTTGTATATTCCTCAATTTCTACCTGAGCTTTAAGCCATTCGTCGTTTGGTTTTGTAAATGATATACTTTGTCGGGCCATAATTATATTTTTTAATTGGTGCTAATTTACACCAATATCGCACCAATAACAACTATAGAAATGATTATTTGAATTTTTATGGAAATCACTGTGTATTAAAGGTTAGCTTACCGTCCAACGGAACGAATGTTACTGCCTTGTAATCGACAATTTACCAAGTTTTAATGGTTGAGTGAAAGCGCACGGAATTTTGTTTGTAGCCCCATGAATCATACTTCTTGGGTATATTCTTCATTCTTTCAGAATCAAGAGATTTATTTTGTTCGTTTTCCATTTGTTTTCATAATTAACAATTACATATGGCATAACTGATGGACTTCTGATAGTACCTGCCTTATTTTGATTGGGGAAAATTTGAGTTGTCCTAAAATATCGCGCTTTTCCCCTAGTTCCTTGATTAGAATTACATCTTTTGCGATCAGTTGTTCTTTTTCACGTTGGGTCAATGTGGTCAAGGCTGTAATAGGATATAACCCGAGTTTATCGATATTTTTGTTCATCCCGTTGTTCTTTGGGTAATCCCAGCTTAACAACGTTAATCCCACGCATTTGGCATAATTGATAGCATCATCGGTAAAGCGGGTATTGGTAACCAGCCAACCCTGTTTTAAATGCGTTTTGTTTTTTGCGTCCGAGTTCCATTGCTTTTGAATGTCCAAGAATCTCGAATTGATGTACAAGGGCGTTTTAACGTTGCTTGAAAAATGAGGTTTTGAATGAAACTTGCATTCGATGGCATATACGTCCCCGTCCTTTTCCGCCAAAACGTCTATTTCATGTGTAACGCATTCTCCTTTCAAAATTACACCTACCTTGGTTTTGTACCCTTTATGATGCAACAATGCACTTACCATTCTTTCAAAAGGATATCCAGTAGGGCCGAGATCAAAAATGGCCCGTTTTAAACTGTATTTCGAGGCTTGTACCCGATCCGTCTTTTTCAACAAAGGGAAGACTTTCTTATGGATTTCCCCAGAAGATATGCCATCGTACAATCCAGGTTTTACTTCTTTTATAACCTTTTCAATCTCTACTTTTGTAGCTCCACATACCCTTAAAGAATTTTTCAGTTTTTCGATAGAAAAAGGTTCAAGGTCACCCGAATTCTTTGTTACAGTAAATCTATGTTTGCCCATATCTTTATTCGTTTTAGATTAAAATCGCAACAATTCGGTCATTATCCCAAACCGAATGACATCCAACCGATGTTGGAAATAGATGTTATAATAATCCATTCCGTGGTACAATTGCACGAAAAAGCCGATTTCTTCCAAAAATTTGGGATGGTAGTAAAACGTCAATCCGATATTGAACCTTTTAAAATTAAAGGTGTCCCAATCATTGATATTGTCGATTAGCCAGGTGGTTTCGACCTTTAATGAGAAATCGGCTTTTACCGATCCTCGATGCCCCATTTTTACAGGGAGTTTGTAAGCAAAAAAGGCATTGTGCCAACGAAAGCCACTATACCTGCCATGCAGCTCGTCCAACATCCAACTTCGGGGATGCACTTCAAAGGAACTTTTGAAAAATTTCGAGGCGTTCAACGTTTTGCTGAAAGATGTTTTTATCAGGCCCAGTTCAAAGAAGTTCGTGGAAAAGTTGCCGTTCTGTAAATTGATGTTGCCGTTGGTATCATAAAAATTGCCATCCTGTCCGTTGGAATGGTGTGCAAATTTGCCGAAAAATGTATAATGGTCCGAAGGATTCTTGTCCCCCGTCAAATAATAAAAAGTTATCTGCGGAATATAGCTCGGCGTTTTTACGGGATACGATTCTTCATTGTACATTCTGATCGTGACCTGAGACGTAAGTACCGCCATCAAATTCGATTCTTTCCGTTCTCGAATGACAAAACTGGGATTAACGTTGGCCTCGAACATCAAGGGTTCCAGATTGCCTAGATCCGTAGGAAATGTGATATAGCTGTCACTTTGATTGACCTGCGCTATTTTTGCAAGGTCAAGATTGGGCAGAGAGTCGTTTATTTGCGCATGGATTACCTGCGCCAAAAAGTGTATTAAGATCAGTATATAGCCATACCTTTTCATTTGTAAATTATTTTTACGGACACCGTGGCATCGGAGTCCAGCTCGAAACTCGCCTTGGAGAAATTGGGACGGTTCGACAACCCGATATTGGTATAGTTGGAAAAACCGATACCTTCAGTCGGCAGTATTAAACCTTTGTCTATTTTGCCATTTTCGTTTTCATCGTGCAGCACGTTGATGGCATATCTTCCTTTCGGCATATCGTTAAACGTTATGGTAGATGTGCCATTGCTTATTTTGGCCTTTTTCATTTTATAGAAGGCCTTGAATTTAGTATCGGGAATGGAACCTTCCTTATTGTACAACGTAAACTGCACTACGCCCTTTGAATTACGAAGTTCTTCCACCTTTACCGTTAAAGTGTACCTCTCTTTTTGAACAGGATAGTCCAATGATATGAAAGTCAACAATACGGCCAAGGCCATGAATATTTTTAATGCTTTTTCCATTTTATGGTAATTAGGTAGGTCATTGCGACGAAGACTAGGGCAGTCCGGTCCTAAAGAACAACGCCCCAATGGTTTTGGTTTCGTACAATCCACCTGTATTAATATGTACATAGAGTCCGATCAAAGCTCCCGTCAATATGAAAACGGAAATCAATAAGGGTCTGACCGTCCATTTTTTTTAGCTTTAGAAGACCAATGGAAGACAAAAGATAGAGCCCGCTACTGATAAAATTCGCCCAAACCACCAAAGGCACATAATTGCCTTCCATGGCCCGTATGGCGAACCAATCGAAAATTACTGAACTGCTCAAAAATAAGGTCAACAGGGCAAAGGCCGTTAAAACAAATATGGTAATGAATCTTAAAATTTTGTCCTTTTTCATCTCGTTCGATGTATTGCGGTTACTTTTTGGCTACTTTCCCCAAACCACCATTTGGGTTTTTGTTCCCTTTGTGGATGAGCCGGTCAAAGTGAACCACAGGCTAATACTATACCAAAGATTACCAACTTCAGGGCAGGATTTTGATTTTAATATTCTTAAAAGCCACTTTACCACCATACTCCTGAAGACTTATGTGACCTGATTGAGCCTTACCGAAACTAGGCAATTCAGCAAATCCAGATTTGGCAATCAATGCATCCCACTCAGGTCCGTGTACTGGATAACGCAATACTTCACGATCGTTAAATATCATAAAACCGATATTTTCATTATGGTCAATGTGGATGAGGAAATGGTTCCAAATTCCTGCAGGTTTGCTCACAACAGCTGAAGGGGCCATCAAATTATACAATGATCCTGCACGATTTATATCACCACGGCCTTCTACATATTCTGTCCAATCGTCATCTAAAATTTGAATTTCAGGCCCTGTTTGATAGGGATGCTCAAATCGCTCGTCCTCAACAACACCCCATAAAACACCAGAATTACCATGTTCAGAAATCATCCACTCTAATGAAAGTTCAAAATTTGTATATTTTTTATCGGTCACCAAATATGAGTTTCCCGACTCAGTACTTAATTGAAAGTCATATGTTAATACCTTATTTTCAATATACCACCCGTCATAGTTGTTACCCGATCTATAAGAATGCCAACCCTCAAAATTTTCCCCATTAAATAATACAACCCAATTGTCTTCGGATGGACTACACCCAACCAATAGAATGAAAAAAAACAGTATATAAATTTTGTTCATATTCAATTATATTTTTTAATAAAATTAACCCAAACTCAGGAAATAAGATAGACAAGTACTTTATTTTTTTTCATCCCTCATTTTTGCTGAATAGAACTATTGTCATCGTTTATTTGAACTTTCAATGTACCTTAGTTAAGGTTCATCATCGCTTTGCTTTTCCCAATCATTAATATATTTATCCAACAAGTGAAGTATAGAATTAATCCCAATTAGATCAATTGACTCGGAATCATAATTTTTTCCGACCCATTCCAGCATTTCTTCTCTTTCCAGATGTTCCTTATCAGCAAGAATTTCCAATAAATTATAGAAACCTAAAATTCCACCACAATCCTCGGGCGGACAATTTAAATTACCCTCGGTACACGTAGGGTAATTTAAATTCTTATCGATGGGTAAAAATTTCTCAATAAGTATTTGGTGCTGCCAACCATCTCCAAAATCATACTCGTAATCAAATTTTTGCTTTGTCCTATCAATAATCTGTTCAAGAGTTAACTCAGAGGAAGCTATAATTTTATCATTTTCTTGGAAATCATCAAATTCTAGATCGGGTTCACCAATTCTACAACCATCAACATTGAACTCATAAAGATGATAGTTTTGCCAGCCCATTGCGATTTGCATAATATGATGGAGTTTATAAAAAGAGGTGTTCTTTTTAACCAAGATTCTTCTCCATATTTTTGGACTACTATCTATGAGACTAATCTCCAATTGTAAAACATCTTTCATAGATATACTTTACTTTTTTAATGCATGAAATAAGATCTCTTTCATCCTTTATTTGAACTTAGGTTTTTTGGTATAAAATTGATTTTTTGTCAGTCTAGCCGTATTATTCATTCAATTACAATTAACGGATAGGTTGTGTTGACAAAATCCATTTCTTTTTGATTCAATAACCCAAAAGGTTTCTGGAATTCTAATTCCGCAAGTTCCTGTCGAAGAACATTTATTTCCTGGGTGATAAGTCGGCTTACATCTAAATAAATCGTATACTTTGCTTTTTTACTGGTATTTAGTGCTATTATTGAAGCAGTTTTATTCTTTTTAAAGTACTCCTTTAATAAAATACCTAGTTCTTCCAGATTAACGGGTTTATTGTCATAAATGATTTTGCTTTCATGGTTTATTGCTAGGTTCAAGGCCCTACTTTTCTGATCTTGCGTAGGATTTTTGAGAATGGTTGTACTGTAATCAACCCCTGCCGATGTTGGAATTATATCAAAAACAAAAAATGTTGACAGTTTATAATACTCTAGTGCGAAATCTTCAGCACCCAAAACTCCACCTAACAGGCTGGCCACCTCTTTCCTTTCCAGTCCCTTTCTAATTAGAATTTTAGTCAGTTCCTTTGAAAAGTTTATCAGCTTTGTGGAATCATAATTGCCAGAATTTTTTAGAATCTCATTTTGACAATCGTTTAGTTCTGTTTTGTCAGGTCCCATAATCTCATTCCATTGCTGGACGAAAAATTTTGACGGCATTTTAATTAGTTCTCCCTTTGCCATTTCCCTAAAGGAATTTTGTAGCGATTCAGGTGTAGAATCTTTTACTATTCCTTCAGAAATAAGCAGATTATGGTGGCTTTTAATTAATTGTTTGAGGATTTCGCCATTGTCGCCCATGGAACTATGGATGCAATCTATTATCTCGTTTTCGATACGATTGATTTGACCATTTATTGAAGATAGCGACAAGACCAATAATACTATTGCAAATGTTCTTTTCATATGTCGATTAACGTGCTTACTCATTCAATGTCTATCGTTTATTTAAACTTTGAATAAATAAGCTATTGCTTTTCACTGGACCTATTCTTTATGAAATATGCCTTATTGAACAGTTTTCAATTGTTCTCTCATTTGTTTATTGAAATAGAAATACGTGAATATATATAAAGGCATGCCAAGCAGAAAGTATATTAAAGCTCCTTTCGTGCTATATGTTTTACCAATTTTCTTGTAAAAATTCGACTGATTAACAAAAGAAAGCAATAAGAAAAACAGATATGTTATTAGAACTATAAGATTTATGGTCGATGTGAATAAGTCTACATACTCCCAATCCAATAGCAACATTGTAATCAGGATATTTCCAAGCAACAGGTATGTATAGAGTCCAAACGCAATTTTAGAATTCCGTTTATAATCGTCATAAAAGCTTAGTGCATGATCATAGGTCGAATTTTGAAAATTTCCAGTAAGTTTAAGCTCGAGCTCGTCAATTCCTCGGCTTTTCAGAATCAACAACGCTTCATTTCTAAGCTCATCACTGTAGACATATTGCCTATATTTTTTACTACATCAATCAACTTATTGTTCTCCATTGATTTGAGCCGTTTTAATAGGTCTGTCTAAGGGACACTTTCTGGATAAGCTCGGCAATGACTTTTGATACGAATTTAGAGTCTAGAATAAATCTCATTTAATAGTCAGGGCTTTTTTTGCTAAAATGGATTTCTCACTCTGTCTTCATTTTTTAAATTTATTTCCTAAATGGAATCTATTTATTTTTTGGATATAGGTTTCAATTCATTCAATATTTCTTCCAGATGATTTCTGATTAGGGAGAAGTGACCTTCATTTTCAACAATTTTAAGTGTTGAATTTAGCAATTGGTTACGATAATAGAAACCCCTTTGTATTGGTGCCATATTATCTTCAGAACCATACCATAACATCACTGGGAATTGAATAGTGGTTAAATCTATATCCCAAGCATCAACATAGAGCTTCCACTCTTGTACCACTCCGTCGATACCCTGATTATAGCTTTCTAAGCTTCCAGTAATAAAATCCTTTCCATATTCGGGATTTCTTCTCATCAATTCTTTATCTGGCGAGGGGAGATGTTCTTGGAATTGCTTCATTCTTTTTTCAGGATTTTTAATCAATTCCTCATAATCTTTCTGAATGATTTTACGAATCATCCAGTCATTTTTCATACTTGCGAACCAATGGATTATTTTTACAGGGAACCACATACCTTTTGTACTGTTCTTATAATTATAGGGTGTGGCACCTGAAATGATAGAAGCTTTTACTATCCTTTCAGTATTGGTCTGAAGGCATGTTAAAACATGGGGGGCTCCTCCCGATAATCCAAAAATGGAATACCGGCTAAGGCCCAAACAATTTGCTAATTCCTCTGTATCATTGGCCCAATCTAAAAACCTTCTGTTTTCCTTAAATGTTGAGAGACCTATTCCATGTCTGTCCGGGGAAATTAACCTAATATTCAAAGATTTGGCCGTACTATCCATAAATTTAGATGACAATCTGCTCTCCTGCCCTCCATGAAAATAGAATATTGGAAATCTTTTTTTGTTGCCATATTCAGCATATCCCAGTGTTCTGCCATCTTTAAGTGTAATCGTATTGTTTGAGCTCATTCCGGAAACTATTTGGTGGATACAGATGCATATCATCATGGTTAAAAATCTGTACATATTTTCTGGTTTTTATTAATTCTAATTCGGAATCTCCTCATTGATCTTTTAATTAGTAGTATTTAGAGGGGTTTTTATGGTGATTAATTTCATTTTTTCAATGGCCATGGATTATTTGACTTTCTATTGGGCGGGCATGACTTATTGACTATGTTTTGCCTCGATTGATTTAACCATTTAATAACAGTCCCTGTATTAGGTTTTCTATGGAAAGATAATGAAATCTGATAATTATTGCTTGAGAATCTGCCTTGTATCACCAACCCGGCAAACACAAAATTTAGGTTGCCCCAGTCGGTGAGATATTGGCAGATATAAAAACCCAGAGAGGTTTGTAATTCCAAATAGATGACCTTGTATATTCAAAATATCCCTTTAACTTAGGGGAATAACTTTTAAGTCCAAAGCGTTTGAGATTTTCCATTACCTCATTGTACTACATTTTAGGGCTAGTCCTACTAATGAACTTAAGTTGTGACCGTATCCAAGAAAAGAATACAAAGGATTCTCGTAACAGCTATAGAACTTGGGAAGTATATGGTGGTGATTTAAAAGGGACCCATTACTCGGAACTCAATCAAATAAATCGGAACAATGTAACCCAATTGGAAGTGGCCTGGCAATACCACACAGGGGATATGAAAACCAATCCGCCAACCACGATGCAATGCAATCCCATAATTGTGAAAGGGGTTATGTATATCACTACCCCTGGTCTAAAAGCGGTGGCCCTTGATGCCGAAACAGGTGAAGAGCTTTGGGTCTATAATCCTTGGGACGGAAAAGAAGGTTCTGGGTTGAGCAGAGGCCTTACCTATTGGAGCGATGGTACGGATCAACGATTGTTTTATGGGGTGGGTCATTATTTGCACGCCCTAGATGCCAAAACGGGCACCCTTGCCGACGATTTTGGAGCTGGAGGGAAACTTGACCTTCGAACTGGCTTAGATCGACAGACCTTGCAGTATGCCTCATCTAATACACCGGGTATTATCTGTAAAGACCTTTTGATAATCGGATCTGCAGTGGGTGAAGGACCAAATCCTGGGGCACCAGGACATATTAGGGCTTATGATGTGCGTACCGGCCAGCGAAAGTGGATTTTTCACACCATTCCCCAACCGGGTGAATATGGGTATAAGACTTGGTCTTCCGATTCATGGGAAACCAATGGTGGAGCTAATAATTGGAGCAATTTTACGCTGGATTCCGAACGTGGTCTTATTTTTTTCGGTACAGGATCTCCTTCGTATGACCATTGGGGGGGCAATAGGGTCGGGGATAATCTGTTTGGAAATTGTATTATGGCCCTCAATGCCGAATCTGGAGAGCACGTATGGCACTTTCAAGTGGTGCACCACGACTTATGGGATTATGACATTCCCTGTGCGCCCACCTTGGTGACTTTGACTAAGGATGGTCAAGAAATTGACGCACTCGCACAACCGACAAAAATGGGCCATCTTTTTGTTTTAGACCGAGATACGGGAGAGCCCATTTTTCCTATTGAAGAAAAGAGAGTTCCCCAATCGGACATTCCCGGGGAAGTAAGTTCTCCGACCCAGCCTTTTCCCATTCCCTCTCTGGTTTATGCCGATCAAGGTTTTAATACGGATGACATAACAGACTTGGATGCCCATGCCAGGGATTATGTCAAAGAAACGGTTAAAAACATGGCAATGGGAGGGGTTTTTACGCCACCCGGCATAAAACCATTGGTCATACTCCCACAATTTAACGGAGGCTCGGAGTGGCCAGGAGCGGCATTTGACCCACAGACCAATACCTTAATAATAAACGCAAGCAATGAAGCGGAATGGATTTCCATGAAAAAATCCAAGGTAACCAAAGAAACCACTATGGGTGAATTGGGAAAACAAATTTTTCAGTCCACCTGTACACATTGTCATTCAATGGTCGATAAGAACTTCGGAACTACTTCTGTCGTACCCAATTTAGAAGGAGTGAAAGATCGAATGTCGAAGGACCAGATGCAATCATTGCTTATTGAGGGCAGAGGCCAAATGCCCTCCTTCAAATCACTCACCGAATCAGAAAGAAAGGCCCTTGTATCCTATATTTTTAAGGAAGGGCAAGAAGAAAAAGTAGCTACGGACGATTTAAAAAATACCTGGAGGGACCGAATCCCATATGTAAGTACGGGTCACTGGGATTTTAGAGATCCTGAGGGTTTCCCTGTGAATAAGAGACCTTGGGGCACCCTCAATGCAATTGACTTAAATAAAGGGGAAATAAAATGGCAGGTACCTTTGGGTACCTACCCCCAGCTTGAAGCCAAAGGGGTGCCTCCAACAGGCACTTTTAATATTGGAGGTCCGGTGGTGACCGCCGGGGGATTGATATTTATTGGTGCTGCAAGGGATGAACGTATGCACGCCTTTGATAAGGATACCGGTGAATTATTGTGGGAATTTCAAATGGATACTGGCGGTTATGCCACTCCATCGACCTATGAAATAAATGGGCGGCAGTACCTTGTGATTGCAGCAGGTGGTGGAGGTAAGCCTGGTACAAAATCTGGAGATAGTTACTATTGCTTTGCCTTACCGCTTTAGTTTAAATGAACGGTAAAGAGTGTTGACCATTGGGAAGAAAAAATATCTGGTTCTAACTTTTGTACGAGGTTTAGTGTTGTTTTCCTGCAAAGAAAAGAAAGACAACCTACCAACAATAGATTGGATATATGTTAAAGGAAGTAAGTTTGGACAAGGCAAGATCAAATTGGAATCTGTCCAAAAGGAGATGCAATCCTTGGTTTTACATATCCCAACCGAGTAGTTGAAATAGATGATTTTACATAAGTAAATAGTGATGAAATTCTGGCTAAAACCGAGAAAAGGTTAAAAGAAAATGGCCATAATAAGCTTAGCGAGTTTACCTAAGAAGGTTTGATTCTAATTCATTCGTATGGTGTGAGATGGTTTCGAAAAGCTAGACCGCTAGAACCTCAACGAAAATTGAAGCTTTTTTGTGTGAATAGATTCCACGTCCATGTTACTTCGGACTGCACAAACCAATCATTATAATTTTTTCATTAGACTAAATCTTTTTTTGCTAAACATCAAAAATTGGTTGGGCCGCCTTCAGGGTCACTTTCGTTTAGAAACCAAGAAATAAATCCCATCCAGGCAGCAAAAACCTTAAGAAAAATTGAGTTTTTTATTCCTCAAATTACAGTTTATTTTAAATGAGTTACTTCTTCGATCCAATACTCTTTTCAATACTTCTTTTGGAGTGTTCTTTTCATAACACCGCGAGAATTGTAAAAAGAACAGCTCTGAATCTTTTATCTAGTTGAGAATTTGGTTGAAAGATATCTAAAATGGAATTGGCTTTATAGAATCATTGTAGGCAGATCTATGATGGTGAACTATGCCCGACTTAGTATGCAAAGAGGTTTGCAATACCTTCGTTATTATAATAAAAACACGAACCAACACTTGTATATACAAGTTGTTTGATCTATATTGGTTTGCCTAGATTGTGGGCAACACTACCCTTAATCAAAAACCACATACCACGCCGACATATTGGCGTCAAAAAAGCATACAATGAGCAAACTTCCCATTAGAACTACCGTAATAGGCAGCTATCCGTTTCCGGGCTGGCTTGAATTCGTTTCCCAGAACCTCGATAAATTCGGGGCTGCTGATATCGATGAGGCCATTGAAGATGCCGTTATCGCCGCTATTCATGACCAGACCACTGCCGGTCTGGATGTCATAACGGATGGTGAACAAACGCGACTCGATTTTAATCTATCATTCTACGGATTTATCAGCGGTATTGAAAACAACACCTCCGATACTCGAAAATTTGGACCTGCAGCGCACGACCAGCGTGGAAAAAACAATATTATCGGAGATTTAATAGCTCCTAGTGGTCTAGGGGTAGTAAAAGAGTTTGAGCGACTAAAAAAATTAGCGCCAAAAGGCCCAACCCTTAAAGCCAGTATCCCTGGCCCATATACCCTATCGGGGAGATTAATTCCCAATGCCACCTATAAGGACCGTTATGAAATTACAGAAGCCCTACTGCCTATCGTCCGTGATGAACTGGAAGCTTTGGTGGCTGCAGGCTGTACCGAAATTACAGTAGACGAGCCTTCAATGAGTTGTTATGCCTATAAGGCAGATACGAAACGCTTTGTGGATATCTTCAATCGTACGGTCAGTACCATTAAAGGCAAATGTAACCTCAGCACTCATCTGTGTTTTGGCAACTTTAAAGGTCGCCCTGTTGGCTATAGGAGCATCAAACCGATGTTACCAGACTTTTTGGATATGGATGTGGATGAAATCCATGTTGAAATGGCGAACCGTGAATTTTCCGAAATCGAATTGCTGGCACCATTCGCTGAAAAAATGAATGTGGCCGTTGGTATCGTTGATGTCAAAAATTATTATATCGAAACTGTGGATGATGTGGTGGAACGGATCAACAGATGCTTGAAATATGTGCCTGCCGAAAAACTGTCCGTGGCTCCCGATTGTGGACTTAGTCAGACCGCGCGCTGGGCCTCTCGGCAGAAGCTAATTAATATGGTCGCCGGAGCCAAAAAAGTTAGGGAATCCTTATGAACCCGTTGATTCTTGCTATAAAAAAAGACAAGGCGCTTATCGCCGAAATGGATGCCTTTCTTGAGGAAAAAGAAGGCTTTCGGTTATGGTGGTTGGGACAGAGCGGTTATTTGCTGCAATGGAACGGAAAACGGGTCTTGATAGATCCTTACCTTTCTGATTCGTTGACCAAAAAATATGCAGAGACTGAAAAGCCTCATATCCGCATGAGCGAACTGGTGTTGCAACCGGATTTGTTGAGAAATGTTTCTGCAGTAACTTCAAGCCATAACCATACCGACCATTTGGATGCGGAGAGTTTGATGCCCATTTTAAAGAACAACCCCAGCATCAAATTCATTATTCCAGAAGCAAATCGGGCTTTTGTTGCGAATAGAGTACAATGCGCCCTTGATTTTCCCATCGGTATGAACGATGGTCTTTCGGTCACTGTTAACGAGTTTACCTTTATCGGAATTCCTGCGAAGCACAATGAACTAGCCAGGGATGAAAATGGGAATTGTAAGTTTATGGGGTTTGTCATCAAATTTGGCGAATATTCCGTGTACCACAGTGGGGACACCCTTTGGTTTGAGGGTATGGTGGAATTGCTAAAACCATATCAAGTAGATGTCGCCATTCTTCCTATAAATGGCAACGACCCATCCAGGAAGGTGGCGGGTAATCTCAACACTGAGGAAAGTGTGGAATTGGGTAAGGCCATAGGAGCCGACTATGTGATTCCGTGCCATTATGATATGTTCACCTTTAACACGGCCGATGTTAATGATTTTGTTACGGAAACAGAGCGGAGGGGACAGGGTTACAAGGTGCTTAGGGGTGGTGGGCAGTTTTCTATTAGGTAAAACCGAAAATTACAGGCAATGAACGTAAAAATAACCAGAAGACAACTACTGAAATCTTCGGTGGGATTATTGGGATTAGGCTATTTGGGAGCATATGAAGCCTTTGCCAAGGATAAGACCCAGCGATTTAAAATTGGGGCCTGCGATTGGTCTATCAATGAAATGGCACGTGTAAAGGCCATAGAAGTTGGCAAAAAAATAGGGTTGGATGGTGTTCAGATCAGTTTAGGTACCTTGAATAACGACATGCTTCTTAGACAAGGAAGAATACAACAGCAGTACAATGATGCCTTTGATAGGTATGGGATGACCATAGGTGGAATCGCAATCGGGGAAATGAACAATATACCCTATAAATCAGATCCGCGTGCCGAGCAGTGGGTTTCGGACAGTATAGATGTAGCCAAGGCCATGGGCTGTAAGGTGGTACTATTGGCCTTCTTTCATAAAGGGGATTTAAAGAACGATTTAGAAGGTACCCAAGAAACTATACGTAGACTTAAAAAGATAATGCCCAAAGCAGAAGATAAGGGTATCATCTTGGGTGTAGAATCCTGGTTAAGTTCCGAAGAGCATATGGAAATCATCAACGCAGTAAATTCACCAAACCTAAAGGTGTATTACGATGTTGCCAACTCCAATAAAATGGGGTATAACATTTATGATGAAATACGTAGCTTGGGCAAGGAAAACATTTGCGAATTCCATGCGAAGGAGAATGGTTACCTTCTAGGTCAGGGCAAAGTCGATTTTCAAAAAGTGCGTGAGGCTATGGATGATATTCAATACGAGGGGTGGGTGCAAATTGAAGGTGCCGTTCCCAAAAATGCCGACATGTTCGAAAGTTATGTTCTGAACAATACCTATATCCGGTCTGTCCTTGCCGAATAGTTTCTCTGCAAGTATGACATATTGTTTGTAAGAGACGCCAATCATGAATCTTGGCTTTTGAAATTATTGCTTAAAAAATAGTATCAAAAATATTTTTATTCAATTGTATTCTTCTCTAGCCATTTCTTACGTCGAACATCAGGAAGATGTTTGATGTCGAAATCTTCAAACAAGGCATTAAAACCATTACCATCTGGGGAGGCAGCGGTTAGACCGACCATTACAGGAACATTATCGGGAAAATAGGCCAATCGCATCATAGTAAAGTCTTTATTGTCCAAAGAGTATTTTATTTCTACAGCGTCTATTTTTCGAATTACCTTAAGCCAAATCGATTTAGGGTTTTGCTTTAATTCGACCATGCTCCAATCGCTTTTTTCATGGGTAACCACAGCACTCAGATTAATCTTCTCGTTTACATATTCAACACCGGTTTTAATCCAGGTTTTCTCATTTTTTCGTATCATCAAGCCCATTTGGTCAAATCGGTTTTTATATTCTCCTGTTATTTTAATATTCAATTCAAACTCCCCACCCACAGTATAATAGTAAAAGGGGCCATCATCAACTGTAAATCCATAATGGGTCTCTCTCCAGAAATCCGTATTTGGGGTTACATACATTGAAAGGGATGAGTCATCAATTATCTGCCACTTCTCTGGTTCATTATACCATTGCATTTTTTTCATACGTATGTTTATTTAAAGAATAACGACCACAGCTAGTAGCCGATCATAGGTTTAATTCCTAGTGAACTACAAGTAAATTAAACCGTAATTCGACCCTTTTCTACTTTTTGTCTGGGTATTGATTTCTTATACTCTTGTGTTTATATTGCTTTGAATACTAATTTACAGTATTCATCCCATATGTTTCATATATTGTATGGCATACGGGCATATCTTTTTGATTTTCCATATCGCATATCGCATATCGCATGTCCTATATTTATACCTATGCTATTTTTTATAATGGAATTTATGTTAGGAAAGGAAATGTAAATTCATAGCAAACAGAAAAAGCACATTGTGTTGAGGTTACCACTTTCATTGTAATAGGGTCTTCCTGACTAAGTAATTATCGTATGCAACAAAAAAATAAAGAAACAGTCAATCTAAAAAAAAAGAGTCTAGGTATCAAAAAGATGATGCTTGGTGCCATTGGTTTTTTGATACTTCTAATGATCGTTTTCCTTCTCCAATCAGCTCCTATTGCCCCAGCAGCCTACACCCCTTTGAATTCACCAGAGTTAGTGGGTGTGCTTAAAGCAAACAACCTTTTGCAGAAGGCCGAACTTTTGGCCTTGGGAAAAGTCAATGGCCCGGAAGAGGTTGCTCTGGATAGTCATGGTGATGTCTATTGGGGCACACAGGATGGAAAGATCATGAGTCTTAAGGGAGATGGCAAGGTGGATACTTTTGCCGAAACAAAGGGTCGCCCCTTGGGGATGCAATTTGATACGAATAATAACCTGATTGTCTGCGATGCCTATAAAGGGCTACTTTCCATTGACCCGCAGGGGAGGATTAAGGTTTTGGCGACCTCGGTATATGGTATCCCCTTTAAGTTCACAGATGCCTTGGATATCTCTCGCGATGGGACCATTTATTTTACGGATGCCAGTTCCAAATATGGGCAAAGTGAATATCTCTATGATCTTTTGGAATCAAAGCCACATGGAAGATTTCTAAGCTATGATCCAACTACTGGTGAAGTAAAAGTTCTTTTGGAGGATCTTTATTTTGCCAACGGAGTGGCCCTATCCCAGCAGGAAGACTTCGTTTTGATCAATGAAACGTATCGTTACAGGATTGTCAGATATTGGTTGAAGGGAGCTAAAAAAGGTACTCACGAAATATTCATTGATAATCTACCAGGTTTTCCAGATAACATTTCCAGTAACGATAAGGGAACATTTTGGCTGGCTCTCTTTACGGTTCGAAATGAAGCCATGGACCAACTCCATCCTTCTCCCTTTCTAAAAGCTCAAATATCCAAACTGCCCAAGGCTTTATGGCCCAAGCCAAAACCTTATGGCCTGGTCTTGGCTCTGAATGAAAAAGGAAAAATCACCCAAAGTCTGCATGACCCCACTGGAAAACACCTGAAAGAAATAACTTCAGCTCGGGAATATGGTGGTTATCTCTATCTGGGTAGCTTACATAACAATCGAATCGGAAAGTATAAATTGCCCTAAAAGGCTAATCCTACTAAACTAACAAAAAGGGGAAGGCTCAGTCGTTGTCTAATTTTTCGAAATAATTTCATCATTGGTTTTTCTTTGTTATGTACAGGACAATTATTGTATTCTCCATCTCGTTTCTCTCCACTCTTTTTGATCTTCTTTAGAAAGGAAGGTCCAAGCCACAATTCGACTAGATTTATTACCTGTTCCTAAGGGAATGGTTTTGACCTGATTCGCCTTAAATTTTTCGAGTGATTTGTAAATTCCCTTAAGATTGGATTGTTTCGATACTAAAGTTGAAAACCAAAAACAGTTTTTAGAGAATCTTTCACTTTCCCTAATCATAGTATGAATAAATTTATATTCTCCTCCATCACATATAAGTTCATTACTAATTCCTGCAAAATTGAGCTGAGGTGTTTCCACACTTTTTCCTGATAGGTTCTTAACTTTTCTTCTAGTTCCTTTTTGAGCATCCTCAAAAGAGGAATGAAAAGGAGGATTACATATAGATAAATCAATTTTATCTTCTCTGCCTATTATTCCGTAAAAAACATCTTTAGGGCTTTTTTGTAATCTGCATTCAACCTTTTGTTTAAGTGATGGATTTGAATTGACAATATTCTGGGCCGATTCAATCGATTTCCGATCAATATCGGACCCAATAAATTTCCAATCATATTCTATAACACCAATTATTGGGTAAATACAATTAGCCCCTATACCAATGTCAAAACAAGTAATTTGATTGCCAATTGGAATCTTACCAAAATTATTTTCACTTAACAAATCAGCAATATGATGAATGTAATCTGCTCTTCCAGGTATTGGAGGACATAAATTTTCATCTGGAAACTCCCAATTCTTTATTCCATAATAATGGTTTAACAATGCTTTGTTTAGAACCTTTACAGCAACAGGATTTGAAAAATCAACTGAATCACCACCATATTTATTGGGTTTTATATAATTTGCCAATTCAGGATTAGAAGTTGTTAATGCACTTAAATCATATCTTTCTCGGTTTCTATTTCGAGAATGTAGTCTTGTTTTTACGTGTTTGTTTATTTCTGATGACATGATTTAAGATATATCTTATATAGGTTTCGAATACTCCGTTCCCTGCTTTATTAACTGCACATAACATAGGGGTAAAGAACACAATGTTCTCTATATCGACTATATGGTTCTAAGATAATAATTCTTTGATGATTGCGCAGGGTCCGTACGCAAGACCTGTGCTAATCTTGACTGCTGAGGTAGTTTTAAGTGTCAAAATATTCATATTGAGTTATCAAATGAAGGTTTTACAGCCTCAAACCAATACATACAAATTTATTTGACCACTCTTTCTGAACCAGGGCTCCCATAAGTTCTTCGACCCTTGAGCGTGTTGAATAGTTGAAATCACCCTTGAAGAAATGGATTATACTCCCTGTACATCGGGTTCACATATCAAACAGTAGGTTTCGGACAGTATATATGTGGCCGAGGCTAAGGGCTTCAAGGGGGTTTTGCTGGCCTTCTTTTATAGAGGTAATTCAAAGAGGGGGCAGAAAAAGTTTTTCATCGGCTTTCTGAGGGTATCGAAGTATTCGAAAGAAGACAACCCTTAGATTTTGACAAATTCCAATATTTCGTTCTTAACCTTGACAAAGTGGTTCTTTAGTCCATCAAAATCTCTTTTCAAAATCAATTCTTTATCCAATAAAGAGCTGCCCATACCTACGCCAATGGCCCCTGCTTGAAAAAAGGACTTGATGTTTTCCATAGAGACACCACCGGTAGGAAGTAATTTGATTTCATTCAAAGGAGCTTTGACATCTTTTATAAACTGTGGCCCCAATTGCGTTGCCGGAAAAATTTTGACAGCAGAAGCTCCCAAAGACCAAGCCTTATGGATTTCGGTCGGGCTATATGCCCCCGGAAAAATTGGAATACCTTGTGATACCGCCTGTGATATAACCACTTCGGATAAAATGGGGGTAACAATAAATTGGGCACCCGCACCCAAGGCCGCACCTAGTTGCTCAGTATTACATACCGTTCCCGCTCCAATATTCAAAGATGAAAACTCACGCCTAAGCATCGCGATTATAGCTGGGGCATTTGGTGTATTCATTGTTATTTCAAGAGTGGTCAGACCGGCTTCGATATAGGATTTGGCAATTTCTTTGACAGTTTCATGGTCAATTCCCCTGACAATACCAATTATAGGGGCTTTATAGAATGAATTCCAAAAAAGAGATACATCACTTTCCATAAGTCGAAAGAATTTTTAGTTGTCCGATAAGCAAAGATTTTTCTAAGGTACTGCTATCAAAAAGCACCAATTGCTTTTTGTCAATAAATCGTTGCAATGCAAGTTTATACATGTTGATAAAGGGCTCTGAAGCGGCTAGAAAAATAGGGTTGTCCCAAGTCTTCAAATATGAGAGCTCATCGCCGATCAGCATACCACTGAGCATGTAGTAGTTGTCTTTTTTGTCTGAGTTTTCCAAAATATGTTTGGCCCTGACATAAAATAGATGGGAACTTAATTCCTGGGCAAATCCTATCTGCAAACCTTCTTGAAAGGCCCTTTCTCTTTCATCTCCCCAGAGGCTATGTTCCACAGTATTGGCCAAGATACTTTTTTGAGACAATAATTCGAACAATTCCCCGGTCATAAAACTCTTTAAATTCGTAAACTTGCCATTATCATAGCTTATATGTTTACTATGGGTGCCTGGAAGAATAAGTATTCCATTCTTATGGGGGAATAGATGTTCGGACAGTCCAACAGCCTGTATTTCCTCACCACGCATCATACCACTTCTATTTTTTACTCCGGAAATCAATATGACGTTCAGCCCATTACTTAAGGTCATTTTTTTCGATTTAAGCCCATTTCCTTGGGCATCAAAAGGCATGTCCCCATAGGGCAATTCTTGAAGGCCGATATTAGAAGTGGCCATTCCAGATATAACAACTAAATAGGACTGTTTCGAGATGTTAAGTTGTTGGATTTGACGGTAAAGATAGTTGGAGAAAAAAGAGGTTTGGTCGTATTCCCTTTGCTCAAGAAATTTTTCATAAAGTACTTTTATGCCTTGATCGGTTCTATGTTCCGTTACAACATTCAGGGATTCCGAGTCGACCATTCGCAACCTAAAATTGGAGGTACCCCAATCGCAACTGATGAAATATTTTGGAAGACTCATATACTATTTGCTATGCCTCTCTTTTCTTTTACAGGGAGTCATCAAAGGCCTATGTGAATATTTCCATACCCTTATTTTTCTATTTGCCAATTAGCAAATAGTACGCTTTATTTCGTTGGCTGTAACTTCCCTAAGTTCTAATTTCTCTTTAGCTTTTCAAGTTACCTCATGATGGCGCATTTTTTTAATGCTAATTTGAGGGGGATTCGTAGCTTATTTTATATAGCGTGCCACCTAAATCATCACATACATAGAGTTCCCCATCGGTGCCTTGGGCCAAACCACAAGGTCTGTGTTGTACAGGACCATCGGGGTTTGCCAAATCAATTCCAGAGAAGTTATCAGCAAAAACTTCCCATTCTCCGGAAGGTTTACCATCTTTAAAAGGAACAAATGCCACTAGATATCCTTTTTTAAGTTCAGGGGATTGTCCATGAAAAGCGATAAAAGCACCATCCTTATATTTTTCAGGGAACATTTCCCCAGTATAGAAAAGTAGATCATTCGGCCCAAGGTGCGCAGGAAAAGCCGCAATAGGGTCAATGGCCTCCTCACCGCCGGTTTTTCCCCCATCACCACCATATTCTGGAGCTAGCATTTTCTTTTTTTGAAATTGGTCATAATAAATGTAGGGCCAACCTGCATCGTCTCCCTCGTGTAATTCATACAAGGTTTCGGCGGGTAATTCGGCACTGTGTTTGGCGGTATAGGATTCTGGATAGAAATCGTGAAACGCTCCACGCCCGTGAAGGACAGCGAATAAAGAGTTTGTTTTAAAATTCCAAGCTGTTCCTACGGCATTTTTGACTCCAGTGGCATACCGTGTTCCATTGGAGAAAGTTTGATCCAATTTATCGGCTTTAAATTTCCAGATTCCCCCGGCAGAATCTAGAATAACACAAGGCATAATACCTTTTCCGGAGCCTTCTTCACGACAGGGGTCGTTCCAAGAACCAATGGTCACATACATATTGTCCTCGTTATCCATTACAAATGATTTTGCATTGTCACGGCCTTTGTCAATAAGTCCGTCCACTATTTTTTCAGGATGCTCCATATCAATGACTTCCTCATTTTCATCCAACTTGTAGCGAAAAACTCCTGTATTCGAGGAGGCATATAAATATCCGTTCTTGATTAATATTCCTGTACCGGGTAGGTCGCCGAATGATTGCTTTTCATCAATTACACCATCTTTATCGGTGTCCTTGAGTAGAAGAATTCCTTTTTCATCTTTCAATTTTGACCTATTTATGTAGATGTCCCCATTCTTTGAGACGGTCATATGCCTTAACGCGCCAAGATCTTCTCCTAGAATTTCAACCGAAAACCCGTCGTTTACTACAATATCTGTTTCTATCTTTTCGGGTGCTGTACTTTGTTTTGGAGTATCCTTGCATTGCGTATTTAATAATCCAAGGAATACGGTCATTGTCAATAATGATACAATGCGAAGAGGAGAGCAATTCTTCATACGTTTGGTTTTAAAAGGTTGATTAGCTACTAAAATAATACTTCGAATTTATATTCAGTGACAAATAGCATTAATATCAAGAATAATGTTAGTAGTGTGCTATTTTTAGATTGGGTTTTTAACAGGACAGGATGTCCTTTTTAATGTCTTTCAGAAGCGCCCTATCAATGCGTATATGGCACCGTTCCTGTTTTGTCCACGGGGTAATTCCATTTTTTGATATATGTCATGCCAGGTAGAAATTCGTCTCCATTGACTTTTAGTCGTTCACTTAATAAAAGATCCAATTTAGATTGGATATCAATATAATCTGGGCTATCCACCAAGTTGTTGTTTTGATAAGGGTCCTTTTCATTGTCGAACAATAGCCAAGGCCCTTTTAAGTCTCGGGTATACGTGTATTTTAAGGTTCTTAGGCCCCTATATTCACGACCACCATGCCGTACTCTGTTCCATTGCCCAAAAGGTTGCACGCAAGTTATCAGGGCCACATCCCCGATAACGGTTTCTTTACCCTCTAGGTAACCTTTGTAGTTTATGCCTTCCACGGTTTCTGGAATTGGAATGTTGCAAAGGCCCAAAATAGTGGGAAAAATGTCTTCGGAATTTAGTATTGCGTCCTTTTCTCCACTGGGGATACCCAAATTTTCGGGTAAACGGCACAACATGGGTACGCGAATAGATTCATCATAGGGCTGTTGTTTTTTGTAAGCGCCATGTGATCCAAGCAGGTCTCCATGATCTGCCGTGAACACAATAATAGTGTTTTCCCATTGTTCCGTTTCTTTGAGATTGGTCACCAAAGAGCCGATCATATCATCCAAAGCGGCAATATGGGCGTAATACCCTGCCAAATCCCTTTTTGCTTTTTCCTTGATAGGCTCAGGAACGTTCTCCCTGAGTTCAATCGTATTGGCGTCAAACCGTTTTCTGTAGACCTCTGGAGCAGTATGGTAGGGGGCATGTGGTGTGCCATAGGATAGCACCATAAGAAATGGATTATCCGTCTTTTTTCTATCTTTAATAAAGCGAACTGCCTCCTTGGTCTGTTCAAAGGCATCATATCCGTCCCAAATTTTACGAATGGAATCGTTGTTGTCGTAATAGACCGATGTATTATAATTATGGGTGCACTCATTGCCCTTCCAAAATTGAAAGCCATGTCTTCTAGGCCCTGGAGGTATGTATTGCAGTCTTCCATGGCCATCCAAATGCCATTTGCCAATATACCCAGTATCGTAACCTGCTTTTGCGAACACCTTTCCCATGGTCACCGCATTGGTATCCAATTGCACATCGTTCATAAAAATTCCATGGGTCAATGGTCTTTGCCCGGTTAATAAAGATGCTCTGAAAGGGGAACATACAGGCATGCCCGATACTGCATTTTTAAAGTTTATACTTTGAGCGGCCAAACTGTCTAAATGGGGTGTGCTTACATTGGGGTCTCCGCTATACCCAGTGGCCTGTGCCCGCCATTGATCTGTTAAAAGTACTAATACATTGGGTTTGCCTTGTTCTGCTATCTTGTCGGTCGATTTCTTTTTAGAATTGCAACTAAAAAGAAATACCATTAAGCACCCTATACGTAGTAAGCTGTTTTTGTTCATTGAATTTATTTTGAAAATTTGTGTGGCGTTGGCCCGCTTGTTCGAAATTACCAAAAGTCCAGACTATTTTCATGGTCATCTTAGTTAGCATACTAACCCGAGTGCTCTCAAGATACAAAATTAGGGTCTTTGCAGATGAATGAACTATTCAAAAAGAAATTGAACTTCGGGAGTATATCCTAAACTTTAGGATGGTCATCCCCGGAATTACAGAATTATCGGACATTTTGTAGGGTTTTGGAACCGTTAATCTCCTTTAAGGAAAACTTTTAGGACATTATCTTTCAATAGATTACTTTTTGCGATTACCTTTACTGAAATTTGCTTTACACATGAGTTTTTCCAAGTCCCCAGTGCTTCCCCAAGCATTTTTCCTTGCTCTTATGAGCCTATCTTTTTTTTCTTGTTCCAAAAATGCTACCCTGGCCATTGATGATGATATTAAAATATTTTCACAATTGGATGCCTCTATATCGCATATTGATTTCAAAAATACTTTGGTTGAAAATGACAGCCTAAATTATTTTACCTATTCCTATCTATATATGGGAGGTGGAATAGCAACTGGTGACATTAACAATGATGGCCTTTTGGATCTTTATTTTACGGGAAACCAAGTGTCCAATAAGTTGTATTTGAATAAAGGAGGGCTCCAATTTGAGGATATTACCGAAAAGGCCGGGGTTGCAGGAGACGACAGGTGGTATACAGGGGTGACCATGGCCGATGTTAATGGAGATGGTCATTTGGATATCTATTGTTCCGTAAGTGGTTTGTTCGGCCCCAAAAACAATCAATTGTTCCTGAACAAGGGAGATGGCACTTTTGAAGAGAGCGCTGATCAAATGGGGATTGATGACCAAGGAAATAGTATTCAAAGTACTTTTTTTGACTATGACAAGGATGGCGATCTTGACCTGTATGTTGCTAATTACGCCCCAACGCCATTTAAATCACAGACCTATTACTATACCTTTAAGATGAGGGATATCCCGGAAAATGAGTCTGATCATTTATACCGCAATGACGGTGGCACTTTTACTGATGTTACTAAAGCCTCGGGCATAGAAAATTTTGGGCTTTCTATAGGGTTGGCCGTGGCAGATCTAAACAATGATTCCTGGCCCGATCTATATATTTCCAACGATTTTGACTCCCCGGATTATATGTTCATCAATAACAAGGACAATACCTTTAGGGAAGTTCTTAAGGAATCGACTGCCAATACCGCTTTCTACGGAATGGGCGTTGATATTGCGGATTATAACAATGACGGACTGCTCGATATTTTTCAAGTAGACATGGATCCAGCTAATAATAGAAGAAAAAAAGCCAATATGGCCAGCATGAACCCACAATTGTATTGGGACGTTGTTAAAGCGGGTTTCCACTATCAGAACATGCAGAATACAATGCAATTGAATACAGGGGTGTCAAACAATGGCAATCCGTATTTTATAAATGTCTCCAGAATTACGGGGACCTCATCGACGGATTGGAGCTGGGGACCTTTGTTTGCCGATTTGGATAATGACGGACTCAAAGATCTATTTGTTTCAAATGGCACCCGCAGGGAAATCAATAACAATGATTTTTTTAATGCCATAAAAGAGAAAAAAGATGTTGACCCTCTTACCTTGAGTAAACAAATACCATCAGAGAAAATAGACAACTTTGTTTATAAAAACATGGGTGATTTTGAATTCAAACAAGTGAATGAAAGCTGGGGGATAAAGTTTGAAGGGTTTTCAAATGGTGTGGTCTATGGGGATTTGGATAACGATGGTGATTTGGAAATTGTCCTGAATAATTTAGACGATGTAGCCATCATTTTTGAAAATAAGGCTTCGACCATAAATAATTACCTAAAATTAAAATTCTCTGATTTTGGCAAGAATACGAATGGTCTTGGTGTTAGGGCCTATGTAAAAACGGCTGGTTCTGAGCAGATGCAAGAGCTGACACTAACTCGGGGCTTTCAATCCTCAATAGCCCCAGAGCTTCATTTTGGAATTGGAAAAAACCAGTCTGTAGATGAATTAAAAGTGGTATGGCCAGATCAGAAAACGCAGACCTTGGTTAATGTTAAGGCCAATGAATCACTAACCATATCCTATACCAATGCCATTTTAGCGAATGAGATCAGTACTGAGAATAAAGTTTTATTTACAGCAATCAAAGACACGGTCACCTTTCCGGTATTCGCGCATCGCGAAAATTCATATAATGATTTTAACGAAGAGGTCTTGTTACCCCATAGGACGTCTACTTTTGGGCCAGGTTTGGCCATTGGCGATATAAACGGAGATGGAAAGGAAGATATATTTATCGGAGGAGCGGCTTCCCATGTCCCTGGGGTTTATTTTCAAACGCAAAATGGCTTTGAACTTCAAAAGATTAAGGATTTGGGAAAAGACAGGGCACATGAAGATCTGGGGGCTACACTTTTTGATGCAGATGGTGACGGAGACAATGACCTTTATGTGGTCAGTGGTGGAAATGAGTTTCCCAAAAATTCAAAAATGTTGCAGGACAGACTCTATATAAATGATGGTAGTGGTAATTTGAAAAAAGATGATAAGGCATTGCCCGAAATGATTACCAGTGGATCAAGGGTCTATGCTGCCGATTTTGATAAAGACGGTAAAGAGGATCTATTGGTTTTGGGAAGGTTGGTCCCACGTAACTACCCAATGCCGGCCAAGAGTTATTTGCTCAAAAACTCAAGTGCTGATGGAGTGGTTAAATTTGAAGATATTACAGCTAAAAGTATTCCGGAGTTTGAATCTTTGGGAATGGCCACAAGTGCCGAAATCACCGATTTCAACGGAGATGGCTGGTTAGATATAATCGTTGTTGGCGAGTGGATGCCTATTCGCCTTTTTCAAAATATGCAACAATCAGGGTTTAAGGAAGTGTCTCAGGATATGGGACTTTCAGATAATCTGACCGGATGGTGGTGGAGTATAAAAGGAGGGGATTTTGATAATGATGGCGATACCGATTATATCGCTGGTAATTTAGGACTCAACTATAAATATAAGGCCAACGAAAATGAAACCTTTGACATTTATGTCAATGATTTCGACAAAAATCAAAAAAACGATATTGTCTTGAGCTATTATAATGAGGGCGAGAAATTTCCTGTTCGGGGCCGGGAGTGCTCCTCCCAGCAAATTCCGGGAATAAAAACAAAATTCCCTGATTATGCCTCATTCTCAAATGCTACTTTGGAAGATGTGTATACCAAGCAGGAGTTGGAAAACTCACTACATTATCAAGTGCAATCGTTTGCCAGTGTGTATTTGGAAAACCGAGATGGCCAATTTATAGTGCATCAACTACCCAAGGAGGCACAACTTTCCAATATCAATCAAATATTGGTCGATGATTATGACAAGGATGGACATTTAGATGCTTTGATTGCCGGTAATTTGTACTGGTCTGAAGTAGAGACCCCACGTAGCGACGCCGGTACTGGTTTGTTTTTGAAGGGTAATGGCCAGGGCGGTTTTACGCCTTTACAAGCCTATGAAAGTGGATTCTTTACGTTGGGTGATGTAAAAGACATGGCCGAGATTGTCATTGGAGATGGCAAAGTGATCTTTGTGGCCAAGAACAATTACTATTCGGAGTTTATTCAATTAAATA
This sequence comes from Bacteroidota bacterium, assembly GCA_024279425.1. Lineage (GTDB taxonomy): Bacteria > Bacteroidota > Bacteroidia > Flavobacteriales > Flavobacteriaceae > Maribacter_A. The sequence goes on along the minus strand of JAJRRO010000038.1, from coordinate 95,995 downwards.
TGTAATATTCTTAGATAGTTCTCCGTTGACATAGCCCCGGATAAAGTAGATTTTCTAAAAAAGGGAGTGTCTAAAAAGTACGAGAATCATGGTATTGTCAGGTTGAGCGCAGTCGAAACCTATTGATTTTTAAATAGATCAAGTTCTCGACTCCGCTCGAACCGACAGACAGCCTCTTCTTTGTTCAAAAATAGGGTTTTAAGAAATGTATCAACGAAAATTTCGAAAAATTACGAAAGCGTTTTCGAAAATTTTAGTAAACCACCATGGTGGGTATAAAAAATTGGATGTCAATATTATACGTTGAATACATGTTGTTTTAATTGATATTGGGAAAGTATACACTTCAAACGGATTACCCACAAAACGTAAAACCGAGCCTACTTTGTAATACATTTGGGAGTGGTGAAATACAATAATCACGATAACGGGTTTATTCATTACAATATCATAGGTCAATTATGTACTATTTAGGATTAGACATAGGAAGTTCATCAATAAAAGCAGCTTTGGTTGAGATTGCTTCAGGGAAAAGTATCGGCGTAGTTCAAGAGCCGGAAGCGGAGATGGATATGCTCGCCATAAAAAATGGCTGGGCCGAACAAAAGCCTGATGATTGGTGGGAGCATGCATGTGCGGCCATAACAAAACTGAAATCTAAATTCAATGTTTCAAGAGCAGAGATCAAGGGCATAGGTATATCGTATCAAATGCATGGACTTGTACTGGTAGATGATGAAGGTAGACCTCTGAGAAAATCCATTATTTGGTGCGATAGTCGTGCCGTGGAGACTGGTAATGGAGCTTTTTCAGAATTAGGAGAGGATAAATGCAATACCCATCTCCTGAACTCCCCCGCAAATTTTACAGCTTCCAAATTAAAATGGGTCAAGGATAATGAGCCAGAGATCTATAGTAAGGTCTACAAGTTTATGCTTCCTGGAGATTACATAGCCTATAAATTTTCGGAGGTTATAAATACCACCATTTCGGGTCTTTCAGAAGGAATATTTTGGGATTTCAAGACTGATAATATCGCCGATTTTCTTTTAGGGCATTATGGAATCCAAAAATCAATGGTCCCTGACATTGTTGAGACTTTTGGATTACAGTCCAAGGTCAACGGCAAAGGGGAATCGGAAAGTGGTATTGCAGCCGGAACCCCCATTTTTTATAGGGCCGGAGATCAACCCAACAATGCATTGTCATTGAATGTGTTTAATCCAGGTGAGGTGGCTGGTACGGGTGGTACATCGGGAGTCGTTTATGCGGTGACAGATAGTTTATCGGTCAAGGAAAGTTCACGGGTCAATAATTTTGCACACGTTAATTATCAAAAGGATGCCGCACCAAGAATAGGAAAATTGCTATGTATTAATGGCGCAGGAATCCAGTATCGTTGGTTGTTGAATAATTTGTCAGTTGCATCCTATGAAGAGATGAACAATTTGGCATCGGACATTCCCATTGGATCTGATGGAGTTTGTATGATACCTTTTGGCAATGGAGCAGAACGAATGTTGAACAACAAGGATATCGGCTCCAGACTTGTGAATATAAATCTGAACAATCACGGTAAGGCCCATATATGTCGAGCCGCTCTTGAAGGTATTGCTTTTTCCTTTGTATACGGAATGGAAATCCTAAAATCTGATGGTATCAAAATCAATGTAATGCGTGTGGGCAATGATAATCTCTTTAGATCAGAGATATTTGCCAATACCATAGCGACCTTGATAGAACACGAAATCGAAATATACAATACAACTGGGGCTATAGGAGCGGCAAGGGCAGCTGGATTACATGATGGAGACTTTGAAAAATTTGGGACATATATCATGGATAATGATCATGTAATGACCTTTATGCCTTTTAAAGACAAAGAGCCCTATGCTAAGGCATATCAAAACTGGAAAAAAGAATTGGAATTAATAATAAACAAATAAATTATAATCATGGCAATCATAGGAGATAGAGAATATTTTAAGGGAATAGGGGAAATTAAATTCGAAGGAAAGGAATCTGATAACCCCTTGGCATTCAAGTATTATAACCCTAAGCAAATTGTGGCCGGGAAAACAATGCGAGACCATTTTAGGTTCGCCATAGCCTATTGGCATACGTTCTGTGGCCAAGGATCTGATCCCTTTGGCCCTGGAACACAAAACTTTGCATGGGATCAATCTACTGACCCTGTGCAGGCCGCAAAAGACAAGGCAGATGCAGCCTTTGAGTTTATAACAAAAATGGGCTTCGATTATTTTTGTTGTCATGATTTCGATTTAATTCAAGAAGCTCCCACATTTGCCGAATCAGAAACGAGATTGGCAACGATTACCGAGTACTTAAAAGAAAAGAAAGCAGCATCGGGTGTTAAGTTGCTTTGGGGGACTGCAAACTGTTTTTCGAACCCCAGATATATGAATGGTGCTGCCACCAACCCTGATTTTGATGTTGTTGCAAGGGCCGGGGCGCAAATAAAATTGGCGTTGGATGCCACAATAGCTCTTGACGGTGAGAATTATGTTTTTTGGGGAGGTCGTGAGGGCTATATGTCCCTACTGAACACGAATATGGGTCGTGAGCTGGATCATATGGCCCAATTTCTGACTATGGCCAGGGACTATGCGCGTAGTCAAGGATTCAAAGGAACATTCTTTATTGAGCCCAAACCCATGGAGCCAATGAAGCATCAATACGATTTTGATACGGCTACGGCGATAGGATTCCTACGGGAATATGGATTGGAAAAAGACTTTAAAATCAATATTGAGGTAAACCACGCCACCTTGGCACAACACACTTTTCAACATGAATTGGCCGTAGCGGCCAAAGCGGGTCTGCTGGGTAGTCTGGATGCCAATCGTGGTGACTATCAAAACGGTTGGGATACGGATCAGTTTCCTAATAATGTTCTCGAGACCACTGAAGCCATGTTAGTGTTTTTAAATGCAGGAGGACTGCAAGGAGGTGGAATTAACTTTGATGCTAAAATTAGGAGAAACTCTACCGATTTAGAAGACGTTTTTCATGCGCATATTGGAGGGGCCGACATTTTTGCAAGAGCTTTGTTAGCCGCTGATAAGATCATTTCATCCTCGGATTATGAGAAACTCCGCCAAAAAAGATACAGCTCATTTGATTCGGGAAAAGGCAAGGATTTTGAGAATGGAGAATTAAGCCTAAATGATTTATATGAATTGGCCCAAGGGAATGGTGAATTACAACTTAGAAGTGGTAAACAAGAATTGTTCGAGAATATCATCAATCAGAACATATAATAATTCAAACACCAAGAGTTAATGGAGTCAATATTAGAAAATGCGGATTGGTGGGTGTTAGGGATTTATTTTGCTGTCCTTATCGCAGTGGCTATATGGGTAATCCTTCAAAAAAACAAAGACACGGCCGATTATTTTTTAGCGGGCCGAAATGTAGGTTGGTTCGTAATCGGGGCATCTATTTTTGCATCCAATATTGGCTCTGAACATGTGGTTGGCTTGGCAGGAACGGGTGCTGAATCAGGGATGCCCATGGCTCATTATGAACTGCATGCATGGATTGTATTGCTTTTGGGCTGGCTCTTTTTGCCATTTTATTTTAGGAGTAATGCCTTTACCATGCCAGAGTTTTTGGAAAAACGGTTTGATAGCCGTTCTAGATGGTTCTTATCGGTTTTCTCTTTGGCCGGGTATGTTATTACCAAGGTGTCGGTTACCATATATGCCGGTGGAATCGTGGTCTCTGAATTATTAGGGATTCCTTTTTGGTACGGTGCAATAGGGATTGTATTGTTTACGGGTGCCTATACGGTAGTTGGTGGAATGAAAGCTGTTATTTATACAGAGACATTGCAGACTGTGGTTTTGATAATGGGGTCGGTTACCATCACTTTTTTGGGATTGCAGGAAGTAGGTGGATGGGAAACGCTTAAGGAAACCGTAGGTTCTGATCATTTTAATATGTGGCGACCTATGACAGACCCAGACTTTCCTTGGACCGGAATGCTTTTTGGCGGTACAATCGTAGGTGTTTGGTATTGGTGTACAGATCAATATATCGTACAACGAACCTTGGCGGCGAATAACATTAAAATAGGTAGGCGTGGGGCTATATTCGGGGCTTACCTTAAGATATTGCCCATTTTTATTTTCCTTGTTCCGGGTATCATAGCCTTCGCCTTGGCAAAACAAGGTGTTTTGACCTATGACAAGGCAGATGAGGTTTTCCCTGTTTTGGTCAAGACATTACTTCCCGTAGGACTAAAAGGGTTGGTTGCAGGTGGATTAATGGCCGCGCTCATGAGCTCATTGGCCTCGGTTTTTAACTCCTGCTCGACAATTTTTACGATGGATATTTATAAAAAATTAAAACCAAAAACATCGGAACGTCTTTTGGTGAATATCGGAAAATTTGCCACCACCATTGTAGTTATATTGGGGATTATTTGGATTCCCATAATGGAGAAAATTGGGGGAGGAACCTTATATCAGTACCTTCAAAGCGTACAATCGTATATTGCACCTCCCATAACAGCCGTGTTTCTTTTGGGAATTCTATGGAAAAGAGTGAACTCCAAAGCTGCCATAGCCACTCTTTTTGCAGGATTGGTAGTTGCAGCACTACGGATAATGGCTGAAATATATCAATCGAGCTTATCGGGAATACTATTGGATTTTGCCACAATAAATTTCGCACACATGGCCATATTCATGTTCATACTTTCAGTAGTCATTTGTATTGGTGTTAGTCTCGCTACTGATCCGCCCAACTATGCGGCAATTGCAGGTCTTTCGTTTGGCACCTTATCTAACGAGGACAGAAAATTGAACAAGGAAAGCATAGCGGTTATAGACATTGTTCTATCGGTTTTGTTGGTTGCCATCGTAATATTTGTTTTGTCCTACTTCACGGGTTAAAAATGAATATATATATCATTTAAAAACTATACAAGAATAAAAGGTTATGTCTAAATTGACCCTCAAGGATATTGCAGCACATTTTAAGGTCTCGATATCTACCGTGTCCAAGGCCATTAATGATAGTCATGAGATTAGTCAAAAACTAAAGGCTAAAATTCAAAAATTCGCACAGGAGAACCACTATAAACCCAATAAGGTTGCGATTAATCTACGGAATAGAAGTACAAGGAACATAGGTGTTGTGATCCCTAATATACTTAACTATTTCTTTGTCCAGGTACTTTACGGAATAGAGCAAGTTGCTAATAATCGCGGTTACAATATTATAAGTTGTACAAGTAATCAGTCTATTGAAAAAGAGGCAAAGACACTCGAACTTTTGAGCTATGGTTCCGTGGATGGCTTGATTATATCCTCTGTTGCAACAGAATCACAGATAAAGAATCATGCAGAAGGTATGAAAGAGTTGGTTGATAGTCAAATCCCTATAGCCATGTTTGATAGGGTCACTGATTTGATAGACTGCGACAAAGTCATTGTCGATGATTTCGAAGCAGGTTATAAGGCCACTAAATATTTTTTGGACACAGGTTGCCAAACCATTGCCATTGTTACGCCAATCGATCATACTGAAATAAGCAGGCTTAGAACGGAAGGCTATAGAAAAGCATTGAAAGAAAGAAATATCCCCTTTGATGAAAAACTGATATTACCAGTTGGTATAGATGATGATCTTGAGTTTTTGTTATCCTTTATTCTTAATGATAACCAGATAGACGGTATTCTGGCTTTTGACGAAATAACCACAGTAAAAGTAATGACCATAGTTAAGGCAAGGGGGTATCAGGTGCCGAATGATATTTCGATAATTGGATTTACTAATGGTCAGCTCTCAAAATATGTTACCCCTTCTTTGACTATGGTAAGTCAACATGGGGCCTATATCGGTGAAACGGTTGCCAGTTTATTGATTAATAGGCTAGAAAATAAAGAAGTTTCAGAACCCTTTGAAACCAGGATTGTAAAAACAAGTTTAATCGTTAGGGATTCAACAAGAAAAATACCAATGGACTAAGCCAGTTTTTCATCAATCACCTTTTGCATATATTCTACTTGGTCCAATGCCTTTTGAGTAAAGTCAAATAGACTTAAACACCTGTCCAGGTTTTGGTTTTCGTAGGCCACTTTGTAGTAAATATTATTGTTCAGATAATCAGTCAAGGCTCTCAAACCGTGAATAAAGGGCATGAAAACCGCACCCAACGGTAAAGTGTTTATTTCCTCTTTTGAAAGGAAGGGACCATTAGATGCCAAACCATCTACAAAGGCATTGAAGAGGTCTTTCTCAAAGGTGATTTTGTGCAATTCCTGTTCGTCTTCCGGAGCCGTATTTACTATAGTGCGTACTGCATCCCCAAAATCGTAATAAAAATAGCCTTTCATTAGAGTATCAAGGTCAATAAGACAAAGTGCCTCATCCAATTCTTTTGAGAATAGGATGTTGTTGAGTTTAGTGTCGTTATGGCATATACGAATAGATAGCTCGGCATTGTCCAATGCTTCCAATTTGACTAAAATGCGCTCCGCAAATTCAATCGTTTTTTCGGCAATTTTCATTTTGGGTTCATCTGCCGTTGAAAGTGCAGTTTTAAATTGCTTCTTTCGCAATGTAAGATTATGGAAATCTGGAATGGTATCAATATAATCAGTACTGTCTGCGTTCTGCAAAAGTTGATGAAACCTACCAATAATCCTACCTGCCTCAAAAGCGATTTTTTGATTGGTAGTTGTATTGTAAGTTGTGCTGTCATTAATGAAAGACATTAATCTCCAATAACCCTCTACACTATTGTGATATTGTTTTCCGAATAAAGTTGGAATCAATTGTATGCTGCAGTAATCATCGCTTTGCAACCCTTGAAGTGCGAAGTGAATATTGGACATTAACCCATCAATGTCCTTAAAAACATCCTGGTTTACGCGTTGTAGAATATACTTGGGCCCATTATGGTCCAAGACCAGATAGGTGTCATTGATAAATCCATTATTTATGGGGGTAAATTGAAAGGTCTTTCCCTGGGTGGAAAAACATTCCAAAATAGTGTTCAAATAATCATTTGTAAACTTCCCCATGATAATTCTAATTCCAGAGAGGCGCTTTGTAGTCGCCTTGTATTCCCATTCCCTTTAATTTGACCATTGCTTTTTCCTTGTCGCTGGCATAGGTAATGCCAAACCATTCTCCTTTTGAAGGTATGACCTTTACCGCGACTTTATTGTTCTCCATCATTTCTTGGATTACAAAAGGTAAATATATTTCACCGCCATCAATATTGGCTTCGTCCTTTAAGAAGTTCTTGAAATCTTCTTCTATACTCTCAAATAATGAGGGATTACAAATCCAGAAATTCATACTGGCAAGTTCATCACCAGTAAATTCTAATCCTGAATCAAGATCTTTTATGATATTGGTCTGCTGTTCGATCTTTGTTCTTTCGTTTACCGATAATAGATTATTTTCATCATCTATTTTGCATACACCTCTAGAAACAGTACCATGTTCTGAGAGGGTGTCTTTTAAGGTGTAACCCACTAGAGCATAGTTATCACCATTATTCTCCTGGATAAAGTCAGCGGCTTTTTGGTATGCTGCTTGTCCATAAAAATCATCTGCATTTATGACAACAAAAGAATTCTTGATTACATGGCGGGCGGCCCATACAGCGTGTGCGGTTCCCCAAGGTTTAGCACGTTCGCCAATAAAGTTACTTCCCTCGGGTAAGTCTGTCAATTTTTGAGCTACTACCTCCAGTTTTATTTGCTTTGGTAGCCTTTCAACTAAATAATCATGTAAAAAATCAACATTATCGACTTGAGTAACAACAACGATATGGTCAAAACCACTTTCAAGCGCATCATAGATGCTAAACTCCATCAAGAATTCGTCATCGGGTCCAAGGGCATCGAATTGTTTTAGTTTACCATATCGGCTTCCTCGGCCAGCGGCCATTAAAAGTAATGTCATGCGTTTTATTTTTTTTGATGTGGCAAAAATAGTTTTTTTGATTGCAAAAAACCGTTATTATCGACATACATCTTAAAAAATTAGATTTAAAAGGTCATAGTATAGTCAGATTTTAATACTTTAATCCCGTATATCTCTAAATGCTTATTATGTGTTGTTACCGGAATTTTGCAAAATTGTTCTTGTTTTTAATCACAATTTTTTGTGCTAAAGTATATCCACAGAATTCTGATAAAAGACCGAATATTTTGGTGATAATGTTTGATGATGCAGGCTTGGATATGAGTGCCTATGGCAGTACCTATGTCAACACCCCGGCATTTGATAAAATTGCCAAGGAGGGGATGCTTTTTAATAGGGCCTATACACCAAATGCCAAGTGTGCACCGTCAAGAGCAGCTATTATGACAGGTAGAAATTCATGGCAGTTGGGTGCCGCGGCCAATCACGTTATTTACTTTCCGGCAAAATTCAAAACCTATCAGGAAGTACTACTGGAAAATGGGTATACAACGGGTCATACAGGAAAAGGATATGCTCCGGGTAAGACCATTGCCGAGGATGGGTCTTCGCGAAACGTAATGGGTCCTGCTTTTAATAAAAAAACACTGAGTCCTGCTACCAAGTATATTTCAACCAACGATTATAGCGGTAATTTCGAGGATTTTTTGAACGGTGCTTCCAAAGATAAACCTTGGAGTTTTTGGGTGGGCAGTACAGAGCCTCATAGGGGGTACGAATATGGAAGTGGATCGAAATTGGGCAAAAAGACTCCGGATCAGATCAAGGAATTTCCACCGTATTGGCCCGATAATCAAGTGACTCGAAATGACCTTCTTGATTATGCCTTTGAGATTGAGGATACCGACAAGCATATAGGAAGGATTATGAAAATCCTGAAAAAAAGGAACCTACTGGACAATACCCTAGTGGTTGTAACATCTGATCATGGCATGCCATTCCCACGGGTGAAAGGCGACCAATATGAAAACGCCAACCATATACCTATGGCCATACTTTGGAAGAAAAAGATGAAGAATGCGGGTAGACATGTAGATGATTACGTTAGCTTTATAGATTTGGCCCCGACATTCATAGAAGCCGCAGGAATTGATTGGAGGTCTTCAGGAATGTATCCGGCAACAGGAAAAAGTCTGCTCGAGATTATTTTTTCAGATAGATCCGGTCAAATTGAAGAACAAAGAGATTTCGTGCTCATAGGTAAAGAGCGCCATGACACAGGTAGGCCGGGTGATGTTGGCTACCCCATTCGAGGAATACATAAGAATGGTATGTTATATATAAGGAATTATGAGGTAAACCGTTGGCCCTCTGGTAATCCAGAAACAGGATACCTCAATTCAGACGGAAGCCCCACAAAGACCACTGTTTTGGAACTACGAAGAAAGGGCACCAATACTTCCTATTGGAAGTTGAATTTTGGTAAAAGGGAAAGCGAGGAACTTTACAATGTTACCACAGATCCGTTTTGCATGAATAATTTGGCCAATGATTTGAGCCATGAGCCCATTAAAACCAGTTTGAAAATAGAAATGGAAAGGAAGCTTAGAGAGCAGGGCGATTTAAGAATGATAGGGTACGGGCACTTATATGAGAATGCCCCTATGGTCAATGGTAGAAATTTCTATTCTGAATTCATGGCTGGCAAAAAGCCCAAGGCCGGATGGGTCAATGAAACCGACTTTGAACCCTATTTTCTAGATGGCGATGGAACTCCGATTAAAAAGGTCTCAATCCCCAATAAATGAGGCAGTTACTTAATCTCTTTTATCCTAAACTGACAATTGTCATATTTTCTAAGGAATGGGCATCGTATGTTTGTAGCGATACAAATTATGCGATGCAAAATATAGTTCAGAAATATAATATCCCAGGACCAAGATATACAAGTTACCCTACGGTTCCCTACTGGGATATTGAGACTTTTTCTGGTGAGAAATGGAAAAAAACGCTTAAAAGGAGTTTTGAGGAGAGCAATGAGAAAGAAGGTATAAGTTTGTACATACACTTGCCCTATTGTGAAAGCATGTGTACTTTCTGTGGTTGCCATAAACGCATTACAAAACAACATAAGGTTGAAACACCCTATATAAATTCGGTTTTAAAGGAATGGAGATTATACTGTAATCTTTTTGATTCAAGACCAATAATCAAAGAATTACATTTAGGAGGTGGCACGCCCACCTTCTTCTCTCCGGAAAATCTGAAGATGCTTATAACGGGAATCTTTAGAATTGCTGAAAAAGCCGAGGGTTATGAATTTAGTTTTGAGGGTCACCCAAACAATACGACAAAAGAACATTTGCAAGCCTTGTATGATGTTGGCTTTCGAAGGGTTAGTTACGGGGTGCAGGATTACAATGAAAAAGTTCAAAAGTCAATACATAGGGTACAACCTTTTGAAAATGTAAAAAAGGTAACAGAAGCAGCTCGAGCAATAGGATACACCTCTGTTGGTCACGATATTATATTTGGATTACCGCATCAAACTTTGGAACATGTTGAAGAAACCATTCTTAAGACCAAAGAATTAATGCCCGATAGATTGGCCTTTTACAGCTATGCACATGTGCCATGGTTAAAGGGGAATGGGCAAAGAGGTTTCAGAGACGAAGATTTGCCATCGGCCAAGGAAAAGAGAAGCCAGTATGAAAAGGGGAAAAAACTTTTGACGCAGGTGGGGTATGAAGAAATTGGAATGGACCATTTTGCATTAAGAAGTGATAGTTTGCATACATCCATGATGTCTGGAAAGTTACATCGAAACTTTATGGGGTATACTGCATCGAAAACACGATTGATGATTGGTTTGGGAGCTTCAAGTATAAGCGATAGTTGGTACAGTTTTGCCCAAAATGTAAAAAGTTTGGAGGAGTACAAGCATTTGGTTGAAAATAACATCATTCCTATTTATCGAGGTCACATTTTATCGAATGAGGATGAGACCATTAGGAGGCATATTCTGAATCTAATGTGCAGGTTTAGAACATCATTGACCCAACGGGATGCTTTCTTTCCCGAGTTGCCTATGGTTATTGATAAACTTCACGAAATGGAATTGGATGAGCTTGTTGAAATAGGGCAAGACGAACTAAAGGTTACTGAAAAAGGTCAGCCCTTTATTCGGAATATTTGCATGGCATTTGATCTTTTATTACATAGGAAAGAACCTGGCACCAGATTGTTTTCAATGACAATTTAATTTTAGGCTAATCTTTAAATCTTATATCATGAAAAAAATAGTAGTTCCCACGGATTTTTCAGAACAATCGGATTATGCTTTGAAAGTCGCCGCTTCATTAGCAAAAAAACATAATGCTGAAATTTTAGCACTGCATATGCTTGAACTCAATCAGGCAATGATATCCTCATCAGAAGGGTTTCATCCCGAACAAACTGTATTCCTCATAAAATTGGCAGAGAAAAGGTTTAAGGATTTTTTAAATAAGCCATATTTAAAGGGTGTAAAAGTAACGTCGGTTGTAAAGCACTTCAAGGTGTTTAGCGAGGTCAACGAAGTAGCTAAAAAGAATGGCGCTGATATGATCGTTATGGGATCCCATGGTATTGATGGCCTAAAAGAAATATTTGTGGGTTCAAATACCGAACGTGTCGTACGCAATGCGGACATTCCTGTTCTTGTAATCAAGAATGACCATGAAGATTTTAAGATTGATCGTCTCCTCTTTGCATGTGGATTTAAGGAAGAGAGCCTCCCTGTCTTTGAAAAGGCAAGAGATTTTGCCGATATGCTTTCCGCAGAATTCAAACTTGTATATATAAATACACCTGGAGATGATTTTCTAAGCACTCAGGATGCCTATGAAAGAATTTCACAGTTTCTGAACAAGGCAGGAGTTGGAATGGAGGCTGAAGTATACAATGACTATAATATTGAAAGAGGAATTCTTAATTACAGTGCGAATATAGGCGCTGATATGATTGGAATCCCTACCCATGGTAGAAAAGGGCTATCCCACTTCTTCATGGGAAGTATAGGGGAAGACATTGCAAACCACTCTACAATTCCAGTGGTTACGTTTAAGATTTAGTTGTCAATTATTTATGTTAAATTGATGTTTAGGGGGAGCCGATTTTGGCTTCCCTTTTTTTTTGAAACAATAGGTGAAGGGATACGATGTAATCTTATCTTTTCACAATGGACAATATATTATTTGGGATTGCCAGAAAGCATAGGAAATAAAGCTTTTATTTCATCATCGGATGGTTGTTTTCCATATTCGCAGATTTCGAACAGTTCAATTTTTTTAGCTTTCAAGGCACTATCGCCATACCATTTTTTTGAGCATACCATTGCTTTTTCAGAAGGGGTCGATGAACGCCAATTGGACAGCATTTCCAGTCTGGACTTTTCATCTTTGGGGATTTTTTCAAGATTGCCAGAAGTCCATGGCAACCACTCAAAAAATTGAGATTCATGTGCGGCCATTGCATAAATTTTCTGATCAAATACATCATCGATGATAACGGCGATATCGGGATCAAACGGACTTGGTTTTTGAAAACGATCTTCTGAATACAGGAAAACGGGATTTTTTTGGAGTGGTGCTACTTCTGGGGCCACATTGGGCACAATGACCATATAAGCTGCATCTTGAACCAAAATGCCTGTATATCTGTGATCGGGATGGTAATCGTTGGGCCTAGGGGCGATAACAACATCAGCATTCCATTTTCTAATTTCCCTTATGACCTTAAGGCGGTTCGCCAAAGTGGGCATTAATTCCCCATCGTGATTATCCAAAACCGTATATTCAACACCGAATCTTTTTCCTGCCTCATTGGCTTCGGCAATCCTTATTTTGGCCAATTCACCCCCGCCTTTGGCATAATGACCTGCATCACCATTGGTCAAGGATACGAATTTTACATTATGCCCCATTTTCGAGAACAAAATGGCAGTTCCTCCGGTATCGATATCACAATCATCGGGATGTGCGCCAAAAACAATAATGTTTAGAGGGTCAGTCTGTGAGTTTATGGTAAAAACACAGAGTATTAGACAAAAAAGAAAGATTATTTTTTTCATGGTTTTACATTTTATATTAGGATAGCTTCATGGTTTTGGGATTCCAGTTCACGGGTTTTTGCTGGTAATAACTTTCATTGGCCAAAAGCGCGGCTCCTGCAGCCCTAAGTCCAAATTCAGGATTTTGAATCACTGTTTTTTTAGTTCGTATGCTTTGAAAAAAATTATAAAAGTGATCATAATGTGATCCTTTATAATCTCCGGGAGCCTTATAGATCGTTTCTCCAATATTTAAGGCCGACGCTCTTGTTTCAAGATTTTGCTGTGCATATGCTTCTTTTATTTTCTTTTGGGTTTCTTCGGTATAGGAAATCATGGAATAGCCACCAGGAACCATACCCAATTTGGCCCGGGTAAGTTTAACTGAATTCGAATCAACTTCCATAGCCCCTTCAGTCCCAATTATCTTAAAGCCACCACCACCTCCAGAACCAGCTATAAAGTTGACTCTAAACGATGCATTGAATGCTGCATGGGTATTGGTTTGCGGGTAGTCATAAAATGTCAAGGTAACATCGGGTACATCCCGACCATCTTGCCAATATCTTAATCCTCCTGTAGATAACGCGCGTGAGGGTCCGTTTGAACTAAGGATATAATTCAAGGATGAAAACGCATGCACGAAAAGATCGCCAGCAACCCCGGTACCATAATCCTTGTAATTCCTCCATCTGAAAAAACGGGTGGTGTCAAAGGGCGTTTTAGGGGCTCTTCCTAAAAAAGTATCATAATCGACGGTTTTGGAATTGGCATCGGGAGGGATAGGGTATTGCCATGCTCCTTCCGAGGAATATCGATCATTATACATGTCTAACATTACTATTTCCCCAATCGCACCATCTTCATACAGTTGTTTTGCTTTTTCATTACCCAAAGATGACATTCCCTGACTACCCACTTGACATACAGCCCCTGTCTCTTTTTGGACTTTTATTATCTCATGGCCTTCAATGAAATTTTGCACCATTGGTTTTTCACAGTAAACGGCTTTTCCAGCCTTCATTGCCTCAATAGTGATTTTTTTGTGCCAATGATCAGGTGTAGCAACAATAACGGCATCAATATCCTTCCGATTCAATAATTCGCGATAATCACGTGTGACCGAAATATCACTGCCCCAAAGCTCCTTGGCACGATCTAGCCTGCCTGTATAAAGATCACATACTGCCACCAATTTTACCCCACTGACCCTCAAAGCCGCGGTGGTGTCATAAATTCCTTGTATGCCAGATCCAATCAATCCAAGATTAATTTGGTCATTGACAGCATAATCTGCGTGAAGGTAATTTCTTTTAAGAGTCAATTTTTGCTCGTAGGAAGAGGCAAAAACATAAGGTGCTGATGTTAATGCGGCTGAACCTATTGTAGCTTTTTTTAAAAATGATCTTCTAGTACTGCCCTTGTCCATAAATAGAATTATTGGTTTGAAAAATGCAGTCGGAAGTTACACTTTTTACCTGTGCAGGGCAAGAATATTATTTTATAACGGTAAGAACGATTTTCCTCTTTTTACATCACGTGCTAAATCCTCAATTGTATTTTGTTCAAGGCTCTCGATAAAATTGGTCCTAAAAGGTCTAGCAAAATCGTGAAGTGGGCAGGGTTTTTCACTATTGCAGTTATGTAAGCTCAATAAACAGGAATTTAATCTGTCTTCACCGTCAATTACATTGACAATTTCAATTAAAAGAGTTTTCATATTTGCATCACTGAGAAAAAAACCACCATTGGGTCCTCGGGTTGAAGAAACAATACGATGTCTTGATAGTTCTTGTAATAATTTGGCAATATACGCCTGTGGAACATTAATGGGTTCACTAATGTTCTTAACCCTTATTTTTTTTGATTCACTTGAATGTATGGCTAAGTACAAAACTGCCTTTATGGCATATTTAGAGGAGTTAGAAAACATTAAATCTCTGATTTTTAAAGAAGTAAATATAAAAAGATAAAATTGTCCTAAATATGACTTTTATCATATTTTAATATGGGAGCCACTCATACTTTTGCCTATAATTCAATAAATATTTAAAAATGAAAATAGTATTTAAAAGTATGGTTCTCTTATTCTCGTTGCTACTGGTGAGTTGTGGTGGTAAGGAAGAAAAGAAAAAAGAGGGCTTTAGCGTAAAAAGACAAAAGACCATTGAAAAAGTAGTTGAAACGCCTGCGGTTCCTGAAACAAAAGCATCGGAACGAGTTGATTTATCAAATAAAGGAATAGGTCCTGTTACTTCTTTGGAAATAGGCAATGCTATCGACGAAGCCATGGCCGTAAAGGGAAAAGAGGTCTTTGATCAAATGTGTATGGCCTGCCATAGAGTTGGTAAAAAATTCATTGGTCCTGCTCCAAATGGTATTTTAGAAAGAAGAACCCCTGAATGGGCAATGAATATGATACTTAATCCCGATCAAATGGTAAAAGAAGATCCATTGGCCAAGGATTTATTAATGGAGTTCAATGGTTCGCCAATGGCAAATCAAGGGCTTACCGAGGAACAGGCTAGAGCTGTCCTAGAATATTTTAGAACATTATAATTAACAATCATATGAAAACAACAACCAAATTAAGAGTATTATTTGGTTCATTTTTTATGCTAGTTTTATTTGTCGGCTGTAAGAATGAAACCAAGACTGAGACAACAACTTCTTCAAGCACAAGCACGAAAGAAGTAAAAAAAACGGGCCAAGCCTTTATAGCTGATGATGGTTCTACACCCAATATTTTGAACATTGCCATTGGGTCTCCGGATCATACCACTTTAGTTGTTGCCGTACAAGCGGCCGAACTTGAAAATGCATTGGTAAATGCGGGTCCTTTAATGGTTTTCGCACCAACAAATGCTGCCTTTGATGCCCTCCCAGAAGGAACGGTTTCTGATTTGTTAAAGCCAGAAAACAAAAATGCATTGGCCAATATTTTAAAATACCACGTAACCCCGGGCAATTACAGCAAAGAGTTTTTAAAGAAATTCAAAAAATTGGGACAGGCCAATAATCAGGACGTTGCTATTGAGGTAAAAGATGGTGAAGTGTATGTAGGCGGTGCTAAAATCATTGGAAGTGTAAAAGCAGGCAACGGTATTGTACATGTTATCGACAAGGTAATGTTACCTCCTACTGAATAAAACGAAACATAAATTACAAAAACAAATACAATGAAAAAAATTAGTTATTCAATGCTTAGCCTTTTAGGGCTTGCTATAATCTTCACAAGTTGTGGCGATCAAGGAAAGAGCTCTTCAAATGGAGCGTTATCTTCTAGTGCTGCTGAGAAAGTTTATGTTGCTCCAGGGGAGCATGATGACTATTATGCCTTTATCTCGGGAGGATTTAGCGGACAGTTATCCGTCTATGGTCTTCCTTCAGGGCGGTTATTCAAGGTTATCCCCGTCTTTTCACAGGATGCTGAAAAGGCCTATGGGTATAATGAGGAAACCAAACCTATGTTGAACACCTCTTTTGGTTTTGTTCCTTGGGATGATTCACACCACCCAGATATATCCCAAACCAATGGGGAGTTAGACGGTCGTTTTGTATTCATCAATGGGAATAATACACCGCGTATTGCCAAGATTGATTTGACCACATTTGAAACAACCGAAATAATTGAGGTGCCTAACAGTGCAGGTAACCACAGTTCTTCTTTTGTGACAGAAAACACAGAATATGTGGTTGCGGGTACCCGTTTCTCGGTGCCAGTTCCTCAAAGAGATATGCCTATTAATGAATACAAAGGGAACTTCAAGGGAGTCTTGTCTTTTATTAGTGTGGATCCTGAAGATGGTGGAATGGATATTAAATTTCAGCTTATAATGCCAGGTTTTGACTATGACTTGTCTCACCCAGGCAGAGGTGCTTCTCACGGATGGTTCTTCTTCACTACGTATAATACTGAGGAGGCAAGTACATTGTTAGAGGTTAATGCCTCTCAGAATGATAAGGATTTCATTGCCGCGGTAAATTGGAAGAAAATCGAGGAATATGTAAATAATGGGGGCGGTACAATAATGCCGACAAATTATGCCCATAATGTGTATGACGAGCACACTCATACAGCTACATCGACTATGAAAAAAGAAGTTTTAGTAGTAGATCCTTTAAAGGTTCCAGGAGCGGTATATTTCTTGCCTACGCCTAAATCTCCTCACGGATGTGATGTAGATCCATCAGGTGAATATATAGTTGGCAACGGTAAATTATCAGCAAATCTAACAGTGCATTCTTTCACAAAAATGTTGGATGCCATTGAAAATAAGAAGTTTGACGGTGAAGCCTATGGTATTCCAATCTTGAAATTCGAAGATGTTCTTGCAGGAACTGTAAATCAGGCAGGTTTAGGGCCATTGCATACGGAGTTTGACGGACAAGGAAATGCCTATACCACTTTCTTTATTTCCTCAGAAGTTGTTAAATGGAAGCTTAAGACTTGGGAGGTAGTTGATAGGCAATCTACCTATTATTCTGTTGGACATTTAATGATTCCAGGTGGAAATTCCAGAAAACCTTTTGGAAAATATGCGTTGGCTATGAACAAGATTACCAAAGACAGGTACTTGCCAACAGGGCCGGAAGTAACCCAATCTGCACAGTTATTTGACATTTCTGGGGAAAAAATGGAATTATTACTCGATTTCCCTACAATTGGCGAACCTCACTACGCCGCTGGCATACCTGCTGATTTAATAAAACCGAATTCTAAAAAGATTTATAGTCTAACAGAAAACAAGCATAAATATGCCACAACTTCAGATGCTGATGTAAGAGTTGAACGTAACGGCAAAGAGGTACATATTTATATGACTATGATTCGTAGTCACTTTAATCCTGACAATATTGAAGGTGTTAAGGTTGGGGATAAGGTATATTTTCATGTCACTAACTTGGAGCAGGATTATGATGTTCCTCATGGTGTTAGTGTAATTGGCGCCAACACTTCTGAGCTCTTGATTATGCCCGGACAAACAGAATCCTTTGTTTGGGAGCCAAAACAAGTAGGGGTATGGCCATTTTATTGTACAGATTTCTGTTCCGCTTTACACCAAGAGATGCAGGGTTATGTTAGGGTGTCTCCTGCTGATTCAGACATTGATCTTTCATGGTCTTTGGGTGAATAAAAGGCACCTTGGTTAATTGTTTTATTTCAAACTTAAAAGCGGGTTGCACCTAAAACCAACCCGCTTTTTACAAGCTTAAACCTTATCTCAAATGAAAAAATCACGTATTTTAATGGTGTTGGGCGTTTTGCTGCCCTTGATGCTTTTTGTGTTCCCACTTTGGAATATTACATTGGAAGCCCCACAATATCCTACACCCTTAGGAATGGATATTTATATCAATGATTTTGCAGACGCCAATCCCCACGACATTAAGAATATAAATCTCATGAACCATTATGTGGGCATGAAATATATTCCTGATGCGATTCCTGAATTCAAGATATTTCCGGCAGGAATAATAATTACTACAATTCTTGGATTGTTGATTGCATTCAAAGCCAATTACAAGTGGTATTTATACTGGTTTATTCTAATGGTGGTCTTGAGTTCTGCCGGCTTATATGATTTTTATTTGTGGGAACACGATTATGGGAATGACCTCGATCCTAAAGCGATAATGAAGTTTACCAATCCTGACGGTTCGGTAATGGGTTTTCAACCACCTTTGTTTGGTTCAAAGGATATTCTTAACTTCAGGGCGCATTCTTACCCGCAATTGGGAGCATTTTTTATGGGAATAGGTATGTTATTGTCATTTCTTGCATTTTTAGTGGGTAAAAAAGGAAAATAATTAAAACGGATGGGAATTAAACCATTTTCTGTATTTGCAGTCCTTTTATTGGGATTTCTACTATGTGGGTGTGCAGCGAATCCTGTACCAATAGCGTATGGAACGGATGGTTGTCATTTTTGTTCAATGACCATTGTTGATAGGCAGCATGCCGCACAAATAGTGACCAAAAAAGGGAAAGCATTCAAATTTGATGCTGTGGAATGTATGGTGAATCATTTGAAGGACTTGGACGTTACTACAATTGGATTTTTATTGGTGAATGATTATCCAACACCTGGAGAGCTCATTGATGCCAAAAAGGCCACTTTTTTAATAACAAAGGACATTCCAAGCCCCATGGGTGAATACTTGTCTGCGTTTAGCTCTAGAAATGAAGCAGAAGGAATAGAAGCCGAAAATAAAGGGAAATTGTATTCTTGGGAGGAGCTCCTGGCGAGATTTAAGGTGCAGTAATCAAATAATAATTTTTAATGGTTAATGGTATGCGGACATGTGATGTCCAGTAATTTCTGTTAACCATTATTTTTTAAATAAATGTTAGAATATGTACGATACAAACAATCAGATTGCGGAGCAAGAATTTGATAAATTACAAGTCAGTAAGTTGGTAAAGACCGATACTTTGGAGATTATTAGCATTTGTCTTGAAAAAGGGACCACATTTCCTGAACATTCCTCTCCAACCAATGCGCAATTAATTGTTTTGGAAGGGGATATTGAATTTCATATCAATGGAGAATCTTATCGGTTAAAAAAACAACAACATTTTAATTTCCCCAAGCAAGTCGTCCATTTTGTAGTTGCAAATGCAAATTCGAAGTTTTTGATAATCAGATAATGAATAAATTACGGTTGTCTTTATCGGTTTTGATTTTCCTAATGGGAACTGCCTTATGGGCTGAAATCATTGAGGTTTGTGCCGCCTGCGACGTAAAGTCCATTAAGGATGGGATTGTATTGGCATCTGACCATGACACCCTTTTGATTAAAAGAGGCACCTACAAAGAATTCAATATTGTAATTGATAAGCCCTTGACATTACTAGGCGAGGAATTTCCTGTAATTGATGGTGAAGACAAAGGTGAAATAATTACCATAATCTCGGACAATGTTACTGTAGATGGTTTGTTTATTATAAATGTAGGGACTAGCTACACCAAAGATTTTGCTGCTATTCGGGTTGTAAAAAGCAAAAACTTCCTTATCCAAAATGTGGTTTTGGAGAAACTTTTTTTTGGGATTTATCTGGAAAAATCACAAGATGGAAGGGTTTTTCACAATAATATTATTGGGGATGCAGTAGAGGAATTCAATTCCGGGAATGGAATTCAACTTTGGTATTGCCGAAATATTGAAATAGAACAAAATATTGTACAACATGTGCGCGATGGTATTTATTTGGAGTTTTCGGATGATGTTATTATAAAAAACAATACGAGTTCGAACAATGTTCGGTATGGGTTGCACTTTATGTTTTCAAATAATGATATTTATGAAGGCAATACTTTTGAGAACAATGGCGCTGGTGTTGCGGTAATGTTCTCGAAAAAGATAAAAATGCTCAATAACAGCTTTAAGAAAAATTGGGGTACGGCTTCTTTTGGACTGTTGTTGAAAGAAATTAATGATGCCGAAATATCAGGAAACAGTTTTGAAGAAAATACGATTGGCATGAACATAGAAGGGTCTAATCGCATTACCTATGCCAACAACGAATTTATAAGGAACGGTTGGGCAATTAAGGTAAGAGGAGCTTGTTATACCAATTCATTTGTTAATAACAACTTTCTATATAATTCTTTTGACATATCGTACAATAGCAAGTTGAACGATAATGTATTCGAGAAAAATTATTGGAGTGATTATACCGGTTATGATTTGGATAAGGACGGAATAGGCGATGTGCCATATCGCCCAGTAAAATTGTTTTCATACATTGTAAACCGCACACCTGAAACTATAGTGCTGTTGCGGAGTTTGTTTATGGATATTATTGACTTTTCAGAAAAAGTTTCACCGGTTTTTACACCTGATAATCTTTTGGATGCCATGCCGCTAATGAAAAAATCAGAATGATACGGATAGAGAATCTACATAAAAAGTTTGGTAAGAATCAAGTGCTTTCAAATTTGGATCTTGACATCAAAGGAGGCGGAATCTTTGCCGTTCTTGGCCCTAATGGTTCAGGAAAAACTACTTTGATTAAAAGTATCTTGGGGATGGTCATACCTAGCAAAGGAAGCATTTCCGTACTCGACAAATCCATCAAAAAAAACTGGAAATACCGTCAAGAAATAGACTATCTGCCCCAGATTGCCAACTTTCCAGGTAACCTTAAGGTGAAAGAACTTATCCGTATGATAAAAGATCTTCGTCAAAAAGAAAGTAAGGAAGATGAATTGATCAAAACGTTTGGCCTTGAAACTTTTTTAGATAAAAAACTGGGAACACTCTCTGGGGGTACAAAACAGAAAGTAAATATAGTCTTGACTTTTATGTTCGATAGTCCCTTGATTATTCTTGATGAACCTACCACCGGATTGGATCCAGCATCACTTATTAAATTAAAGGAATTGATTCTTCAAGAAAAGGGTAAGGGCAAGACTATTTTGATTACCACCCATATTATGCAATTTGTTGAAGAAATGGCCGATGAAATAATATACCTTTTGGAAGGAGATATTTATTTCAAGGGAAGTATTCAACAATTGATGGCCAAGACCCAGCAAACAGATTTTGAACATGCCATAGCGGCTATATCAATCCAGACGACAGATGCTTAAGATACTAAAATATAGTTTTTACGATTTAATGCGTAGTCGCTGGAGCTATGTGTATTTTCTCTTTTATCTGGCTTTGGGTTTTGTATTGTTGTTTTTGAACAATGACTTGTCCAAAGCTGTAATAACCTTAATGAATGTGATTATTGTGCTGGTTCCTCTAATAAGTACAATTTTCGGGGTGATGTATTTCTATAACTCCAAGGAATTTACAGAATTGCTTTTGGCGCAACCATTAAAACGAACATCGATTTTTTTAGGACAATATTTTGGAGTCGCCGGGTCTTTGACCATGAGTTTGGTTCTGGGATTGGGATTGCCATTTGTCTTATACGGACTTTTTAAAAGCGACGCTATTTGGGACTTTTCGTTGTTATTGATAACGGGGGCATTTTTAACCTTGATTTTTACGGCTTTGGCGTTTAACATTGCCATATCCAACGAAAATAAAATAAAGGGCTTTGGATATGCCGTATTGCTATGGTTGTTCTTGGCCGTGATTTATGATGGCTTGTTTTTATTATCACTGATACTACTTGAGGAGTACCCCTTGGATTCATTTTCCCTTGTGGCAACAATGCTTAATCCCATAGATCTATCAAGGACCTTAATATTGTTGAAACTTGATATTTCTGCGCTATTAGGGTATACAGGGGCTGTTTTTAAATCGTTCTTTGGTACCAATTTAGGATTGATGATTTCAATTTCTATGTTGCTGCTATGGACGATACTCCCGATTTGGAGATTGGCCTATAAATCAAAAAGAAAGGATTTTTAGGTTAAATTCGCATTCTGAAATCCTTTTAAGAATGTTTAATTTAAAGAACCACATTAACCTGGCCTTGGGCTATTTTGTTTTAGCTGCCGTTCTTGGGGTAGTGCTGAGGTCTTTTCATTCTATTGAAATTCCCTTTACCTATAAATTCATAGTACATACGCATTCGCATATTGCCTTATTGGGTTGGGTATACGTGGGTATAACAACCCTATTGGTCAAATTATACTTGAAAAATCAGTTTGTTGGTAAAGGGTACCGTCGTATTTTCTGGTTTACGCAAGCAACCCTGATAGGAATGCTCCTGTCCTTTCCATTTCAAGGGTACGCCTTGTTTTCAATTATTTTTTCGACCTTGTTTTTGTTTGCTTCCTACTGGTTCACATGGTTTTTTATCAAAAACGTTCCCGATTCATTGAAGAAAACCTATTCCTTTAAATGTATAAAGTTCGCTTTATGGTATATGGTATTGTCAAGTCTAGGACCGTGGACGCTGGGTGGTATTATGAACACTTTGGGTGCGGAGTCTATTTGGTACAGGTTGGCCATTTATTTCTACCTGCATTTTCAATACAACGGCTGGATGATCCTAGCACTTCTTGGGCTTTTGTTTTATGTGATGGAGGAGAACAACATTGAAATTCCAGTAAGAAATTTTAAGCAGTTCTTTTATAACATTAACCTAGGAATAGTGTTTACGTTTTTCTTGTCTACGTTGTGGACCAATCCACCTTTGCCATTTTTTGTATTGGGTGGACTGGGAGCGTTATTTCAAATTATCGCATTTGGTATTCTTTTGATGCCAAGTTTAAAATTTAAAGATAGGCTATCCCAAATATTTTCACCGTTCCAAAGGAATTTGTTTCTCACCCTAACTATTTTATTTGGAATTAAAATCGCACTCCAATTGTTGACCGCATTACCCTATTTTTCAAATTTGGCCGCAACCATAACCGATTTTACAATAGGATATTTGCATTGGACTTTTCTAGGAGTGGTGACCCTGGGCCTCTTTTTGTTTGTAGAGTACTACAAGATGCTCCATCTTAATAAATGGTTCTTTTATCTATATCTAATAGGTTTTTTTACAACGGAAGTCTTGATTTTTGGCAAAGGAATAGTTGTCTGGCAAAAGCTACCACTATTTGAAGGATATTTTGAGGCGTTGGCGGTGGCAAGTATATGGGTTTCCCTGGCCTTGTTTTTTATATTAATGGGAAACTTGAAAGTAAGGGAGTGATTCGGTGAGTATAATGGAGTTTTCGCTTATCGGAACGTTAAAAAAATCACTCCGTCGGGTATTTTATCATGGGTAAACTTTTTACTTGTTCATTCAAATAGTTCCAACAATTTTTGTTGATTTTCTCAAAGGCGACAATCAAAGATCTACCATACGGCGTAAGCTTTGCTCCTCCACCATCCCTGCCACCGATACTACTTATCACAACTGGTTCATGTGCTGATTTATTCACGGCATCAATAAGTGTCCAAGCCTTTTTATAGGACATCCCCAATACTTTTGCAGCTTTTGACAAAGATCCCTGTTCCTCGATGGCATTTAATAGTCGTACCCTGCCCTCTCCCAATAAGACCTTATCATCAATTTCAATCCAAACTCTACTTTTTATCTTATAGGTCATGGCTGTATTAGTTGGGTAAGGGGATAATCTGGACTGTGTCTCCAATATGTATGTCTCCATGTTCTTCAGGCAAGTAAACCAGAACATTCGCCAAAGCAAAAGTTTGTAGCATAGCCGAACCTTGACTTTTAAGAATAGTAACCCCGTTTTCGTTTAAGATTGCTTTTAAAAACTGTGCCCTATCACCTTTTTTAATGTAGTTTGAATTAGATTTCACCATGGTACTTGCCAGATGGGGAATTGCTGGGTCTCCCGACATTTTTTGCAGAGCTGGCCAAACATAAACATAAAAGCAGCTTAGGGCTGCCGCCGGGTTTCCGGGCAATGCAAAAATGTAGGTATTCCCCTTTTTTCCAAAAAAAAGCGGCTTTCCGGGCTTCTGCCTAACCTTATAAAAAATTTGCTCCACAGATAAATCTTGAAGAACGCTTCCAACATAATCGTAATCGCCCACGGAAATGCCGCCTGTAATTATGACTACATCGTGTTCCGATATTGCCTGGTCCAGTACCTTATATGTGCTCTGGTAGTCGTCCGCGACCCTGAATGTTGAAACATCCGTAAAGTGAATACCATTTAAAGCACTTGCCAACATAATTCCATTGCTTTCATATATTTTCCCGTAATCTAGGTTTCCCCCTGCCTTGGTAAGTTCATCACCTGTAATCACGACTGCTATTCTCGGCTTTTTGTAAACCTCTATTTCTGAAATTCCCAATGAGGCTAAATATCCAATGGCGGCAGCGTTTAACTTAGTTCCTTTTTCCAAAGCCAATCCACCCTTTTGTATTTGTTCACCTACTGGGCGAATATTATCCCTTTCTGCCACAGGGCCATCAATAGTAATCGTCTCGCCATTAGTGCTTACCTTCTCCTGCATAACAACGGCATGTGCTGAATCAGGAACGGGAGCACCAGTGAAAATGCGAACTGCCTGTCCTTTTTTTAATTCCGGGTTGTAATTGTCTCCAGCTTTTATTTCACCAACAAGAGAATAGGACCGAGTGCTGCTTTTGGTTAAGTTTAAGGCATAACCATCCATGGCCGATTGTCTAAAAGGAGGCATGCTTATGGGGGAGAAGATATCTTCTGCTAAGCAATAGGTTATCCCTTTACTTAGATTGATTCTATATTTCTCTAAATATTCTGTGTGGTCAAATATTAATTGTCTGGCACCTTCTACTTTAATCATCTTTAAATTAACTGGTTATGATTTTTTTATTTTGAAAACGCTATTTCCAAACAAATATAACGCCTTGAAAATATTCATTTTATGACAATTGTCATGTTTTGGTATTCTTAAAATGTCGGTTTTTTGTACTTTGCTTTGTATTCAGAATAATATTAGTAAACTATGCCCATAAAAAGCTATTTAGCACACCCTCAAGAAGGTAAAAAAGAAGACCTTTTAATGGCTCTGTCCAAGATAAACCATTGCGAGGTTATTCCGGCCCAAAATAAAGACGTTATTGTTCTGGTTACTGATACGGAAAGTGAAATCGAAGAGAATATTTTAAAAGAGAAATTGGAAGCTATAGAAAGTCTAAAGTTATTTTCAATGGTTTCCGGATTTGACACCCAAAATTGATTAGTATGTGCATTACTCCAACAAATAGACGAAGCTTCATCAAAAAAATGGCTGCAACTGCTGCAATGACTGCTGCGGCAACAATGTTCCCGGGAATTGTATTTGCTATAGAACAAGAAGCAAATCTTCCAAGCGGGAATGATTTGGATTGGAAAAAAGGACCATGCCGTTTTTGTGGTGTAGGGTGTGGAATTTTGGTAGGTGTTGATAAAGGAAAAGCGGTAGCTGTAAAAGGGGATCCGAATAGCTCTGTTAACAAGGGGTTACTTTGTGTAAAAGGCTACCACCAGACCATGTGCATACAGGCTAAAGACAGATTAACACATGCTTTGGTCAAGAAAAATGGCAGCTATGTTAGAACCCCTATCAATGAAGCACTGGATATTGTAGCGAATAAAATGAAGGAGACCATTGAAAAGCATGGTAAAGACTCGGTTGCGATGTACACATCTGGCCAATCGACCATTCCAGAAGGGTATGTGGCCTCTAAATTGATGAAAGGGGCCATTGGTACAAATAATCTGGATTGCAACGCTCGCCTTTGTATGGCCAGTGCGGTGACAGGTTTTTTAACCACTTTCGGTGCTGATGAACCTATGGGCTGTTATGAGGACATTGATTATGCAGACTATTTCATTACATGGGGTAACAATATGGCAGAAATGCACCCTGTGTTGTTCTCAAGAATGCTTGAAGAAAAAAATAGAAGGGGAGCCAAGATTATTGATTTTGCAACAAGAACAACACGCTCAAGTTCAGCTTCGGATAAATCAATTTTATTTGAACCCCAAACTGATTTGGCAGTAGCAAATGCTATTTGCCATGAAATAATCAATAAGGGTTGGGTCAACAAATCGTTTGTTGAGAAGCATTGCAATTTTAGTAAAGGGTTGACCAATATAGGTTATGGTCTGGAAGATAAATTCAAGTTTACAGACAAACCTGAGAAGATAGATTTTGAGGCATACAAAAAATTCTTGGAAGATTATACACCCGAAAAGGTGGCAAAATATTCTGGGGTATCTGTTAAAGACATTAAATACCTTGCCACGATATACGGAGATCCAAATAAAAAGGTGGTTTCTTATTGGTGTATGGGCATGAACCAGCATACAAGGGGAACCTGGATAAATAATCTTGTGTACAATATACATTTATTGACCGGTAAGATATCGCAGCCAGGAAACGGTCCTTTTTCATTGACTGGCCAGCCATCTGCGTGTGGCACCGCTAGAGAGGTCGGTACCTTTACACATAAATTGCCCAAGGGGGTGGTCACCAATGAAAAGCACAGACGTTTGGCTGCCAAAATCTGGAAAGTACCTTATGGGCGTATTCCGGCCAAGCCAACATATCATGCTACCGAAATGTTCAGGGCTGTTGATCGTGGGGACATTAAATTTATTTGGACCCAAGTTACCAATCCTTTGGTATCGCTCCCCAAGACAAGTCGGTATCGTCCTGCAATGGAGAAAGATTCTTGTTTTGTTGTGGTATCTGATGTTTTCCCGACCCCTACTTCTGATGTAGCCGATGTTATTTTGCCCGCCTCTTGGCATATTGAGAAAAGTGGTTTATATGGTAATTCAGAGCGTCGAACCCAGCATTGGGATAAAATGGTTGAAGGTCCTGGAGAGACGACTCCAGATGCTTGGATGACCATAGAAGTGGCAAAACGTATGGGCTTTGGAGATTTGTTCCCTTATAGTGAAGAGAATCATGTTGAAGAGATATATAATGAGTACAGGCAATTTCATGAAGGGGCAAAACATGGTATGGCTCCATTGGATGTGCTGAAAAAGCAATCAGGAGTCATATGGCCCTATGTTGATGGAAAATCTACGCAATGGCGGTTCAATGCCAAATACGACCCAGCTTGTAGTAATGGTGAGGACTTTCATTTTTATGGCAAACCCGATGGGAAGGCTGTAATTTGGCAGCGACCTTTTGAGCCTGCGCCAGAGGCTCCGGACGATGAGTATCCGTTTTGGCTGAATACGGGCCGTGTTATAGAACACTGGCATACAGGTTCTATGACTCGCAGAATTCCCGTGCTACATAAGGCAATGCCGAGCGCATATGTAGAGTTTCATCCTGAGGATGCAAAGATGTTGAGCATTGGAAATGGGGAAAAGATAAAAGTAACATCACGTCGTGGTTCATGTATATTGCCGGCTTCTATAAATGAGAGGGGCTTACCCACCCAAGGCCAGGTCTTCGTGCCTTTCTTTGATGAGAATATGATGATCAATGACGTTACCTTAGATGCTTTTTGTCCAATCTCCAAAGAGCCGGATTATAAAAAATGTGCTGTTAGGGTAGAAAAAGCATAGTTATGAAGAGATTGGTTATCATATCATTATTCATCATCCTGTTTATTTCTTTCATAGTAGTATGGAATCACAGTTATCAAACGGGTTTGGAGGAGGCTTATATTCCGATTGAAAGGAATGACCCCAGTAGTATTATACCTTCCGAGACGGGGGTGTTCAAACGTTCAGAGCACGCACTGGATTATTCAAATATGCCAATTGACGAAACCCATTCGAGAACCTTGAAGGAGTATTACAAAAACAGGGCGTACCCTGGGGCACCACCAAGTATTCCCCACCCGACAGATGAACTTAATTTGGGAGGAAATAAATGTTTGAAATGTCATGAAAATGGAGGTTATACAGAAAAATATGAGGCTTATGCCCCGGTAACCCCACATCCAGAAATGACGAATTGTAGGCAATGTCATGTGGCTCAAAATACCGAAACCCTATTTGTTCAGACCCGATATGAGAATGTTGAGGCACCCTTGACGGGCGTGAATAATGCTTTATTGGGAAGCCCACCAGTGATTCCACATCAGATTCAAATGCGGGAAAATTGCTTGGCCTGCCATGCGGGGCCAAGTGCTCCAAAGGAGATTAGGGTAACCCACCCAGAACGGATAAATTGTAGGCAATGTCATGTTCCAAAAAATGGTGAAACAACAGAAATAGGTATTTTTAAGAGATAATAAATAATGAAGGACAAGTACCACATTCTATATGCTTTAAGTGGGTTGTTTCTGGTGACAAGTTTTTTTTCTTCTTGCAAACACCAGGAACATGAGTATCATAATATAACCGATAAAATTGAAGCTGAAAGCAAAGACTATCAAGGAATATCAATTTCTTCCGAAGATTTTATTGGGGATATAAAAACACTTGAAATATCAGAGGGGGCGCATACCTTCTTGATTCCTGAGCGCAAAAGCCAAATAAAATCATATACCTGTACAGAGTGCCATTCGAAATCACTTGCCCAAATGCAAAACGAGAATGAGGCAAAAAAGGCACATTGGAATTTGGGTCTGAATCACGCTGATGCCAACACGATGAACTGTGTAACCTGTCATGATGGTTCAAATATGGACAACTTGATAAGTTTGACCGGCAACACCTTGGATTTTAACTACAGTTATCGATTATGTGCACAATGTCATACCAACCAATTTGACGATTGGAAAGGTGGGGCACATGGTAAAAAGATCGCAAGTTGGGCACCACCGAGAGCTTCAATGACCTGTGTGAATTGCCATAATCCGCACGACCCTGGTTTTAAATCCCGATGGCCGGCAAAATTTAATACGCAAACAGAAAAGGAAAGGAGATAATGTGTACCGTTACAGACGGTTATCATTTTTAATAACAATAAGATATGGGCGATAGTATTAAAAAATGGTTTTCTCTAAATCTAGGTAATTCGAACACCAAACCTTCAGGTTCTTGTGGATGTGGGAACCCATCTGGAGGATGTGGAAGCCACAATAGCGAAAATACCGATGAGAACGCCATTGGAGAGGAAAGACATAAAGATGGTTTTGAACAGGTCTTTGATGTAAAGATGGACAGAAGATCGGCCTTTAAAAAACTTACGGCCAGTTTAATGGTGGGAGCTGGTGCGATTACTACCTCCTGTAGTGTAATCGTTGGGGATGAAACCAAGGAAAAAGCACAGATCGATTGGGAAGAGCAATTCAAGGGCAATTATAAATTAATGTCCGATGAGGAGAAAAAAGGAACAGTAGATAGATTGGTCCGCTCCTATCAATTACGCACGGGGAAAACTATAAGCATGTCTTCTAAAAATGCCGAGGAAGATGTGCTATTTGGTTATGCCTTCAACATTTCCAAGTGCCAAGGATATATGGATTGTGTAACGGCCTGTGTTGAGGAAAATAATCAAGACAGAAGCTCCCAGATGGAATATATCCGAATTCATGAAATGGAGGATGGCAAGGGCTTTAATTTTAATGAGGCCGACGATAATTATTATCATGAAGTTCCTGCAGAAGGGCATTTCTATATGGGCACACAGTGCTTTCATTGTGACAATCCCCCATGTGTAGAGGTGTGTCCAGTACAGGCAACTTGGCGGGAAGATGATGGTCTGGTGGTCGTAGACTATGATTGGTGTGTAGGCTGTAGATACTGTATGGCAGCCTGTCCTTATGATGGCCGTCGTTTTAACTGGAGTACGCCAGAAGTCCCGGAAGAAGAAGTGAACAAAAACCAGCATTACCTTGGGAATCGCATGCGCAAAAAGGGAGTAGTGGAAAAATGTACTTTTTGTGTACAACGTTCCAGGGCCGGTAAAAATCCTGCTTGCGTGGAAGCATGCCCTACAGGAGCACGTATTTTTGGCAACCTTTTGGACCCTGATAGTACCATACGATGGGTGCTTGAAAACAAAAAGGTTTTTAGACTAAAAGAAGATTTGGGAACGGAGCCTAAGTTTTGGTATTTTATGGATTAAGGGTGTTAAAACAGTAAGGGAGATAACAACGTATAGAATGAGACGACTTAAAGTTTTTGGAAGTTTAGTTAAAGACAGTTTGGACGTTATTACACATGGTTCAAAAAAATACCATATTTGGATGGCATTTTTGACCTTTGTAATGTTGGTCGGAATGTACTGCTATTCTGTTCAATTGGAACATGGTCTAAGTGTAACAGGAATGACAGATAGGGTAAGTTGGGGATTGTATATTTCCAATTTTACTTTTTTGGTAGGTGTTGCCGCCGCCGCCGTTATGTTGGTCATGCCAACCTATGTATTAAAGGACATTGATTTTAAACAGGCTGTATTGATAGGAGAGGGAATAGCCGTTGCGGCTCTCATTATGTGTTTGGCCTTTGTTATTGCTGATATGGGAGGGCCTTCGGTATTATGGCATATGATTCCTGGAATAGGGGTATTCAATTTCCCTAATTCAATGCTTACATGGGACGTATTGGTTCTAAATGGGTATTTGTTTTTGAATATCAGTATTCCATTTTATATTTTGTTCAGACACTATCAAGGAAAAGAATCGAATTCAAAAGTATATATTCCTGGGGCGTTACTATCGGTTTTTTGGGCGGTAGGAATACATCTTGTTACGGCGTTTTTATATCAGGGTCTACAAGCACGCCCTTTTTGGAACAATGCATTACTGGGTCCACGTTTTTTAGCTTCGGCTTTTGCTGCCGGACCCGCTTTGATTATTTTGGTATTGGCCATTATAAGAACGTTTACGGCATTTAAAATCAGGAACGAGACCTTGAAGAAAATTGCGATGGTCGTAACCGTGGCGGCCCAAATAAACTTGATTATGTTGATTTCGGAGCTGTTCAAGGAATTTTATGCCCCGACCCATCATAGTGAAAGTGCTTATTATCTGTTT
Source organism: Bacteroidota bacterium (assembly GCA_024279425.1). Classification (GTDB taxonomy): domain Bacteria; phylum Bacteroidota; class Bacteroidia; order Flavobacteriales; family Flavobacteriaceae; genus Maribacter_A. The sequence continues at coordinate 64,703 of JAJRRO010000038.1, read as the reverse complement.
TTCGGATTGGACGGAAAAACGGCCTTGTTGCCTTGGATATGGACGTCAATTTCCTTAAATGTTTTGGCAACGGTAACTCTCACATTTCATAAACTACGGAATAATTCCAAAGTGCTTTATTTCGCTTGCTTTATCCTATTTGTGGCTATTTGGATTGAGAAAGGTTTCGGTTTGATCGTTCCGGGGTTCATTCCTGGCCCCTATGGAAAAATCGTTGAATATACGCCAACAGGAATTGAGATTGGGGTAACCCTTGGTATTTGGGCACTAGGGGCATTTGTATTTACAATGCTTGCCAAAACTGCCATTAAGATTGAAACAGGTGCGCTTCGGTATCATAAAAATGAATCTTGACTTTTAGGAATTGGCAGATCGATGTTTGTACATCTCCATATATAACATAGTCGACATTTTTTGTGCCCTATTTTTGGCAACCCAAGTGGTTTCGCCCTCAAAAAGTTCGTCCAGCGTTTCAAACCAAAGATTTAGCCATAACCCAAAATGTTCTGGGTTTATAGAATGATTCATTTTGTCATCTACATCTTGGTGTACTGTGATTGGGTTTCCATGGTATTTACGAATCAATAAAAGCTGTGTTTCCCAAAAATCGGTGAGTAAGACCAAATGACTCTCCCAATCTTTGATGATGCCATTAAAGATTGGACCTAAAACTTCATCAGCCCTAATCTTTGTGTAAAAGGTTTCGACCAATGCTGTAATGTCTGCTCTATTTTTAATATCTGTTTTGGTTGTCATACAATCAACTTGCTTCTATTGGTCTTGTCTAAGATACCTTTTTATAGCTGAATACAGCTAAACCGTTCATGAGCACTGCATAAGCGAATGTTTTGATTAATTGGGGATAAATATCGGTAAAACCTGCGCCCTTCAGCATAACCATCCGCATTACCTGTACAACGTATTTTATAGGGTTGAATTCGGTTAATACCTGTGCCCATTTCGGCATACTTTCAATCGGGGTAAAAAGGCCACTCATTAAAAGGAAAATAACCATAAAAAACCAAGCAATGAACATAGCTTGTTGCTGGGTGTCCGTAAAATTGGAAATGAACAGCCCAATGCCCAGAACCACCAAGATATAAACGATTGTATAAAGATATAGTAAACCAACACTCCCAACAATGAGGATATTGAACAAAAGCTTTGCTATGATAAGTCGCACAGTAAGCAGCACTAATCCCAGAACAAGAAACGAGAACAATGTACCAATGATGAACTGGTGCTTTTTTATTGGTGTTACATTGATCTGCTCTAAGGTTCCGATTTCCTTTTCGCGGACCACGTTCATTCCAGATAAAAAAGTGTGATCATTGTGACCAGCAATACCAAGATTCCTAGGACCATAAAGGTTTTGTAATTTTAAGGTCTCATTATACCAAAATGATGGGATGGTTTCTATAGCCTGTAGCTTTTCCATCCTATTTCCGGCTTGCATTAACCGTACTTGGGCTTTTTTGTTAAACCGCCGCACAATCTGGTTTACATACACATTTTCAACACCTTCGGCTGCGCCGTCTATGGCACTTATCGTAAGTGATACATCTGTTTTTTCTCTTTAAGGAGGTTACGTTCAAAATTGTGAGGAATTTCCAAGACCACATCCACTTTTCCGTTCAACATTGCCGAAGTGGCAATTTTGGATGAAGGAAAATCAGTCAGTACTGCAAAATAATAGGAAGCATCGCTTTATTTCTAAAGATCTGTCTGAACTCTTTTTGGATGATTTTTACTCAAAAAATTGGAATATAATCCCCTTGATTGGTGTTCACTGCTTTCCTTACATTGCCACCAACAAAACAGCTATTTATTTTAAAAGCTTTGTTATACGGGGGTAAGGCATATTTCACCTCCCCGTCCGTGTGAATCGATATAACCTCAACTATTTTCAAGTTCTTCATACCTTTCTTCACACATCGCATTGACCAAGGTATTTGGGGTCATGGCTGCCACTCGAACAAAAATATGGTCACCTGATTTTACGATGGATACGGCTTCTGAGATTGAAACCTTTTTGAATGAATGGTACATAATACTATTTTTAAATAAAATTCCTTATTGCGCACTATGTATCCAGCTACTTAATAAACCATCATCTTTTGAACCTTGATTCTATGGTAAGGTCTACTAAGAACGTTTATTAAACATTCCCAGTAATTCACTAAAAAGCTATTACAAAATTTCAAGGATGGCACTCCATGGTACTCGATACCATATCCATTATGGGTTTTGGAGATATGTATGGAATACCGAGTCCCATTCCTCGAAGAATGAATAGTATTCCTATAACCACCACAAAAACTGGAATTAATTGTTGAATTCTTTTCTTTGCCGAACTCTTTAGCAGGCCACTCATATAAATGGCCGTTGTCATCAAAGGAATGGTGCCCAGGCCAAATAGTACCATATATAGGCTTCCTTCCCAAGAACTACCCATGGCAATGGCACCAAAAAGAGCCATATACACTAGGCCACAGGGTAAAAATCCATTTAAAAACCCTATGGTCAGAAACGTATCGGGCGTTTTCTTCTTAAGTTCTTGTCCCAATCGGCTTTTGACCTTTGATATGATTCTAAATATTGGTTTTGAAAAGTTATATTTACTAAAGGACATGTGGGGTATAAAGACAATGATTATCATCAGGGCACCAATGAAAATCGAAAGTTTTTGCTGCATTCCAAAAACGTAAAACCCTTTACCCAATAGGCCAAATAGTAGGCCCATGATTCCGTAGGCAATTAGCCTTCCGAAATGATACATAAAAACTTGAAGGAACTTCTTAAGGTTGTTGTTCTTATCCACAGGCAGCATAAAGGCTATGGGTCCACACATTCCCACACAGTGCAAACTTCCCATTAATCCCAATATGATGGCCGATAGTAACATATTTTTTCAGATACAAAAACCTAGAACCTCGATGCTAGACTTTTTGCTCTGTTTTTGATTTTGTTATTAATCATTCGTTTACATCAAAATATTTCAACGCTACCTAGGCAAAAGCAGTGGTAGATAAGTACATCTGGTATAACCAATTTGTCTTGTTTCCTGGCTCCAATGGTCAAGTCTTTTTTAGTAGGTGATACTTTCTTTGTGTAAATAAGGAGTATCCTGGTGCTCCCAAGATATTTTAATGTCCCAGCGACCATCCAACAAACGTTTGTCAGGTATGAGCAAATGTGAATTGGATAAACTTATGGGTAAGTCAAAATCCAAGTGTTTATTGGACGGTCTATAAAGGGACACTGTGCCTTCAATTTTTTCTAGTTTTAGGTTTTTAGGAAATTGCACCAACAGTCCTTCGGGTGTTTTCCTTATTATCAATTGTTCGGATAGGTTACTGGCATTGGTTTCAGCATTGATCTCTTTTTGGTATCCAAGCTCTGCCTTATAGTATTCCTTGGTCACCAAATCATGATTTGCCCGATCGTCCATGCTCATTTTCACCACAAAAAAAAGAATGAAACCGATAAATGCTATAAATGCCATTAGAATTCCTGTTCCCCAATTGATTTTCATAGCACTATTTTTAAATTAAGGTTAGCCTTTACTTGTAACTTCTGGGGGCTAAAAACCTTGCTGTGGTTGTCTCTATCAATTCATCACCACTGTAAACCCCAATCTTTAAGTTATCCTTATCACCAGTTAATGTCGAGTTGTTTATCTCTATGAACAAGGTGCCCTCTGCCAAATTTTGTGCGGGTACTTTGAAATTCTCATGTGTTACCAACTCTATTTTACCCGAATGTGATAATAGCTTAAAGCTTACATCCGTAATTTCCCTAGTGGTTTTGTTGATTAATTTATAGGTGTAAACATTACTGATAATATTACCTTCTTTGTGCTCATAAAGCTGACCAGGAAGCCTAAGGATATTGGCTTCTAAATCGTTGCGTAAAAAGAACATGCCAATCAGGACCCCCGTCAAAATGACCAGCACTGCCGAGTAACCTTTCAATCTAAGTGTAAATTTGAATTTCTCTTTTTTAACGATTTCATTTTCACTGGCATAGCGAATCAAACCTTTGGGAAGGTTTACCTTTTCCATTATGGCGTCGCATTCATCAATGCATGCTGTACAGTTTATGCATTCAAGTTGGGTCCCGTTTCGAATGTCAATGTTTGTTGGGCATACATGTACACATTGTTTGCAATCTATACAGTCACCATGGCCAAGCGCCGAACGGTCCTCATTCTTTCTGAACAGCTTTCTGCCCTTTTCACCTTCACCACGTTTATGGTCATAGGCAACGATAATGGATTTGTTGTCCAACAACACCCCTTGCATTCGGCCGTACGGGCAGGCAATAATACATACTTGTTCCCTAAACCATGCAAATATAAAATAGAATACAGCAGTAAATATCAATAGGGAGATCAAGGTGCTTACGTGCTGTAGAGGCCCATCTATGACATATAGGATCAACTTATCACTGCCAATTAAATAGGCGAGGAACACATTGGCAATAAGGAAGGATATAATAAAGAACACCAACCATTTAAATACTCGTTTCTTTATTTTTTCGGCATTCCAAGGTTGGCGATTCAATCGTATTTGTGCCCCTCGATCACCATCTATCCAAAACTCAATTCTACGGAAGACCATCTCCAAGAAAATCGTCTGTGGACACATCCATCCACAAAAAATACGACCAAAAGCTACGGTAAACAGAGCGATGAAAATTACACCAATGATCATCGAAACCACAAACAAGTGGAAATCCTGAGGCCAAAAAGGGAAACCAAAAATATTGAAACGGCGCTCTAATACATTGAACATTAGAAACTGGTTCCCATTTATTTTTAGAAATGGTGACACTATGAGAAGGACCAACAAAATGTAGCTTACCAATTTGCGGTATTTGTAATAGTTGCCACTGGGTTTTTTTGGGAAAACCCAGGCGCGTTTACCTTCTTTACCGATGGTGCCTATCGAATCTCGGAAATTTTCACTGTCCTGTGCCATTTCTAACCTTCTTTTATAAAAAAGAATTCCATTGGTCCATTATAATATTTTTGGAATCAATACCTTGTAAGGGTATACTTCCAAGAGATACGACTTTATTTTTCATCTACCCAGATTTCACCTTCAGCTGCTTTTGGATTTGCCGGTGTTGTTCCCTTAAATGTCAATAAATAACTTGATACCTGGGCTATCTCAACGGGTTTAAGTGTTTGTTTCCAAGCGATCATACCTTTTCCGTCCCTACCACCTTCAGAAATCGTATTGAAAACATTTTTTATACCACCGCCCAGAATCCAGTTTTCGTCGGTAAGGTTAGGGCCAATACCACCACCACCATCGGCCATGTGGCAAGCAACGCAGGTGGTTTCATATATCGCTTTACCTGCACTTATATCGGAGGCAGCTGTTAACAACTCCACAGTATTGGCGTCGACCAAACCTTTGGCGGTTTTCTTATATTCCTCAATAGCAAGGTTTGCTGCTGCAACTTCCAGGTCATATTCCAGGTCTTGGTCATAGTCGTTATAGACATGAAAGCGAACCAAATAAACAACGCCAAAGAGTATTGTCGCATAGAACATCCAGACCCACCAGGGAGGAAGGTCGTTATCCAATTCCTTAATGCCGTCATAATTGTGGTCTAGGATGATCTCACCTTCTTTCTCAATGGGTTTGTTTCCAGTAAGTTTGCTCCAAACTTTTTTGCCCCATACCCATTCGCGACCTGATTTATCTGTCAAATAGTTCTCTTTGGCATCGTCTGAAAGGGTTTGAAACATGATATTCTCTATGGCTTTCAATACCAATTCTATGGCAATCAGAATCATTAGAACAATCAACAAAAACAACTGTGTGATTGGATATTCAATGATTGCTGGTTTTTCACCAGAGTCTATAAAATACTCCATCAATCCAAAAATGATGAAGAAGATTACGGGGATTCTAATCCACCAAGGTGATCTATTTTTCATAATACTTGTTTATTTTGGTTGTTGTCTTCTAATGGTATTTGGCTTACTTCTTTAATGTACTCTTTTCGCGCGGTAAGGACCCACCAGAACAGCAATGCAAAAAAGACAAAGAATATGAGCAATGATATCATAGGATAGGTTGCTATACCTTCTATGCTTTCCATATGGTTTTTTATAAATTTCAACATGGCTTATTTATTTTTGGATATTAGTTCTCCTGTTTCCTTGACCTTGATGTCTGTGCCCAATCGCTGTAGGTAAGCTATCATCGCAACAATTTCACGATCTTTCATTTCCACGAACTCCAACCCATTTTCCTGGGCATATTGTTTATCTGCCCCATAGGAATTCACGAAATCCGGGTCGGTATGAAGATTTTTCTCAATCTGTGTTGCTTGCGTATCCATATTACTTAGTGCATTTGCGATATCCTCTTCGGTATATGGAACGCCTAAACTTACCATGGCCTCCATTTTGGTTTGTATATTACTTCGGTCGTGCTCGTCACGAACCAACCATTGGTAAGCTGGCATAATGGAACCTGAGGAAGTGCTTTGCGGATCGTACATGTGGTTTAGATGCCAGCTGTCCGAGTATTTGCCCCCAATCCTCAATAAATCTGGTCCGGTACGTTTACTGCCCCAAAGGAAAGGATGGTCGTACACAAATTCACCAGCCTTGGAATATTCGCCATAACGTTCAACCTCACTTCTAAACGGTCGTACCATCTGTGAATGACAACCCACACATCCCTCACGAATATAAAGATCCCTGCCTTCCAATTCCAATGGTGTATAGGGTTTGACACTAGTAATTGTTGGAATATTCGATTTTACCAAAATAGTGGGAACTATTTGCACAATACCCCCTATCAATATGGCGATTGTTGCCAGAATGGTCAATTGAATGGGTTTACGTTCTAACCAGGTATGGAAGGTTTCACCTGCTGTTCTATATTTGGCAACTCGGGTCAAAGCTGCAGCTTCGGCCAACTCATCTTCTACCTTACTGCCGTTTTTAATGGTTACAACTATATTGTATATCATTACAATGGCTCCAACAATATAAAGGCTACCGCCAATCGCCCTCATCCAATACATAGGTATGATCTCGTTTACGGTTTCCAAGAAGTTACCGTAGGCCAAAGTTCCATCGGGGTTGAATTCTTTCCACATTAGTGCCTGGGTAAACCCAGCAACGTACATGGGGAGTGTATATAGAATAATACCCAAAGTACCTATCCAGAAATGAAGATTGGCCATTGGCAGTGAATGCAATTTGGTTTTGAACATCTTGGGAACTAGGTAATAAATCATGCCAAAGGTCAAGAAACCATTCCACGCCAATGCCCCAACATGCACGTGGGCAATGATCCAATCGCTAAAATGCGCGATTGCATTTACATTTTTTAAAGAGAGCAAAGGCCCTTCAAAAGTTACCATACCATAGCCGGTAATCGCAACCACCATAAATTTCAAAGTTGGATCGGTTCTTACCTTATCCCAAGCCCCGCGAAGTGTCAATAAACCGTTGATCATACCACCCCAAGAAGGAGCGATCAACATTACAGAAAAGGCAACACCTAGGTTTTGGGCCCAATCTGGCAAAGATGAATATAACAGGTGGTGTGGTCCTGCCCATATATATATGAAAATAAGAGACCAGAAGTGAACGATAGAAAGCCTATACGAATACACCGGTCTGTTGGCCGCCTTAGGGACAAAATAATACATAAGGCCCAAGAAAGGTGTGGTTAGGAAGAAGGCCACGGCATTATGCCCGTACCACCATTGCACCAAGGCATCTTGTACCCCGGCATATACGGAATAACTCTTTAGGGCACCGACAGGTAGCTCTAGACTATTAAATATATGAAGTACAGCTACCGTTACAATCGTCGCCAAATAGAACCAAATGGCTACATACAAATGCCTTTGTCTACGTTTTATTAAAGTGCCAATGAAGTTCCAGCCAAAGACCACCCAAATCACAGTGATCGCTATATCTATAGGCCATTCCAGTTCTGCATATTCCTTGGAAGTCGTATACCCCAGAGGCAAGGTAATTGCCGCGGCAACTATAATGAGCTGCCATCCCCAGAAGTTGATGTTACTTAAAGTATCATTGAACATGCGTGCCTTAAGCAAGCGTTGGGTCGAGTAGTATATCCCGGCAAACATGGCATTACCTACAAAGGCAAAAATCACGGCATTGGTGTGCAATGGTCTTAGGCGACCAAAACTCAACCATGAGATACCATCGGTCAAATTTGGGAAAAGAAACATGAAGGCCAATAATAGCCCGACCGTCATCCCCACAATTCCCCAGAACATGGTTGCGTAGAGGAAATTTTTTACGATTTTGTTATCGTAATAAAACTGTTGTACTTCCATAATTACAATTTTTGACTTTTATTTAGTTGGATTGATTTATTCTCGTTTTCAGCGCTATTGGTAGAATGTTCCCTGCCTATCGCCGAGGCAGGCTTGACCAGCTCGTCTTCAAATAGCATGCGCACAGAGGGAGTATACGAATCATCGTACTGTCCGCTTCTGACCGAAACAATAAATGCAATGAAAAAGATAATAGCAACAATGATGCTGATGGTCAATAGCACATAAATAACACTCATACCTACCCGAATTTCGCTGTAAAGCTACATTGCTGGCAAAAGCCAAAATATGACATTTGTCAGTTTCTGAATTAAATTAATTTTCTTCCCAAAATATTCGTAGCTAAGGTGCTGAACCCCACCACACTAATTGAACTCAAGGGCATTAAAATTGCAGCTATAACGGGCGCCAATTGACCTGTTACTGCAAAATAGAGCCCTATAATATTGTAGAACAAAGATAATAAGAAACTTAGTTTAATAATTCTCATTGCTTTTTTTGTTGACAATATATATTGATAGAGTTGTTTGAATTTTGATGCATCAAGAATTCCATCGCAAGCAGGGGAAAAGACATTTACATTCTCGGAAATGGCAATGCCTACATCGCTCTGTGCCAAGGCTCCCGCATCATTGAGTCCATCACCAACCATCATTACTTTCTTACCCTGTTCTTGAAGTGATTTAATAAAATTCAATTTGTCATTGGGCTTTTGGTTGAAATACATAGGAGTAAGTTTGGGCAAAATAGTTTCCAATCTCGTTTTTTCGCCTTCATTGTCCCCAGACAAAATGGCCAAATCCAGATCCTTTTTCATTTCCCCAAAAACTTCTGACACTCCATCCCGGTAGTGATTGTGAAAAACAAAACGCCCTTTATAGGTGTTATTACTACTTATATGTACCGAAGTGGATTGTGTATCATTGGTTGCTGTATTGCCTACAAAATCTGCAGAGCCCACTTTGATGTGGCCGTCATTTTTCTTGCCTTCCACACCTTCCCCTAAATGTTCTTGATACGCATCAAGAGTAACAATGTTTTGTTCTGCCAGCATATCATATAAGGCACGGCTTAAAGGGTGGTTAGAGGCTCGCAATGTATTTTTCAACAGCGATTCTTCTGCATGCGAAAGTTGCATTCCTTCATAGGAGGCTTTACTTTTTTGGGTGGTGGTAATGGTTCCTGTTTTATCGAAAATGGCAGTGTTTATCTGTGCCAACTGCTCAATGGTTTGGGTGTCTTTTAGATAAAACTTTTTGCGTCCGAAAATTCGCAGCATATTGCCCAAAGTAAAAGGCGCTGCCAACGCAATGGCACAAGGACATGCAATAATAAGAACTGCCGTAAAAACATTCATAGCCTTACTACTATCATAATAAACCCAAAACGCCGTTGCCACAAAGGCAATTGTCAATACTGCCCATGTGAAACGTTTGCCAATACTATCGGTCAGTGTACGGAATTTACTCGATTTGTCATTATTAAAGACGGCATTGCCCCATAACTGGGTCAAATAGCTTTGTGAAACCGATTTTAGCGCGTCCATTTCGATTGCACCGTTCAATTGTTTGCCCCCGGCATAAATCTTATCACCGGACTCCTTGAACACTGGTTCCGATTCGCCAGTGACAAAGCTATAATCTATTTGGGCCTTACCACTAATAAGAATACCATCAACAGGAATCAGTTCCTCATTTCGGATTAATAGTCTGTCATTTGGTTCAATGTCGTAAACTTGAACGGTTTCTTCTTTCTCACCCTTGGTGATTCTTGTAATAGCAATAGGAAAATAGGATTTATAGTCTCTTTCAAAAGAAAGGAATGAGTACGTTTTTTGTTGAAAGAACTTGCCTAATAACAAGAAGAATATCAGGCCTGTTAAACTATCGAAAAAACCGGTTCCCCAATCAAAGATAATTTCCAGTGTACTTCTTATAAAGAGAACTAGGATGCCCAATGCTATGGGGACATCAATATTCAATAATTTGGACCTAAGTCCTTTGTATGCCGAAATTAGATAGTCTTGGCCAGCATAAAAAACCACTGGTAATGAAAAAATGAACATGAGCCATCTAAACACAACCTTATACTGGTCGAGCCAAAATTCGTCGACCTCGAAATATTCAGGAAAAGAAAGGAACATTACATTGCCAAAGGCGAAGCCGGCAATCCCTAGTTTGTATATAAGACTTCGATTTACTTTCTTTTCTCCCTTGTCATAATCGTCAAGTGATATGTAAGGTTCATAGCCAATTCTAAGCAGTAAGAGCACCAAGTCTTTTAGGTTTAGCAATTCTGGATTGTACACGATTCTCAAAGTTTTTTTTGGAAAATCTACTTGTGAACTAGTTATTGAAGGATTTAGTTTGCTCAAATTTTCCAAAATCCATATGCAGGAACTACAATGGATGTGAGGAATGTATAGGTTTACAATTTGAAGTTTATTTTCATTGAATTCCAAAAGCTTTTCTACAATGGACATTTCATTGAGAAAATCATATTTTCCTTCGATGACATTTGGTGCGGCCCCAGCGGAAGATTGCAGTTCATAATAGTATGAAAGATCATTTGTTGCAAAAATGTCATACACGGTTTTGCAACCATTACAACAGAAGTTCTTTTCATCATGTACTATTGGCCTATTGCCACAATCGTCACCACAATGATAACAGTTGACTTTGTCCATTTACATTTGCTTATACCTAGTGCAAATATTTGCAAGTTTCCCAAATATATACATGATAATTGTCATCTTTTCAATAATTTTGTCAAATTATTCTAAGAATATAAATAAATTACTTATGGAGAAGGATGAACCAAGTAGATGTGAGAATTGCATTATAAGACAATTCAACTCTTTGAGGGCCATGAGTAAGGACGAATTAAAAAAAGTGTCTGACTCCAAAATCACCAAAACGGTTAAGAAGGGAGAGGCTATTTTTGAAGAGGGAGATAAATTGGATGGTGTGTTCTGCGTTCGAAACGGTATCTCAAAGCTTTCAAAATTAAGTGCCAATGGCAAAGATCAAATCGTGAAATTGGCCAGTAAAGGTGAAGTGATGGGCCAACGTTCTGTTATTGTTGAGGAATCTACAAATTTGAGTGCAGTGGCCCTTAGTGATATGGAGCTCTGTTTTATTCCAAAAGATAGCATAGTACATACTTTGAACAGCAACCCAGATTTTGCAGTTGAGGTGTTACGACATATGGCGCATGATCTTAAGGAAGCTGATGATGTGATTGTTAATATGTCACAGAAGACTGTAAAACAACGTATCGCTGAGGCTTTTATTTATCTTAAAAACAATTATGGCGAAGATGCCCAAGGTTTTTTAAACTTGACCCTTTCCCGTGAAGATATTGCGAATATTGTTGGTACTGCTACAGAATCCGCTATTCGTATTATTTCGGAATTCAAAAAGAAAGGTGTAATCAAAACTTCCGGTAAGAAAATAGGGATAGTCAATGAAAAAATGATTCTCGATCTTATTGAAGGTTTTTAGTCTCCAATCAACATAGAGATAGGCCCAAGCTATCCCAAAAATAAGAAACACTTTTAAATAAGACATTCTGGCTTTTCTCAAAAACTGATATATATCATAGTTTGACAGTAATCGTTCCAATAATTTTACCCCGTCATTAAAATATCAAATTGGAATGAAAAACATATTGCTACCATCTGACTTTTCGGACAATGCATGGAATGCAACCAAATATGCTATAGAATTGTTCAAGGATGAAGCCTGCGTTTTTCATCTTCTAAATACCTATACCCCGGCGATAGCTAGTAGCAGGTTTATGGCAAGCTCATTGAGTGGAGGTCAAGTTGGGGATGGTGTACGAAGCCATTCAGAAAGTGGATTGAACAATGTGTTAAAAAAAATCGAAAACACTTTTGATTATCCTTTACACGAGTTTAGGGCCATCTCCTCTTTTAGTTTATTGGTTGATGAAATAAAGGAAGTAGTTGAAAATGAGGGCATTGACCTTATTGTTACCGGAACGAAAGGGGCATCAGGTTTGGATGAGGTTTTTATGGGGAGCAATACGGTGCGGATTATAAAATCGGTAAAGAACTGCCCTGTTTTGGCAATTCCCCAGCATTTTACATATGCAAAACCATCGGAAATCGCATTCGCCACAGATTTCAATCGGTTTTACTCGCAAACCGAATTGCAGCCTATGATAGATTTGGCAAATACGTTTGATGCCACCATTCGCATTGTGCATGTGCAATATGAGATTAAGGCTTTGACCGAAATACAGCAGTTTAATCTCAATATGTTAAGAAAATACCTTGATGAGGTTGAACATTATCTTCATACGGTATCAGAGTTGAACTCCGTTTCAAAAACCTTGGAGATCTTTGCCAAGGAGCTTGATATTCATTTGTTGGCCATGCTTAATTTCCAGCATAGTTATATGGAAAGAATGACTCGTGAGCCAGTGATTAAAAGGTTGGCTTTTCACACCCAAATTCCTTTATTGGTTATACCTGAATTGGGAATGAGTAGTCCTTCATCATCCAAAATCGGTGAGGAAAGCGCTATAGCCAAATAATCAATAGTATTGGTTTTCCTTATGATAAAAGGGGTCTTATAATCTTATCCTTAATGCCTACTATAGTCTAGAACTTTTGTGCAATGTACTGAATGTATCGTAATGTTACTGGTTGATAGTCGTGTGGCGATTCGATATTCCGCTTAACTCATTTATGTGTTTTTGAACTTTTGATCAATTGGTTGTTATAGATGCTATAATGTGACTTTTGACTATACGGGATTGATTAATTTTACAAAAACGGAAGTATGAATATTCCTAGTTCTGACAAAAAAAGAATAGTGATTGTTGGGGGCGGTTTCGCCGGAATATCAATGGCGAAAAAACTCAAGGATTTAGATGTGCAATTGGTTTTGATAGACAAGCACAATTATCATACGTTTCAACCTTTGTTATATCAGGTCTCGACTAGTGGGTTGGAACCCGATTCCATTGCTTACCCTCTCCGCAAGGTTATGAAAAAGCTCAAGAATTTTCATTTTAGATGGGCGATGGTTGAAAATATCGACCCTAAAGAACAAATAATCACGACCAGTATTGGAAGCCTGTCGTATGATTATTTGGTGATGGCAACTGGTACCAAAACGAATTTCTATGGTAACCAAAACATTGAGAAGTATGCAATGCCAATGAAAAATGTACCCCAGGCACTGAATATTCGAAGTCTAATGTTGCAAAATTTCGAAAAGGCAGATGACAGTGAAGATGTAGAAGAACGCCAAGCACTTTTAAATTTCTGTATCATAGGTGCCGGACCTACAGGGGTTGAACTTGCAGGTGCTTTTTCGGAGTTGAAAAACAATGTGTTTCCAAAAGATTATAGACACCTTAATGTATCTGAGATGCAAATTCATTTGTTTGAAGGATCTCCTAGGGTATTGTCATCGATGAGCGAAACGGCATCCAAGAAGGCCACTCAATTTTTAAGGGAATTGGGAGTAACTATTCATTTAAGTATAATTGTGGAGGATTATAATGGAGATGTGATGACATTAAAAAACAAGGAAACAATAAGAACGAGGAACTTTATTTGGACAGCTGGAGTTACCGGTGCTGCAATAGAGGGCTTTGCCAATGATAAATTGGTAGAAAGATTGAATCGGTTTAAAGTCAATAGATTTAACCAAGTTGAAAGCTATGAAAATATTTTTGGCATTGGTGATATTGCATATATGCAAACCGATGATTACCCACAGGGTCATCCTCAAGTGGCTCAACCTGCAATTCAGCAGGGAGAGCATTTAGCCAAGAATTTCAAAAATATTTTTGCCGGAAAGGCAATGAAACCCTTTAAATATTACGATAAAGGGACCATGGCCACCGTAGGCAGAAATAAGGCAGTGGTGGATTTAAAGAACGCTAAATTTGGGGGTTTCTTCGCCTGGTTTATATGGATGTTCGTTCACCTAATGGCCTTGGTAGGTTTTCGTAACCGGGTTGTTGTGTTCTTTAATTGGGCGTATAACTACATCAATTTTGACAAAGCCTCGCGATTGATCGTGCGCCCATTCAAAGTCAAAGAATAGATGGCCAAATTGTCCAAAACAATAAAAATCCTTCGTATATTTGCAGTGTTGTGTTGAGCTTCAATTAACATTGAGGCTATGGTGAAAATGTCTTTAGGACATGAACCAATGAAAGGCTTTCCTCCCGATAACTATCGGGATAACGGGAGGCTTTTTTTATATGTGCATTCAAGAAACGACTGTTTGGCAGAATCCAATAGTTTAGTTAATCTGTAGCTTTCCTTTATAAAGATCAAGCCCTTGTTCCCTAGTTAAAATTTCAATAAACCTTTAAATTATCGTAATTTTAATAAGGCTATTTAGAATAAGAAACTATGCCTTTATATCATAAGCTGGGTAAAATCCCTCAGAAGAGACACACCGTTTTTAAAAAGAAAGATGGTTCCCTGCATTACGAACAATTGTTCGGTACCATTGGTTTTGACGGAATGTCATCTTTAATGTACCACCTTCAGCGCCCAACTATGGTAAAAGAAGTAGGGGAAACCTTGGATGTAAGCCCCAAAGCAACTGTTGCCCATAACATAAAATCCCGGTTGTTGAAAGGATTTCAAGTGCCAACGGAAGAGGATTTTTTGGATAGTAGAAAAATTGTTTTGTTCAATACTGATGTAAATATAGCATTGGCGGCCCCAAAAAAGTCAATGAATGGGTATTTCTATAAGAACGCCGATGCTGATGAACTTCTTTTTGTTCATAAGGGCACGGGTACGTTAAAAACTCTCTTGGGAGAGATTCGCTTTGAACATGGAGATTATTTGCTGATACCGCGAGGGATGATTTACCAAATTGAATTTGATGCCGAAGATAATCGGTTATTGGTTACAGAATCGTACAGCCCAATTTATACACCAAAAAGATACCGCAACTGGTTTGGGCAGCATTTGGAACATTCTCCTTTTTGTGAGCGTGATTTTAAATTACCTAAGAACCTAAAGACGCACGACGAAAAAGGGGATTTTTTGATGAAAGTGAAAAAACAAGGTCGATTACATCATTTGATGTATGCTTCTCATCCGTTTGATGTGGTAGGTTGGGATGGTTATAATTTTCCATACGGATTCTCAATACACAATTTTGAACCTATAACAGGAAGGGTGCACCAGCCGCCGCCAGTACACCAGACTTTTGAAACGAATACCTTTGTGGTCTGTTCGTTTGTACCCCGATTGTATGACTATCATCCTGAAGCCATTCCTGCGCCGTACAATCATTCTAATATCGATTCTGATGAGGTATTGTATTATGTTGACGGGGATTTCATGAGCCGGAATAACGTTGATAAAGGCAATATTTCATTGCACCCAGCGGGAATTCCCCATGGGCCACATCCAGGAACCTATGAAGCAAGTATTGGTACATCGAAAACAGGGGAACTAGCGGTAATGATAGATACTTTTAAACCGCTACAATTAACTCAAGCTGCTTTGGATATCGATGATGGTGAATATTATCAGAGTTGGTTGGAATAACCCTCAAAAAGGGAATTGCTTTGGTCATTTCACGGCTGAAATAGCTTTCAGATTATAGTGTTTGATTAATTGATTTAGTTTGTCTTGCTAAGTGTAGATCACAGCCTTTTAATGGCAATGAATACGGTTTGTTTAGGTAATTGAATTTTAGTTGATCTCGTTCTTTATGAACGTTTCCGCTTAGAAAAAACTCAACAATAAAACTAAAAATGGTAACTAACCAATTGATACATTTTCCAATTCTTAAGGAGTCTATTTTTGAAAATTTGTAATGTCCATTAACCTAGTTATTTGGTCCACTTTTTATTTGAAATGAATCTTTAAATATTGATATTTCAAATAGTGGCGATTTCCTTAGGGTATAAGTTTCCATAGACTAAATATCATGTATCACAAAATGAACCAATGAAGCCGCCAATTTAGCCGTTTGATCGTCAATATCATAAGTGGGATTCATTTCAGCTACATCGATACTAGTTAATTTTTTGGAGTTGATGATGGTTTTCAAAGATTCCAAAACGATATCGGGAGAATAACCCATAGGTGATGGAGAACTGACTCCCGGTGCATAGGCCGATGAAAATCCATCTAAATCAATTGATGTATAGATATAATCGACACTGCTAATAAATCGATCGATGGTTTTTAGCACATTTTCCAAATACATCATTTTAAATATATCATGTTCTATGAATACCACCCCTAAATCATTGGCGGTCTCAAATGACATTCGGTCGTTGGCGTCTTTCCGAACGCCAAGACATAAATAATTGAAAGCCCTATTGTTTGTCTTACAATCTTGTGCAATTTGGAAAAATGGCGTTCCAGAATTGTTTCCGTTTGTATTGGGGCGTAAATCAAAGTGTGCATCAAAATTGATAATTCCGATTTTTTTGTCAGATCCAAGGTGATTTCGAATACCGTTGTAATGTCCATAGGCAATATCGTGTCCTCCACCCAAAACAATTGGAAAGACATTTTCACTAAGATAGTGCTCTATTTTTTGTGAAAGCAGGTTCTGGGCCGTTTCCATATCCCCATCTTCGCATTCAATTGTTCCACAATCCACGAATTGCACCTTCGCAGATAGATGATTGGGCATTTTTCCAATGTGAGTCTTTATGATATCGGGGCCAGCCTTCACGCCAACTCTTCCATGGTTTCTTTTTACACCTTCTTCACAAGCGTATCCTAGTAGGACAATCATTGGCCCCGAGGTCTTAATGGAGTTACTGCAAACCACCTTTTCATGAAGATAAAGTTGTTGGTCAGATTTTCTTCCCGTCCATATGCTAGGTTTTGGATCCGAATAATGGCTCATAGATTTTAAGTTGTATTTTGTAAGTTATGCTTTGTATGGGCAATATAGGATTTTGGGGTGAAACCCGTGTATTTTTTAAATGAAGTGGCGAAGTATTGAGAAGAACCATAGCCAAGGTCAAAGGCGACTTGAGTAATAGATGGCTTTATTAAAAGATCCGCTTTTGCACGCTTAATTTTTAGGCGATTTATATATTCTTTGGGAGGAATACCCTTTTTTTTCTTGAACCATTCCTTAAAATAGGGCAACGAAAGGTTGATGACGGAAGCTAATTCATCAACGAAAATTACTCTTTCCATATGGTCTTGGATGAAACTATCGACACGTTGTAGTCGTTGTATAGGGGGAGTTTCAAGCCTATTAGAAGAGATAGCATGGGTTTCCAATAGCAATTGTAGAATAAGTTGGTTTGTGCGCAATTCGGTCATAACGTCTTTGGGTTTTTCCAACTCAATTTCCAATTTTATTAAAATTGACTTTAATTCAAAAGAACCCTTAAAAACTATATGGGCCTTATCGGCCAAACGCTGCAGTAAATAATCCGATTGATACTCAGGCAAATGGCAAAGGCGTCCGTTTTTATGCTGCAATGAGACCTGCAACCAGTAAAGTTCACCTTTGTCTTCGGGGTGCACACCGGTACTGTGCGAGGTGTCCGGTGCAATGATAAGAATGTCATCACCTGTCATTTCAAATAGATCTTCACCAATTTTGTAGCGTTGTATTCCCTTCAAAAAATAACATATTTCAAGAGTTTTTGAATGTATATGGTTTTTTAGGCCGGGTTTTACATGGTTGTATTTGTAATGTCCGAATTGAAAACACCGGGGTATTCCAAGTCTGGTCAATTCAAAAACCTTTCGTTCATTTGTTTGCTTACGCATGGTATTTGTTTAAAAAAGTAAGGTATGACAATTTTGAAAGATTTGAGGGAATTGAGGTCGTATACTTGTAAACCAAAAAGAATGAAATGAAAGATAAATTTTTAAAGGAAGGATTTACGCATTTGGACCAGCTTATATCGAGTGATGAAGTCCAAAATTTAAGGATAATATACGATGAGCTTTTGAGCGATAAGGAACGTACGGCTAATTTGCGGAGTGATTTGGCCGGTGGACAGAACCAAGGGGGTGCTGTTGAAAAAATAACCCAGATTATGAGACCAAGTACGTTGGAACTGGATTTGTTACAGAGTACCGCTTATGATTCGGCCTTACAATGTGCTATAGAATTATTGGGAGAAGACATGGAGTTGGATTTTGACATGCTTATCAATAAGGCACCTTTTACAGATACACCAACGCCATGGCACCAAGATGCGGCATATTGGATTAAGTTGCCCGACAAAAGGTCGGTCAGCTGTTGGATTGCCCTTGATGATGTTAACGAAGAGAATGGTTGCATGTGGTTTGTTCCCAAAGAAGAAGATATAAAGGTTGTACCCCACCAGGCATTGCCAAATGCAGGTGCTCTTTACTGTGACACCCCTTTGGAAAAGGCAATTAGTGTACCTTTAATGGCGGGCGGATGTACTTTTCATGACGGATTTACGCTGCATTACAGCAAAGGGAACATTACTTCCGGACAAAGAAGGGCCTTGATATTAAATTTCAGACCGAAAAAGATGATAGCCTTGGAACGTGAACAAGGTGTTGATCACACCGGACAACGTAAAGTAAGACAGAAATAGAAACTAAATAAGTGCAATTAAAGTTCATATATCCGCGTTGGGGAAGTGCCCATATTAAGTGGTTCGATTTTTTGGAGCGGGTAAAAAATAATGACTATGATGGCGTTGAAACAGATTTACCATTTGATCGAACAAACCGAAGGAAAATTTTGGAAATGTTCGATAGTTTTGATTTAAAACTTGTCGGTCAACATTGGGAAACCAAGGAAATAGATTTTAAAAGGCATAAGGAAAAATACCGAGCTCATCTATATAATTTAGTAGAGGAAGATCCCTTGTTGATAAATTCACAAACAGGCATGGATTTCTTTTCCTTTGAGCAAAATAAAGAGCTTTTGAATTTGGCCCAAGAGATTGAAGATGAAACTGAGGTAATCATAACCCATGAAACCCATCGTTCCCGGTTTTCTTTTGCCGCCCATTGCTGTTACCCTTACTTAAAGGAATTACCCAATCTTAAACTTACGGCCGATTTTGCTCATTGGAGTTGTGTAGCCGAGTCTTTATTGGAAAATCAGGAAGGAGCCGTAAAAAAAGCGATTTCAAGAACTTACCACATTCATGCAAGAGTAGGATCCTCCCAAAGCTCTCAAGTTATAGATCCTCGGGATACTAATTACACTAAAGAACTGGATCAATTTAAAAAGTGGTGGGTGGAGATGATAAAAAATGCAAAAGCCAGTGATCGTCCTTATATTACAATAGCCCCTGAATATGGTCCGTACCCTTATGGATTATTTAATAAAGGCACTAAAATCCCCTTGGAAAATCAATGGGAAATTAATCAATTCATCAAAGATGAGATTATTGAGGCATGGAAAACGGAGGAAAATGAATCCTCCTAGAATAAATGGTCCAAAAGGTTTTGATCCACTAAATTAGGAAGGGTGACCTTTAATTCCGGTGTTCGTTGCATTTCTCGTTTTATGGCAAACAGGGCCTCTTCATTTCTAGCCCAACTTCGTCGTGAAATTCCGTTGTTCACATCATAAAACAACATATTCTTTAATCGTATCGATGCCTCTTTGGAACCGTCCAACACCATTCCAAATCCGCCATTGATGACTTCTCCCCAACCTACACCCCCTCCATTGTGGATGGAAACCCAGGTTGCTCCACGAAAGCTGTCGCCAATTACATTGTGGATCGCCATGTCTGCCGTAAATTTACTGCCATCATAGATATTACTGGTTTCTCTAAAAGGAGAATCGGTTCCACTTACATCGTGGTGGTCCCTCCCCAAAACAATAGGAGCTGAAATTTCGCCGGATTGTATCGCTTGGTTAAATGCTTCGGCAATTTTAGTGCGCCCTTCGGCATCGGCATACAGAATACGTGCCTGTGAGCCTACAACAAGGTTGTTTTGTTCAGCCTCCCGAATCCAAGTAATGTTATCCTGCATTTGCTGCTGGATTTCATTTGGGGCAGTGACCTTTATTTGTTCCATTATTTTTAAGGCAAGCAAATCTGTCTTTTGCAAATCTTCAGACTTTCCAGATGTACATACCCATCTAAAAGGACCAAAACCATAATCAAAGCACATTGGGCCTAAAATATCCTGTACATAAGAGGGGTATTTGAAATCGATATTGTTCTCGGCCATCACATTGGCCCCCGCTCTTGATGCTTCCAATAAAAATGCATTGCCATAGTCAAAAAAATAGGTGCCTTTGGCCGTATGCCGATTAATAGCATTGACCTGTCTTCGTAATGACTCCTGTACTTTCTCTTTGAAAGCTTCGGGATTACTGCTCATCATACCATTGGATTCTTCAAAAGATAATCCTACAGGATAATATCCTCCAGCCCATGGGTTATGTAATGATGTCTGATCAGACCCCAGGTGAATAAAAACTCCTTCATCATCAAATTTTTCCCAAACGTCGACTACGTTGCCCACAAACGCCAAAGAAACGATCTCATTTGAGGCAATGGCTTTTTGGGTCCGTTTGACAAGGGCGTTTAAATCATCAATCAATTCATCGACCCAACCTTGCTCATGCCTTTTGAAAGCCGCCGCGGGATTCACTTCAGCGCAAATGGTGATGCAACGGGCAATATTGCCCGCCTTGGGCTGGGCTCCGCTCATGCCACCCAATCCGGCGGTGAGAAATATTTTTCCTTGCGAATTTTCATCTTTCTGCAATACTTTCCTGAAGGCATTCATAATGGTAATGGCTGTGCCATGAACAATGCCCTGGGGACCTATATACATGTAGGAACCAGCAGTCATTTGTCCGTATTGGGTAACGCCTAAAGCATTGAATTTTTCCCAATCATCAGGTTGTGAGTAATTGGGAATCATCATTCCATTGGTAACCACGACTCGTGGTGCATTTTTTGAGGAAGGAAATAGCCCCATGGGGTGCCCAGAGTATATATGGAGGGTTTGCTCCTCGGTCATCGTGCCCAAATACTGCATTGTTACCAAGTACTGGCCCCAATTTTGAAATACGGCACCGTTACCACCATAGGTTATCAATTCTTCAGGATGTTGTGCAACCGCTGGGTCCAAATTATTTTGGATCATAAGCATTATACTGGCAGCCTGAGAAGTATTAGCAGGATAAGCATCTAGCGGTCGTGCGTAAATTTCGTAGTTAGGTTTAAAACGATACATATAAATTCTGCCAAAATCCTTCAATTCTTTAGCAAATTCCGTCGAAAGTTCGGCGTGCCATTCTTTTGGGAAGTAACGTAATGCATTACGTATTGCCAATTTTTTTTCCTCCAATGAAAGTATTTCTTTTCGCTTTGGCGCATGACTGATTGATGTAGACCGTTCTCTTCTGGGAGGCAATTCTTTTGGGATACCTTGGAGAATCTGTGATTTAAAATCAAGTTTTGCAGTGCTCACTTGCTTCTTTTCTAGTGCTTATGTTTGTTATAGACCAATTCTCCTTTTTTCCAGACCATACAGGGTTTAAAGTCTCCTTGATTATACAATATCTCCTTGTAATCATTGGTGTGGAAAATACTGAGGTCGGCTAAGTACCCTTGACCTAATTGACCTCTATCCGATAATTTTAGTGCGGCCGCGGCTCTTAGGGTAATCCCCACCAAGACCTCCGCATTGGTCAATTTTTCAAAAGCCCCTAAAATAGATGCTTGAGTCAGCAAATCACCCATAGGTGCTGAACCTGGGTTGTGGTCACTTGCAATGGCTAGGGCCCCTCCCGCATCCAAGATTTTACGAGCGGGTGTAAAAGCGCATCCCAGTCCCAATGATGCTCCGGGCAAAGCCACTGGGATAACATCGCTTTTTGCCAAAAGCGCTATTTCAGTTTCAGTACTCGCCTCTAAATGGTCAGCACTAACGGCGCTGTAATCAACAGCGACTTTGCTGCCTCCAGTTGAAAATTGGTCGGCATGTACCGTAATATCAAATCCAAATGCTCTGGCCTTTTGGAAATAGGGGGCAATAAGACTCTCGGAGAATGCCCCTTCTTCAATAAAAGCATCAATACGATGTGCAAGGTTTTCTTCCTTCAGTTTTGGAAAGAGCCCAGAACTAACTTCTTCGAGGTAGTCCGATGGCGAACCCGAATGGTCTTTCGGAAACATATGTGCAGCCAAACAAGTAGGGATCAGATCATTGGCGAGTTTTTCATTGGCCTCTTTAATGGCATAGAGCATTTTTAATTCTTCATCAACCGATAGTCCATAACCACTTTTAACCTCAATGGTTGTTACTCCATTGGTCAAATGTCTCTTTGCCCTTTTGATAATTCCCTTTACCAACGCTTCCTTAGTGGCTTTTCGGGTTTGGGTAACGGTATCCCAAATTCCGCCACCGGCCTTCGAAATTTCAAGATATGTTTTTCCAGCATTGCGCATGGCGTAATCATTGGCCCGTGAGCCACCAAAACAGATATGGGTATGGGCATCGATGAATCCTGGTATACAGGTGTGATCTCCTGTCAATGGATGTATTTCAGCTTTGTTGGCTTTGGCTAGTGTAAGCAAGTCGTCATAGTCTCCGACCGCATATATTTTTTCGCCCTCGATGAGTATTCCGCTATCCTCAATGATAGTTAAAGACTCATCTTTTATTGCTCCTTTTAAAGGGAGTCTGGTCATTGGAATGATTTGTTTGAATGGACCGATTAGTTTCAAATTGTTCATTTTATGGTATTTACATTCTTTTTCCATTAATGAAAAAGAAACAAAAAATCTAGGCTGACGAAACCGTTGCTAAACTTTTTATTCAATTTCTAAATAATCGCTAACTTCTTCGAACTTTGTTCGAATTCATTACAAGACGGATTATTTAACGAAATCTCATCTCAAGTTTTGCGCAACCCTTTCGTAGGCCAGTTTTTTAATGCTTTGCATTGATTTTTCAAAATACTTCAAATTCATTGGAAAATGGAGTCTTAAAGGAAATCTTTTTTTTCTTTTTAACTTTGTCGATCACCTTGATGATGGTCCGATCTTTTATCATGGCAATGCCAATTTCAATGTCGTCGGCGAACACCCTGTCCTTTTCGGCAAAAGAGACTTTTTTACGAACCTCTTTATGAACTTCTTCAAGTAAGATTCCTGATTTCATAGGCTTTCGGAATTCAAAAGCCTGGGCCGCGGTCAATAATTCGATAGCCAGTATTTTTTCGATATTTTCAATTACTTGTAGTGCTTTGCGTCCGCCAATCGAACCCATACTCACATGATCCTCCTGTCCCAAGGAAGTTGGAATGCTATCGGCACTTGACGGAAAACAGAGTCCTTTATTTTCACTGGCCAAGGCAGCTGTGGTGTATTGCAGGATCATATAGCCCGAATTGATACCTGTATCATCCATAAGTAGTTTGGGAACGCCTGGGCTGTTCCCTTCCAAGGCCAAATAAATCCTTCGGTCTGAAATATTACCCAATTCTGATGCCGCTAGGCAAGCATAATCCAAAGCCATGGCCAAGGGTTGACCGTGAAAATTTCCGCCACTTATAGTCAAATCTTCATTAATGATTATGGGATTGTCGGTAACCGAATTCAATTCAACCTCGAGTAGCTCTTTAAGGTGCAGCCATGAATTTCTAGAGGCTCCATGTACTTGTGGAATACATCGTAAGGAGTAGGGATCTTGAACACGTTCACAATCTACATGGTCTTCCATAATTTGAGAACCTTTCAATAAGCGTTTCACTCTTTTGGCAACATGAATATTACCTTTGAAGGGTCTCAAAGCATGCAATTCGTTGTAAAAAGGCTTTACGGATCCTTGTAGACCTTCAATCATCATGGCTCCTATAATATCTGCTTGTGAAAGGCAATTATGTAATTTCTCTATTACTTTTATGGCATGCGCGGCAATAAATTGAGTCCCATTGATAAGGGCGAGGCCTTCTTTGGGGCCAAGTTCAATGGCCTCAAGGCCGGTTTTTTCAAAAAGGGTCGAAGTTTCAAGGGTTTCACCCTTAAATTCAACCTTTCCTAAGCCAATAAGGGGAAGGAACAAATGTGATAAGGGTGCTAAATCTCCTGAAGCTCCAACAGAACCTTGGGAAGGTACAACTGGAATGGCATCATTTTCGATATGCCATATAATACGGTCAAGAGTCGCTTCTGAAATGCCCGAGAAGCCTTTTGCCAAGGAGTGTGTCTTTAGAACAAGCATTAACTTGGCAATCTCTCTGTCAATGGGTTTGCCAACACCTACGCTATGGCTCTGTAATATATTCGTTTGAAGTATTTGTGTCTCTTCCTTTGATATCTTGGTTGTGCATAAAGGGCCAAAACCTGTATTTATGCCATAAACAGGATGTCCTTTTTCAACAATGTTATGGACTATTTCCCAACTTTCTTTCACTTTTTCGTGAGTACCATTAGACAAACTGACTTTAGTTTGACCATTCGATATGGCAATAGCAGTGCTTGCAGTTAGCCAATCTTCACCAAATTTGAACATTTCTGGAGATGAAACCATAGGTATACTTATTAGGTATAAAAATATTGATTAAGTTTGATAATTACTAATACTAATTAAGCCATTAATCAATAACTATGGGTTATCAATTAGAATTAAGACATTTCAATTATTTTTTGGCTGTGGCCGAAGAACTTCACTTTAGGAGGGCAGCCGAGAAACTGTTCATATCACAACCAGGACTGAGTAGACAAATAAAGCAGATGGAAGAAATATTGGGAACGAGCCTCCTTGAGCGCAATCAGAGAAAAGTAACCCTCACACAAGCTGGAATGTATCTGAAATCTGAACTGGAGTTTATTCTAAACCATTTGGAGTTGACGAAGAAACATTTGAAATCTATAGGGGAAGGAAATATAGGCGAAATTCGAATAGGATTTTTAGGATCGGCAATGCAGAATGTCATTCCAAAGCTATTGATCCAACTTAAAAATCAATACCCTGGTATTAAAGCAAATTTGGAAGAGTTGTCAAATAATGCCCAAGTCAGTGCAGTATTGAAGGACAAACTTGATGTTGGTTTTGTTCGCTTGGCCAGAGTGCCAAAATCCATTAAAATAAAACCAATTTTTGAAGATACTTTTTCAGTCGTCCTACCTAGGAACCATTCTTGTACTAGTGATAACTTCAAAGGAGTTGGCCAACTTTCGGAAGAGAGTTTCATTCTTTTTTCACAGGATTATAGTCCGTTGTACTATAACACTGTAATGAGTATTTGTGAAGATGGTGGCTTTACTCCAAGAATTTCCCATAAATCAGTACATGCCCAGACCATTTTTAAGTTGGTGGAAAACAATTTGGGCATTGCCATTGTGCCTACCTCCTTGCAGCATGGGTTTCAAATGAATGTAAAGTTTATTGAACTTAAAAAAATTCCACAAAAAGCCGTACTGTCCGTTATTTGGAAAACGGACAATCGCAACCCCGCTTTAAAACATTGCATGGATTTACTTTTGAATGAAGCTTGATTGAGTGTTTAATAGTAGATTTGAAGGCTAAAAAGGAAATACATGATCTTTGATAATATTAAAAATAGACGCTCGGTTTTCCCTGCACAATATAATGACAAGCCCATTGCAAAAGAGGCTATTGAAATACTATTGGAAGCAGCCAATTGTGCACCTACACATAAAAAAACGGAACCATGGCGATTTAAGGTGTTTCAGGGAAAATCAAAAGAGAAACTCGGACTGTTTTTATCAGAAAAGTACAAAGAGGTAGAGGAAAGACCTAAGCAGGTCAAGATCAAAAAGCTTTTGGAAAATCCCGTTAAATCAGCTGCTGTAATTGCTATTTGTATGCAGCGAGATCCCAATGAATGTGTGCCTGAATGGGAGGAAATCGCTGCTGTGGCCATGGCTGTACAGAACATGTGGCTTTGTTGCACCGAAATGGGGATTGGTTGCTATTGGAGTTCTCCTGGACTCATTAGCCATATGGACGAATATTTTGATATGGCCGAAGGCGAAAAATGTCTTGGATTCCTTTATATGGGTTATTACGATGCAGAAGTTCAGGAAGTGACCAGAGGTGCGATTGGGGACAAGGTTGTTTGGATGTAAATACTACATTCTTTTATACATCCAATTGGGGAGGACTTTCAAAAGAAGGGCAATCAAATACCATCTTTTACTAACGTAAATAATATCTTTCTTATGTCTAATGGCTTGAAAGATTTGTCGGGCTGCTTTTTCCTTTGAGGCTACCCAGAACTTTCCGTCGCCTTTGGCCATGTCAGTATCTACAAAACCTGGTCTAACATCTGTAATATATATGGGAAGTTTTAGCTTTTTGGTTTTTTGTCGAAGCCCTTCCAAATAGTTCATTTGATAAGCTTTTGAGGCATTATAGGCTGGTGCTACTGCACCTCCCCTAATCCCCGCAATTGAACTGATCGCTACTAAATGCCCCTGTCCTTGCTTTTCAAAAAAATGGTATGCAAAATTTAGAACTTCAGTAAATGCGTTCACATTGAGGTCTAGGGTCTCCTGTTCAATGGGGTATTCTAGATTTTTATTGAATTTCCCTGTTCCTGAACTTAAAACCAGCAAGTCAAGCCCTCCCAATTCTTTTGTTAATTCGGAAAGTTTAGATGCATTGTCATCGGCAGTCAAGTCAAATGATCTTATAACGAACGCTTTGGGGTTGGAATTTTGAATTTCCAGCAAATGATTCTTCCTCCTTCCAGTGACTCCAACTTTGTAATTGTTTTTAGAAAGTAGTATTGCAAGCGTTTTGCCAATACCAGATGATGCTCCGACGACTATGGCTTTTTTCAATGTCTTAATTTTTTCAAAGCATTGTTCATTTTTTCTATAAATCCATTCCTGTTGTCGATATGCAAAAGAAGAACATCACATACTTCGGTAGATCCATACATCTTTTCTATCGTTTGTGGGGTGTTGAAATATAGGGCAATAGTATGGTCTGTACTTTCTTTGGATAGCCCAAGATTGCCAATTTTAAGATCTTCTAATTTCATTTCTTCCGTGCAGACTTCTATGGTATGTATTTCATCCAAATGAATATGAATATTGGAGATGAGTCCGTTCTGTACAATTAGTTTTTCGCCAAGGAGTACGGTCGGACTTTGCAATAAGGCCTTTATTTGGGCGAAAATCATTAAGGCCGTATACATACTTGTTCCTGTTAGGATCCAAGCCACGACCGAGCTCCATTTAACCAAAAGTGTATGGAATGTGAATGTTTCAATACCTATGACCATAAGTAATGCACCCATTAATGCAAGGTTTCCATTCTCTCTGTAATTGGTAAACTCGTTCGGAGCGAGTTTCTTCTTGCCCCATGAAAATAGAGCATAGTAAAGCATGGTAATTTCAAAGGAAATAAATAATGCAAATTTTGACTTTCCGAAGATTTCCTCAACACTTTTTTTACAAATGGCAAGGAAATCTTCAGAGGGTTCAATTTGTGACTTGACTATTCTTATCCCTTTACGGATTTTTAATGCAATTATTCCGAGGGCAATGAGTTCAATTGCTGGTAATGCATATGTTTTTAAATAGCTTAAATGCTGTTGACCGCTCTCGGGAAGTACATAAGTAGCTGTGATTATACCAATTATAAAAAGAGGGATGGCTCTTAATTTTGAAATGTTAGTATTTCGAGACAAGATCAGAAAGAGTATGGGGACAGTCAATGTTAAATCATAGATAATCGCTGCAGCCAATTCTGGATGTTGTTTTAAAATTGGACTTAACCCAATGACAATGGAAATAAGAAATACTAACAGAGGTAATCCGTAAGCCACTAATTTAATCTTGTCTAATTTTAGTGATTCCATACTCATTTTATTTAATCAAAAAAAGGAAACAAAGCTCCTTTGTATTCCCAAGTCTTTGAGATATAAAGTCCTAAAAACACAATAGTGACCATGAACTTTAGGAAAGTTCCAGTCAAGAACCCAATAAAAGATCCGAATGCAGCTTTAGTTGCTTTTTTTTTATCGGCCTTGTTCAAAAGCTCTCCGACCAAGGCGCCCACAAAAGGCCAAATAATTATTCCAAAAGGACCTAATATGGGAAAAAATAGGGCCACCAATAATCCAATGGTCGTGCCCAACATTCCGGCTTTGGTTCCACCGAATTTTTTAGTCCCTACAGCAGGGATAATATAATCCAGGGCAAATACGGTCAAGGCAATCGCCAAGGTAATTCCCAAAAACCACCAATCCTCTGGAATTACAGAGGTGAAATGTAATAAAAGTAAACCCACCCAGCTTACTGTGGGCCCGGGTAATACGGGTAAAAAACTGCCAAGAATTCCTACCAACATCAAAATAAACCCAAAAAAGAGAAGCACAATATCCATGAAATCAGTTTACGGTTTGACGAAGATAATAAGGTTTTGTTACAGATATACAAAGAAAGTAGACCTGTCAGGTTTTTGAAACCTGACAGGTCTAAGTAGGGACTCTCGAAACGCAGAACGAAAGTATTCAACTACAACATTAGTTTAAACTAAACATTTAGTTATATTTGTTTTATCATTCAACTAAAACATTAGTTAATACATGAGGCAATTAACAAAAGCAGAAGAAGAAGTAATGCAGATTTTATGGCATTTACAAAAGTGCAATGTAGCAGCCATAATCAACGAATTACCCGAACCAAAACCTGCATATAATACAGTTTCTACCATTGTACGGATTCTAGAAAGCAAGGGTTTTGTGGATCATGAGCGGGAAGGGAAAGGCTACCTGTACTATCCTGTTGTGCAAAAATCAGATTACAGCAACCAATCGATAAACAAATTGGTCGATGGTTATTTTCAAGGCTCATTCAAGAGTATGGTCTCCTTTTTTATGAAAAAAAATGACATGAGTCTTGCTGAATTGGAAGCTGTTTTAAAGGAAATTAAAAAGGAGGAATAATGCTACAGTATATTTTAGAGTGTATTTCGTTTCAGCTGATATTTCTAATCATCTATGATTTTTTCCTAAAAAAGGAAACTTTTTTTCAATGGAATAGATTGTATTTATTGGGGACCCATATATTATCCCTGATTTTACCATGGGTAAAGATCGAGGCTTTCAAAACAGAGGTGCCCACGGAATATTTTGTATATCCAGAGTTCCTTTGGAACATGGATTCAGCGCCAATTACGGGTGCCGCCAATGAAAGCTCATTACTGAATATTTCTTGGCAGCAGGGTGTGTTTTTTCTTGGGTTGTTGGGGGCCACCTTGTTGTTTGGATATAAAATGCATCAATTGTACCGACTCCGTAAAAATGGTGACGTGCACTATTTTCTAAATTTTACGCGGATTATCGTGGCCAATAGTAATTTGGCATTCTCATTTTTCAACTCCATCTTTTTAGGGGATAAGGTATTAACAAAGGAACATGAAAGTATAATAAAGCATGAGCTTGTGCACATACAACAGAAACATTCTTGGGATCTGTTGTTTTTTGAATTATTGCGAGTCGTTTTTTGGTTCAACCCATTGGTATATGTATATCAAAACAGGATTTCTGAATTGCACGAATTCATTGCAGATGCCCATATGGCCAAGACGAATAAAAAAGAGCAATATCAATTGTTGCTTTCCCAGGTATTTCAAACCCAACACATCTCATTTGTCAATCAATTCTTTAAGACCTCACTGATCAAAAAACGAATAGCCATGTTGCAAAAATCAAAATCAAAAAAAATTTGGCAGTTGAAATACCTTTTGCTGGTGCCGATGGTTTTAGGAATGTTGGCCTATACCTCATCTGAAGCACAAGAATTGGAAATTGAAGAACAAGAACAAACTATAGATGATGCGGCTTTAGTTGCTAAAACTAGAGTGGAAATTGAAGAGGAAATTGCTGAATGGGGTTCCGTTAAGGCATTTGCTCTTACTTCTCCTCAGGCATTAGGCATAATGCGGAGAGTTTACGAAAATCAAGTAATATTGTCAAAAGAGGAGTATTTTAAGTGCCAAATTTTGTCCAAAATACATTATGAAACTATGATTACCCAAATAATTGAAAAAAGAGGTAAAACTGATGGTTTGTCGAAAATGAAAGACAATGTCATGTCCATGCCAATACCTTCTTCAGTACGATATGAAAGTTATGTGGCAAGAAAAAAAGCATTCCAAATATTAGATGAAAATTTAAAGTACTCAGTTGGAGCTTTTGAATCGGACGTCTATTTAATAGATAAGAAGGAGAATTATTCAGATGAATTTTATGTTTTTGAAGTTGTAGATGTGACCGACCTCACAGGAAAGGAACTTAGGGCCTTTAATAACCAATTGGATGAAATTTTTGAAAAAGAAGATAGCGAGTACAAGGCTTTAATTCTTACTGATAAACAATATGCTTTTGAAGTTCTTTCCGTTATTAATGGAATCACTGCCGAAAAAGCGGGTGAACTAAAAGCAAATCGTACTAAAGCTGGCGAAAATGACATTCAGCCTAGCGCAGAACCTTAGGAAAACCTCCTAAATCAAGAAGATATTGACGTCCCTTTTGCCGTTGCAGACGAAATACCCATATTTCCGGGTTGTGAAGGTGAAAATGATTCTAGAGGATGTTTTCAAAAAATGCTGCAAAAACATATAAGTGAAAACTTTAGGTACCCGGAAGAAGCTCAAAAATTGGGAATTCAGGGAAGGGTAAGTATTATATTCATCATTGATCAAGATGGTAATATTACCAATATTCGAAAGCGAGGCCCTCATAAATTGTTGGAAGCCGAAGCCGAACGAATTATCACATTATTACCAAAAATGACTCCAGGAAAACATGACGGTAAAACTGTCAATATTCCGTTTTCTATTCCTATTGCCTTTAAGTTGGGCTCGGAGTATACGGAGCAAAGAAAAGAATTTCAAAACTCTCAAGATGATATGGATGTCCCTTTTGCCGTTGTTGACCAAGTTCCTGTATTTCCGGGTTGCGAAGGCGATGATGATAAGCGAGGTTGTTTTCAAGAAAGTATGAGGGAACACATCCGTAAAAATTTTAGATATCCTGAAGAGGCGCAAAAATTGGGCATACAAGGCAGGGTAAATATTCTATTTGTAATCGATGAGGTTGGGAATATAACCGACATTCGCAAACGTGGTCCTGATAGATTGTTGGAAGATGAGGCAGAGCGTATTATAGCATTATTGCCAAGCATGAAACCGGGAAAACAAAAAGGAAAAGCAGTAAATGTCCCATTCTCAATCCCCATTACTTTTAAACTGCAAGGGGATAGTGTTGATAGTTCTGATAAGTTTGATATTATGAAAGCACAAGACCTTCAGGGTATTAAAAAAGAAGATTTCCCCTTGGTTTTTATTGATGGAAAAGAGTCTACGCAAATGGAAGTATACGAATTGCAAAAAAATAACTTAATTGAATCAATTAGTGTTATTAAAGATAAAAACAAGTTAATTATGTACGGTGCCAAAGGAGAAAATGGAGTTATAAAAGTAAATACTAAAAAATTGGATCTAGGGACAATGTCAGTTTCAGCATATACCAAAATCGAAGGGCACAAAAAATATATTTCCGGAAAAATAACCGATGGCTCAAGGGGGTTACCTAGTGTTAATGTCATCGTTCAAGGGGCCAATAGGGCTGTGGTTTCCAATTTTGATGGGGAGTTTACCATTGAAGTCCAAAAAGGAGATATCATCACCTTTCAGTATATTGGATTACCTACAGCAGCACTAATTGTTACAGACCAAGAAAAATACCTTATCACGGCCTCGAAGTAGACGTTTTTGGAGAGCATTGGATTAAACGAATCAAATTTATTTTGAGAAAAACACTGATCATCATAGTATTGCTAACCATTGCTAAGGCCGAAGCGCAATCTTCGGCTTTGGCTATTGCAGATAGTCTGTATGCAACGGGTAATTACATACATGCGATAAACCAATATTTCGAAATTGGGAGCCAAAAATCAAGTGTACAGATTGCTAGGGCCTACAATGCCATCGGAAATTACGATAAGGCTATTGTACAGTACGAAGATGTTGTGGCAAACGACACAACCCTACAAATTGCACATTTTGAACTGGGAAAGCAGTACTTTAAAATAGATAAGTTCGACAAGGCCGTTGAACAATTTTTCGACCTGATCGCTGCGGGGATAAAAAGTCCCGAGTATTATTACTATATGGGGCGTTCATTGCAGGAATTGAATAATTCGAAAGAAGGTGTGTTGAACTACAAAAGCGCGTATAATCTAGATAGCACACATCTGCGGAGTATCTTTCAATTGGGAAAGTACTATGTAATTAAAAGGGAAAAGGATTCCGTTTTCAAATATGTGAATACCGGTCTAAGGTTTTATGAAAATGATGTTTCCTTGATAAATTGGAAAGCCTTGGCTTTTTTTAACAACTATGAGTATGAAAAGGCTATTCCTTGGTTTGAAAAGTTATTGGAATTAGGAGAGGAAAAGGAGTATATATATATAACAAATTGGCCCATTGTTATTTTAAGAATTGGGAGTTTGAAAAAGCAAAGGATACCTATAAGACCCTGTTGGAAATAGATGACACCAATGATGAGGCTTATTTTAATCTGGGCGGGGTTTATTGGAAAAATAATCAGTTGGATAGTGCCAAAATTTTTATTAAAAAATCAATAGAAGTACAAAAAGTGACTTTTGAAAAACAGTATGGTGCTCTCGGAGGTATTGAAAGGCAAGAGAATAATCTAAAGGGAACAATGGACTATTTTAAATTGGCGTTTAAGGAAGATCCTACCAACATAAGAAACTACTATCAAGTTTGTGCCCTGGCCGATCAATACTATAAAGACCCCAAAATAAAATTGCAGTACTACGAAAACTTGATCGAAAAATTTGGAACAGAACAAAAATACTTCTCTGAATTTGCAGCCAAACGCATTTCTGAGTTAAAAGAAGAAATTCATTTTAAGACAGATTGAATTTATTTGCCGAATGTTTAGTTGTGCCTTTAGACCTGACAAGTTTCAAAAACCGGTCAGGTCTTGGTCATTTGGTTTTTTGATTCGTGTATTGTCTACTTAAAAGATGTTATCCTGAGCGTAGTCGAAGGGTTAGGGGTGTATTCTTCATAAAGCTAGTTTATTCCTGTGCTCAACCTCACCAAAAAATCGTAATTTCCGCTATAGAAATGGGGTGCATGCGAAAGTTTTTGTCCATACTGATTTTATGTAGTTGTTTTTCCTGTGATTTATTTATTTCCAAGGAAAAAAGGACCCAGGAGTTGGTCAATCAAGAAATGTTGACCATTGATTGGAACGATGTGGACAATTATCCTTTATTTGAAAGTTGTGATGAAACGTTAGCCAAAAGTGAGCAAAGGGAATGTTTTGAATCGGAATTGTTAAAACATTTCTCAACCACTTTGCAAGGTTTTGAATTTATTATAGATACAAAGGTCAATAAAACGGTAATTGTTGATTTTTTGATTGACCAAGAGGGGAAAGTATCGGTCTTGCGTATTGAAAAAGACAAAGCAATTGATGTCCTTATGCCAGAGTTCAATGGTATTGTTTCGCAAAGTCTAAAAAATTTACCACCATTGGCCCCGGCTTTGAAAAGAGGAATTCCGGTAAATGCGAAGTTTAGAATTCCAATAGTTTTGAATAGCGATTAAAACTGGGGAAGTATATTTCGGATAAATTAGGCATAAAAATGTATTGACAAATAAGAATTCAAGGCCATAAAATGTAGCTTTCTAACATCTAACATCTAACATCTAACATCTAACATCTAACATCTAACATCTAACATCTAATAATTTGTCCAACGAAAAAATCATATTAGGAATAGATCCAGGGACCACAATCATGGGTTTTGGACTCATTAAAGTGGTCAATAAGCAAATGAAGTTCATTCAGATGAACGAATTGATGCTCAAGAAATACAATGACCCCTATACCAAACTGAAACTTATTTTTGAACGTACCTTAGAATTGATAGATACCTATCATCCCGATGAAATTGCTATTGAGGCCCCTTTTTTTGGGAAAAACGTACAATCTATGCTAAAGTTGGGACGTGCACAGGGAGTTGCCATGGCAGCCGGACTTTCTAGACAAATACCCATTACGGAATATTTACCCAAGAAAATTAAAATGTCAATCACTGGAAACGGAAATGCCAGTAAGGAACAAGTTGCCAAAATGTTGCAAAATACTTTAGGGTTAAAAACACTTCCCAAGAATTTGGATAGTACGGATGGATTGGCGGCTGCGGTTTGTCATTTTTACAATGAGGGTAGAGTAGAAGTGGGGAAAAACTATTCGGGGTGGAGCGCTTTTGTAAAGCAAAACGATTCTCGAATTAAGAAGTAAACAGTATTTGGTGAACAGTAAGCAGTAAATAATAATAGGTGAGCATGAAGTATATGTTTCAAAATCTTTTGGCCTACCGTAAATCTGTTGATTTGGCTATGGAAATATTCGAAATGACTTGGACATTTCCTAAGGAAGAGAAATACTCTTTGACAGATCAAATACGGAGGTCTTCTCGAAGTGTACCTGCAAATATTGCCGAATCGTATGCTAAACGCCTCTATCCAAAACACTTTATCAGTAAATTAACTGACAGTGACGGAGAAAACTTAGAAACACAGTCTTGGCTTGAATTTTCGTTAAAATGTAAATGTATAGATGAAGAAACGTATAACAGGCTTCTTATCCTAAGTCAAGAAGTCGGTAAGTTGATATTTTATATGATTAATAACCCAGAGAAATTTGGCTCAAAATAAAACTGTTCACTGATTACGGTTCAGTGATTACTTCAGAATGAGCGGTATCTACATCCATATTCCATTTTGCAAGCAGGCTTGCCATTATTGCGATTTTCATTTTTCGACAAGTTTGGGAAAGAAAGAGGCAATGGTTCTGGCTTTACAAAAAGAGCTCCAATTGCGAAAAGATGAGTTTGCCGATGAACTGGTTGAGACCATTTATTTTGGAGGAGGAACACCCAGTGTATTGGAGATTGACGAATTACAATTGTTGATTGATACGATTTATGCTAATTATCGGGTCATTGAAAATCCTGAAATAACCTTGGAGGCGAACCCAGATGATTTAATTCAGGATGCCACACTGAGCGCAGTCGAAGGGCAAAGGACAGTTATCTTTAAAGACTATAAAAAAATTGGAATCAATCGACTAAGCATTGGCATCCAATCTTTTTTTGAGCAAGATTTAAAGTTGATGAATAGGGCCCATAATGCCAAAGAAGCTGAGGAGTGTATTAAAATGGCAAGGTGCTATTTCGACAATATCTCAATTGATTTGATTTACGGAATTCCGGATATGACGAATAAACGATGGCAACAGAACATTAAAAAAGCCCTTTCTTTTGGTATCCCCCATATTTCAAGCTATGCTTTAACGGTAGAGCCCAAAACAGCTTTGGCTAATTTTATCAAGACGGGAAAAGTGAAACCAGTTGATGATGAGGTCGCCCAAAAGCATTTTCATAGTCTGTATGAAATCTTGACCAAGGAAGGATATGACTGTTATGAAGTATCCAACTTTGGGAAGCCAGGATATTATTCTAAAAATAATACCGCCTATTGGTTGGGCAAAAAATATATGGGTATAGGGCCTTCGGCACACTCCTATGACGGGGAATGTAGAAGTTGGAATATTAATAACAACCCAAAATACATCAAGGCCATGGGGAACAGTGAATTGCCCCTTGAAATTGAAATCCTTTCAGAAGCTGATAGATATAACGAATATGTAATGACCGGCTTACGAACAAGCTGGGGCGTTTCCTTGTTGAGGATAAAAAATGATTTTGGTAATACATACTTGGACTATTTGAACAAACAGGCAACCAAATATCTGGAACAGAAGTTGTTGGTTATAGATAGAGAGCATTTAATTACTACTAAAGACGGAAAGTTTTTGGCCGATGGGATTGCCAGCGATTTGTTTATGATTAATTTAGGATGAATATTACTTATCATCCCTGCTAACTTGCCTGCCAAAAGCGGTAAGGGGCAGGAATCCATAATTTACGGTTTTTGTCTGTTCGAGCGCAGTCGAGAATTAAAAATACTAACCGCTAACGACGTCTCGACTTTGCTCGACGGGACATTGTGTGTATGCTTACTACCATTAAATACAATAATAGAAATTACGGTATAGACTTATCCAAGCCCTTGGATATTTCAATTCCGATGACGGGAGAGATATCCAATGTCAATGCATGGAATATAGATCATCCAAAGATTGAACCGCATACGGAGGGAGAGTTTATTGGAGCCGTTTCGAAAGGTGCAGCGATCAATTTTAATGATATTTGGTTCAATCCGCATGCCCATGTAACGCATACTGAATGTGTTGGTCATATTACCGAGGAGTTCCATTCCATCAATAAAAATTTAAATCGGTTCTTCTTTTTTGCAGAGGTTATAACCATTGCCCCGGAAAAGTATCAAGACGATTTTGTGATATCAAGGAAGCAATTGCAATACGCTTTTGGAAATAAGAAGCGAGATGCCTTGGTGATACGGACTTTGCCCAATCTCCAGGATAAACTATCTAGACAATACGCCAATACCAATCCACCATACTTATTGGAAGAGGCAGCTCAGTTTATAGTCAACAAAGGGATAGAGCACTTGCTGATAGATTTACCTTCGGTAGATAAAGAGAGAGATGCAGGAGCACTACTTGCACATAAAGCATTTTGGAATTATGAAGGCGTTTTGCGAAAGCAGGCCACCATTACCGAATTCATTTTTGTACCCAATTCTGTTGAGGATGGCACCTATTTTCTTAATTTACAATTAGCCCCTTTTGAAAATGATGCGGCTCCAAGCAGGCCTGTTTTGTATAAATTAGAATAATATGAAGAAACTAATAAAATTGGAAGAACTAATGATGTTTGTCCTTGGCATATTCATGTTCGGTTTACTTGGTTATAAATGGTGGTGGTTTTTGGTATTGATTTTAGCACCTGATATTGGTATGGTAGGTTACGCCTTTGGCAATACTATCGGGGCGATGACCTATAATCTTTTTCATCATAAAGGATTGGCCATTCTACTGTATTTTTCGGGAATGTATTTTTCCTCCCCTATACTACAACTGATCGGGATTATCCTATTTTCCCATGCGTCTATGGACAGGGCTTTTGGGTATGGATTAAAATACAACAAAGGATTTAAGTATACCCATTTAGGGGAAATAGGAAATAAAAATGGATAGTTTAATCGAAGTCTTTTTGGGGCTGGTTCTTGGTGCCATATTCATGTATTGGTTGTTTTCTTTATTTGGAAAAAAGAAAAAGAGAGAGCTAACAGAATATCAGTCTACGGTACTGCTGGAAAAAATCAAAAGCGTATGCAAGTTGATTTCTGTTGAAGGCGATTTCGCCGAAATTTATAAATACGAGAATACCAAGGAACGTTTTATGAGCTTGGTTAGCAGTACAAAGAAAGCTTTGATTGTAATCAACGCCAAAGTGCAGATTGGCTACGACCTGCAAAAAATATTAATGTATTCCGACAATGAAAAGAAAACAATAGTCCTGACCAATTTTCCTGAACCCGAAGTGATTTCAATTGAACCGGAGCTTGAGTTCTATGACATACAAAATGGACTTTTCAACGCTTTTTCGCCCAACGATCTTACGTCACTGAACAAAGAGGCCAAAAGGCATATCCTAGAAAAAATCCCTGAAAGTGGGCTGATGGATACCGCCAAACGAGAGGCCTTGGAAGCTGTTTTGCTTATTGAGAAAATTGTGGAGATCATAGGATGGAAATTGGATTATTCAGCATTACAATTAAGAGATAAACAAAAAGATGTTTTGAAATAGGAATAGTAAGAGACTATTTTGAATTTTATGATTGGTCCCCATAGTTATTGGGATTATAGGCCATTTTTGATGCAATATGAGATAAAATAGAGGATAATAGCAGGGCTACTTGAAGAGATTTTAATAAAATGGTGCGCAAAAAGAGTCATAGAAAAACAATTGATAGAATTCAAAACAGTTTCTAAGAAGAGAAATGATAAAAATACCTCTCACATAATATTATTTTAAACAACAGCTTTTAGTAGTTTTGAACAAACACAAGAAAACATGAAGGCTTTTGATTCTACCTATGCACATACAGTATATTTTTGGTTGGCTAATCCAGATAGCAAAGAAGACTGTGCTGCTTTTGAAACCTTACTGCAGCAATTTTTGGATAACTCTGGATATGCAATGACCAAATTTATTGGAAAACCTCCAAAAGCGAGTAGGGATGTAGTTGATGGATCTTTTACCTATTCCCTAATTGTAACTTTTGAATCGGCGGAAGCACAACAAAAATATCAGGTGGAACCACCTCATCTAAAGTTTGTAGAGGAAGCTAGTAGTTTGTGGACAAAAGTCATTGTGTACGATTCCCAAGGGATTAATTAAGTCGGTATTGCGAGGAACTTGTAACGAAGCAATCTGTTTAATTTCTGGGAATTCTTAATAAGATTGCTTCATATTGTTCGCACAGGTGAAAGGAGTAATATTCTGTAGAGCATATGAACATTGAAGTGTTTAGGGAATATTGTATCTCGAAAAAAGGAATTACCGAAGAATTTCCTTTTGACGATTCGACCTTAGTTTTCAAGGTTATGGGCAAGATGTTCGCTTTGGTAGCTCTCGAGCGTATTCCTTCGCAAGCCAATTTAAAGTGTGACCCAGAATGGGCGATTGCATTACGTGAAGAGCATGATGGTGTAATTACCCCAGGCTACCATATGAGCAAAGTGCATTGGAATACTATTTTTTTGGAAGATTTACCACCAAATCTCATTCGTGATCTGGTAGACCACTCTTATGATTTAGTGGTTTCTAAATTCACCAAAAAGCTAAAAGCGGAGTTTGATTCTTTATACTAGAACAATGGGAAATCAATTGGGTTATATAGTAAGCGATTTAAAAGAGTGTTTTGATGGTCAACCATGGTATGGGGATTCAGTAATGAGGAAATTGGATAGTATTGATTGGCGCATTGTGAATGATCAGAACTATGGTTCAAAATCAATCGCAGTTTTATTGCAACATATAATCTACTGGCGCATTTTTGTTTTAAAGAAATTACAGGGAGATTCAGTGTACGATATTATAATTGACGGCCCAACAGATTGGTTTGAAATCAGAATCAATAATGAGCAGGAATGGGCACAATTAAAGTTGAGTATTCAAGAAACGCAAAAAGACATTCTCGCCTTTTTGTCCAATTGCACAGATGAGCTGTTGGAGCAAAAAGTACCCGGAAAGGACTATACTTTTGGACCCATCTTACGAAGTGTTTCTCAACACGATCTATATCATTTGGGGCAGATTGCCATGTTGAATGCCAAATCAACAAGCTAGATCAGTTTATTTATCTTTGCTGGCTCATAATTAGCTATTTCCTATATGCAAGACCCTATTTTATTTTACAAAGAGCAAATATCTACCTATAATCGACAATTGTCCCTTGTAAAAAAACGATTATATGCCTCAAGCATGCTGAGGTTAACTGTTTTTTGTCTAACAGTAATAGGTGTCTACTTTGCTTTTGATAGTGCAAAGCTGGTTCTTGGTATCGTAATAGCAACCATTGTTCTTTTTATTTTTTTGGTTTCGAGGCACTCAGATTTACAGTACAAAAGAGATAAGATAAAGGCATTGTTGAAGATCAATGTTACTGAAATTGAGGTGCTGAATCGAAATTTCCATCATTTACCAGATGGTAAGGAGTTTATGGACCCCGAACATTATTTTAGTCAGGATATTGATTTGTTTGGGCGGGGCTCATTTTATCAATACTTCAATAGAACTACGTTACATCAGGGGAGTGAAGTCTTATCTTCTCTATTATTGGAAAATTCAATCGACCATATTCTGCATAAACAGCAAGCCATCAGTGAATTAAGTCAAATGCCTGAATGGCGCCAAAATTTTTCGGCCATAGCCACTTTGGTCAAAACAGATGCGTCATATAATACAATCATCAAATGGCTACAGACATATAAAAGATTCGTGCCCAAATATATGGTCTATTTACCAATGCTATTCTCTTTGGTTTCCCTTCTGGCTATTGGTCTCTATTTTATGGATGTAATTAGTGGTTGGTGGGTAGTGTTTTGGTTGCTGATTGGTCTGGGGGTTACCGGCCGTTATCTAAAAAGAATCAATCAGCTTTCAGCACATACATCAAAAATACAAAGCACCTTCCAGCAATATCAAAAATTGATTTTGGAATTGGAGAAAACCAATTTCACTGCAGATTTGTTAAAGGAACAAAAGGCGGTCGTTGTTCATGATTCCGTAAAAACTTCTGGAATCCTAAAAGAGTTTTCTAGAATTCTTAGTGCTTTGGACCAAAGGAACAATATGCTTATTGGGTTTTTGGGAAATGCATTTTTATTACGGGATTTACAACAGTGTTTTAAGATCGAAAAATGGATTCAGGACCATAGTGTCGATGTTGAAGCTTGGTTCAAAGTGATTGCTTTTTTTGATGCGTATAACAGTCTGGGCAATTTTGCCTTTAATCATCCCCAGTATTCATTTCCTATTTTGTCTGATGGGAATGTTACATTGAGGTCAAGTGATGCAGGGCATACCCTGCTAGACCCTAAAAAGAGTGTGTTGAATGACTTTCAAATAGATAAAGAACAGTTTCTTATCATTACCGGGGCCAATATGGCGGGTAAGAGTACATTTTTACGAACGGTTTCACTACAAATTGTAATGGCGAATACAGGATTGCCTGTTAATGCTTCAAAGATTGAATATTCACCGATTAAACTGGTTACAAGCATGCGGACCTCCGATTCGCTTGCCGACGATGAGTCTTACTTCTTTTCTGAATTAAAACGTCTAAAATTCATCGTTGATGAGATTCAAAATGACCAATATTTCATTGTTCTGGATGAAATATTAAAAGGCACCAATAGTATAGATAAGGCTATTGGTTCCCGTAAATTCATTGAGAAATTGGTAGGTTCAAAATCTACGGGGATAATTGCTACCCACGATTTAAGTCTGTGCGATACTGCCAAGGAGTTATCCCAAATACATAACTTCTATTTTGATGCTGAAATAATCGATAACGAATTGCATTTTGACTATACATTCAAAAAAGGAATTTGCCAGAATATGAATGCTTCCTTCTTGCTGAAAAAGATGGAAATTGTCAACTAATTTTTTACACTAAACTCGGTTAATTTATGAAATTCATTCTTCCCATATTGCGTTTTACAGTATGCATTTTTGTTTTTTCGGTTGTTCAGGATTCTCTTTTGGCTCAAGCACCATGGGAATGGGAAACAGTAGCTTCCAATGGGCAGCCTACTGCTAGACATGAAGCCGGATTGGTAGCCTATAAGGACAAGCTTTTATTGATTGGAGGAAGGCGTATCAATCCAACGGATGAATTTGATACCAAAACGAATGTATGGACGGTCAAGACGGCCACACCAATTGAATTGCATCATTTTCAACCGGTAGTCATTGATGATGCCGTATATCTAATTGGGGCAATGACCGGTGGATGGCCGAACGAAAAACCTTTGGAGCGGGTAATCATATACTACCCTGAACGTGATGAGTATGTGTACAGTCACACAATTCCGGAGCATCGACGTCGCGGTGGGGCTGGAGCCGTTGTTTATAAAGGTAAGATATATTTAGTGGGCGGAATTACGAATGGACATATGAATGGTTATCGCCCGTGGTTGGATGAGTATAATCCCCGTACCGGTGAATGGCGAGTATTGGAAGATGCCCCTAATGCCAGGGATCATTTCCAGGCTGTGGTTCTAAATGATAAATTATATGCTTTTGCCGGCCGTAGAAGTTCAAGAAAAACGGGTGAGGATATGAAGCTGACCATTAGCCATGGAAATATTTACGACTTTTCCACAGGTCGTTGGCAGACAGTTTCAAATAATTTGGCGATTCCTAC
The DNA here is from genome assembly GCA_024279425.1 of Bacteroidota bacterium. Taxonomy (GTDB): domain Bacteria; phylum Bacteroidota; class Bacteroidia; order Flavobacteriales; family Flavobacteriaceae; genus Maribacter_A. Next base: position 22,447 of record JAJRRO010000038.1, on the reverse strand, counting down.
CCAGAGGGCTGGGAATGCCGCCTTCGCTTGGAAAAATGAAATTGTTGTCGGTGGAGGTGAGAGCATGGTACAAAAACAAGCCCATAAAGAAGTAGAGGCATTCAATTCAAATACTGGTACATGGCGAATATGGCCTGCTATGCAAAAAGGACGTCATGGTTCAGGATATGCCTTGATAGGGGATTATGTGTACATCGCATCCGGAAGTGGTAATCGTGGAGGAGGACCTGAACTGACCTCATTGGAGCGATTGAAACTGCCCATGAAAAACAACTTGATGAGCAATCATGGCATAGATGAGACAGAGGTGCACAAGCAATGGCACAAAATAGAACTTTCGTTTAAAGGACCATATACTTCGGAAAAAGCAAAGGAAAATCCTTTTTTGAATTATGCCCTTAACGTAGAATTTGTACATGGGGAAATAAAATATAACGTACGGGGATATTATGCGGCTGATGGGAATGCGGACGAATCCGGTGCCGATTCGGGAAATGTCTGGCAGGTTCGATTTGTCCCAGATCGGGTGGGGAAATGGAGTTACACGGCCCAGTTGCATAAGGGAGATAGCATTGCTTTGGAAGCTGATTTGGGTAAGGTGCAATCAGATGTAATTCAAGAGGCGGCAGGTAATTTTATGGTAATGACATCCGATAAGGAAGGTGCTGATTTTAGGGCGAAGGGTCGATTGGAAGCCTCAAATGGTTATTTTCGATTTCAAAACTCAGGAGACTATTGGCTAAAAGGGGGGGCGGACAGCCCTGAAAATTTATTGGCTTATGCCGATTTTGATGGAACCTATCGTATGACTACCTCGAACAAAGATGGTGAAGCAAGTACAACAGAAAAAATTCATACGTATACACCACATTTGAACGACTGGCAAGATGGGAATCCCACATGGAAAAATGGGAAGGGCAAATCATTGATCGGAGCTTTGAATTATTTGTCCTCGAAAGAAATGAACGTTGTCTATTTTCTGGCTATGAATATCAAGGGAGATGGTAAGGATGTTTGGCCTTACAGAGACCCAAAAGACTTTACCCGATTTGATGTCAGTAAACTGGAACAGTGGGAAATCGTTTTTCAGCATATGCAATCCAAGGGGTTAATGTTGCATATGGTCCTACAGGAGACCGAAAATGAAACCATGCTTGATAATGGGGACACTGGAGTGTTACGCCAATTATATCTGAGGGAAATGATGGCCCGGTTTGGACACCATTTGGCTTTGAAGTTTAATTTGGGTGAAGAAAATGGATTTGCTGATTTTACTCCAATTGCGCAGAATGATGCCCAGCGAAAAGCAATGACCAGTTTTATCAAAAAAATAGACCCCTACGGCCACCCTGTTTTATTGCATACCCATTCCCATGAACCTGCACGGACCAATGTGCTGGACTCCATTGTTGGTTTTGCCGATTTGGACGGGCTATCATTACAGGTAGATCATCGTGAGGGGGTTGCCCGCATCGTTGAAGAATGGAAAAACAAGTCTAAATCATCGGGACATAATTGGTTAATAACCATGGATGAAATCGGTATGTGGCATACCGGCGCTGTGTCTGATTCGTTAACTCCCAATCACGATACGCTCCGTCGATATGTTCTTTGGGGTAGTTTATTGTCTGGGGCAGCTGGCGTGGAATGGTATTTTGGAGCGAATAACAAACACAACGATTTAAATACCGAAGATTGGCGAACCCGGGACCGTTTATGGGAGCTTACGGCATATGCAATGGAGTTCTTTGAAAATCATATACCATATTGGGAAATGACTCCTGAACATTCACTTGTAAATTCAAAGGACGCCTACTGTTTCAGAAAGACCAACGAGGTCTATGTGGTTTACCTGCCCGTTGAAGGAAAATATACCATAGATTTAAGAGAGGCCAAAGGAGAATTTAGTCTGCAATGGTTTGACCCCTTAAATGGTGGAGAACTACAAATGGGGGCAATCAAAATATTGAATGGTGGCAAAATCCGGGATTTGGGAGCTCCACCTTCAGTTAGCGGTGATACCACGGGAATACAAGACTGGGTAGCTTTAATAAAGAAAAAGGAATAGGTGTTCATCTTTGCGAGCGAAGCGAAGTAAATTTAATGTTTTGTTTTACAATTTAAGGGATTGCTTCGTTTCGCTCGTAAAAGATGGTAACATTCTATAAGCTTTTGACCTGTAAGTCATGAAAGGCATCGGCCTGAAGTCTTAAAAGCTCCTCTGCCTTTTGTTTTTTATACGCATATACGGCTTCCTCTTCCTCTATTTCGCTATAAATCTTGTTGTTCAGGGCTGTATCGGTTGCCAAAATCCGTTCTCGTTGTTGTACTTTTTGGGTTACCCAGGTTTTCAGAATACTTTCCTCTTCTTCCAATTTAATATCATATTCGCCCTTGGGGGCCAATAATTTGGCAATAATGGGGGAAGTTTCTATGGCCAAGAACAAAAAGAAAATAAAGAAAGAGGGAAACCATGGTAACTCTCCAAGTGCATTAATTCGGGCCATAAGTCCGTCGAAACCATCGATTATGGGTTGCGAATCTTTTACCGAATTTGCATATTCCAAGTTCAAATTGGTAATTTGGGCTTCTATGCCCGTTATCTTTTGGGCGTTTGCCTGTTTTAGCTGTTGAAGTTCAGCTAATACAGCGTCATGTTTCTCTCTTTTTTCCGAATAAACCGGACCTTTGCCCAACAGCATGGTTCCCGCCGTGCCCTCAGCCTCGGAAATATAGGTGTCATATAGAGCGTTGGTCTCTGCCTCCTTCGTGATTATTTCACCTTTCAATGCCGTAATATCTTGGTTTAATTTTTCAATCACGGGAGTATATTGCAAAGCAATTTGGTCTTTATTGGCCAATGTCAATTCGTTCTTTTGCTCCAAGAGCACTTGGTTTATTTCCTTTTCAAAGATTTTCATCTCTAGAGGCTTGGAAATGACCACCGCGATAATGACAGCCAAAATAATCCGAGGGGCGGCTTGTAGCAATTCGCTGCTGAAACTGTCTCTCTTTTTTATGGTCGAAACGATAAAACGATCCAAGTTAAAGATCAATAGACCCCAAATGAGCCCAAAGAATATAGCAGCATAGATAGTATTGAAGACGGTATAGAGGGCGTAAGCACTTGCCAAAAAGGCCATAACAGCAGTAAAGAAAACGGTAGCGCCAATACCGGCATACTTGTTTTGTTCTCCTTGCGAACAGGTTTTAAGCAAAGAGGCATCGGCCCCAGAGCAGAGGATAAAAAAGTTCTGTAACATAATGTTCTGATTTTGATTGATGATGCATATAGACAATTGGAACGCAGTTTCGAAAGAAATGTTACAAAAAAGCCCCAAAAAATGGAGCTTTGATAAATAATTCATGGTTTTGTTTAGTTTTCAATGATGATGGGACTTGTAGACAATTCTACAATAGGCCTTTTGAGTCCCTCATGTCTGGTTCTGAGGTTTATTTTATTCGAATTCTTCAGTAATTCAACAGCCTTGTCCGAACTTATTTCATTCCCCTCAAAATAAAAAATTGCATTCTTTTCAGCCATTTCCACGACATGTTCCACTGGGGATTTTGGTGATGGAGGTGGTGGTGGAATAGCGCTGATTTCCCCTGGGGATACCGGTGGCGGCGAAACATTATTCTCCCCTCCTTTTTTTACTCCGGGAGCCTTACGGGGAGTAAGTTTCATCAAATTTTCTTTTACCGCTAGTTCAACATAACTGTCATAGAGCCTCATAACCTCTTTGTACATTCGTTGTAAATCCTTTATATTTCCATTGCCATTTTTCATATAATCGGTTGAGGCTTTGCCATAAGTGTCCCCTTTCTCTATGAATTGGTCGAAGGCTTTTAAAAGTGCCTTGGAATAATTTTCTCTGTGTTCAGGAACGGCATAAGGTGGTGATGGTGGTGGCGGAAAATTGGGAAATGGTTCGGACTTCTTTTTTTGTTCGTCGGTCATCAAACTATAGAGGTGTTCCAAATGGTTTACTTCTATGCCAATAATCCTAAAATTATCTTTGGACAGGGAATTGTATTTTTTGGCTAAGGTGTTGAATTCTAAAAGCTGTTTTTTGGTTGCTCCTTCTTGAAGCTGTTGTTTTTTTGGAAAATATGGTGGAGGAGGTGGAAGTAATATTTTGTCTTCCTTCGTTAGCTCATCCTGCTTTTTATAGACTGTTTGCCCATTCTTAACAAGCTTCATATATGGAGCGTAGGGTGAAATGGACTGCTTAATTTTAAGTCTTATGGCACGGGACATTCTAAAATACATGCCGCCCAAGTCGGAAAAAAGCACATCCAAAAGAATTTGTTCGTTTTTGGATTTATGAATATAATGTGTGCCGGTATTTTTTAGGGTGTTATATTCATTGTACTTCTTTTTGTACTCAGCTACGATGTCTAGATTCACCTCTTTTTTTGTACTGTCATAATAGTACCAATCCCTGTTTGCATCCCTTAAATAATAATATTTTTTCCCATCTATGGTAATGTACCAGTCTTTAATGAATTTTAGGCTATCATTTTGTATTAAGGAAGCTGAGATTTGCAATGTTTCCTTTGCGGTAGTCTCTTTTTCAGGATGAACAGTTTGAGAGGAATCCAGACTCTTCTTCGAGGTATGTGTTTCGGTTTTTTGAATTTGTATGATTTTAGCGTTACTAAAACTATATAATAATAAGGCAAAGAGTGGTAGAAACAATAAGCTTCTCAATAAGATTGTTTTTTTTGATGTTCGAGTTTTCATGACTGTAAATCGTTTTTTGATTGATGAATAATTTATGGCATTGGCCAATTGGAGCCTGTAGTCGTGATAGCTATCGGGAGATGAGAACTCCAGTAATGTGTTTTGGTACGAAGCTGGTTTAAATCCTTTGTTCAATACCGCTAAATCGGCCAAAAATTCGTGGTTGAGTTTTATGGCTTTTTTGGTCAGGGGTATCATCGGATTGAACCAGAAAATAACCTGTAAAAATTCAATGAACAATACATCCCAACTATGTTTTTGTCTGGCATGCGTTTGTTCATGCAAAAGGACTTCTTTGGGAATTTGGCGAGCCTCAAACTTTTGTTTGTTCAAGAAGATATAACTTAGAAATGTATGTGGGACAACACTTTCGGACAAGAGTACATTGTAGATGTGGTGGACCCTATATTTCGGATTTTTACGTATTCTTTGGATAATCACGGCCAAGTTCCGTACGAATTTGAATCCGTAAAGTAAGGCGCCAAGTATATACATGCTCCAGAGCGCTATGGGTAAATAATCAATGGGTGTTTGTTTCTGAACGTGACTGGTCACGGTCGGTATTTCTAAGACTTCCATGGTTGCTATTTCAGAGGGAACTATTTCTACATATTCCACAAAAGTGACAAAAGGAATGGTCAAAGCTGCCACCAATGCTCCCAACAAATAGAACCGTTTAAGGGTGTGCATGTTTTCCTTCTCCATAAAAAAGGTGTAAAAAGCTAGTAAAATGGCCAAACAAGCGGCCGATTTTAAAACGTATACTAACATGACTACTTCTTTTTGAGTTCTTTGTCTATCAGGGCTTTTAATTCTTCCAACTCGCTTTTGGTAAGATCAGTTTCTTGGGTGAAAAAAGATGCAAATTGTGAGGCGCTGTCGTCAAAGAAATTTTTAATGAGTCCGTTAACGTGTTTCGAGAAATAATCCTTTTTCTTTACGGTTGGGTAGTACTCCCTGGATCGGCCATAACTTTTATAGGCCACGAACCCTTTGTCGGTCATTCGTTTCAATAAGGTTGCTATGGTTGTTATTGCTGGCCTGGGCTCTGGGTAAGCATCCAGTAAATCCTTTAGGAAAGCTTTTTGTTGCTTCCATAAGATATTCATAAGCTCCTCCTCTGATTTTGATAACTGCATGTTCTACGCTTTTAGAATTACTTCTACAAACATAGAATAAATATTTTAATTCTACAAATGTAGAGTAAAATGATTTGATTTTTTACAATTGGAATGAAAATGCACAAAGGAATACTGTAATATTGCAGTACTTAAAAATTGGCAATGGGTGTATTGGAAGATTTACAATCGCGAAGTGATTCAAAGTGCGAATTGTGTACAGCAACAGATGGTTTAAAGGTATATGAAGTGCCACCAACTTCTGTAACAGGAGTGGATAGTAGCATATTGGCTTGCGCAACTTGTATCGGTCAAATAGAAAACCCAGATATTACAGAAGCCAATCACTGGCGTTGTTTAAATGATAGTATGTGGAGTGAACATAGGGCTGTACAGGCTGTAGCTTGGAGAATGCTTTCTCGTTTAAAAGCTGAAGGTTGGCCCCAGGATTTGTTGGACATGCTCTATTTGGAAGATGACACCCTAAAATGGGCACAAGCAACAGGAGAGGGTGTGGATGACAGTGAAAAAATAATCCATAGGGATGTAAACGGGGTTGTTTTGCAAAATGGTGATAGCGTTGTACTTGTAAAAGATTTAAAGGTAAAAGGGTCAAGTATGGTCGCTAAGCAAGGAACGGCAGTACGTCGTATTTCTTTGGATCGAGAAAACGCTGAATTTATTGAGGGTAAAGTTGGTCCTACTCAGATTGTTATCATTACCAAATACGTGAAGAAGATTTAGTAATCGGGTAACTTTTAGCCCACGAATCTTATTTTTTTGCTTAACGCTTAACGCTTGTTTAGGCCTTCATTTCCGTAAAAAACTTAAAGAAATAGGGGATGGTTTCAATGCCCTTCAAGTAGTTCCAAATCCCGAAATGCTCATTGGGGGAGTGAATAGCATCACTATCCAGCCCAAAACCCATTAAAATGGTCTTACTGCCCAATTCCTTTTCGAAAAGGGAAACTATGGGAATACTACCTCCGCTACGTTGGGGTATCGGCGTTTTACCAAATGTGGCTTCGTAAGCCTTGGCAGCGGCCCGGTAGGCGACGGTATCAATAGGGGTAACATAACCCTGCCCTCCATGATGAGGAGTGATCTTTATTTTGACTCCCTTTGGAGCTAGACTTGTAAAATGCGTTTCAAAAAGTGTGGTGATTTCATGCCAATCTTGATGGGGAACCAATCGCATTGATATTTTGGCATGTGCTTTACTGGCAATTACTGTTTTTGCTCCTTCACCCATATACCCCCCCCAAATACCATTAACATCCAGAGTAGGACGAATGGAGTTTCTTTCATTGGTGGTGTATCCTTTCTCTCCATAAATACTTTCGATATCCAGTGCATTTTGGTATTCACCGAGGTCAAAAGGGGCCTTGGCCATTTCGGCTCTTTCCTCTTTGGAGAGTTCTTCTACCTTATCATAAAAGCCGGGAATGGTAATATGGTTGTTTGCATCATGTAAGGATGCAATCATTTTGGATAGTATATTAATCGGATTGGCAACTGCCCCTCCATAAAGGCCCGAATGTAAATCTCGATTAGGACCCGTCACCTCTACTTCAACATAACTTAGACCTCGAAGTCCCGTTGTTATTGAGGGGGACTCCTTGGCGATCATTCCTGTATCTGAAATCAGAATTACATCGTTTTTTAATTTTTCCTTATTGTTGGCCACATAGGTTGCAATGTTAACACTACCAACCTCTTCCTCCCCCTCAATCATGAATTTAACATTGCAGGGAAGTTGGTCTGTTTTAACCATAAACTCCAAGGCCTTTACATGCATGTACATTTGCCCTTTGTCATCACTGGAACCGCGTGCAAAAATAGCCCCTTCGGGATGTAGATCGGTTTCTTTCACGACGGGCTCAAAAGGAGGGGAATCCCAAAGTTCCATGGGGTCAGGTGGTTGAACATCATAGTGGCCATAGACCAGTACCGTTGGTAAATTTGAATCCACTATTTTTTTGCCATAAATAATGGGGTAGCCATCAGTTTCACAAAGTTCAACAGCATCGCAGCCGGCATCGATAAGTGCCTTTTCAACGGCCTCGGCCGTTTTGAGTACATCTTGCGAAAAGGCCGAATCTGCGCTGATGGAAGGTATTTTCAGGAGTTCAATAAGTTCGGTGATAAATCGGTCTTTATGCTGATTTACATAGTCTTTACTGCTTTGCATTGAGATGGCTTTGAAGTATACCCAAAATTACGAAAAGAACTTTTTAAAGGGAGTGTATTCTAAATTGAAATTTTGCTTTATATTTGCATCCCAATTATAAGGACCTTGGTCTAAATTTAAATGCGGGCGTGGTGGAATTGGTAGACACGCTAGACTTAGGATCTAGTGCCGAAAGGTGTGAGAGTTCGAGTCTCTCCGCCCGTACAACAAGCGAAAGCCGACTTTTAGAAGTCGGCTTTTTTATTTTGGTCAAACAATGGTCAAACATTCGGTAATTTATCTAGTCCATTAAGTTTAGTGTGATCAGCAACTTCTAATGAGCTTTACATTTCTGATTTCTTAGAAATGTAATTTTTATATGACAAAGGACAAATTTTGACAGGTGCAGATTTCTAAATTGGTTATCATTGTGACTTTACATTAAGCACATTTGAATTTATTAGCAGCGATTTTTTCACGATATTCGTTAAATAATTATAGAGGTCAGTAACTAGCTACTGACCTCTAAAAAGTTTATCCGTTTCCTGATCACTGGCCGGGGAATCATACGGCAACATATGATTAACTTTCCTTCCATTGAACAATCGCCTTAGGCAAGTCGTGCTGTAGGTATCATATCCCTGCGTCAAAGTACCGGGACAATATTTTACTATCGATAAGCTCATATAGGTTCCTCAATTTTCTTAACGGTTACAGCGCCTATGGTGTCATAACGAGCTGTTGTAAGCAATAGCCCGAAATGGTCATTTTTGTCGATTCGCATATGTCTGCACACCACTTGTTTATTTGTCCCTTCTGGTAGCATAAAAAAAAAGGGAAAAGATGTTCTGAACGGTACCCCTGTTCGGTTTTGGGCAAAGTTAGGCTAATAGGTGGTTTAGCGGTATCAACAATCCATTGGTCGTTGTACCGATATCTAAAACTTCCATCATCATTCTGGGTAAGTATGCCGGCTTCTTTTCCCTTAAAAAATATCTTGGCCTGCCTCATATGATTGATTTATAATTTCTTTACTTCCAGGCATACTTCCATTCCCAAGACATCCGCAATCCCATCCAAAGTCTCAAGGGTGGGATTTGCCTGCCCACGTTCAATTTTATAGAGCGTATTTACACTTATACCAGCAAGTTCGGCCGATTGTAGTTGTGTTACCCTAAGCGCTTTTCGACGCGCTTTGATGCTATTTCCTATCCTTATTTTTGACACTATAGTGTGATTTAGGCGAAAAAAAGTTGTATAATTTGATATTTACAACAAAAATCACATTATAATAGGATTATGAGGTTGAAATCATATTGTGAGGAGTGAAGGTGATTAGAAATCACATTTTACTGTGATAATGGTAGGTTTTTCAATTTAGAATTTAGCAGCCAATACTTTTCAATAGACTCTAAATTTCTATATTCATATGGGATTTGCTAATAGAGAGAATAATAGGGATTGATATGTGAGAGTTCTTTTTGAAGGAGTCGATATGTGGACTTTTTTTACTGATATTATGTAGTTCAGGGCAAGAAACTAAAACTATATATTGGCAACAAATCTAACTTAGTGACAGTATATGGTTTTGAAAAAGGGGTCTTATAAAAGGTAAATTAACGAGAATATTAAAAGAGACCAATAATGGGACACTTTCTGCGTATGTCCAATGTTTGTTTGGGACTGTATTGCGATTAGCAATGAATATTCTTTGTATTGGTTTGGATTTTGTTAGTAATTCGCAAATATCAAGATGATGAAAGCAAAATAAATAGTCCACTATTATGATAAACAAAATGCTGTAATAATCAGCCGATCATTGGTAAAATCGTTGAAATGGGATAACCTTATTGGCAAAACATTGAAGTACAGTAGCGTACCCAGAAAAGTAATTGGTGTGGTTTAAAATCACCATAACAAATACCTTCACTATTTAAAAAAATCTATTGCATTAATGTATAAGAATTCTTCCTTCAACCCGTTCGTTAAAACACTAATATCGAGCATTGGTACTTCGAACTTAGGTTGACTCTGTATTAATTTTTAGTTAACTCATTTAATAGATTGGTTTAGCTTTTCAACTATAGCATCCTCCCATTCATTGTCGTCGAAATGCTTTAAATATAAAATTTCAACAGTTCCGGATTTTAAGTATGTTTTGGTCAGAGTTAGTTTTTTAGAGTCCAGTTGCGAAACAGTATATTTTCCTGAATCACCAAAATCATGAATTATCATTGATTCTTTTTCGGTTGATGACCATGCCCATTTTGTTGTTGTATGCTTATCTCCATTATTTTCATTAATATTTACTGTTCTATCAATGTTAAATTGTAGAATCAGTTGTTTTCCAGATTTTTTAAAGTATGTGTTTTGAATAATGTTTTGGGGATTATCAAAATCATAAGCGAATCTATGGTACAACCCCCATGGGCTTTTAGTCAATAAGTGGCTTTTATCTTCACAAGACTGAATAAATAAGACTAGAACTAAAACAACTAATACTTTTTTCATCAATTTTCTATTTTGATTTGGCTACGGATAGTCAACTAATTTACCAACACCTATCAGCGAGACCCTATTTTTATTGTTAAAAATGAGCCAATATTTGTTGAACCCTCGCAATATTCTCCCCCCCCCCCTTTTTCCCGTACTTCTCGACCGGAGTAAGAATGAATTTTTTTTGTAAAAACTCAAGATTGAGTTGATGCCATTCTAAATCCGTTACTTTAAGATTGCAAAAAATTTCCCACTCCTTTCGCAATAGCAACTTTCTGTAAAAAAAATGAGGGGTGCTGATATGGAAAATATCTGCATCACAAAGAATTTCTTGATACATATCTTTGGGTTCTTGATGCATTTTGGTTGATTCAATGCAAGACAATATCAAATCAATATATTTGGCATCCAACCTTTCTTTAGTAAGAAATGCAAATGCAAATTCTTTGCTACCTTCTTCGTGATTTTTATATGTTTTTGCAAAACCTGTGTCATGAAACCAAGCGGCAATTTGTAATAACAACGTTTTTTCACCCCCTATACGAAGCTCTTGAGAAAGAATCTTTACATTTTTCACAACCTCTTGTGTATGCTCAAGGTTATGAAACGGCAATCTTCTACAGCTTTGCTGTAAGAGTAGCTGCTGGCAGTATGACTTAACCTCTTTTAAAAAAACCAGATTTAAGGGAACCATACTAAGTTACTTGTTTATAAAATATTTATAATCCTCAAAGTCGAATCTTCCACTAAAAAGTTTAATTGACTTGGCAATGATGTCCTTTGCCCTTTGGTCCGAGCAGCCCATTCCCAAAGCGTATTTATAGATTAATTTAGCTTCTGGTTCATCGATTTCGTGGTCCGCAAATATCATTCTGAACAAATCATACAGATGTTCCAACCGTTCTTCTTTGGTATGAACTACGCTCATAGGATATTTTGCTGGATTTTTAATTACCGCATTGTAATGGGTCTCGGCTATATCCAATTTGTACGCAAACTTTTTCAGAAGTAGTTCTTCTTGTAAATTTATTTCGCCGTCGATGGTGGCCATATTAGCTATAGCAGCAAAATAGATTAGATTATTTTTTCGTATCCCAGATTCATAAAGATCAGATATTGCCATATTCAGTTTATTAGATTTGTTTTACTTACTTTATTTAATTCATGTTTTGATAATTTCTTTTATTCAGTCCAACCAAAGCATCCAAATAATCAACCGTTACTTCCACATTGCCAGACTCAAAAGATTTTGATAGTGTCATTATGAATGTTTTAGTATTAAACCCAGATTGCAAGCTCAAAATTGTGGAGTTTCAGAAGCTGCTCTTTTTTCATTACATGAATAATGTTCTTTTCGATTTCAATAATAACATCATTATTAAATCGTTTTAAACTTCTTACCAACTTTTTTTGAAATGCAAAAGACATCGGCCAGGTCTTCATGACTTAAATCGTTATCCCTCTAAGTTTGTAATGGACTTACCAATGTCTTTTCCCTTTTATTCATACTTCCTTGAGTCCATCTACCCAACTGTTTTTAATTCCATTATTTTGATATTTACAATTTTTGACCATTTTTCTATTAATGGGAGTTCTATGCCTAGCTGCATTCTTTCATTAGAATTATATAACTCTAAAAAAATGTCGGGGTGGTATTTGGTGATGGGCGTAAAACATAATTCAAGTTTGTCTATTTCCTGGTAATTTCGGTCGTTACTGTTTTTGGTCTTTAACGTTCTAATAACCTTGCAATTGTCAATATTCGTAAAGTTAATTTGCTTGGACGTTACGGTGTCATTGCGCTTTTTTAAGAAAAATACCCGACTAGCTATCTCATCAAGGCCAATTATAAAATCGCTACAGAATTCGTATTGGGTTAATTTACTTTGGTGCTGTTGGGCAATACTTGAAATATAGGAAAGTAGTTGTTTTTCTTTCATTTTTCTGCCTCTTATCAGCAGTATGAATGGCAAAATACATATGGTAATTATAATAACCACAATAATGGCTGTTCCTGTGTCCATTTTAAAGGTGTTAATTGTTTACAAAAGAGTTAGCAGGTTTATAAGAAGAACGATACCTGTTAAAATCGATTTCAAAATCAAAAAATGCCAATAATGACCTATTCGTGATTACCAAAAATTATGGAAAGGGAAAATGATGTCGGTTTTCTCAAACCTAATTGGTAAATTTCTTGAATTGACCAAGTATTGGGCCAATGCATTTAAGAATAATTGTTGTTTCGTTTGGGCTCTTGCTGAGAAGTTGTTAAAAATATTTTTAATCGTAGCGGGCTCGGTATCATCAGCGGCGAATTGGAAATTTGTATGCAGTAAAGTATGCCCTTTCTGGTTAGTTAAAGATTCAGAATAATAGTTTGCTTTTTCAGTATTTGAATCGTTTTCAAAAGAGGAAAACAAATATAATGGCCAAACATTAAATAACCCTGTTTCAATGTAACACAGCAAGGAAACAAAAACTATAACTAAAAATCTAGGGAATTTTTCCATTAAACAGCATCTTAAATTCCGCATTGTTTGGATAGTACAGATTTCATTAATCCTCTTTTTTATCTTTTACGCAAGTCGTCAGGATTGAAGTACTTACCTTATCTAGTTGTTCAATCTCGGCTAGGGCATCCAGATAATTAACTGTTGCATTTTCTTCACTAGATTCATAGGATTTTGATAGTGCCATTTTTATTGTTTTAAGTAAAAATCTAAGTAACTAGCTCTAAATCGAGGAATTCTAGTAACCTTTCTCTGTTAGTTATATATATAGTTCTTTTTTCGGTTTTGATAATACCATCGTCCTTAAACTGTTTTAAACTTCTTCCCAAACTTTCCCTTGAAGTACCGATAAGGTTGGCGAAATCATCACGGCTTAAGTCGATACCATTCAAATTTTCAGAATCCGGGCTGAATCTGTGTTCTAAGAGCAGCAAAAAAATCGCCAATCGTGCATTTTGATCCTTTTGCGCGAGCACAGCAATGGTATTGGCCAACACACCAAATTCATGGCTGATATTTTTAATTACAGCTTGTTTTAATCTGGGAATCTCATCCAATAGGATTAAAAAGTTATCCTTGGCAATAAAATTCACTTCCATATCTTCTAAAGCTTCACAAGAATCTTGATACCGCTCCTCTCCTAGCAGAGCATGGTGGCCCAACACATCATCTGCCGTGTATATATAAAATATCTGTTCTTGACCGCTAAAGCCACGCTTAAATTTCTTTGCCCTACCCTGTTTTAATTGGAAAATACCTGTTGGAATGCCACCCTCATAAAACAACATAGCCCCTTTTTTTATCGATAATGTTTCCATTACTATATCAACCAATTGCTTTTCCGTAGAATTCAAAGAATTAAACAGTTGGTCACTTTGAAAATCAAACTGGTTAAAGAAATTTTTCATGCGTACAATTACAACACGAATATAACATTTATTATTTTTATACTTAACAAATGTTACATATATTCGCAACTTATTTTGCAATATGAAGCTAAAATTCTTCTGTTTACTATTCATTTTCTTATTAGCACCCGAGGTTTCGGAAAGTACGCTGATGGAAAATATTTTTGAAGGCAAGACCGAAGAATCTGATCAAAGGGAATCACATGATAAATGGTTGGAGGAAGAGCGTGAGGTACAAACATTGTCTACTAACTCCTACGATGACTCTGTCACATTAAGAGGTTTTTCTGGCGGTAGCTCCTTAGCTTCAATAAATGCAATACCCCTAAGATTTTTTCATTTTGTAAAAGCCGAGTGCAAAACCTTTGGTTGGATTATTCTTCCCAAAAACCCAAGGTATATACAGTTTTGCTCCCTGAAACTCCATTGTTAATAGCTTTTTTACAATAGACCATATGGTCTACTTTGGCATGATACTCCTTGCCAAATCTTCCCTTTACAATATACCGAACAAAAAATAAGGGGATACCTATATTTATCTTAATAAATTTTAATAGCTACTTACTAGTAGCATCGTTATAAGTATATGGAAACAACTGACATTCTTTTTAACGAGGGGCATACCCTTGAACACCTTTCACATTATCTTCCATCACAGCTTACGCTGAAAGATTTTGTACATCACAACTCCCTTCATAGTTTTCAGGACAAGGAATTCTTTGATGGAATTTTTAGTGCTTCCAAGATTTTTGGCATTCAGGTAACATTCAACCTGAATGAATATCGAAAGTTACACGGCCAAGGACGGATTCGAATGGATATCATAGATAGGGTAATCGTACAACAAAAAGGAACATTAAATCTGCAAAAATACCGACAGAAAATGTTATCCGGCTCTTATAAGCATGAATATAATCCAAGAATAGGAAGGCTCAGGGAAAAATGGAAAGACCAATACAAGGTTAATCTAGACGACCTTGTACAGCCCTTACTTTTCCGCATTATTGGAAGTTATCTGGACCAAGGTATAGCCATATGGCATTTTCCCTTTGAGGATAAGGGATTAATTAACGCCGTCAAGATTCTTGAGGAAAATAGTATGACCAGTTTCTTTAAGACAAAAAGAGCGAAGACCCTACTGTTTTCTCAAGACTTATCCATCGAAAAATTACTTGAAATTCTGGTAGGGAATGCTTCCTATTATGAAAATTATCTTTTTGACCAGCAATTTGCACACAAGGGATGGAGTGGGCTTGTTGCCGCTATAGAAGGTACACCAGAGACCCTGTTCTATCGAAAAAAAATCCATCTGAAAGATTTTATTCTATTAGAACTCCTAATGGAAATAGATGCGTTGAACAAGACTTTGGGTAAGCATTGGAAGCCCTTGGCAGTAGGTTATCAGGACCATGCAGAAAGTTACTTTGCCAAGGTAGAACAAGAAGAACTACAAGACATTCTAAAATTATGGCAAGAAGCCTTTGAGTGGGATTACTACGATGAAGTGTTGAGCGGTGTAGGACATTTGGCAAAGACCAACCGGATACCTCCAAGGGAGAAACAGAGTTTTCAAGCCCTTTTCTGTGTGGATGACCGAGAATGTTCCTTACGTAGACATTTGGAATATGTAGACCCTAAATGTGAAACACTTGGTGCCCCGGGGTTTTACGGAGCGGCTATTTATTTTCAGCCTTACAAGGCACAGTTCTATGAAAAAAATTGTCCGGTTACCATTACTCCAAAACATCTTATCAAGGAGATCGAGGTGTCAAAGGAGCGAGGTCATGAGGTTCTACACTCCAAACAGTCCCATACTTTTTTCAAAGGCTTTTTGTATGCTATGGCATTAGGATTATGGTCTGGTTTTCGAATGATACGTGATCTGTTCAGCCCAAAAATGAGGCCAGACATCGCGGATGCTTTTTCCCACATGGATATTAATGGGAAATTGAAAGTCGAAAACAGTGACCCCAATGAAAAAGAAAATGGGCTTCAAGTGGGATATCAAATCGAAGAGATGGCTGACATTGTGGAATCGCTATTGAAGGGCGTAGGCTTGGTAGATCACTTTACTGATTTGGTATATGTAGTGGCTCATGGCAGTAGTAGTGCAAACAATCCACATCATGGTGCCCATGATTGCGGGGCTTGTAGTGGTAGACCAGGAGCTGTCAATGCCCGGGTTTTTACCTTTATGGCCAATCATTCAAAGGTGCGGGTGATTTTGGAGACCAAAGGGATAATCATTCCAGACAAAACTCAATTTATTCCCGCCATGCACGATACGGCAAGTGATGAAATAGGATTCTACGATGAAGAAATACTGTTTTCGGAGAATGAAAGACAACATAGACTACATAGAAAAACCTTTGAAAATGCCCTCGATATCAATGCCAAAGAAAGAGCTAGAAGGTTTGCTTCTATTGATATCTCAAAGGACATCAAACACATACGAAACGAAATCAAAAAAAGGTCGGTTTCTTATTTCGAGCCACGACCAGAATTGGGGCATGGATCCAATGCGTTATGCCATGTAGGCTCAAGAGAAAAAATCAAAGGTCTTTTTCTGGATCGTAGGGCCTTCTTACAATCCTATGACTATCGAACTGACCCCGATGGAGAAGTCTTATTACAGGTGTTAAGCCCTTTACCAGCGGTATGCGGTGGGATTAATCTGGAATATTACTTTTCAAGGATGGATATCGAGAAAATGGGTGCGGGTACCAAACTGCCCCATAATGTGATGGGTCTCATTGGTGTAGCCAACAGTAGTGATGGCGACCTACGGCCAGGGCTGCCCCTTCAAATGATAGAGAACCACGATCCCGTGCGTCTATTGATGATGGTGGAGCATCGGCCTGAAATCGTATTAAAAACCATTAAGTCATCAAAGGAAATGTACGATTGGTTTGATAAAGGTTGGTTGCATCTTTTGGCTATTTCACCAGAGGATGGTAATCTCTATCATTTTCAGGATGGAGCTTTTGTTTTGTACGAACCCATATCTAAAATCTTGGAAACCGATGATATTCTAAAAGTAATAGAAACAGCCGAAGAAATGAAGACCAACCACATCATCGATACTACGAAAGAAAATATTCCAGTTCATATTTATCCTGATAAAAATTAAAAAATGAATGCATTGTTACCTATTTTACTTATTGCCCCGTTAATATCCTTATTGGTAGGATTTAGCTTTTCAAACAAAGATGAAAAAGCAATATATACCACATCGGTACTGGGTGTATTATTAAATTTCGTCATACTAATTATCCTTCTTATCGTCTATATCTACAACGGTTTTGAACATATGCGTTTTGCTGGACCTATTCTTTATCATTCGAGTGAAACCGATTTGGGCCTTAGCTTGTTCTTAGATGGTTACGGACTGGCTTATATGCTAATCGCGACTTTTCTTACGGGAATCATTGTAGTTTTTAGCAAAAACTATATCCATCGTGAAAAGGGATATAAACGCTTTTTTAATAACATTAAATTCTTCTATTCAGGGCTAATGTTAGTTTTATTGGCTGACAATCTAGAAACTCTTTTTGTTGGATGGGAAGTATTGGGGGTAACTTCCTTCTTTTTGATCGGGTTCTATAGGGAGCGCTATCTTCCGGTAAAGAATGCTCTAAAGGTCGTTTCCTTGTATCGGGTGGCCGATATAGCCCTGTTACTTGCAATATGGGTTACCCATCACTATTTTGGACGTAGTATCAGCTTCTTTGACTTTGAAGGCTTTCAGGGTTCTGAGTCACATATCCTTAATGAGACCTTCTATCAGTTTGCGATTCCAGGGTTCATTTTGATCGCCGCCATTGTAAAATCGGCACAATTTCCTTTTTCATCATGGTTGCCAAGAGCCATGGAAGGCCCTACTACGTCAAGTGCTATTTTTTACGGCTCCCTATCCGTTCATATTGGAGTCTTTTTGATGATACGTACCGCCCCTTTTTGGGAGGAAAACATAACCTTCCGCATCTTGATCGGTGTAATTGGCCTAATTACCTGTATAATGGCCACTTTGACTTCAAGAGTGCAATCATCTATCAAAACGCAAATCGCATATTCATCAATTGCTCAGATAGGGTTTATGTTTATCGAGGTAGCCTTAGGCTTTTATTGGTTTGCCATATTTCATTTTGCTTCCAATGCTTTTTTCAGGTCGTACCAGCTACTACTTTCGCCCTCGGTGTTGGGCTATCGTATTCATGAACAACTTTTTCATTTTGTACCGCCAGAACCACAGAGCACCAATGGTTTCTGGAGTAAAATAAAACTATCTATTTATATCCTGTCCATTAAAGAATTCAATCTGGATACGTTTATGTATCGTTTTTTATGGAATCCTTTAAAGAAAACCGGGAACGCTTTTCGTTTTATTAGCACCAAATCGCTTCTATTTATGACAGTTCCGCTCTTCATTGTTGGGCTCTACACGGTGTACAACCAAGAGATATTGCCAGAGCCCCTATTGCACTATCTGCCCGAGGCTTATGCAGGTTTGGGTCTGGTACTCATTCTTAAATCTTTTGTGGAACGCGATTCGGTACTATCAAGTTGGTTATTGATTTTAATGAACCAATTATACCTTTCCCTGGCTTTTGGTTTTAACGAGGAATTCGATTTTAACCAAATTCACATCTTTCTCAGTGGAATAATTTTAGCAGCTGCCTTAGGGGTATGGATCATTTTGAGATTAAAGAAAAAGGGCGAGGATGTTTCCCTAAACCAGTTTCAGGGGCACTCCTTTGAGTATCCACGCTTGGCATTTTTGTTCGTAATAGCCTGTCTTGCCATGGCAGGTTTCCCAATCACACCTACGTTCATAGGCGAGGATTTAATGTTAGGTCATATTCACGAAAACCAATTTCCTCTGTTGCTCTTAATGGTACTGAATCTCATTCTAGACGGTCTGGTCATTTTTAGGATTTATTCCAGACTGTTTTTGGGCAAGCATAAAAAAGGATACCATGAGTTTGCCAATAGGTCTTCATAAATCAGCTAGAATTCAAAAAATAAAGTAAAACATAAATAATCGCATAAAATGAAAAATAGAGAAATACCAAAAAAAGGAATCACGGGTTTAAAAGCCCATTTCAAAGACGATTTAGTATCAGGATTTAGTGTTTCCTTGATAGCCCTGCCCTTATGTTTGGGTATTGCCATTGCTTCGGGTGTTCCGCCATTAGCAGGGTTAATAGCTGCTATTGTAGGTGGTTTGATTGCCTCAAGAATATCTGGGACATTTGTAACTATTAGTGGACCGGCCGCAGGATTGATAGTAATTACGCTAGGTGCGGCAGAAGCTATGGGTGGTGCAGGAGCTGAAGCTGGTTACGCCGGATATCCTCACGCTTTAGGAGCTATTGTTATTGGCGGATTGATTATGGTACTTTTCGGTTTGCTAAAAGTAGGTAAAGTCGGAGACTTCTTCCCTTCGGCAGCCGTCCATGGCATGTTGGCCGCAATTGGTATTATCATTATTATCAAACAATTCTTTCCAGCAATCGGAGCACCTTCTCCCAAAGGAGAAATTTTGGAAGTGGCTGCGGATATTCCACATGCGTTTACTGAATTGAATTCTTATGCGCTGACCATTGCTTTAATTTCTCTGACGATTTTAATTGTTCACCCCCTTCTAAAGATAAAATTCATCAAAATGATTCCTGCCCCAATGTGGGTACTTATATTTACCATACCAGCAGCCATATTCTTGGGTACTGAGAATTTGGCAATGGTAGAAATGCCACATAACTTGTTTGGGGAAGGTGGTTTTCAATTACCCTCTTTTGCTAAAATTGGCGAATCCGCATTTTGGATAGCAGTTATAGGTTTTGCTTTGGTTTCAGCCATAGAAAGTCTCTTAAGCGCAAAGGCGGTAGACAGTATTGACCCCTATAAAAGAAGTTCGAATTTGAACAAAGATTTAATTGCTATGGGGGCGGGTTCTTCACTTTCAGCATTGATTGGTGGACTTCCGATGATTTCTGAAATTGTCCGTTCTTCAGCAAATGTGAATAACGGAGCGAAAACCCAATGGGCAAATTTCTTTCATGGCGGGTTCCTTCTCATTTATTTACTTATTGGTGTAACCGTAATCGAGATGATTCCTATTTCTGCTTTAGCTGCAATGCTTGTTTTTACAGGGTTTAGGCTGGCCTCGCCAAAGGAGTTTAAACATATGTATCAAATTGGTTTAATGGAATTTGAAATTTTTGTTGTAACACTAATTGCCGTTTTAGCCACAGATTTAATCATTGGAATAGTTATTGGTATTTTGTTCAAATACATACTGCTTCTTTTTAAGGGCACCAAAGTCAAAGAACTGTTTAAATCACAGCTTTCCATAAATGTCCAAAATGAAGTGAAGACCATTCACCTTAAAGGGTCACAGATTTTTTCGAACTACCTATCTTTAAAAAAGAAAATGGACTCAGGTACACAAAAGTATAATCAATTGGTTCTTGATTTTACTAAGGCAACCTTTGTGGATCATACGGTAATGGAACATTTTGAGGATTATGCCCGTATCGCCAAAATGAATGGAAAGGAGGTAAGAATCGAGAACATTGAAAGCTTAAATCCTGTTTCACAACATCCTTTGGCCGCGCGAGACAAAAAAAATCGAACGACATTAAAAGATCTGGACATTTCGGCAAGAACGTTACAATTACTTTCGTTTTCAATTGCGAAAAACCACAAATTCATTACCAAGTTGGATGATTATAGTGAATGGGAGTTCTACCATTTTACCATCCGAAAACAAATTTTATCCATTGATAATGTCATTAAATACCAAAAAAATGGGATGACTTACCAGATAGCTGATATTACAACAAAAACAGGCACAGAAATAACAGCAGATATTGACAGGGTAACTGCAATCAAAGTTTCTGGAATATCTGAAGTTCCCAAATTTTATCTACAGAGGAAAGATTTCTTGGAGGCCCTTAAAGATGTTTTTGATCACAACGACATCAATTTTGCCAACTTTCCAAAGTTCTCGAAACATTATGCAGTTCATGCAGGCGACGCGGAGGAAAAAGTGCGTCAACTTTTCAATGACGAGCTAATGTCCTATTTGCAAACCCACGGTACTATGTTTATGAGTGGTAATGGAGAAGATTTGCTCATTCATTTAGAAGACAAACTACTGAACATTGATGAAATCGAATCGATTATTGCCCATACAGAACATATTGTTTCTGTTATATAGGTTAGAAAAGAGTTTTCGATAAAATAATAAACATTGTTACATGATTAGCCATAGAACAACGCGGTTAGTGGGAGGAGATAGCTTATCCTTGTCCCCCAAGATAAACTTCTTTTCTGTTGTTTTATGGCTTTTTTTTCTTGATAGAAATGAAAAATATTTATATAGTCTTGCTGCTCCTGCTAATGTTCAATCTAGTTTGTGCACAAGAGACAAAGAACAGTCATTATAGTTCTTGGAATAGTATTGTACCCAAAATGACATTTAATAAATCATTTTATATAAAATCTGAGTTTCACTTTAGACGAACCAATTTCTTGAAAGATTGGGAACAATTGATGATAAGACCCTCGGTGCATTACAAGCCTGACGAGATTTATGATTTCTCTTTGGGCTACAGCTATATTCGAAATTATTCGTTTTCAGATTTTAGTACGCCTATCAATGCGAACGAATATAACATATGGGAAGAAGTACAGTTGAGCCATGCCGGTAAACGGTTAAAATTTAAGCATCGGTTTCGATTGGAAGAGCGTTTTATCGATAAGATAGTTCAACCTTCTGTGGGTGTTTATAGCATCAAAGGTACAAGCTATAATAATCGGTTTCGCTATCGCTTTACTTTAACAAGGCCTCTAATTAAACTGAGCGGGACAAAAAGTATTTCGCTCCAAATTTTTGATGAACTCTTTATCAATCTGGACAAAGGAATTCGACCAAAATCTTTCAACCAGAACTGGTTTTATTTAGGATTAGGCTATCCTATAACTTCTAAGATACGAATGGGAATGGGATATCATAACATAGGTCTAAAAAGCGGCAATAATAGACTTATCACCAATCATATTTTACAAACGACTGTTTCGTGCAATCTAAATTGATAGAAATTATGAAGATAAAAAAGGAAATATATGCCAGAAGTGATGGGCAATGTGAGCTTTGTAAAGCTATCGAAGATTTAAAAGTTCACTTTGACCGGCTCATCCACTACAACTCCCTTGTCAAAATAAATTGTAAAACTCGATCTGTTCCGCTAATACCAACTTATGATCAACTATTTTTATGAAAAAATGGGCTACAGCTGCACAGAATTCCAGTTATATGCAATTGCCATAATAGGTTCAACCAAAGCATGAACATGAAAAAATACTATAAAATAATAAAGGAGATTCATTTCCATACTGGTCTGTTTATAAGTCCATTCATCATTATATTTTCGGTCAGTGCCTTGGTGTTGAATCATAATTTTATTGATTGGCAAGAAGATTGGCGGAAATGG
>JAJRRO010000037.1 GCA_024279425.1 Bacteroidota bacterium | reverse complement strand
TATGCCCCATATACGGTTCCTGTTCGTCAGTACCGAGTTTTGTAGTCTCGCTTCCTTCAGTCCTGACCTCACGTCAGCAACCTTGCGACTTACTAATGGTTCGAGGCGTTACCCCCGCCCATAAGGGACTCTCACCCTCTAGATGAATTTGATTATCTTTCAATAATCAAAAAAAAAAGATGCCCATGCTCTGCACACACACGGTGTATGAGTAATATTCGCCTATAGGCAGGTTACTACTCATACACTAAACGTTAGAAACAATTTTGAATTACGAGATTTATTTAACAAAAAATATTATGGATATGAAAAGAAAAATCTTTTTAAGTTTAGTCCTTTTATCAATTTTATTTGTTGGATGTAAACACGATAATGGTATAGGGAAATTTGTAAATGCACCTTGTCCCATAAAAGTACCGGATGGATTAATAGATAGCGGAAAATTTTCTTACGGGTACATAAAAGTACCGGAGTTTCATAATAAACCTGATGGAAAGACAATTGAACTTGCAGTAGCAGTTTTAAAATGTCAATCGGACTCTGCAACACACGAGCCACTTGTTTTAGTTACCGGAGGTCCCGGAATGTCTGACATTGATGCATTTGTTCCTGATTTATTTGGTGATATGGGAACATTATTTCTCAACAATCGCGACATTATCATTATTGAACTAAGAGGTTTGAAATATTCAAAACCCAATTTATTATGTCCTGAAATTGATAATTTACAAATATATCTCGTTGATAAAAATTTAACTACTGACGAAATTATTGATTTATATATGGATACCTTAAAGTCTGTATATACCCGTTTTGAAGGTGAAGGTATAAATTTATCAGCCTATAATGATTACGAAATTGCAAGTGATATTGTATTTGTTATGGAACAACTTGGTCATAAGAAATTTTCAATCTTCGGTTCGTCATTTGGTACATTAGTAACTCAACATTTATTATTAAACCACTCAGAACATTTAGTAAGCGCTACAATGAATGCTGTTGTAGATATTAACAAAGGCTTAATTGGCATGCATAGCAACAGTATTAAAACTTTAGATGCAATATTTGAAAAATGTAAAAATGATAATAAATTAAACCAAGCATATCCCGATTTGAAAAACAGATTTCTTGCATTATTGAAAAGGCTTAATGAGAAACCTGATACTTTAGAAGTCAAATATGCGAAAGATGATAAAATATACAAGGTAGTATTTAATGGTAACAAATTGGCTGTTTGGGTTTTTGGTCAAATGTACTGGGATGCTCAACTTCCTTCAACTTTACATAAAATTCTTTCAGGAGATTATAGCCAAATCATAAACAGCCCAGGAATGATATTTCCTTTACAGGATTTTAGTAATGGATTATCATTAAGTATTATTCTATCAGAATATTCAAATTTTGAAGGTGAAGACATCCCCCTTAATAACGAATATGTTGATTATGTAAAAGGTTGTGGTACAATGATTTTCACACCCTATTTTTTAAACAAAGCAAAAAGAGTATGGAAGGTTAAAGATTTGCAGAATAAAAGCATATCCTTAGTTTCAGATGTTCCAACTTTAATGTATAGTGGCGAAATGGATCACGTTTGCCCCCCAATTTATGCTATGGAATTATCAAAGAAACTGAAAAATTCACACCTCTATGTTTTCCCCGGAATAGCTCATTCTCCAATCGATTTTGGCACATGTGGCATTATGATGATGAAGGAATTCATTGACAATCCAACAAAAGCGCCAGATAGTTCATGCATGCAGGAGTTTAACAGTGGGTTTAATTTACCGGAATAAATTATAGGTAATCAGGTTTTAAACTGTTTCTAACAATAGTAACCGTTGTACAAGCCCCTGATTTTGACAGGACCGAACCCATTTAAGCTCCTCTAACGGGGCTTTTTTTTACACACGGGTGCTGCAATCTTACTTTTTCAGGGCCTGTGGACAAGGTATCGAGCCGATCCAAGAGGTTTTTGGCGAAATCGGATAAAGTGAACATGCCGCCACCTCAGCTCAAACGGTCAACGTGCTATACCATAAGCTAAAAGCTCTCGATAGCTATCAGCATGGTTCCCTAATTTTCACTCACAATACCCTGCCAGAGGCAGCATGCGCAAAACCCCATAAGATACATCCGCTACGCAACCTTCTTGGTAAACTATCTATTGAAACCTATCTCTATATCAACAGTCAGATTTTCAAACGATAGTTAAAAGATTTTACTATATTTCCTTAAAAACCACGCCAACGCCCCAACTCGTACCCTGCTATCGCAGATGTTGTGTTTAGCAGGTCGTTGTGAAGTATTAATAGTTGATTTCGAAAAAATCATGAGGAATTTTAATATTATTTTCAGTTTACTTCTTTTAATAACCTATTCTGTAAATGCTCAATGGCAGAACCGATATCCAAAAGTGGATGGATATGGGCATCACGTTTATTTAGAAGGATATGAACTGCCAGTCTTAAATTCAGGTCCTGCAGATCCTGCACCATCTCCTTTAAATAATCAAGTCGTTTTTTCGGCTAAAGGTTGGTTATGGATGATGAATCTTAAAACATTAGAAGCCAAAAGGATAACTTTTTCTCCAGATATTGATTCGAGACCCAATTGGTCACCAGACGGAAATAAAAT
The DNA here is from genome assembly GCA_024279425.1 of Bacteroidota bacterium. GTDB lineage: Bacteria > Bacteroidota > Bacteroidia > Flavobacteriales > Flavobacteriaceae > Maribacter_A. The sequence goes on along the minus strand of JAJRRO010000037.1, from coordinate 172,943 downwards.
AGTTTTTGTTCGAGATAATGGGGTTGACACTCATTTGGTTGTTCTAGATTTAAATTCCAAAAAAGAAACTATCCTGGTCGACTCAAATGCTTTAGATCTAGATCCAATTTTTTCAGCAAACGGAAATGTTATTTATTACTCATCGGCAAAAAACGGATCATTTGACCTTTGGAAAATAAATCTCACCTCTTTAGAGAGTACCATTTTAACTCAAGAAAATAGCCTTGAGCGTCTTCCAGTACCAACACGTCAAGGTGACTATGTTGTTTACCTGCATAAAAATGGATTTTCCTATGATTCAATAGAATTGTTGGATATAGAAAATGGCACCTCCTCTGCTTTAGTCGAGGAGAATTTTGTATCTCAAGCGGCTTTTACACTGTCTCAAGACAACAAAACTTTGGCATATACATGGCCTAATGGGGATGATTATGAGCTTCACTTATTAAATATCTCAATTCCCAAAAGCAAAATGCTTCTTACCAAAAGTGAAGGACTCCCATTATCCCCTAAATTCAGTTATGATGGTCAATGGATTTATTTTACTGAAAATAACAAAAAACAGACTTCAGAAATGAAAAGAATATCTGTATATGGAGGTTCACCTGAGGTATTATCTGTCAAGAAATGGGATTGGGGTACAGCTACTGGAAAGCTAAAAATCACCAGTCGCGTTGATGGAAAAACGGAAGCTGTTAGAATGAGTATTATTGATCAAAATGGACATCCAATTATTCCTGAGTCTGGTAGTATACATTCCGAAGGACAAAATGGAATTGTTTTTTTCTATTCACCCGGAGAAATTGAAATAGAAGCTCCACTTGGCACCCTGACGATCATGGCAGTGCATGGCTTTTCTACTACTAAACAAGTTCAAGAAATTAAATTAGAAGAAGGCTCTACAACAACGGAAATAAATCTAAATAGAATTTGGAATGCCAATAAAGATGGTTGGTATTCTGCCGATAACCATTTTCATCTAAATTATGGAGGAACCAATCAATTAGATCCTGAAGATATTCTATTAGACCTCAAAGCAGAAGAAATAGATATTGCTTTTCCTTTGGTAGCTAATCTTGGAAATCGATTTCTTGAACAAGACCTTTTGGATTGGAAAATTGAAGACGTACCAATTATATCATTTGGACAAGAGATACGTTCGCATTTTTTCGGTCATTTAAATTTAATTGGCACTAAAGAGCTATACTGGCCTTGGGTGTGGGGGCCATACTATGATATTTATGGAGTAGAAGACAGACTTAATGCCGAACCTCTTCGGTTTGCCCGTAAACAAGGTGGATTAGGAGGTTATGTTCATCCTGTTTCCATAAAAGATCCATTTAAAGAAGGTGGTGCTAGTTCCATACCCATTTTATTAATAGCTGACGCTGTTATGGGAGAAGTAGATATTTTAGAATTGGGATGTCTATGGACAGATGAAATTGGTACTGCCGCACTATGGCACGAATTTCTCAACCTTGGCATTCCTATTGCCCTATCTGCAGGCAGTGATGTCATGAACGACCTTTATAGAACTATGGCAATTGGAGCAACAAGGGTATATGTAAAACCCGAGGGAAAATTAACTGTCGAGAATTACTTAGAAGCCCTAAGAAAAGGAAGAAGTTTTGTGAGCAATGGTCCACAGATTCTATTCTCAGTGGAAGATTACGAAGTGAGTGACGTCATTAAATCGAAAAGTGAAAAAGCCAATTGGAAACTGAAAGTCCATTCTCCCATTTCATATGAAAAGGTAGAAATATTCGTTAATGGAGATGTGGTTTTGACGAAAAAAAGTAAGAATGGCAACAGTGAAACCTATAGTGGCTCCATTGAAATTCCAAAAGGAGGATGGGTAACAGCAAGAGTTTCAGGTAGTACGTCTGAATGGCCTATGATGGACAGTTACATATTCGCTGAGAGTTCACCCATATGGTTTAATGAAATTGGTAGCACAATACCCAATGCTAAAATTGATGCTGCAAATAAGCTCCTCAAAATATTAGAGGTCTCAGAAAAACGAATGAAACAAAGTTATGGGGAAAAGCAAACCCCTAATCTAAGTGACCATTTTTCTAAGGCAAGGGAAAAATTGGTAAGAATTGTGGGTGGAAACAAGAAATAAATTAATATTAAACACTCCTCAACAATGTGTAACTTCACAGCACCCTTCGGGATGCTACAATACCATACACAAAACGGTAGAGCACATTATTTAACAACCTGATAACCAAAATGATCAATGCAGAGAAAGTTTATCAAACAGAATTAATTAGTAACTAGCTACTGACCTCTACAATATTATTTAAAAACGCAATATATCATGAAGACAAAATTTTTATTCCTTACCCTGATTTTTTTAGGTTGTAATTACCTGTTATCAGCTCAAAACAGAAATGATGTGCCTGATGGGTTTTTATCAATATTTAATGGCAATGATTTTACGAATTGGAAAGTTCCGGAAGGAGATAATGGCCATTGGAAATTAGTTGATGGCGTTATCGATTATGATGCTGAAAGTGAAGCCAAAAAAGATAAAGATTTGTGGACCGTGAAAGAGTATGGGGATTTCGTGTTATTTGTTGATTGGCGCATTAAGGCAACCCCATGGGAAAACCCCAGGGTACCGTTCATTCTTCCTGATGGTACTCATAAACTCGATGAAAATGGTGAAGAGATCAAAATCATCGTGCCTGATTCTGATTCAGGGATTTTACTTCGTGGACAAGGAAGGTCCCAGGTGAATATCTGGTGTTGGCCAATAGGCTCCGGAGAAGTTTATGGATATCGAATGGATAAAAAAATGCCTCCGGAAGTACGTGCCGGAGTAACGCCTAAAACAAATGCAGATAATAATATTGGGGAATGGAATAGATTTAAGATCACAGTTAGAGGGGAATATTTGTCGGTGGAGCTGAATGGGAAAACCGTATTGGAAAATGCCCATCTACCCGGATTGCCTGAGAAAGGATCTATTGGTTTGCAGCATCATGGCGGTAAAAAGGACGGTGAATGGAATAGCCCGCCAAGTTTAGTACAGTTTAGGAATATTTACATCAAAGAATTGTAACAGGTAGGAGAGGGCCTTAAAAAAACCTGTAATTAATTGCTTGGTTTTGAGTCAGTCCGAAAATTCTACCGGATTTTCTTCGTATGTTTATACTTGGTATGGGTTGCGACTTTAACGCGCAACTAATCATAGCTAAACCGATGGGGAACATTCTGACCCGTCCTGAAATATGTATACAAAAAACCAAATGTATATGTATAAAAATGATGGATATGTGAGACGTTACAGCGAAAGCTTTAAGCTCAAGGTTCTAGCAGAACTTACCAAAGGAAACCATTCCAAAAGACAAATTGCATTAACTTACGGAATACAATCCAATACGATCAACGTATGGATTAAAAAGTATGATCGTAAAGATTTAATGAATACCCGTGTAACCGTGCAAACAGACGATGAATTAACCCGTATCAAGGCCCTACAGAAAGAGCTAAAGCAACTCAAAGACCTTCTTGTCAAAAAGGATCTAGAAAAGCTTGTCAGCGACAGTTATCTTGAAGTAGCTGCTGAAAACTTAGGATATAAAGATGTTCAAGAATTAAAAAAAACTTAAACATCGAGCCCTAATGAAATTAGCACCAAAAAATAGAAAAGAAAGACTGTTCAATATTGAGACTATTTGTGAAGCTTTCTCTTTAAAAAGAGATGCCTATTACAAATTCCACAAACGTTATCTAGCGAAAAGAAAGGTAGAACAAATCGTTGTTGAACTTGTTCGAAAAAGCAGAAGAACCCTGCCCAGAGAAGGTACTAGAAAACTGATGAAGTCACTACACCAAGACTTTCAAAAACAGCCCCTGAAAATAGGTAGAGACAGGCTATTCCGTATCTTGAGAGAAAATGAGTTGCTCGTTAGAAGAAAAAAATATTCTTCAAGAATTACCAATTCGTATCATAGATTCTACAAATACAACAACAGCATAAAAAACTTAAAAATCAATAGACCCAATCAAGTATGGGCTTCCGATATTACCTATATCAGAACTATTAACGGATTCTGTTACCTGGCCCTGATCACAGACATGTATTCAAGAAAAATCGTAGGCTATGACCTTAGTGATAGCCTGGAATTAAAAGGAAGCTGATTAACTATTTTGCGACAATTCGGGCAAACGAATTAAATTATAATTCAAATTTTTTAATATGGAAGGTTTAATAATGAATTATCCACTCACAACGAATACTATTCTTGAATATGGTAATAGGGTTTTTCATCATAAAAAAATAATATCCCATTTACCAGATGGAACACGACATGAGTATCGTTTTGGTGATATGTATAAACGCTGTAAGAAGTTAGCCAATGCGTTAACACAAAAATTAGGAATCACGAAAGGAGACATGGTAGGCACTTTTGCATGGAATCACGCTCCCCATATTGAATTATACTATGGGATATCTGGTATAGGAGCTGTTTGTCATACTATAAATATTCGATTGTCAAGCCAGCAAACGGAATTTATAATCAACAATTCAGAAGATAAAGTCATTTTTGTTGATGCTACATTAGTCTCTCTTTTAGAAAAAATTACTACACTACTCGAAACAGTAGAATGTTATGTAATAATAAATGCACCTAAAGATTTTACTACAACTTTACCAAACACATTACATTATGAAGATTTGCTAGCAGACCAATCTGAAGATATTGAGTGGCCTTTGTTAAATGAAAATGATGCTAGCTCTATGTGTTATACAAGCGGAACAACAGGCTTACCAAAAGGAGTTTTGTATTCTCACAGGTCTACATTTTTGCATGCTTCTAATATTCTATCACCAAATGCTGGAAATTATAGTAATAGAGATACCATTTTATTGGTTGTACCACAATTTCATGTAATGGCATGGGGTTTCCCTTATATGTGTCTTTTGTCTGGGTCAAACATGGTACTACCCTCATCTAATTTGCAACCTGAAGCCATTATTAAAATTCTTAAAGAAGAGAAAGTTACTAAAGCTAATGGGGTTCCAACAATTTGGTTAGGCATTTACCAGGCTATGAAGAAGGATCCACCTAATGAGAAACTAGCGCTTGAGGAATATCTTGTAGGAGGTTCGGCATTACCTAAAAGTCTTATTGAAGGTTTTGAAAAAGATTTCGGAATAAAAGGTGTTCAAGCTTGGGGAATGACTGAAACATCACCTTTGGGAACACTTAGCCGGTTACAACCAAAACATGAGCAATTATCCGATAAGGGAAAACTCGAAATTCGTGCTAAGCAAGGTATTGCATTTCCAGGTGTGGAATTAAGGATTATAACAGATGATGGGACTTTGGCTCCAACAGATGGTAAAACCATGGGAGAACTTCAAATAAAAGGGGCATGGACCGTAAGCTCCTATTTTAAAACGAATAATCATGAAAGCTTTACAGAAGATGGCTGGTTTAAAACAGGTGATGTGAGCACAATTGATGAAGATGGATATATGGAAATTAAGGATAGAACCAAAGACCTTATAAAAAGTGGCGGTGAATGGATCTCCAGTGTAGCATTGGAATCTGCTTTAATGGCTCATCCTAAAATTAAAGAAGCTGCTGTAATTGCGATACCAGACGAAAAATGGGTAGAAAAACCTTTGGCTTCAATAGTCTTGGTGAATAATGAAAGTGAAATTTTAGATGAAGAACTAATGGGGTTTTTATCGAGAGACTTTGTAAAATATCAGATTCCCAAAGACTATATTTATATAAATGAAGTGCCAAAAACTAGCGTTGGCAAATTTGACAAAAAAGAGATTAGAAGACTTTTTGCCGAAGGAAAACTTACTTAAATAGAATAGCTGGTGAGTAGAATAAAATATAAAGGAAAAACGAAATGCCAACAAAGAACTCCTATGAAAAGCCCTAGTCCAGTTCTCTAAATTTAGTATTTCAGCCGCCTATAAAATTACCCTTTGGAATACGGTCGCTCAGTTGAAAATGGGCGAACAACTTCTCTTGATGATCCTTCTTTCCCTGGCACCTTAAGTTACGATCGATTCTCCCGATTGGCAATGATCAACACCGACTTTTTTCGCTAGCTTGTGCAACAGGCACAATGTATAAAAATAATAAGGGTTAAGTGCTAGACAAAAAGTTGGTACATACTAACAAAGTCCGCCAAATTTACAATTTGACGGTTTAAAAAAATAATGGTAAAATTGTAAATTTGGATAAGTGTTAAACCGAAAAGTAAGTGTGTTTTAATCCCTTACTATTCGTATACAAACCGATGGGGCATACTAAAAGTCAGAACAAGCCGAAAAAGGACTTAAAATAGAATTAGGCATCGATTAAAAATTATTCTAAATGCAAAGTTTAAAAGTAATGCTAATTCTAACTTTCAGTGTATCCACCTTTTCATTCTTTACTTTTTGTATTTCAGATGAACCATCAGGCATAAGACCATCAGACACAACTGGAGAAGATTCTTTTATGACTGCTTTAATAGACGGGGTTGGATTTTCTAGCTTTAATAAGGTGACCGTGGGTGCATTGATTGGTGTAGATGATGTCTATCAATTATCAGGAGCTGAAGAAAGTAGTGATAATATTGCTGTACAACTTCACCTGCCTACTGCAACAGCAACGGGAACATTTACTACTATGGATAATGAAGTTAATTTAGTGTACGTACAAATTTCTCCTTTTGATAATTGGGGTGCACATGAGTCTTTGGCATCAGGAACAGTTACAATATCTGAAAATAATGCTACTTATATGATGGGAACTTTTTCGTTTACAGGAGTTAATGCTATTGATAATACAACAATAGAAATTATCCAAGGTAAATTTAAAGCAAAAAAAATATAGATATTAGGTTTAATATGTAGCCTTCACCTTTTTAGGACAGGTCTAAATTCAACGATTATTCTTGAAGGCAACACGATAACATCAATTAGGTACATCAAAAACTCTCAAAATGAAAAATGTATTTTTAATTCTATTTTTAATATGTACGGCTTACCACTCATTATTGGCCCAAAATAAGCCAGATTCCGTGAAGATTGAAAAGCAATTCACAATTGAAAACTGTGTCACAGAATTTTCGATGGACAACGTAAAAAATACTAAAGTTGGATATCAATTTTGGTTTGCCGATCCCGATTTTATAGATGGAAGAACGCTCAAAATGAGTGTAGTAGCTCCACATTTAGCAACCCACCCACCTCATAAACATATTGAGGACGAATTCTTTTTCATATTGGAAGGTACCGCTGAATTTTATCTTGATGGCAAAACGAAACTGGCTGGCCAATATACCAGTTTCTATTGCCCTCCTAATATTGAACATGGTATTAAGAATGTTGGCGATACGGAATTAAAATATTTAGTGATTAAAAAATATGAGAAATAGTGTTTCCTCCTTTACCTTCATCCCATAGCTCTATCTGGATTATAGGCTATTTTTGATGCAACATGAGGTAAAATAGATGATAATAGCTGGGCTACTTGAAGAGATTTTAACAAAATGGTACGCAAAAAGAGTTATTGAAAAACAATTGATAGAATTCAAAACAGCCTCTAAGAAAAACAGATGTATTTGGTACCTTCACAGTATACAGGAAATTGAATCCCAATAGTCCATTTACAACATGAAATTCAATCAAGAATATAAGACTTTTCTTCTTCTTAGTATAGGAACAGCTGTAATCGGCTGCGGTAACCCCACAAAAAAAATCACTAAAAAAGATGAAAAGACTATTACCTCTTCCTTGAAATTCAATGCTTCAAACCAAGAATTGGTTTCGGCATTTGACTGGGCCAAAGCCAAGGCGCTCTCCTTTGCCCACGATGATACAGACCCCGTAGGATATTGGTACGAAGCGGCCCTTCCCAATAGAGAGGCTTTTTGTATGCGCGATGTTTCCCATCAGACCATTGGCGCTGAAATCCTCGGACTGAGCGAGCATAATTACAATATGTTCTCAAAGTTCGCCCAAAACATCTCAAAGGAAATGGATTATTGCTCGTACTGGGAAATTAACCGTCACGACAAACCTGCTCCTGTCGATTATGAAAATGATAAAGATTTTTGGTACAATCTCCCTGCTAATTTTGATGTAACCTATAATGCATACCGGCTTTACAATTGGACAGGAAACAAAGCATATATCGAAAATCCGGATTTCATTAATTTCTATGAACTCAGTCTAAATGAATATGTTGATCATTGGAATTTGGGGTTAGACCAAGTTTTAGACCGTGATCGTTCCATGCATACAGATAAAAACAACAAGGATTCGAAATTTGGCAATAAACGGGGCATCCCTACCTATAATGAAGGTGGGCGAGGGGAAACATTGCTTGGCATTGATATGACGGCTTCCCTTGTTGCAGCATATAAGGCCTATTCTGAAATGTTGGCAGTTAGGGGCGAATTGGACAAATCAAAAAAATACAAAGAAAAAGCCCAACAAGAACAGGAATTCCTGGATGAATATTGGTGGGACACTGAAAAACAAGCATACCGATCTATTCTTTACGCCGATAATACGTTCGATTATTTCATGGTTGGCGATAATCAGGCATTTTCCCATTACCTCTACTATTTTGACGCCATACCTGACCAGGAAAAGGTAAATGGTCTTGTTACGGATTACACATTGAATTTTGACAAATTAATTGTGGAGTTAAAGTCGTATTTGCCCATTATGTTCTATGAAAATGGTGATGCTGGGATGGCCAATACAATGATCATCGATTTGTGCAGCAGCAATAACCATAGAAGGGACTATCCTGAAAACTCATATACCATTATCGAACACCTTACCAGGGGGTTAATGGGTATTAATGTAAACGCTGCTTCAAATACCTTCTCCACCTTACCTAGAATGGAAAAAAACGAGGATTGGGCAGCAATGAAAAACATTCCGATACTATCAAACAAAATAGGCGTAACACATAAGGGTAATTCCAAATCAATTGCCGTTAATCTAAGTGGTATTGCCATACAATGGTCAGCCCAATTCCCAGGGGAACATGAGTTTTTATATGTCAACGGCGAAAAGATAAAAAGCATGCAAGGAAAAGCCCACGGTCGTTTGTACTCCTATGCGAGTGTTGAACTGGAAGAAGGGGAGGAAATAATCGTATCGGTAAATCCTTCCTAAAAATGTAGTGGCAAATAAGAATGTCATACTTTGAAGACAATTCCCTTTAGCAACTGCATGGCCAATTGTACCTGCTCTAAATGGGTGCGAAAAGACAGTACCGCAAATCGAATCCAGTAGACACCATCAATGGTCGTAGACGATAAAAAGATGCGCCCATCCTGCATGATGCGTTCCACAATATCTTGATTGAAAACATTGGCATCTCCTGATTTCGGAACATATCTAAAAATTACAATGGACAAATCAGGGGCTGGACCAACCTCAAATCCCAATTTTTGTATTTCGGCATAGAAATAACGTGCTAATAACACTTTTTCATCCAAGGCAGCCCTAAATGGCGACACGCCCAATAATTGTAGTGAAATCCACATACGCAACCCTCTAAAATGTCTAGTAAGCTCAGGGGAAAGATCAGCTGGTGAAGGGTCTTCCTCCAATGCAAAAGCATCTTGCATGTAGTTGGCCGTATAATGATGGGTTTGAAATAGTGCTTGGGTATTCTTAATCAATAATGCTCCAATGCCATACGATAAGAACAATCCTTTATGGGGATCAATAGCCATTGAATCAGATAATTCAGTTCCTTTAAAGGCATTTTTTAGTTTATCGGATAACATGAAAAATCCTCCATAGGCGGCATCAATATGAAACCATACCTCTTTTTCCTTGGCGATTTTACCAATAGCTTCCAATGGATCTATGGTTCCGGTATTGGTGGTTCCGACCGATGCAAAAACCATAAAGGGCAATAAGCCTTTTGATTGGTCCTCTACAATTTGCATGCTCAGCAAGGCAGGCTTCATTTTATAACATTCGTCCATAGGAATATAGCGTATGATACTCTCACGCATTCCAGCAATGCGCAATGATTTCTGCACGCAATGATGCAATTGTTCGGTCATATAGATTACACATTTGTCTATATCTTTGGCCCTGATACCTTTAGTATCCCTAGCCGTAGTGATAGCAGATAGATTTGCCATTGATCCCCCGGATGTAAGATTCCCTAAGGCAGTATCGGGGTAATCCACCATCTTGCACATCCAACGAAGCAACATATTCTCCATACGAACACCCCCAGGGCAGGCGAAAAAAATACCGGCATATCTATTTGTAACCGCAGCAAGATAATCACCCAAGGCCGTTGTAAAAACCCCACCTCCCGGGATATAGCCAAAATGTCCTCCCGAAGCCGGATTCAGATTGGGTGTATCCACATTTTCCTCAAGGCATTGCAGTATATCTTCAATGGGCTTCCCATCCTCCTCGATGGGAAAATCCAGTATGCCTTTTCCCATACCCTCGGACATCACAAAAGTGGTATGCGTGTTGAAATCGTCCAAAAACGTATCTGCATAACGTTGTACAGCCCTGTTCCAATGGTCCCTATTCCCCGAAAGAGGCTCCAATTTTCTTGATACTTCTTCCAGTTCGCGTATTTTATCTAACATACAGCGTAGTTACAAAAAATAATTCAACCTCTTGGCCGCTATACCCTTTGAATCTAGCTGAAATTTGGATATTACCAGGTTCCATCCACCCCATACCATAACAAATGGTTATATTTAATTGATGATAAAAGATAAAATACCGACAACCATAATCCTTCTTGGATTCTTGCTTGTTATGGGCTTTAGCAGTAACGGCCAGGGTAGAAAGGACAACGTTTTTACCGAGTATCAAATAAAGGAATTTTCATTTAAGGGACACAGTGCAAAAATCGTTTTCCCAAATATTGGGAATGACAAAGGTCATTGGATATGGAGAGCAAGATTTTGGGGCCATGAACCCCAAGTGGATAAGACCTTATTGGAACATGGTTTTCATTTGGTCTACATAGATGTAGCAGACCTATTTGGGAACCGGGAGGCGGTAGAATTATGGAATGAGTATTATGATTTCCTGATATCAAAATACCACCTAAATCCTAAGGTGGTACTGGAAGGTCTGAGCAGAGGCGGTTTGATACTTTATAATTGGGCCTCTCAAAATACGGATAAAGTAGCCTGTATTTATGCGGATGCCCCTGTCTGTGACATCAAAAGTTGGCCCGGGGGACTGTTTGATGGCGTGGGTAGCAAAAAGGATTGGGAAGCTTGTTTAAAAGCGCATAATCTGGACGAGGAATCAGTTTTGGATTTTAAGGAAATTCCTATCCATACCTGTATTAATGTGGCAAAGGCTAAAATTCCGGTTATCCATGTATTTGGGGATACCGACAAAGTAGTCCCTCATTTTGAAAATACAATCTTGTTGGCCCAAAATTTTAAGCAAGCGGGAGGAGAAATAGAATTGATTCTAAAAAAGGGAATTGGGCATCACCCCCATAGCCTAGAAGATCCAACTCCCATTGTAAACTTCATTTTGGAACATACCTTGAATAAACAGTAAAATATGAAAGCCATTACCTATAACCAATATGGTCCACCGGAAGTACTTCGGCTTAGCGAAGTTGAAAAACCAAAGACCAAAGCGAATGAAATACTTGTTAGCGTCCGTACTTCAACAGTAAATCGTACAGACTGTGCCTGTTTAAGAGCCAAACCTTTCATCATGCGGTTTTTCATGGGCCTCCTGAAACCTAAAAATCCAATTTTGGGGACTGAATTTACAGGGGTCGTTGAGGCAATTGGCCTGTCAGTCGATACTTTCAAAGTTGGGGATAAGGTTTTTGGGTTTGATGATAGTGGAGCAAGTTCGTATGCTGAATATCTTACCATATCTAAAAATAAAGGGGTATGCACTATGCCCGAAGATATTTCCTTTCTTACAATTTCCGGTAGTATTGAAGGTTCTCATTATGCCTATAATTTCATTAACAAGGTTGACCTTAAAAAAGCTGATAACGTTATGGTTTATGGGGCCTCTGGAAGCATTGGCACGGCCATGGTACAGCTATTGAACTATTTTGGAGCCGATATTACTGCCGTATGCAACACCAAAAATCTGGAGTTGGTGAAATCTTTGGGAGCTATTAAAATCATAGACTATACCACGACCGATTTCACCAAAACTGATGAAAAATATGATTTTGTTTTTGACTGTGTTGGCAAAAGCTCATTTGGCCAATGTAAACCTTTGTTAAAACCTGGTGGTACATTTATATCATCAGAATTGGGTTGGATGTGCGAAAATCTTTTATTTTCATTAATTACAGCGCTATATAGTTGACTGCCATGGCAAACCGGGAAAAAAGTAAAATTCCCGTATCCCCCAAATATAAAACGCAGTGTTCTTTTGGTTAAGAAACTGATTGAAGAAGATAAGTTCAAGTCCGTAATCGATCGGGTATATTCCTTGGAGCAGATCGCCGATGCTTTCCGTTATGTGGAAACTGGACAAAAAACAGGTAATGTTGTAATTACAATTGCACCGAACGACAAATAAAAAAGGGATGACGTTTGTCATCCCTTTTTTATGCTATCAATTGTATTGATCAACTACCATTAAACCGTACGTTCATTAATGCCAGTGGAGTCTCTCCCCTATTTTCACCCGCTTTGGGGGTATGAACAAAATATATTTCATCAGCCTTAACATCAACAGCGGAAATAGGAATAACGACCATACCTCCCTGTTGTCCTGCAACAGGCTTAGGCATACTTCCTTTGCCCAACAATTTTCCGTCAGCGGCATTCAAGCGCATTTCAAAATGCATTCCGGCCTTCGGTGGTGCTTGCCATCCTGCTGTAATAAATGCAGTTTTGACTCCTTTTAAATCTATATTGTTCAAAACGAACCAACCTTCTTCTTTGGGTACAATCAACAAATCGCTGCCGCCAAAAGATACTGGCATGAATCCTTTGTTTTTTGTTGTCGGTGTAAAAGGTATGGTACTGCCTTGTAAAGCAACAGATTTAGTGCCGGTCAAAGGTGTTACATTAGCTTCCCCATTGTCTGTATAACTGGCGGTCAATACCATAACATTATCTCCTTCGGCAGGCTCTGGGACTATACTTCCGACAGCGGGCAATGACTTAACTTCAGTACCATTCCCAACCAATGATTGAATATATGCCGTTATTTGTCTGGTCTCATTTTTTGTGACATTGGGGTGGGCAGGCATCATGACCTCTCCCCAAACACCGGTACCACCATCAACAATTTTCTTCTGCAAATAGGTCATCGCTTTGGGGTCATCCTTGTATTTCTCAGCCACGGCCAAATAATTAGGTCCTATAGATGCCTCTTTATCCTTATGACAGGTCTTACAATCCATAGCCTGGGTCAAGGCTTTGCCCATAATCGCTGCCGAAACTTGTTGATGCCCTAAAGACAGGTTCACTTCATCCATTCCCTCCATATAATCAACCGAAACGAAAATATTCGATTCGTCAATGGGACCACCATCGGCATCAGTTACGGAAACCTTATAGTTGATCGGCACCCCTTTGATAAAGAAAGATGAATTTCCTCCACTCAAATCAATGGCAACTTCAGGCCTTGTATTACCAGCAGCTACTGATACGGTTTCACTTTTGGCAATTTCATTTTTATCGTCCTTAACCTCAACTGATATCTTATATTCCCCAGCATCATTATAGGTGTACGATATTTCAGGTTCAGCCGTCTCCTTGCTCTCACCATCTCCCAAATCCCAGATATAGGTAACAGGATCGTTCTCTCTATCATGGGACTCTACTTTGGCGGTAACTGTAAGTGGTAATTTTCCAGATGTTTTGTCCACAATCATATGATCAATAACCGGTGGTCTATTACCACCATTGAATTCAATATAACCCAGACTTGAGTCGTCATTTTGTTGAAACCAACCACTGCCGTATTCCAAAAGATATACCCGGCCATCAGGACTCATCTCCATATCAATTAAATTGTTCACCTTAATGTCAGAAGCAAAAGGTTCCATTTTAGTATAGGTACCATCTTCATATAGGCTTATTGCCCTCATCCATCCGCGCATCCAATCGTAAATGATTACTTTTTCATCATAATAGGAAGGCAATCCTCCGCCATTGGGATACATATCTGAATAATAGGTGGGGCCTGCCATGGCATTTCTTCCCCCGGTCCCTACCTGTGGAAAAGTGGATGTGTCGACATAAGGGTAATATACATAGGCCCCTTGTGCCGGTGGAAGCTCATGTAACCCCGTATTGTTTTTTGAATCGTTGATAGGTTTTTCCGGATCAAATGTTATTCCGCTCTCCCCAGTTTCATAGTCATAATCCGTATAGGGCTTGTTGTTTCCTATGAACAGTGGCCAGCCAAAATTCCCGGCTTCCCGTGCCTGGTTCATCTCATCATAACCCCTAGGACCTCGATTGGCCATATCATCTTCCCTAGCGTCAGGACCAACATCACCCCAATACAAATAACCCTTTTTAGGGTCAACTGAAATTCGATAAGGGTTACGATGCCCCATGGTATATATTTCCGGTCTTGTTTTCTCTGTTCCTACAGGAAATAAATTTCCTTCGGGAATGTCATAGGAACCATCTTCGTTTACCTTTATTCGCAATATTTTACCACGAAGGTCATTGGTATTTCCTGAAGACCTACGGGCATCATATTGTTCCTTTCCTGGGATATCGTTTAATGGTGCATACCCATTGTTGACATATTTAACTCCTTTTTCATTAAACGGAGTGGAATTATCTCCGGTAGATAGGTAGAGCAGACCACCAGGGCCAAAAGCGATCGAGCCTGCCGTATGGCAACATATTTCTCGTTGACTGTCAACATCCAAAATCACCTGTTCCGAATCCAAATCAAATACATCATTCTCAAATTTGAAACGAGATAATCGGTTTACCCATTTATCCCCAGAGGGGCTGTAATACGCGTATATCCAATGGTTTGTATCATAATTGGGGTCTTTTTGCAAGCCCATTAATCCCTCTTCGGCATTTACCCCTGGAGTATTCAATGTTTTATCGTATACATCTAATTTGGCAACTTCCTTAAGTTCCTTGGTGTCGTCCTTATAGAGCATTATTTCACCCCTTCGCTGTGAAATCAACACGTCGTTGTTAGAGAGAACCGCCATCTCGGTTGGTTCAAAGAATCCGCCGGTACTCAAAACCACTTTAGAGAATCTATCGACCTCAGGTGGTATCTGTGAAGAGACCTTGCTGTAGTCCAAGTTCAAATTATCGCCAATGGCATATTGAATTCCCCCTAAAACATGCTTTAGAAATTTTTCTTCAGCATAACTTTCGTCAGTATGTCCTGCGGCGGTATAGAATGCTCTTCCGCCATCAAATTCATGGTACCAACTCATTGGATGGTAATCCCCATTCTCGCCACCTTCATAGGTACTCTCATCAACCGTCATGACTACATTGACCTCTGTATTTATATTCTTAAAATTATAGAGCTCATCGTCCCTATTCCAAATAGAATCGGTAAAATGCTTTGTAGCGATAAATGAATTATCCTCAATTACAAAATTAGAATTAGGTGTCCCACGCGGGTGGCTTTGAAATTGGGCCCCGACAAGCTTATTATACCATCCCCAGTCATATTCCGTATCGGTCGCGGCATGTATTCCAACAAAACCACCTCCTGCTTGAATGTAGCGTTCAAAGGCCGCTTCTTGATAATGGTCCAAGACATTACCTGTAGTACTCAAAAACACAATGGAAGAATACTGCTTTAGGTTTTCATCATTAAAAATAGTGGCGTTCTTTGTAGTGTCTACTACAAAACCATTCTCGGTACCCAATTTTTGGATGGCCGCGATCCCTTTAGGAATTGAGGCATGTTTAAAACCCATGGTCTTAGAGAATACCAAAACCTTAGGTTCGCCATCTCTTTTATTACTACAACCCGTAATCATCAAGGCCATGGAAATCGCAACCAGTAAAAAAACTTTTCTCATCTTTAAATATTATCTTTAGTTCATACCTGAAAAGGCTAAATATAGGAATAGAAATCCCCTCTAACCAAATGTTGGTGAATATTGGTCAAATAATTGATAAAATAGTAGCTTAAATGAATAAAATCCACCAACATTACTTTAAGAGTGATAGGGAATGGCGCAATTGGCTTTCCAAAAATCATGGGCTATATAGAGGTGTATTCCTTATCTTTTACAAAGTAGATCATGATAAGGAAAGCATGCGTTGGGAAGAGGCCGTTAAGGTAGCTTTGTGTTTTGGATGGATAGATAGTACCGTAAAGAGCTTGGGGGACGGCAAACGCCAGCAATACTTCTGTCCGCGGAGAGACAAAAGTACATGGAGCAAATTAAATAAGACCCATATCAAGAACTTGATCAAAAATGGGTTAATGGACAAAAGTGGAGTGAAAAAAATAGAGGATGCCAAAAAAGATGGCTCCTGGATCTTGTTAGATGATGTCGAAAATGGAATTGTTCCGGAAAAATTGCAAGATGCCTTTAATCAAAACTCCAAGGCGTACAGCAACTATCAAAACTTTACAACAGGGCAACGAAAAAGTTATCTATATTGGCTAAACCAAGCAAAACGAGAGGATACGAAACAAAAAAGGATTGTCGAAATCGTTCGACTATGTGCAGAGAACATAAAAACTAGAACTTAACTTGAAAATCATGAAAAACTTTCTCTTTATTTTAGGAACCTTTCTATTAATGGCTTGCAATCAGGCTCAGGAAAAAATAAGTCCAACGGCTACTTTAATCTCCAACGTCAATGTTTTAGATGTAAGAAATGGTCAAATTCTTAAGAACCATTATGTAATGATTGATTCAGGGCTTATCCAGAAAGTTTCAAGTGATAAAATTGACCTTGTAGGTTTTAACACTACAATTGATGGCTCTGGGAAATTTCTAATGCCGGGGCTTGCAGAAATGCATGCGCATATACCTCAACCTCCAACCAGTTCCAAACGTACGGAAGATGTACTGTTTCTCTACCTTTCCAATGGTATTACCACTATTAGGGGCATGCTGGGGCATCCGTCACATTTAGAATTACGTGAAAAAGCAAATAAGGGCACATTGTTAAGTCCCAGAATTTATACCTCAAGTCCTTCACTTAACGGAAATTCAGTTACTTCGAGGGAAGAAGCAAAACAAAAGGTGACTGCTTATAAAAAGGATGGGTACGATTTTCTGAAAATCCATCCTGGTATACACTATGAGGTTTTCAATCAAGTTGTTGAAACTGCCAATGAGGTTGACATACCTTTCGCGGGACATGTTCCTGTAGATGTTGGTATTCGCCATGCCTTGCAAAGCAAATATGCCTCCGTTGATCATGTTGATGGGTTTTTAGAAGGACTTGTCCCAGAGTCCGAGAATGTAAACCCTACTGAAAATGGTTTTTTTGGTTTTAATTTCACTTCACTGGCCGACACCGCTAGTATTGATGAACTGGCAAAAATGGCGAAGGAAAATGAAGTTTGGATTGTATCTACCCAAAGTTTGTTTACAAGGTGGTTCGCCCCAATTCCTGCGGATGAACTTTTGAAACAACCTGAAATGAAGTACATGCCACCTGAAACATTGAAGAACTGGAAAAATCGAAAAAATGCATCCACAGCCAAGGCCACGGGTTTTACTTCAGAAAAATGGGAGCAGTTCGATGCTATACGAAGGCAACTTATTAAAAAGCTTCAAGATCAGGGGCATGGCATGCTTTTGGGCTCTGATGCCCCTCAACTCTTCAATGTTCCTGGCTTTTCTATCCATCACGAAATCGATGCCTTGGAAGCTGCTGGGCTAACGCCGCTTGAAATCATTCAATCGGGAACTTTGAATCCTGCAATATACTTTGACAAGGAAGGTACTTTCGGTGAAGTGAAAGTAGGATTGGATGCCGATTTAATCCTTTTGGATGCTAACCCTTTGGAAGATCTGGACGCACTTCAAAAGATTTCTGGGGTAATGCGTTTAGGAAAATGGTTAGACAAACAAACCATTGCCAAAAGATTGGCGGAAATAGCTGCAAATCCTAAATAGCTTATAGGTTACCCAATAAGATTTGCTATCTTTAGATGACGAATTTCCATACTCAATAATCAAGAAATTACTCCTGATGGTGCTTTTTGCATCAGTTTCCTTAGTAGCACAAGAAGACAAAAAAAGATAATGGACTTGCAACAAAAAAGTTGACATTTATCAGGATTTTTGCCGATACGTAAAAGTACCTTTGCCTCTGTAAACCGAAATAAATGTGGCTTAGAATACTTTTTGTTGCTTTAGTGTTTTTTATTCATTTTAACTGCTGGTCGCAAAAAGACAAGGAAAATTGTTTAGGCACTTGGATGGTTATATATGGTACCAATAAAATTTCGAACCAATTCAATATAATTACTGAAGGAAGATTACATGATTATAATCTGCTTACTGAATTAGACAACCAATTTATACGAGTAGGGCTTAACTTTGAGTTGGGAACAAGAGCCTCTTTAACAGGGGGTTACGTGCACCAATATTCTGAAACACTTTCCAGCACCCATGTTTCGGAAAATAGACTGTATGAAGAAGTCACTCTTAAAAATAAAAAATTAGGCATTTCACATCGCTATCGTATAGAACATCGTTGGATAAATAAATTGGGCAACACCAATTTATTTCATAGATTCAGGTATAGAATACAGTTCATACGTCTCTTCTACAAGGATATTTACTTAAAGTTCTTCGATGAGTTCTTTATTAATTTGCAGGATCCTCTTTTTAATCAAAACAGATTGCATTTGGGAATAGGCTACGCTTTCACCCAAAACTTCAAACTAGAGATGGGGTATTTAAAGAACCATTTTTCATCTATAAATTATAATAGGTTGCGGTTGGGAATCGTTTTTAATACTGATTTAAGAGGGAAATCCATGTTAAAATAGACGGGGGTTAGTATTTGAGTACATTCTCGACCTAATGAACTCGTTTAAACTTTTTCAATTGGCTAAAAAATTACCATTTTGCACCTGATTTTTGTCTTTTTTTCTTTCCGTAGCCCTGCTATGCATCTCAAAAAAGCTTTCGTCCAGGCACAAAATCGCTGATTTTCGCTATAATCCAAAAAGTTTAAATGAGTTCAATGTTAACTTTAAACCAATTAAGGAATGAATTTGCAAAAAATAATATTCAAGAACAATGAGGGACAATCTTTGGTAGGAAGATTAGAGCTTCCAGCCGATCAGTACCCCCATGATTTTGCTCTTTTTGCGCATTGTTTCACATGCAATAAAAACTTATCCGCCATAAAGAACATTAGCAAGGCCCTTACCTCAAACGGATTCGGTGTTTTTCGCTTTGACTTTACTGGTCTGGGTGAAAGTGAAGGTGATTTTGCGGACACTAATTTTTCCGGTAATGTTGAAGACCTTATTGCGGCAGCCAGTTACTTGGGCGAAAATTACGAAGCCCCTACCCTAATAATAGGACATTCTTTGGGTGGCGTAGCAGCTTTATATATGGCGGCCCAATTATCATCGATTAAGGCTGTGGCAACCATCGGCGCTCCGTCAAGTCCACAACATGTACAACACTTATTAAAGAATAGCATCGATGAGATTCATAACAGTGGCAAAGCGGTGGTAAACCTTGGCGGAAGGGATTTTACCATAAAAAAGCAATTTTTGGATGATTTGGAGCATAAAACGCTTGCCCAAACGGTAAAAAATCTTCGTAAACCCCTGTTGATTCTGCATTCACCGCAAGACGATACGGTTGATATCAAAAATGCCCAAGAAATCTATTTGGCCGCGCATCATCCTAAAAGTTTTATTTCATTGGATGGTGCAGATCATTTATTGATGAACAAAAAGGATTCTATGTATGTTGGTGAAGTAATCTCCGGGTGGGCCAGAAGGTATTTGGATTTAGGACAAAAAGAAGAACTCCCCAAAACCAATTACCAAGTCCTTGCGAGCCTTGATTTTGAAGACGGGTTTACCACGCAAATGAAAGTAGGCAACCATTATATGCTCGCCGATGAACCAACTACCTTTGGTGGGAACGACTTTGGACCTTCACCTTATGAATTTGTCTCTGCTGGACTTTCGGCCTGTACCGCCATGACATTGCAGATGTATGCCAAACGAAAAGAGTGGCGAATTGAAAATGTGGAAGTACATACTTCTTACAGTAAAACCCATGCCATAGACTGCAAGGATTGTGAATCCCCTACTGGTAAAATCGACACTTTCCATAGGAAGATTAAACTTGTCGGGGATTTTAATGATAAGCAACGCCAGCGTTTGTTGCAAATCGCCGATAAATGCCCAGTTCACAAAACGTTGCATAACGAAATACAGGTCATTACATCCTTAGTTTGATAATGCTTAATAATACCCATTGTCTCGTTATTTAATCACAAAACGTGCTCATCTTCATTTGAAAGGGCTCTGGTTGTTATACCTAATTTATTGGTTAACTTTGGTTCCGAAATAAAAAACAAAGACCAATGAAAAAATTGAAATTAATTGTATTGATGCTTGTCGTCATGGCTGGATACAGCTGCAAAGAAGCAAAAAAAGAGAAGAAAGAGGCAGACCAGGAAATGGTTTCCGAAAAGTTCTCCTTAGTAAAGGATTCAACCAAGGTTAGTTTTACTGCCTATAAAACTTCGGAAAAATTACCCGTGGGCGGTAAATTCATGAAAATCAATATTACAAATGCTAACGAAGGGTCTAGTCCACTGGAGGCACTGAATGGCAGTACTTTCAGCATTCCAGTTTCAAGTTTGTTTACCAATGAAGCAACGGGCACAAGAGATCCAAAGATTTTGGAATTCTTTTTTGGGGTGATGACGAATACTATACAGATTAAAGGTGAATTCAAAGTGTTTGCAGATAATAAATGCTCAATTGATGTTACTTTGAATGGTGAAACCGCCAATATCCCCTTAGAATACACAATGGACTCTGAAAACAGCATCACTTTTAACGGAACAATGAATTTGGAAGACTGGAATGCATTGAATGCCATTGCTTCTATCAATGATGCCTGTAAAGAACTACATACAGGCAAGGATGGTGTAAGCAAGACTTGGAACGAGGTAGCCGTTCAGGCACAAGTGTTGCTCCAGAAAAAATAATTCGAAACATTACCTACCTTGAAAAGAGATAAAATAGCTGCCCTAGGGCAGCTATTTTTATTTTGTCATCCAATACTATATAGTTCTAGGGTTTTTATTAAAATCTTGAATGCAATATCCTAATCTTGTTTCTTGGTCAAAAACCGCATCGGTATACGAAAAGTCTTATAATTTGTTTTAATTTGGCATTCTAAATTAAGAAGTAATGAACCCCTCCTCCCTTGGTTGGATAGATAAATTTGGTTATTTGGTCAAAGACGAGACCAATAGCTATATGGACTTTGCAGACCTCTATGAAGCTTTAAAAAGCACGGGGTTTGTATACGGAATGAACATACGGATTCCTAGGTTCATAACTCCGGAACATAAACTATCCGAGGACGAAAAAGCCAAGATCAATATATTGGCAGCCTTATATTTTACATTTAGGTTCGAAGAAAAAAATACTGACTTTGAATCCTTTTTGATCAAAGTATTTCAATTTTATCAAGATTTGGGTCTCAACCGGATATCATTTCTTACTAAGCTATTTACAGGCAGTAAAACTTCAACGCAGCTAGAAAAGCTCATAGACTCTAGGGTTTATCTAGAAGATAATGTTATAAGCAAGACCTTCAACAGTATTATTACCAATTCGCTCCTTTATATCGATATTTTGACCTTTAAAAGATATTTAAAGGTAAGTGAGGGCATTGAGGAATACGCCGAGAGTTTGGAGTATATCGCCATGAACATTATTTACCATGCACTAAACTCCAAGGAAAAGAATAAGAGTGATAACAAACTAGCCCATTTATTTGAAGCTTCCCTGACCTATATTGATGGCAACTCCCAAACGTATGATGGCAGCTATCGTGAAAAAATTCTAACCGATTTTTCCCCAATAGAGAATCAATACTTTTTGGATATTGCCTCCTTGACCATTTGGGAAGATCATTCGGTAAATCATTTGGAATCGGAGTTCATTTATGACATAGGAAAAGATTTGGGATTTGATGAAAATAAAATAGCGGAAGCTTTGCAAGAAGTGGCTATTTTTTTTGATGAAAATTCTGAAATTATTCCCTACTTAAAAGATCATAACTTGGCATTTAAATTTTATGAAAGCATGTCGAAAGTAGTCAATAAATTAATATTGAGAAACAGTAAAAGGTTGCAAAAAGAACTTTCAGAAAGTAAGGAATTGGTCGCCTTGATTTCGAAATCAACCATTAAGGACCTAAGCGCCGAAGAGAAAAAAAAGGTACAAAATCAGTTATTGGATATTTTTAAGAGTGTTCCTTCATTGGCAATTTTTATGCTTCCCGGAGGAGCGGTTCTATTGCCCATTTTTATAAAACTGATCCCTAAACTACTGCCTTCCTCTTTTGATGATAACCGAGTGGATGAAATGAAGTGATTTTTGTTGAAAAAGACAGTATAGAAAAAATCTATACTTATACTTAATTTATTATAAATCAGTTTTTTACTCAACACTACTCCAACCATAGCTTAAAGTCTTTAACGCGTTCCCTACTTACTATGATTTCTTGTTCAATATAGCGATTTAATTTGATTCTTAAACGGGAATTTGTATACGAGATGATGTCTTTGATGTGGTTGATATTTACATAGAATTTTCTACTCACCCGAAAGAAACTTTTTGGCTCCAACTCTGTTTCCAAGTTTTCAAGTGTCGTATCCATTAAGTAATTTCTCCCATCAGAAGTGGCTGCATAGGTACCTTTATTTTCACTGTAGAAACATTCAACCTCATCTGCATTTATTATTTTCAGATGCTGCCCTACCCTTATGGTAAACCTTTTTTTGTATTCACGTTCCAAAGGGTTGACCAGTAGTTTTTTTATATCATCAAAATCCAATGTCAATTTATGGGCCTGGGGAATCAAGGCCTTATATTTTTTTACTGCATTATCCAATTCCTCATCATCAATGGGTTTGAGCAAATAATCAATACTATTCAGTTTAAAAGCCTGGAGTGCATACTCATCAAAAGCTGTTGTGAAGATTATAGCACTTTGCACTTCAACATGATCAAAAATCTCAAAAGAGAGCCCATCGGAAAGTTGAATGTCCAGAAATATCAGATCAGGATGTTCGTTGTTTTGAAACCATTCGATTGATTCTTCTACAGAATGCAGCATGGTTGATACTCCAACATCCAAATCAGTCAAAAGTCGGTTTAATCTTCGTGCAGCGGGTTTTTCGTCCTCAATAATAATTACATTCATTCTTTTCTAATTTGGTAATTTTCAATAATTATAGTTCCTCCTTTGACTTTTGTCAGTTTCCATATATTTTTTTATTTGACGCTCTTCCCAGTTCTTAATGATTTTTGGCTTCAAGCCCTTAATCGCTAAAGAATCAAACTTGAAAACGACAAGTCCATGAATCAATAATCCAATCCCCCACAGCATCGGGGTCAAAATAATATTGAGACCAGACCAGTTGAGAAATCCTTCATCTTCAAATCCATGTGAACTTAAATAGCCAATCATATAGCCCTTTAAAATGAACAATAGGGTGTTGCGATGATATATATCCAAAAATGCCAGTAGAAGGCCTTTATCCTTTCAACTCTTTTTCTTGCTCTAACATATGTATTAGACTCCTTTTTTCGCGCTTCCATCATTTATATTTTTCTGCCTCTTTTCTATCCCGTTCCATGTATTTTTGGATTTGCCTTTCTTCCCAATCTTTCCCCAATATAGGGTTGTATGAAAAAACCTTTGCGGCATGGAATACCACACCAATACCCCAAAAAAACCACACGGCAAATGTTCCAAAATCCCAAAATGCCTCACCGAATGAGTTTCCCTCATCCATGTCACGGATTATCTTCATTGTAGTAATGAATGTATTCACTGCTACATATACGGTAAAGTGAACATAGAACCCTTTGAGTTCCTCAACGCGTTTTTTGGCACGATTCCTTTTCTCTAGTGTATTATTATCCCTTATTTCCATCTCCCTTGATTTTCATCGTCTTTCATAAATTCCTTAATCTTTCGCTCTTCCCAACCCCTACCAAAGAAAGGATTTGAACCAAATGTTTTTATTGCCTTAAATAATGTTACAACCAACCAAGCCAGTGCGGCCCAAAGAAACCAAGGGTAACTCCATTCGTTGATATAATAATTCAATCCTGCCACCATAAGTATTACAAAGAAGCCCGAAAATATACTGCTGTAAAATTTCTTAACCTCCTCTAAACGCTCTTTAGCCCGTAGATATTTATCTTCTTTATCTGTATTTTCCATTGTTCAATTGTTCTTTTTGAATCATTTCTTTATTTAATAACCCAAATTTAAGAGCTTACCGTTCCTTTATTTAATTATGCTTACCCAGTTGTATTTTTTGTGTGATGAATCGTAAATCTAAAATTTATCGTCATCCATATACTGTTGCATTTTTCGCTCTTCCCAGCTTTTACCCCATAGTGGATTATACCCAAAAACCTCCATCCCATGCACCAATACCCCAAATCCCCAACCAATGGTCGGAAACAATATCCAGGGAAAGCTCCCTGTATTGTAATTGAGTATGGCCAGACATGGAATAACAATACAATAAGCCAATAAATTGCCATAAAAGCCTTTTAAGCGCTCAACGTATTCCTTCGCTTTTGTGTAACGCTTGTCATCTATATATACTTGTTGATTTTTCATAACTGAAACTTGTTCTGTCAGCAGTGGAAGTTTAACATTAAACCCTGAAGCCGTCTTTGCAATCTCCACTTGCCGATCCGTTAATATTGCGTAGCGTTGACGGATGTTCTGCAATCCAACTCCACTACCTTTTTTGACCACTTGTTTTTCTTGCAGATTATTATCCACAACAATCATCCCATCTTCCTCATACACTTTTATGTGCAGTGGTCTAGATGATGTGACTACATTATGTTTTACCGCGTTTTCAAGCAATAGTTGTAATGACAGCGGTACTATTTTGGCTTCTGGATCACTACAATGCTCCAGTATTTCCAAATCTATACTGTCCTCGAACCTCATCTTCAATAGCTTTACATATGTCTTTGCAAATTGTAGTTCTTCTTCAACGGGTACCAAATCCTTGTTTTTTTGCTCCAAGACATATCGATATACTTTAGATAACGAGGTCGTGAATTTTTGAGCCTGATGAGGGTCTTCCTCGATCAAACTTGTCAAAACATTCAAACTGTTGAAGAGAAAATGAGGGTCCAACTGGTTTTTTAATGCGTCAAACTTGGCGGAGGCCGTACCTGCTATTATTTTATGTTCTTTGATTTTTTTATCCTGTAGTGCTTTATAGAAATAGAAGGCATGAAAGAACAAGGACATTAGAACTGCTATAATCGTGGCAACTATGTAAGTACTCACCCCTTCATTTTGAATAAAATAGTCAAGAGACTTTCCATAATACCATACAATAAGTATCAAACGTGCCAGCCCAAAAGCGATCAAAGTGGTTACCACAGTACCAACAGAACCAATTAGCAAGCGTTTTTTTGGTTGATTTTCCCAGCTATATCTCTTTGAAATATTCTTATCGTAATAAAGACTAATCGTTGTTAGGGCCAATGCGAATATCAAGCATATTAATCCGTACTCCAGTTGTTCTTTCCAAATAATTTTCTCCCCCCAATTGACAATTCTTGGCACTATGATAAGTGCCAAGGTTATCACTGAACTAATCTTTACTATTTTTGAAATACTACTGGACATACAAATATTAACTTTGACACTGTTTTAAAATTGCTTCGGCCCTATCTTTCCCCCAATTTGGATGAAAAGGTGACTTTGGCTTAAAGTTAGTAAAAAGTTCCAAGGCCCGCTCAACATCCCTACAATAGGGGGCTGTGTCCTGTCCAAAAAATCTGGCGGATCCCATATCCCATTCGGCTTTTGAAAAAACAACTCTAGGGTTCTCAGGAGCCAGCTGCAGCGCTTTCTCATACAAACCAACAACCTTACCAGAAAGTGTCATTCCGTAAGTAGCCCCGTCAAATGCCACCCAAGCTGTATGGATCATTGCTTGTTGCACCAATATTTCTGGATTATCAGGCGATATGGCCTTGGCAAAATCTATAAACTCTTGTGCTTTTTCCAATTGCCAGGTCAATTTCTCTTTATCTTTTTCTCCGAAAGAAACCAGTGTATTTACTTGTGAACCGTAATATGACGGAAGCCAATTATCTGGCTCCGCCGCCGTAATTCTTTCAAATAAATTAGAAGATTCAGCTATTTTACCTTCTCCCCAAAGCTGAAATGCTTTTTGCATTCCTTTGCTGTATTGGTCTTGGGCAATTGCAATCGGACCCATCAATGCTACTAGAATAATCAATACTTTCTTCATGATTTATATTTTATGATTGTTTAGACAGCAAAGGTGCAGGGCAATGCGGAAAATGGGAAAAAAGAAATACTGAATTGTTAGTATCAAAGGATGGGCTGTAGTCTCCTATTGAAAAAAGTAGAGCCAATGAATAAATGAATGCAATTGAAACGCACCCAAGCATTCGATAAATTGGATAGTATTTTTTTGAGGATAGGTGGCTATGAGGACTTTTTACCCAAATAGCAAGCCCAATCAAAACAGCCGCTAGTTTTAAATCTCTATTGACTATTAGAGGCTACCACCTTCATTACCCCTTGCATTATACGCCAATGGCCCGGAAAGGTACAGATATACGGATAATTTCCTGGTTCTTTGGGAGCGGTAAAGCGAAGAACTACCTTCTCCTCTGGATTAATAATAGCGGTTGCAAACAGTACTTCTGGGATTTCAGGGACATAGTTCTTTTCGGCTCCTTGGGGATCAACCGCCAACTTATCCGCAGCCAGTCCTACTCGTTCCTTTGCTCCCGGTTTCACAATCAATAGGTTATGCTGCATAAAATCGGTATTCTCAAAAATGAGTTCCACCGGCTTTCCTGCTTCCACTACAAACTCGGTAACATCGTACTTCATTTCATTTTTAATGGTGCCAATATTTACAACCGTAGCATTTCCTTTTACACTCAAAGAATCTTTGTTAAAAAGAACCTCCTTGTCCGCATAATTTTTTATCAATAACTCTCCAATTGAGGTTTCCTTGAACACATTCTTTGTTCTATTCGAAAAATCCTCTTCCACTTTATATTTCCAATTTCCCGAAAGAGGTATAGAACGTGCATCTATTTCAATGAACATTTGTTCTTTGCTGCCATAAACTCCACCACCGCTACCCGTGTCCTCAACACGGATGGCAATGACATTATCACCTTGTACCAAGACTCTGTCCGGGACGGTATAAACTCTATTTTTATCATAGCTTTGTTCCAATCCTCCCACTTTTTCTCCATTTATATAAACAATATCAGAGTCGTCAATTGGGCCCAAGGATACCGTAGCGGACTTTCCTGAGTCGTTTCCAGAAATACTGAAGTTCTTTCTAAACCAGATGACTCCATCTATGTTCAACCCGGCATTTTCTATATATTGTGGCAGCTCCATGGTTTTCCAATCCATATCATCAAAAGCTTTACTTTCATATTGGGTTTTAGCCACTTGTTGCCTGATAAAATCAGGTTTCGATGCCTTGAGTTCTTTTATGAAACTTTCACTATGCCTACTGGCCGCTATATATGTTGCCATAGACAACCAAGCATCATCCACTATCTTTTTTTCATCACTTAATTGAAAAAGGGTCTTTCCAATACTACTGGAAGGGTCCCTTTCCGAAAAATAAAGTAAAGCTGCCATTCGCACGCCAGGGTCTTGATCGTTCAAAACATCTGACTTTAATATTTCATCATCTGAACTTAGTGTTCTGGGAAGGATTTGTAAAGCTGCTTTTCTAACTGAACCTGAAGAATGTAGTAATGCTCCTACCACTACTGCACTGGCCTCCTTATTGGATGCGGTTACGCCCAATCCTTGAATGGTCCATAAAGCATGTAATGCTGCAGCGTTTAGCCCTAGCCCATCAACCTTATTATTTTGTGTTAATTCATACAGGTCGGGCAGTACCTCTTCATTCCCTAGTTCTACCAGTAAACGTTGGGCCGTTAAACGCCAAAATAGATTGTCATTTGAAAGTGCCATGACCAATTCCTGCGGATTGTTCTTATCCAATGTTAGGGAGGCATCATCATCAACTCCCTTTGGTACAATGCGCCAAACCCGTCCCCTTGATTTGTCACGCAAGGGGTTTACATAGGCATTCCCATCACCTTTTTTAGCATCATACCCCCCTCTATCCAATCGTGGGGTTGGATTATGCTGGACTATAAAGTTATACCAGTCCAAAACCCAAACTGAGCCATCGGGTCCTACCTTGGCCTCGACCGGAGAAACCCATTCATCGGAACTTGCCATCAAATTACCTCCATCAAGTTCAACATAGCCCGCTCCTTCTTTCTCTATTTTGGAGATATGTACAAGACCTCCCGTTGGTTCACAAACAAAAGCCACTTTATTCCAATACTCCTCAGGATAATCACGAGCGCTGTAAAAATGATGTCCGGCCGCCGCGGTAAACCCACCAAATACGTCAACTTGTCTAATATTAGGTGTTATAGGTTTTATATCGTAGTGACCATCAATCTTTAAACTTCCTTGGGCAGGTATTCCCTCAACGCCTTCAAAGTTTTTATTTGGTATGCCCATAAAGACGCTATGGGTATTGTTTGCCGTAGAAGCAAAAATGGAGTTATCCTCGGTAATTCCCAATCCCCATGTATTATTACTGGTACTCGTCAGAAATTCAAAGCCGGACAGTCTGTGGTCGAATCGATAAATACCTTGTCTAAATTCGTGGTTCTGTCCAAAAATATTTCCCTCAAACCCTGAATAGCCTACTACGCCATATATTTTGTTGTCTATGCCATTTTGAAGGTTTGACGGACCTGCATGAGTATCAAAAACACCCCATCCGTCAATGACCACTTCCTTTACGTCGGCTTTATCATCGCCATTCGTATCTTTCAAGAATAGAAAATGAGGAGCTTGGGAAACAATAATACCCCCATTGGAAAAGGCAAAACTTGTGGGAATATTTAAATTCTCAGCAAATACTGTAAACTTATCGGCCTTACCATCCCCATCAGTGTCTTCACAAATTTTTATGCGATCATCTCCAGTTCCTTTATCGTTTCGCACCGTATTCGGGTAATCAACCGTCTCAATGACCCATAGCCTCCCTTTTTCGTCCCAATTCATGGCGATCGGATTGATAATATCAG
Organism: Bacteroidota bacterium; assembly: GCA_024279425.1. Classification (GTDB taxonomy): domain Bacteria; phylum Bacteroidota; class Bacteroidia; order Flavobacteriales; family Flavobacteriaceae; genus Maribacter_A. The sequence goes on along the minus strand of JAJRRO010000037.1, from coordinate 143,593 downwards.
GCTCAGAGGCAAATAACTGCAAATCGAATCCGGCAGGTACCTGAATCAATTTAGCCGACTCTTCAGGTGACAATGGCAATTGGTACATTAAAGGCGGATCACGCTTTTCATAGTTGGGTATATTGTCCTTAGCCTCGTAGGCCAAGGTCGGTATGTCCTTAGAAAATGTTTCCCAATTTTTTTTGACATTATCATCAACGGCCCAAAGAATACCTTGTTTGACCAGATTATGAAACCCAGGGTTGTTCCAAACCCGTTCATCATGCCCATATGCGGTGTAAAAGACCTTTCCTTTGCCATACTCCTTTACCCAAGTCCAAGGTTCAATATGGTCGCCCTCTACCCTTTGCATAAGCACATTGATATCCTCTGAGATTTCATGATGCACATACGTTTCGTCCCAAGTAGAAAATTCTTCTGCCGTTAACATTGTCGGATGTGTTTTGTCAATGATTCTTGCCGTAAATGTTCCCGTGCCATGGCTCTTGAATTGCCCCCCGACCAGATCTACATACTTGGATGAATTTTTAAAACAGGCACTAGCTGCATGTAAGGGAATAAAAGCATGCCCCCCATACACAAAATCCAATAAGGCTTCTTCTTGAGCCGGGGAAATACTTTCATGATTGGCATATAAAATCAATCCATCATATACATCCAGATTTTTCGAATTAAGGTCCTCTACATTTTCTGTATAGGTTATATTGATGCCGCTTTGGGTCAAGGCTGAGGCCAAAATAGGCATATAAACGCGTGAATTATGATGTTCCTGATCATGGCCAAGAAATAAAATTTCAATTCTGCGTGGAGAGTCATCGGCTAATTTCTTTGGTGAAGAATCGCAGCCGAACAAAAATATAAATGTTATAAGAAAACCTAGAATTCTTGTTGAAACAGTACCCATACCTCTATTAAATTTAGCTTGTCACCAATTTAAAGGATAAATCTGAAAGTAAAAAGACTGTCTTATATCCCATATTGACTTTATTTTATCACAAAACAGATTTTCACTGAATTCTACGAACAAATTAGTGTTTTAAGCGACCTGTTTAGATACGTTATTTTCTTTAAAAAGGATAATAAAGTAAATCAATCTTAGAGCCTGTTTAAATTTCGTTTTTGAAATTTAAACAGGCTCTAAATAATTAAAGTAATTTTGCCGTATGGTGCGACATATACAACTACGTGTTTCCTTAAAGGAAGAATCTAAAAAGGACATTCTCCTCAAAAAAGTCGCCAAACACTTGGGAGAACCTGAAAACGATTTGACTATTAGAGTCCTGCGTAAATCCATTGATGCCCGTAAACCTTCAATTTACTTCAACTATAAAATGGAGGTCTACATACGGGAGCAACCCAACAATGAACCCACCTATTCTTTTGATTACAAGGATGTTTCCAAGGCCAAAGAGATCCACATCATTGGTTTTGGACCTGCGGGAATGTGGGCGGCATTGCGTTGTCTGGAATTGGGCTATAGGCCCATTGTTCTTGAACGGGGCAAAAAAGTGCAGGAACGCCGTCGGGATCTAAAAGCCATTAACCAAGACCATATTGTAAATGAAGACTCCAATTACTGTTTCGGAGAAGGTGGTGCAGGCACCTACTCGGATGGTAAACTTTACACCCGAAGTCTAAAACGAGGGGATGTTCGCCGTATTTTCGAAAGTTTGGTATATCATGGGGCAACAGACCAGATTCTTGTAGATGCTCATCCGCACATAGGCACCAATAAACTCCCGAAAATTGTGGAGAATATTAGGGAAACCATTCTGAAGCACGGTGGAGAAATACATTTTGAAACCCGAGTAACCGATTTTATAATCAAGAACAAGAAATTGCAAGCCGTTATTCTACAGAACGGAAATGAAATGCACATACATCGTGTTATTCTGGCAACGGGACATTCCGCCCGCGATATTTTTTATCTGCTAAGGAATAAAAACATTGCACTGAAGGCAAAGTCATTTGCAATGGGGGTTCGTGTTGAGCATCCTCAAAAAATCATTGATAACATTCAATACCACTGTCATGGGGAGCGAAATGAGCTGTTACCTGCAGCTTCCTACAGTTTGGTTCATCAGGTAAAAAATAGAGGGGTATACTCCTTCTGTATGTGCCCAGGTGGTTTTATCGTTCCCGCCGCTACAGCACCAGGGGAAGTTGTGGTAAACGGAATGTCTCCTTCTAAACGAAACAACCTTTTTGCCAATTCGGGTATTGTTGTCGAAATAAATGTAGAAGAGGACATTCCCAAATATGAAAGGTTCGGTGTCTTGAAAGGATTGGAATATCAAAAAGACCTTGAACGTTTAGCATTCACTTCAGGTGGTCGAAGTCAAGTTGCTCCTGCTCAGAGACTAACAGATTTTGTCGAAGGGAAATTATCGCAAGACCTCAATCCTACTTCTTATCAACCGGGTTTAGAATCCGCCCCATTGCATTCCCTATTGCCAAAACTAATAGGTAGCAGACTAAGGACCGGCTTCACGGAATTTGGCAAAAAAATGAACGGATATTACACGGCTGAGGCCAATATTGTCGGAGTAGAGTCAAGAACGTCATCTCCTGTAACCATCCCTCGAAAGGAGAATTTAGAACATCCTGAAATTGAAGGTTTGTTTCCTTGTGGAGAAGGTGGCGGGTATGCCGGCGGAATCGTTTCCGCGGCCATGGATGGTGAGCGATGTGCTGAGGCGAGTATCGCAGGACTTTAATGAGATTTTCGATATACCTCATTATCCGAACTATTCCGTTACCTTTGCCGCTTATTTTTCACGATACATGACATTCGACGATTTAGGAATTATAGCACCCATCCTCAAGGCCCTTGAGCAAGAGGGTTATACTAGCCCCTCACCTATTCAGGAACAGGCAATCCCTATTCTTTTGAAAGGCAAGGACCTCTTAGGCTGCGCGCAAACCGGAACAGGGAAAACAGCTGCCTTTGCAATACCCATTCTTCAACAGCTATATAATGATAGGCAATCTCAAGGTCGCCATCATAAAATCAAAACTCTAGTTGTTACCCCAACCCGGGAGTTGGCCCTACAAATAGGTGAAAGTTTTACAGCCTATGGTAGATTTACCGGAATACGGAATACCGTAATTTTCGGAGGTGTTAAACAAGGTAAACAGACACAAGCCCTGAGAAACGGAGTGGATATACTGATTGCTACACCAGGTCGTTTATTGGATTTAATGAATCAAGGGTATATCTCATTAAAAGATATTGAATATGCCGTATTGGACGAAGCTGACCAAATGCTCGATATGGGCTTTATCCATGATATCCGAAAAATTATCGCCAAGTTACCCTCGCGACGACAATCTCTCTTCTTTTCGGCTACAATGCCTAGTACTATTGTTAACCTTTCAAGAACAATATTGGGTGATTTTGACAGGGTAACCATTAAACCACAACAGGCCACGGCAGAAAAAGTAGAACAGGGGGTATATTTTGTAAGTAAAGGAAATAAGGTCAAGTTATTGGCTCATTTATTACAAGGGCAACCTAACAAGTCAGTACTGGTATTTTCAAGAACCAAACATGGGGCCAATAAGGTCGTAAAAAAATTAGGGCAGGCAGACATAAGCTCAGCAGCCATTCATGGTAATAAATCGCAAACAGCACGGCAAAAAGCTTTGGGTGACTTTAAGGATGGAAAGCTCAAAGTGCTTATTGCGACTGATATCGCTGCTCGTGGTATTGATGTAGATGATTTGTCTTTGGTCATCAATTTTGACTTACCCAACGTTCCAGAAACCTATGTACATCGCATTGGCCGAACAGGGCGTGCCGGTGCCAGTGGCATTGCCATCTCATTTTGTGATAAGGAAGAACGACCCTACTTGCGAGATATTGAGAAGCTTATTAAGCAACAAGTACCCAGATTGCCTGAACATCCTTTCATAGAAGATATCCAAGAAGAGGCACCATCCCCAAAAAAGCAAAACCCTCAAAGACCAAGAAACCAAAATAAGGCAAGGAACCAGAATAGACCGGGAAAATCGAATTATAGAGGGGGGAATAATAGAAATCGAAGTGGTAATAGCAGGAACAGGTCAATGGGAAGGGATTAGCCTAGTGGAAATCTATACCTTGGTTTCCTGAATACCCTTATTTTAATGCTTCCATGATGGCATCAATATATGCATCTACCTCCTTTTTACTATAAAGTCTTGCAAAAAGTGAGAGTCCTTGTAAACTACCCAACAGAAAAGAGGCATATTTTGCACTATCAAAATCCTTAGGTAATTCTTCCTTAAATTTTATTTTTTCAAGCAGTGCATAAAAGGTTTCCTTCAGAAAAGTGAAATGGGAATTAAGCTCAAAGGAGATATCTTCATTTTTTTCCCATACTTCCATTCCTGTATTCGTAATTAAGCACCCCTTTGGGCAGTCACCCGACTGTATTGCATATGCGTAATCAAAAAAGAACTTTCGTAAATCATCCAAGTGCCCTTTAGATTGTAACAATTCCTTCATAAATGCTGTCTTGGTATAGCTCCTATATTTTTTTAGCACTTCAATAAAGAGGCCTTGTTTACTACCAAAATTGGAATAAATCGAAAATTGATTAATCCCCATGTCCTTTTCAAGCATTCGCAATGAAGTGCTTTCAAACCCATTGGCCCAAAAGGTGTGCATGGCTTTCTCAAGCACTTCTTCTTCCGAATATTCTTTTTTTCGAGGCATCTTTATACGTTAAGTGGGCGGATTAAACATATTGTCGTTGTCTTGACTTAAATCTTAACAGTATGAACAAATTGTATACCAAAAAAGTATTATCAACTACACGAATTTATCCTAATCCCCAACAAGGGCCAACCACACCTAAATAATTCACATTCCAAAAGGGTCATTTCACCCATCATTTAAGACGTTTCGGTCAAAACGGGTCTTACTGAAGAGGGATCAGTCTCTACATTTGCCCAAGAAATAATAAGAAACCGATTTAAACATATTAAATCAAAAAACAAAAGTCATTATGAAAAAAATAACAGCATTAATAGGTACGGGATTATTAACGGTACTATTATTATCCTTTGTAGGTAAGGGGAACTGCCAAAGTGATAATCAAGTAACCAAAGAGACAAGCTTTGAAAACCACCATGCGAATTATAGCAATGACCCTTATTTGGTTCTGGACGCTGATTCCCACATATTCGAAAACATTGTCTATTTAGAGGAAAACGAGGAAATTGATCTGGGTTTCGATACAGCAGACTATTTGCCATTGGGTTTTAACCCCTACGAAGGCATGGAGTTTGACATCGACGAGATAGATTATATTGAATTGGAAGAAGAACCTGTTTTAGGCTTTGACACCAACGAATACCTCCCAATCGGTTTTAACCCCTATGCCCAACTCGAATTGAACTTGGATGAAATCGTTTATATTGAGGGTGAAGACGACTTTTTCTTAGGCTTTGACACCCAAACATATCTTCCAGAAGGTTTTGATGCCTTTGCCGAGGTTGAAATAAATTTAGATGAAATTGCCTTCATCGAGGATGAAGAAAAAATTGTTTTGGGTTTTAACCCCGAAATATACCTTCCCAAAGGTTTTGATGTCTATGGCAAATAACATTGGGGATACTTTTGAATGAAATTGGTCCTGACTCTTTAGCCAGGGCCAATTTTTAAACGGTAGAAGCAAAATTACATCTTAAATAAATTCGTGTAAATTTGCGAAAAAGCCGTGCATCTTAATCCATATTCGAAACCATGTTTAGACGTATACAAGTAAAACAATCACAATTGGTAAAGATATCCCTTCTCTTTGCTGTTCTGGTTTCGCTCCCAAAGACCATTTACATTTATGAAATGTTCCATTCTGGGGACATGGACTTCTCTATGGTTTGGGTCAAGGACTTCTTCATAAAACTCATTTTTTTCTTTCTCTTTTCTTGGTTGATTGTACAATTAAACTCAAACTGGGGTTATTCGTTTTCCAGAAATAAAAAAGCTTTAAGAATTGTAGCTCTATTTGTTCTGAATATAGCCATTCTTGTGACAGCCCCTGTGCTCCTTGATTTTATATATCCTTTAATTATAGGCAATCCTATTTCAAATGAAGAGAAAGGCTTTTTGTCTGTTGTCCTGACCACATTGGTCATTCTTTTATTATTCATTTCGAGAATCCTAAGACTTCAGATGGTACAACAGTCCAATCTAATCGAAAATGAACGTTTAAAGCAGCAGAATCTTCAAACGGAGTTGACGGCTTTAAAAAACCAGATTGACCCCCATTTCCTATTTAATTCATTGAACTCCTTAAACTGTCTGCTTCGCGATAACGATGAGGCTGCACAATTTGTTAAGAAGCTTTCCTTTATGTATCGTTATATTTTACAAAGTGGAGATCGAGATTTGGTTTCCCTAAAAGAAGAGCTTAAATTTCTTGACAGCTATTCCTATTTGATTAAAACCAGATATAGGGACCGGATTGATATTGATATTAAAATTGATGCAAAATATCATGAAAAGGAAATTCCTCCTTTGGCGCTTCAATTGTTGGTCGAAAATGCTGTTAAACATAACGAGATTTCAGAGACCAATCCTTTAACGGTAAACATATATACCAAAGATGGGTACGTTTATGTAGAGAACAAACTGCAACCGAGAACGGTAATGGCCGATGGTACAGGAAATGGACTCATTAACTTGGACAAAAGATACCTTTTAATTGCAAAACAAAATATAATCATTAACAAAGACGACAATAAATTCAGTGTAAAACTACCTTTAAAACAAGGGCAATGAAAATAGTTATCGTTGAAGATGAGCTAGCGGCCAGTGAAAATCTCGCATATCTGCTCAAGATCCTGGATCCTGAAATAGAGGTTCTGGCAGTCTTGGATTCAGTAAGGTCATCTGTTGCCTACTTTTCATCATCGACCGAAGCAGAATTGGTCTTCATGGACATTCATTTAGCGGATGGACTTTCATTTGAGATTTTTGACCAGGTCCAAATAAACAAACCTGTAATATTTACCACCGCTTATGATCAATATGCATTAAAAGCCTTCAAAGTCAATAGTATTGATTATTTGCTTAAACCTATTGATGAAGATGAACTATCCAAGGCCCTTACGCAATTTAAAGTACAATCAACGGTAGACCCTACTCCCGACATCAAATTAGAAGGACTTTTAAACCTTATAAATTCACAGCGCGGTATGTACAAAACCACATATCTTGTACATCTTCGGGATCAGTTAATTCCCATAAAAACAGCAAGTTTGGCTTATCTTTATATTGACACAGGTATTGTAAAGGGAGTTACCAAAGAAAACATAGTCTATACCATAGATGAAAATTTGGAAGATATTGAAAACGAGCTTGACCCTGCATTATTCTATAGGGTGAACAGGCAGTTTATTGTTCATAAGGACGCCATTGACAATATCAAATATTATTTTAATGGTAAACTTATTTTAAATGTTTCTCCCGTTTATAAGGAACAAATTATCATTAGTAAGGCAAAATCCACGGCATTCAAAAAGTGGATCAATTCATAAGTTTGGATTTTTTGTTGGACTAATCTGGCAAAGCTTTTATTAAATTAAAAACCCATAGTTCATAACTATGGGTCCTGATAATAGTTATACTCGATGCACTAACGCACTTTTCGGATCAAATTGGCTATATAAACATATTTCATGTCCCTTGCCGCTATACCATCCATCATGGCCTTTGTTCCCGCAGGTGTAGCACCCTCAGAAAAATTGATGCCTTCCCCAAACATTTGCGCGTGGTCTTTATACATGCTTACCGTCATATGGGATGCATAGGTATCACTACCAATGGGTGACATAAAACGCAATAGCCCCCAACTTTCCTTGTTCCCCTTATCTATGGCACCTTGGTGCAATGTCTTGAAAATTTCAGACTCTGCCTTTTCATATACCCCGTACTTCATTAGATCAACTTTCATCATATCAAAGGTAGCCACTGTCCCAATGGGCATATCATACTCATCGCTTGTAGCAGCAATTTGTTTCATATAAATACGAACGGCCAAATCCCTGGCCTTAGATGTCTTGTTAAAGGTTTCAGTAAGCTTTTCTTCAGCCATATCTGGATAAGCGGCATTTAAAGCAGTCCCGAAATTTCCCCCACCGAACATCTTGACCGGATCGTTAAAAAGAGTAACGGTAACATATTGAAAATGTTGATCTTCTCCCCCTGGTCCCAAAGCCCATAAATCCCATCCAACGATATCGCCATTTTTAACACGCTGTTCGTGTATTTTTTCCCAAAAGTCCTCGGTTTCAGCATAGGCATTCTGCTGGTTTTCATCAACCTTCATAAATTCCATGATCAAAAAAAGTTTTTCCTGCCCAATGGCCTGATTACCTATTAAAATAAATAGAATTAGAATCAATAGTTTTTTCATTGTAGCATAGTTTATCTGTTAGTAATATTGAATAACCATACTACATAGTATGACTTTTAAGTCAAAGTTTGCAAAGGGAGGGGATGAAGTCTACGAAATACTGTCCGAAAACATGTTTTTACTTATCGGAATTCCGTTTATTTTACCATTAAATGGTCTGCAAACGACGAAGTAGAAATCTTTTTTGTGACTTTCCTAAGGGTATTACCTTTCTGTTAATTTCCAAATGGCCTTCTACCACTGCGTCTAGTTTTGAGATATTGACCATATAAGACCTATGTACCCTAATAAACAAATGCTTCGGTAATTTTTCTTCCATAATCCTCAGGGTTACAGATAAGAGGTGCTTGCCCTGTGATGTAACGATTTTACAATAATTTCGATCAGCCTCTATATATAGAATATCAGTAAATAAAAGCTTGGTCATTTTACCTTTGGAACGAACAAAAATTCGATCGTCCATTACTTCAACTGGAATATCATCTTTCTTAAAAGCCTCCATTTTTTCTTTCACCTGTTCTTCTACTAAAGCTAAGGACCTTTGTAATTGTTGAATGTTCAGGGGTTTGGGGATAAAGGCGTAAGGATGCGTTTCTTTGGCCCTTGTAAACGAAATATCATCCGTATTGGCCGTAAGGTAGACTATCGGGACTTCTATGTTCTTTTGAATGGCCCTAGCGGTTTCTATGCCGTCTAAATCACCTCTCAGATTAACATCCATAAGAATAATATCCGGGGCGTTTAGCAGTACATGGGCGAGCGCCTCTTCACCCCTTGTTTCAATTCCTGTAATTTCATAACCTAGGTTGGTTAACTGCAATGAAATATTTGCTGCAATGATCATATCATCCTCAACGACCAGTATTCTTGTTTTTTCATTCATGATCATGCTGCTTTGTTGGTTTGAAATTCAAAGGAAATAATAGTACCATTGTCCACTAATAGTTCCATTTTTCCGTCGAGTTGTCTGGTCAATAAGCCGATAAGTTGGGTGCCAAATCCAGTTCCGATACTTTTTCCAATTTCACATTTTCCAATACCGTTATCCGCTACCTTCAAATGCAGTTGGGAGCCTTCTTTTTTTAACCCTATACGTACAATACCTTCTTTCTTGGAAGGAAATGCGTATTTGAGGGAGTTGGTCAAAAGTTCATTTACAATAAGGCCAATGGGAATGGCGGTATCTACATCGAGTTCTATATGCCCCATTTCAAATATCACTTGTATTCGGTCTCCCGCATCAAAGACATTAACGATATAGCTGGCCAAATCCTTAAAATAGTCTTTCATTTCAATAGATGATAGGCTCTTCTCTTGATATAGCTTTTGATGAATCATACTCATACTTTGCACCCTGTACTGGCTTTTTAACATAGCGTCTTTCACTCTAGGGTTATTCAGTTGGGCAGATTGCAGTGCAAGTAAACTAGACACTATTTCAAGGTTGTTCTTTACCCTATGATGGATTTCTTTTAACAAAAACTCATTTTCCTCATTCTGTATTTGTAATTGTTTGTTCTTTATGATATTATTCTGAACTGCTTTATAAAGCAATACCAAGTACAGTATTAAAAGACAAGCAATTATGATAATTAGAGTTTGCCTTGTTCTTTGTCTAGATATTTGGTTCTCCTGCAATTGAATCGTATTCTCCTTTTGGGCAACATCAAATTCAGTTCTGAGCAGTGAAATCCTTTTATCTGCCTCTGCGGTAAAAATCTGGTTCTTTAAATAATCATATTGGGCAAAGGCCTGATACGCTTCTTGATAATTGAAATTACCTGCATATGCCTTTCCCAAGGTTTCGTAAGCCTGGCTCAAATAAAACTTATCTCCAAAATCATCCGACGCTATTGCTATGCTCTTCTGTAAACTCTCGATGGCCGAGACATATTTTCCCTGTATATTCTGAAGTTTTCCTATGGAGAGCCAAGAACGCATCAGCATAAAATTATTATCTAGCAACAGCGCGTATTTAATAGCATTTTTACCTGCACTTTCAGCTTTTTCAAACGCGTTCAAATAGGTATATAAATCAACTTGGGAAATATACACATCGCTAAGATTATTATAAAAACCGTATCGTTCACCTATGGCCTTGGAATGCTCAAAATAATTCAAGGCCTTTTGGTATTCCTCTAGTCCCAGATAATTATTTCCGATTACATACAGTGTAAATCCATAATCCAAATCATTAATATTCCGTTCATCGAAAATCTTTGCAGACCTTAGGCCATACTCCAAACCGAATTCAAATTTGGACTGCTTCCAAAACAGGTTGCTCAAATCACTATAAGCTAATGCAATGGCTTTGTTGTCCAATAGTTTTTCACCAATTCGTAAAGACTCCAATGCATAATCTGCTGCTCTATCTAACTGTCCCCTTCTTTCATAAACGTAACCCAATTGGGTGTTTAAAAACGGTAGGTCTTTTTCTTTCACCTTGGTTTCTGCCTCATGAAGCACAATCAATGCGCTATCCAACTTCTCCATTCTAAGTAGAATGGCCCCTTGGGTTATTTGAAGTCTTCCCTCCCACAAGGTGTCTTTCTTTTTCAATGCAAGCCCAAGCCCTTTCTTTGTGAAATCAAGAGAAGTCTTTAAATTTCTAGTATGCCAATAATAGGCCAAGTCATTAAGCATTAAAAATTGAAGTGAATCGGGCTTTGCCTCTAGATATGATGCTCCCAATATATCTAAATAAGAAGCCCCGAAATTATCGGTATCTACAAACACCCTTCTGTAAGGGTTTTCGCGACTGAAATCTATAATCTGGGAAATAATGGTGCAGCAATTCAATAAAGAAAAGACGAAGGTTAGGCCAGCTTTCAACAAACATGTTCTCATTTCAATCATGCTATCACCGGGGGAAATGAGCGTATTAAATATACAACTTTTAACACAAGTATTGTTTGATAACTAAAATAGGGCTTTCGGACAGTTTTTAAACCTCTTCATCCTTCTTCACTTTCATCATACCCCTAAAATCAATTCCTTGTGAATCTAACTGTCTATCAGCATGCTTCTTCTTGAAATTTTAAACCGGTACACTATGAAAAGAATGCAACTATTGTCGATTGCAATAGTATTGTTGGTCACCAATTGTAACGAGCCGAATGGTGAGCAAAAGGCAGATATGCGTGTAAGGGCAATTACGGCCAATTTTAACAGCTTTATTGAAAATGCATGGAATCAAAAGAATATGGATAGTTTAAGATCAATCTCAACTGTAAACTACATCAGGCATATGAATGGAATTGAGGTAGCAACCAACCAAAATGAGCTTGAGGCCAATATGGGCATTTACTTCAAAGGGTTCCCTGACCTAAAGCTCACCATTGACAGGAGTACAATCAAAGATGGACATTTATACGCCAAGTGGACCTTTGAAGGCACAAATACCGGAGTGTTTGGCGAGGCTCCAGCTACCGGTAAAAGTATCGTTGTGAGCGGGTATTCTGAAATATCCTTTGATAGAGAAGGTAAGATGACCCAGGAAGATATTTATTATAATGAACTGGCACTCTTGCAGCAGCTTGGATATACGTTGAATCCGCCTATCGTTGAATAGAAGGTATTACAATGCAGCGCATTTAACAAACAAAAAAGAGATATTAACCAAAATTAGATAAAAATGAGAAAACAAAAAATGATATTCTTACTCGCGTTACTATTAGGGCTACCCTTAGCACAACTAGTGGCCCAAAACAGTAACTCCCAAGCCTATTGGGTACATGAAGATGTTGTTAAACCCTCAATGGTAGGTGAATACGAGAGCATCGTTAAAGAACTTGTTGAAAACTTAAAAAAACATGATATACAAAAAGTAAATATGATAGTCTCCAATTTAGACGGCCCTAGATATTTATATGTGGGACCCATAGAAAATATGGCCCAATTGGACAAACCTTCATTTGCGACTTTAGCTGAAAAAATGGGAGCTGACAAAATGAGAGCACTTTTTAACAAAATGGACAAGTGCTATGATATTGAGCAAAATTATGTGATTCATTTGGATAAGAATCTTTCGTATATGCCTGGTGGCATCACCCAAACTCCTGAAGGACAAGATTATAGAAAATTTCATTATTACCATTATACTCCAGGAAACAGGGCCATTGTCAAAGAAAAAGTGCAAGCCATAAAGGACTTATTCGAAAGCAAAGGTTCAAAACTAAATTATCGTGTATATCGCAGTGGGTTCGGTACACGAGGCGAATTTTATATGGTAGCAATTGCTGCTAAAGACGCAGTAGACTACGCCTCCAAAATCGCCGAGAATAACGAATTGATGGGCGAAGATTGGCTAAATACCTACAATGACTTCATGGGAAGTTTGGAAAAACACGAATCTTTTGAAGGAAGAATGCGACCAGATATGGCCTATATCCCAGAGAAATAATTTTAGAATACCCATAGATAGGGGTTACTTATTAACCAAAACACTTTAAAATGAAAAAATTGAGTTTATCCGTGATTACCATAATGCTGTTTATGGCTTGCCAACAAAAAGGCCCAGAACGTTATACCAATTCAGCACCAGAAATTAATGTTGTAAAAGCACTGATTAAAGATTATAATGAAGGTAATTGGACCAGTTGGGCAAGCCATTATGCCGATACCGCCAAACAATATCACAATACATTACAGGCCTCGACAACAGCCGAAGCTCTTGAGGGACTAAAAGCCAACCTTGCAGCCACTTCGAGTTATAGTTTTATTGATAAGGATATGTTTTATGAAAGGGTCATTGACGATGATAACGAGACATGGGTCAATTTTTGGGCCACTTGGGAAGGAACCCTGTCAGGAAATAACCAAAAACTTGTTATTCCTGTGCATCTTACCGCCCAATTCGTCAATGGTAAGATTGTAAAAGAATATGCGTATTACAACTTGTCCGAGTTTGTTCTTGCCATACAAGATATCGAGGCGGCCAAAATGGCTGAAGAAAGTGAAGTGGAAGAAAATTGATTAAAAAAGACTAACAACCATAAAACTAGAAAAATGAAAAAAGCAATTTACATCATGCTCTTAGCTCCTCTTATGTTGATCTCGCAGACCACCGATGAGTATTTAATAATTGAAAATGCGACTATAACCGCAAATCCAACAAAGATCGCTGAATTTGAGAAGGGATTGGCGTCACATAACAAAAAATACCATTCAGAAGGGGCCTTTGGGGCCAGGACATACTGGATAACAAACGGGGATAATGCTGGGAAATATGTTTTGGTCACAGGGCCTTTACCTTGGAGCGCACTTGACAACAGACCCAATCAGAAAGGTCATAGTGAAGATTGGAATAAAAATGTAGCGGCCTATGCCATGCCCAATTGGAATCAAACCTATTGGAAATTTGAGACCGACATATCCAATTTTCCTAAAGATTTTATGGTCAATAAATTGCATTTAAGCGTCTATGACATAGAACGTTTTAAGAGAGCTAAGGCAGTCGGATTAATGAAGAAGATCCATAAGGTTATGACTGAGAAATTCCCGGATGATCCCTTTGGTATCTATACGAATGAATTGCCCAGTACCAAGGAGGGTCGAGATATGGTCTTTGCATCATTTTTCGACAAATCGAGTTGGATGGGAGAAGACGTAGAATTTCCAAAAAAATACAATGAAGTTCATGGCGATGGTAGCTTTGCCCATTTTTTAAAGGATTGGGAAGAGGTCACTGTTGGAGGAGAACAGGAAGTTTGGCTTTTTAGAAAAGACCTAAGTGGTATAAGTGGGGAAATCAAGGCAGCTCCGAGACAATAATTAAATTTGCATTAGCTAAGATGCAAATGTTTTTGAAGTCCGGTAAATTAATTTACCGGACTTCATTTTTAAACATTACGATAGAAGGTCAATCCGTTTTTAAAAGGGTCGTAAAAAGCAAATTCTTTCGTTCCCCATGCCGTTTCCCTTAGCAAGGTATGGTCATGAAACACATCCTTATCTGAAAACTCCTCATAAAGTGCCTCAATATTTTCTGCCACAATGCGAAGCATGGGCCTATCAATAGCCAATTCCCACTCCTTGGCATCATGCCATTGCAAATGTATTTCAATCCCATCCCTAATAATTCCGGCATAGGTAGGTTTTTTGCTGTCATCTGCAAAAGCTATTTTAAACCTCAATCTGTTTACATAAAAATCAAGCGCTTCCACCACATTCTTAACAGGGAGGACCGGATGAATTTGATGCAGATAAGCTTTCATTTTTTTTGTCTGAATATATATAATTATCTTGTGTTTTAATTTACGAAAAAATAAAACTCTCCTGTGAAAAAAAACATAGCAATAATCTCGTCCCTACTATTCTTATCTGTTCATCTAATTGGCCAAGAAATGAGGTTAATGACCTATAATATCAAATATGATAACACTAATGACACTGTAAATAATTGGAACGATCGTAAAACCAGTATGGTGGATTTGATAGCACACTACAATCCACAAATTTTTGGGACCCAAGAAGCCATGCATCATCAAACTACGTATTTAGACAATAGCCTTACCAATTACTCATATATTGGCGTAGGCAGGGATGATGGCAAGCAAAAGGGGGAATATTCTGCCATACATTATGATCATAGTAGGTTTAAAGTATTGAAAAGCAATACCTTTTGGCTTTCTGAAACTCCAGCAAAAATTTCTGTAGGTTGGGATGCCTCCATGGAACGAATTTGTACTTATGGACTCTTCCAAGATAGTAAGACCCATCGAAAATTCTATGTTTTCAATACCCATTTTGATCATAGGGGTACAAAGGCCCGAGTAGAATCGGCCAAACTGATTTATAAAATGATCACAAAAATAAATTCTGATAATGTACCTGTCATATTGATGGGTGATCTTAATTTAAGGCCTGACCAAGAACCCATCCAATTTCTGAAAAGTAAATTGGAAGATGGCAAGTATAGTGCAAAAAGTCTTTTTTATGGTCCTACAGGAACATTCAACGGCTTTAACCAGGATATGCTTTTAGATCGTAGAATCGATTATATTTTAACTAAAGGATTCACAGTACAATCGTATGTTCATATTGACGACCGAATGGAGAACAATAAACATATCTCAGATCATTTACCCGTTCTAATCACTTTGGATTAAACCCCATAACCAGTTTGTGAAAGAAATTCAAGATAACTTTTCAAAACAATCCAGCTTTTATAAAAAATATCGGCCCAACTATCCCATTAAACTTATAAATGATATTTTACGTATAACAAGCGGAAGGGATTATTGCTGGGATTGTGGAACAGGGAATGGCCAAGTAGCCATTGAGCTTTCCAATCATTTCAAAAGAGTCTATGCAACTGATATTAGTGAAAAACAAATTGCAAATGCCTTAAAAAGGGAGAACATTGAATATAGTGTTGGTAGGTCTGAGAAAACGGCTTTTAATAAAAGTCAGTTTGATTTGATCACTGTTGCCCAAGCACTTCATTGGTTCGATTTCAAGGCTTTCAACAAAGAAATTAACCGTGTCGCTAAAAATGGCGCCATAGTAGCCATATGGGGCTATGGCCTGTTACGGATTGAAACATCCATTGATTTACTCATCGATAGGTTTTACAAAGATACTATTGGCCCCTATTGGAACCAGGAGCGCAAACATGTAGATGCAGCATATGCCACAATTGCTTTGGATTTCAAAGAGATCAGTCTTAAAAAGAATTACGAAATAAAGACCAAATGGACCCTTGAAGATTTAGAAGGTTACCTAAATTCATGGTCGAGTGTCCAAAATTATATCATTCAAAATCAGGAAAATCCAGTGAATGGAGTTATTGAAGACTTAAAGAAATACTGGAAGAAGGACACAACAAAAGAAATACGATTTCCGATTTTTACCAGAATAGGAAGAATAGAAAAATAGAATATGCATATACCACACCAATATAGGAATGAGAATCTTGATGAGGTTAAGGATTTTTTGAAAAACAACAGCTTTGGAATCCTAGTAAACCAAGTTGAAGGAAAACCTTGGGCCACACATATTCCTTTGGAACTGGACAAAGATTAAAATGGGAATGCTATTTTAGTGGGTCATATTGCGAAGGCAAATCCGCAAGGGTTCAGTTTTAAAAATGAACAAGAAGTCTTGTGCATTTTTAATGGCCCCCAAAGCTACGTATCTTCCTCTTGGTATAAAAAAGAGGATGTGCCCACATGGAATTATGTGGCGGTACATATTTATGGATCTCTAAAAAATTATGGACAAAGATGCTGTTTTAGCTTCCTTACATAAGTTGGTGGACAAATATGAGGTGTATTCGAAAAATCCTATTTCAATTGATGATTTATCTAAAAACACAATGCGCCAATTAAAGGACATTATTGGTTTCCAAATCTCCATAAACGAGATTCAGGCGGCTTATAAACTTTCTCAAGGGAGAGCTCATGACCATCAAAAGATTATTGAAGAACTGGAAAAAACCGAGGGTTCAGGTTCCAAAGAAATAACAAAGCTGATGAAAACTCAATCGACCTAGGACTTAATCGATTTATAGGCTTTTAACACGTTCTCTATTTTGGTGTTTTTATCTGGATTTATGAACTTTCTATCGGGGTTCTCATCCAACCATTTTAATGTTCTTTTGATTCCAATAGCAAAGGGTATAGTTGCCTTGAATCCAGGCACAAAGGTTTTGATCTTGGTATTATCAAAAATGACACTTTCTCCCTTGTCTGCCAATAGAGTTCCGGTAAACGATGGTTCAACTTTACAGATAAAATCAGAGGCTATGTGCACTATATTTGCTTCTCGGCCTAGACTGTCAGCCAGTATTCTATATATCATGTTCCAACTTAGAATTTCATCTGAGGTAATATGAAAGGCATGCCCTATGGCCTGCGTTAACCCTAACAGGCCAACAAAACCTTTTGCAAAATCATCAGAATGTGTAACCGTCCAAAGGGAAGTTCCGTCTCCATGCACAATTATTTCTTCTCCTTTCAGAATTCTATTCGCTGTGGTGTATTCTTTAAAACCTCCAATAGCTATGGGAATTACGGTATCATAGGTCAATGAAGGGCGAACAATGGTAATGGGGAAACCTTCTTCCCGATACGCCTTCATCAATCGGTCTTCACATCTAATTTTATCGTTCGAGTAATCCCAAAGATTATTGCATAAGGGAGTAGATTCTGTTATTACAGGATAACTTAGTGGGGTTTGGTAGCAGGAGGCCGAACTAATAAAAATGTACTGTTTGGTCTTTCCCTTGAATAGCGCAATATCCCGCTCAATATCCTCGGGTGTAAAGGCAATCCAGTTGACTACTACATCCCACTGATGTTTATCAAGTTCCAATAGTTCATTGGGCCTATTAATATCACTAATTATTGTTTTCGCTCCAGAAATATCTATTTTTGAACTTCCTCTGTTGAGGAGGTATAATTCCGCACCTTGGCCAACCGCTAATTGACTGGATGCCGTGCTTATATTTCCAGTTCCTCCAATGAATAATACTTTCATTACAACTTTTTTAAATGGCTATTAATTTGTTTGTGAAATTAAACATATTACACCAAAAAAGAGGCCTTGATATGTAATTAACCCAGTTGCTTTATCCATTAAATTAAAGTACTTTGCTTGGACAAAACTACTCCTATGACAAGCAGAAGGTCGTTTATCAAAAAATCGGCATTGGGGATTACAGCGGTCTCACTTCCCTCCTATGCCATGTACAACGCTAGTTTACTTACCCCAATACATATGAATTCAGAACCAAAAATATCCTTGGCCCAATGGTCGTTGCATCGTGCCCTAGAGAAGGGAGAGATCAAAGCAGGGAATTTTGCCAATATTGCTAAAAACAGCTACGGGATCCACGCCGTGGAATATGTCAACCAGTTTTATGTGGACCAAGCGACAGATGAAAAATTCTGGAACAAAATGAAAACCAAAGCCAATAATGAGGGTGTCAAAAGCCTTTTGATCATGGTTGACAACGAAGGTGAATTGGGTAATCCAAACAGCATCGAACGTAAAAAAGCTGTTGAAAATCATTATAAATGGATCAATGCTGCTAAACTTTTAGGATGTCATTCAATTCGTGTAAACGCTTTTGGTCAGGCAGATTTAGAAACACTAAAATCAGCTTTAACCGATGGTCTGGGAAATTTGGCTGCCTATGGCGAAAAAGAAGGGATAAATGTTCTTATAGAAAATCATGGCTTACATACCTCTGACGGAGCATTTATCGTAGATGTTATTAAAAAAGTAAAGAATCCATTTTTAGGGACATTACCTGACTTTGGGAATTGGTGTCTAAACAAGGAATGGGGCAGCACCCAAAACAACCAATGCACCAACGTCTATGACCGCTATAAGGGTGTAGAAGAGTTTTTGCCCTATGCCAAGGGGGTTAGTGCCAAATCATATGCTTTCGATACCGATGGCATTGAAACCATCATAGATTATACGCGCCTTCTCAAAATGGTTAAAGCATCGGGATTCGATGGCTATATTGGCATTGAATATGAAGGTGAAAAGCTTAGTGAACCGGAAGGCATCAAAACGACCAAAGCCTTGATAGAAAAGGTTTGGAAAAACCTGGGTTGACCAATGTATCCATTAGTATTTTAAATACCATGGGACAAGTCTATTGATCAGTCTTTAATATTTGATTTAACACGTATGCAGGACATTCCTATTTGTATGAATTTATGAACCTGGTCAATTCCCTTATTCAAATTAATGATGAAGAAAGATGAGGTCTCCCACGAAGCATTGCATGAAATTGAAACCATCGAAGGTCTTATTGATAGGGAGTTGGAATGAAAGCGATCTTAACTTATTGAAGTGCTAAAACTCGACAAAACCATCGATAAATATACTCCGCGCATTTCTTTGGGAGCTCGAGAACAACTTGCTTCCCTATGTTCGGTAGAGACCTATGAAAATGAAAGTTTTTTGACCAAACCCCACGAGTCCAATCAATGGGAATATATTCTTTCAAAAGGTATTGCTAGGACGTTTCTACTAAATACGGAGGGAGAGGAAATAACTCTTTCCTTTTTCGAGGAACATATGGTATTACCTCCCTATGTAACCAGAACGGCGAACGGAAAATCCATACTTTATTGTCAAGCAGTTACCGATTGCGAAGTTATTCGCATTGATGCCGAAGCTTTTGAAGCACTAATGATTACAAATATTGAGATACGTGATTTTGGAAATACCGTATTGAGACTTGAGCTTCTTCATAAAGTGAACAAGGAAATTCGGATGGCTTCATGGACGGCAAAAGAACGACTACAACAATTCCGAAGGGATTTTTCTATGTTGGAAAATTTAATCCCTCATCCTATGATTGCTTCTTATCTGGGTATTACCAATGTCTCATTAAGCAGGCTTCGAAAATAGGGATAATGCTCTTTTTATCATTTGTTAACGCAAATCAGAAGTATCGGGCATTCCTTTGTAAAATAAATTCAAAGAATGAAAAAACTAAGTTGTATTGTTCAAAAAAACATTCGGGCAAAAAGGGTAGGGTTATTCTTTTTTCTTACCAATGTGGTGTATATGCTAATGCTATTTATTACCATACCCCAAGTAATGATCCACTCCTCTGGCCTAAAATTATTAGATATGATGCCCATGGGGTATACAACTGAGTATGCGAAATCACTTTTTGATACCTTGGGTCCAGAAGGAAGGGAGGCCTATTTATATAATCAAATTCCCGTTGATATGATTTATCCATTCCTCTTCGGGGTTAGTTATTGCTTGGTCCTAGTCTATTTCTTAAATAAGCTCAACAATCTTAAAACCCCATTTTTATATCTATGTTTTTTACCCCTTATCGCAGGGATTGCTGACTATTTGGAAAATTTTGGAATAATCTCTCTACTTAACAACTATCCCGACATATCAAGTACTATTGTCTCATTGACCAATAGCTTCAGTCTTATTAAAAGTTCTGCAACTACATTGTGTTTCGTGGTTTTGTTGATCAGTCTTACCTTACTGGGCATAAGAGCTCTAAAAAAAGTCAGAAACTCCATTTAATATCAACCTATAAATCAAGGGGCGATTCTCTAAATCCCATTCAAAAAAAAGACTATTTTTATAAGGTTAACAATACCAACCTTAAAAAAACAACCACATGTCCCAAGTTTCCATTAGTTCAAGAAAACCACAGTTATCATTTTGGCAAATCTGGAATATGAGTTTCGGATTTTTGGGCATACAATTTGGTTTTGCCCTGCAAAATGCAAATGTTAGTAGAATCTTCACGACTCTAGGTGCCGCTATAGACGACTTGTCTATTTTATGGTTGGCCGCACCGGTTACAGGTCTTTTTGTTCAACCAATCATCGGTTATTATAGCGATTGTACCTGGCATAAAAAATGGGGTCGTAGAAGGCCTTTCTTTGCCATTGGGGCCATATTGGCCACCATAGCTTTGTTTGTAATGCCTAATTCGACCGCACTGTGGATGTCCGTAATCATGCTATGGATTATGGACGCTTCCATTAACATTAGTATGGAACCTTTTAGGGCATTGATAGGAGACATGTTACCCAATGAACAGCGTACCCTTGGTTTTGCCATGCAAACCTTTTTTATTGGGATCGGTGCTGTTATTGCCTCCGCTCTACCCTTTATTTTTACCAATGTGTTTGGAATTAGCAACATTGCAGAAGATGGTGTGATACCCGATACGGTTAAATGGTCCTTCTATTTAGGAGGTATTGCCTATTTCTGCGCAGTGATGTGGACGGTCTTTAAAACGGAGGAATATCCCCCAGATGATATCGAAAAGCTTAAAGAGGAAAATGCATCTAGAGGTGTGTTTACGGGGTTGATAGAATCTTTTACGGGCATTTTCAAAATGCCAAAAACCATGGTACAATTATCATATGTCCAGTTTTTTTCATGGTTTGCTCTCTTTGCTTTATGGATTTATGGTACTCCTGCGGTTACAAGTCATGTGTACGGCACTTCTGATGCAACGTCAACCTTGTACAACGAAGGTGCAGATTGGGTTGGCATCTGCTTTGCGATATATAACGGTATAGCTGCTATAGTTGCATTTTTATTACCGATTGTTGCCAAAAAAACGAGTAGGCGTATTACACACCTATTGGCTTTGGTTATTGGTGGCATTGGATTTATTTCTATTTATTTTATTACAGATCCGAATATGCTTTTGGTTTCGATGATTGGAGTGGGCATAGCATGGGCCAGTATACTTTCTATGCCCTATGCCATGCTTTCCAGTAGTCTACCCGCCAATAAAATGGGATATTACATGGGCGTATTCAACTTTTTCATTGTTATCCCACAAATTGTCGCTGCCGGAATTCTTGGTTTTTTATTAAAGTTATTTTTCGACAATGATTCTATTTACGCTTTGATTATCGGAGGTGTGTCCATGTTCATTGCCGCTGCGCTTTGTCTTATTGTCCAGGATAATGAAGAAGGCCGATAGACCTAGAGCGATCATAATGTTACCATAGTAAAATAGAACTATGTGTCGGAAAGAACATTCCGCCTCATTTTAAGAACGTTCATTATAGCTAAATTGCGGTGTTCGAACTCATTTTTTTATTATCCTAAAAATGAGTAACTTATAGGATAATGTAAAATATTTTCATCATGGCAACTGTTAAATCTTTGAACAAATGGGCAAACAAGCATACGTATTACCCTCTTGATTTGTTGCGAATGGCCTTAGGGGTTTTTTTATTCGTAAAGGGCATCGATTTCATGTCCGATCCGAAATTCATGGCCGAGGTTATAAAACCGTTTCAAGGGTTGCCAGGAGGGATGATAATCGTACATTATATCGTACCGGCACATTTTGTTGGAGGTTTTTTAATCATAATCGGTTTATTGACGCGATGGACAGTAATCGCACAACTACCTATTCTATTGGGTGCCGTTGTGGTTAATTTTTTAGGGGAGATGCACATGAATAATCTTATTCTGGCATCAATCACTTTATTGATTTGCATTTTCTTTCTGTTTTATGGCTCTGGTAAACACTCGGCGGATTATTACTTCAAAATGCAGAAATAGTATTTAAATTTTTAAATGGCTTAGTTTAAAGCACTATATTTCTTTGTGTTAATTTCTAAGAAATAGGGTATGAGCTGGATCAAGACCATTGCCTATGACAAGGCAGATTCTAAATTGAAAAGCATCTTCGACAGGGTTAAAGGCCCCAATAATACTATCGATAATGTATTGCTAATTCATAGCTTGCGTCCACATACATTGGTCGGCCATATGACCCTGTACAAAAGCGTACTGCACCATTCGGGAAATACCTTGCCCAAATGGTATTTGGAGGGTATAGGTGTCTATGTAAGTCATCTAAATTCCTGTGCATATTGTGTTGAGCATCATTTGGCAGGCTTGAAAAAGCTTCTAGGCCAAGAAAAAGCACAGCGGTTTTTTGAGGCACTAGAGAACGACGATTTTGATGCGTTTTTCAACGTAAAATATAGAGCAGGAATTTCTTATGCAAAAAAACTGACCATTACCATTGAAAACGTCAATAAAGATGATTTTAAAAACTTACAGCAATTAGGGTTTACCGATGGTGAGATATTGGAAATAAACCAAGTAACAAGTTATTTCAATTATGTTAATAGAAGTGTTCTCGGCTTAGGAGCTAATACCATGGGCGATATTATTGGGCTTTCCCCAAAAGAAAGTGATGATTCGGGCAATTGGAATCATTCGTGACACTATAAATTATCTAACTGGTTGCTACTTTTATCATTGCTAATGGTCCAAAAGAAACCAACAAAAAAGAAAGTGTCAGCGGAAGGTAAAATTGCCCTTCTTTTAATAATTCCGTTGGTATTAGGCGTGTCTGCATATTGATATCCATTGACATTATTAATGCCCAAAACATTGCTTACCGAGAAATACAATATCTTTTGCTGTGAAATCAAATAGGCCCAATTGATACTAAGATTATTGTAACTCTTAGTTTTTTCAAACAGAAAACCAGAAGTGTTGGGATTATCGTAAGGTCTTCCCGAGCCATAGGAATAGGACATCCCTACTTGGGAATGCAAATCAGTGATGAAATATTTGGTTACCAACGAAAAGCTATGCTTTGGTGCAAAATTGGGCGTTGCCTTTTCCCTAAAATTCAGGTAATCCCGTTTGGTATCCAAATACGAATAGGAAATCCAGTAGTCCATATTTTTAATGTTTCTATTGTCCCTCCAAAAAACATCTAATCCTGAGGCATAGCCACTGCCCAAATTGTTATAATTGGAATTGAATAGAGGCCTATCTGTATCATATTTAACCAACTTGTCATAATCCTTGTAATAGGCTTCGGCTCTAAATGTCTTGCCATCCCCACTGTATTGGTAGTTTAAAATATAGTGTGATGTTTTTTCAAATTCCAAATGGGCATCATATTTCAGATAGTCGGTCAAAGGATTTTGATAAAAGTCACCATAAGCCAATGAGAATTGCCCATTTTCACCGCTCTTTAAGGCTAAAGACACCCGAGGGGCCAATGTAATACTTTCCAAAGCTTTTGAATACTCCCCACGCAACCCCAATTTCATGGCAAAACGATTACTGAAAAATATGTCGGCTTCGGAAAATACCGCAGAAATGCCATCCTTAAAATCACTTTTAAACTCCAATCTATCTTCAGTAATAAAGGCATCATCGTAATTGGTCTTGAAGTACTCAGCGCCTAAGTTCCATTGAAAACGACTATTGAAATTCTTTTTAAGTTTCAATTTTAAATGGGTCCCTATTTCCTTGGTGGTTATTTTATCGGTCAATATTCTTATTTTGTTTCTGTCGGTTGAAATACTTGCTCCGGTAGCCAATGTCCATTCGTTTTCAAAATAGTGCTTGTATGAGGAGTTGAAATACAGATTATTGTTCTTCAATTTAAATGAAACAAGTTCATCGAAATTAATATCCTCTTGTTCGATGTCCAAATTGCTGTGATTAAACCCTGCATATAGTTTGAAAATGTTGTTCTCTCTTTTTCGTCGAAAGACGGCTTCCCCTGAAATTGATTCATACGGACTATTCCATCGTACCCCTTGGTTTGAAGGAATCAAAGTCTCATAGGGTGCCAAGTTTATGTAAGAAGTGTTTATGCTCAAAGATTCATCTCCCCAAATTTCAGTATGCCCTACTCCCCCACCCACAGACATTATCGATATATCTGTTTTCTCTTGTTCTGGTACATCGGTGGTAGTCAATAGCAAGACGCTGGAAAGTGCTTGACCATACTCTGCAGAATATCCACCAGTACTAAAGGTAATTCCCTTAAAAAGAAATGGTGAGAACCTACCCCTTGTAGGCATATTATTTGCGGTGGCACTAAAGGGTTGGAAAACCCGTAGACCATCAATAAAAACTTGGGTCTCACCTGCAGCCCCACCCCGAACGAACAAGCGCCCGTCTTCGCTGACTTTTGACGTGCCCGGTAATGTCTGTAATGCTCCAACAAAATCACCCACGGCACCTGCTGTTGTAACAATGTCTAACGGTTTTAAGACAGAAACCTTGGAATTATCACCGGCTTGAAAAGAACCCGCGGTTAAAGTTACCCCTGTGAGTTGGTTGATCGATTCGCGCATTTTAATCTCAAGACCTTTAAAATAGGACACGTCTCCCATCTCATAATGGGTCTCATAGGAAATTATTGAAATAACCATAGTTTGCGTCCCGTGCTCGGATGTCTCGAATGAAAACTTCCCATTTTCGTTCGTCGAAGCACCATCATAGGTACCTTCAAGATATACATTGACTCCTTCAATAGGAGCTTTTTTATCATCTGTTACAGTTCCTGATATTGTGGTTTGCCCCACTAACGTTATAGATAAAAACAAGGCGATTGGAAAAAATAATTGTTTGAGCATGACTGTTCGTTTTGATGAAGCAAATGTGCGAACAGCCAATGGGCCTAGCTAAATAAGATGACCGAATTGCATATATTTGGAGATGAACCGATAAAAAACCGCAAGGGTTTTAATGCAGAATGTTTCTTTTGCCCAATCCAACAAAATTGATAGCCTAAAATCGGCATTGAAAAACATCACTTACGACTCATTGAAAATTAGGACCCTTTCGAATATTTCATGGGAATACCTAAACAATAGATCTAATCCAAAATTGGCAAAAAAATATATTGATAGTGTTTATGCATTTAGCATAGAAACCGGCAGTGAGTATTTTATTGCCAAGGCCAATTACCCATACGGAGTTTTAGAAAAACAAAAAGGAAACTATAAAGAAGCCATTGCTTCCTTTAGATCAAGAACTGATGGCACGAACAACAATTGGATGCTTGGCTACACCTATAGCCTGTCTGAACAAAAGGAGAAGGCCAAGAACATTCTCAATTACCAATTGGAAAAAAATAAGAGCAGTTTTGTTCCACCTTATATGATCGCTACCATTTATATGGGGCTCGGTGACGTGGCTAATACTTTAAAATGGTTAGAGAAAGATGCAGAAGTAGGTGGACAAGGGCTTTTATTTTGGGCACTCAAAAGAGATGTAAAATTTGATTCAATACGCGAAGAAATCAGGTTTAAGAAAATACTGGAGACTATAAAGTGAATCTTGTTGTGAGTATGAAAAAAGGGCGAATCATTGCCCTTCCTCTATCCTCGAAAATATAATGAACTACCCCGGAAGAGCCATCAAGGTATCAAGCGGAAGAAAACTTATTTTAGTTTTATGAAAACCTAAGGTTTTCAAACCTTCCACTTAACCCCGGGGTAGATCCTCGAGGAGTTCTATAGATTAAATATCCTCGGCCAGCCAAGCTTTCATCATCCAGACCGTTTTTTCCTGTTCCGTAATAAAATCGCTCATCATCGAATTGGTTCCCTCATCATCAACTTCATCAGAAGCATTGAGAATTCTTCTTTCAATTAGTAATAATTCGGTCAACGAGTTAACAATCAAACGAATGGCATCCTCATCCTTATGAACATTTTTTCCAATAGGTATTTTGGAATTGGAGATATAGTCCTCATACGTATGCAATGGTACTCCCCCCAAAGTAAGAATACGTTCGGCTATTTCATCAACCTTTAAATTAGCATCGTTGTAAAGCTCCTCGAATTTAGAATGCAAATCAAAAAATCTTTTCCCTTTTATATTCCAGTGTATTCCTCTTAAATTTTGATAATACTGTTGAAAATTAGCCAATAAT
Source organism: Bacteroidota bacterium (assembly GCA_024279425.1). Lineage (GTDB taxonomy): Bacteria > Bacteroidota > Bacteroidia > Flavobacteriales > Flavobacteriaceae > Maribacter_A. The sequence goes on along the minus strand of JAJRRO010000037.1, from coordinate 117,013 downwards.
TTGTTAAGGTCATGACCAAGGGCCTTTGATTTTTCCGTGTTCAACCCTATACTGTTTAGTTTCATAAGTTTTTTGTTTTAAATTTACCATAAAGTAAATTGATTGAAACGCATAATTGTTATAGTTTTTATCAATTGAATCTATACTCCTATAAAAATTGGTTATTGAACTAGTAAAGAGCATCCTAACAAAACGAATGATTATAGCAAAAACCACATTCAAAAGTATCCTCAATAATTTTGTCGTTGTAAGGGGCTATTACAGTTGCCCAAGAACTGCTTCCCTTTTTTTTGAAATAGTCTTATTTCCCTTCCACCCCCAATCCAGTTGCTGCGCTCTCAAACAAAAAATCCCAACTCAAGGTATCTCGGGATTATTATATAAGTGAAAATCCATAACGATTATCCTGAATTCTGTGCTTTAATTATTTCTTGTAGCAAATTATCAATTGAATTGTCAGAATATTAAGAAAAAAATAACACGTGGTGTGATTTTTGATTGAACTAATTAATTAGTTTTATCAATTCAAACCCAGCCCATCATGAATAAAAAAAGAGTCCTCTTAATAGGTATTCCCGTTCTGTTGATTATCCTTGGTTATGCCTTTTTAGGTACAGGAACCGATGAAGAAATTTCAATTACTGCTAAAGTAACAAAAGGTGCGTTTTTAAATGAAGTCATTATTTCTGGCGAAGCCCAATCTACGAGTCTAATGAAAATAGATGCGCCTTCCGGACTCCGAAACTACCGCCTCTATGATGTGAAAATCCAAGACCTGGTACCCGAGGGAACCCTTGTTAAAAAAGGCGACTATGTTGGTAAATTAGATCCTTCAGGTATTAACGGACAAATTATAGATGCTCAATTAAATTTAGAAAGTGCGGAGTCAAAATATTTACAAGAACAATTGGACACTACGCTTACCCTAAAACAGGAGCGAACTGCTATTAAAGATGTACAATTTGATATTGAAGAGGACAAATTAGAATTAAAACAGTCTATTTATGAATCTCCTGTAACCATTAGGCAATTGGAAATAAAAATAGAGAGGGCCGAGCGGGATATAAAAGAAAAAAAAGAGGATTACTCTATAATAAAGAGAAAAGCCATAGCCAAAATGGTAGAGGTTGGCACTGAAGTATCTAAAATCAGGAAAAAACTGGATGGCCTTCTTGAACTGCAAAAGTCCTTTACCATTTATTCTCCTGCAAATGGCATGATTACCTATTTTAAAACTAGAGAAGGGACTAAAAGAATAATCGGGTCGGGCATTAGTCCTTGGGACCCAACCATTGCAACATTGCCTGATTTAACAAAAATGGAATCAAAGACGTATGCCAATGAAGTGGATATTCGAAAACTAAAGAAAGACTTATCTGTTACTATTGGTTTTGATGCCTTCCCTGATGTCATGCTAGAAGGTACTGTAACCAGTGTTGCGAATGTGGGTGAGAAAAAGAGGGGCTCTGATATCAATCTATTTCAGGTCATGGTAAAATTAAATGAGACCAATACCAATATTAGGCCTGGAATGACCACTTCTAATAGGATTTTAATTGATGAGGAAGAAAATGTATTAACAGTTCCACTTGAGGCTATCTTTTCCCAAGACTCCATGAGCTATGTATATACAAAATCTGGTTTTTCCATCAATAAGAAGCAGATAGAATTGGGAGATTCTAACTTTGATGCTGTGGTTATTAAAAACGGATTAAAGGAAAATGATGTGGTTTATTTAAATAAACCAGAAGGTCTGGATGAAAAAAGTATTGCACTATTAAAGTAAGTAGTACATGATAGACAAAATACTTTTAGAGCAGATAAAATCTAATCTTAACGAAGCCATACGCGTAATCCTAGCCAACAAAATACGGACCTTTTTGACCGCCTTGGGAATTATTTTTGGAGTAGCTGCCGTAATTACCATGTTGGCCATAGGCAAGGGGGCTGAAAAAGAGATTCTTGCACAATTGGAATTGGTCGGTGTAAACAATATTGTCGTCACACCTATACCAGAGAAAGCCGAAGAAAATGATTCGGAAGAAAACGAAGATGGTGGCTCCATGGAAATCAAAAGGTTTTCCAAGGGATTGGACTTGTTGGACGTTAGCAGCATACAAAATAATATATCTACAGTCAAGCAGGTAAGTCCCGAAATTATTCTAGAAACGTATGTTATTAATGCAGGAAAACAGAATTCTGTTAAATTGATTGGAGTGACCAATGCATTTTTTAAGACTTCGAATATTAATATTGGTAGGGGGCGAAACTTTTCAGAAAAACAATCCACTCATGCCATGCCAGTATGTGTGATCGGGGAAAAGGTCGAAAAAAAATTATTTACCGGTGAAAGTGCCTTGGGCAAGCAAATTAAGGTCAAGGATGTTTGGCTTAAAGTCATAGGAGTCATCGAAGAAAAATTAATATCGGAAACTGCCCAAGAAAATTTAGGAATCAGGGATTTGAACCAAGATGTTTTTATTCCCATTAAAACGTTTCTGGTGAGGTACAAAGACCGTAAGGTTATTAGTGACCAGCCCGATTACAATCAAGTGAATGGACAACAAGGTGGACCGAAAAAGCGTATATCAAGAGGGAACTATCATCAAATAGATAAATTAACGGTTCAAGTCAACAATTCAAATGAATTAAAGGCCACTGCCGAAGTTATTAGCAAAATGCTTAGAAGAAAGCACAATGGTATGCTGGATTTTGAAATCACTATTCCCATAAACCTATTAAAACAACAACAAAAAACAAAGCAGATTTTCAATATTGTCCTGAGCATTATTGCTGGAATTTCTTTATTAATTGGGGGTATTGGTATTATGAATATTATGTTGGCCTCGATTCTAGAGAGAACCAAAGAGATTGGAATAATGCGAGCCATTGGAGCCACTAGACAAGATATTATTTTACAGTTTTTGTCCGAATCTGTTTTAATAAGCTTGGGTGGGGGGTTTCTCGGTATCTTTTTAGGCATAATAGCCTCATACGGATTGCAACTGGCAACCGATATAGAAACCATTATTACCGTTGGTTCTATTGCCTTGTCTTTTTTTGTAGCCACTTTTATCGGTCTTCTTTTTGGAGTGTTTCCTGCAAAAGCGGCGGCCAGCAAAAGTCCTATTGAAGCCATTAGGCATGAATGATCTAAATCCGAAAATCACCCATAAAACCATTAAATCATTACAACTTTCACATCACTCAAAAAAACATCAAATGAGAAGAATTTTATTTTTACTCTTTCTGATTTCGAATATGTTCGCCTACGGACAATCTAAAAAAATACAATTAACGGAAGCTATAAAAATAGCGCAAAAGAAATCTCCAGAGTATGTAAGGGCCCTTAATACCCACCAAAGAAGTTATTGGAGGTACAGAAATTATGTCGCTGATTTCTTGCCTCAAATAAGTCTGGGTGCAACTTTGCCAGAATATTCAAATTCTACTACTAGAATCATCAATGATCAAGGTCAATCTATTTTTGTGAAACAAAATCAGTCCATAATTGAGACCAATTTAAGAATTCAGCAAAAAGTACCATACACAGGGGGAGCATTCTATATTAACACCCAGTTGGAACGTGTTAATAGATTAGGCATAGATAAGTCAACCAACTATTCCTTAGTACCATTCTCTATCAATTATTTTCAAAACTCTTTGTTATACAATCCCTATAAATGGGACCGTAAAATAGAACCCCTTAGATATGAAGAATCCAAACGTAATATTATTGAGCGAATGGAAGATATCTCGTTATCGACCTGCCAACTTTATTTTGGCTTATTGAAAGCACAGGTTAGTCTGGATATTGCCAATAAAAATCTGTCTAACCAAGATACGTTGCTTCAAATTACAAAGGGGCGATTTAAGATTGGTAAAGTCGCGGAGAATGAACTATTACAGATAGAGCTAAGTCATTTGAATTCAATAAACGTTGTTACCACAAATACCGTTTTACTTAAAAAAACTTCACAAGATTTAGCACGCTTTTTGGAATTGGAAACAGAAGCTATTGAATTGGCAGTTCCAGAAAAACTAGAGGATTTTACGGTTAGCATTGAAAAGGCCGTGGAGGAGGCTGAGAAAAATAGAAAATCTGTTATTGAATTTAGACGAAGACGCTTGGAAGCCGAAAAGGAATTGGCGCGAGTTAAAGGCAGCAATCGTCTGGAGATTGATGTACGCGCTAATTTTGGATTAAATAAGCGTGCTGAAGATTATGAAAACTTATTTCAAGATTACGATCAGCAACAGAGTGTCCGTGTAAGAGTAGGGATTCCAATTTTTGATTGGGGCGTATCCAAATCTAGACGAAAAATGGCGGAAGCGGATTTGAATTTAATTGAAAATGACATAGAACAGGAACAGCAAGCTTTTGAACAGGAAATATATTTGCATACCTTGAACTGGTCTAGCCAAAGGGACTTTTTGGCCACTGCGGAAAAAGCACAGGAAATTGCACTAAAAAGGTATGAAATTACCAAGAAACGATATATTCTTGGGAAAATCACAATTACCGATTTAAATATCGCACAACAAGAAAAGGACCAAGCGGTTCTTGATTACCTTAATTCGTTAGAGAAATTCTGGATCGATTATTATACCTTGAGAAAGTTAACCCTATACGACTTTATAGAAGACGAGAAACTAAAAATAGCCGATATCGTGTTTGATTAATTTTTGTGCCACACTTTAGATCAAATTTGCATAATTTTATGGGTCTAAATGATTTCGCATGACCATTACTCAATTACAGTATGTATTAGCTGTTGCCGAATATCAAAATTTCACCTTGGCGGCCCAAAAAAGTTTTGTTACCCAACCAACACTAAGTATGCAGGTACAAAAGCTCGAGGCTGAATTGGACGTCTTGATTTTTGACCGGAGTAAAAAGCCGATTTCCATTACCGAAGTAGGTAAAAAAATTGTTGCACAAGCCAAGAATATTGTAAACGAGGCAGATAGGATCAAGGATATTGTAGATCAAGAAAAGGGCTTTATAGGCGGTGATTATACGTTGGGAATCATTCCCACGGTTATGCCCACTTTATTACCTATGTTCCTAAAAGCCTTTATTAATAAGTACCCTAAGGTCAACCTTATCATCAAAGAACAAAGTACAGAAAGCCTGATCCGAAATATCCAAGATGGACATCTAGATGCAGCAATAGCAGCAACGCCCTTGGAAATTGAGTTTATCAAGGAACGCCCATTGTACTACGAACCTTTTGTTGGTTATGTTCCCAACAATCATAGGTTGGCAAAGTCGACAAACTTAGATCCCGAAGATTTGAATATTGACGATATCTTACTTTTAAAAGATGGCCATTGCTTTAGGGATGGTGTAATCAATATATGCAATGCCCAAAAAAATTATGGGGAAGAACATTTTCAATTGCAGAGTGGAAGTTTTGAAACTTTAGTGAATTTGTCCAACGAGGGTATGGGAATGACCTTGTTACCCTACTTGAATACATTGGAACTGGATGAAGGTAAAAAGCAAAACCTGAAATATTTCAATGCCCCATCACCAGCAAGGGAAGTAAGTTTAATCTACCACAAAAGTGAACTGAAAATTCAAATAACAGAAGCTCTCAAAGAGGTGATATCAGGAATTGTTAGAGGTGCTATCGCATTTCAAGATGTGAAAATAATCAGTCCCATTAACAAATAAGCCTCAATTGACCGACTTATATCTATAGGAACACTCCTCGATACAGCCTATAAGACCAAGTATAAGTTTTCCATCTTCGGACCAGTAGTAATAATCAGTATCTGAACTCTTTGAATCGCAGAAATATTCAAGATGCAATATATCCTCCGAAATGTAGAAAGTTCCCAATACTGCCTTTGGACATAATTCTGATTTTGAAAGCTCAAAAGTATTGTCAGATTTAAATTCAAAAATTGGACCTTTAGTAACATTTGTCCAATCAACAATACCGCCAGGGCTTATTTTGGTCGCCTCCGATTGCCATTTCCCAATGATTTGGTGATCAATCCCTTCAACCACAACGTCCTTATCGGCATTACATGCCAAAAACAGTAGTAGCAAAAGAGGTGACATATATTTCATATCAAAAACATCGTGCCTTTACAAGATTGATTTAGCTTAATAACGTTGCTTTTGAGCGAGTATTGTGAATAAAAAAACCACTTTTTCAAGTGGTTTCGTTTTATGCTTTTAAATAAATAAGACTTTCTTTTAATTCTGGTTTGTCGGTTATAAACTTTCGTAACCAAAACCTCAATTCTTCTAATTCGGCCGGTAATAATCTTTTTACCGCTTTTTCTAACTCTTTGTAAAAGAGCTTGGTATCAAAACTAACTTTTTTAAGTACTGTTTTGGTGTACTCAAGCATAGCTCTAGCCATATTCCAAAATGTTTTTAGTTGTTCTTGTATTCTTTAAATATAACCATAATAACCCATACGATGTTATACCCAAATCGTTAAAAATTCAATAAAATCTTCTTAATATAGTCATATACAAAGGAAAACCTTAATTTTCTAGTTCGAAGTATGAAAAAAATTGTTATATCAATATTCGTCCTTGGCCTTATGGCAGTAGGATGTTCCAGTGCCAAACGTAGTACATACACGAAAATCAAAGGCGTTTTTGAATCACGGTCTTATGACAACCAGTTTACCGGTTTCTTAGTAATCGATCCAGAAACCAAGGATACGCTCTACAATATAAATGGTGCCAAATATTTTACTCCAGCGAGTACTACCAAAATATTTACGCTATTCGCTTCATTGAAACTTTTACCAGATTCAATTCCAACATTGAAATACATCGTTCAGAGCGATACATTATATGGCCAAGGTACTGGCGATCCATCACAATTGCATTCCTATCTAAAGGATAGTACCCTTATTAATTTCTTAAAGCAGTATGAGAACATTGCCCTTCACTTAGACAATTTTGAAGATGAAAAATTTGGTCCTGGTTGGGCTTGGGACGATTATCATTGGTATTATTCTGCCGAACGAAGTGCTTTACCGTTGTATGGAAATGTATTGACTGTTAAGAATGGCGAAACCATTGAAGTGCAACCCCAGTACTTTAAAGATAGTATAGTTCATATTGACTATAAGGTAAATCGGAAGACGCAAAAAAACACATTCTATTTTAACCCGACTAAAAAGGACACCATCGAAATCCCGCTGGTGATGAGTACTAGATTGACAAAGGGACTGTTGGAGAAGGAACTTCAGAAAGACATACACCTCATCTCAAAAATGCCGGAAACACCATTTGATATATTATATGGGATACCATCTGACTCAATATATACTAGAATGATGGAGGTGAGTGACAATTTTCTGGCTGAGCAATTATTGATTTTGGCCTCTTCTACCCTTTCAGACACTTTGAATAGCTATAAAGCCAGGCAATATGTACTTGAAAATTACCTATCGGAACTAAGGCAACTCCCAAGATGGGTTGACGGTTCTGGGCTTTCAAGATATAATTTGTTCACTCCTGAATCAATGGTGTATGTGCTACATAAAATGTACCAGGAAGTTCCTAAAGAACGGTTGTTTCAATTTTTCCCCACAGGAGGGGTTTCCGGAACTTTGGAGGATTGGTATCCAGGTAATCCAGACCCCTACATTTATGCCAAAACAGGGAGCTTGGGCAACAACCATAACCTGAGCGGTTATCTTTTGACGAAATCAGGTAAAACATTGATATTCAGTTTTATGAACAATCATTTTATGGAAAGTTCCTCAGAAATAAAAAAGAGAATGCAGCTGATTCTTGAGGAGGTACGGGATACGTATTAAGTTTTGGGGCGAAACACTAAATTACATATACCAAATTCCAATTTTTCCAAATAGGTATTAGAATTTGAGATTTTTCAGATCAATCCATTGATCTGTGTATATTGCAATAACATGATGGTCTTGGCATCTTTTATTTTACCCGTGGCCACCATTTGTAACGCAAGCGGAAAAGAAAGCTCCAGCACCTCTATATTCTCGCTTTCATCGTCTGCTCCACCACCTTCGCTTATTTTCATTTTATCCTCATATTCCCCGATGAAAAAATAAAGGATTTCCGTTACCGAACCGGGAGACATATAGGATTCAAATACTTTATGAACATTCTCCACTTTATAGCCCGTTTCCTCTTCAACTTCTTTTTTGATGCAATCCTCGGGGTGGTCCCCATCCAATAGACCGGCACAGACCTCAATCATCATTCCATCGTCATTTCCGTTTACATAGGTTGGCATTCTAAACTGTTTGGTCAAGACCACTCTGCCTTTTTTCTTGTTGTACAAAAGAATGGCAGCCCCATTACCCCTGTCATAGGTCTCTCGAACCTGTGTTTCCCAATGTCCATCTTCTTTTTGATAGTCAAAGGTGATTTTGTTCAGAGTGCACCAATTGTCCGATAACAACTCGGTTTTTACGTTTTTTACTTTTCCGTTTTTCAATGTATTTTCAAAATTTTAAATTCTTAAAGGACGAACTTTTAAACCGTGACCGCTTGATTTAAATACCTTCGAAAGAGTAGCATTTCTTGATATACCTGTATCACCTTTTTATCAAAATCGTTCTGCAAGACCTCCTCATTCTTAAACCTGTGAATGACGGCAAAGGTTTTATTTCGTAATACATCGATATGGGGGTGGTCTCTGGGAAAGCCCTTGGGTGCAGTTTTTAGTTTTTCATCTTCGTACAAGCTGCCAAAGGTTTTTACAAAGGATTTTTTGGTAATGACTTTTTTGAATTCTTCCCCGTCATAATCAATGGCATCCCGAATACTTCTTAAAGTCTTGGCATCGGGTCGCCAGACTCCGCCTGCCAACATAGATTCGTGCAGTCCAATTTCAATATAGAAATCAGCCGAATTGGGGGCCTTGTCCAAAACCGCACCAAAATGATTCTTATAGACCGGTTTCTGGGGATGAAACATCAGGTTGTTATTGATTCGGGCAATGGCTTTTTTACCAGGGGTATCGTAATACTCATTATCGAGAGCCGCTAGCTTAACGTTCATTTCATCCAACCAAAAAATATAGTCGTTACGGACTTCCTTGTACCATTTTCGATGGGTGTCCATCCACTCCTTGGAGTTGTTTCGATTAAGCTCGTGAAGAAAACGGAAAAGGTTTTTAAAGTTCATTTGTAATTGAATACGATGCCCTCTTTCCCTTCGACTGCGCTCAGGACGACATTTGATTAAATAAATTCTGTGATTCTTACCACAGACTAGCAACTAAAGTCCAACTGTTTATTAAAACCGATTATCTCCACCTACGATATCCCCTATTGTTCCAAGAATGCTGCCCTCGCCTTTGTCTTTACCGCCTCTGGGAATCGACGCGAGTATTCTGCCTGCCAATCTGCTAAAAGGTAAAGACTGAATATAAACCGTTCCCGGGCCACGTAGCGTGGCAAAGAACAAGCCTTCACCACCAAATATTGTGTTTTTTATTCCGCCTATGAATTCAATATCGTAATCAACGTCTTTGGTGAAGCCTACAATACATCCGGTATCTACCTTTAATACTTCGCCGGGAGCCAATACTTTTTTGGCCAGAGTGCCTCCAGCATGTACAAAAGCCATCCCGTCACCTTCCAACTTTTGCATGATGAATCCTTCACCACCGAATAATCCACGACCCAATCTTTTGGAGAATTCAATCCCTATGGAAACCCCTTTGGCAGCACATAGGAAGGCATCTTTCTGGCAAATGAATTTCCCGTCCTTTTCTGAAAGATCTATGGGCAGAATCTTGCCGGGATAAGGTGAAGCAAAACTAACCTGCTTTTTTCCTTGTCCTATGTTTAAAAAAGCGGTCATAAAAAGGCTTTCCCCGGTCAATATACGTTTTCCTGCAGAGAATATCTTTCCTAGTACACTATTGTCTTGATTGGAGCCATCACCAAAAATGGTATCCATTTTAATATCGGTATCCATCATCATAAAACTCCCGGCCTCGGCCACCACCGCTTCTTGGGGATCCAGTTCTATTTCTACATATTGCATTTCCTCTCCAAAAATATCGTAATCTATTTCGTGTGCGTTCATTTATGTTTCGTTTATGGTTTATATGTGGTTAGTTGAAAGTTGAGAGGATTTGTTACAGTTCTAATAGTAGTTCCTTCAAAATAAACTCTATCAATAAACAACTGTTCACTACTCACTGAAAACTGTCACCTCATGACCCTTTGACCGCGCTCAGGACGACATCCTCGGTTATAACCCAAAACTGCCAACTAAGAAATAACCCTTCAACCGAACTCAAGGCGACGCTTTTGGGCGCCATCCGACAAATAACTCTGAACTCAAAACTGTCAACCGTCAACTGTCCACTGTCCACTGTTTACTGTTTACTGCCTACTGAGAACTGTCAACTAATAAAAATCAACTCTTCAACCTTACCGTCCATTCGAACTTAAAAGTCGACACCACTACCCCGTCTTCGTTTACCCCAACAGATTTCATCCAAAGGGTCTGGCCATCACCCGTGGCAATCGTTTTATCCAATGCTTCTTTTACAAGATGTCCGTCTTCGCAGGTAAAAGTAATTCTGCCCGTCGCCTTTTTCGAAAAATTGGCGGTATTGTTCATTACCAACATTGAGATATTTTTGCCGCTTTCCCTTATTTCATTTGTGACCAGGGTACCCGTACTAAACTCAGCCGCCATGCCCTGTACAGCCCAAAACATGGACTTGAATGGGTTCTGATTTGCCCATTTATGGGTAACGATAACAATAGCTTTCCGCTTATCAATGTACTTTAGGCGTACGCCACACCACCATGCGGCGGGCAATTTGAAAAAAGTGAATGTATTGTATTTTTGTACCGAAATGCCCATAAACATTAATATTTTATTTAAAAGTAGCTAAAATAATCGAGATTATAAATGTTAATTTAATGTTAAATATCAGTACTATGTGTTGCATGGTACCTTCTTTTAACTATATATTTGCATAAGAAAATAACATGTGATGGAAGATACCTTAACAAAACACGAGAGAAATTTATCCGCAATTATACATGCGTCGACCTTTAGCAGGTTCTTTATTCCGTTCGGGAATTTTATTCTTCCCTTGGTATTGTGGACGGCAAACAAAAAGGAGTATGCGTTTGTTGATTACAATGGCAAGCAAGCGTTGAACTTTCAGATTAGCATGCTTTTGTATTCCATTGTATTGGGTATTGTGAGTATTCCATTTTTTCTAGGTTTTATCCCTGAAATTTTTGAACATGGTCATTTTGGGCTAAAAAACCTGAATACCTATAACAACTTCAATTTTGATCTTGATTTTAGTGATCTGCCTTTCCGTTCATGGATTTTCCCTATTGGTATTGCCGGGTTGATCCAAGCAGGACTTTTTATCGTGAATATCGTGTATACCATTTTGGCAACGATACGAACCCATGACGGGCAGACCTTTACCTACCCTATCACCATAAAATTTATAAAATAATGAAAACCATCAATCACCAACATAGCAATAGACTTTGGTACTCATCATGCCAATAAAGGGTTTATTCATCAATCAAAACCTGTCTTGAATTTGTTTCAGAACATCTTAATCAAATGTCGCGAATTGAAAGAAATCCTGGACAGGAAAAACGAACAGTTAAATTAATAGAATCATGAAATTATGAATGTAGAAAACACAAAGGCACAAATGCGCAAGGGGGTTTTGGAATACTGCATACTTTCCATTCTTAACGGGAAGGACAAATATGCCTCAGAGATTCTTGGCACCCTAAAAGACGCAAGGATGCTCGTAGTAGAAGGGACCATTTATCCCTTGCTGACAAGGTTAAAGAATGCCGGCCTGCTCAACTATCGTTGGGAGGAGTCGACTTCAGGACCGCCACGAAAATATTATACGTTGACCGAAACGGGTAAATTGTTCCTGAAGGAATTAGACAGTACCTGGGACGAATTAAGAATGGCCACTAAGGTGGTAACCAACAACAAAAAACAGTAAGTAATGAACAAGACAGTAAATATAAATCTCGCGAATACACTCTTTCATATAGACGAGGGAGCGTACAACAAAATGCGTCGTTATTTGGAAGCCATTAAACGGTCGTTCGCCAACACACCAGGGAACGATGAAATCTTAGCGGATATTGAAGCGCGCATTGCAGAACTTTTCTATGAAAAACTGGAAAACGAGCGTCAGGTAATCACCCTAAAAGAAGTGGACGAAGTTATTTCCATTATGGGGCAACCTGAGGATTACATGATCGATGAAGACATTTTTGATGATGAGCCCAAAACCAAATCCCAAAAAACAGCAACAAAAAGTAGCGTTAAAAAATTGTATCGGGATATTGAGCATAAATACATTGGTGGCGTCTGTTCCGGTTTGGAACATTATCTCGGTTTTGACGCCCTTTGGATTCGAATCATATTCATCATTTTGGCACTTACGACCGGATTTGGATTCGTAGCCTATATTCTTTTATGGATTTTGGTCCCAGAGGCCGTAACCACCTCCCAAAAATTGGATATGGGGGGAAAGCCGGTGAATATCAGCAATATAGAACGTAAAGTGAAAGAAGGGTTTGACGACGTTGCTGATAAGGTCAAAAGTGTTGACTACGAAAAAATGGGTGATAAGGTAAAAAGCAGTGGTAAGACTTTTTTCGATACCCTAGGTGACGTTATCATGTTCCTTTTTAAGGTTTTTGGAAAGTTTATTGGAATCATACTGATAATCACGGGTGCCGCGACACTCATTGGACTATTTGTTGGCCTATTCACTGTAGGGGTGTTGGATATGATCCATATACCCGGAGTTGATTTTTACAATATGGTAAATTCCACAAGTGCACCGGTTTGGGTGGTTTCATTATTAGCCTTTTTCGTTGTGGGCATTCCATTCTTTTTCTTACTGTATTTGGGGCTAAAAATATTGGTGAACAACCTAAACTCTATCGGGAACATAGCTAAGTTCTCCTTACTAGGACTTTGGTTGATCTCATTGATAACCTTGATCGTATTGGGGATAAAACAGGCTTCTGCCCATGCCTATTCAGACAGTGTTGCTACAGAGAACACCATTAAATTTGAGGTTCCTTCAGACACCTTGCAGATACGTATGAATTCGTCGGAGTATTTTGAGAAAAGGGGGGATATGGCCATTGATGGGGTTATGGTAACTTCCTCGGATAATGGAGAGGAGATATTGGTATCTGATGACGTACGTCTTTCATTAAAAAAATCGAAAGATAGTATTATCAGAATAAAGGTCAGAAAAGATGCTGATGGCGGCTCCTTTGGCGAGGCCAAGGAAATTGCCGGAAACATTGAATACTCATATGCCGTGGAAGGAAACACAATTGTTTTAGACAATTTTTTGACCACTTCGATGAGCAATAAGTTCCGCGACCAGGAAGTCTGGGTCACCCTTTTTATACCTAAGGATAAAATCATCCTATTGGATGATTCATTGGGGTGCGTAGGATTGGGAACAAGATTGGGAATGAGAATAAGAAATGATAGGGATATGGGACGCTGTGATGTTCCCGACCATATTTGGCTTATGGGGTCTGACGGAGAGCTTAAATGCCAAGATTGCCCAGAAATCATTGAAGACGATAATGAGGGGGAAAACAATCACGTCATCATCAATGAGGATGGAATAGACATTGACATTAAGAGTAACGGGGATTCTTTTAAAATGAAAATAGATGAGAATGGAGTCAAAATCAAGGCAGGAGATGATACTGATGGTGAAGTCTTGAATATTGACCTCAATGAAGATGCTGAGACCTTAAAAATAAACATTGATGAGGATGGCGTGGTCATTACCAATGTACCGAATTAATTGTATCTAACAACCCAGACCATATAATCAACAGTTGGGTTAATAAATCTGGTTTAAAAGCCATAAAAAAAGGAATTTTATTCAATCATTAAACACTATCAACTTGCCCTTTTGGGCGAACTAAAAAAAACAATCATGACAACACTTGTAAGAATTACAATCGCATTGATCTTAACCTTATTTCTATCTTCCTGCGGATTTGGAATCAACTTCGGAGACTTCGGAAGTGGCAAAAAAGGCAACGGAGTCGTAACCAATGAAACGAGAGAAATAACAAGTGACTTTACCGTAGTATCTGCTTCGGAAGGGCTGAACGTTTATGTAACCGATGGGGACGAATTTGAGATTACCGTTGAGGCCGATGAAAATATCATTGACCTTATTGCCACCGATATCAAAAATGATAGACTTCGAATCCATGCCATTGAGAATATTGGTAGGGCCACAAAAAATATCTATGTTACCTTACCGGAAGTAACCGGTTTAAGAAGCTCTAGTGGCGCACAATTAAGTACCGAGAACATTGTTGAAGCTGACAAACTAGAAATTGATGCTAGCAGCGGGGCAATGCTTCAAATTGAAATGGTAGCCAACGAGGTAGAAATTGATGCCAGCAGTGGTGCAAATTTGAATCTGTCCGGAGATGCCAATACGGTTTTTATTGACGCCAGTTCAGGTGCAAATATCAATGCCAAAAAATTAATTTCCAAAATATGCCAAGCTGCCGCCAGCAGCGGTGGTAACCTATCGGTAAATGTTTCTGAATCCTTGACTGCCGATGCCAGTAGTGGCGGAAACATTTCCTATTCAGGAGAAGCAAGCGTTACCAAAAAAAAATCGGTTTCCGGTAGTGTGCATAAAAATTGATTCTTGCTAGCTAAAACAAAATTTAGAATTAGACCTGACAGGTTTTGAAAACCTGTCAGGTCTTTTGGAATCCAGGCTTGATTTTATACCTGTCCGGTTTTGGAAACCTGATAGGTCTTTTTATATTCGTAGAAATAATTGTTGCATGCAAATAAGTCTAAAAAAGTTTACACTCGCCCTAAAGCATACGTTTAGCATTTCTCGGGAATCCCATGACTTTCAGAATACTTTGATCGTTGGTCTTTCATTACATGGAAAAACCGGATATGGTGAGGCCACATCAAACCCTTACTACAAAATTACAGCTGAAAGCATGATTGCCGAAATTGAGGGCGTTAGAAATGATATTGAATCTTATACTTTTACGTCCCCAGAGATTTTCCACCAGTACTTACAGCAAAGAGGATTGAGTAATTTTTCAATATGTGCATTGGACCTGGCTGCACATGACCTCTATGGAAAACTACTCGGAAAATCATTATATGAGCTATGGAAAACAAATATAGACCAATACCCCACTACCAACTACACCATCGGCATAGCTGATATTGATAGCATGGTGGCAAAAATGAAGGAAAAACCATGGCCCATATATAAAATAAAACTGGGTACAGAGAACGATTTGGAGATTATTAAAGAACTGCGGAAACATACCGATTCGATTTTTAGAATAGATGCCAATTGTGGATGGACCGCCAAGGAAACCATTGCCAATGCACCTCAACTTAAAGGTTTGGGTGTAGAATTCTTGGAGCAACCCTTAAAAGCCAATGACTGGGAGGGTATGGAACAAGTTATGCACCATTGTGCCCTACCCGTTATAGCCGATGAAAGCTGTATCGTGGAAGACGATGTTGAAAAATGTGGATTACACTTTAACGGTATCAACATTAAACTGACTAAATGCGGTGGCTTGACCCCGGCCTTGAGAATGATAAAAAAGGCCAAGGCAATGGGCATAAAGGTAATGGTGGGCTGCATGACAGAATCAACGGTAGGTATTTCGGCCATTGCCCAATTAGTACCGCAATTAGATTATGTAGACATGGATGGGGCTATGCTCTTAAAAGAAGACATCGCCAACGGGGTTCGCATAAATGAAAATGGTAATTTGATATTCCCGAAATTGGGAGGTAGCGGTATAACCCTTATATAATGGCCCACTATATAGATGAATTTCCAGGTCGTGAATTGACCCTTCAAGGTAGAAAGTACCTATACTTTGGGGGAACCTCCTATTTGGGACTGCAAACTGACGAAGGGTTCCAAAACATTTTAATAAAGAATATTAAAAAATATGGAACCAACTATGGTGCTTCCAGAAATTCAAATATAAGGTTGTCCGTATTTGAAGAAACTGAAAAGCAATTGGCAAAAATCGTGGGATGTGGTGCAGCCCTAACCCTATCTTCTGGTTATTTGGCCGGGCAATTTGTAGCGGGGCATTTCAGTACACCGCGCTACGAGTTTTTTTATGCACCCAATACCCATTCAGCCTTATATAACAATTCCCATACACCTTTTACCAACTTTCACGATTTAAGCGAGGCTGTTCACAAGCATTTGTCTTCATCAAAAACTAGTATCCCCGTGGTTTTTTTGGATTCCATAGATTTTAAAGGATGTAATTATCCCAAATTTGAAGGTCTACAGCCCTTACCCTTGGATAAATTGATCTTGATCGTTGATGATTCCCATGGCATCGGGATTATTGGTAAAAGTGGAGAGGGAGCCTATAATATCCTAAACCAATTCAAAACTAAAGAACTGATCGTATGTTGCTCTTTGGGCAAAAGTTATGGTATACAGGCAGGGGCTGTTTTCGGTAATACCACCCGTATTCAACAATTTAAAAAAACCGTTTTTTTTGGTGGGGCAAGTCCAGCCTCTCCCGCTAACGTTGCCACATTCATTGAGAGTCAGGCCATATACAAAACAAAAAGAGAACTTCTCCTAAAAAATATAGAATTGTTTAAAAGCTCCGTTCAAAATATATCCTACTTCAGTACAATACAGGGGCACCCTTCATTTTCATTTCAAGACCCTCATTTGACGAGATTCCTTGAGAAAAAAAGAATCATTCTTTCAAATTTTAATTATCCAGAAGAAAGTGCTTCTTTAATGAGCCGTATCGTTGTCAGTAGCCATCACACGCAGGACGACATAAAATTACTTGCAAGAGCCGTTAACAAGTACTTTTTAGATTGATTCAAACAACCTTTTTTTTAATTAACATATCCATGATAATATGTTTTATATTTTATGTTTTTAACATAATTTTTTGTAACTTTTGTTAAATATATTAACATATCTAAAATATACACTATGAAAAAAATACTTGGTTTAGTTTTCTTAATGTTGATTTTAATCTCTGCGATTGGAATTACATCATCAAAACCTGATATGATGCATACTATAGAAGGTACTTGGGAACTCCAACATTTTTATAACTTCGATGGTCAAGAAATTAGTGATACTGTGCCAATTGATGTCGGTTACCGACAGGTTAAAATGTATTACAACGGCAAGGTCATGTGGTCTCGTACCACCGCTAAGGATACTAAAGATGCGGATGGTAATAACGTCGTAGGGAGGTTTGGGTATGGCACCTATAGGTTATCAGGCAACGAATTAATGGAATCAATAGAATATGGTGATGCAGGTATGATGTCTAACCTAGACACATTACGCAACTTTGTATTTGAATTGTGGTTGGGTGATGACACCTATAGTCAAATAACCTTGGATGAAGAAGGGAATAGAACTTTTTCTGAAAACTATTTACGAATTGATTAAGCCCACATAGCATCAAATAAAAAACCGCAGCCATACCGCGGTTTTTTATTTGATTACACTCAAGCTATACTTTAAGCTACTTCTTCAGGCGACTCAACCGTTGCTAAATAACGTTCAGCATCCAAAGCAGCCATACAGCCAGTACCTGCTGCTGTTACAGCTTGTCTATATTCCTTATCCTGTGCATCACCACAAGCAAATACACCGGGTAAATTCGTTTGGGTCGATTTTCCTTGGGTTACGATATAACCCGTTTCATCCATATCAAGCTGGCCCTTAAAAATATCGGTATTTGGTTTATGGCCAATAGCAATGAAAAGTCCTGTAATGGCTATGTCCTCTTTTTCATTGGTTTGATTATTCACCATTCTAAGTCCTTCAACAACTTGCTCTCCCAATACTTCATCAATCTGAGTATTATAACGAACCTCCAAATTAGGAAGGCTATTCACTCGATGCTGCATGGCTTTTGAAGCTCTCATATAATCCTTTCGAACCAACATGGTCACTTTACTACAAATATTTGCCAAATAGGAAGCCTCTTCAGCTGCTGTATCTCCACCGCCTACAATAGCGACATCTTGACCTTTATAGAAAAAACCATCGCAAACCGCACAGGCAGATACTCCACCTCCCCTTAATCGCTGCTCGCTGGGTATATTCAAATACTTGGCCGTAGCTCCTGTAGATATGATAATGGTTTCAGCTTCTATGGTCTTGTCATCGTCTACAGTTACCTTATGTATACCTCCAACCTCATTGCTTAATTCAACGGCAGTCGCCATACCTATACGTACTTCTGTCCCAAAACGCTCGGCCTGTTGCTGCAATTGTATCATCATGGTTGGGCCATCAATACCTTCAGGATACCCCGGAAAATTATCGACTTCGGTAGTTGTGGTCAATTGCCCTCCCGGTTCCATTCCGGTATAAACAACGGGTTTAAGGTCGGCCCTTGCCGCATAAATCGCTGCTGTATAACCAGCTGGTCCCGACCCAATAATCAATGTTTTTATTCGTTCTACTTTCTCAGACATATTCAAATTCTTCTATAAAATTTATAAAGCAAAAGTAGGTTTTTTGTAAAAAACCTTACATTGAAAGTTATAAAAAGTTATTATGGCCGAATAGACTTCTAAAATGATAAACATCATATAATCGTACGTAATGTTTTCCGTAATTTTAAAGGCATTAGTTACGACGATTGGATGTACTGGATAATAGCGCTCATAATTTATCTTGTAATTGCCATAGGTATGATACTTAGCCTATTGGTCAACGGCATAAAACCGGCCAAAACATTGGCTTGGCTCCTGGCTATCTTCACCATTCCGGTTGGAGGGATCCTTTTGTATTGGATGATAGGACGAAATCGAAGAAAATACTCTTGGAAAGATTTACAGGAAGACAAGGCCATAAAGGATTATTTAGAGATAATCACCCATGAACAAAGATTAAAACAACCGGTAATTGAAAATTCTGGGATTTCCAATAAACTATCGAATCTTATAGAAAAAAACTCAGGTTTTAAGGCAACTAAAGGAAATGAGATCGTTCTTTTAAAAAATGGTAAAGCCACATTTGATGCCATTTTCAATGCTCTCGATGCCGCCGATAAATACATTTATCTTTTATACTACATTTTTGAGGAAGGCGAGCTTGCCAAAGGCCTTATGATACTCTTCAGGGAAAAAATAAAAAAAGGGGTAAAGGTCAAAATCATTTATGATGGAGTCGGTAGCTATACCCTGAGTAAGAGATATTTAAAAGAACTAAAATCAATTGGTGTCGAGGTATACCCTTTTTTGCCTTTTAGATGGGGTAGGTTTTTGTCATCAATAAATTATAGAAACCATAGAAAAATCATTATTGTCGATGGCGAGGTGGCCTTTACTGGGGGTATAAACATCTCTGACAAATATCTAAAGGGCGATTTGGTCCTGGGCAATTGGCACGACATGCATTTGCAGTTAAAAGGACCCTCGGTATTGGACTTACAGGTGGTCTTTGCCATAGATTGGTTTTTGGTCTCTGGCGATAAATCTGAATTAAGGATTAAACTACCCTCTATCCCCCAATACATGGGAAATAAGATTGTGCAAATTGTCTACGGAGGCCCCGATGACTACTTCTCCCCTATTGGGCAGGCCTATTTTTCGCTTATCAACAATGCAAAAAAATATGTTTACATAACCAACCCATATGTTATACCTGGAACTGCCATTTTAAAAGCCTTAGAGGTTGCGGCCAATAGTGGTGTAGACGTAAGATTATTAATTTCAGAAAAAGCGGACAGTGTATTGGTACAATGGAGTGTCCGATCTTATTTTGAATCGTTGTTAAGGGCCGAGGTAAAAATCTATCTGTTCCCTGATGGATTTTTACACAGTAAAATAATCGTATCTGACAACGAAGTCGTTTCCGTTGGTACCGCCAATATGGACATTCGAAGCTTTGAACAGAATTACGAGGTCAACGCCATGGTCTATGATCGCGAAACCGCTGAACTGCTAAAGCAGGAGTTCCTGCAAGAGGCTGATCAAAGTATTCAGGTAGATTATGGCACCTTCGAAGACCGACCTTATCTCGATAAACTTAAGGAAGGGTTTGCCAAAGTCTTTAGTCCTTTGTTATAATACCAAAGTTTCGTAACCCAATTCATTCTCACAGGATTCACCCTGGGCCCAGCAATCAATATTACCAAAAGTAATCTCCGCAATATTGTTCAGTGCTTCCCTGGTAACATAGGCCTGATGTGGTGTTATTAAAACATTTTTAAAAGAAAGCAAGGTTTTTAAATTATCATCAAAAATTCCCTTTTCAGAATTATCCTTAAAGAATATTCCTTTTTCATTCTCATAAACATCGGCCGCATAGCCCGCAATAAGGTTTCTTTTCAACGCTTTGATTAAGTCTCTTGTATCAACAACCGCCCCACGCGCTGTATTTAATAGTAATACATCCGGTTTCATCTTTTCAAATGCCTTCTCATTCAGCATGTAGTGGGTGTCATGGGTCAATGGCACGTGCAGGCTAATAACATCAGATTGTCTATATAATTGGACTACATCGACATATTCAATTTCAAACTGCTCAATAAGTGCTCTTTTTGGGAATACATCATGGGCAAGGATCTTACAACCAAAGCCGTGCATTATCTTGACCATAAGGGAACCTATTCTTCCAGTACCTATTATTCCTATGGTCTTTCCTACCAAATCAAACCCCAACAAGTTCTTTTGTTCAAAGTTATAGCTACGAACCTGTCTAACGGCAATGTCGATTTTTCGATTAATGGCCATTAATAGAGCAACAGTATGCTCGGCAATCGCATGGGATGAATAATCAGGGGGCATTGGCCACTTTCAACCCTAAGCGCTTAGCTGCCCTAACATGAATATTATTATAACCCGTAGACCTCAACGTAATATATTTCACGCCTAAGTCTCGCAACTTTTTCAAAACCACCAAACATGCATCATCTCCAGAAAAAATACTTACAGCTTCAAAACCAACAGCCTTTATCGCCGTATTGGTATCAAGAGCATCTGGAATGAATTTTACTTCATGGCAGGCTGTATTTGCCTTTTTCAGAAAAGGTATTTCAAAGTCCTTAGCACTATATACCCGTAACTTCATTTTTAGTTTCTTTTCTAAAGATAAGATCTTGTTCCTCCATTGCCATAATCACTAATTGTACATAGTCGTTAATTGTTTTCTTAACATCAACAGGGTCGGATATGTCTATAGAACCCCTCCAAATCAATTCCCTTTCTTTACCCACACAAATACAATACAAGGATGTCTCAGCATGGTAAATGGTATAATCATCGTAATATTCTGAATCATAGTAGATATTTTGATGGCTTAAGTAATCATCTTCAAACCTTCCATAATATCTATCTAGATTGGCCATTGACTTTCTATAGTTCTCCACATTTTCCAAACCAATTACTTTGGTAAACAGAATGGCGTCAAAATCCTTGTCCAACAATTGTTGCTCTACTGCCGCCAATTCTTCCTCAGACCTTTCAGATGAAGTAAACTCGACATCAAACAAATCTATACTGCGCATTGATTCTACTCCCCGCTCTTTAAACGCCTTATGTAATTTAGTCTCATATTCCTCCCTTGCATCCATATTTTGGGTCATCCCCACTAACAATACCTTGTCTGCATTGAAAAGAACAATATCCGGGTTCTTCCAATTTTCAACCAATTCGGTAGAAGAACAGCCCATTAGCGCCATCAATAGTATTACAATCCATTTTTTCATGGCTCACGTTTTAATTAAATTTCAATTCAACAATCTTTTTTGCTTTTTTTTCTTCATGACTTCAGATATCATTTTGAACAAACTTCCCTTTAACCTTCGATATTCAGTTAAGTATTCATCCATAGTGAATATTAAATCCCTATGCGTTTCGGTGTACGCTTTTTCCATTTTTGGTTGATCCACATCATCTAGCATAATAGATAGCTGATTCTCATGAACCTGCACCTTTTTCAACAATAATCCAACCTCCAACTCAGAATTTGAAATTGCCTTGATTAAAATTCTACTTTCCTCGAAAATTCCAAGGCTCGTTATTTGTAACGTATAAGACTTGACCAAATCGTTAAGGAACATTTGTTCATCCTTAACAAATTTCAATTCAGAAATCCATTCCAGAGAAGTTTGATGCATTTCATTAGGGCTTTTCCATTCCAAATACCTGTAAATTTGTTTTTTTGTTTTCATTTTCAATGATTTTAATATGTAACGCCGCATGCAATAAGTCGATTATCTAGACTTTGATTATTTCTCCCTTTTTCTATTCTAATTTATTGCATTTATGGCCAGGTCGAAATAATCTATATCAGTCAGTCCACCAATAAAATTTATGCCAATCAATCTTCAACCCCTAGGATAGTCGTCTTTGAGAGCCTGTTTAAATCTATTGACCTTTATAGGTCTTACGGATTATCCTCTTCAAATTCAATGTGATTTTCGCTGTTTTAAAATGCCACCCGCATAATTAAAAACCTCGGTTTTAAGATCCTGGAATATTTCCATACAGTTTACAGCTTCAGCCTTTATCTTTTCATGTTTTTGGTAATAGGTCATATCGCAAGTAGTATCCGTACATTCCATCATACCCCCAAGATTTCTCTCGTGCTGGGCAATTATCTTTTGAACATCATCCCTATAGGCCTTGGCTTTGCCCAATCGAGATTGATAATCCCGTAATCGTTCAAATAGGTTTGGGGTATTTGGTTCAAAAATATAAGAGTTAAGCAAACGCTCAATGAACATAATCTCATCTTGCATCAAGCGCAAATGAGATTTCCATTGTTGGGAATCCCAATGCAATTCCTCAACTTTTTTTACCTGGTTTTCCTTTGTAAATTTGTTTTGCGTCGCCATGATCATTTAGTTTATGTAAAACTATCGATGGCTTTTGTGAGTAACAATGACACAGATCAGTTGATTGATCAAACCATTACATCTATTTGTTCATATAATTTGGGGATATGTATATGCCAATTGAGTTCGTCAGTAATTTTACTTCTAAATGTATCTAGCGCAATAGACTCTCCGTGCACTAAAAAAACCTTTTCCGGAACATTCTTTATTCCCTTTAACCAGTGCATTAGTTCAGCTTGGTCAGCATGGGCCGAAAGACTTTCCAAATGGGCAATTTCAGCCTTTACTTTGTAGTACTTGCCGAACAGTTTCAGTCCGTCGGCTCCATCTAAAAGTCTTCTTCCCCGGGTTCCTTCTGCTTGGTAACCCACTAAAAGAACTGTTGTTCTTACCTTATCTATCAGCTGTTTTAAATAGGTAAGTACTCTTCCCCCAGTTACCATTCCGCTTCCAGCAATCACGATTTTTGGCCTAGGATCATCTATGGTTTCCCAGGTTTCCTTGTAAGAGCTTATTATTGTGACATGGGCACACATAGCCTTGTATTCCTTTTTTGATAGTTTGTGCCAATCAGGAAATTGTTCGAATACCGATAACACATTAGTGCCCATAGGACTATCCACAAAAATGGGAATGTTGGGAATTTTGTTTTTCTTATAGAGTAGCCATAATTGATACATTAAAGATTGTAGTCGCTCAACCGCGAAAGAGGGTATAATCAAATTACCCCTTTGATGTACTGTTTTATGGATCAGTTCGATCAGTATGTCCTCTATTTGCTCTTTCGGATGGTTTTTATCCCCGTACGTACTTTCAACAAACAGATAGTCTGCCCACTCTGGTTGGTCTGGAGGAGATAATAGCAAATCTTCCTGCCTCCCAATATCTCCTGAGAAAACAAAGAGTTTGCTAAAAACTTCCAATTCAATAAAAGTCGCCCCGAGAATATGGCCATTGTATTTGTGTCTAAGCCGTATGTTAGGGGAAAGGGTTATCCATTTCCCTTTTTCGATAGATCTAAATAATCCCATTGTCTTTTTCACTTTCTCCGCTGTATAAAAGGGTAAAGCAGGTTTGTGTTTGCTATACCCTCTCTTATTAGCTTCTTTGGCTTCTTCCTCATGTATTTTGGCGCTGTCCTTAAGAATAATACCTGTTATTGCCAAGGTTGGCGGTGTTCCCAAAATTTTGCCATGAAACCCTTCTTTGACCAGTCTTGGCAAATAGCCCGTATGATCCAAATGTCCGTGGGTCAGCAAAACAACATCCAACTTACTTGCATCAATAGGCAATGGCGCCCAATTAGATTGTCTAAGTTCTTTTAATCCTTGGAACATCCCACAATCGATCATAAGATTGAGCTCGGTGGTTTCTAAATAAAATTTAGAACCTGTGACCGTTCCTGAAGCTCCTAAAAAATGAATTTTAACTGTATTCATAGCTCAACAATTGCATAACTGGCGTAGTTCTTCCCTTATTTTTTCTATCCTGGCTGCTGAGATGTTCAAATGATCAAGAAAAAAACTATCCTTTAATAATTGCCGGCATAGCACAACATCCCTACTCAATAAAAACTGTTTTTCCTGTGAGCTCAATACTGTTGATACGGTAATAGGGTATAATCCCAACCTATCTATTCTATCTTTTAAGCTGTCATCCTTAGGAAGGTCCCAACTCAATAAGTACAGGTTTGCACATTTACCATAAGTAATGGCATCCTGTGTAAAGCGAGTGTTCGTGACCACCCAACCCTTATCCAAGACGGCAATACCACTTTTTTCACTTTCCCAATATCGCTTTATATCATTATACCTAGAATGAATATAAAGAGGAACCTTTACATTGCAATTACGCCCTTCCTCTCCATGAAATTTGCATTCAATGGCGGTAAGGAGTCCATTTTTATTGGCAATAACATCTACCTCATGTGTAACACAATTGCCTTGCATAATCTTACCCACTTCCGTGGTATAACCAGAATATTGTAAAATAGCCGCAACGAACTTTTCAAAAGGGAAGCCAGTGGGTCCCAATTCGTATATCGCTTTTTTTAATTTGTACTTTGAAGCAAAGACAGACTTTTTCTTTTTAAGCAAAGTGAAAGCTCTATTATATATTTCCTTTGTTGTAATACCTTGGTACAGTTCATCCCGGACTTGATCAACAATTTGATTTACAAGATTTTCATCGGCACCACTTCGGTGTAATGACCTTCGCAATTTAGTCAACGAGAATCTTGTTCTTTCTCCCGACGACTTTACTATTTGAAAATCCCTAACATCCATAGTGGGTTATTTTATTTGGGGTAAGAAAACCAATGACAGTACCAACATAAAACCTTGGATTTAATGTACTCATTTGTCAAAGAAATCCTTTACCAATTTCTTTGTTTGATTATGGGTCATGCTATCTACCTTGGTAACCGTCTTTATCTTGGCGGCAAGTATCGGGTGATTTTCATCCAAGGATTTTTTAAATTTTTCGGGAGTTTCAGCGGGACCGAATAGAGCAATGGCATCCGCTTTTTTTATAGCGTTTGCCAAATTCTTGAAGTATATTCTGTGCTGATGCTTTTTCCGTTCTAAATATTTACTGTCCTGAACAACATCCTGTGGTCCCCATTTTGCCGTTTTTGTGCGCGCACCACCCTTAGGACGATACACTTCTATATTGGACGATAGCGTCTCAAACTTTTCTAAACCCTCGACAAGTGTTACGACATGGGCCTTTTCCTTATCCAACCAAATACCAATATTTTTCATAATTTAAGTTTTAAGTACTGCCTAAAACTGGCAATTTATTCAGATGACTACAATGACGGCAATCAGTCGGCCTCTGGTATCACCAAAAAAGGAACATCAATGTTAAAAGTCAACTTTTTGATAATGGCCTCACGTAGTAAATTCTCTAAAAAACCATGTTGATAATTGACCATGGCAAGCATACCAATGTCCAATTCATCTAAAAAAACCTGAATCGCCTCTGTCTTGCTTGCAAAATTCGGCATCCAATGTAGCGAATTCTCAGTGGTACCTAAATATGCTCTCAATGTTCTAAGGTTTCCTTCTTGAAGACTGGTCAGATGATCTTCTTCATTGATATGAACTACCCTGACAGCAGAGCCACAAAGTGCTGCCATTTCTTTTAAGGGCCCAAGAACTTCAGCATCATAGGGCATTTTATAGTTTGTAGCAAATGCAATCTCATAGGGCATCTTAAAATCAGCTGTCTCAGGAACGGCCAGAATTGGGCATTTCTTTGTTGAAGCCATGGTCCTCGTGGTCGTACTACCCAAAAACACACCCAAACCACTTGTTTTACCCTTGTTGCCCATCACGATCAAATCTATATTAAATTCATTTATAGCATTCGAAATGGCCTCGATCAAATCCGTTTTCCTCGATATCAATTTAAACTTGTGCTTGGGACACTTATTATCTAAATTTATTCTATGATAAACATGTTTCAACGCCTCGTTGGATTCATCGCTAAGCTGCTCCAATAACCCCTTGCGGTCTCCATTGCCATTATTAATACTCCGACTTATGAGAGGCGTATTTTCGCTATAGGCATTTAATAAATAGAAATTGCATGTTCTACTTTTAAAAAGCCTCGATGCATAATAGAGTGCATTATAAGCATCTTCAGAGAAATCGGTGGGAACAAGTATGTTTTCCATTTTTCAATTGTTTTTGTGCGAGGGTATCGCCATAAAAGGAATACCAACATGAAATCCCATTTTTTTGATAATTGGTTCAATAAATAGGCGTTCTAAAAAAGTATGCCTGTTTTGTATCATTACCAAGAAGTTGATTTCCTGCTCTATCTGAAAATTATTTATGGCGATAACCACTCCTTGGTTGGGAAGCTCATAGAACCGATTCGCAACACCTTCGAGCATACGGTCCAGTTTCACTTTGTTCTTCTGCTGTATTTCGCTTAAGTCATAGCCGCTTAAGACGTGCATTACGTCTATTTTTGAACGATACTCTTTGGCAATATTCAACACCTCTTTTAACTGTTCTCTTTGATAATCTATTTCCAAATCAGTCGGGAACAGGATAGCTTTGGGTGCCTGATATTCTAAATTTGGAGGAATGGCAATAACAGGACAGCAGCTCTTCTTGATTACATGAACCGTATTGGTGCCTATAAGTATCTCTTTTGCTCCGGTGGCCCCTTGAGTACCCATGATGACCAAGTCGGCACTTTCTTTCTTTGAAGTTTCCACAATCTCATCCACCAAAGTATTAAATGCGGAGTGCTCTATAAAAACATGTCGCTTATTGTTGAATTCGCCCATCAAGCGGTTTTTAAGTTCTTTCAATTGAATCAGGGAATTCTCCTGATACATATCGCCCAAGCCTATTTGTCCTGGACTATGAAGAACATACTCGGCCTGATAGATTGCCGGGGTATACGTATTCAATAGATAAAAAGTGCATTCCTGGTTCTTAAACAACTCAAGTGCAAAACAGATTGCATGATAGGAATAGTCTGAAAAATCGGTAGGCAGAATTATACGTTTCATTTTTCAAGATTTTAATTTTATCTAAATAAATTTTGCATTACCAAAAAAGGAATCTTTATATGCAGTCCTATTTTGTCGATGGTTGATAGGTACAACATGTCCTCCAAATAGGAATGGCGAGAGTTTACCAAGATCAACATATCAATGTCATTGTGAACAATATATTTGGTGATTACCATAGTTTTATCCCTCTCAGGAGTGGTTTCAAAAATCAAATTTGCCTTAGGCAGACAATTCCTTAAAAACTCTTGATGGTCTTCCTGTCGAAGTGAAAGCTTTTTCACTGGATCTATATATAGCATATGTACATTGGATCTGAATGAGCCCGACATATCACATATAAGCTTTAACTCCCTTTTTTTATAAGGTACTAAATAATTGGTGGGAAAAAGGACCTCTTTGGGCGCATGGTATTTAAATCCCTCAGGAATAGCTAATACTGGGGAGTTTATATATTTTAAAACTTGTAAAGTATGACTACCAAATGTAATACTTCGATCATTGGTCTCACCTCGTGTGGCCATAACAACTATATCCATATTCTCCTGATTCACCAAATCATTGACCTCATCTATCAAGGACCCAAATGCAGCAATCGAATTGTACTTATGATTGGGGTTCGGATATAGTTGTTTAACTTCCTTAAGGACCCTTTGTAGTCTTTTTTCAGCATTTAGAGCGGTTACTTCCTTTAATTCATCCAAAAAGCTTCGCTTAATCACCTTGTCCTTTTGATATACCTCATCGGCATAGGCATGCATGATAAAGATTTCGCTTTTTTCATATTTAAATACCTGACAGGCATATTTTAAAGCGTTAAAGGCGTTTTTAGAAAAATCGGTGGGAACCAAAATCTTTCTCATAATGTAGGATGAATTGATTTACCTAAAGTTAAACCGGACCAGACGCATAAACTATGATATTGGTCAGTTTGGATAAAGTCCTATTTTAGTATCTTGCCACGATAAACTTTAATATATGAAGAGTAGTTTTAAGAAAATAATTGCATCGGAAACCCCCGTTCTGGTAGACTTCTTTGCCGAATGGTGCGGACCCTGTAAAATGTTGGCACCTATTCTTAAGGATATCAAGGATGAATTGGGCGCCAATGTTAAAATTGTAAAAATAGATGTGGATAAAAACCAATCGATAGCTACCGAATATCAAGTTAAAGGTGTGCCGACAATGATATTGTTCAAAAATGGAAAGCAGGTTTGGCGACAATCTGGCTTACTACAAAAAAAAGATATCATCCAAGTAATTCAGTCCCAAAATTGAATATTGCAACCGTCTATTCGTGTAAGACCAAAAAGGGAATATCAGTGTGATAGCTTATTTGTTCAACTTTAGGCTTAAAAAGAATGCGTTGGAAAAAATTAAGATTTTTGGCGACCATGGCAATCATATCAATATCCCTACTTTCTGAAAAACATTGTACCGCGGTTTCGAGGTCTGTACCGGTAAGTGAATGAAAACTATGCTCAACATCCTTTAAGTAATCATCTAAGAAAGATTTATTGTTCAATTGCTCTTCACTTAATTGTTCTCCTTTTTTTGATATATGCAAAACGCGTAAAACCGATGTATTCATGGTAACCATTTCAACCAACGCGTCCAAGACCTTTAGGTCATAACCCAAATGGTAATCTGTCGGCAGCGCTATTTCCTCTGCCATCTTAAATACTGTGTTTTCAGGCACAGCCAGTAAGGGGCATTTTACCTTGGTTATAACATCGCCTGTATTGCTACCCATTGTTGCTTTTTTAATACCAGAGGCCCCTTTGGTCCCCATAATAATGAGGTTGATTTTTTTTTTCTCAACTTCCCTTTTAATAGCATCGACGAAAAAATCATACCGTGCCATGGTCACAAAAGAATGTTTGGCATTTAAGGATAAATCGTTTATTCGTACCACCAATTGGGCAAGGCTTTCCTTGCTTTCTTTTAAAATAGCATCCTCCATTTGTTTGAGAGAGGCCTTTATCGCACTCCCTGCTCCAGAATATGGCGGAATTGGATGTATATGCAGAAGATAAAAGGTGCAATTCCTGTCTTTATAAAGCTCTAGACCATATTTTATGGCATTCCATGAGTTCATGGAAAAATCGGTAGGTACTAAAACATGTAACATTTCAGCTCATTTTGATTAACGTATAAATTTACATTGTTAACCTTTACTAAAAAATGATTACGATCATGTCGACGTATTTTACATAAAAGCCTAATAGACTTGTGCCAACTTATCCATATCCAAAATTTTAATTCTGTGATCTTGGATCTCAATAAGTCCTTCTTTCTTAAAACTGGAAAGCGTACGAATTAATGTTTCTGTTGCCATACCTGCAACATTGGCAAGATCACTACGAAGAATATGAAAATTGCCTTGGGTGTCTTGTTTTAATTTATCTGAAAACTTTAAAATGGTACTGGCTGTTTTCTTCCGCACAGAGCCATAGGCCATTTCCAATAATTGTTGTTTTGCCTGCGTTAGATTTTCTGCTAAAACATGCATTAATTCCATGGCCAATCCGTGGTTTTCGTCTATAAGCCTACGCAACTTTTCCTTGCTTACACCCACCAGAATGGTCTCTTCGATTGCAGTGGCAAATTCCTCATAAATTTCATTGGCAGCCAATGATGAAAATCCGAAGAAATCATCGGCACTATAGATTCCGGTAATCAATTCCTTGCCGTTTTCTTCCAATTTATGCGTTTTCACTATCCCTTTTAAAACCAAATATATCAAGTGCACATTACCCCCTTCCCTATAAATCAATTCTCCCTGTGCAAACTCCATATCCTGACCATGGTCGTCGATATAATTTTTCAACGCATTGATGGTCTTAACATCTCTTAATTTGTGATTATTCTCATTAATATAAGCACTTCCAAGTTCTCTTAAAATTGATGCTCTGGCCAACCTACTTTCAATAGCATTGATCAATTCAAATTCCTCAAAAGGTTTGGTCAAATAGTCATCAGCACCAAGATTCATTCCCTTTCGGATATCTTCCCTTTCGGTCTTGGCGGATAAAAACAAAAATGGAATATGCTTTGTGGAAGTGTCTTGGACCAATGCCTTCAAAACCCCATAGCCATCAAGCCCGGGCATCATAATATCACATACAATAACGTTGGGCAAACACTCCTTGGCCATCTTAACCCCTTTCTTCCCATCAGAGGCTGTAATCACCTCATAGTCTGAAAGTTCAAGAAGCTCTGCGGTATTTTCTCTAAGAACGGAATCATCTTCGATCAACAGTACTTTTCTCATTGTAATTTTCTTTTAACATCCTAAGCCCGTATATCAAAAATTTTAAGGTCAATACCATTTCCAATCGGAAGCTCAACAGTAAAGGCGCTACCTTTGTTAAACTTACTTTTGAAGTAGACCTCACCACCCAGATTATCAACATGCCCTTTTATTATGTTCAAACCAATGCCCGTTCCCTGACTTAAAAGGGCATTTTCTGCTCTAAAATAGCGTTCAAAAATATGCTTCTGATCTCTTTTGGGAATTCCAATCCCTTGATCTTTTATATGTAATACCATTTTATTTGTTTCAATATCTATGAGGATATCTATTTCTGTATCCTCTGGAGAGTATTTTACAGAATTAAATAACAGATTGGTCAAAATCAAACTGACTATTTTTTCATCTTGATATATAACTAAGTCATCAATATTTTGAGGGTAATTAATATGCTGGCCACTTTTAAGCAACATATTGATATTATAGACCACTTCATTGACTACTTTACTTAATGAAAACTCAGAGAACTTATATACTTCCTTTCCTTTTTCCAATCGTTCAATAGAAAGGAAATCCGTTAGAATCCCATTAAGGTGTCCGACCACGCCTATAATTGTTTTTAGGTGTTTATCTCTTTTTTCTTGGTGTTCCGCACCTTTGTATTTACTTACCAAAGTTGCAGAAGTTAAAATGCCACTTAAAGGGGTTTTGAATTCATGGGATACCAAGGAGAGAAATTTCGTTTTCAATTCGTTCAGCTCGCGCTCTTTTTGTAAAGCGCTTTTGATTTTGTTCTCTGCCACTTCCCTTCTCTTTATCTCTTTTTTAAGCATGGCCACAGTTTCTCTTAATTCAAGAGTACGTAGCTTTATCTTTTTCTCTAAATGCTCATTGAGTTCCTTAATTTGAATATCCTTTTTCCTTATTTCTGTTTTATCAAATATCAGGGCAAGAACATAGGTGGCATCATAAATTGTAAAAGGATATAGGCCGACTTCCGCCGGGAATTCTTCCTTGCTTTTTCGCTTTCCATACAAGCAGCGTCCCATGGCCATCTTTCGTGTGTTGTGGGTGCCAAAATAATCTTTAACATATTTGTGATGTTTCTTGGCGTATGAATCAGGGATTAGAATGTTCAATGACTTGCCAATAAGTTCTTCACGGCGATAGCCAAACATTCTATTTGCTTTTCTATTTGTGGCAACAATCAATCTATTACTGTTAACTACCAATAGACCCTCTGAAACGGCCTCAGACAGTACTCTAAAAATATTATTATTTTTTGCGAATACCCTCATGATTTCAAAAAATTGAATCAAACTCCAAAGAAACCACCCATGCACTAAAGTATATTTTCATGTATACAATCTCTTCTTAACAAGTATTATAAATCTCAATCTTAAAGTAAGTTAAATCAATAAATACTTAAGGATCATGACTTTAGTCATGTTTTGAATTATTTGTTGAATGTACTTTTAGAATAAATTCTTACGCCATGAGAAAAACTGCATATACATCGGAAAATTCAGATAGGTTAGTTGATTGGAAAGCCTACTATTTAAAATGTGAAAATGCAAAATCCAACTTGGTGTTCTATGCTGGTGACCTTCAATTTTTACAAAAACTTCTGGATACACATTTTGAAGAAATGGTAAAAAATGGAAACTTGGACGAAATGAGGGAAAGTTTAATACGATTCCAGGATTTATGTTATAATTATGGCCGTTTAAAAAAAAGAGTTAAAGACCAACAGGGAAATTTAATCAGCATAATAGAGGGTTCTCTAAAAATAAATTCTGATATCCTAATCAATGAGCAAACAGAGATAGAAAATAAAATGGCCCTATTAACAACGGACTTTAAATTAGTTGAAAAAGAAATATTAAGTATTGCTGACCATTTGTTGGGTCATAAAAAGAAGGATGAAATTCCAACCTTGGATAACCCCATTTAGGCATACAGGGCTTTTTTTATCCTTAATTGACAAACTTTATAAATAATTATTAGATGGAGTTCATTGACTACTATGCTATTTTAGGTGTCTCCAAAAAGGCTTCCCAAGACGATATAAAAAAGGCCTATCGGAAATTGGCCAGAAAATATCATCCTGATGTAAACCCGAATGATGGTAGGGCCGAGAGTAAATTCAAGCAAATCAATGAGGCCAATGAGGTTTTGGGAAATATCGAAAACCGGAAAAAATATGATACATATGGCAAAGACTGGCAACATGCCAATGAAATAGAAAAAGCGAAGAAAGCACAACGACAACACAGCGGTTATTCTTCCGAATATACGGATGGATTTGGCGAACAGGACTTTTCTAATTTTTTTGAATCAATGTTCGGTTCGAGAGCATCTGGCGGCTTCGCCAGAAGGGGAAAGGTTAAATTTCGTGGGCAGGATTTTAATGCAAGGGTAACACTTAGCCTAAGAGATGTTTATACTACCCATAAACGCACCCTGACCGTTAATGGCAAGAACATTCGAATAACCATACCAGCCGGTATTGAAAACGGACAGACCATTAAAATAAAAGGGCATGGCGGACCAGGACAAAATGGTGGTCCAAAAGGTAATCTCTATATTACATTCTCCATTGGAAACGATACCCTTTTCAAAAGAGATGGTAACAACATTTTAAAAATCCAGAATCTGGATGTTTTTACAGCAGTTTTGGGCGGAGAGATTATGGTCGATACTTTTGACGGAAAGGTCAAGCTTAAAATAAAACCTGAAACCGAAAGCGGAACAAGGGTCAGGCTTAAGTCAAAAGGGTTTCCCGTGTACAAAAAAGATGGGGAATTCGGAGATCTTTTTATTACCTACCAAATAAAGACCCCTAGCAATCTTTCCCAAAAGGAAAAAGAACTTTTCAAGGAGTTGGCCACAATACATTCAAAAAAATGATGAAACAAGGTAATTACATAACGATAACTGAATTTTGCAGCAGCCATCGCATAACTACACAATTTATCATCAAACTCCATGAGTTTGGACTTCTAGATGTTGTTAAAAAAAAGAAAATCTATTATTTGTCCTATGAAGAATTGCCAAAGGCTGAAAAAATAGTCCGTCTTTACAGAGATCTTGATATAAACTTAGAGGGTATTGAGGTCATTAATCAGCTGCTGCACCGAATTGAAAGCATGCATAAAGAAATCATATCGCTCAAGAATAGATTACGACTATACGAATAGTATATGGAGTAGAAAGCTTAACTATTCTATTTGTTAAGTTCCTTCAATTTCGTTCTTTCTTTGGTCAACAGAAATACCAAAAGAGCCAGGAATACTATATTTTTCATAATGTATTGACCCAATAGTGTCAACCCAAGCGGGGCATTGGTAAATGTGAGGTCTGGGAAAAAGAAAAAAGGTGTGAAAGTAAGAACCATATGCACCATGGCAAGATTCAAGGCAAACCGGTTCAAGAAACCCACAATCAATAACACACCTAAAACCGTTTCCCAAACGGCCAGCATGAGGAGTGATACCTTTTGGGGAATAAAGCCAAGAGTCAACTCACTGATCGTATCCATGGCAATCGTTTCTGCAGGACTTAAGCCAGGGAAAAACTTCAACATACCAAACCATACATAAACTATCCCAATGCAGACAGAAAGCATACTGCTAATAGACACCCTATTTGTAAGCCTCACCATTATTTCTTTCATTTACCCAATATCGTTTGCTAATCTATATGTACTAAAACATAAAAAAGATGACAAATATCTTATAAAATATCAAATATAAAAGTATAATATATATTTTATTTGGCCACAACAATCGCGTGCAGTTTCGCATCCTTAATGTAACAGGAAAGGTTTTGGGAATAAAAAACCAGTTATGAGCTTTCCTTATTGATGGCTATCTACAACCATAATTTTGTTGAAAATACAGATTGTATCATTGAGACGGGCGATGGTACCATCTTACGGCAATAATCCGTTTTCAATGACTTTCATATGATAAAAATCATAAGAAATCCATGTGGATTTAGGTAACTTTAATCAATATCAAAAAGTATTGAATTTAAAGACGGTTCACATGGAAAACTATAGAAGTAGGCCCAAAGGAAATTATATACAGGATACTGATTGGGATGAATTATATATCTTGACCAAGCATTGGAAATCAGATTTATTATTCTACAAACAGGATTTACGATTCTTGAATAAATTACTGAATAAATATTTTATTTGGATTACCAAGAAAGAAAATCTTAAAGCTGTAAAAACTATAGGACAAAATGTTTTAAAGGACAAGAGAACTGTCAAAAAGCTTCTAAAAAGAGTTGACCAACACCTGGCTCACATCGTACAAACCATAGACGATGCTTTTAAGCACGATTCAAGCGTATTCAGAAAAGAACACCAAGACCTCGAAGATGACATTGCCAAATTCTATAAAACAGTACGAAAAAATAGAAAACAGGTGTTTTCTATCACCGAACATGTCATGGACAGTGAAAGTTTAGGGTACTTATTGCAAGATTAGGTTTGGATTGCAAGTGTTTTTAGGTTTTTGAATGCCAAGGCAGCTGGCCCCAGTATCGCACTTTCCCTTGGGGCTTCGGATATCAAAACTTTGATTTTTTCCTTGTAAGCGATAAAGAGTTTTTTCTCCATACTTGCAACAACAGGTTTCAAAAGAATATCCCCAGCTTTGCTTAGACCACCTGCTAAAATAAATGCCTCTGGATCCAAGTGTGCAACGGTATCGGCCATTTTTCGGCCCAATATCGCAGCCGTAACGTCAAATGCTTTCAGAGCCAGTTCATCCCCTCTTAGGGCTGCATTTGCAATTGTTTCCCCGGTCAGGTCATCAAAGCTCACCCTTCGTAAAGAAGAATCTACCCTCATTTTTGCCATAAGTCCAAAAACAGTTCGTTTAATTCCTGTTACGGATGCATAGGCTTCCAAACATCCCTGCAACCCACAATTACATTGTCTGCCGTTTGGGTCAACATTTACATGGCCTATTTCTGCCGCCAAGGCATGTTCCCCTAACAAAAGATCTCCATTAACAATAATACCGCTTCCTAAACCGGTACCTAAGGTCAAGACCACAAAATTCCGCATTCCCTGGGCCATTCCAAATTTCAATTCACCCAAGGCCGTTGCATTGGCATCATTTGCAATGAAGACCGGCAATTCAAAAAAATCCTTTATCGATTTGGCCAAAGGAATGCGTTTCCCCCATTTAAGGTTGGGTGGATTTTCAACATTACCTGTATATGAATTGGCATTCGGAGCCCCTACCCCAATTCCCAATATTTTGCAATCTTCGTCTAGTTTCGATGTCAGCAGGTTTACCTCGGTAACCAATTCCTGAAAAAACGAATCAAAAGAATCTTTTGATCGAGTATTGAAAACTTTGGAAACCAATATTTCACCTTCTTCCGTAACTATTCCTATTTTGGTATAAGTACCACCGATATCTATGGCGAGGACAGTATTCATTTTAGTCGGGATTAAGTTGTAAAAGAATGAAAAAGAATGCTTTTATAAGCTGATCCAAATCATTTCAAAAAGAAATAATGCGTTGTAAATTTCCAAAAAAACAAGACTATTATGGAAGTAACTGGGCAAATAGATAAATTGAAATCCGATGAGTGCAGGCTGACTATTATTAGAAACTTAAGTCGAATTCTGGATATGAGGATATTGGACATTGATCTGGAAAACAAAACACTTTCCTTTGTATTTGATAGTAATGGAGTTGTTAAAAAAGTGAAACGAGAACTCCGTTGCATTGGTTACCCCCTAAACCGTGTTCATAAATGCGACCCGCAGACCGAGCTTTCCCTTTAATCGTGCTACTAAATTAAAATGAATACGAGTTGTGGAAGAAAATAAATCGGAATTGATACTATTGGCCGAGTTTGATTTCTTTTGCCAAAGTAAACCTACAATCTAAAGGTTAATACGGGCAAACTGGCATGGTTTGCAATATCCTCGCCAATACTACCCTTAAAGAAATGTGCCAAACCTTGTCTGCCATGGGTTGGTATAGCTATTAGATCAGCATCTATCGATTTTGCATAATTATAAATACCTTCTTCAGTACTGTAATCATTCAGACAAACCACTTGTTCATTTTTAATGGTATTTCCATAATGGGTAACACTCATGAACAGCTCAACCTGCTTCTTCATTTCTTCAGTACTTTTAAAGTTAATATTTGGTAGGTTTACATAGACCAAATGGACTCTTGCACCAATCATTCCAAAAAATCTGGTCTTCTTCTTTTTATAGTCAAAACAGGAACACTACAGGTCCTCACGACTTTTTGGGTATTTGAGCCTACAAATAAACGGCTTAATCCACTTGTACCATGGGAACCCATGACCACCAAATCGATATCTTTTTCTTTAACGAAATTATTGATTTCATAGAAGTCTTTGTAGTTCTGTACCGTTTGAAAAGTTTTAAGCCCCTGTATAGGGCTTATCCAAAAATGAATCGAACCTCTTTTTTGCTAATTTCATATAGTATTGGGCTTGCATGAACTCCTGTGATTCATTTTTAGTGAAAATAGCTTCTGAAAGACCCAGCATATGAAGTATGAACAAATCCGCTTCAATTTTTTTGGCCATAAGGGCTGCAACTTCTAGCGCATATTCTGAGTGCTCTGAAAAGTCAACAGGTATGAGTATTCCTTTCATGATGTATAATTAACTGCATACAATATATCTGTAAATCAATGCTTGTTCATTCTTGCCTTTCTTTTACTTAGTTGTTTTTCAAGATCCTTTATGGTCTCAGCTGCTGCTTTCTCGAAATCGTCTTCGTTGGATTGTGCGAATATTCGTGGTCCCGGCACACTGAGCTCCATTTCACAGATCTTACCCTTTCCCGTTGGGTCATTTTCTTGTTTAAAGTGAACTCGAGCCCTTATTATCCAGTCATATTTTTTGGCAAGTTTATTTAATTTTGTCGTCAAAAGTGAATCCATAGCTTCACTGGTAGCCATCTGAACATATTGAATATCGATTGTCATAGTATATTGTTTAAGATTAATATAAAGCTAATTCCTTTGTCTAAATGATACCATGACATATATCATCATAATTTCACATGGAATTAATTAGTTAAGATCACATCGTATCAAAAGACAGGGTATGGCGATAATAGCAAGAAAACGGACCAAGGCGATTCATATCCTTTTTAACACTTTTTCGTCAGGAAAACCCTAGTCCACCGTTGATATCATAATTGGCACCAGTAATAAAGGAGGCTTTGTCAGATACTAAAAAGGCAACTAAGTCAGCCACATCCTCAGATGTTCCTTCTCTTCGTAATGGCGTTGCGTCAGCCACTCTTTTACGGACCTCATCTGGAGTGAAAATATCATGAAATGTAGTGTCAATTAAACCTGGACAGACCGAGTTAACCCTAATACCTACAGGGCCAAGTTCTTTTGCCAATGAACGCGTATATGTTGTAATAGCTCCCTTGGATGCGGCATAGAGAGAGGAACCTCTTCCTCCTCCGTCTCGTGCGGCCAAGGATGAAAGATTAACAATGGCCCCGCCGGAAGACATCATTCCTACAAAAGCATTCGAAACCAAAAAGAGGGATTTGAAATTTAAGTCCATGACAGCATTATAAAATGCCTCGTCTTGTTCTTCCAATCTCTTCCGAGCAATTAGCCCTCCCGAATTATTGACAAGAATATTCAGAGAATCACCAAATTTTTCAATACTGAATTCCTTGAGTTTCCGTACATCCTCTATCTTCCTTAAATCTGCTTTGAAAATAAAGGCCTCTCCTCCTTTTTCCTTAATTAAATCTAATGTCTCTTGAGCTGCTTCATCTGATTGGTAGTAGTGAAGAATCACCTTGGCCCCACCTTCAGTCAACTTTAAACTTATGGCCCTGCCAATATCACGGGCCCCTCCCGTGACAAGAGCTATTTTGTTTTTAAATTGCATAGTCAATTGTTACTATTTATAGCTTTGATAGGCTTTGAAAAAGGCTATTGCTGCTCCTTTTTCTAATCAAACCGTATTTTCATTTTTTTAATATGTCTTCAATGGCATTCAACTCATCAGATGTAAACTTGAGATTTGATTGTATGGCGACTGCATCCTCGATTTGGGACACTTTGCTTGCACCAATAATCACCGAGGTAATCGCTTCATCCCTGAGTACCCAGGCAAGGGCCATTTGAGCCATTTTTTGGCCTCTGCCCTTTGCTATTTCGCTCAATTTTTTAACTTTTTCGACATTGTCCGTAGTCACTTGATCCATTTGTAAATGACCGTGTGATTTGGCCGCTCGGGATTCTTTGGGAATACCATCCAGATATTTGTCTGTCAGAAGACCTTGAAACAAGGGACTAAAGACCACTGAACCCACACCATTTGTTCTTAAAACATCTAAAAGACCATCTTCTACCCATCTATTGAACATACTATAGGAAGGTTGATGCACCAAGCAGGGGGTTCCTAAACCCTTTAAGATATCTAATGCCTGTAGGGATTGCTCTGGGGAATATGATGATATTCCCGCATACAGTGCCTTACCTGACCTAACAATTTGATCCAAAGCCATCATGGTCTCTTCCAACGGGGTATTTGGGTCTGGTCTATGGCTATAAAAAATGTCAACATAGTCCAACCCCATGCGTTTTAGACTTTGGTCACAACTGGCAATCAGGTATTTTCGAGAGCCCCATTCTCCATAAGGCCCAGGCCACATATCATACCCTGCCTTGGAAGTAATGATCATTTCGTCGCGATAGGACTTCATATCTTCTTTTAGGATTTTTCCAAAGGTTTCTTCCGCTGACCCATATGGTGGACCATAATTATTCGCCAGATCAAAATGGGTTATTCCCAAATCGAACGCTCTTTGAACCATTGCCCGGCTATTCTCGTGCACATCCACACCTCCAAAGTTATGCCATAACCCTAATGATATTATTGGCAATAATAATCCACTGTCTCCACAGCGGTTATATTTCATTGTATCATACCTGTTGGCATTTGCCAAATATTCTTTTCTCATACTAAAATATTAATTCCGATTAAATAATTTATTCTAACTCATGTAATGACCTTTTCTCTGCTTTTTATTTATCCAATATTAGCCTTTCTTTTTGCTATTAGCCCAAGGCATTACCATTACCTTCAAGAAGCATAGCGCAATTATCTTTGTGGTAAGAAAGACCCAAATTCAACTACTATCCTGTACCAAGGCAAAGGGATTTATAATACATATTATTCTAATGAGTCAAAATCAATGTTGGGTGCCACCCCCAGTTTGTTTCTTTTAAATTCAGCATCGACTGGTGTTTGGTTATCGGTAAAACCGCAATGCCTTAAATAAAAAACATTTGCGTCAACACCTCCCGAATAATCCAATCTATTTTGTTTTCTACCCGTATTATCTGCAGTAAATTTAATCGTATCCATTTCATGCCATCCCGAAGCGTCATATACCCACTGGTTACTGTACATTCCTTTTCTATCGAACACACCTTGGTCTGGAATGAAATTTTCTAAAAAAGAATACAAGCCCTTTAAATAGGTATTGGTTTTAGGCCTTCTGAATTGGGCAATTAAATTCCAATTGTTCATTTCAGGATCATAAAAATAGGCGGTATAATCAGTATGATTATCTTCAGATGGACTAGCCCCGACAAGAAATCTATAATTTACCTCTGTTTTCCAATCGAATATCTTATAACTTTGACCACCAGAACCCTCATTACCGAATTCACCACTGATAACACCATCGCCCTTTTTTATTAATTTAATTTTGTAATCTTCAGGTATGTCCTCTGGATTATCCGTTTGATACGGACTCCAAATTGAAAAAAGAACCCTTCTTTCAGTGGATGAATTCACTTGTATTCCAAAGTAACCATGGTTAAAACCGTTGGCCATAAAATAAGACCCTATTACATCTTGCTCTTTGGGTATCAACAGTTCACTGTAAAACCATTCGATGTCTCCTACCTCTTCGGGTATTTCATAATTTAAATGGACCGAGGGGCCTCTTCGTCCCCAATAATATTCATCTCTAATAAATTTTACTTCATCATCTTTGATATTTCCTAATAAAATATGGCTTACGTTGGCATAACCAGTTCCACTCTTCTCCAATCCCACTAAATCGACGTAATGGTATCCCACACGGTCTATTTGAAAGCCGTCTATATAAATGTCATCAAATTGTGATTCTTTCAGTTCAATTTCCTTCGATTCATTTCCAAATAAGACTTTAATTTTGGATGTTCCAGATTCGACCTTTGCCTTAAGTCCCAAAGATATTTTCCCAGCCCTACCCACATAAAAAAATGTTCGAATAACATGTTTACTATTAGTCCAATTACTAACGCCTTCATCCCCAATGATAGTAGATGGAATATACTTGTTGTTGTCCATCACCCAAGAATTCCCAGCAGTGGCAATTTGAATATTCAATGCTTTTTCGGAAGAGCTGGTAGTATCTTCTTGTGAACATGCGTAAATGCAAATTGAGAAAATGGTAATCAAAGTAGAAATCAAGCTTTTCATTCAACAAGAATTAGTCGTACCAATACTGACTTCCAAAATTATATCTCGTTTGGATTTCGACGATTGGCCGTTGAAGATAGCAATAAGATTGTAAAATACAATTGGAGTGCACTGAGCTTCCCAAACTGCGTGTTTAACTTTCAATGCAAAACTTATAATCGTTAACTAATTTGCTCGATAAGGTAGCCTATCTAAATCCCTAACCTTCCCATAATTTCCAGGGGGCGCGATAATCTGGTATCAGATAACCATTGGCTTCGGTCGTATTTGAAATAAGTCCTTCTATTTCATTCCATTCCAACTTTTTACCTGTCCGATAAGCGATATTTCCCAAATGGGCCACCAAAGCGGCATTTCTACCCATTTCAATGGTACAATTAGGGTCCTTGCGGCTTTTAATGCATTCGAAGAAGTTCTTGGTATGCGCATCCAATCCGCTGTATCTACTCTTACGCCTTGGCAAAACTTCGGTCAAGTATTTGCCATTATATTCAAGCGGAAGTACTTCCCAACTTGCCCTATTGATGGCTAAAATGCCATTTTCCCCTATGAAAGCAACTCCTGGTTCTCCAGATTCCTCTAGATAGGGGGAAGTTCCCATACCCATAAATTGCTCCCACACAAAACTGAAATCCCCAAAGTCATAAATTGTAGTCAGCGTATCTGGAGTTTCCGCAGCATTATTGGGAAAGGCCATTTTTCCACCAATGGCGGCAACAGATTTGGGAGCAGTGGCATTCATGCCCTTTAAGACCATATCCAGCATATGCACGCCCCAGTCGGTCATAAGGCCTCCGGCATAGTCCCAGAAATAGCGAAAAGAACCATGAAACCTATTTTTATTAAAAGGTCTTTTGGTAGCAGGTCCCAACCACCTGTCATAGTCAACTCCCATTGGGGGATCTGTATCTGGGGCCACTTCAAATTCGCGACCATAATTTACATTAGCCCAGGCTTTTACCTGCCGTATTTTCCCCAAGGCTCCCGTATTGAGATACTCAAAAGCAGAATTCCAATGTGGGTCACTTCTTTGCCATTGCCCCACTTGTACTACCCTATCATACTTGCGTGCGGCTTTCACCATCAAATCAGCTTCAAAAATACTATTGGCTACAGGTTTCTCAACATAAACATC
The DNA here is from genome assembly GCA_024279425.1 of Bacteroidota bacterium. Lineage (GTDB taxonomy): Bacteria > Bacteroidota > Bacteroidia > Flavobacteriales > Flavobacteriaceae > Maribacter_A. The sequence goes on along the minus strand of JAJRRO010000037.1, from coordinate 74,666 downwards.
CTTACCGGCAGCACAAGCATCTGTCATTTGAATACAATGCCAATGGTCTGGTGTTCCAATAAAAACAGCATCGAGTCCCTTTACAGCTAAAAACTTACGATGGTCATTGAAGGTTTTAGGCCGTTTACCTGTTCGATCTTCAATCTCATTTGCCCGTTTTTCAAGCAAAACACTATCAACATCACAAAGAGCGATACATTGTGTACCCTCATTTTTTAAAAAAGAATTTAAATCACCCCAACCCATATTACGAACACCAATTAGCCCTGCGCCTATCACATTCTTTTCTTTGGTCTTACTTGGTTTCTTGGCTGAAACTTGACTTAACGGAACGGTTGTAAATATTGAGGCAGCTCCTAAATTTTTAATGAATTTTCGTCTATCACTCATAGGGTTGGTTTTTGGTCCTTTAAAATACGTCTTTTATACCAAAAAAAATATGATTCAGTAGATAATCACAAAGCAATTTTATCTTAACATTTCTATGTAATAAATGTCGTGCCTTTTACATTTTGTTTACATTGAACCACTCCTTAATCGATTTACTTTTTTGACAGCGGAAAATTATCCACTTTACCCTAAAATAAGTACCTTTCTACCTATTCCATCCCTAAACCAACTTTAAAAATGAAAAATGAAAAGAAAAAATATCTTACACTCGTTGTATTGCTAGGTGCAATGCTGTTTGGAGTTAGCACTGCTTGGATTACACCGATGAAAACCTCGAAAAATGAAGTTTCATTGACAAATACTATTGACTCTGGTCATTATCTTTATGTCGCAACACCCGGTATTCGTGATTATTTGGGTTATGGCGGCCATGGATTACTCGTTTTTGATATAGACAACAATCACAAATTCGTAAAACGAATACGTACCCAGGGTTTTCACGAAAATGGCAAACCATCAAACGTTAAGGGTATTGCAGTAAGTGTACCTCTAAATAGTGTATATATCTCTACATTACAATCCCTACAACGTATTGATTTGAATACCGAAAAAGTGCTTTGGGAAATCCCTTATGAGGGTGGTTGTGATCGCATGTCAATCTCTCCAGATGGGATGACCATGTATTTGCCGTCCTTGGAAAAAGATTTTTGGAATGTAGTCAATTGTAAGACAGGAGCAATTATTACCAAAATAAAAATACATTCCAGAGCGCATAATACAATTTATGGTCCTTCAGGGAAACAGGCATACATGGCAGACATTGCGTCTCCGTTATTGCATGTGGCAGATACCGAAACACATAAAGTTGTAAAAAAAATAGGCCCTTTCAGTGCAGGTATTCGACCTTTTACCATCAATAGCGATGAGTCTCTTGTTTATGTGAATGTCAACGAACTCTTAGGGTTTGAGGTAGGAGATTTACAAACTGGAAAAAAAATAGCCAGTGTTGAGGTTAAGGGTTGGGATAAGGGGCCCGTTCGCAGACATGGCAACCCAAGTCATGGTATAGGTCTAACTCCGGATGAAAAAGAAATATGGATAAGCGATGGTCATAACATGCGAATGCATATTTTTGACGCAAAGGCACCATACCAACAACTTACCACCATCCCGTTAAGCGATATGCCCGGCTGGGTCACTTTTAGCATGGATGGTCAATATGCCTATCCATCAAGTGGAGAGGTAATCCATACCAAGACACGAAAGACCTTATACCTTTTACAAGATGAAAATTACAATACCGTTTCTAGCGAAAAGATGATCGAAATATATATGAAAGATGGTAAAACCTACAAAGCCGGAGACCAATTTGGTTTGGGTAGATTACACAAGTTAAAAAAGCATTAGTGACAACAATTTTGCAAAAAGCAATTAGCTATTTGAAATTTACTCAAGTGAATGCATTTTTGCGCTACAACCACAAGGCTCAAGGCATTACAATGATAGGAAAAACTATATTTTGCTATAGTGTTGATCAGAAAGTTCCTTTAAGGTGTTGGCCGCCTGCTCTGCTGTAATATCCCGCTGCGGGTTTGCAAACATTTCATAGCCGACCATAAATTTCTTAACGGTAGCAGATCGCAATAAGGGTGGATAAAATGACATATGAAAATGCCATTCGGGATGTTCCTTTCCATCTGTAGGAGCTTGATGTATACCTGCTGAATACGGAAAAGAAGTCTCAAAAATATTATCCAACCTAGCCGTTGTTTTTTTTAATATTTCAGCAAATGAGCTTCTTTCTGCTTCGGAAACATCTGCTATATGGGCAATTTTTCGCTTTGGCAAAATCATCACCTCATAAGGCCAGACCGCCCAATAGGGTACCAACATTACAAAATGTTCATTTTCCAACACAATACGCTCATTCAATTTGAGTTCCTGAGCCAAATAATCCCCCAGCAAACTACTACCCTTAATTTCCCAATGGGATGATTGTAGGTCACACTTTTTTTGAACCTCCTGGGGCACATTACGTTGGGCCCAAATTTGCCCGTGGGGATGTGGATTACTGCACCCCATGATATCTCCCTTGTTCTCAAATATCTGCACGTGGGTGATTCCTTCCATGGCTCCTAACTCAAGGTATTCCTTTTGCCAAAGAGAAATTACGTCCTCTATTTCAGCTTCAGACATTAATGGCAAAGTAAGGGAATGGTTGGGTGAAAAGCAGATGACCTTGCATAGGCCCGATTCGGATTCGGCCTTTAATAGGCCATTCGAGAAAATGTCGGCTTTGACATCTTTCAACAAGGCCGAAAAATCGTTTACAAAGGAAAACGGTTTTTTGTAGTCTGGATTTACCGCACCCCCCATACGTCCATTGGTAGCGCACAAATAACAGGAAGGGTCGTACTTGGGCCGTTTGGATTCGGCCAATTTCTCTACCTTGCCCTGCCAAGGTCGTTTGGTCCGATGTGGAGATACCAACACCCATTCTCCTGTTAAGATATTGTATCTTCTATGGGGATTGTCGTTAAATTCGGTCTGGTTCATTTCTTGAATTTTATAGAAGTCCCTTCACTTGGACTTGCTTCAAAAGCCGTTAATTCGATATCAAATTGTGCTTTATAAGCTGTTGTGGCTTTTTCAATATAACCAGTGATGGCATCTTCATGGACGATATTAATAGTGCAACCGCCAAAACCACCTCCCATCATTCGGGCACCCAGTACTTGAGGGTTTGATTTGGAGAATTCGACCAGAAAATCGAGCTCGGCACAACTCACTTCGTACAATGTACTCAAACCATCATGCGTTTCGTACAACAGTGCTCCCAAACGCTTTAAATCGTTTTGTCTTAAAGCTTCTACAGCATCTTTTACCCTCTCATTCTCTTGGACGACATAGATACACCTGTCAAAAACTTTTGGGTCCATGCGGTCCTTGCAATGCTCCAACATGGCCAAAGTAGCCTGCCGTAGGGATTGCACTTCAGGAAACTCTTTTTGTAGTATAGATACCCCTTCTTCACATTGTGCCCGTCGTACATTGTACTCACCAGATGCCAAATTATGGGAAACATTAGTATTGAGCAATACAATCTTATAAGGTTGTATTTGTATAGGAATATAGGAATGTTCCACGGTCTGGCAATCCAAAAGGATAACATGTCCTTCCTTGCTCATTACAGATGAGAATTGATCCATAATACCACATTTGGTACCCGCATAGGTATGTTCGGCCATCTGGGCCAGGTCAACAATATCCCTTTTGGTCAATCCCAAATCAAAGAGTTCATTTAGACCGTATGCAAGTCCACATTCCAAGGCAGCAGAAGAACTGACTCCGGAACCAATAGGTACATGACTTTCAATGGTACAATCAAATCCTCGAAGTTTATCCGTTCTTTTGGAAATTTCGTTCAGCACCCCCAAAATGTAATTTTCCCATTCCCTTTCGCTTCGTTCCAAATTGTCCAAATCAATTTCAAAACCAACATTGTACCCCATGCTATACACATGACATAAACCGTTTGAGTCATTTTTTTGAAACTTAAAAATGATTTTCTTTTCAATAGCGGTCGGAAGCACGAACCCCATATTGTAATCGATATGTTCCCCAATAAGATTGATTCTTCCAGGCGATTCTATGGTAAGTTCTGATTTGAAATCTTCTAGAAAACGCATTTAATCAATCTGTTTTTTTGTTTGTATTTCTCACCATGTCTACAGTAGCGATTGTTCTCAGGCCTAAATGCTCGTGGGAAGAATCCAAACTGGAAGCCATTCTTGACGAAACACGATAACTTGCACAATAAGACGCGTTGCACAAAAATGAGCCCCCTTTCATTATCTTTTCCCTAGCATAGGGGTCTCTTTGGTTATAAGGCCTTTCCGCACCAGAAGGGTTGTAAAGAATCTCATTGTCAGAAGAAACTTCCTTGTAATAATTTGTACTGTACCAATCACTTGTCCATTCCCAGACATTGCCAGAAATATCATATAGTCCAAAGTCATTGGGCGTATATGATTTTACTGGCGCACGGCGCTCGTTACCATCTACTTGCGTATTACTCACGGGAAACTCTCCTTCCCAAGTATTAGCCATTTGGGATAAAGAAGTTATGTCATCCCCCCAAAAATATATTGTACTCTCTTTGGTACCCCGAGCGGCCCTTTCCCATTCCGATTCGGTCGGTAACCGTCTACCAGCCCATTCACAATACGCCAAGGCATCGTCATAGGCGATATGCACTACGGGATAATCGCCTTTACCTTTAACAGTGCTCCCCGGACCGTTGGGCTGCTTCCAATTGGCCCCTATCGTCCACCTCCACCATTGGGAAAAATCATAGAGATTAGGTACTGGACTTTTTGTCTTCTTGAAAGTCAGGGAACCTGGTTGCATAATTGAGTCGTGTGGTTTGGGAGTACCTTCCGGGAGTTGCTTTTTCATTTCCTCCCAATCAATTTTTCGCTCGGCGATCGTCATATATCCGGTTTCCTTAACGAATTTTTCAAACTCTGCGTTGGTTACTTCGGTTATATCCATAAAAAACCCATTAACCGCAACCCTATGGGCAGGTTTCTCATGGGCCATGGCCATTTCATCTTGAGGGACGGCACCTTGGGAAAATTCCCCACCTGGGATCCAAACCATACCTGAGGGAACGGCCACATCATTCGGCATATCTAAAATCAGTTCGGGAATCTTAATTTCCTCTTCGATTTTAATTATCTCAGTAGTTTGTCGGGATTCATGTTTTGTGCTTTTCTTTTCACCACAACTGACAAAGGTGGTCATTGAGGGGGAAAGACAAAGGAAGAAAATAGATAATCGAGCTGTTGATTTCATTATTATTTGACCAAGTTTGTAAAGATATTTATATCTTGATACACTCAACAAAAAATATATGAAAATTCAAGATTTTGTTTTTCCGGCAGTTCTTTCTCTATTTGTTGTCTTGACAAGCTGTAAAGAAACCAATAAAACAAGTCTAAACGATAAAGCTGAAACAACAATGAAAAAAGAAACTCTTCAATCTGGCATAACTTACAGTGATTTTGAAGATTCTGTTGATGGCCAACCCGTAGCATTATATGTACTGCAAAATAAAAATGGCATCGAAGCAGCTTTCACAAATTTTGGTCAACGCCTAGTTTCACTTATGGTTCCTGATAGAAATGGCAAGACAGAAGATATTGTTTTGGGCTATCCCACGCTTGAAGGTTATAAAGTAGGCCACGGGGGATATTTTGGATCTGTAATAGGCCGCTATGGGAATAGAATTGCAAATGGGGCGTTCGATTTAGATGGAAAGACCTATAATTTGGCAAAAAATAACAACGGTAATCATCTGCACGGTGGCATCAAAGGGTTTGAATCCGTAGTCTGGGAAGTAGATTCGGTGTCTCAAAACTTCATACGTTTCAAAAGGACTTCCCCTGATATGGAGGAGGGATATCCTGGTAATTTAGATGTCGTTGTAACCTATACTCTTACCGAAGAAAATGAATTAAGGATTGAATACTTTGCAACTACTGATAAAAAAACCCATGTTAACCTGACAAATCATTCCTATTTCAATTTGAAAGGTGCGGGTGAAGGGAATGTAAATGATCACATTCTGCAAATAAATGCACCCAGTATAACCGCAGTGGATAAAGGGTTAATACCTACGGGTGAACTCATGCCTGTTTTAAACACACCTTTTGATTTTAATACGGCAAAGACCATTCAATCCGGTTTAGATGGAGAACACGAGCAGTTAACTTTAGGCAACGGATTTGACCACAACTTCGTGCTTGATCAAAATGTAAAAAATGAAGAAGGCCTTTTAATTGCTGCCAAAGTCACTGAACCAAAAAGCGGAAGGGTACTGGAAGTTCTCACTAGCGAACCTGGATTGCAAATCTACGGGGGTAACTTTTTTGACGGAAAATTAATCGGAAAAAACAATAAAACATATGCTTATAGGGGATCCATTTGTTTGGAAACCCAACATTTTCCCGACTCACCAAATAAGGACAATTTTCCCAGTACTGTATTGGAGCCAGGGCAAGAATATAAATCGACAACTATTTATAACTTTTCGGTGCAATAGTTGACCACCATTTTAGTATCAATCAGGTAACAACCCATTGGAAATTGCCGGGATTTTGAATATTTCCATTTTTGGAGATATTCGTTCCCTCCTAAAGATTTCGGCTGCCTTTTGCAGGATTTCTGGATGACCTTCCGCTACATTGGTAGTTTCAGTTGGGTCCTCCTTTAAATTGTACAGCTCAAGAGTGGCCTCCTTTTTTTTGTCCTTCAGGTTTTGGCGAACTACCTTCCAATCCCCCATTCGCATAGCAACCTGACCTCCATAACTGGGAAATTCCCAATACATGAATTCATGTTCTACCTGGCCTTCGTTGGACAATAGCGTTGGCACCATACTTATACCATCTGATTTTCCAGGTACTTTAAAACCCGCTATATCGGCCAAGGTGGCCTGCATATCATAATGTGCTGAAATATGGTCGCTTTTACTCCCTGGCTTTATCTTCCCAGGCCAGGAAGCAATCATTGGAACACGAATTCCACCTTCATATAAATAACCCTTGCCACGACCGTATTCACCTTCAAAGGGTTTTGCACTTTCAAAAAACTCAGGATCCGCACCACCTGCATAAGATGGACCATTGTCGGAAGTGAAAATAAGTAAGGTATTGTCATAAATTCCCTCATCTTTGAGTTGCTTGACCAATTTACCTATGTTTTCATCCAGATAAGAAACCATGGCCGCATATGCCGCCCTAGGGTTTTGATGAGGGAAGTAACTCATTTTTCCTAAATATGGTTCTTCTTCCCCAAATTTATTTTTATAATAATCCAACCATTTGTTTGGTGCCTGTAATGCCACATGCGGTATTGGGGTTGCCCAATATAAAAAGAAGGGGGCCTCTTTGTTATTATCTACAAAACCTGTAAGTTCCTTGAACATTAAATCCGGAGAATAGTCCTTGAGCGTGTAGGCGGCATAACTTTTTGGATCTGTAGGATCGGCCCCTTTAGGCAATTTTGTATTCGGCGCCACAGTATCGTTGGCCAAATGCACTCTATTCCTGTTTTTATACAAAAATAAGGGATAATAGGTGTGGGCCTGTCGCTGACAATTATACCCAAAGAAAAAATCAAAGCCCATGTCATTGGGAACTGATTTTGTATGAGGCGCACCTAGACCCCATTTTCCCACTATACCGGTAGTATAACCAACATCTTGGAGTCTTTTGGCCATCGTAATCGTACCATCGGGCATAGGTCCCTGACCTTCCAAGGTGGAATCTTTGGCCATAGCTTTATAATTCCAAACATCTCCTCGTTCCTTCCATTCAGAATTGCTTCTTATATAGGCATGACCAGCATGTTTTCCGGTCATTAACATATAACGGGCCGGAGCACATACGGGAGCACTTGAGTAGTGTTGCGTGAACAACATCCCGTTTGCTGCCAAAGCATCGATATTCGGAGTCTCTATTTTTTCTTGGCCGTACGCCCCAACCTCGGCGTAACCTAAGTCATCTGCCAAAATGTAAATAATGTTGGGCTTTGCCAATTTTGCTATTTGCGTTTTTTCTGGTGCTTTGTCCTTGCAGGAAAAAACAAAAGCCCCTACTAAAAGTAGGGACCAAGCTTGCTTTATTAAAGTCATGTTATTATTTATCAAAATAAATCTACGCTTTCTTGAGCTTATTACATCACTTTGGATTTTCCAGGCGTAGGGATATTGTACCATCCATCAGCGTTTGGCTGTACAGGTGCTGGTGAATCCCATGTTAATCCGTCTGGCACTAATTTCAAATCAGATTTCATGGCATCATCCCAGGTAATTATCTGTCCTGAATAGGTGGCCATTCTACCGATAATAGCGCTCATTGTGCTTTTAGCACCATTTTCACCATTGCTGATTACCCCTCCACTTCGAATAGAAGCAAATAGGCGATCATGCTCCACTTGATATGGATTTGGGTCATCTTTACCTCTATGGTCAAAAATTGAATTGCCTTGCCAATCTTTCATTTCTACCTTATCTCCAGCTGTTGAAACCGTACCTTTTGTTCCTTGGAAGAATTCAGAAACCCTTCTCATGGTATCTGGCTGATGTCTACACTGACTAGCAATTACCGCTCCACTAGGATAGGTATATTCCACAAAATGGTGATCAAATATTTCGCCATGGTCTTTACCTTTTCTAACTTGTCTGCCTCCCATTCCTTGAGCTGATATGGGATATTCTCCTACAAACCAGTTGGCTACATCTATATTATGAATATGCTGTTCCAAAATATGATCACCACATAGCCAATTAAAGTAATACCAGTTTCGCATTTGGTATTCCAATTCAGTTTGTCCCGGTTTTCTTTCACGAACCCAAACTCCTGAACTATTCCAATATACCTGTCCGGAAACAATTTTACCAATCTTATCCTGTTTTAGCTGATCCAAAGCCGCCAAATAACTGGTTTGGTAATGCCTTTGAAGACCTACAACAACATTAAGTTTATTTTCTTTGGCCTTCTTCGCTGCCGCCAAAACCTTGCGAACTCCAGGCATATCTGTAGCGACCGGTTTTTCCATAAAAACATGCTTGCCATTGTTTACTGCATATTCAAAATGCTGGGGTCTAAATCCTGGAGGAGTTGCCAAAATAACAACATCCGCCAAATCAATGGCTTTTTGCGCAGCATCAAAACCTACGAATTGATTTTTTTCTTTTACATTTACTTTCTTTGTCTCTCCCATTTCCTTGGAAATGTTCATAAGACTTCCCTTCAACCTATCCTCAAAAGCATCGGCCATTGCCACCAATTCAACATTATCATCAGCTCTCAACGCCTGCACTGCCGCACCGGTACCACGACCTCCGCAACCCACTAGGGCTATTTTCAGTTTCTTGTCATTAAAGACATTCACCATTGCATCCATTTGAAAGCTTGGCAATACCATGGCCCCAGAAAGTAATGCTGTGTTTTTGACAAAAGTTCTTCTTGAATTCTCATTTGCAAGAATCTTGTTCTTGCCTTTACTTGCACTTTTCATACGATTGTTTTTTAAACGCTAGGAAATAATTTTAGACGTCCGTGAATTTAATCATAAAATGGCGAATTTCAGACATGTTTCCATGTATTTTAACAGACTATCACAAATAAAAAACCATCCATTGAAAATACAACAAATGGTTTTGAATATTTATGTAATCGCTTGCTTACTCGCCTTTCAAAAACGCCAACACCTCGCTATACACCTTCTCTCCTGTAAACCCGAATTTATCATCAAGTACCTTTGCCGGAGCTGAGTACCCAAAGTGGTTTAGGCCAAATACTTTACCATTTGGACCAACTAAGGATTCAAGATTTACGGGTAAACCAGCTGTAAGGCCAAATACAGGTTTATCAGTTGGAATAATGCTTGTCTGGTAGCTAATAGGTTGCTGCCTGAAAACTCCTTCAGAAGGGATGGAAGCTATATTGATTTTCAGATTCTTTTCTTGTTCCAATAAGATTGCGGCATCCAATAGGGTAGAGACCTCTGAACCATTAGCTACCAATACAATATCGGGATTGCTGACTTCTTTCACCAGATACCCTCCCTTCTTTGCTTGCAAGGCCTCTGAAAACCTTGAGCCTGATTCAGCAGGGAGGTCTTTTATACCTTGTCGTGAAAGAATCAATCCTGTTGGTGTTTTGGTGTTTTCCATTGCCATTTTCCATGCAACACTTGTCTCTGCTGAATCAGCAGGACGCAAGGCCACAAAACTTTGGTCACCACTATGATTTTTCAATTTCTCCAAAAGACGAATTTGTGCTTCTTGTTCGACCGGTTGGTGGGTTGGGCCATCTTCTCCAACTCTAAAGGCGTCATGGGTCCAAACGAACTTAACGGGCAGCTCTTGAATACAACTTAATCGAATGGCCGGCTTCATATAATCCGAAAACACAAAGAATGTAGCCACAACAGGAATAACCCCACCATGTAAGGCAATACCGTTTGCCATGGAGGCCATGGTCAATTCAGCAACACCAGCCTGCAAAAATCCTCCTGAAAAATCATCTTTTTTCAATGCCTTGGATTTCTTTAAGAAACCATCGGTTTTGTCGCTATTGGATAAGTCCGCAGAGGAAACGATCATATTTTCAACATTTTCGGCCAAATACGCCAAAACATTTGATGATGCCACCCTTGAGGCCAATCCTTCTTTATGGTTAATGGATTCGAAATCCAGTTCCGGCAATTTGCCTGAAAGAAACTTATCCAACTTATTTGAGAGTGCTTCGTTGGCCTTTTTCCATGTATCGATTTCGGCTTTTTTAGCCGAAGCATTGACTTGCTTTTGTGCCAAAACACCTTGATAAAATTCCCTTACTTCGGGATAAATCTCGAATGGCTCTTTGGAATCCGCCCCTAAATTAATAAGCGTTTTTTCATAATCCGCTCCCGTATTCCCGATAGGTTGCCCATGAAGCTCGCAATATCCTTCGAACATACTGCCATCGGCTGCAACACAACCCTTGCCCATTATGGTCCTACCGATTATCAACGTAGGTCTTTCAGTCTCATTGTTGGCAGCGGTCAAAGCCTTTCTAATTTCATCATGGTCATGACCATCTATGGTAATTACATTCCAACCCCAAGCTTTATATTTTAAGGCAGTATCTTCAGTAGTCACCTCATCGGTCATTGTAGAAAGCTGTACATCGTTGGAATCATAGAACATGATAAAATTGTTCAATCCCAAATGACCGGCTATTCGACCTGCTCCCTGTGAAATCTCTTCTTGAACCCCTCCATCTGAAATAAACCCATAAATCTTATGATTCATCCAATCGCCAAAACGAGCCTGCAAGAATTTTGCCGCCACAGCTGCTCCTATTCCCATGGTATGGCCCTGCCCTAATGGTCCAGAGGTGTTTTCTATCCCTCTGGCAACATTCACTTCGGGATGGCCTGGTGTATTCGAACCCCACTGCCTGAAATTAGCAACGTCTTCTTTTTCGTAATTACCCAACAAATAGTACTGCGCATACATCAGCGTAGATAAGTGACCGGCATCCATAAAAAAGCGATCTCTAAAAGGCCATTGCATATCTGTAGGATCATAATTGAAAAACTCAGTATATAGAATGTGCATAAAATCAGCCCCACCCATTGGCCCACCGGGATGACCAGATTTTGCCTTTTCAACCATTGCAACTGCCAAAGCCCTAATATTGTCAGCTGATTGTAGATTAATTTCCTTATCCATTTTTTACTGTTTGTTTGAATTACCAACACATGCACTTTTTAAGCACGACTATTTCTTAAAAAATTCAGGGGCAAATCTACCGCTTTTTATCATTTATTCTCTCTATACTTATTAAAAACTATCGACAATAAATTTTGGCCATCAATTGCTAAACACCCCAGTATTTTATTAAGTACGGTCATGTACTTATCTAGCTCCCATTTGCTTATGGCTAGTCTCTTAAAAAAACGTTTTTGTAATTTTTGATGCTAATGAAGAATAATGCTCTTATAATGGTACTTTTTATTTGTTTTATTTGGCTGTCCAACCTCCATCAACGGTCAACATGGAGCCTACCATATAACTACCGGCATCACTGGCTAGAAAAATAGCAGCCCCCTGAATTTCCCGTAATTCGCCCCAACGTGCCAAGGCGGTCGCACCAACCACAAAGTTTTTGGCTTCTTCAGTATGTGCTATAGGTATGTTCATTTCCGTTAAAAAAGGACCTGGACAAATGGCGTTTACATTGATATTGAAAGGAGCCAGTTCTAATCCTAATGCCCTGGTCATTTGTACCACAGCACCTTTACTTGTGGCATATGGTGTGCGATTTGCCATACCTACTAGACCCAATGTACTTGCCATGTTAATAATACGACCCGAACCTTGTTTCTTCATATAGGGCGTAACGGCCCTTGAGGCATTCCAAGTGCCATCTACATTGACATCCATTACCTTGCGAAAATCCTCTTTGGTCAATGTATCGATCGCTCCCCGGATATTTATCCCCGCACTATTGATAAGAATATCAATTTGCCCTAAATCCTCAAACACTTCTTTTGCGACATCTTCCATCTGTGCCAGATCAGTGACATTTGCAGTATATGCATTGGCCTTTATACCAAAATCTTCATTCAATTTCTTTGCAGCTTCCTTGCCTTCTTCCAAGTTCCTATTTACCAATGCCACATTGGCCCCGGCCGAAGCCAGTCCTGCGGCCATGGCAAATCCTAGGCCTTTGGAACCTCCGGTAATAATGGCATTCTTGCCTGATAAATCAAATAGTTTTATTCCTGGTAAAGTATCTTCTGTCATTTAAACCTTATTTTTAATTATTTGAAACCTAGATTTTTTTTGGCAAACAGCATTGAAGTTCTATTGTTCTCTACCTCAAGCTCTAGCTGTTCATCATTGGATTTGTCGGATACTATGGGGAGGGTCACATTGGATTTGACATTTCTGATCTTATGTAAATACTTTGCCAAATCAACTGCCGAAATCTGATCTAAGGTAGCCCAATACCTCTCTGTGAGACAGGGGATTTTCAAAGGATCTCTTGTAATCATTTCCAAATTAAATCGTATATCCGGGTTGTGTTTTTTAATAACGCTGACCATACCATCAATGTCCAAGAAACCCTCTCCCAAATTCACTTCGGACATTAAGAACCCATCTTCGTATTCGGCAACCCCCATGTCTTTTAGGTGTACGCTAAAAGCATATGGGGCCAGGGTCTCAACCACCTTCATGGGATCCTCTAACAATGATATATTGTTACCGGTATCAAGGGTTACCCCAATCCATTCACTGTCTAAGATCTTTAGGATTTCAAGAAATTCCGATACCCTCCAGTCCTTATGGTTTTCTACCGCTAGTTTTATCCTGTGTTTTGATAAAGTGGGTTCTGCCCGCTGTAGCCATTGTATAGACGCGGACCTAAAAGAAAGGAAATCCTCCATTGTATCAAAATTCTCATAACGTCTACCAGACAAACAGGCCGTTCGTATCACGTCTATACCAACTTTCTTGGCGGCTTTTATATCGTTATTAAAGCGATCTAAATCATCATTGGTTTTGGGCAACCTTATTTGTCCTTCAATGAACATGTCCAAAGCTGCTGCACGTTTTCTAAGTTTTTTACAAAAATCAGCGTCCCATTTACGGATTCCTACTTGAACCCCTCCAAAACCCAGAGAACTACAATGTTCAACCATTTCCATCACATTAAGAAATGGGGGATATTTTTCACTGGCCATTTTTCGATACCAGCGCATCACATAAGAGGCCTCAGCCACACCGAAACGGTTTTCCGCCATAACGGATGAGAATGTTGGAAGCACGGGAAGTGACATAGCCAAAGCACCAGCTGATGAGGTTGTAACAAATTTTCTACGTTTCATAATCGATGTCTCTATCCATTAATCCTGAGGGCATCCTAAATTTAGCGTTTTTATAACTGAAAAAACAAACTGTTTGGAAAATACAATAGTATTTTAGTACAGCGCTCTACCGCCACTCAAATCATAGGTGAACCCAGTAGTAAAACTATTTGCATCCGAAATTATAAAACAGGCCATTTCAACAAATTCATCCATTGTTCCACATCGCTTCATTGGAATTTTATCGGTCATATATTTTACCTGTTCTTCTGGCAGATCCTCGACCATTTGGGTTCTGATGACGGCCGGAGCAATTGCGTTGATCAACACTCCTGATTCTGCATACTCCTTGCCTTGGACCTTGGTCATTCCAATAACCGCGGCCTTCGAGGTGGAATAGGCCAGCATGCCTGCGTTGCCATCCTTACCCGATATAGAGGCCACATGTAAGACTCGACCATAGTTTTTTTTCAACATATGGGGCAATACAGCTTTGAATGTGTTGAAGGAGCCCAAAACATTGACCTTCATAACCTGGTTAAAGTCATCAAAATCGACCTCATGACTCTTAATTCCAGTCTTACCTACGATTCCGGCACAATTCACCAGAATATCAATTCCGGAAACTTTGGTGTAAAAATCGTTCACCGCATTTTTCACTTCTAAAGATGCAACAATGTCCAAGCCATAGGGAAAGGCATTTTCATACTTTGAGAATTTTTTCTCCAATTCTTCTAAATCCTGATCAAACAAGGCAACTTTAACACCAGCATCCAATAAATGATGTGATAAGGTAAAACCTAGTCCACTGGCTGCACCTGTAATTACAGCCGTTTTATTTTTCCATTGTACGTTCATTCCAGCAATATAACTTTATATTGTTTGTCTCTCCTTATCTAAAAGTGACAAAAGATAATCATAATTATATATGAATCACATTAATGCATGTGTATGTGAGAAATAAATAACAATTCTATTTTGTTAACTGCCTTAAAGATGATACCTTGATTTACTAATTTCCAAAGTCAAGCAAAAACTTTTACTAAATATCCAATAAACCTTTTTAAATAATGGGAGAAGAGCATAAAAAAAAACTAAGAAGTCAGGACTGGTTTGATCCTAAAGATGAAAAATCTGCTTTTATTCATCGTTCTTGGCTTCGCAATCAAGGTACACCGAATGACTATTTCGAAGGACGTCCTGTCATAGGCATATGTAATACATGGTCAGAACTAACGCCTTGTAATGCGCACCTAAGAGATTTTGCCGAATTTGTTAAAAAAGGTGTTTTGGAGGCAGGTGGGGTTCCTTTCGAATTCCCAGTGACAAGTATGGGAGAAATTCTAATGCGGCCTACCGCGATGCTCTTTAGGAATTTGGCCAGTATGGATACCGAGGAATGTATTCGGGCCAATCCTTTGGATGGTGTAGTTCTCTTAACAGGATGCGACAAAACAACACCGGCGACCGTCATGGGTGCCTGTAGTGTTGATTTACCCACTATAGTTGTGCCAGGGGGGCCTATGCTCAATGGTAAATATAAAGGAGAACGTATCGGCTCAGGGACTTTTGTTTGGCAGCTCAAGGATAAAATCAAAAATGAAGGATTTACCCATGAAGACCAGATTGAGGCCGAAATATGTTCAGCACGAAGTGCTGGTCATTGTATGACAATGGGTACAGCGTCTACTATGGCATGTATGGTAGAATCCCTAGGGCTAACCTTACCTGGGGCTGCTGCAATACCTGCAGTCGATTCAAGGAAAAAGGTACTGGCCCAATTATCCGGTAGACGTATCGTGGAGATGGTCAAGGAAGATCTTAAATTATCAAAGATACTTACACGCGAAGCTTTTGAGAATGCTATAAAACTCAATGCTGCTGTAGGCGGATCAACCAACTTTGTTATTCATTTGCAGGCCATAGCCGGCAGGATTGGCGTGGACCTTAACCTAAAGGATTTTGACACCCTCGGCAGTAAAATCCCGCTTTTAGTAAACCTTATGCCATCTGGGAAATTTTTGATGGAAGACTTTTTTGATGCGGGAGGGTTGCCTGTAGTCATCAATGAAATGAAAGAACACCTCCATAATGAGGCCATCACGGCCAATGGCAAACCAATTGGCGAGAACAACAAAAAGGCCGAATGCTACAATTATGAGGTAATCGCATCCATAGACAAACCTTTTATTGAAGAGGCGGGTATCGCGGTCTTATACGGAAACCTTTGCGAAAATGGTGCAGTCATAAAACCGTCGGCAGCGACTCCTGAGCTCATGTCACATAGAGGGAAAGCCGTAGTCTTTGAGACTATTGAAGAATTCCTCGAAACCGTTGACAATCCTGATTTGGAAATAGATGAGAACAGTGTCATGGTATTGAAAGGGGTTGGACCCGTAGGATATCCGGGAATGGCGGAAGTCGGCAATATGGAAATACCGGAAAAACTACTCAAAAAAGGAATAAAGGATATGGTTCGAATATCCGATGGACGAATGAGTGGAACAGCATATGGAACAGTTGTGCTACATATATCCCCAGAATCATCCATTGGTGGTCTTTTGGGTCTAGTACAGTCGGGGGATGACATTATCCTGGACGTTCCCAATAGAAAACTACATCTTGAGGTCGACGATGCTGAAATTCAAAAAAGGAAAGCCGCTTGGAAGCCTTCAAAACCACATATGGATCGTGGATACAATAGCCTATATACCAAAACCGTCCAACAAGCCCATCTTGGAGCCGATCTTGATTTTCTAGTAGGAAAATCCGGAGACAAGGTAACTAGGGACGCTCACTAAAAACCAATCTATGATAGCCATTCTTTTACTTGTATTAAGTGTTATTTTTATTATTCTACTTACCGTAAAATGGAAAGTACATCCGTTTTTGGCGCTATTGGGTGCCGCCTTATTTTTTGCGCTCTTTTCAGGCATGAGCCTTGAAAACATTGTAAAATTTGTAAATGAAGGCTTTGGAATCACCCTCGGAAAAATTGGAATTGTCATAGTCCTAGGGGTCATTATCGGGGCATTCTTGGAACATTCAGGAGGTGCGTACAAATTAGCGGAAGTTGTACTACGGATTATTGGCAAAAAACGGGTGCATAGTGCCATGGGAATTGTTGGGTTTATAGTATCGATTCCCGTATTCGCCGATAGTGGATTCATCATCCTAAATCCATTGAACAAAAGTTTGACCAAGAAGGCAGGACTCTCGATTGTGGGTACTGCTACCGCATTGATTTTAGGTCTTATGATTACACACGTACTGGTCCCGCCAACACCAGGGCCTATTGCAGCGGCGGGTATTATCGGTGCCGATGTAGGGTTGGTCATGTTAGTAGGCTTGGTTATTGGGATGTTTTCTTTGATAGTGGCCATTTTTTATTGTAAATATATGGGGTCCAAGACCTATATTGATCCTAATCCGGATATCACCGAGGAAGTGATCAAAGAAAGAATGAAGCAGGCACCAAGTGCATTCAAATCATTTTTGCCCATTTTGATTCCTATTCTGCTCATTGTTGGGAAATCCATAATGGAGTTTAATCTTTCGGAGGGGCAAGAGACTTTGGGACTGGTAAAGTTTATTTCATTTGTTGGTTCTCCAATTATCGCTCTAATCATTGGTATGTTGTTTTCATTTCTTTTACCCAAAAAGTTCGACAGTGAAATGCTATCGACTACAGGATGGGTTGGCAAGGCCCTGTCAGATGCATCGAACATAATCCTTATCACTGGAGCTGGTGGTATTTTCGGAACTATACTACAAAATAGTGGTATTGCCGACACCTTGGCCGATTCACTTTCTGGGGCGAATCTTGGTATTTGGCTTCCTTTTTTCTTGTGTGCCGCAATCAAAACGGCCCAAGGTTCCTCAACGGTGGCACTAATAACCACCGCCTCCATAATAGCACCATTATTGATCTCTTTGGGCTTTACCTCTGAAATCGATAAAGCATTGGTCGTCTCCGCCATTGGTGCGGGTGCCATGGTGGTCTCCCATGCGAACGACAGTGGGTTTTGGATACTGACCCAATTTTCGGGCATCGATGTAAAGACTGGGTACCGTGTATATACGTTAGGCACATTTGTAGTAGGTGTTTTTGCAGCTTTCCTTGTGTTTCTAGCTACATTTATCCTATAGTCACTTTCATTGAGCAATGCACCGAAAAACAAAAATCATATCCATTGGCCAAATTCCAAGAATCGCATTGCTTGGAATTATTTTGGTTTTGCTCGGTTGCGAGCAGCAACCATCTCCTCCATTATCGCCATCTGAAGCACTAGCGTCTTTTGTACTCGCCGAAGATGATTTAAAAATTGAATTGGTAGCGGCCGAACCCTTGGTACAAGATCCCGTGGCCATTACCTTTGATGAAGAGGGGAGACTTTGGGTGGTAGAGATGTTGGGTTTCATGACAGATATTGATGGAACCGGGGAAAACGATCGCATAGGCCGTATATCTATTTTAATTGATGAAAATCAAGACGGAACAATGGATAAAAGCCACATATTCTTAGATAGTCTAGTGCTTCCGAGAGCTATTGCCTTGGTCAAAGGAGGTGTTCTAATTGCAGAAAACATACCACTTTGGTATGTTCAAGATACTGATGGTGATCTAAAGGCAGATTCAAAATTTTTAATCGATTCAACCTATGGCGGACGCGGTATGCCCGAGCATTCCGCCAACGGACTATGGCGGGGAATGGATAACTGGCTATATAATGCCAAGTCAAAATATCGTTACCGGTTTGTTGATGGAGAATGGCAAAAAGATGAAACAGAGTTCCGGGGCCAATGGGGCATTTGTCATGATGATGCCGGCCGTTTGTTCTATAACTACAATTGGTCTCAATTACATGCTGATCTTGTTCCGCCCAATATACTGCAAAGCAATAAAAATCATACTTCCTCTAATGGAATTGATCATGGCCTGACCGTTGAAAGAAAAATATTCCCTATTCGAAGTAATACAGCAGTTAACAGAGGTTATGTCCCCGGTACTTTAGATGAACAAGGACGTCTCTTGGAATTTGCCTCGGCCTGTGGCCCTTTAGTATACCGGGGCCATGCACTACCCGACCAATATTTGGGAAATGCTTTTGTGTGTGAACCGACGGCCAATCTTATTAAACGAAATAAAATCATTGAAGAAGGGTTTATGATCAGTGCCAATGGTGTTTATGAAGACAGGGAGTTTTTAGCATCGACCGATGAACGTTTTCGTCCCATATCGCTTTCCTCTGGTCCGGATGGTGCCCTGTATGTTGTGGATATGTACAAAGGCATCATACAGCATGGCCCATATATGACACCCTATTTAAGGGAAGTTAGCTTGGAGCGAAAACTGGACAAACCTATACATATGGGTCGTATATGGCGAATCTCAAAAAAAGGGAAGGAAGATAATGACCTACCCGATCTATCCAAGACAGATTCAGAGACTTTAATAGGTTTACTGGGACACCCCAACGGCTGGACCCGGGATATGGCTCAACGTCTTTTGGTGGACAAAGGAGACCCCATTGGACCCGCTCTGGAGGAAACGATTGAAAAAGGCAATCCTCTAGCACAGTTGCATGCCTTATGGGCCTTGGAAGGCTTAGGCTTCTTGACTCCGAAAAGATTGCTACCGGTTCTTTCATCTCAAAACCCAACAGTTGTTCAAACGGCGTTACGTCTATTGACAAATTTGGATTCGGACCACATTGATGTACGAAAGGAATTAACCCAATACATTAAATACCACTATGATAAGAGCGAACCGTTGGTGCAAATGCAAATGGTTTTTACCAGTAAGATTCTGAATTCCAAACTTGGATTTGAAGTATCCCAGAAGTTCCTATCCAGATTCGGACATCTTCCAGTAGCACGTGATGTGGTCATGAGCAGTCTGCAGGACAAGGAGATGGCTATGCTTAAAAACCTTTTGGAACAACCTGAATGGACGGACTACAACCAAAATCATGAAATATTTATTGAAATGTTGGTGACGGCCATCGGCAATAAAGGAACAGAGAAAGAAATTCAACAATTGCTTGGCATAATCGACCCCAAGAAGGGGCAAAGTCAATCTTGGTTAAAAGATGCGGTAATCAACGGACTGATCAATTCTAAAGGATCCAATGAAGCTGGTGAGATCGTCTTCTCCCAAAAACCCTCTATTTTAGAACAAAAGGATATTCCCAAAGCTTTGCAAAAAAAACTGACATGGCCCAACAAACCAAAAACAGAATTGACAACAAGCAGTACACAACCAAAAGTAGACACTAAAGTATTCGCTGAAGGAAGGCAAAAATATTTGAATCTTTGTGCCAGTTGCCATGGTACCCAAGGAGAAGGCATACGACGCTTTGCTCCACCACTAAAAAATTCAGAATGGGTATTGGGTGAAGATTACCGACTTACAATGATTTTATTATATGGGATGGAAGGGCCTATACATGTGAATGGCAAACTTTATGACCAACCAGAAATCCTACCTATAATGCCATCATTCTCAAATCTTCAAAATGAAGAGATCGCTGCCATAACGACTTATATTAGAAATACCTGGGGTCATTCCCAGTCTTCAATCTCAAGCGGATTGGTAGGTCATATTCGCTATCGCACCCAAGGTCAAATAACCCCTTGGAAAGCAAAAGAATTGGATACATTAGTCTTCAACAAAGATTTGTAAATAAAATACTATGGAAGAATATGTCTGTTATACTGTTCAAAAAAGATTTAAAATTAATTCTGCCATGCACCATGTAAAATTGTTCTTCAGGGCCATTTTTAGTTGGAGGGAGACTCAAGAGCCAAAATTTGAAGCCACTGGTCTTGATTTTAATAATGTAGGCTTTATCAAACCAATGGTGCTGCTTGGCAGCGTTTTCCTTCTAGGTTGTATGGGCAATCCCAATATGGAATACCAAATCGAGGCAAATTATGCCGCGGTGTCTCCGATAATTGACGGCAATCTTGACGATGGGGTATGGGGACTGGCGAAGCCGATTGTTTTAAATGAAAATAGAACAGGGACCACGGTTACCGACCCCCAATTGATGACCAACGTCAAGGCCTGCTATGATAACGACAACCTCTATCTCGCCTTTAGCTGCAAGGATCCTGATATTTGGACCTCCTATACCCAAAGGGATGAACATTTATGGACAGAGGAGGCCGTTGAAGTTTTTATCGATGTGGACGAAGAGCCTGAAAACTATGTCGAAATTGAAGTCTCTCCTGCCAATATCCTGTTTGATAGTTATATTGTGGATCCGCAAAATATTGATGTGGCGGCAACGGCCCGCCTTAACCTACCAGGAATTCGAACAGCCGTTATTGTACATGGCACCCTCAATAAACGAGATGATATCGATGACAGTTGGACCGTGGAGCTGGCCATACCTTTTATTGATTTAAAAACAGCCCGCACCGAGCAAATAACAACTGATACGGAGATAAGAATTAATTTTTATCGGCTGGATAAGAACGAGGGAATGAAGCGCGGAGCGTATTCATGGTCACCTACAGGGGCCAGTTTCCATAAACCCTCCGTTTTTGGTAGATTGATATTAAAATAAAGCTTTGTGTTTTTTGGATCGATTTTTTAAATTTTGTTCTCCTCCAAATAGGATGAATTGAGGGCGTAACACTTCTCAAAATATTATCCAACTAAAGGCAGGCTACCTAAAATAAAAGGAATTGTATTATTTTGCAATCTATTCCCTATACATAGACTATTATTTAAAATAAAATATATGAAAAGACATTGCCTAGCCCTAGATTTAAAAGATGATGAAGCTCTTATTGCTGCTTACGAGGAATACCACAGAAACGTATGGCCCGAAGTATTGGACAGTCTAAGGGGTTCCGGTATTGAACACATGGAAATCTATCGTATAAGCAACCGTTTGTTCATGATCATTGAGGTTGAAGATTCTTTTTCTTTCAAAGAAAAGGCCAAAATGGACGCCAACAATAGCAAGGTGCAAGATTGGGAAGTATTAATGTGGGACTACCAACAAGCGTTACCCATTGCAAAACCAGGCGAAAAATGGTTGCCAATGGAAAAAATATTTGAGTTTCCGGTAAAATAAACCCTTTAATCAAGGTCCTATTTCATGGGGTGCACTTTTAATAGCTCCTCTGCCGAATAGAATCCCTCTATGCTTTTGGTTTCTTCCCGAACTTTTTTGACCGTTTTGGACGTGATAGGCGCTGCTTTGTTGCCAAAAGAATTTCTTACATAGGTTAATACCGCAGCCATTTCCTCGTCATTGAGCATACCGCCAAAAGGAGTCATAGGTACTTGCCCTGGGTACTTTTTACCAAGAACCTCAATTGGGCCCATTAATCCGTTAAGCGTCAACTTAACAAGCCGTTCTTCATCTCCGGTTACCCAAGGTACACCGGCCAAGGGAGGAAATTGTGAGGCACCAAGTCCCTTACCATCCGGTTGATGACAGGTAATACAAAAACCATCTCTTTCGTAAATATCTTTACCCTTAATAAATAGCTCTCTTTCTTCACCTTTTAAATTGGTAGCCAAACCAGAATCATCAATGGTTTTAGCATTTTTTTTCCATTCTTTAAGGCTCGATTGGTTAAAATGGGCAATTGTAGCCTCAAAAGGTTGTATCATCCAATCGTCAAGTGGTTTTTTAATCACTTCATCCAATATATCCAATCCTGTTTCTTTATCAAGCCAAGATGAAGCAGCAATTGTTTCTAAACGAACGCGGGCATTATCATCATTTGCAGCGATTTTCAATAACTCTACCTGGTTTTCAATCTGATGACCTGCATAGCGTAACACTTTTACCGCTGCAGCACGCGCTCTAAAATCTTTGGCATTCAACATCTGTTTAAGAAGATCTTTATCAATCTTATTTAAACCCCAAGTAACCCAAAGTGCCTCTAGCACATAATGCTCATATTTACTATCATTTTTATCTAAATTCTTTACCCAAGTACCAAGTTTTGCCAATACCTCATCTTTGTCCCTTGCCCTTAATTCTCTTTTGGTACGGTATCTCGTTCTAAATTCATGTAATTTTAAATTATCCAATAACTCTTCAACCGTAGCATCTGTAATCTTCGCAGGTTTCACCAATGGTCTTGAGGGATAAGTAAGTCTATACACCCTACCATGAACATGATCGCGTAACGGATCTCGGGCATTATGCTGCATATGACCGATCAATACATTGTGCCAATCCAAGAAATACAAAGAACCATCTGGTGCAAATTCCATGTCAACGGGTCTAAAATTAGGATCCGTGGATGTAATCAAATCCAGCCTATGCTTGCTTTCATAACTGGCAGATTCTGGATCATCAACCATTGTATGTTGCTTAGTACCTAAGAAACCAATAGTATTATTGATTAACAAATCACCTTGGACCTCTTCAGGAAAATGCCCACTTGACACAAATTCAAGTCCAGATGTTGGCCTTACGCGATGTTCATTTTGGATTAAGTTCTTAGGTAATGGTGATGCCACGCCATATCTGGGCTTAATGCTACCTGGCATCATCCAAGTCATATCAGGGCCCGAAGTATGGGCGAAAAAGTTTTGTCCCCAATCATCAAAAGCAATTCCCCAGGGATTAGGAATAGGCAATTGGGCGGTACGTTCCAAATGATGTCTTTGTGGACTGTATCTATAAAAGCCACCGTTGGTCCCTCGAACGGGGCCATAGGCGGTTTCTACATTGGTATGCAAAAATACCCCTTCTGCCATGTAAAGAGCACCTGATGGATCAGCCGCAAAAGCACTAATGGCATGGTGGGTATCATGATCATCAAAACCACTTAAAATTACTTCGATCTCATCTGCTTTATCATCACCATCATTATCCTTTAACAAAACTAAATTGGTTCCTTGAGAAACATAGACCCCTTCTGGAGCAAACTCAAAACCAATAGTAAGATGCAAACCATCAGCGAAGGTAGTTTGCTTATCTGCCTTACCATCTTTGTCCGTATCTTCCAATATGATCAATTTATCATTGGGTTTGCTATCCCCTGGCTTATAATGGGGATAGCTGGGCATTACCCCTACCCATAACCTCCCTTTATTATCAAAGGACATTTGAACAGGGTTGGCCAAATCTGTAAATTCTTTTTCGGAAGCAAAAAGTTCTAATTTATATCCTTTAGGTACTTTCAATTGATCGAGGGCATCCTGTCCATATAGATATTCAGGATTACCGGATCCATTAACATCTTTATAATTGGTCTTTACTTCTGGCAATTTCTTGGTGTTCGCATCCAAGGCGACTAAATCTGTTGTATTGCCATGAGCGGCGTTCCAAATCGCCGTATCTCGATTGGCGGTCATTTCATAGATTTTTTCTTTCTCATAGGGGTAGTTATCTGGTCCGAAAGGGTTGTAGCGCCTGCCCCAAGCGTGAACACCATTTGGAAGTTTTA
Organism: Bacteroidota bacterium; assembly: GCA_024279425.1. Taxonomy (GTDB): domain Bacteria; phylum Bacteroidota; class Bacteroidia; order Flavobacteriales; family Flavobacteriaceae; genus Maribacter_A. The sequence goes on along the minus strand of JAJRRO010000037.1, from coordinate 50,417 downwards.
TATCGTTATGCCAGAACCAATTCTTTTCCTTTACAGCCTCATGTACCAATTCTCTATTCGCTTCTGCTTTACTTTTATTTTTCCCAAATATTTGATCTGCCAATAGTTTTGCAAACTTTTGATATCCCAAATCATTTAATTGAAATCCATCAGCAGTTAAATCCTCTTCATTGAAATCAAACCACTTTTTGGTGGTTTCAAATGCATCTACAAAAAGCACACTATCCTTTGCCGCTACTTCTCGCATTACATCTGTGTACAATTGAAGGTTCTTGTTTTCTTCTATACCATCTGGCAGGTCCATTTTATCCGAGAGGTCCTCAAAAGCTATCGGAGAAACCAAAGCAAGTTGAGGTATTGAATCTCCATTATATTTTTGCTGCTTCGTATGTTCGATAAAGGCATGAAGCTCTTCCCTATAATTATTCAGCCCTTCGACCCCTTGGAAGGATTCATTATACCCAAAAAAAGCAATAATAACATCAGCACCTAATTTGGTCAGCCATTCATCTTCAGTAGGAAAATGTCCTACACTTCCAGATTTATTGGCAAGTTCTGTTTGGAATTTTTCAGCTCCCGGAAAGGCCCAAGGTGATTTTCGGGAAGAATGGGGTCGAAAGCCCGGGGTATTACCCCCATCGGCCATATTGCGAATGAACAAGGAACTGTCAGGGTAGCGTATATGCATCTCAGTCTCAAAATGGCCAAAATTCAGCATTCGTGAACCCAAATTATTTCCAATCAGGACAATGTGTGATTCATTCTGCAACTGCAAACCCCTGTTTTTTTCACCGCAGCTTGAAATCGCTACAGCAATACAAAGCATTGCCATTATTTTACCTAACTGTCCGTTTTTCATAATTCCCTTGATTAGTTTGTTTGGTATTTGTTTTTTCATTCCCAGTTTTAGAACTCGTTTAAAGTGTAACATGAACCCCCTCTGCTACCGATTTCTCACAGGCTTCAATAATACGTTGACAGGTAATTGCGTCTTCCAAAGATGACAATGGTTCCTTACCATTTCTTAAGACGTTATCAATAAAATGTGTGGCCGTATTTTTAATGGATTCAGGATAACATTGATAGGTTTGTGAATGTGCACCATTTCGATCATTGATTACAAAGTCGCGGTAGCTATATCTTGTACTTCCCTTGGTTCCTATTACTTTTATTATACATGACCATGGATCCCCAGCATGATCATCGTTAGCGAAACTTGCACATAGATGACTAAGCGTACCGTTCTGCATTTGAATATTGGCCATGGCCACATTTTCTTGGGGTGCAAGTGTATCATCAACAGTATGCTTAAAGCAGGATACGGTTTTGGGCTTACCGGCCAAATATAGCATTGTATAACTGTGATGCGTTAATATTTGACGAATAACTCCCGGATAGCGCGCTCTTATGTCATCGGCGTGATGGATATTATACATCATATAAAATTGGGTAATGTCTCCCAACTTACCGCTTTGAATCAGGGATTGCGCGCGCTTAATTCCCGGTTCATAGATGTAATTATGCACTGGCATGCACTTAACTTCAGCTGCATTTATGGCTTTTTGCATTTGCTCTAACTCAGCAATACTAGAAGCAGCAGGTTTTTCGACAAGTATATGCTTACCGGCTTGCGCAGCTTCAATTGTATACTCACAATGTGTTTCCATATTCGTAAGGATGAAAACCGCATCTATTTTAGAATCATTCAACAATTCATCAACAGAGGTATATGTTCTGCAACCATACTGTCCAGCTTTGACTTTTCCTTTTTCGAACGTCCTATTCCAAAGACCTATGAGTTCAGCTCCTTCCAATGCATTGATAGCCTCAGCATGTAAATCTGCTATATCCCCTGCTCCGATAAACCCAATTCCAATATTTTTCAAACTAATAAAAATTTTATTACTATCAGTATTTTAATCATTCACCATTGGCAAGCTATTTACCATGGCATACCAAATCCCTCTATAAGGGTTTCATGAACCTGCTCCTGAATAATCCAATATTCCTTTTTGGGCCATGTCTAGAAATTCTTCAAGTGATTTACGCACACCCTCTTCAATTGGAGTCAAAGGTAAATTCTTAAAAGACCTCTTTATTTTGTCATGCCCCAAATCACAAACAAAAAGGTTGGGAGGAGCATCATCCAAAATTGATGACCACGAATAATCTCCTAGTCCCAATTCTCTGGCCTGTCGACTAACAATTTTAAGGAATTCTTTTATTTCAATAGTCTCCCCTTTTATATTAAAAGCTCCAAATCCCTCATAGGGTTGCAAGGTACATTCTGCAAACTGAGTTCCTACATCTTCTACAAAATGGTAGTTTTCACGTCCCTGATACGGCATTTCAAAAGGTATCAATTTGCCGGCAACCTTGCCCATGGCAATTGCTTTTAGTGCATTGGTCGGCGCTGATGTTTTTCCTTTATCCCTACCTTTTCCATAGGTAGTATTGAGCCTCAAGCAAACGGTAGGCACTTTGGTATTATCATAAAACAATCTGGCCAAATGTTCCCCGGCCAATTTCCAAATTCCATAATGATTAGGCGGAGCCAATAACACATCTTCACTTATGCTCTTTTGTGGGTACATAGATCGCATTCCGTACACGGCTGCTGAACTGGCAAACACAAATCGCTTCAGGTTGGTCAATTTTTCGGCGGCATCAAACAATGCCATAGTACCTCCAGTATTTATTTCCATACCACGAATATGGTATTTAGAGCAGTCAGGGCTTTGATACGCCCCTAAATGGATAATATGGGTAGGATCCACTTTTAAAAGAGTATCTTCCATCGCTTCGTAATCGGCGACATCCAAAGTAATAAATTCCAAACGGGAATCAAGATTCTCCCCCAACCATAATTTCAAGGGGTCGGTATTGTTGGATCGAGACCCAACTACTATCTTACCCACATCTTCCGATTGCAAAAGCTTGTAAATTGTAATTGAACCTATACAACCTGTGCCTCCCGTAATAAAAATCGTATGCATGTATTATATTCCTTAATAAATTAAAATATTAGTTCATTTTAATAACGGCCTTCATATTATTCGCTTTTATGGAATCTTCGAAGGCCTGAGTAATATCCTCAAAATCATACATGTCAGTATAATGTTCTGAAGGAAAAATTCCGGTTACCATCAATTTTTGGGCAACCCTATAATCTTCGCGACAGGACCCCATAGAACCTCTCATATTCAAGGAAGTTCGGGTCAAATGTGTGGCATTGATTTCAACCTCCTTACCATAGGTGGCAATTACGCATATATCCCCTTCAGGCCTCACCACAGAAATGGCCTCGGTAAGCACTTGAGGTACCCCAGAACATTCGATGAGTAAATCTACCTGACCGTTTACACCAAAAGGAATACCGTTTCCATCCGTTATTCCCTCTTTCAGCTGTTTGGAAAGCGGGTTTTCTGGGGAAACTTCAATGGTAATAAAACCACTTTCGCTTGCTTTTTTCAAGCGAATATCACGATCATGGGCAATACCAGTCACTAAAACTCTAGCTCCAGCTGCTTTTGCCAATTCTGCAGACATCAACCCAATGATACCACATCCCGTAACTACGACATCCTGTCCTGGTTTAATATTACATTTATTGTGCAGTGCATTTACAACAACTGACAAAGGTTCGACCAAAGCTCCCTGCTGGGGAGTTAAACCTTCCATAAGGGTTACTACGCGATCAGATTCCAAAACAACGCGTTGCCCAAAACCTCCATTTCTATGAAACCCTATAATTTGTTTAGATGGACATAAATTCCATTTAGAAACACTACAGGCGGGACATTCCTCGTCTTGACAACCGAGCATTGCCAGTGGCGTGAATTTATCTCCGACTTCAAGATCACCATGGTCACCGGGTCCCAATGCTATGACCTCGGCACTAAACTCATGGCCAATGATTCTTGGACGTTCTACCCAATCGAAGTTTGATTTGCCTAAAGATGCACTATTATCTGAACCACAAATGCCTGTGTACAAAGTTTTGGCCAATATCTCACCTTCTTTTAAGGAAGGTATCTCCATGTCTACAACCGAAGTATTGCTGGTCACTGAAACCCCTGAATTAGGAACTATTTTTTCCCTACCGTGGAGGCAGAAGCCTTTTATTGTTTTGCTCATTGCTACTATTTTTAGACCTATCGGGTATTTGAAACCTGACAGGTCTACATTTAATTAATTTACCAGTTGACACCCGTGTCTTTCCAGCTTTTTGATTTTGCCGATTCCAGTACAGCTTCACAAACTTTCTGTGTTTCCTGGGCTTCTCTAAAGGTTGGCGAACAAGGTTTCCCTTCTTCCAGGCTCTTTAAAAAGTCGGCCACTTGGTGTACAAACGAGTGTTCATATCCTATAGATAATCCGGGAACCCACCACTTATCCATATAGGGTTGATCACCATCGGTGACATGAATGGATCGCCATCCGCGTTCAATGGATTCATCCCTATAATCAAAATACTCCAAGCGTGTAAGGTCGTGCAAATTCCATTTTATAGAGGCGTGCTCTCCATTGATTTCAAAAGTGTAAAGTGCTTTATGACCTCGGGCATATCGCGTAGATTCAAAAAGCCCTAGGGATCCATTGTCAAAATGACAATGAAACAAACAGGCATCATCTATATCTACTTTTTGTACTTCACCAGTCCCTGTATGCACCCTTTCTTTAATGAATGTTTCGGTAACGGCTGAAACATCCTTGATTCCACCATTCAACCACATTGCAGTGTCAATACAATGAGCCAAAAGATCTCCGGTTACCCCTGATCCTGCTGCGGCATTATCCAATCGCCATAGTCCTTCTCCGCCTTGGGGAAGCTCTGGACTAATGGTCCAGTCTTGTAAAAAATTGGAACGAAAGTGGAAAATTTTACCCAATTTTCCTGCATCAATCAATTGTTTGGCCAATGTTACCGCAGGAATCCGTCGATAGTTATAGTATACCGTATTAGCCACTCCAGCTTCTTCAATAGCATCCACCATAGGTTGGGCCTCTGCTACCGTTCTGGCCAGTGGCTTCTCGCAAAGTACCATCTTACCTGCTTTTGCTGCTGCAATTGCAATTTCTGCGTGCATATTGTTCGGTGTACAGATATCTATGGCGTCGATATCATCTCGTGCGACAAGTGCTTTCCAATCTGTCTCGATCGATTCATAGCCCCATTGTTCTGCAAATTCCTTGACCCTGGTTTCATTTCGAGCACAAACGGCCTTCAATACTGGTCGGTACTGTAATTCAGGAAAGAAATCACCCACCCTTTTATAAGCATTGGTGTGTGTTCTTCCCATAAACCCATATCCTACTAGTCCTACTCGTATTTCTTTTTTTGTACTCATTTTTTGATAACTAAATTGTTGGTTAATGATGTTGGTTATGAGTAATTGATTACTGTTAATTACTCATTATCCACTTCCTATTGCTCTCTTTTAACTACTCACTACCTACTGTACACTGTCTACTTTAAACGTACTAAGCTTCATGCCAACCGTGTTTTTGACGAACTTTTATCATGGCTCCTAAAATATCATTCCAGGTTTTGGATTGCATCATCACCTCATTCGGGAACATACAACCATCCCAACATATATGTTTGAGCTTCTTTGTTAAATTCCCGTTTTCATCTCGTAACCAGTGTCCGGCATCAACTGGAATATCCAGCTTACCATTTGGGTCTGCAGCTTGGCAATGTCTCCCTGTCTTATCATGGGAACCAGCACCAAATACGGTTCCATCGTTCTGGGCAACATGAAAATCAATGGTCCAAGGTCTTAAGGCAGCTGTAAGTGTTTTCAGGCCTTCAGTCAATGTAGCCCTATCCTCCCATTGAAAATCCTCAGGCAATATTCTTTCGTCAGGTTTGTTATATCCCAATAGATATAATAAAGTATGAGCCATATCCGCTTGAAAACCGATATTGGGCCTATTGACCTCTTCCAGCGTATTTACCATCGATTTCCAGCCGTGCATTCCGCCCCAGCATATTTCGCCCTCAGCGGCAAGCGATTCGCCATAGTCTGCCGCAATATCGCATGCTTCTCTAAAGGTTTGTGCAATTATTTTGGTATTCCCGACAGGATCTGCCGCCCAACTTTCAGGATCAACCGAAGAGTCAATCCGAATAACCCCATTGGGGCGAACTCCAATTTCCCGAAGTTTTTGACCGATTACACAAGATTTGCGTACTTGGGTTATAAATTGATCACGTTCTTCCTTTGTACCCATTGCAGAACCACCTCCGGTGGGTGTCCATACAGGAGCGACTAGACTCCCTATTTCCAAATTCTTGGCCCTAGCCTTATCAGCCATTATTTTTATGCCATCGTCCGAGGAATCAATGTCCATATGCGGGTCAAATAAGAAAAGATCAAATCCATCAAACTTAACACCATCGACTTCAGCATTCGCTGTTAAATCTATCATCGTGTCTATAGAAATAGCCGGCTCAGAATCAGGTCCTTTACCTACAACTCCCGGCCAAGAAGCATTGTGTAGTTTAGGAAAATTATTTTCTTGCATAGTTAATTTATTTATTCATTTTTTTTAAAAATTCTGTGATGCAGAATAACAAGGTAAGGTGAAATACCAAATCTTACAAAGCTAAAATAGATTGGGAATGGATATTTCCTATATCTTATTAAATGATGACACTTTTTTATCTTAAATTTGCAAAAATATCACTATTAGAGGAAAATTATGAGTGGTCCTAATATAGAAAAGACACTTACATCCAAGGAGACCTTCATTTTTAAAGATTTGACCGGTCCTTTCTTTAACCCCAATTGGCATTTTCACCCCGAATTTCAAATTTCTTTTATTGCCGATGGGAAAGGTACCCGTTTTGTAGGGGATCAGGTTGTACCCTTCGAAGAGGGGGACCTTGTTTTCACAGGCCCCAACCTTCCACATCTTTGGAGGAGCGATGATGCTTATTTTGATAAAAACAGTAGCTTAACCACAAGAGGACTTGTCATTTATTTTGACCATGAACTTTTGAACACTTCACTGTTAGGAAAGGAAGAGTTTTATTATATAAACAAGCTCGTTGAAAACTCGGCCAGGGGCATGGAGTTTTATGGAGAAACCCGAAAAAAAATAAATAAGTTACTGCTTAAAATCGCTGACTCAAAGGGGTTTCAAAGAATTATAAAATTGTTGGAAATAATAGATATACTTGCCAATAGCGATGAATACAATCTGTTGTCCAGTCCCGGATATTTGAATGTATTCAAAGGAGACGATGCCGAAAAAATGCGCTTGGTCTATGATTATGTAATGACCAATTTTAAAACCAAGATATCGTTGGAGGAAATTGCTTCGTTGCTGAACATGACAACAACCTCTTTTTGCAGATACTTTAGACCACGGGCCAACAAAACATTCACACGATTTGTCAACGATATTCGTATTGGCCATGTGCGGAAATTACTTCTTGAAGACAATCTTAACATCTCGCAAATAAGTTATGAATGTGGGTTCAACGCCTTGTCTAATTTCAACAGACAATTTAAATCTATCGTTAATATGAGTCCGCATGAGTATCGTCGGTTGTTCTTAAATATCCAAACAAGTATTTCATAGTCAAGACGTGTTGATTTGCAATCAAAAAACTTTGTTCATTTCGTCGTCTGCGCTTATTTTGCCATGGCATTTTCTAGAATAATTACCCTGTAGCTTTCTAAAAACGGACTGAGATTTCTTAATAAGTCAATCTTAGTCAAACAAAATGGGTGAATACGAAAATTTTATCCTATTTTCACCTCTAGGACAAAAAAGTATTATTTTTTACTATAATTTAGGGATCAATACATTTCTTTTAGTTTTAAATTTATCGGATTTCAAAAATCGAAAGATTAATATGAATTTATAGTGACCATACATTACGTATGATTTTACATTTTACCTAAGACATTTAATCAATTAACCAACATAAATAACCAAACATTTTAATAACCAAACATTCAACTTATGGAAAATACGACTAATGCGGCTGGGGTTAATAACAACAGACTTTTTTATGCCAGTTGCTTTGCATTGATCACAACCGCTTTGTCCTTTAGTATTCGGGCAGGTATTCTGCCTCAATTGGGGGAAGAACTAAGTTTATCGGCAGAACAATTGGGCTACATTAATTCAATGTGGTTTTTAGGCTTTCCCATATCTATGGTAATAGGTGGATTGATATACAATACCGTTGGAGGCAAGAGAATAATGCAATTTGCTTTCATTGCACATGCCGTTGGGATTATCATGACCGTTTATTCTGGCAGCTATACCGGGTTGTTAATTTCTACCTTACTGATTGGATTAGGTAATGGATGTACCGAAGCCGCCTGTAACCCAATGATCGCCGAATCTTATCAAGGTAATACCATGAGTAAAATGATGAACCGATTTCATATGTGGTTCCCAGGAGGTATTGTAATCGGTAGTCTTGTTTCGCAATTCATGACTGGCGCTGGCATAGGATGGGAAACTCAAATATGGATAATCATGATTCCAACCTTGATTTACGCTTATCTCTTTTTTGGTCAAAGCTGGCCTAAGGCACAAACACAGGAATCACATTCTCTTTCTGGCAACCTAAAGGCCATGGTGACACCGTTGTTTATTTTTATGATCGCCTGTATGGCATTGACTGCCATTACCGAATTTGGCCCACAGCAATGGGTAGGTCTCATTTTAGCGAAGAGTGGAGCACAGCCTATGATAATTCTGGCTTTGGTAACCGGTTTAATGGCAGTAGCACGTTACTTTGGAGGCGAAATGGTTGGGAAGTTTGATCAGACCGGAGTACTCCTTGGATCAGCTGTACTGGCTACAATCGGTGTTTTTCTATTTAGCACACAAACAGGAGGTATGGCATATGTTGCAGCAATCTTCTTTGCATTGGGAGTTGCCTATTTCTGGCCAAATATGCTTGGATTTATAGCTGATAAAATTCCAAATAGTGGTGCCCTGGGCTTGTCGATTGTCGGTGCGGTGGGAATGTTTTCCTCATCTATATTCCAACCCATTATTGGAGGATGGATCGATTCAGATAAGGCAGAAGCTGCAGCAGCCGGACTTACCGGTGATGAATTGGAATTGGTAGCAGGGCAGGCTACTTTGGGTACGATGGTCACTTTTCCAGCAATATTGATTGTACTTTTCACTATTCTCTTCTTTTGGGTTAAAAGTAACTAGGCCAAAGCAGCTGCTGCTGCCGCCTAAATACATAATCAATAAAGAAGAATGAAAATAGGAATGAACATGTTGGTGTGGACTGCCCACGTCACCCAAGAGCACTACCCTATTGTTGATGCCCTAAAAGAAACAGGGTATGACGGTATTGAACTATTCTTGGGTGCTGGGGACACCAAGCTGTATTCGGCACTCGGAAGACATTTTGCAGATATGGACATGGGGGTTACCTGTGTCACCTGCTTGACTCCTGAAACGAACATAGCAAGTCCTAATAAAAAAATAAGGGAAGCTGGCCTCGACCAATTGAAATGGGCCATTGACATGGGAGCAGATTTAAATGCCGAAGTCATTTGTGGGCCTTTTCACTCGACCAATGCGCTGTTTACGGGAAAACCTCCATCCAATGATGAGAGGTTATGGAGTATTGAAATGCTCAAAAAAGTTGCGGAATACGCCACCCCTTCTGGTATAACACTTACACCGGAGGCTTTGAATAGGTTTGAGTGTTATTTATATAATACCATGGAAGACATTATTTATTTGATAGAACAAGTAAATGCTCCAAACCTTGGGGGCATGTATGACACCCATCATTCCAATATTGAGGAGAAAAGTCAGGCAGCTGCCCTAAAACGGATTGCCCCTTATCTCAAGCATGTACATATCAGTGAAAATGACAGAGGGACTCCCGGTAGCGGCCAAGTGAATTGGGAGGAAGTATTTAGTACCTTAAAAGAAATTCAATATGACGGTTGGCTCACTATTGAAGCCTTTAGTAGACTAGATCCTGATTTTGCCAATGCTATTAATGTTTGGCGGGATTTTTCACCGGCCAAGGAGATATATGAAGATGGACTGAAGTTCATTAAAAAAGGCATGGGTCTATAACCATTTATCAATCATTTAATTATCTATAATGAAAAAAGTTTTTTACTTATTGGTTTTCTCCTGCCTATTGGTTTCCTGTGGAGAAAAAGTGGAAAAGAAAATACAGGAAAAGGTCAATGAAGGTCCAACACAATGGCTAACGTTCGACGGTAGCGATGCAAAAGCCAAACATATTGTATTTGTTTCAGGGGATGAGGAATATCGCTCCGAAGAAGCCCTGCCCCAATTGGCAAAAATACTTTCCAAGCACCATGGATTCAAATGTACGGTCCTATTTGCCCAAGATTCAGTCAAACCAGGCATTGTCAATGCCAATTATACTGGAAATATCCCTGGTCTGGATGCCTTGTCCTCTGCCGATATGATGGTCATATTTACTAGGTTTAGGGCATTACCAGATAATCAAATGAAACATATAGATGATTATCTAAAAAGCGGTAAGCCGGTAATGGGAATTCGCACCGCCACACATGCCTTCAATTTTAGCAAGGATTCCAATTCGCCCTACCAACACTATAGCAATAGTTATAATGGCGATAATACGGCATGGAAAGACGGTTTTGGCCGATTGATCTTAGGAGAAAAATGGATATCCCATCATGGCCATCATAAACACCAAAGTACAAAGGGTATTTTAGCTGATGGAGACCAAAGCAATGGCATCACCAAAGGTATGGGCAATGGTGATATTTGGGGGTCAACCGATGTCTACGGGGTGAGGTTACCGCTACCAGGAGATTCCCAAGCTATTGTACTAGGACAAGTAATCAATAGAAAAGGGGAATACGACGAAAATGATGTATTCTATGGAATGAAACCTACAGATGACGAAATTGCGAGCGTGAACAGCAATGGACGACGTGTAAATGACACCTTGATGCCCATTGCCTGGACCAAAACCTATCAAATACCCGAAGGCAAAACGGGAAAAGCCTTTGCCACTACTATTGGTGCCTCAAGCGATATGCTTGTTGAAGGAACTAGACAGCTATTGGTAAACGGTATTTTTTGGGCTATGGATAAACCCATTCCCGAAAAAACCAATGTCTCATTGGTAGGTGAATTTACTCCTTCTGCCTATGGATTTCAAACCGATGAATATTGGCTTGAAAAACAGATGAAAATAGAAGACCTTGACTAGTCTAGTCCGAACAAGGTTTTGTGAAATCTACATCAAGAAGTTAAAATGCTATTTAAAATCATTAATGTCCGGTTAAAGACTATAGATCGCTTCGCTGTGAGATATAAGACGAAAGACTTGTCTGTAACAAATTGAAGGTCATTATGTCTCAAATATAAATCTTAGATCCGGACCATTGAGTGCCAGTTTTGAAAAAAGCAAGGGGTCAGTTACAAAAAAACGCCGGATTACCTATTATAACAGGGCTTGTGCAACTCAATGATTTTTTCCCGGACAACAATGATTTAAAATGAGAAAATATCGATGTTTTCGAAAATTGTCATTTACAGCATTATTCCTCCTGTTACTATGCTTTAATACTGTTAAGGTACAAAGGCCCTCGGATGAGCGTTCACTTATGGCCATATTTGCGCATCCTGATGATGAGATGACCATAGCACTCATTCTTTCAAAATATGTAAGGAAGGCATAAAGGTGTACCTCGTTGTATGTACCGATGGCAGATACGGCACCAATGATTTTACAGATTACGAAGCGGGCGAAGGTTTAGTCGCCACCCGTAAAGAAGAGATGAAATGTGCTGCTGAAAAACTAGGGGTAGAGTTAATTCATTTGACCTTTCATGACCAACTTAAGGCTGGGGAAGGCTATGACGGTCACGTACCGCATGCTAGACAGTTGATTATAGAGCTAGAAAGTATAGTTGCTGATAAAAATCCTGATGTATTGATTACATGGGGGCCAGATGGTGGAAGCACACATATGGATCATCGCTTGGTAGGTGCTTCGGTGACGCAAGTCTTTCTTATTAAAATCTGGAATAAGACAAAGAAATTGTATTATGTAAGCACTCCTTCCCATCTCATCGACGAACCCGAACGTAAGAAGCTCGCAGGAATAGATTCGACCTACTTAAATGGTTGGTGTCAAATATTCCAAAAAGATGCTGAGAAGGCCATGCAATCGCTCATATGCCATAAAAGTCAGGTCTCCCCTAGGATGATCATACAATGGAGAGAAGAATCAAGTAAAAAATCCAACAATACCATCTATTTAAGGGAATTTGCTGCACCTGAAAAAACAAAAAAGACCATTTTTAATTAGAATGGAAATAGGACTATTCCTCTGCAGAATATTCCAAAATATCACCAGGTTGACATTCGAGTACTTCACAAATAGCCTGAAGGGTAGTAAATCTAATAGCCTTGGCCTTTCCCTTCTTCAAGATAGAAAGGTTAGACATCGTTATACCCACCTTTTCAGAAAGCTCTGTTAGCGACATTTTTCGCATGGCAAGCATTACGTCAAGATTTACGATTATAGGCATAGGTGGTACTTCTTAAATGGTTAATTCACTTTCTTTTTTCAATAAGGCCCCAATTCGGAAAGCCTCTGCAATAACTAAAAGAAATAGGTAATTAAAAACAGAATTAGAGGAAACTAAAGAAAAGCGATTGAGATTAGCGAATTCTAGGTTCATCAATTCCAACTTTCCATTGAAATAAAAGGAAGAAGCCAAGGTCGCTATAAATCCTAACAAATAAATAGCAATTCCTAATAAGGCAATCCAACGTAATCGTTTTGCATTTTCAATAATCAAAAAGCCGCCTTGATTTGCTGCTTCCAAAATTTTAATAACCAATTTCAAATAAAACAAGGAACATGCATATGACAAGAATAAAATGATGTCGTAAAGCAACTTAAATCCTCTGGGTATTTCATCTACAACAATCAATCCCATTCCACTGAATAAGCTGAATTCTGCTGACCCCAGATCTCCTGGGTTATTTAAAATGCCTTCTTTGGTAATTGAGAATAATACTGGGAAAATCGATTTTGACTCGGCAACCTCAACAAATAATGAGAGAATACCGTAAATGCCCATTATTACAAGTGCAATGGAAGCAAGTAAAAAAATCGATCTAAATACTATTAGCAAGAACGTAATGAGCCCTTTACCATAGAGCCTTCTTGTTATCTCCATGACTATATTCGATTAAAGTAACTTACTTTAAAAGTAATAAATATTTATCGATAAACAATATATATTTACCTTTTATCAAAAAAAATATGTCAAAAGGAAATCGACAATTACTTAATTATTGGTCAAGTAGGCCTATACAGCATAACCATGCTCAAAGGGCCTTTCCCAGATTATGAATTGTATTTTGTACCGTACCCTTTAGGGAAATCCCCTCTTTATTAGTGATATCATACGAAATCGTCATGACATCTGTTGGTTTTATTTCATCGAGACGCAAAACCACTCCCTTGCCATCATTCGTCAATTGTACTTCGGAAATATTGAGTTCCTGTTCGTCATATCGGTCAGAACCATAGGAACGACTTCTGACAAGCCTCCAAGTTTTTACCTTATAGTTTTGAATATCAACGGCTTTTTCTATATCTAATGTGGAATCAAATTTCAGCGTAATGCCAGAAGCAGTTACCTTTAAGTCAATAGGGACTGTCAAGGCATTCCCAGTATAACGAATCCGATAAAGTCCCCCACCCCGAAGCATTTGGTTGGTTCCCCAGGCCGACATGCCACAGGCATATAGTTGACCATCGCCCGAGTTGAATCTCCCTCGCATTACCCCTGTCAAAAATTTAATGTCCGGCAAATCAATGACTCCGCCCTGCATTTGGCCACCGACCTTTTCATTCAATACCAATTGAATTTTACCAAAACCATAGGAAAAGCTTAAAAGACTACCATTCAAAGCACCCCATTTTGGACTATCGACCCAAAGCAACTCCGAAGGCGAACGGTCAAATTGCATGTCTACCCATACCATAGGTTGTTTCATTGCCAACCTTGTAGAGTCTTTGGGAGGATCGTAACCCCACATATTGCCATAAAATTTTCCTTTACCGTCTACCCAATTAATTCGATTCATAGGGTTCCAAAAACCTTGTTGGTCAGTTACCAAAAAACTTCCATCAGGATTGATACATACACCATTGGCTGCCCTAAAACCAGTGGCAATAATATCCGTTTTAGACCCATCCTTACTCACTTTCAATAAGGTACCATGCTGCGGAATCAAGGCTTCTCGCGCATGCCTTCCGCTCTTGGCATAATACAGATTGCCTTGCTTATCTGCCTGTAGCCCCATGGCAAACTCATGAAAATGGTCGGTCACCTGATGGTCATGGTTAAAGCTCTTATAAAAATCGGTTTCATTATCACCATTAAAATCTTGAAGCAATACCAATTGATCACGGCAGGTCACATAAATTTTATCGTCCAAAACCTTGATACCCAAAGGTTGAAAAAGTCCCGATCCAATACGCTGCCAATTCAGCTCATTGGTTCCATCTGTAAGTCCTGTAACGAGCCATATATCACCATCAGTAGCGCAGGCTACTGCCATATTACTATCTTCCATGAAATCTATACCACTGAGTTTCATACGGCATGCCCAAGGATTATCAAAAGGTGGCGTAAGCAGGTCCACGGCAAAAAGTCCGTCTTCAGTGCCTTTCGTGATTACGCTCTTGATCTCTTCGGGATAGTGTGCCTTACCTCCACCTGAAATATATTGGGCCAATGATTCTGGAGCCGTTGAGGCGCCGGCAAACTTGGTCAAGTCCTTGACGGATGCATCAGCAATAAACAACTTGAAGGTCGCGGCAACTCCTTTTTGTACACTTAATATCACATATCCATCTTCCTCTGACAGCGTAGCTCCTTTACCAGAAATGGCAACTTTGTTAGTTACCGGGGCCACTTTCATTTTTAAAAGCGAGTTGGAGGGGCTAATGTTCAGCGTTCGGGTAAAAACGGTTTCTTGATCCTTTTCTTCCATACCCAGTCTTTCCAAAATTTCTGCGGTTCCCACACTATAGGAAATAATGATGTTATTTTCATGATGGTACAAGCCTTTATAATCTGCCCATTTTTTAGGAAGTGGTCCAAATGCACGGCCATCCCTGGCCCGAAATCGAAGATCTTCAAAAGAGCCAGTTTCCGGATTTGCCCAACCGGGGCCTACTGGTGTTTCAAAATGTAGTTTCCCAATAGTACGGGGATAAGTTTCATGTTTGTCATTCAAGAGTATTCCATTCCAATCAATAAACCCTTCTCCGGTCCAGCCCCCCGCCACGCGCATCAAATCGTGATCAAAAATCATCCATGATCTCCCTTTGGAAATGCCACCACTTCCTTCATCCAGACGAACCGCAATACCTTTATAAGCAAAATTATTGTCCAAGTAATCTTCATCGGCATATGGTGCAGGACGCGGGGAATGGTACCTTTCAGGCCCTGTTTTGGCATCGACCAATTCATAAGTATTGATGAAAAAATTGCCATAATCCATGTCGGCCCAAGGTTGATACGGTTGTATCTCAGGTCCTCGGGAATTTCCCTTTGGTAGATTTACAAGATAGCCAGGTGTACTGGGAATAAGTTCTACTTTCAGGTTTTGCCTGATGAATTTTTCGCGGACATAGGTAATCACATCATATTTTTCTTGGGGGGTCAAAACAGGCTGTGGCGGCATATTGGCATACCCCATGGTAATGGTTTTATACATGGAATAATAATCATTCCCTGCCTTTAATTCTTGCTCCCAAAACTTGGTCGACAAAGGAATAGAACCATCAACCTCCTGATTGCCATGACAATTAATACAGTTAGAACTGTATATCCGTTCCCCTCTTTTAAGGCCATCTCGATCGGCATCTGCAATAATACCTGCATGATCAATACCCTTTTCTGAATCTGGCAAATGCTCTTCACCCAGTGTATATTGAATAGTTGACCTGTCAATCTCAATAGGTAGATTGGACTGTTTTCTTGCTACAATCAAAAATTTCCCGTCCTCAGTCTCAATATTTCCCGAAAAAGAATCTCCCTTAAAATCTCCCGTCAACATTGCTTCTTCTCCAAAGAGGCTGACATTGGCCTTTAATTTATCCGTGGTAATGGACAACTCCTTCAGTTCTCTGGTCCCCCAGTCAAACGAAACCAAAGACCCACGCAAATCTCCTTCAGCTTCCTTAAATTTTAAAACCCCCTGCGGTCTTTCATCTCCCAAATCAATTTCATAGTCCCAAGAACCAAGTTGGCTTTTAGATTGGCAACTAAAAACAAGTAATGCAATAAAAAAAGACAAAATGGATCTGTAAAATCGATTAAAATCCAAACGGCCAGTTGGTTCTGTTCGCTTTGGCATTTTCATATCCATATAGGGTTTAGGTTGGTAAAAGCAACTATAATCACTCAAATGAGTGTTTTTAAAACTACTAAAATAAACCCTATAAATAAAGCTAAGTCATGTATTTAAGGTGGGGTCGGAAAAAGTCTAACTTTCGCACCTGGACGAATAAGCCAATTTATTGGACTTTTCAACAAAGCATACACTTCCGTACTTTTATTTCTTTGTACAGAACTTATTACAAATACGGGGTACACTCCTTAAACTTTTGTATTGTGGATTTTAAAAACAAATATGCAGATTAACTCATTGAGCTAAGGAAAGAAGCCCGAGAGCAAAAAAAAGCAATGGAAATAGCCCTTGTAAAAGGAAAGGAATATAATAGGAACAGCCATCAAATGTCTTATATGATAGGTAAAATAAACAATGCGATCCTCGGTGCCCAAACGCAATTGAAAGCTATGGTGAGTTGGCCAATAATTTGGATTTTGACCCCAATGAAACGATTACCTTGGAAATACTGACCTACACAACCAATGTTGGTGATGCCTGCAAAAGTGTTGTACAAGAAGCTATGGAGGCCATTGGAGGTCAAAGTTCTTATAGGGCAAATGTTTTGGAACGACTTTTCAGGGATGTACAGGCCTCTGACTTTCACCCTTACCTAAATGGGAACAATATGCATTCACTGGTAAAAGAATTCTTGAAAGGGATTGAATCCACTAAATTTTAGTTTTATTCTTTACATCAATCCATTTTAATCAAAGCTCGAACGCATTGGGTACAGGTTCTGCAATTTGTTAAAAAGGGTGTAACCCATTACTGTGTCGTGAAAACTTGCCTGTAGGGTACTAATTGCTTTGAATCTTCAAAACCCTTTAGGATTTACTCTTCATCCCATGGATATTGTCGGTCGTATTATCTACCTTTAGCACAAGTGCGATTTAGATACCCTATGAACCAAAATTGCGTACCAAACCGAATTGTATTGGCATTCCTCTTACTCTTTACACAATTCTCAACGGCTCAAAAAATCAGGGAATTGCATGTTTCCCCAAACGGTAGTGATACCGCTTCGGGAAGCTTGGAACATCCCTACGCCACGCTCCACAGAGCCTCTCAAGAAATTGCTTTAATAACGTCAGATTCTTTTCAAAAAGTAGTGGTATGGATTAACGGAGGAACTTATCGGATTAAGGAACCTCTACTTCTTGATGCAACCTTAATGAAAAATTCACCACCTGTAGCATTCAAAGCAATTCCAGAATCAAGACCTATAATTACAGGAGCGGTGCAACTGCCTCATTGGACACATCAAGGTGATGGCCTATGGGTTTCTATCGTCCCTGAGGAAATTGGAAATTTTAGAGAACTTTTTATTAATGGAAAGCGAGCGTCAAGAGCCAGATACCCAAACAATGATTTTTTAAGAGTCGCCAAAGTTGGCGAGGATAAGCGAACCCATTTCACATATATTCCGAACGAGTTTCCTAGGCCTAAAGACAATGAAGGCGTGGAGCTGGCGTTATTACACGACTGGTCTATCACGCGGATTGCTGTTAAGTATATTGATAGTGTTACACATTCTATACATACGGTGGATTCAATCGGGGCTAAAAGTTTACCTTTTTTCACCCTTGACAACTGGGAAGCTAATCCAAGATATTATCTTGAAAATGATATTGCCTTTTTGGATGTTCCTTATGAATGGTTTTTCGATTCCAACGAAAGAAAGCTATCACTGAAATTACCATTGGAACAGAACCCCTCCTCATTGTCCATTGAGGTACCTTTGGCCAAGGCCTTACTCCTTTTAAAGGGAACAGAAGAACATCCGATTTCCAATGTGTCGTTCCAAGGCCTGACTTTCAAACATTGCCGATGGAATATTCCGTCACACAGGTATGCAGGTATCCAAGCAGCCCACTTTGAATTAAATGATGCAAAAAAGTCTTGGAAGGTTGTCCCTGCAGCCGTCAACACCACTTGGGCCAACAATATCCTATTTAAAGATTGTGAATTTCTATCTATGGGAGGGAGTGCCGTTTGGTTCGGTACGGGCACTAAGAACAGTATCCTGAAAGAATGCCGCATACAGGATATTTCAGGAAATGGCATCATGATTGGGGAAGGACAAGATCGTTTGATACGTGGTGCGCCATGGTGGAAGGTTGCTCCAGGGCATGCGGCCTTGTCAAACAGCATCGAAAACTGCACTATCTCAGATTGCGGTGTCCAATTTCTCGGGTCCGTTGGCATTTGGTGTGGATTAACTGCTGAAACCAGTATATTGGACAATGAGATTTATAACCTTCCTTATACCGGTATTTCCATGGGATGGATGTGGAACCCACAACCCACTCCATGTCGGGATAACCGTATAGAACGTAATCATATCCACCATGTGCTAAATACGCTCAGTGACGGAGGCGGCATCTATATGCTCGGATTACAGCCAGGTAGCCAATTGGTGGACAATCATATTCACGATATTTCGGTCAATGCCGGAAGGGCGGAGAGCAATGGTATGTTTTTGGACGAAGGAACCAAGGATGTTTTGGTGGAAGGAAATCTCATCTACAATATTGCCAAATCTCCTCTGAGATTTCATAAGGCTTATACCAATCTGGTAAAGGGCAATTATTTTTTTTCCAGTGGAAAAATTCCTGGTATTGCCTATAATAGGACCCAGCCCAATGCTATTAAAAAAGAGGGGAATCATATCATCAGCACTGATAGTATAGCCTACAATGCCCTATTGAAACTTACCCAGTCCAAATTTAGAGGATTCAAACAAATCGAGAAATAATTATCATGAAAACATTTTTGTCAATTCTTCTAGTATCTTTCCTCCTTTTTGCCTGCCATCGAGCTACTAACACACAAGAGAGGCATTTTTCAGTTGATAGCCTTGCACTAAAAAAAGCTCAAGCCCATGGTGTTTTGGTCAACGAAGGCCTGGAACGGTGCAGACGCTTTGTAGATGACTGGCTACAACAGGCCGATTCCACAACCGGACTTATCCCCAGAAACTTGGATGAGGGCACCGACATCTGGAATGCTAAGGATGCCGCAGCAGATAACTATCCTTTTATGGTGTTGACCGCCGCTTTGACCGATGAGGATCTTTTTAAAGGGAGTATGCTGGATATGTTGCATACAGAAACCCGATTGACCTCGCGAATAGATCATTTGCCCGACACCTACTCATTCAGCAAGAAAGATTTCGAAACCTCTGAGCCCGATTTGAACAGTATACTGTTTGGGTCATCTGAATATATTAAGGATGGACTTTTGCCCCTTACTGAATGGTTGGGGCCTAGCCCCTGGTCTGAACGGATGATTGCTATTTTAGATGATATTTGGAAACATGCACCCGTAGCAACTGATTATGGGAACATTCCGTCTACCAATGTAGAACTGAACGGCGAAATGCTCCAAGTACTCTCCCGTATTTACTGGATGACCGGGAATCAAAAATACTTGGATTGGTCTCAACGCTTGGGTGACTATTATCTTTTGGGCGGCCACCATCCGACCCGTGATTTTGAAGTGCTAAGATTGCGTGATCATGGCTGCGAAATCGTATCTGGACTTTGCGAACTCTATGCCACGCTGAGCGCTGCAAACCCTCAAAAAAAGAAACTCTACGAACCACACATTCATGAAATGCTCAATCGAATTTTGGAAGTGGGTAGAAATAAAGATGGGCTTTTTTACAATGGAATCGATCCAAAAAAGGGAATCGTCCAATGGAAAGGAGCTGCGGATAACTTTGGGTATACACTTAACGGGTTTTATACGGTATACCAAGTAGATTCAATAAAGGCCTACAGGGAGGCTACATTGAAAGGACTTGGTGTCCTCAACGAAAAGTATCGAAGTTTTGATTGGGAACGGGGCTCTTCAGATGGATATGCCGATGCTATTGAAGGAGCTCTGAATCTGTATGCTCGAGAACCTATCGCTTCCACCAAGGAATGGCTCGACAGTGAAATTCAAGTGATGTGGGCGATGCAGGATTCCAGCCAACGAAAAAATGCCCAAAAATGGAAAGGTTCGGGGATAATTGAGGGATGGCATGGGGATGGCAATTTTGCGCGTACCACGATTATGTACTGCCTTTGGAAAAGCCAGGGAATCACGGCCCATCCTTGGCGATCCGACATTCAATTGGGTGCTGTTAAAAATGGGGACGAAATAATCATCAGCCTTAAGGCGGATGAAGATTGGCAAGGAGTCTTGAAATTTGATGCACCAAGGCATAAATCCATTATGCAAATGCCTGTCGACTGGCCACGGATCAATCAATTTCCCGAATGGTTTACTGTAGACAAAAGCGAAGTGTACTCCGTTATTTCCCCCTTCAAGGAAAATTCCATAGTATATAGTGGCAAACAACTATTAGAGGGACTTAAGGTAGAACTTAAGAAGGGAGAGCCATATGTCCTAAAAATTCAATAACAACTTACTTCAATTTCAGCACTGCCCAAACTGCTTTATGATCTGATAAAGGTTTTTCCATAGGAAGAATACCTCCTTTCGTAGCTTTAAAATTTTGTCTATTGTACATGATGTGATCAATCACTTCGCCGTTCCCCTCATCTTCAAGCTTCAAGGCATTGTGTGTATTCTCTTTGGCAGGGTCTATCCCCAATTCCAACCAATGCACATCCAAACCGAGACCTACAAATAATTCGTGATAATCGTTTATCTTTTCCGTATTGGAGGGTCTAAAATTAAAGTCTCCCATTACAATAGGAATCTCGGCCGCTGAAATCTCTTTAAGATAATCTACAAATGCAGTCACCTTTCCAGTGGTTTCATCAATATGGGCTTGATCCCGCCAACCGAAGGGAAAATGCACCGAATACAAACCAATTTCCTTTGTACCAATTTTGGTCATTGCCTTGGTAACGGTGTGCAGGGTATCTGCCATTAAAATCTCCTCTACCCCATATAGCGGAGTCTTACTCGCAATAGATTTGTATTTGTCTTCATGCCCAGCTGTGGAATATTTGCCGACGACCACATGATCCATCCCCAAAACATCCGCAACTTGGGTTGTCCAAGCACCTCCTGGAGCCTCTGAAAAACCCACTACATCAAAATCATAAGCTTTCAGGGCCTCTCCTATTTCTTGGGCCGTACCATTTCTACTAACCTCAACATTATAGGCTGCAACTCTGAGCTGTATTGGATGTTCTGCCTCCTGTTCTTTTTTATTGGTTTTCTTTTCAGCGCAGGAAAACAAGAAAAGAAAGCAAATTGCGTAAATGATATGATGTGTCTTCATGGTTTTTATTCTTTGGTAAAACGGACAACGAAAGTCCTCATTAAGGTATTTGGACTTTTAAAACCAAGGTAAATTAGGCTATTTTTAAGGGAATACTCCATTAAGTCCATGCAAAGGTTTGCATAAATATTATTTCAAAACCTATATCTCAACGGCATTAGAGAATATATGAATTGGACTAAATAAAATTTAAAGCTACCCTTATAACACCCAAGAAACAATAAATTAGTTTTGGAGTGATAGGGAACACGAGTTTATTACTTTCCTCAAAGGTCATATTCTTAATTTAGATCCAATGTAATTGTCTTATTGGTGATTTTTTTTATAAAACTTCAGAGAGAATCTTTTGAAATCAGCATAAGTCCTATATTTATTATGTCTTAACAAAAAACCATGGCTTTTAAAACACCTCTGTTCACTTTAATTATCATATACTTTTCCAGTTTCGCGCAAAAACCCGATCAACTTCAGCCCCAAGTTCTAATTGTACAGCCTATTGTAGTTCAATCTGATGAAAGAACACACCCCGCCTCCATGGCGTTACCTGAAGATTTGGTAGATAAGGCTTATTTGAAAGCGGGAGTTGATTTTCATTTTTTGGAACCTCTTTTTTACAACAACACCAAGGCGAGGGATGGACAAATCAATCTGGACCAAATTGTAGTTGAGTCTCAAAAGGCTGGTCTTATAAAAGGACAGGGTGATATATTAAATATGTTTTTTGTCAATGCAGTAGATGGTGAAAAAGGCGCTTTGGGAAGAGGTATGATGCGTGGAAACATTACTTTTATAGCTCTTGGCGATCCTACTGAAAAAAATGCTAATGAATTGATTCATATGCAAGCCTTTGTCATTGCCCATGAAGTAGGTCATAACCTTTCACTGAAACACGCCGTAAACGATCCAAATGTTCCGGATTCCATTCCAAATATTCAAGGTGATGGCCCCTTTAAAGATCGAATCGACCCAAAATACAGTCTCAATGACTATCAAATAAAGGTGGTGCAAAAGAGCTCATTGGTCCATCCTAGAATTGAATTTTTATCTGGAGATAAAGCTGCCAAGGCAATCCTAGACGATTCTTATGAGCCTTATTTTTCACAGCTTCAAAAAAGAGAAATATCAGCCTTAGTTCAAGAGGAACTACCAACCGAAGATCTTCTCCAAGCCCGGGAGTTTGCCAAGCAAAAATTTAGCTCAGCAGTTACTCTTTTTACCAAAAACGAAAAGAAATGCATTTCCTTCGTTGTCAAAAAAGTCAATACACTATTGCAAAAGAACAAGGTTTCTTTAATGTCGAATCATCCGTGGCGCTTTTTAAAAATCGAAGATTGGCTCTGTGGAGGTTTTGCCCATACTCGGGGCATCTACATTATTCTTAGCCAGCGACATATTGACCATCTTAGTACGGGATGGAGCGATCAAATGACAGATGAGGAAGAACAGACCCTGATCAAGCGATTTGGGGGACTCCTAGTACATGAGCAAATGCACTCGCTCCAGCGCACCTACAAGACAAAATTTATGGCATTGTTTACCAACCATTGGAATTTTAGACATGCCGAAGTTACTCCTGAAAAATCAATTCAATTACATCAAGTTTCCAATCCCGATGCCCCAATCGCTGAATGGCTCATACCTATGCCAGAGGACGAAAGCTCTTTTTACTGGATACGGACCTTATTAAAGGAAGGGGCCAAGTTCCGGCCATGGGTAAGGATTTTGTGGATACGGTGTTTTCCGTTCAGGAAAGAAATGGTGCTTTTACAGTAAAAAGGAATGCCAAGGGTCAACTTTTGAGCACTGGTCTTTCAGGTATTGAATCCTATAAAAACTCCTTTCCAATTCAACGAGGATTTGACCATCCAAATGAGATTTCTGCCTATATGTTTTCGGAATACTTTAAAGCATTGGCTTCCAAAACCGATCCCTATGAGGCCGTCTCCACAAAAGCCCTGAAAAATTCCAAAGCCTTTATAGCTTGGATCAACAAAGAAATGAAGGAGTAAAAGCTATACATATAGGAAATATCTCCTAGACAAAAAGAACAGACGGGCTTCATTTGGCCTATAGTAAGGATGACTATACAAAGCTCAAAAAGTATATTGAACCCACTTTTAGAACTTGATAAAATGGATTAATTTTATCCCATGATTAAATTCTCAAATCTTATACCCTTGCTGTTGCTTTGGCAAATAGGCATCGGGCAGCTCACAGAAGAAGAAAAGGTGTTCTTCACTACAGGTCTTAAAATAGGAGAAGTAACCAACCATAGTGCTATTATCCTAACAAGACTTTGCAAATATGAGCTACCTAATCCTATTGTCCATGAACAAGAAGACCCTCCTTTTAGGCATCCCATTGATTTTAATAATTCCATTCCTGTCAATGAAATGGATGGAGCTGTGGAAGGTGTTTTTGGGCAGGTACAAATTAATTTATTATCTGAAAAAGATACAATAACTAGCCCCTGGAAATATGTATCTCCTTATAGGGATTACACCTATAAGGCCATTTTTGACAAATTGAACGCCAATACCCTTTATAAAGTAATTATTTTTGGACGAAAAAGTGAAACAGGGCCTCTTACCTATACCCGAGGTCAGTTCCGAACGACTCCAAACGCTGAAGACGAAGTACCCGTATTGTTCACTTCGTCCACCTGCCAATACTTTTGGGATTATGATGACCCGGACCGGGGCTTCAAGGCCTATGATCAAATGCTCAAACTAAAGCCAGCTTTCCATTGCCAGACCGGGGATTATGTCTATTATGACAAACCCGGGCCCATGGCCTACACCGTTGCCCTAGCTCGACATAAATGGCACGCGATCAACTCATGGCCGTCTTTGGTTGATTTTTATGCCAGTACCCCATTATTTATTCAAAAGGACGACCACGATATCACCAAGGACGATGCCACTCCCTTTAGTGGTCCATTTGGCGAGCTGACCTTTCATGATGGCTTGGAGGTTTGGTACGAGCAAACACCTACCTATAGAAACAAACCCTATAGAACGCTTCGCTATGGGAAGGATTTGGAAATTTGGTTCGTTGAGGGGCGGGAATTTCGAAATAGTGATAACATAACAGCTCCGTCCAGTTCCATTTGGGGTAAGGAACAGAAAAAATGGTTCGAGGAAACCGTGACCAAATCTAATGCTACGTTTAAAATATTGATGTCACCTACTCCTGTTGTTGGACCTGATCGTGACCAAAAAAAAGATAACCATGCCAACAGCACCTATGCAGAAGAAAGTAAATGGCTCAAAGCATTTGTTGCACAACAAGAGAATATGTTCATTATAAACGGAGATCGCCACTGGCAATATGTTTCAAGAGATCAGGAAACCGGTATTCTGGAATTTAGCCAAGGGCCCACAAGCAATGAACATGCACAGGGCTGGAATCAGGATGATAGACGACCTGAACATCAATTTTTAAGGGTAAATGGTGGGTTTTTAGCCGTAAAAGTGGATCGGGACAATGGAATTCCCTTAATTACCTTTACACATTACGACGTTAATGGTAATATCTTAAACAATAAGGTAATTATTATTCAATAACGCTGCATTTATTGGACGAGTTGAATTGGTCCAAAGGATTTTAAAAGATGCTTAAACCTTCTCCGATAAAACGAAAGGGATAATTTTGAATTCTACAACTTGTATATACAAGTTGCATTTATTATATTGCTATCAATTAAATCCCCATACATCCAAAATGGAAAAGACATCGCTAGCCAACAGAAGGGATTTTCTTAAAAAATCGGGCATGGCCCTTACCGGAACGGCCTTACTTCCCCAAACCATGTTTCCGACTTTTAATAATTGGGACACCGTTAAGAACGTAAAGATAAATGCTCATCTTTGGGTATATGCAAGCAAATTTCCCCCTAACTGGGACTGCTCCCCTATTTTGGACACAGTTTTTTCTGATTTAAGTTATGCTGGTATCGAAGGATTGGAACTCATGGAAGCCAACTTACGCCATGATAATTCCGTTGGGAATTTGAACAACCTCATTGACAAGTTCAATTTACCGGTTTCAGGATCGTCCTATGGTGTGGGATTCAATATGTGGGATGAAACACAGCACAAAGCAATACTCAACGATATCAAAATAGTCGTACCTCGCCTAGGTATGGTAAATGGAAATACCTTTGGAATTTCAGTTGGTGGGACTGATCATTTAAAAACTGAAAAGGAGCTTGATGCACAAGCTAAAATCCTTCTTAAAATCAGAGAAATTTGTACAGATAATGGTATTGAGGCCAACCTACACAACCACACCTACGAAGTTGAAAACAATATGCATGACCTAAAGGGTACTTTGGAACGCATTCCTGATTTTAAATTGGGACCGGATCTCAACTGGCTTATTCGTGCTGGCATTGACCCTGTCAAATTTATAAACACCTATGGCAAACAAATCGTATACCTCCACATTCGGGATCAATATACCGATGGTGTCTGGACCGAGTATGTTGGTCAAGGGAATACTGATTTCCCAGCTATAGCTGAAGCACTTAAGAAACAAAGATTCAATGGCCAGGCGGCGATTGAGTTGGCCTATCCCAATGATTTTACCGCGAATGACCCTTTGAGGGAGAATTGGCAGAAAAGCCGGAATTACGTAAAGAAAACTTTTGGATGGTAGTTTACTATCACAAACAATTAAATAAAAATATAGCACCATGAGAATAGCCATGTTGGGATCAGGTTTTATAGCCCGGTTTTATGCCACATCATTGCATGCACAGCGAAGAAAGGATGAAGTAATTACCGTTTACTCAAGAAATTTGGAAAACGCCGAACGTTTTGCCAATGACTATTCGCTGACACATTTTACCAATATTATGGAAGAGGCCATTCAACATCCTGAAGTGGATGTCGTATTGATTTCATTGCCAAATCACCTTCACGAAGCGGCGGTGGCTGCATGCGTAAAAGCAAAAAAACACGTACTCTGTACCAAACCTTTGGGAAGAACGGCCGAAGAAGCAAAACGCATGTTGGACATGGTGGAAGAAGCCGGAATTTTTGGAGGATACTTGGAAGATTTATGCTATACGCCTAAATTTCTAAAATCGATGGAGAGTGTGAAAAACGGTAGTATTGGAAAGGTACTTTGGGCCAAATCAAGAGAGACACATCCTGGGCCGCATAGTGATTGGTTTTGGGATATGGAAAAGTCAGGAGGTGGCGCAATTATCGATTTGGGATGCCATTGTGTTGAGATTGGTCGGAATTTTATCGGAAAAAATATAAAACCTATAGAGGTCATGTGTTGGGCAGACACTCAAGTACATCCTATTGACGCTGAGGACCATGCCATTGGCTTGGTAAAATATGCCAATGGTGCCATAGGTCAGTTTGAGGTAAGTTGGGCCTTTAGAGGCGGTATGGATTTGCGTGACGAAGTGATGGGCACGGAAGGTACTATATGGATCAACAGTTTTTTACGTACTGGTTTTGAGATGTTCACCACTGGCAAAGGGGGGGATGGTTATGTTGCCGAAAAAGCAGAAGTAGACAAAGGTTGGTTGTTTCCCGTTGGTGATGAGGCCCACGATTTGGGATATCCACATATGTTTACAGACATGTTCTCGGCCATTGAGGAAAAACGAGAACCCCTTGAAACTTTTTATGATGGGTATGTCGTGAATGCCATCTTGGATGCGGCCTATACATCGGCTAAAACCAAACTTTGGGAACCTGTGCTCTTGGAAGATTGGAGAGGTGACGAGCCCCAAGAGGAGGAAAAAAATTGGGTTTCCCATGACGATAATTACTATCTGATCAAAGAAGAGGTTTTACCGAATGGCGATGTAAAACTCATTCTGAAACATAAGAGTACTGGAGAGGTCATACAAAAGACCAAGCTTAATAATTAGACAGCCCATTATGAACAGTAGCAAAGATTCAATAAACATAAATACCAAAGGCGCCAAAGAAAATACCTATGATGCGATTGTAATCGGTTCCGGTATCAGCGGCGGATGGGCGGCCAAGGAACTTTGTGAGAAAGGACTGAAAACCTTGGTGCTTGAACGTGGGAGAATGGTCGAGCATCTAAAAGACTATCCTACAGCAAATATGCATCCTTGGGAATTTCAACATCGAGGCACTCTTCCCCAAAAAATTACAGAAGAAAATCCAGTAATTAGCCGTTGTTATGCCTATTCCGAAGCCACCGAGCATTTTTTCGTAAAGGACAAGGAACACCCCTATGAACAGACCAAGCCCTTCGATTGGATCAAGGGATACCAAGTAGGTGGCAAATCCTTGATGTGGGCCCGATGGACCCAACGTTGGAGCGATCTTGATTTTGAGGCCAATGGAAAGGAAGGCATCGGGGTCGATTGGCCCATTAGATATAAGGATATTGCCCCTTGGTATAGTTACGTTGAAAAATTTGCGGGAATAAGTGGGAACAAAGACGGACTTCCTCAAATTCCTGATGGTGAATTTCTTCCACCCATGGAAATGAACTGTCTAGAAAAACATGTTAAGGAAGTATTGGCAAAAAAATATGATGACCGTCACTTGGTCATTTCCAGAACGGCCAATTTAACCGCTAGACATCACGGACGGGGGCCATGTCAATATCGCAGCCTATGCAATCGGGGATGTCCTTTTGGAGGGTATTTTAGTAGTAATTCTGCCACCTTACCGGCTGCGGAAAAAACGGGTAATTATACCATTCGACCATTTTCTGTGGTGCATTCCATTATCTATGACGAAAAGACCCAAAAAGCATTAGGTGTTAGGGTCATAGACACTAACACTAAAGAAAGTAGGGCGTATTTTGCCAAGATTATCTTTGTGAATGCGTCGACTATGAATTCAACCCTTTTATTATTAAATTCAACATCTTCACGATTTCCTAACGGATTTGGGAACGATAGTGGTGAACTTGGGCACAACCTTATGGACCACAATTACAATGGTGGAGTTCGTGGGGAATTCGAAGGTTTTATGGATAAATATTATTCAGGAAGAAGACCTACAGGAACTTATATGCCACGTTTTCGAAATTTTGGCAAGGACAAGCAGACCTCTTTTAAACGGGGATACGCATATGCTTGCGGGGGAAGCAGAAATGCAGGAACCGACCTTAGTAAAACAATCATTGGAAATGACCTTAAAGATAATCTGACAGCTCTTGGCCCGTGGAAATTTTCATTGAACGGAATGGGCGAATGTCTACCCTATCATGAGAACAAAGTGACCTTAAGCAAGAACAAAACCGACGATTGGGACATGCCGTTATTAAATATTGACGCCGAGTTCAAAGAGAACGAACTCAGTATGGTAGAAGATATGATAAACAGTGGCATCGATATGCTGGAACAAGCTAATTTCAAGAATATCGAGGTAATTCCTAAAAATCGAAATTTTGGGTTGAATATTCATGAAATGGGAACCGCTCGAATGGGAAAAGACCCAAAGACATCTGTATTGAACAGTCACAACCAGGTATGGGGAGCAAAAAATGTTTTTGTAACGGATGGAGCTTGCATGACATCCAGTGCCTGTCAAAATCCTTCGTTGACTTATATGGCCCTAACAGCTCGGGCAGTTGATTATGCGGTCAATGAATTGAAGAAAAGAAACTTGTAGCATACGTATCAAAACTACCGTCAAATGAAAAGAAATGTTTTTTTAAAAAGAGTGTCCCTTTTAGGAAGCGGGACCTTTCTGATTCCTGCCGGACTTCTCAGTTCCTGTACTTATACTGCCAAAATCAGGACAGGGCTTACAACAAATGATATTCCCCTATTGGATGAGATTGGTGAAACCATCATTCCCTCGACAGGAGGAACACTTGGAGCCAAAGCCTCGAATATTGGAGCCTATATGATACTTATGGTAGCGGATTGCTTTAAGCCCGAAGACCAACATATTTTTGTGGACGGACTCAATGATCTTGACCAACATTGCGCAGTTAAATACAACCGTTCGTTCTTGGATTTGAAAACAACCCAAAAGCTTGAATTGTTAGAACAGATACAATTAGAGGCCATTGCCTTTGGTACGGAACAAGAAGGTATCGAAAAACTTATACCCCATTATTTTGACCTGTTTAAGAGCCTTACCATTTCAGGGTATTTCACTTCAGAAATTGGAGCGACCCAAGCAAGGAACTATCTGCCTGTACCAGGAAAATTTGAGGCTTGCATCCCCTATCAAGAAGGAGGTCGTCCCTGGGCTACTTAACCCAACATATCCAATGACAGAAATAGCAAGATATTTACAAGTACAGAAAGACCTTCGGCGGTCCATTATTGATGGAGTTTTTGAGGTGGGTGACTACTTGCCTTCCGAAAACGAGCTCTCATCCCAGTATGACACCACACGTATGACGGTTAGAAATGCTCTTAATAATCTTGAAGCCGAAGGATTGATAGACCGCAAAAAAGGCAAGGGAAGTCTTGTCAAATTAAAACGTAAAAGTATCGAACTGTTATCCATAAAGGGTTTCACAGAAATCATGAAGGGTAAGGAAAGTAAGATAGATACGGTGTTTTTGAAAGAACCCGAACCCAGAAAATGGGATGATGACTTTTATTGGGGTTTAAGTGAGGAGGAACTATCGGCAGGTTGCATACATCTATCCCGCATACGAATGACGGAGAACAGACCGATCATGGTCGAAGAAACCTTCCTATCCAATATAGATCTTATTGAGTTCTGTAGCACTCCATTCGTCAACAAATCCCTATTTGATACCTTGATTGTGAATCACGATATAGAGATGATCCGGGTTGTTCAAAAATTTCGCGCTATTAGAGCCACTCAGCAATTAGCGGACAGCCTCGATTTAAGGAAAGGATATCCGGTATTGGAAATCATAAGAAAATTGGAAACAACCAAACCCGGATTTTATGTCTATTCATTCTCATATTGCAATACAAATGATTTTACCATAGAAGCTTAAAAATGAATTTTAAAGACACTAGCTATATCATTATGGGCGGAACCACTGGAATGGGTCTTTCCGCAGCATTGTGCCTAAAAAAAAGAGGGGGCAAAGTACTGGTAATAGGAAGAAATGAAGAAAGTTGTGAAAAGGCAAAAAGTCAACTTGGCCCGGATTGCCTAGTTTTAAGTGGAGATGCCACAAATCCCAAGACTATTGAAGAGGCGATTGAAATGTCCCATAAGATCTTTGGGAACATTACCGGGCTCTATCACGTGGCAGGGGGAAGCGGTCGAAAATTTGGTGATGGACCCTTAGATAAATTAACCTTGGAAGGATGGAACAGAACGATGGAACTGAACCTTACCTCACTTATGCTTTCCAATAGGGCGATGATCAATTATTTCTTGGAGAACAAAAAACCCGGTGTAATTCTGAATATGGGTTCAGTATTGGGCTACTCTCCTTCTCCAAAATACTTTGTCACACATGCCTATGCCGCTGCAAAATCTGCCGTTATCGGTTTTTCCAAATCAATTGCCGCTTACTATGCCGAAAACAATATTCGTATAAACGTAATCGCTCCTAGCCTATTTGAGACCCCTATGGCAAAAAGAGCTGTGGAAGATGATGACATACAATCCTTTTTAAAAACCAAACAACCCTTGGATGGTGGGCGGCCAGGAAATCCGGAAGATTTAAATAACGCAGTATTAATGTTCCTATCCCCTTCTTCGAAATTCATAACAGGCCAGGTATTGGCAGTTGATGGAGCATGGACAATCAGTGAAGGCCAATATTAATAAATAGAAAATGGAAATAAAATATTTGGGCATCGATATTGGAGGTACCAAAATCAAGACCGTGGTTCTGGGGACTAATGGGAGCATTCAAGAGCAGGGCGAAATGCTTACTGAAGATTCTTCGAACGCACCAAATATTTGGAAGGAAAAGATTTTTGATCTAATCGCAGATAAAACCCAAGAACTTGTCAAAGGAAATGACACCCTATTAAAATGTGGTATCTCTGCGCCTGGCCTCGTTGACAAGGAAAGTAGAAAAATCCTGCATATGCCTGAGCGTTTGAGCGGTTTAGAGAATTTGGATTGGTCTTCGGAGCTCAAAAGGAATATAAGCGTCATCAATGATGGCCATTCTGCCTGTCTTGCTGAGTATGAAGGATTTCACAAAAACAAGGGCATCAAGAATATGCTTATGCTCACACTTGGGACCGGAGTTGGTGGAGGCGTTATTCTGAATGGGGAATTGTTCCAAGGAAACCTTCAACGAGCTGGGCATTTCGGACACCTAACCGTTGATCATAATGGTTCACCAACCATGACCAATATGGTAGGTAGCTTGGAACATGCTATTGGAAACTTTTCCGTTAGTGCTAGAACGCACGGCAGGTTTGAAAATACCAAAGATTTGGTGACTGCGCATGTCCGCGGAGATTCTTTGGCCACACACTGGTGGCTCTCATCAATTCAAAAGTTAGCTGTAGCATTGTCATCGTTGACAAATGCTTTTTCACCAGAATTAATTGTTCTTGGAGGTGGGATTGCCGCCGGGGCCGGTGAAGCACTTTTCAATCCCCTTAATGATTTCATGTCTTTATACGAATGGCGACCGGGAGACCATAAAGTACAAATAAAAAAAGCCAACCATGGCAGTTATGCAGGAGCAATCGGAGCGGCATATTTTGCAAAGAAAAAACAATAACCAATAATGAGTTACACAAAACAATATTTAAACAAAGGAAGAGATATAATATCAATAGTTGAGAAGCAAGAAGCAACCATTCAGAAAGTAGCCAAGTTATTTGCAGACTCCATCTTAAAAGGAAGGATGGTACATGTTTTTGGATCTGGCCATAGTCGGATAATGGTAGAAGAAATGTGGCCCAGATACGGTTCCTTTCCCGGCTTCAATCCCATTGTGGAATTGTCATTGTCGTTTCACAATTTGGTAGTAGGTGCCAATGGACAACGACAGGCGATGTTTTTAGAAAATGTGCCCGGTTTCGCTCCAAGAATCCTCAGGAATTTTGATATCAGCGATCAAGATACGGCACTGATCATTTCATCAAGTGGATGTAATGTCGTACCCATTGAAATGGCTGAAGAATTTAAAAAGCGTAAGGTTAAGGTAGCTGCTTTGGTTAGTAGTATCCACTTAGAAGGCAGTACTTCCAAAAGACCTGATGGTAAAAAACTGACAGATTTCGCAGATTACATACTAGATACTGGGGCTCCTTTGGGCGATGCAATGATAAAGATAGAAGGACTTGACACTCCTGTTTCCCCAGGGTCTACCTTAGGGGGAGTACTGATCATCAATACACTGAAAGCGGAAATTGCGGTTATTCTCCTTAAAAATGGCAAAATCCCGAAAGTTCTAAGCAGTGGTAAGATTATTGGAGAACAGCGTGCGGCCGACCTATTCGAGTCTGCTTATGATGAGCACGCCCACAATATGGCAAAACTGTACCAAAATATTGGACAAAAAGATTAGCACAATGAACTTTTCCACTTCAATCGCAAAATCATTCAGTACGGACATTCTCGTCATTGGTAGTGGAAGTGCTGGTACGATTGCAGCCTTGGCTGCCTCTTATGGAAAGTACAAAGTGACCATTGTAGAACGTTACGGCTTTCCTGGGGGTACCTCTACGCAGATGTTGGATACTTTTTATGGTTTTTTCACACCCTCTAAAACACCAAAAAAAATTGTTGGTGGTCTACCGGATATAGTAGTGAACGAATTGAACAAAACCGGGAATATTTTTTTACGGCCCAACACATATGGCGCAGGCACAGGGGTTAATTATAATCCCGAAAAATTAAAATGTGTATGGGACAATTTATTAATCTCTGGTGGAGTACATACCGTATACCATACCACTCTTGTCGGCGTTGAACGTGTTGGTGAAACAACGGTCTGTATCTTTTTTAACAAAGGGATGGGGTTCTTATCCATTACTGCAAAACGAATTATAGATGCATCGGGCGATGCGGATTATTGCCACTGGGCAGGATTACCTTATGAAAAGGCAGGAGAGAAAGAACCTGTACAAAGTATGACAACCACATTTCGAATGTCTAATGTAGATTTGGAGGCATTTGAAGTTGCTGGTGGTAACAAGATGTTAAAGGCCAAGATGAACGAAGCCTACGAATCGGGAAAACATCCATTGCCACGTAAAGAGGGTTCAACACATGAGATGTGCCAACCAAAATGTATCTCGACGGTTGCTGTAAAAGTGACGGATTTTGATCCGTTGGATCCTGAAAGTATTACCCATGCAGAGATTGAAGGAAGACGACAGGCTTTTGTATATGAAGATTTTTTTCGAGCGGAAGTCCCGGGATATCAAAACTCAAAAATCATTGGGCTTTCAAATCAGATAGGTGTTCGGGAAACGCGTCGCGTATTTGGTGAATATCAATTGACCAAAGAAGATTGTATGTCTGCCAAGCAATTTAGAGATCAGGTTTTTCTTTGTGGAGCCCCAATTGAAGACCACAGAAAACCTGTAGACGGTAGCTCGGAAACGTTCTGGCAATACGTCCCAAATGGTGGTACCTACGGAGTTCCTTATAGAACGTTGGTTCCTAAAAACAGTTTGAATGTCTGGGTTACAGGTCGCTGCTTTTCCGCCACCCATGACGCACATGCGTCATGTAGGTCAATGGCACAAACAATGTCTATGGGACAGGCCGCAGGTTTTGCGGCGGTCCAATCGCTTAACGAGGATTTAAGTGCAAACACCATCAATATTCATAAACTTCAAGATACGCTTTTAGGGTATGGTGCCCTATTAGAACTACCCGACAAAATAGCCGATATCACCCGGAACGGTTGGGTAAACAACCAATAGGAATGGATAAAGGTTTTTTTAGATCGGTTTTGGGTGATAAGCACATATCTGAAATGGAGCTTACCTATTCCCACGAGCATATTATCATTGAGGAAAGCTATACCACTGCATCACATCCCGAATTCCTACTCAATAATGTAAAAAAAGTATCGGAAGAGCTCAAAGTATTTTATTTGGCCGGGGGGCGTACCGTTGTAGATACAATGCCAGCCAATTGTGGTCGAAATGTATTGAAATTGGCTGAAGTAAGTAGAAATAGCCAAGTCAATATTATAGTGCCAACAGGTATTCATCTGGAAAAGTATTATCCCAAAAACCATTGGAGGTACCAGTACTCAGAAGAACAACTTACAGAGCTTTTTATAGCGGATATCGTTGAAGGAGTTGATCGATTCGATTATTCAGGACCATACATAGACAGGACATCCCATAGGGCAGGACTTATTAAACTGGCCACAGGAGATGGACCAATAACTCCCCATCAAGAGAAAATATTCAAAGCTGTAGTCAATGCACATTTGGCTACCGGTGCACCAATTTTGACCCATACCAATTTTGGAAAACAGGCTTTGGAACAGGCATTACTTTTCAAAAAGTTGGGAGCTCGTTTGAATCATGTCGTACTCTCACATGTAGACAGGGCCAAAGATTTGGACTATAATAAAAAAGTACTCGATACAGGAGTAAAGGTAGAATATGACAGTACATTTCGTTGGAAGAAAGAAGATGCTAACTGGACGCTATACCTTTTGGAGCATTTATTGTCCCTATATCCCAATCAGATTACCATGGGCATGGACATGGCCAAAACGACATACTGGAAAAGTTATGGAGGTAGTCCTGGGTTAAATTATCTTATCGAGACCATTCCTGGTTTTTTGAAATCCAAAGGAATGGACGAATACTATGAAAACCTATTCTTTAAAAATCCAAAGAAATTATTCAAGTTCGACAAAGGTTAAAACTTAGAGCCTGTTTTTACTATTCTTCCTTCTCATATTTTTTATCAATCTTTACAAAACAAAAGGTGACACGTATGTTACCTAAATACTATAGAAACCGATAGTTACGTATACAAAAAGACATTAACCACCTTATATTTGGGCAGTTAATGTCTTTTATTTATTTGAGCTTTTTAGAATAAGCTACACGCTACATTTGTTTTTACTATACCTTGTTCGGAACAGCAAATTCACCCCGATAATTACGGGTAAGCATTTTATCTGCGTCAGCATCGTTCACAAAAGTCTCCGAATGAGGGTTGAATGTCAAAACGCGGTCTAATCTATAAGCAATATTGCCAAGATGTGCCAATCCTGATGCAAGGTGAGCTGTTTCAACAGGACCATTTAATATGGTTTTATCGTGCTTACGAACGGCTTCAATAAAATTAGCAAAATGCCCATCGGTACCACCTGCTCCTCGATCCATTCCCGATGCTGATTTGACACCATCATCACCCGATTTTCCAGGCTCCCTATTCTTTCCTAAATAGGTTTTATACTTATCATAGCCATCAACAACCAATATTCCCTTGTCACCATAGAAAATATTACCAACTGTAGCCCCTTCTTCGGTATTTGTACACCATGGGCGTACTTCGAATTGAATAATCTTGTTTTCTTCAGGATAATTATAAATGGAGGTAAGAACTTCTGGAACTTCTTTACAATCGTCCCAAAGGAATTTACCACCCATGGATGTTATTTTTGTTGGAAGGCCAACATCCAATCCCCACATACACAAATCGGTTTCATGAATGCCTTGATTACCCACATCGCCATTTCCATAATCCCAGTGCCAGTGCCAGTTGTAGTGTACCAAATTTTTAGTAAAAGGACGTTTTGGTGCGGGACCTGTCCATAAATCATAATCAATACCTTCGGGAACAGGAGAGAATCCTTGGTCGCCAATATCCCCTCTCCAACGAAAAACCAAGCCACGTGACATATACACTCTACCGATATATCCGTCTCGCATTAGATTTATAGCTTCATTGATGGCGGGCGAACTTCTTAATTGTACCCCATGCTGAACTATGCGATCGTATTTGTGTGCAGCCTCGACCATTTTTCGGCCTTCCCAGATATTGTGTGAACCTGGCTTTTCAACATAAACGTCTTTACCTGCCTGACAGGCCCATATTACGGAAAGAGCATGCCAATGGTTTGGTGATGCTATACTTACTACATCAATATCCTTATCGTCCATTACCCGGCGAAGATCCTGTTCTAGGGCCACATCTTTATTATAAGTTTCCTTAAAAGATTGCTGGCGTTTTCTCAGAAGGTTCATGTCTGGATCGCATAAGGTGGTGACCCGAACATTTTTCTGGACCATTAGACTTTTGATATGACTTTTACCACGGCCGTTAACACCTAAAACCGCAGCATTTATGCGGTCGTTTGCGCCAAAAACGCTTGCCGAAACAATTGTTGGTGCTGCAATTACGGCAGAACTCGCTACAGCAGTCTTCTTAATAAAGGATCTTCTTGATGATTCCATATGCTTCTATAATTTGGTTTAATTTAAAATTTCATTCGTGAAAAATGACTTACATTCTGCCAAAAGTTCCTATTTTTCAATGCCAATTATCGGCATAAGTTAATACTATTTTTTCAATTTCCGTTAACGTTAACGTTAACGGAAATTGTTTTGTCTATGGCATAAAATTGACCAGTTCGCTAAGGTATTTTTTAATTTGGGGCGGGGAATCACGAATACCAAATCAAAAGTTCATTGCAGTTCATTGGTCACAATAAACTCCGAAGCATTCGCAATAGTAATACTATTGATGAACTGTTTTATTCTTTGTGTGCCATTGCTTAATTATATATTTCTTGAATTTCAGTTTCAAATTTCTTTCGGATCACACGTCTTTTGAGTTTTAAGGTTGGGGTAAGCTCAGCCTCGGAATTGTCTTCGTGTAAGGGTAACCATTGGGAAGCCATCAAACGGAATTTCTTTATTTGCTCTATATGACTAAATTCCGGATTGTACGTATCAATTACCTTCTGATACTTTTTAATCACCTTCGGATGCTTTATCATTTCTTCCAAATTGGTCCACTCCATCTTTTTATGGTTACACCAGCTTTTCAAGGCTTCTTCTCCGGGTATGATCAGGGCAGATACGAATTTCTGCTTGTCTCCGATGACCATCATTTGTTCAATAAGAAAGTCTTCCTTAATCCTATTCTCAATAGGTGCAGGTGCAACATATTTTCCTCCTGAGGTTTTCAACAATTCTTTCTTTCGATCAGTGATCTTTAGAAATTTCCTTCCATCCAGACCTTCGATTAGTTTCCCTATATCACCGGTGCAAAACCATTTCTTGCCATCAATCTCTTTGAATACCTGTGCATTGATTTTTGGCTTTTTATAATAGCCTAACATTACATTGGGGCCCATGACCAGTATTTCCCCTTCATCTTTATTATAGTCTCCTGCCGATGTATCAATGATCAGTTCCACACCATCGATTACATAACCCACAGTACCCATTACGGCCCCATAAGGTTTCATACTGTTAGCCGTTAAGGTCGGAGCGGTTTCTGTGAGGCCATAACCTTCCCGCACATTGATTCCTGCTGCACAAAAAACCCGCATAATCTTAAGAGGACATGGAGCGGCTCCTGTGAAAATCAATCTTACATTTCCCCCAAGAGCTGCCCTCCATTTACTAAAAATCAATGTATCCGCTATTTTCCATTTTAGGCTCTCAGCGAAAGAAAGCTTTTTATCAAGTTCATAGGAATCGGTCAGGGCCAATGCCCAAAAGAACAGTTTCCTTTTGACACCTTCCAAGGCAAGACCTTTGTTGTATATAGCTTCGTAAATTTTTTCAAGAAGTCTGGGCACTGTAGTAAAACCTACTGGTTTCACATCGACCAAATCTCCATTGGGACCACTTAGGTTATCCGTACCACAGAAATAAACAGATACATTTTTATAGCAGTAGGCGAATGAAACCGCTCTTTCAAAAATATGGCATAAAGGCAGAAAACTAAGTACTTTCGCACCTGCCTCAGTTGTGAGAAATTCTGCTGTTTTCAGAATAACATGCATGATATTGCCGTGCGTGAGCATTACCCCTTTAGGGTTTCCCGTTGTACCGGAGGTATAAATAATGGTGACCAAATCGTCACCTTTTATCGTCTGTCTTATTTCTTCTAATTCGGCCAGTCCCTCGGTATCAAATATAGATTCCCAGAATGGATTACCACTGTTTTCATCAAAAGTGTATATATGGGCTAAACTGGGAACATTGTTTTGGGTATTTGAAAGTTTATCGAAAAGACCGAGTCCGCCACAGAAAGCTGCCTTCACCTCCGCTTCATTCAAAATATATTCGTATTCCTTAACACTTATCGTTGGATATAGAGGGATGCTGATCATTCCTGCCATTTGCAAGGCAAAATCCATAATCAACCATTCAGGTCTGTTTTTGTAGACTACAAGGGCTACCTTATCACCAGGACGGAGTCCAAGTTTTAACAAGCCTGAAGCAGCTTGCTCTGCAGTACTTAAAAGCTCTTGGGTGCTATATGATCGCCAATGACCTGTTGCTTCGCGTCCACTAACGGAAGCTTCTAAGGGGTGGTTCTCTAATTGGTTGAAGAGGAGGTCAAAAAGTCGGGTCATCCGTCTGGTTATTGGTTGGCACCGATTAAAGTACAAAATAAATCGCATTTTCGAACCGCTCCTCGGTTGCCCATTGTATCCTATAGCAACTACTCGAACATTAGGCTAATAAATTCAGCTGCGCATGCAGGTTTGTCAGCGCTTTCTATTTCCACTATACAGTTCCAAGTGATTTTGAGACCCCTCTGTCCATATTCCTCAATTTTTTGGACACCTCCGATCAACCTAAGACGGCTATCCACAAGAACGGGATTTGGAAATCGTACCTTGTTCAAGCCGTAATTCACTCCCATTTTTGCAGACTTTACATGTATTGAATCACTCAGTAACTTTGATAAGAGAGAAACGGACATAAAACCATGGGCCACCGGTTTTTTAAAAGGGGAATGTTTTTCTGCTTTTTCCACATCAACGTGGATCCATTGGAAGTCCATCGTCGCTTTCGCAAAATCATTGATCATTTCCTGGGTTACCGTTAACCAATCCCCATTTGGAAAAGACTTTCCTTCCAATGCTCGAAATTCTTCAAAATTTTCCAATTCCAACTTTGCCATGTCATCGAATTTATCTTGAGGTTCCCCCATCTATGGTTAAACAAATACCTGAAACAAAACGCGCCTCGTCAGATGCGAGGTATAGGTAACCGTAAGCAATATCTATTGGCTGTGCAACCGTTCGTAGGGGTATGCCTGCTTTAATAGCTTCAAAATGCTCGTCAGGTATCTTCTTCACCATATCGGTCATGGTAAAGCCTGGGGCTACGGCATTGGCGGTGATACCATGTTTTCCCAATTCCACGGTCCAGGTCTTGGCCATGGCAATAACTCCTGCTTTGGTTGCCGCATAATTTGTTTGACCAAAATTCCCCCGTAGACCTACATTGGATGCCGCACTGACAATTCTTCCATATTTGTTTTCTTTCATATAGGGAGCTACGGCCTGCGTACATATAAAAACTCCTTTGAGATTCACCTCGATAACGGCATCCCATTCTTCTTCGCTCATTTTTTCCAAAGTCCTATCACGGGTAATCCCGGCATTGTTGATCAGGATATCAATCCTGTTGTATTTGGCATTTATATGGTTGAAAAGGTTTTCAACAGCGGCTTTGTCCGTAACCGAAATCGAATGATACTCCGCTTTTCCTCCCGACGCTTTGATACCATCCGCGACGGCTTGTCCTTGGGGCAAAAGATCCATGATGATTACAGTGGCCCCTTCTTGGGCAAATAATTCGGATACGGCCTGTCCGATACCCCGGGCGCCCCCCGTGACTACGGCAATTTTATTTTCTAATCTCATTTGTGTATTTCTTTATTTATATCAGTTTAATTTACTCTACTTCCAATCCATGGAATTATGCAACTAGTACTACCTCATTTGCACTACCAATTTTCCCCGCACCTTACGATCCAACATCTCTTCCAATGCTTTTGAAGTGTCCTTGAGGTCATAAATACGGTGGATATGTGGCTTTAGTCGACCTTGACCATACCATTGCATCAAAGTCATTGTATTCTCCATGTTTGCTTTTGGATTTCCCATTGCAAAACCGCCCCAAAACACGCCAACAATGGAAGCCCCTTTCAATAACGGGAGGTTCAAAGGTATCTTGGGAATTGTTCCCGTTGTAAAACCAACGACCAGAAACCTGCCTTCCCAGGCCATTCCCCGAAAAGCCGCCTCTGAATATTCCCCGCCAACGGGGTCATAGATTACATCGACCCCTTTGCCACTAGTAAGCTTCTTTATAGTGGTCTTTAAATCTGTTTCGGAATAATTAATAGTCTGGTCGGCCCCATATTCACGGCACAACTCCAATTTTTCCTCGGTAGAGGCCGCTGCAATGACGTTGGCTCCCATCAACTTCCCCAATTCCACCGCTGCCAATCCAACACCTCCCGATGCACCTAGCACCAATAAGGTTTCTCCTTCCCTAAGTTTAGCACGATCTTTTAGGGCGTGAAAGGATGTACCATAAGCCATCATAAAAGAGGCGGCCACGGGGAAATCCATTTT
This sequence comes from Bacteroidota bacterium, assembly GCA_024279425.1. Classification (GTDB taxonomy): domain Bacteria; phylum Bacteroidota; class Bacteroidia; order Flavobacteriales; family Flavobacteriaceae; genus Maribacter_A. The sequence continues at coordinate 9,262 of JAJRRO010000037.1, read as the reverse complement.
CTCCGGCTTTTTGAAACAGGCATTTGACGGTACCACTGCTTCCTCGGCCAGACCTCCATGCGCCACAAATCCGAATACCTCATCGCCAACAGCCAGATGTTTTACGTCTTCGCCAACTAATTTTACTACTCCGGCAACATCACTACCAGGTGTAAAGGGAAGTTCGGGTTTGAACTGGTATAATCCTTGAATGATCAGTGTGTCCGGAAAATTAATCCCGCAGGCTCTAACGCTGACCGCAACCTCTTTGGCTCCCGGCTTTGGGCTTTCCAATTCTTCTAGGACCAAACTTGATGGTGATCCGTATGTTTTACATCGTATTGCCTTCATGTTTTTTTGCTTTGTGCCTTCCGCTGTACGCCATACATCTTTTTACGCCAAGCGCAGAACGTTCAACGAATAGCAAGATAACTATTAATCCTCAACTACTTTCAACACCAATTTACCTGATTTTTCTCCCGAAAAAAGTCGGTTGAAGGTCTGGGGAAAATTTTCTATCCCTTCATAAATGGCTTCCCGGCTTTTTAACTTTCCTTGTGCAAGCCAAGCAGCCATAACTTGGGCACCTTCTCCATATCTATCTGCCCAATCGAACACGATCATCCCTTGCATCGTAGCGCGATTGACCAATAAAGAAAGATAGTTGCTAGGCCCTTTTACGGCAGTTTTATTATTGTATTGCGATATGGCCCCGCAAATGACCACTCTGGCATTCAATCGTAATCTGCTCAATGCAATGTCAAGTATTTCACCACCTACATTATCAAAATAAACATCCAGTCCTTTGGGAGTTTCTTCTTTCAGCCTCTCCTTAACATCTTCGTTTTTATAATCAATGGCTCCATCAAAACCCAATTCCTCTACTATATATTTACATTTATCGGGGCCACCAGCAATACCAACAACGGTGCACCCTTTAATTTTGGCAATCTGTCCTACGATACTTCCAACGGCTCCTGCCGCTCCGGAGACAACCACCACATCACCCTCTTTAATTTTTCCAACCTCAAGAATACCGAAGTAGGCGGTCATTCCCGGCATGCCCAAGGTACTAATATAGATAGGGAGCGGTGCTAAATTTGGATCTACAGTGTGGTATCCTGTGCCATCGGAAACAGCATATTGTTGCACACCTCCATTTCCGGAAACAAAATCACCTACCTTGAATCTTGGATGGTTTTTGGCGGCAACCACTTCCCCAACGGATCCGGATCGCATGACCGAACCAATTTCCATGGGAGCTATATAGGATTTTGCATCGTTCATCCAGCCCCGCATTGCAGGGTCTAGGGAAACATAATGTTGTTTCACTAAAATTTCACCCTCTAGTATTTCAGGGATAGGGTTGGTCACTAACGACCATGTTGAAGCATCAGCCTCACCTTCCGGTCTTTTCACAAATAGTAGTTGCTTGTTCATGTTTTGTTATTTTTACTTGGAGTTTTTCTTTGTATTGGAAAAACTTTGTACATAAGCTTCCATCTTACTTCTTATTTCAGGTTTCCACCATAGGGTCACGGCTTCCTTAAATGAATCTTGCGCATTTAAATCAAGCTTATTTATCCAATGCTTTCGAAGTTTCTTTTTGGTGTTGTGCCATATTTCCTGGTCGGCCTTCATATAATGTTCCATCTTTACCTCAGCCTGTTCCAACACTTGATCCAAAGGTGCCAGCTCATCTACCAAACCGGCAGAAACGGCTTCGCGCGCTGAGAGTAACTTCCCTTCCAAAATATACCGGTTCGCCAAGCCTTCCCCCATCCAAAATGTGTAGGCTTCTGTCAAATTTTGGGAAATCTGTATGTTAACAGCCACTTCATTGAGGCCAATGCTATATTGATCTCCATCTGCCATAAATCGATTATCACTAGTCACTGCAAGTACACATCCTCCTGCTGGAGCATGTCCCGTAATTGCTGAAATAAAGGGTTTTCTAAATTGCACCAGTTCTAGGTACAGTGTGCCAAAAGCCCCAAAGAAATCGTTGATCTGTGCTTTGTCATACGCAAACAGTTCTATAAGGTCCAATCCTGCGGAGAAATAATGTGGTTGCCCTGTAAGAATTACCCCTTTGACGTTTCTGTCATTTTCGATAACACGGAATACTTGGCGTAGCTCCTGTACCATCTCGTAATTAATGGCATTCACCTTACCACGGTTCATTTGAACAATGGTGTAATCCTGTTTTTGTATGAGTTGTAACGTATTCATATGCGCTTTTCTAAATTAGGCTATTGCAATGAAGTCCCTCCATCTATGGTAATGGTCTGACCTGTTACATATTTGGAATTATCAGAAGCTAGCCATGCAATGGCCTCGGCAATTTCCGTTGCTTCCCCAAATCTATCCATAGGTATTAAGCGCCTCAGGGTATCGCCCATGTCGGGGCGGCTCGATAATAATCTATCTAAAAGAGCGGATTGCGTATATCCGGGACATACTGCATTGATCCTAATATTCTTACGGCCGTATTCCAAGGCTGCAGATTTTGTCATACCGACAACGGCATATTTGCTCGCACTATAGGAAAGGTTATAGCCAGAAGGCTTTAATCCGGCTAAGGAAGCAACATTGATAATATTGCCATGACCTTGTCTCATCATTTGCCGTAAGGCTACTTTCATACAATAAAACACGCCGGTCTGGTTTACTGCTATGACTTTGTGCCAGTCATCATGGGTATGTTCGGCGGTCTTTTTCTGGTGTCTTCCCCCAATTCCGGCATTATTGACCATGATGTCCAATCTACCCTGCTCTTCCACTGTTCTTGATATCAAGGATTCAACTTCTTCAAATTCTGTGACGTTGGCTTGAATGGCTAAGGCATTACCTCCTTTAGCTTTTATGTCATCCACTACTTTTTGGGCTTTTTTCAGGTCAATATCCGACACTATGATCGTCGCCCCTTGGGCACCCAACAAAACAGCTGTTGCCGCACCGATTCCGCTACCCGCTCCTGTAATGATCACCACTTTATTTTCCAATTCCATATCATTTTAACTTTTGTGGGACAACCTAAATTTCGTTTCAAATATTTCTTAAACATCACTGTATTCTGCTTTTCACCTAAATGGCATCAATAGAGATTATCTATTTTATCTTTCTGAATTGCTTGCCACGCTGTATCACAGCATAAAGCGGATACTTTATTTAATTGTGCGAATCGTGAATCTGTTGTATGCCCGTTTTTAAAACGGTAATAGATCTGTTGGGCAATGACCGCAATCTTAAAGAGTCCGTAAGCAAAATAGAAGGTAAGATGATCCACTTCCCTCCCACTCTTAAGTGCATACTGCTGTACCATTTCAGATCTTGATGGATTTCCTTGCATCACTGTTGGGGAAGGGAGTCCATATTTCATAAAATCAGGATCGTTTGCGCTGGTCCAATATCCCAAGGAAGTCCCTAGATCCATCATGGGGTCACCAAGCGTGCACATTTCCCAGTCCAAGATGGCCGCTATCGCGTTCCATTGGGTATTGGCAAATACTACGTTATCGTATTTGTAATCATTGTGAATTAGACTGTATTGATACTGCTTGGGCTGATGGTCTTGCATCCAAGACATTACCTTCTGTGCTGCTGGAACATCATCAGTTGCCGCGGCAAAGTATTGCTTTCCCCAATTCACCACCTGCCGTTCTACATAACCTTCGGGCCTGCCAAGGGTCTCCAAGCCCGCAGCTTTATAATCCACCTGATGCAATTCAACAAAAGTATCCAACCATGTATCGGCTATAGTCCTAAATTCTGAAGGCGACACTTTTTGTTCTTCAGCTTCATTGGCCGTCAATATAATACCATCTATCCTGCTCATAATGTAGAAAGGAGCACCTAATATTGCAGTATCATTGGTATGCGCATATACCTTTGGAGCCTTATTGAACACTTCATGCAGATGAAGGAGTACCTTAAACTCCCTACTCATATCATGACCACGTTTTGGTGCTGAAAAGGGGGGGCGTCGAAGTACATATTCGATGTCCTCGATTTTTAATAAATAGGTTAAATTGGAATACCCATTATAGAATTGACCAACGGTCAATTCGCTTTTTTCATCTTTGATCAAGCCCTGCCCCATCAAAAACCGCTTCAAGTTTTCCTCATGGAGTTCCTCTCCCTTTCGAACAGCCTTTGTCAACTCTCTTTCCGGCATATTTAGGATTCAGTATATTTTTTGATTGTATTTTTCCCCAATTGGCTCAGGTGAACCTCATCAGGCCCATCGGCCAATCGTAAGGTTCTGGCAGAAGCATAAAAGTGGGCCAAGGGAGTGTCACCACTTACTCCTTTGCCTCCCATGATCTGGATGGCCCTATCGATTACCTTTAAAGCCATATTGGGCGCTACGATTTTAATCATTGCAATCAGGTCCTTGGCTTCCTTGTTACCTACCTTGTCCATCTTATCTGCAGCTGACAACACCAATAGCCGTGTTTGTTCAATCTCACACCTCGAATGGGCAATCTCCTGACGGATACTGCTATAGGTATCGAGCGTCCTCCCAAAGGGTTTTCGTTCAACGGCCCTCTGAGACATCAATTCCAAGGAGCGTTGCGCCATACCGATCAATCGCATACAATGATGTATTCTGCCCGGCCCCAACCGGCCCTGTGCAATCTCAAACCCTTTGCCTTCACCTAAAAGCAAGTTCTCTTTAGGCACCCTTACATGGTCCAAAACTATTTCCGCATGTCCTTCAGGGGAATCAGTATACCCAAAAACGTTTAGCGGTCGTTTTATTTTTAGGCCTGGAGTATCTAGGGGTACTAAAATCATGCTTTGCTGTAGGTGTCGCGGGGCACCAAAATCGGTTTTGCCCATTACGATGGCAATCTTACAATTGGGATCCATAGCTCCTGAAGACCACCATTTCTTTCCAGTAATCACATAGTTATCCCTTTCTGCAACCATAGCGGTCTCGATGTTGGTAGCATCAGAAGAAGCCACGTCAGGTTCAGTCATTAAAAAAGCAGATCTTATATCTCCGTTCATCAACGGGGCCAGCCATTGTTTTTGCTGTTCTTGGGTACCGTATTTGGCCAATACCTCCATATTTCCTGTATCAGGAGGACTACAATTGAAGATTTCAGAACACCAGAGTATCCTTCCCATGATCTCGGCTAAGGGCGCATATTCCAAATTCGTCAACCCGGGACTTAAATTGCCGTAGCCCTTTGGCAAAAACAAATTCCAAAGACCCTCTTCCTTTGCTTTTTCTTTCAAGGCACCAAGTTCTGGCCATTTCTTCCATACATTAGAGGGGTCGCTATGAAATGCTTCAACCTCTCCCTGCACTGGATGTATATTTTTTGCTATAAATAGCTTCAACCTTTCTTGAAGCGTAATGGATTTTTCACTGTATTCAAAATTCATCGTATCACTGTTTACTATAATTCACTATTTATCCTGAAACCATATATCCGCCATCCGCGACATACACACCGCCCGTCATATAGGAGCCTGCATCGGATGCCAGTAACATGACCAAGCCGGCCATTTCTTCTGGGGCAGCTATCCGATTCAATGGCAAGGCCTTGGTAAACCGGTCGACCAATTTTTCGTCGGCCCAGAGTCCTTCGCTGAACTTGGTCTTAATCAACCCAGGACATAGTACATTTGCCCGTACACCATAACGCCCCCACTCTTTTGCTTGATTTTTGGTAAGCATGATCAAAGCCGATTTCGTGGCACTGTATAACCCAAGACCGAATCCCGGTCTTAAGCCCTCTACCGAGGATATGTTGATGATGCTTCCCCCTCCATTTTCTTTCATTGAGGGCAATACTAAATTGGAAAGTAGCCAGGGTGCTTTCACGTTCACCCCCATAATTTTATCGAACACTGCTTCGTCCGAACCTTCCAAGGGGCCATAATACGGATTTATGGCAGCATTGTTCACGAGTATATCTATTCTTCCAAAATGCTCAATGGATTCTGCAATGAGCGATTGTCGTTGATCTGAATCCCCTATATGACATTGAATGCCTATAGCGTCCAGACCAGCGGCTTTGAATTCCTTTGCGACCTCATCAACAGCACTCTGCTTTCTACTACTTACCACTACTTTGGCGCCATTCTCTGCCAATCCTTGGGCGATGGATTTACCAATGCCTTTACTGGATCCAGTAATAATGGCCACTTTGCCGTTTAAGTTAAATTTAGATGTTATGGTATTCATAATCTGTATGTATTGATTCAGAGACTGTTTTGAATTCTATCAATTGTTTTTCTATGACTCTTTTTGCACACCATTTTGTTAAAACCTCTTCAAGTAGCCTTGCTATTATCATCTATTTTATCTCATGCTGCATCAAAAATGGCCTATACAAATTCTAATCATAAAATTCAAAACAGTCTCTCAGTTAAACTCGAGATTCCGCTTCATTAGGTAAACATTTCGTTATTGGTAGCCACCGTAAGTATCTCCTCATTCATCAACACTTCGGCCAATGCCGCCGTCTTTGGAAGCTCGTATTTAAAATAAAATTTCATTGCATGGATTTTGCCTGCATAAAATTCCTGGGCATATTTGGTATCCCCTTCGATTATAGCATATTGAGCATTCTTGGCCATATCGAGCCACAGCCATCCAATGACGATATTACCTAAAAACTCCATAAACACCGTGGCATCCGACAGGAAACGTTCATAATCGCCTTTTTGGGCAAATGGCAATAAGAATTGCAAGACATCCTGCACCAACCCCAATTTAGCACTAAGCTTTTGGGCATAGGGTGCCAATTCATCATAAGTGGAAGCTTCCTTGATACAGTTCATAATCTCTACCGACAGCAATTGTAGCGCCTTACCATTGTTCATGGTGACCTTCCTTCCCAAAAGATCCAAGGATTGAATTCCGGTAGTCCCTTCATATATTGAAAAAATGCGGATGTCCCTATGATATTGTTGTAAAATAAAATCAGAACAATACCCATAGCCGCCCAAAACTTGAACGCCATTGCTTACTGAAACGGCTCCCATTTCAGAAGGATAGGTTTTCGCAATTGGGGTAAGCATCTCCAGCAAGTTTAAGTATTTATCCCGCTCCGCTGCATCAGGGTGCGTTACGGAAAGATCATGGTACTTCGCTGATATCAATATTAAACTCAATGCACCCTCGGATACCACTTTTTGCAATAGTAGCATTCGTTTAACATCAGGATGATTAATAATCAAGGTCTGCTCTTGCGTAGCATCTTTTTTTCCGGAGGAAGAGAGGCTACGCCCTTGGGGTCTTTCCTTGGCATACCTTAAAGATGCTTGATAGGCCGCCATAGTAATGGCAGCGCCACCACGTCCCACTCCAATACGGGCACCATTCATCATCATGAACATATATTTTAATCCATGATCGGCCTCCCCTACCAACCACCCTTGACAATCATTTTTGTCGCCAAACGATAAATGTGTGGTGCAATATCCTTTTTGCCCCATTTTTTGAAAGTCACCTAAAGTAGTTACATCGTTAGGGATTAACCCACCATCGGAATTTGATCTATTTTTAGGAACCACAAACAATGATATTCCCTTAGTACCAGCTGGTGCTCCCTTGATTCGTGCCAATACGAGATGAACAACATTTTCGACCCCTTGATAATCACCCCCTGAAATGAATATTTTCTGTCCTGAAATTTTATACCCTTCTTTCGCTAGCACCGCGGCAGTAGCGATATCAGATAATGAGCTACCGGCCTGAGGTTCTGTGAGACACATTGTACCTCCCCACTCCCCAGTCAGCATTTTAGGTACAAAAACATCTTTCAATGTATCGTTGGCAAAATGTACGATCAATTCGGCAGCTCCAAAGGTGAGTGCAATATATCCCGGCAAATGATTATTGGCCGCTTCCTGGATATAAAGGGAAGCCGTAACTACTATACTCGGCATTTGCAAGCCTCCGATATCGTAATCGAAAGTGGCAGCAATGAGACCCATTTCCCCACCTTTTTTCATATACTCCCTTACTTGCGGATGCACAACAATCTCCCCATCCTTGAAATGAGCCGGATTAGCATCCATTTCCTGAAAATAAGGAAATAGCTCCTTATCCGAAAAATCCTTGGTCGCATTCAAAAAAAGCTCCACAGATTCTTGATCGTAATCTTCAAATCGAGGCTGATTCAAAACGCCTTGAAGATTATGCACCTTGTAAAGCAAGAATTTAAGGGTTTCGATATCTACATACTGATTTGCCATGGAATACTATTTTCTGTTGTATCTCCCAAGATAGCAGTAAATATCAATTAAGTCGTTAAACTGGTTTAATAAAAATGATGGGATTGAAATGTTTCCGAAACACTGCTCAATTCTTCACGAGTCGTTTTCGAATCTTGGATAACCCCACTGGAGTAAGGCCTAGATAGGAAGCGATAAGATATTGGGGCACCCGTTGTATAAGACTTGGCCTTTTGTTCAAGAGCCTAAGGTAGCGCTCTTCATAAGTACGGTTATTGAGTCTTTCGATTCTGGTAAAAGTCCTTACAAAAGCATCTTGCATAGACAGTCTTCCAAACCGTTCCAATTGGTGCGACATTCGAAAGGCTTTCTCAACATTGATCTTTTCAATGGCATAAACGATGGTATCCTCGGTTGCTTCCAAAAAATATGTCGCAGGTTTGTCCAACACATAGGCATTGAGATCGGTAAAAAATACATCTTCGGTGTAGAATTCGAGCACTTTTATTTCACCTTGTTCCAACTTATAGTAATTGACACAGCCTACATCCAAATAGTAAAAACAATCTACCCTATCCCCAGGTTTAATCAGCTTCCCCCCTTTTCTTAAACGAATCTTTCTGTAGAATTGAAAAATATAATCCATGTCGGCCACATTGACCGGAGTGTATGATAAGATTTTGTTTCTTAGATTTTCCAAGCGTATTTCGGGTGTATATATTCAAAGGAATACTTGCCATTGAAAGACGGAGTTAAGATACGTAATTAGGATGAGACATCTGGGGGCGTAAGGTCGTCTTAAAACAACTTCTTCAATAACCTTAGGTCTTTTTATGTGAAATTTATTGGAGGAGTATAAAGTAAAACTATATTGTAAACCGTTACTTTCAAAGCTGTAATGACCTATTTTTAGGTTAGAATCTATCTAGTTTTATTAATAGGTTTTTAGAGGTCAGTAGCTAGTTACTGATTAATTCTGTTTGATAGACTTTCTCTGCATTGATCATTTTGGTTATCAGGTTGTTGAATATGGTTGCCTTGTTCTGAGAGCGGTTTATTCTAAAACAAAACTCGTTGAAATATC
>JAJRRO010000036.1 GCA_024279425.1 Bacteroidota bacterium | reverse complement strand
CTGCCCGGACGGTGACGATCAGTGGCATCACGGGCAACGGGACCCTTGGGATCACTATAGCCGCTGGGACTGCCAGCGACGCTTCGGCAAACCTGGCCCCTTCCGCGGGGCCGAGTACGACATTCATTGTGGACAATACAGTATTGACTTTAGTTGGGACTGACCTGTCAGCTACTGAGGCTGGGTCTACTACAGCCACGGTCACGGTAAGTCTCAGCAATGCTGGTGCAGTAGCAAAGACGATAAACTTAATTTTAGGTGGTAATGCCTCTACAGTAAATGGTACGGATTATACTTTGACGGGTACAGGTGTCTTTTGGGGAGGAGGTCCCTCCCTGACTGTTGCCTTTCCAGTAGGAGTTACTACTAGAGCCATAACCTTGACACCCATTGATGACGTATTGGATGAAAGCGCAATCGATGAGACTGCAATATTTACCACTGCCAATGGTGCCGGATATACGCATAGCAATTCATCCCGGACTGTAACCATAGCCGATGATGACGATTGTCCGACTACCGCACCATCGCTTAATGCTGGAATACCGACGGTGTTCTGTGACGTGATCAGCCAAGATTTAAATGATTATACGAATACTTCTGCCCCTCCCAATTCAGTACTTACCTGGAGTGTAAATGCAAACCCTCTAGTAACTGTAGATCATTTGCCCGGCTCAATGGTAAATGCCGAGGGTACCTATTACGGATTTTTCTACGATGCTGTGAATAATTGTGCCAGTCCGACCCTAGATATTAAATTGACTTTAAATACCTCGCCCTCTGCTGGGACGCCAAACAATGCCCAAGCCTGTAATACCGCTGAAGATGGTAGGCCTACTGCTCTCGATTTGGATGACCAACTTGCAGGTGCTGATGCCGGCAGTTGGGCATTGACAAGTGCCCCGGCTGGAGCGTCGATCAGTATTTTGGGTGATAATACGGTCGATTTTGATGGGCAACCCTTGGGGAGTTATGTGTTTACCTATACTACTTCAGGTGCTAGCGCCCCATGTACCAATCAAACATCACAACTGACCGTCACAGTAATTGATTGTTCATTGCCCTGCAATGCAGGAGATGTGGCGCCAGTTTTAAATCCTGATGTATCAACGAATTTTTGTGATGTTATTGATGTAAGCTTAAATGATTATACGAGCAGTGTGGCACCGGCTGGTTCGGTATTGACGTGGAGTACACTTGGTTCTGACCCATTGAATACCAGTGCACATCTAATAGATGCTCAGGTGGCGAATCCTGGTAATGACGGTTCATTTTTCGCTTTTTTCTATGATGCGGTCAATGCATGTGCCAGTCCTATTTTGGAAGTGGAAATCACCTTGAATCAAACACCAGTCATAACAGCTACAACTGGCGATGAAATATGTGGCCCTGGGGATGTGACCTTGACGGTCACGGGAAATACACCAAACAGTGTAACGCCACCAACATTCAATTGGTATGATAGTCCCACGGATGGAAATATGATGGATTCGGGACCTAGTATTACCTTGAATATTTCATCAACCACTATATACTATGTCGAGGCCATTGCTAATGGCTGTCCATCGGAAAGATCGGAAGTGATAGCCACGGTTGATCCCCAGCCTTCAGCAGGCACTCCAACCAATGCATCGGCCTGTAGTGTTCCTGAAAATGGTCCTACCATAGTTGACTTGGATGATTTGCTAACGGGTCAAAGTGTAGGGGAATGGTCGGTGACTACCGATCCTTCTGGAACAATAGCCATTGGTATTGGCAATGTTGTGATTTTTGAAAATAGGCCTGATGGCAATTATGTGTTTACCTATACGACAACAGAGGCCCAGACCCCTATCTGTGAAAACGTATCTTCTGAAGTGACCATATCGGTGAATGATTGTGATGTTGATACTGATTTGGATGGTTTGTTCGACGGCGTTGAGGCGGTTTTGGGAACTGACCCCAATAATGCGGATACTGATGGAGATGGCATTGATGATAGTGTAGAAGTGGGAATCGATGTTGCAAATCCTTTAGATGGGGATGCTGATGGTATTATCGATGCCCTGGACTCCAATATTTTGGATTCGGATTTGGATGGTGTAGTAGATCAACTAGATCCAGCCAATATAAATCCCTGCATCCCGGATAATACCAGTGAATTCTGTGAATCGGAAATTGACTTGGAAATAACTAAAGAAGTATCGGACCGACTAACTAGGGTCGGTGGGCAAATTGAATTTACGATTTCGGTAACCAACCTTTCTGATGAAAGTGCCTCTCTCATTGAAGTCGATGAGTTCATTGACGGTATGAATGGATTTAAATATATATCCCATAATACAGCTGTAAACGATGGTGACTACGATGCGCAAAACGGAATATGGTCCATTCCACTTTTGGAAAGTGGTGAGATGGCGGTCCTTGAAATTACAGTAGAGGTCGTGGAAGAAGGGACATGGACCAATACGGCGACTATAATGGATTCTGTACCGGTAGACAGTAACCCAAGCAATAATGAAGCATCAGTAGAGGTTGAGGTCGGGCAACGGACCAATAACGAATGTGGATTCCTTTTCAATCAATTTTCACCCAACGGTGATGGATACAATGATTTCTTGGTGATAAATTGTATTACACAGCCGGAATATGCCAACAATACCTTGGAAATTTACGACAGGTATGGCAATCAGGTATTCTCGGCAAGAGGGTATGATAATAGCTGGGATGGTACTAGGGAAAATACAGATTTACCCAAAGGTACCTACTTCTATATTTTAAATTTGGGGGATGGATCTGATATTGAAAAAGGTTGGATTCAAATCATAAGATAATGCTAGGAATGAATTATAAAAAACTTGGAAATATCCACATAAGCGTTCATCTATTCTTGATTTTGGTTATAGGTAATGTGGTAATTGCATTTGGGCAGAAAGAACCTCAATATACCCAATACATGTACAATATTGGAAGCTTTAACCCGGCATATGCGGCAACGGTGGAAACCCCAGAGATTATTGGTTTGTATCGCGCCCAATGGATAGATATACCTGGTGCTCCAAGAACGATGAGATTTGGGGTCAATGTGCCATTTGCAAACGAAAAAAATGGTTTGGGATTCAATATTGTGAATGATCAATTGGGGCCTTTTACCCAAACGTATATAGATATCGCATATTCCTATCAGGTCAATGTAAGTGAAAATACCAAATTGTCATTTGGAATAGATGCTGGAGGTTCATTTTTGAATGTTGATCTTACAAAGGGCAATTTTGAAATTACCCCGGAACCCTTGTTGAATTCTTTGACTACAAATAATTTTTACCCAACTATAGGAGCAGGTACTTTTTTATATTCAGACGATTGGTATTTGGGTTTGTCGATACCTAATTTTTTGACCAATGGTATTTATAATGATGAAGTGGCAACCCTCGTTGAGGATAAAGTGCAGCTTAATTTAATAGGAGGGTATGTTTTTGGCCTTTCGGAAAGCTTAAAGTTCAAACCTGCTGTATTAATGAACTATTTAAAGGGCTCCCCGGTTAATTTAAATGTATCGGCGAACTTCTTGATTAATGATGCGTTCACGGTTGGAGCATCCTACAGGTTGGATAATGCCGTTAGTGGTTTAGCAGGGTTTCAAATATCAAGTGGCACGTTCATAGGGTATTCGTATGATTACAACACCAACGGACTGGGTGAATTCAATAGTGGTTCCCATGAAGTCATAGTGAAATTTTATCTGGGTAAAGGTGGGTATGGAAGTAAGCCGCGAAAGCCTAAGAATGCAAAGGGAAAACCTAAGCAAATTGATACACCAAGGTTCTTTTAATAAGGTACTCAAATGAAAATAAAAATTCTATCATTGCTTTGTTTGATAATCGTTGCGACCTCCTTAGCACAAGAAAAGAGGTCGAAGGCAGATATATTGTTCTATGGTTATGAATATAAAAATGCCATTGAAGAGTATCAAAAAGAATTGTCCGAGGGGTCTTTGAAGAATGGTCAACTATTGAATTTAGCAGATAGTTATTACAAAATTGGCGACTTTAACAATGCTTCAAAGATATATCTCGATACACATAAAAGGGATAGCACAATGTCAAGTCACCAGTTCAACAAGATGTTGCAGAGCTTGGCCAAGACTTCAAATAAGGAAAGGGTAAAGGCCTTTCTAAGTTCAAGACAGACATCATTTACTAATGAGCTATTGGAGAACGCTGAATTTAATTATGAATTATTGAACTCCCCCGAAGGGAATACTTTGGATTCTGGAATTTTTAATATTATTGGTAATAGTCCACAAGCAGATTTTGCGCCTGGGTTTTTCAAAGAAAGACTTCTTTTTAGTAGTGGCAGGGGGCGAATCAATAAAAGCACCTATATCCCGTCGGGAGAATCATATCTAGATATTTATATAGGTCATATCAATGCTAACGGCAATGTTATAAGTGCCAATCCGTTTACACAAATTCCAGAATCAAAATTTCACAAGGCAACACCGTACTTTTCCGAAGAACTGGAGAAACTTTTTTATGTGCTTTCCAATGTTCAGGGAGGTAAGCTCCTTTTTGATGAAAATGGCAAGAACTCTCTCGCAATTGCAATGTCTGATACCAAAGGTAATATTGGTTATTTGCTAAAAGATCTTAGCACTTCATTTTATTACCCATTCTATGAGGCAAAATCTTCTAAGCTATATTTTGCAGCCGATTTTGAGGATGGTTTTGGAGGCACCGATATTTATTATGTACATACCAATAATGGACAAATTATGTCCGAACCTACGAACCTTGGTCCAAGGGTGAATTCTCCTGGAAATGAAATTGCGCCTTATATTTTTGAAAATAGCCTTTACTTTTCTTCCGATATTTTTTATGGAATAGGAGGTATGGATTTATATAAAACAAATATGCATTCCGACGGGTCTTTTGGTATACCTATTAACCTTGGTAAAGGAATTAATTCCAATTCAGACGACTTTGGCCTAATTCTAAGGGAGAATGGTGAGGGTCTTTTAGCCTATTTTTCTTCCAATAGGCCTGGAGGTAAGGGCAATGATGACATATATGGTCTTAAGGTAAAAGAAGCCCTCGGATTGAAAACCTTCTCCTTAAAAGGAGAGGTAATTAACCTCAAATCAAAACAAAGTATAGCCAAAGCACAGATTAGATTAATTGGAGAGGATGGTACTGTCTTAAAGGAGGTTTATAGTGATGATGATGGAAAGTACAGGGTAGAAATTCCATGGCGGAATCGGATTACAATAGAAGCCACAAAGGATAGATATTCTATTTTTTCGGCTACCTATAATACCGAAAAATATGATAGTGTTGAGAAAGCACCTTTCAATATGGGGCTTTCCTTTATTGATGATTTGCTGACCGAAAAGGAAGGGAAAAAAGTAGTGAAGATTCAGAAATTCTATTTTGAAAAGGACAAGGCTAATATCACACCTAAAATCAAAATCGAGCTGGATAAAGTGGTTGATGCTGTTCAACGTTTCCCACAATTAAAACTATCTATAGAATCACATACCAATAGTAAGGGAAGCAATAAGAACAATAAACTACTTTCCCAGCGGCGAGCAGAGGCGGTTAAGGCATATCTAACCAAAAGTATTTTGGCATCAAACATTAACGCAACTGGTTTTGGAGAGGAGAATCTGATCAATAATTGTGCGGATGGTGTCTATTGTTTGGAATTTTTACACAATCAAAATGAACGAACATATATTGTGATTGCCAATTTTGATGAACTTTAACCCTTTCGGGCAATATCTAGAGACCCCTTTAAAAAATGACCATCCAAAAATAATAAATCGAGAAAAAGGCTAGAAATACAATTCCTGAATACGTAAGTATTTGCAGTCCCTTTTTAGGACGT
The DNA here is from genome assembly GCA_024279425.1 of Bacteroidota bacterium. GTDB lineage: Bacteria > Bacteroidota > Bacteroidia > Flavobacteriales > Flavobacteriaceae > Maribacter_A. The sequence continues at coordinate 18,155 of JAJRRO010000036.1, read as the reverse complement.
AGCTCAATTGGTATTTCCTTGCTCATTACATTTTTTAAGTTCATATAGCCAATAATTGGCGCAACCACGAACGAAACGAAAGTGGCCAAAGCAACTAATTGTCCCATATTGGCGCCAAAAATAGCAATGACCACAAAATTGATGGCTGCTAGAACAAGGATACCCAATGCAAAATATCCCTTTTTTCCTGTTAGTATTGTTTTTGGATTTAATAGGTCAATAATGTCCAAGCCTACTCGGGTAACGGCATCGTGGGCAGTCATACACGTACTGAACATGGTGGCGAAGGCCGAAATGGCAATAAAAATAGTGGCCCAAGGCCCTATATGTGTCGTAAATAGGCTAACCACTTGATCGGCAAAAGTTACAGCATTACCACTAAGTTCCGTATTGGTGCCATAAAGCGTCATACAGCCGATAGTCAAAAAGAAGATGGCCAAAAAGGCTGTCATAAAATAGCCGAAATTGAATTCTTGCAGCGATTCTTTCAGTGATGGTTTCTCTTTCTGACCCTTCCATTTTTCAAGACTCCACAGGCTTACCCAGCTAGAAGCCTCTACAGTAGTAGGCATCCAGCCCATAAGGCTTATAAGAAAGAGAATGCCAGCATCATTAAAGATGGTGGGTGGGACAAAATTTTCAACCTCTTCGACCTGTCCTTGAAAAACAACAAGCAGGGTAGTAACAACTAGTGCTATAAATAAAATAGAAATAACGAATTTCAGGGAAACTTCCAAGAATTTGTATCTCCCAATAATCAATAAAGAGCTGATGAATATGAATAAGCCAAGTGCGACTATGCTTATCGAGACATTGGGAATTTTAAAAAGATTGATGAAAAGTCCCGCCGTAACCGTATATAAGGCCGCTAAAATGGTAAAAGTTGTAATCAAGGTAAGGAAGGCGTAAAACCATAGATAACCTTTGCCACGGTTTAAATACCCCTCGATCAGCGTCTTGTTGGTAATATTGGTATAGCGTACACCAAATTCAAAAAATGGATACTTGAAAATATTGGCTAGCACAATCGGAATGATCATTAGCCATCCGTATTGGGCACCAGCCTTTGTGGAAAGGACCAAATGTGATGTGCCAATGGCCATACTGGCGAATAGTAATCCTGGGCCGAGGTTTTTAAGTAGTATTTTAAGTTTTGTCATATTAGGTGATTGGTCAGCCTAAAATAAACTTTTTAATTGAAATATGTAAAGGGACTATTCTATTTCAATGGTGTTGCCGTAGAATTTGGGCTCTGTTTTCAATACAAGATCCAAAAAGACCTTGACCCGGGCAAAATACTCCCTAAGCTGTACCTTGTACCCATGCTGATTTGAAATATCCCTGGCATTGAACCCGATGGCATTTAGTCCTTTTTTGTCAGCTAGGTATATGGCACGTTCATTATGGAATTTTTGAGAGATTACCGTTACACTGTCTAGTCCAAAAACAACATTGGCCCTTACCATGGAGTCTAACGTTCGGAATCCTGCATAATCCAAAAAAATCTTATTCTTGGGTATTCCTTTTTGTACAAGGTCCTTCTTCATGGTAGTTGGTTCATTATAGTAAATACTTCCATTGTCGCCGCTGACCAATACAAAGTCTATTTTATTTGCTTTATAGAGCTCCACGGTTGCCCTGATTCGAAAAGAATAATACGGATTTTCATACCCTGAAATTGTTTTTTTTGATGTGCCAAGCACTAATCCCACCCGATTTTTGGGAATTCTGTCTACGGAAGTATAGGTTTTGCCTTTGGCTGAGGATTCAATGATAGAGTCACACAATAAAATGAGTCCAAAAGGAAGTAATATCAGTACCCCAAATATTCTAAAAAGCCTTTTTTTCATAGTCAATGCAATGCCCTTGAATAAAGGTAGGCAAATACAAGAGGTTTTAGGTCTTATCCTGAAGTTTATTCATGGTCTGGAATCTCATCTAATTATACAAATTGAAGTTCGGCTTTTTTGAAGTTTGATCTAGAGGATTCACAGACCGGACAGGAATAATCTTTGGGAAGTTCGGTAAAAATGGTCCCTTCTGGTATCGCTGCCTTTGGGTCGCCAAATTGGGCATCGTAAACGGTAAGACAGGATTGACATTGATGGACTTTCTTTGTGGTCTTGATGATGTCTTTTTTGATAGGTTCTTTATACGCTCTCTTTTTGCCCAATTGTTCAAAGTACTTTTTGCTCAATTCCATCAACAAGCCAGAAAGCTCGATTTTATCAACGTCATAGGCGTACGCTTCATATTTTTGGGTATTGGGGTCAAAACTTTCAAAGTGTAGTACGTTGTACGTTGGTCGTATGTCAAAATCCTTGACCAAAGTGGGAGAAGTATTTTTTTCGATAATAATCGAGGCAAAATGCGTTCGTTTGCCAGGGGTATTGCTAATTCCAAAAGTTAGGCCATAGGTGCTAATGTCGTTCTGGTCAAAGCTTCGTACCAGGAATTTCTTTAGTTCCAAGGCCTCCTTGTCATCCACGGGAAGGTGCCAGTTCATTTCCAATTGGGAATGCCTTACATTAATGCCCCATTGCCCTAAAAAACGCTCGAGTTCAGGTCTTTTGCTTTGTTTGATGCCTTTGATAATAAAAGATTTCCAAGGGGTGATACATATTTTCCCAATGCTATTATCCAAGCAAAATCCACAGAATTCTTTTAGAAATGCCAGATCATATTTATTGTTTCGCCAATACAGACCCAACCAATATTGATCCAAGCCCATTCTGTTCATACCCTCATAATATGGAAAGGTTAGATAAGGGACCTTAAGTTCTCTTTCAATAGCTTTATTATTAGTGTCCAAATTTTTGTTGAGCACGAAAAAAAGCTCATCAACGTCTTGAATGTCTTCATAAATATCCTCTATGGCCTTAGATATTTTGGTGATATCCCAGCTGTATATCAGAACAGGATAATAGGCAGCCGTTTTCCAATGGGGCAATTTGATGTTCAAATACCAATAGTCTTCACTTTCAGAGGCAATAAAATTGAGGTTGCCATTAAAGATAGGAGCCAATCGCTGTTTGGGATCGGTTATGTTTATCTTTAGTTTAGGTTGGTAATTGAACCCTTCCAAGATATATAGAAATGTAGATCCCTTAAGCCAATGGGTCATTTCAAAAATGTCAGCTGAAACGTAGGAACAAAGTATGTTTTGGTAACTTCTATCTGTAATGATATCTGTATTGAATTTTGAAATACTTTCTATCTGTTCCTTGTTTGCATCTTTCAAGGAAAACAACAAGTCTTGACGTGATCCAAAATGTACCTCTGTCAATCCTGCTGCTTCCAACATTGAAATAACGTCCTTCAGTTCCCCAGGTGAGGTAACACCTCCTTTGATTAATATGCGGTGTAAATCGTCGTTCATATCCTTTCGATTTAGTGAGACAATTGCAATTGCCTATCCAATATTCCCTTAATTTCCGGTTTGCAACTGCCACAGCCCAATCCTGCTCCCGTCTCGGAACATAATTGAGTGAAATCTGAATGCCCTTTGGCTATGGCATCGGCTATGTTTCCATCACCGACCTGACTGCAGGAGCATAAAAGTTTACCTTTTAAGGGAACAGCATTGGATATTCCCCTGAGCAGTTCGTTGCGTTTTTCTGAAAGCTCTATTTCTTCCTCAATAAGACGTTTGAATTCGGCAAACTCGTTTTTGTCCCCCATAAGAATTGCACCTTTGAGCGTATCATCTTTTACGATGCATTTTTTATAAAAGCGTTTGCTTACATCCATCAAGATGATTTCCTCGTAGCTGTCATCATTGGTAGGCGTATTCACCATGCCAATACTGCACAGATCCAAATTTTCGAACTTTAAGATGTTCATCAGTACAGAACCTCTATAAATACTACTAAAATCCCCTAGAATATAATTTGCAGCAATATCGGCCTGTTGTTCGGCCGCAGAGGTAATTCCAAAAAGAGAATTATTAAATTCTGCAATTTCACCCAATGCAAAAATGGAATCGTTACTGGTCTGCAAATACGAATTGACCAACACCCCTCTACGAGTTTCCAGATTGGATTGTTTTGCCAGTTCTATATTTGGGAGGGTGCCTATGGCATAAACTATGGCGTTGCATTGAATACTGCGCCCTGTTTTAAGGTTGACCATTAATGAATGATGTTTTTCCTTTTCGGTAAAAACTGTACTGACTTCGTTGTCAAAATAAAGGTTGATACCCCTTTCGATTACATCTTGTCCCAAAAGACGACTGGCCACGCGATCCAATTGGCGTTCCATTAACCTTGGAGCCCGCTGAACAATGCTGATATTCACATTTGTTTTTTTAAGGGCCGCCGCTAATTCCAGGCCTAACAACCCACCCCCAACGATTACAACATGCTGCTCATCATGAGGAAGCTCGGTTTTTTGTAAATACTGCTTTAATCGGTCGGCATCGCTTCGTTCCCGCATGGTAAATCGCCCCGGCATATTCATTTGAATATCATTGGGTACAAAGGCCCGACTGCCCGTCGCCATAATGAGTAGGTCATAGGAATGCGTTGACCCCATGGTATCGGTAACTTCCTTTTTTACCTCATCAATATTTGTTATTCCTAGGCCCGGATGCAAGTGGATATCCAGCTTTTCCAGTTCTCCTTTCTTCAGTTTTTCCAACGCTTCCCATGAAAGCTCATCACTAATGTATTCCGGTAACAATACCCGATTATAAAAAGGTTCATTTTCCTTGGAAAAAACGTGTAGAATATCTGTTGAATTTTTTTCTCGATACGATTGTACAAAACGATAAGCAGCTGCACCTGCACCTACCATGATTATTTTTTGCTTGGGTTTTACGTACTTGTAAACCTCTACGGCACAATATTTAAAATCGGGCTCTTTGGAAACGGGATCTACGATATCATTCGTGATATTGTTGGCCCTTCCGAAATCATTGTTGAGTACTTTACCCCAGTGCATGGGAAGAAATACCACACGTTCCCGAATGTCAAAATTAACTTTCACCTTAACCTGTACCCGGCCCCTTCTACTTTTTATGATAGCAATATCGCCATCCTTTAAATTTCTTAGATAGGCATCTACCCTATTCATTTCTAAATAAGGCTGAGGTATATGGGTCAGAAGCCTTTTGACTTTTCCTGTCTTTGTACGGGTATGCCATTGGTCCCTTATTCTTCCCGTATTTAGAATTAAAGGATAGTCCTGACTGGTTTTCTCGGATTGATTATACAGGTTTTCGGGCGCATTAAAATGAGCTTTTTGATCGTTAGTGCTGAAAATAAAATCAGTGAACAATCGTGGTGTTCCTTTATGCGTTTCATGGGGAACCGGCCATTGAAAACTACCTTCTTTTTTCAATCGATCGTGAGATAAACCTGAGATATCTATATCGGTGCCTTTGGTCAATAGGCAATGTTCATCGTATACTTCACTAGCATTGGAGTAATCAAAGCCTTCAAATCCCATGGCTTGGGCAAAACGCCATAAAATTTCAACATCGGGCAATGCTTCTCCGGGAGGATTTATGACTTTGGATAAATAGCTTATACGCCGTTCGGAATTGGTCATGGTGCCTTCTTTTTCCAACCAGCCAGCTGCGGGCAAAAGTAAATCTGCAAACTGGGTCGTCTCCGAAGTATGGGAAATATCCTGGACTACGACAAAACTTGCATTTTTTAAGGCTCTTTCGACCTTATGTACGTTCGGCATGCTTACCGCAGGGTTGGTACATATGATCCAAATGGCTTTTAATTTCCCACTTTCCAGGGCATCGAACATTTCAGTGGCCGTATATCCTGGTTCAGGTTGAATTTCAGTACCACCCCAAAAATTGGATACTTCCTTCCTATGCCATGGGTTACTCAAATCTTTATGGGCCGCCAAAAGGCTGGCCATACCCCCAACTTCTCGTCCACCCATAGCGTTCGGTTGTCCGGTCAATGAAAATGGTCCTGCCCCGGGTTTTCCAATTTGGCCGGTGAGCAGCGAAAGATTCAATAGGGATACGTTTTTTGATACCCCAATAACGCTTTGGTTAAGCCCCATGGTCCACATACTTATGAACTTACTGGCATCTCCAATATATTCGGCGGCCTTGCGTATTTCAGCGGCCGTGATACCACATTTTTCCGCCGCTTTTCGAATGGATAATGTAAAGGCACTTTCCTTACAGGCTTCGTAATTGACCGTATGTTTTTTAATAAAACTTTTGTCTATTTTTCGTTTTTCGATTAACCATCGGGCAATGGCATTGAAAAGGATAACATCTGTTCCCGGTAAAATTTGCAGATGAAGATCGGCAGAGGCACAGGTCTGTGTCTTTCTGGGGTCTACCACAATGACCTTGACATTCGGATTATCCTCTTTTCTTTTCTCAAGACGCCGGAACAATATGGGATGGCACCAAGCAGGATTGGCCCCTGCTATAAGGAAGCAATCCGCCAATTCAATGTCGTCATAGGAAATGGGGACAGAATCTTCGCCAACCGTCTTTTTATAACCAACGACCGCTGAGCTCATACAAAGCCGTGAATTGGTGTCTATATTATTGGTGCCTATAAAACCTTTGGTCAATTTGTTGGCCAGATAGTATTCCTCGGTTAGGCATTGGCCAGAAACATAAAACCCCACACTATTGGGGCCGTGTTTTGCAATGATACTTTTGAAAACGGCAGCTGCCCTTTCGAAAGCGGTATCCCATGAGACCTTTTGAAGCGGATGGTTTCTACTCCATCTCATTTGGGGATATAATATGCGATCGGAGGTGTCTTGGACTACATAATTAAGGTTTTGTCCTTTAGAACAAAGCATTCCCTTATTAACAGGGTAATCGGGGTCTCCCATGACACTAATGTTCCCTTGGGTATCTTGTTCCGCTAAAATCCCGCAGCCTACACCACAATAGGAGCAAATGGTCTTATGTGTCTTTTTTTTCAGCATTGAATCACTTAGGGATGCCAGGCATCGAATTTCAATGTGTAAAATTATATAAGTACGTATTAATACGTAGTGTTTTTTTGATAATAGTTGATCTGATAATTATTGGATTGACAAATAATTAAGATTAAAAAATGAATTTATCAATGCTGTTTTTTACACCAAATTGAACTCTTGGGCTTTTTTGGATAGATCTATCAAGTTTTTGACCCTCATTTTACGCATAAAATTAAATCGGTGGGTTTCAATAGTGCGTTTGCTTTTTTGCAGCTTTTCAGATATCTGTTTATTGGTCAGTCCGGACAATACCAAATGCAGCACTTGAAGTTCCTTATTGGTCAATCCAAATGGAGTGTCTTCGCTTTTGTTGACAACTGCACTGGTCTGGACTACTTTGTTTGGGTTCAGTAAAGTATTGACCAATACATTGGAAATATCCCCACTAAAATACTTGCCACCTTGCCGTACGGTATGTATGGCCTTTAGAAATTCGGTCTTTCCGGTATCTTTAAGTAGATATCCGCTAGCACCGGCATTGACCGATTTAAGAATATACTCTTCAGAGTCGTGCATCGACAGAATAATACATTGGGTTGAAACCTGCTGATTTTTTAATCGTTCTACGGCTTCAATGCCGTTCATGACCGGCATTCGAATATCTATAATCAGGATGGCTGGATTTTTTTCCAATACCATAGCAATGGCCTCTTCTCCATTGGATGCCTCGCCGATGACCTCCAAATTTTGATCCTCTTCCAATAGGGCGCGTATGCCATCTCTGACCAAGGAATGGTCATCGGCCAAGACTATAGTTGTGGTATTGTTCAAGATGTTCAATTCTAGTGGAACAAAGATAAGATAAAATTAAAACTAAGTATTGGTACGGTACGGAAACAAAAAGAGCTACCACAACCAGAAACTTGGCCATGATAGCTCAAACGAAGCAAATCGTTCGTCTTTTGATTATTCTTTAACCGTATTCAAAAATTTTGGTTGTAGATACGAGCGGGAATGGCATGGGGACATATCGCTATTTATAATTTCATCCAAAACCCAGTTTAGGAACTTTTTGGTCAATCATTTTTTTGATTACATGATGCATCCATACCAAACAAATTGCGGACAAGAAAAACATGACGATCCAACTACTGGACCAAACGCCTGTTCCTTCTAATAAATAACCAAATAATATGGGGCAAACGAAACCTCCCAATCCTCCAAGGACGCCGACCATTCCACCGACTACACCCACTTCTTGAGGAAAATAATCTGGAATATGCTTGTATACAGCTGCCATTCCAATGCCCCAAATAATTCCAATAAGGACTGCCAAAATTGCAAATACCCATACGTTGGCTTGGAAATAAATATGTGTTTTCCCTTCAATAAGTAATTGCTTTTTGACGACAGTGTCGCCTATCTTTACTTTTGCTTCCTGCCATGTTTCTTTTACAGGTAAGATTCGAAACTCGTTGTCTGCATTGGCAAGATGATTTTCTTTACGTATTAAGTCATATTTTTTCCCTCCAACTTTTACATACGAGGATGTAACCTCGCTAACAATTCCGGCTTGTTCTGCATTGATTCCTTTTCCTGCTGTGAAAATATCCATTTTGGGAATAAACAGGAGAATACTGAACATAATGGAAGAACACAGCACCCAATACATGATTTTTCTAGCTCCGAACCTATCGGACAGCCATCCACCAAATATGCGTATTATTCCAGTTGGCAAACTAAATGCAGACACCAATAATCCGGCAGTGGCCAAATCCAATTTGTATACATTCGTATAATAGGGAACCAACCACCCCGCGAATGATACAAAACAACCAAACACCAAGAAATAGTACAATCCAAAACGCCAAACACGCGTGTTTTTCAATGGTTTAAGCATTCCCATTAATGTCTTGGTGCTTGTTGTGGGTTTCTTATTTTCTGTCAAAAAGAAAAATAGAATGGCTACAACTACGAGGGTAACCGCATATAATTGAGGCATAACACGCCATCCTTCCAAATTTGTTTTTCCAAGGGTTAGGTAGTCCAATAATTTTGGGCCAATCATTGTGGTGATAGCGGCACCGGCATTTCCTGCTCCAAAAATACCCAGTGCAATTCCCTGTTTTTTCTTGGGGAACCATATTGAAGTATAGGCAATGCCAACTGCAAAACTTGTTCCTGCCATGCCAAATCCAAGACTACACAAGGCAAAACTCCAAAAATCAGTAGCATAGGAAAGCAAATACATGGGTATGGCACACAATAGTAGCAAACTTGCGTAAATAGGTTTTCCGCCATATTTATCTGTTAAGATACCCGCTGGAAGTCTAAACAGGGCGCCGGTAAGTATTGGGATTCCAATTAACCAACCGACCTGTACGGAGGACCAATCAAAAACGTGATTATCTACCAGAAACGTAACCAAGACTCCATTTATTAGCCATACGGCAAAGCAGATGGTAAACGCAAAGGTGTTTAAAAATAAAGTTCTGTTTGCTTTTTTGGCGATCAATGTACTCATGATAAATTCAATATTATGTATTAGGATGCCAGAATGACCACGCAAATATATATATAACTACGTATTTATACGTAATATTAAATACGTAATTTTGCTTTGGGGGACTTTTTTATGAAGATGATTGAATGCGGAACAATAAAATGGGAAATGACAAAAAAAGGAAGCCTTTATTTAACGTATTGCAAAAAAGAAGTGTGGTTTTAAGCTTGTGTTGAAAACCCGTTGTATTTCTTAATCAAAGAAGGTAGGATGCTCAGCCACCAGATCACCGATTACGATTATGCCCAGCGACGAGATATCGAGTTGATGGATGATTCGGTCTACATCATTAAGGGTTCCTGCCTTTTAATCGTACTACATGACCATGCGTATATGCGTTCTCAACAATCAAACGATTGATTTTCTCCTGGCAATAGGAATGTTTTCCACAGCGTTTGCCCACTAGTATTTTTTTGGAATGTTTTCATCAATATCCTTTACTAATTCTTCTCCAATCAAAGCATCGTACAGGATAATATCAGCTTTTGTCCTCTTAGCTAAAGGACCTACAACTCGGTCCGGCACCTACTAAACTCACTTTTGAGACAATAAGGCTGTTCATGATTTTTATTTTTTAGGGTGAACAATTGTGAATATCACAACAAATCTACGTATTTATTTTTATATAAATACTTATAAAGTACGTAAAACTACGTATTTTTGCTACGTAATATTAAATAATGAAGCATGAAAACCGTAATAGTGGTAGGAAACGGTATGGTGGGTTACAAGTTTTGTGAAAAGTTTGTGGCCAAGACCGATCGGGAGGCCTTTAAGCTCATTGTCTTTGGTGAGGAGCCTAGAGAAGCCTATGATAGAGTTCATTTAAGTGCATTCTTTGAGAATGGTGATGCAAAAAGATTATCACTGGCTCCAAGGGAATGGTACGAGGAAAACGGAATTGAACTTCTTACGAACGAGCGGGTGACTGATATCCATCGGAATTCCAAAACGATTACAACACTAAGCGAGAAAACATTGGCATACGATTATTTGATATTGGCCACGGGATCCGCGCCTTTTGTTCCACCTGTTCAGGGCGTTGACAAAGACGGGGTATTTGTATATCGGACCATAGAGGATTTGGAGCATACTTTGGCGTATGCCGAACAAATCAAGAAAACGACCAGATCACCCAAGGCAGCTATTTTAGGGGGTGGCTTACTGGGATTGGAAGCTGCCAAAGCAGTCAAGGATATGGGTATGGAACCCCACGTGGTGGAATTCGCCCCGAAACTGATGCCTCGGCAACTGGATGCGAGAAGTAGTAAGGTCTTACAAGTGAAGCTGGAGTCGATGGGCATCAACATTCATTTGAGCAAGGCAACCAACCAAATTTTGGGAAATGGGAAAATCACCGGAATGGAATTCGGTGAGGATGATGTTCTTGATGTTGATATGTTGGTGATTTCCGCAGGAATACGCCCAAGAGATGAATTGGGCAAAAGTTGCGGTCTCAAAATGGGAACTCGAGGAGGTGTTGTGGTCGACAATACCATGCGAACTTCTGACCCTTATATTTTCGCCATTGGTGAAGTGGCCTTGTACAATCAAATGATATATGGTTTGGTGGCCCCGGGCTACGAAATGGCAAACGTGGCTGTGGGTCAAATTATTGGGGATGTGGAGACCCACATGGCGGCTGATATTGATATGTCTACAAAACTCAAACTCATAGGTGTGGATGTGGCCAGTTTTGGAATTCCCTTTATGCCCCCAGAAAAAGGACACTCCATTATTTTTGAAAATAAGACCGAAAGTTTATACAAACGAATAAATGTTTCCCATGATGGTCAGAAGCTTTTGGGAGGCATTTTAATTGGTGATGCAACCGACTATAATATGTTGTTGCAAATGTATCTTAATGAAATGCCTTTGCCCAAGAATCCGGAAGACTTGATTTTGGGCAGTCGCGGTGGAGAGGATGTTTCCTTTGGGAGTGCTATGGATTTACCGGATACGGCTGTTGTCTGTTCTTGTGAGGCGGTAACCAAAGGTCAGATTTGTTGCTCGGTTAAAGATGATGGTAACGAGACGGTAAAGGCCATTACCAAAGCCACCAAGGCGACCACAGGTTGCGGAGGTTGCAAGCCTATGGTCGAAGATTTGGTAAGGGAGACGCTTAAATCCTTGGGTAAAGTGGTGAAGACCTCTATATGTGAACATTTTGCCTATTCCAGACAAGAACTCTATGATATCGTTAAACTGAAAGGTATCCAAAACTTTGATGAATTACTGGATAATCACGGCACTGGGCATGGTTGCGAAGTATGTAAGCCCTTAGGGGCATCCATCTTTGCGAGTATCTATAACGAAACGGCGAACAGACAGGAGACCATACAGGATTCTAACGATCGGTATTTGGCCAATATCCAAAGAAATGGGACCTATTCTGTGGTACCACGGGTCGCAGCGGGCGAAATCACCCCGAAGCAATTGATGGACATTGGACGAATCGCCCAAAAGTATGATCTCTACACCAAGATTACAGGCGGACAACGTATTGATATGTTCGGAGCCAAATTGCACGAATTGCCCCTTATTTGGGAAGAGCTCATCGCAGAAGGATTCGAAACCGGGCAGGCCTATGGCAAATCCTTGCGAACGGTAAAAAGTTGCGTGGGATCTGCCTGGTGTAGATACGGAATGGACGAAAGTGTAAGCTTTGCCATTGAAATCGAAGATCGCTATAAGGGCATTCGTTCCCCCCATAAACTTAAGGGTGGGGTTTCGGGATGTATTCGGGAATGTGCCGAGGCCCGAGGAAAGGATTTTGGCTTTATTGCTGTAGAAGGAGGATGGAATGTATACATCTGTGGAAACGGAGGGGCCAATCCCAAACACGCGGTGCTCCTGGCCGAAAAAGTGGATAAGGAAACTGCCATGATCTATATAGACCGGTTTTTGATGTTTTATATCCAGACCGCACCACCATTGACACGGACCGCCGCTTGGTTGGATAAATTGGGGGGTGGTATCACCTATGTTCAGGACGTGGTCATCAATGATTCTTTGGGAATTGCGGATGAATTGGATCGAGGTATGCAGGTTTTGGTCGATTCCTACCAATGTGAATGGAAGGAAGCCGTGGAGAATCCTGAGATACGAGCCAGGTATACCCATTTTGTCAATTCAGAGGAAGAGGACGAGACCGTTGAATTTGTATCCTTGCGGGAGCAAAAAATGCCGACCCCTTGGGTTTAAATGTATGATACTTCCGTGCTATTGAAAGTAAAGGAGACAAGTTAGAATTAATGCCAGGTCGAGCCTGCATAGTCGGTAGACAGGCGCAGTCGAGACCTCTTTATACGAAAGAAAATTATGATATCAAATCTATACATGTACGAAACTGTAAAGCCAAAAGAAGTAAAAACCTGGTTCAAGGCGGCCGAAGTATCCAAGTTTCCAAAAAACGGGGGAGCCTGTATAAAATATAAGGATAAGCAGATAGCCGTTTTCAATTTTACCAGGGAAGGAACCTGGTATGCTTGCCAGAATGCATGTCCTCATAAAATGGAAATGGTGCTGTCTCGCGGGATGATAGGGGAGGAGAACTTGGTACCCAAAGTAGCCTGTCCCATGCACAAGAAAACCTTTTCCCTAAAAACTGGGGAAAATTTGAATGGCGAGTTGGAGGCCATAGCCACATATCCTGTAAAGGTTGAGGGTGATGTTGTGTATGTGGGCTTTTCTGAATAGCTTTGAGGTAAACACCGAACAATGGAACCTACAGATAGATTGCAGCAGGCCATCCAACTATTTGACGAGGCCAATAGCCAAGACTCCAATACGGAAACCTATGACGGTAAAGCATACCCCAAGGAAGTATTGTATGCAATGCGGATGTCGCAGCGATTGGATGATTTTTATCCCAACGCCTCCGAAGTATTAAAACTTACGGCTCGTTGCCAACATATTTGCCGATGGGAAATCTCTCGGGACTCCTATGAGATGAATCGAGAAGGGTATTTGCGATGGCGCCAGGCACTCAAAAAGTTCCATGCCCAAAAAGCGGCGGACATTTTACAGTCTATTGGGTATGATCAAGAGACCATAGACAAGGTCGCTTTTCTTTTGGAGAAAAAACAACTGAAGAAAAACACGGATACCCAAATCTTGGAGGATGTGATCTGTCTGGTGTTCCTAGAATATTATTTTGAACCTTTTGCCCAAAAATATCCAGAAGACAAAACCATTGACATTATCCAAAAAACTTGGCGCAAAATGTCCGAACAAGGACATGAAGCCGCCTTGCGGTTACCACTTTCCCCAAGTACCACTGAATTGGTGCTAAAGGCTGTTAAAGGCTAAGTTTTTTTTCGGATAACCAGCAGCGCGTATGGCAAACAGCAAGCATCAATTACCCTTGGATACCACTACCTTTTTACGGGTACGCAAATGGTATTTGTTGGCCTTGTCCGCTATAGCCATCACCATTATAGTGGCCCAGATACTGATTCAAACGCACCTGAATTCGCAGTTAGATGATTCTCGGGTTATCAATGTGGCAGGACGGCAGCGCGCCTATAGCCAGAAACTGGTCAAGGAAGTGTTGCTATTGAAAGGGGCAACCAAGCCCAGGGCTACCCAACAAATTCTATCAGAGGTCGAGGAGACTCTGGAGGTTTGGAAAGCCTTCCACAAGGGATTACAATCCGGGGATACTGCATTGCAATTGCAATCTGAGGAAGATGTTGAGATTGTATCGTTATTCCAAAAACTAGAACCCCATCACTCGGCCATGTTTACCGCAGTTGAGGCTATTTTGTCAGGAAACGGTTCTTCTGAAGTGTTGGAGCGCAATACCTCGGTGCTGCTGGACCATGAACGTCACTTTTTGCGATTGATGGATGCCATCGTAAATACATACGACGAACGCAGTAAAACACAGCTGCAAAACCTCAAGCAAAAGGAATACCTGCTTTTGGCATTTGCCCTACTGATTTTGGTGTTGGAAATACTCTTCATCTTTAGACCGCTCTCCGTTCAGATTCGGAAGACCATTACCCATTTGATGCAGAGCCAGATAAAGTCGTACACCCATGCCAAAGAAGTCAAGCAATTGTTTTTAGAAAAGGAAAAATCTTTACAAGAATTACAGGAACTTAACTTTGTTATCGACAATGCCGCCCTTTTTGCCAGCGCGCGAAAGGATGGCAGCATTGTATTTATCAGCAATAAATTTTTGACCTTATTGGGTCATCCCAAACAGGAGCTCAACAAACCGCTTTCTGAAGTGCTTACTACTGATGAAGGCCAACAGGAATACCTGAAAACTGTGCTAAAGAGCAACCGAAAGAATGTCATACGTACGGAGGAAATAGAGATTAAGGCCGTAAATGGCAGTAAAATTTGGTTGGACATGTCCATCGTACCCATGCATCAATCCAGTAGGCAACAGAGCATCTTGATTTTGTGTTCCGATATCACGGAGCGCAAAAGAAACCAGTTAAAGGTAGAGCAATTGACGCAGCAGAACTTTGAAGAACGCATGCTGCAAAAAAAGCAGCAGGCCAGTCAGGTTGTGGAAGGGCAGGAGGAAGAACGGAAGCGTATTGCCAAGGATATCCATGATGGCATTGGGCAAATGCTAACGGCCTTAAAATTCAATATTGAATCCATGGATGCCTCTAATAAAGCCAAAACCGCTGAAAAAATTGAATATTTAAAAGGCTTGACTTCTGACTTGATCAAAGGGGTACGTACCGCTACCTTTAATTTGACCCCGCCAGAATTGGGCGATCATGGTATTTTTCCTGCCATCCAAAAAATGACCAAGGAACTGTCCAAACTAACGGGTAAGACCATCCTGTTTGACAATAAGTCGGAAAAAAACCAACGCTTTGACTCCTTGGCGGAAACCAATATCTACCGTGCAACCCAGGAGGCTGTAAACAATGCGATCAAATATGCCCAGGCCAATTATATATTGGTGACCATTAATTTTGGCGAGGGCATGTTGAGTGTGGTCATCGACGATGACGGGAAGGGATTTGATGACTCCATTTTAGGGGAAACCCCAAAAAACACGAGTGAAGGGGGTATGGGGCTCTTTTATATGAAAGAACGAATTGACTATATCAATGGGCGGTTGTTTATCAATTCGGTACCCGATAAAGGGACCCGGGTGACAATCAATTATAAGGAGGCCAATATAAGGGAATTGGATACTGAAGGATAAATTGTCCAATGGCACTGCCATAAATCGGAAAAATTCATAATAGAAATTTGATTATTGGGTTTCAGCCTAAAAAACAGCACAAATAAAATATTTCATCTTGATTTTTTGGAACCTAGAACTTGAAAATAAACGTTACTCAGATTTTTGTGTTTCGAAAGAGGTTTCTAGCTACCTTCCGTCAAAACTGGAAATTAGTATCCAATTATAATAAAAACTATAGTTTCGACCATACTTTTTGTTGCCATTTAACCCTCTCTCTCTAGGGGGTAATGTAATCAATCGAATGATTTGGGCCAATTCAACGAATACAATCGGTTATTCATTGCATATATTCGGGTGTGACCAATATGGTTTAATGGGGTATGTAGTAAATGGTTAGCGAGGTTGGTCATGGTAGTCGTTTGTTGTTGAAAACATACTTCGTTCCAGAATAGGCAACACTAAAACTAAATTTTTGATTTGGCACATGCCACAGTAAAGGACTAAATTGTCTTTTATCGATTAAAGTTTAGATATTAACGATTAATCAGGGCATATTTTTGCCGTGCTTTCCTATAGAATTAACTTTGTTCATAAAGTGCGGATACTCAAGTGAATCTTGCATAAAATTGCTATAATAACCCTTTTGAACTATGAAGAAACTATACCCCGCCTACTTACGATTTGTTGTTATCGGTTTATTTCTATGTTTTTTCGCGGGATTACCAGCAACACTTAATGCCCAAATAAGTTTTACCCAAAGTAATTTGAATTTTGATGGCAGCGGCAATGTTTCCTCTGGCGTCACCTCTTTAATGTACGGTCCTGATGGGCGTCTGTATGTTGCGGAATATCCAGGAACCATAAAGATATTGACCATTCAGAGAAATGGTCAGAACAATTATGTTGTTACAAGTGTTGAATCACTTTCAGGAGTTACCGATATTGTAAACCATGATGACGATGGCACGATGAATAGTGGACAGACACAGCGTGAAACTACGGGTCTAACGGTGACCGGTACGGCTGCAAACCCAATCATTTATGTAACCTCCAGCGACTTCCGGATTGGCGCTGGTTTCAGCAATGGAGATCTTGACCTTGACACGAATTCAGGGGTTATCACACGGCTCACCTGGAATGGTAATTCCTGGGACGTCGTAGATATTGTTCGAGGACTGCCTCGATCTGAGGAGAACCATGCCACTAACGGTCTGGAATTTGTGAACATTAATGGAACTGATCATCTAATTGTAACTAATGGAGGTAACACTAATGGTGGAGCCCCCTCAGAGAAGTTCGCTTATGTTAGTGAATATGCATTATCTGCCGCTATACTTTCTGTAAATCTTGGTGCTTTGAATGGTTTAGGTGTGAATACAGACAGCAATGGAAGGGATTATATCTATGATATTCCTACACTCGATGACCCTAGCCGTGCCAACGTGAACGGGATAACGGATCCCGACACCCCTGGTTATAATGGAGTAGATGTAAACGATCCTTTTGGGGGCAACGATGGGCTAAACCAAGCGATGGTAGTTCCTAGTGGTCCGGTACAAGTGCTATCTCCAGGATATCGCAACGCCTATGATTTAGTTGTGACCGAAAGTGGCGCCTTATACGTTACAGACAACGGGGCCAATGGGGGTTGGGGTGGTTTTCCGGTCAATGAAGGCGGTGGATCTGTTACCAACGATTATGACCCGGCAGAACCTGGGAGCAGCTCATCTTCGGGCGGAGAGCAGATTAATAATGTAGACCATTTACAATTGATAACTACAGACCTTCTGAATTACAGCTTTGGAAGTTTCTATGGCGGCCACCCAAACCCAATAAGAGCAAATCCGAATGGAGCTGGCCTTTATACAGCCCCAAGTCAATATGGAACTGTTGGAGCGGTATTCAGGACACAGATTTATGATCCGAATGGTTCTAAACCGGGGTCCACAACGAATCCAAATATAGGCTTGCCGGCTAACTGGCCACCTGTGCCTATAGCTAACGGCATTGAGGGAGACTGGAGGGGTCCGGGAATCAGTAATCCTGATGGGCCAGATGACAACCCTACCACTACCTGGGGAACCAATACCAATGGTATAGATGAATATACGGCTTCAAACTTTGCCGGGGCCATGCAAGGAGACCTGCTGGCCGGACATAATGGTGGGAATATCCGGAGGGTAGAGCTCAATGCCAATGGTACACTGCAACAGCTGACGGCCAATTTTTTATCAGGAATAGGGGGCGATGCCCTTGGCATTACCTGTAACAGTGATGGGGATAACTTTCCGGGAACCATTTGGGCGGGAACTCTTAATGGAAAGATCGTGGTTTTTGAACCCCAAGATTTCGGTAGTGGAACACCACCTATCATTGTACAACAGATCCCTGACTTGGATAGGAGTACCAATACTGTTGATGAGGGTTTTGATCTGGACAATTTTTTTGATGATGATAATGGTACGGCTAACCTAACCTATACCGTCCAATTAAACACCAATCCTGCCATTGGGG
>JAJRRO010000035.1 GCA_024279425.1 Bacteroidota bacterium | reverse complement strand
TGCTGTATAGGTTTTACCGATTTCATAAATGAATTGAAATTTGGCCATGCCCAAGTGTTGGTTTTTAAATGTGGTAACGGATTCACCCTGGTTGTCTGCGATATTCCCTGAAAAAACAATTCCTTTTCCGTTAACGAGGGCCTTTATGCCAATGGTGTTTTGTATTCCTTCCAAAAGATAACCGCCTTCAGGAAACAGTTGTATATCATAGTTGATTGCATCTACAGTAGTCCTACCCAATGGGTTCTCTCCAACGACCATTACTTCCTGCAAATAATGATGAGCATCTCCAAAATTACGCATGAAGTTGGTATAAGCTTGTATATAGTACCGACCTGGCATAACCGCATCGTTTAGCTCGAATTCCCCAGATCCCGTGCCATCATTTATAAAGATATTCTTGGTATAAATTGGGTTTCCCTGGTCGTCTAGGAGATTTACATAAAGTTTGGTGGTTTCTATGGATGGGAAGTTTATTGTGTCACCAACATAGGCTTTGAACCAAATCGTATCATCTGTAAAATAGGATGTTTTATTGGTGTGGATGTAGACTTTCTCTTTGAGGGTAGGATTTTGTTGTAACGCATGCAATTTGTCGACTAAGTTTTCTTGAGCCATAAAATGAAAATGAAGAAATAGAAAAAACAGGAAGCTACAGATTTTCATACCTTAAAATATTTGTTAGAGGTGCCGGAGAAATGTCCGACCTGATATTAAATTTACTAAAACGGATAGTCCGTACCAAGTTTAAGTAGTGAATTACCAAAATTGTATTCTCTGAACAATCTTTTCGACATTTCCTCGGCCGAGTTGAATGTTTTGAAGCCTAAATAACCTCTTAAGACAAAATAAGTAAATTAATAACTTATGCCGAAACCTGAACCCATGGCGATATCCGAGGCCATTGAATGTCAAATCGGGATCATCTACGTTGTCAAAAACGTTCCAAATATGAAAAACTTAATTAAAACCAAAGTGCAAATAAAGGATGGAATATATTGTAAAAGTAAATCTTAACTAACTATGATGAAACAGCACATCTTTACCCTACTTTCTACCTTGCTTTTTACACAGGCAGGAATTGCCCAATCCATTGACACCTTTACTGACTCGCGCGATGGGCAGACGTATAAAACTATCAGCTTTAAAAACGCTATGACGGGCACCACG
The DNA here is from genome assembly GCA_024279425.1 of Bacteroidota bacterium. Lineage (GTDB taxonomy): Bacteria > Bacteroidota > Bacteroidia > Flavobacteriales > Flavobacteriaceae > Maribacter_A. Next base: position 11,298 of record JAJRRO010000035.1, on the reverse strand, counting down.
GTTATCTGGATGGCCCAAAACCTGAACTACAAAGTACAGAACAGTTACGCTTATGATGACAACGAGAGCAATCGCGAAGAGCTCGGCTTGCTATACACCTGGGAGGCAGCGAAAAAAGCCTGCCCAAACGGTTGGCATTTGGCAACGGATAGTGAATGGTCTATGCTTGTGAATGAATTTGGCGGAGCTGATAAGGCCGGTGAGGCCCTAAAAAGCATCAACGGCTGGAACGAAGGCGGAAATGGCACTAATAGCAGCGGGTTTAACGCGCTTCCGGCAGGTATTCGCAGAAATAATGGTTATGACGTCCTGGGTTATTTCGGTTTCTGGTGGTCGTCCACACCCACCGGTGAAGTGGGCAAAGCCTGGTTATGGGACATCAGTTATGGTGGTCCTGACATGTCAATTAAATCAAAAGTGTGGCGTTTCGATGGACGTATTCTTAGCGGAATGTCAGTTCGTTGCGTCCGGGATTGACTTATTTGATTTATCTAATGAATGCCGCGCAGGAGAAAACAACAAACGTTGCAAAAAGTCTAAATAAAGGATGATAGAATATCAAGTAGAAAATTATACTAATCCTAGAATGATTTATAGAAAGCTTTCAGATAAGCTAAGGTTAGGGCATCTGATTTATGACCTTGTTCAGAAAAAAGTTAAGGCAGTAGATTTATCATTACTTGGAGAAATTCTGGACTTTGAAATGAAAAATTCAGCAGATTCGAAGATTCGGTATTTTCCAATTCCAGTGACAAAGGAATGGTTGGAAAAAGTATTTGAATTCGAATCAAAATATAATGCACCTAATAATATGACGATTTTCACTTCTTTGAGGCATGGTTTAAAAATTCATGACCAAAATGGTAATTACTTTGTTGGGATATTAAATCGAGAGAAGTCCAGGAGCGCAGGAATGTATGGAAGCCATATATCCAAACCAAGAATTTTATATGTGAATGAACTAATGGATTATATGTATCTGTTGAAAAGAGATATTTGGAATTTTTCAGAAACAGAGTTGAATAAAATAAATACGGTTATTAAAGTTCAATAAAACGATTGATAAATCAACAATATCAGAAGTACTCACAAAACAGAAATATAGTAACTTGGTACTATGCCAGTACGTTATATGCAACTTAAACAAACATCCTACCAAAATAAAGAATGAACAATTTGAAGGACTTAAATATCGAAAAGGAACACCTAATATGAAAAAAGCACTTTTTATAATCGCAGGAATAATAATAGTTCTAGAAATCGTTTATGGTTTTTACACAGATCAACAGACCGGGGGATTCTTTGGGCTAGAGTTGAACATCTGGGCTCATCGAGTAATTTTGGCTGTTCTAGCCTTCTTTATTTTTAGGGGTTATTCAAGAATTAAATAAAAGTAAAAGTGTTTAAACCACTTCTCGACTGATTTTCAGACGGGATGCAGGTAAGTCTGAATCATCAATATATCATGTAAAGTTCAATTAAACGATAAATAGGATTATTTTTCGTTAACCACTAACAAACGGTTCTGTCGCATCTGTAATATTTGGGTTTGTTTTTAGACGATAATAAGAAACTTAAAAAATGTAAGTGCCTGAAAATTAGTCTAAATGATTATTTTGTCATGACCAAATTATTGTAGATTTTGACAGATGCGACAGAACCTGTTAGGGTGGTGTTAGGGTGGTGTTTAACCATCACTAACCAAATATTGCAGGTGTTACGTGGTTAAGGTGGTGTTTTAATATGGTTAAATGGTGTTGATACATGGTTAACGATGTTGCTTTTGTCATGGGTGATGATGGTGATGAATGGTTAACGATTGTGTTTTTATTAATCATTAGGGAGCACTATTGAAGTCAAACTATATTACTAATTCATATTGTCGATGATCATTCATCCTTGAAAATGTAGATGTGTCCGGAGAATCTTTCACCTTGGCCAACATCCTTAATTGTAAAGTAATATCAAAATAGATGGTGCCACCAGGTATTATATAATTACAGCATTCAAGAACAAAAGAGGTGCGCTTAAATATTTTATTCGGGCAAGCGTAATACAAAAGTCCGTTAGATTACCTAAAGGTAGAGTTAAAAAGCAATCCTCTTTATCTAACGGACGTAACAAAGACACTTAAGCGGAGGGGGAAATTCAGTTTCTAAGGACAAATTTACTAAACTCCCAGATTCACACAGAGTGGTGATTGAAAACCACCACTAATTAAATATTATACTCAAATAGGTGGTTTAAGTGGTGATTTATGTTGAATAGGGGTGGTTTTATATGGTTAAATGGTGGTTTATCTTGTGAACCAATGGTGTTTTTTATTATTTAACCACCCCTTTTAAGGGTTGGTTTAGGGTTATACTTAACCCTTATAGTTTAGGAACCATAACGCCATTATATAAAATAAAATAACCTACTTATGCTGGATAGAGCGGTCAAGGTGAACCACCGAAAACGGAAATTTTTGAGCCACTTAAAAACTCATTCCTGTCTAAGCTGTTAAAAGGATTCGCAATAATTATTGCTATGCTCACTTTTATCCGCTGAAGGTGGTTCACCTTGACCGTTTTTTGCACGCCTACCCCTGATACTGTATACCGTTTTATCTGCCATTTGTAAAAATAACGTCTGCCCTATTTAACTACATTAACTACCCATCGCAACCCTATCGACTACCCTAGGCAACTTTAATGTCTACCCGTTGTAACCATATTGCCTACCATAGATAATATAGTTCCTACCCATAGCCACCCTAGTGTCTGCCCAAAGTAATCATATTGCCAACTCTAAACCCTAATGTCTGCCAATCGCAACCCTGACGACTACCAATAGACATATTGCCTACCCAATTACCTAACCTTAGGTTACATTAAGCTTGCCCATCGCAACCCAAATGGCTTTGTTTGGTAACCCTATCGCCTACCCTAGATACTGTATACCGTTTTATCGGCCATTTGCAAACATAACGTCCGCCCTAAATAATATAATACCAACCTATAGTTGCCATAATGCCTGCCCTATTTAACCATATTACCTACCCATCGCAACCCTATCGACTAACCTAGGCAACTTTAATGTCTACCCGTTGTAACCATCATACACAATGAATTGCCATTTCACTTACCATTCGCAAACCTAACGTCTTTCCTAGTAACCTTATCGCATACCCTTGGCAACCAAATTGCTTATCCAAATAGTATATCGGCAACCTTATTGCCCTTCAGGCCATTGTTTCCAAAGCACATTTGTTATTTAAAAATAGAGGGCTGTTCAATTTCCGAAACATTTTTATTTAATTGTGTTTTTACCTTATAATTTTTGCTATTTTTGATTGAATAATTTGTTTAATCAGCGTATACGCTACCGAATACGATTTTGGAGGAAAAAGCTTGAATTAGGCCTAAAATAAGGGTTGTTGCAGAATTCATAACCCGGAGGTCGGGGGATCGTGCCCCCCTCTCGCTACACTGGTAAAATCAACAAAACAAGCGGTTTAGTTCACTCTAAACCGTTTTTTTATGGCTACATTTAACGAAATAATCACTTTAGAACACGAAAGTGAACACGTTTTAGAACACGATTTGTCCAATCAGAAGAATTTTTCGGCACCAAAAATCTACACTGCAAAGGGTGATAGCACCAAGCGCTGGTATGTGTACTTTTCCTTCAGAAATCCCAAGACACAGAAATTGCAAAGGATGAAGAATATTTATGGAAAGGCCAATCTGTACAAAACCAAAGAAGATCGCCTGGCTGTATTGTCCGTTTATAGGAGAAATTTATTAAAACTGTTAAAGGCCGGGTACAGCCCTTTTGAAGATAATACTATAGTTCACAATACCAGAAAACACCAAACAGTCCTTGATAATAACGGGGAAATTGAAAATCCGGTCATCCACACTAAGAACCCGGAACCAAAGGCCAAAGTTGTAATTGAAAGATCTTTGAAAGATGCACTTGATTTTGGATTGAAGCTTAAGAAACAACAGGTAAATGAAAGGACCGTACAGGATTATGGATATAGGGTGGGTGCATTTTTAAAATGGGTGAGCGAAAATTATCCTGATATCAATACAATCAATCAACTGAACAAAAAGGTGGTACTCGATTTTTTAAACCATATTCTTATTGATTCCAGCCCTAGGAACAGGAACAATTATAGGTTGGCCCTTGGAAGCATTATGCAGACTTTGGAAGAGAATGAGGTCATGTCCGAAAACTATATTAAAAAGATCACCGTGCTTAAATCTATTCCAGAACGGAACAAAACCTTTACTTTGGATACCGAGAATAAAATTTTCACTTATCTGGAAAAAGAAGATCCCATTCTCCTACTTTACATAAAATTCATTTCCTATAATTTTTTACGCCCCATAGAGGTATGTAGGTTGACAATTGGAGACATCAACCTGGAAAACAACACCATACGGTTCAAAGCGAAAAACAGCCCTTTAAAGACCAAGCTGATCCCTGAAATTTTATTGGAGCAATTACCGGACCTATCCCAAATGGACAGCACATTATTATTATTTACGCCAGATAAGATCGCGGGGGTTATTGGGAGACCGCGGAAACCAATAGGCGGAATTATTTTTCCAAGCGCTTTAAAAAAACCGTAAAATCCCACTTCAATTTAAGCAAGGATCACGGTCTTTATAGTTTTAGACACACCTATATCACGAAGCTTTATCGAATGTTGCTTAAAAATGCCTCTCCTTTCGAGGCCAAAAGTAAATTAATGCTCATTACGGGGCATAATTCAATGGTGGCCTTGCACAAGTATTTAAGGGATATAGATGCTGAATTACCGGATGATTATTCCGATCTTCTAAAATAGGGTGCTTTTTGCGTTGAACAAAGAACACAACATTTCATTATCTTAGCAATCAATAAATACCAACCATGGCTTTAGAGGATGCTTTTAATGATTTGAGGAGTAATCTATATAAGCCCCTCATTTTTTTCATACCAAAGAGCCTCATCCCAGAGAGCAAAAAAGAATGGTTGGAATCACCGGAATTCGCACAATTGTTCAACAAGGTGGCTTTAATTGAAAAGTCGGGGGAAATAAATGAATTGAAATCCTGTCCCGGTCTTTTTCAAATCATGGAAAAACCTTCAATCCTAAATGGTAACATCTTTCTGTTAAGTGACCAGAAAGCGGCATTGAATTCGTTTCAATTCAATCTTTTGATGGAGAAGTATCTAGAACAGCTTCGGTTCTATAATACCATTGCAAAATGGATGGCACTGCATATTGCCGAACATTGTGAAATAGACGACAATATTAAAAGTTATTTTGAACTGCAGGATGATTTTTTCTTAAATCATTCACAAGAAATAGAAGCTAAATTCAAGATTGACACAACCACACTTACAAAACCTATGGATGTTTTGGAACATGTAGAAAAAGACCTCTCCCCTTTTGAAAAATTAATCGAAAATAATAAAAGTCAGAATGGTATTACCAAATTAGGACGTCAAATGGGGCAAACAAAAACTAGAAAAACAAAGCCTGTTTTAGTAACAAACCAGGAAGCTGAGGATTTTCTATTAAAATCGGTTTTTAATGTTTTGGATTAGCTCAGTGGTCCACGCCAATCGTACAATTTTGGATTCCACGACACTGGAAATAGCCAAATAATGCCGGGAAATAACATTAAACCACCCTATTATACGTAAAACAAACGTATATTTGACGTACAATGAACAGCAAACATTATATATGCAAATATTGTTATGGGGAATTCACCCCAACTAGACGACACGTCCAAAAGTTCTGCAGCAATAGCTGTAGATCTAAATCCCACCATATAAAAAAGAGAAATACTGTAGTCAAATCGAATAACCAATCTACCAACATAGGGATAAATAAAATTGATAAAATGAGTCCAGCGGGAATTGGTAATGCTGCTGTTGGTTTACTGGCCGGACATGCGGTAAAATCCATATTCACAGCACCGGATAATCAACCAGCGACCAAAGGAGATATAAAGGCCCTATTAAATAGGATGGAGCGTTATCATAAAGTGGGCAACTTGCCATTAGGAATTAATGGCTCCCTCCCCTATTTTGATCTGGATACAAAAGAAATTGTTTATTTTAAAAACCCCATGCTATCCAAATTAGGGAATTAAAAATTATCCTTTATTTGAACTTTTGTTGAATTTAGTTAGATAAATGAAATTAGAATAAGTGCCCCTTATTTTGATTTTTTCAATCTCTTTTCTTCTTTCTTTTCCTTTGCAGTTTTCACAGGTGCTTTTTTGACATTCTTCTTTGCGTCTTTACTTTTGGCCATAATGATATTTGTTAATTATATTATTTGTCATACACCGATTTAAAATCAATCGTTTGTTTGAACTTTTAAGAAAGATACTAAAATATATTCCGCATAATAAACTCTTTACAAAAGGTGCGTTCTGTAAAGAGTTGTGAGATATCATTCTGTTTAAACAAAATAACCTTTATTTAAACTTTTATTCGATACACGTAATAACCTTCTTAAATTCAAAATGACACCTTTTTTTATCTGAGAAGAAGAGTTATTACGACCTTGCGGTAATTTTGATCTTGCTTATAGTTCAGTAGTTCACAGGTTCCTTCTATTATTGCCTCATTTCCCCTCAGTTACCCGCCGAATCACGCGGAGCCAGTTTAAGCCAAGGATCTTTTTGATTCGTTGATCGCTGTAACCTAGCCTTTGCATCGCCATGGTTATCTGTGGATAATCGCTGATGTCTTGAATTTCTCGCGGCAATTCAGGGCCGCCATCAAAATCGGAGCCTAGAGCTATGTGATCCTCGCCAACTGTTTTCACACCATAGTCGATTACTTTAGCCAGCTGATCTACATGCATCCAATACTCGTCAGGGATGGTGCCCCTGAAAGTTAGTGGAACCCTTTGCGCCAGTCGCTTGTCTATGTCTTCAATGGTCTCGTTCGTAGATCGTGGTACTAAGGAGGCCGGTGTAGTTCCATATGGCACTGTCCTTTTAGTAGAAGCAGGTGGTTTCTGCCATGCCCAATATTTTGGATTGTTAAAGAGGCTTCCGAAGTGAAGGCCAATTACCCCACCTTTTGACGCGACAGCTTTTGCCGCTTCGTCTGAAATACAACGAGGATGATCTACGATGTTGTAAAACCCTCCGTGACTGTAGATAACAGGATGTTTACTTGCCTCGACAGTTTGCAGGATGGCGTCATTCGATGCATGGGCAATATTAATGACCATTCCAAGTCTATTCATTTCGGCGATGATCTTTTTTCCAAGATCGTTGATGCCTCCCCAATAGCTAATATCACTACAGGAGTCAACAAAAGCATTGCTAGTATTATGCGCTGTAAATTGCATCGATCTCAGTCCTAGACGATGAAGTGCCCGGAGCAAGTTTATGTCACCGCTAAGGTCATAAGCGCCTTCCAAATCTAAGAAAGCTGCTATTTTGCCTTTCTTATTAATGCGTTCTATATCAGAAGCTGTGAGTGCCAGCTCGATCACCGAATTATTCTTTTTGATCTGATCCAGTGCAAGGTTCACCACACGAAATGTGTTTTTTGTCTCAAACCTCCCGGGATAGTAGCTTTCAGGAGTATAAACAGAGAAGAACATCGCGTCCAGGCCGCCTTCTTTAGCCCTTGGCAGATCAACCGTCCCATCCGTATAACGCTGCCCAATGTCAGTCTTCATCAACAACTCGCGGGTCATTACATGCGTATGTCCGTCCATCACAAATGCTTCGCGATGAAGAGCAGGCATCGGCTTGTTCTGAGCAGTCAAGGGAAATTTATTTCTAGCCTCAGGAGCCGCTAACAAGGATTGTATTGGAAGAACACTTCCTGCTATTGGTAAAAGTGTTAGGCTCTTAATGACGTCTCTGCGTATCATTGGTTTATTTGTTTTTTATATAATTCGTTAATTGTCACTCTATTCATTGTAAACTCCGTTCTGCCACTTCGTTGCGCCAAATTTACACAAAGCGTATTATTTAAATCAATTATACACCACAGGATATAGCCAGGCGTTAGAGTTCCATTTTTTCAAAGTTCCGTAAAACGAACGTTTAATAGTCCTTCATTGAATCTCAAAAGCTTTGTTTCATTTAAGAGAAGATGAATACAAACCATGTAACATTCATTCATATTTGGAGTCCTTATAATAAACTCTGCTTATCATTTCAATTGTTGTATTGTATCTCTTATAAGCCTTAAAATTTTGGCCATACGTGGGACAGGGTATAAATACCACCTAAGGGTTTTTGAATTGCTAAGGTTATGATATTCGGATACGCAAGAGTCTCAACTCCAGAACAAAACTTAGATTCTCAAATACACCTATTGAGGAAAGGAGGTTGTGAAAAAATCTATACGGATGTGGCAAGCGGGGTCAGAAGCGACAGAAAAGGCCTGAATGAAATGTTGAAGTACATGCGTAAAGGGGATACAGTTATAGCCTATAAGAATGACAGGGTATTCCGTTCTTTGAAAAACATGGTCGAACTCATAGATAAGTTCAACGAAGCAGGAGTTTGCTTCAAAAGTCTTAGTGAACCGGAATTTGATACAACCACAGCAAACGGAAAATTTCTTCTACAGATATTTGCCGCCGTAGCGGAATTCGAAAGAAACCTAATAAGTGAAAGAACGAAAGTAGGTCTTGATAATGCTAGAAGACGGAACAAACTACTGGGAAGACCATCCGGTTCAAAAAAAGAAACCATTGAAAAATACCATTTTGCAAAATATTTATATGACAGCAAAAACCAGCCTGTTAAGGTGGCATGTAAACGAGCAAAGATTTCGAAGTCTTCGTTTTATCGTGTAGAGAAGGCCCTATAAAACGTTCGTTTTAAGGAACTGCACTAGGGCTTTTCATAGGAGCCATTGTTGGCAACTGGCTTTCTATTCTTTGGAATTTCATTGAGTTTCAAATAGTCCATCAACTTTTATAAGTTAACTACCATTTGTATTTTTTTAATATATAAATCGCCTATATGACCTTGAAAGATTCAACAAACCCTTTCAGTGGTTACTTTATAATTTAGACCCGATTTTCATTCTTAACCAAATTCCAATAAGCTGGAATACTAATACCACCAAGAACAGAGGCAGGTATAAATACATAATTAAATCTTCTTTGTCAGCGTTTAACCTGTAAAATACAGAATGTGCAATCACTAAAAGAAACATCAGGTAAGTGAAACGCTGCAAGTTTTTCCATTTTACGGTTTTTAATTTCCCTAAAAAATAATCATTTGAAATGATGAGCAGTAAAATGAGAATGAGTACTCCAAACAATCCCGTGTAATTTGCTAGTCCAAAATTGCCCAAACGAATTGCAAAACCTTCTCCAATTTCTTCTACAAAATAAAGCCAAGGCTTACCTGTGAAATGCATAAACAAACCAACCACTGAATGAACCACCCCTAATATTCCTCCAAAAATACCGATATCTCTTCTAATATAAGTTGATATTGGATTTTTGACCTTCAACATTATATTAACAGGTCCCAAAAGCAGGGAAACAGCCAATAAAAAAATGCTGAGATATCCTGAAGTATAGGTGATAAAAGGAATGGTATGCAAAGTCGGTTTCCAAAACACGTAAAAAATAAGACAGAAAATGATGCTCACAACGAGCATAGGGAGATAATGGATTCTAAACCTAATGGTAATACGATTCTTCATATTTTATGTTTTTATTTTAAATCCTGACTATTCTTATAATTTCAAATCAGCTTGTTGTATGTTGTTGTTCGAGGCAATTTGGTTTAGCGGGGCGTTGTGTATGCGTACTAGTACGCATATTTCCATTTTATTAGTATTACGAATTTAAACTTTAAAGATCGTCCAATAAAACGGCCGTTTTACGGGACATTAAAATTTATCTATATTTTTAAATAACCATTAATCTGCATTCCATTGGATACGTATAAAACATATTGTAAATAAACAACATATGTTGTTTATCCGCTATATTTGGGTGTATAAAGCAAATATGTGCTTTATACAATTGTTGTAGGCAATGCAACCGAAAATTTAGTAAAGAAAATAATTCGATATAAAAATTAACATATGAAATTAATAATTCGCCTTTTATTACTCTCGTTATTTATAACTGTAATTGGTTGTAATAAATCAGTTGAACAAAAAAACCCTACATCTACTCAAGAAAATAATCAATCAATAGATTCTATAAAAACAGAAAATGTAACTTTCGAGAGTGAAGGAATTAAATTGGCAGGTACAATTTATAGTCCTAAACATCCGCATTCAGCAGTTGTCATTGTTCACGGCTCTGACCGAGTACCTCGAATGACAAAATTTGCTGAACTGTTAGCCCAAAATGACATTTTGGTATTAACTTATGATAAACGCGGAGTTGGAGAGTCTGGTGGAGTTTATGCTGGACCTGAAGTAGGAACAAATAATATCAGTATTGACAATCTAAATTTATTAGCAAAAGATGCAAGTTCTGCTGTTAATTTAATCCTTAAAAAAGGGAGAAATTTACCTATTGGTCTTGTAGGTGCGAGTCAATCGGGATGGATAATTCCAATTGTTGCAAATGAAAACCCATTAGTAGAATTTATGGTTTTATTCAGTTGCCCTACGATAACTACTCTTGAACAATTAAGATTTCAGTTTTATACAAATGGGAGAACAGATTTTTGGACAAATCATACAGAAGAAGATGCACGTGAACATATCAAGAATGACCCTGACAGATATCAATTTAAACCTACTGACCCTAAAGACGTTCTGAATACTCTTTCAATTCCTGGTCTTTGGCTTTTCGGTGAAAAAGACATTCAGATTCCTGTAAAAATGTGTATTGAACATCTTAATACTCTAAAATTAAAAAACAAACCTTTCGAATATGTTTTATTCCCGTCCTTAGGACACAATACTAATAAAACAGAACCAATAGAAATTTCGATTAATTGGATAAAACAAAAGTCTTTGAACATTAAAAGTAGTAAGATAAAAAAATCGAATTAGAATAATAAAGCACTGCCTACAACAAAGTGTATAAAACATTGGGCAATAAGTGATTAAGCCGAAATTAGCGCATATAAATAAAGTAAATAATAAACCCAAAGTGAAGTGCTTTTAAACGCCCAACGCTTCATACACAAACCGTTACCTGCAATAAGGTATGATAAAGAGACATCCTTTACAAAGTTAAAGGGACATAGTTTACACTTTTAGGATTTATAATTTGTTTGAAAAACAAATTATCATGCCTTGGAAAGTAACAACGACTATGGAACAAAAAGTAGAATTCATCTGTGA
>JAJRRO010000034.1 GCA_024279425.1 Bacteroidota bacterium | reverse complement strand
TAAAACCACTTCAATTATGCAACGGACTTATGCAAACGCTAAGGGCTTGATTTTATAGGGGGTAGGGGGGTGTTGCAGAAGTCATAGCTTTTGAAAAAGCAATCAAACCTGTCCTGTGCCTCCACACTTAACGCATTTGAACATTACGCCATATTGTCCTGTCCCCTTACATTTTGGGCAGATTCCACGGAAGAATTTTTGTATTAGTTGCTTTATCAATGTAGTAACCTTTTTGGGTAAAATAAATTAGTAAAATGACATATCGTGTACACAGCGAGCTAATTTACAAGGGATTAACTGAATGCTTCGCACTTTAATGAACTACAAAGTTCTGCAAATAGGTCCCAATTTACTGCGGTGCTAAAAGAAAACATAATTCCCCGGTCTTCAACGACTTCCATAGAAAATTGTCCACTATACCCAAACATATTTTCTAGAGCAGGCTTAAGTATTGCCCGACTAGCATCACTGCTTAAGCCTGCGTATGTAATACCCCACTTGTAACCAAATGCTTCTGAGTAAAGATATGTATCCATTTCTATCAATTCATAAATCCACGACTGAATCTCTAAATCCATTATAAAACCTTAAATACGTCTATGCTCTGCTCGGATGAGAGAGGTAGACCGCCTTATTCCTTAAAAAATAGAAAACCAATTATATACATGGAATATATCTATATGAGGCGCAAAACGCTATAAATCCATCTAAATCTTCTTCTCTCGTAAAACCAAAAACAATTCCATTTAACCCTCGTTCCGCTGAAAATTTATGCAAGGGGCTAGAATTGCTTATCAAGGCTCCTTGTATTCCTTTAAGATTTTTGGGTTTTAAATCTCCGAAAGAAATTCCGTATTTATGACGTGTATATGGAGGGCAAAAATGTTTTCCATTTTTTAGCGATTCCAACCATACTTCTAAATTTTTATTCATTACATTTTTCCCAATTCATATGGCTACCAAAATGATTTTTTGTTCTTAGATGGCTTTCCAACGAATAAAGCATCAATGCTGTTTGTTGCCTTATTTGCACGAATCTGCTGGCCAATATCTAAACCATGAGAAGGCTTGCTATCTCCATACTTATTCACAGAACTCATAGTATCTTTGGTATCTTGTGAAACGCCTATTTTATCAAAGCCCCCGAACGAATTCGACTTGCCTAAAATATTATCAAAATCATCATCAAACATGCCCATTGTTTTCCTCCTGAATTTTTTACATCAATCCCTTGTCTACAACAAAATCATAATTCCACTTTTCTTTAATATATCGTTTTATAAACTTTGCTGCCTTTTCAGCATTTTTTCTTGTGGAATAATATATTCCGTCGGAGTCTGTCAGCCCCATGTTAACAAAGAAACTTATTTCACCTTTAATCCAAGTTAAGGTGTCAATGCCTTCTTCGTCTCCCCAGTCCCCAATAAATATTTGATAACCGTCATCATCACATGACATCATTTTTATTGTTCGGTAATGTTTGGGAATTTTGACGGCGTCCGCTGCAGGGTTGAACTTTGGTGGAGTTGAATCGTTACTATCAGGCGTATCAACTGTCCAATTAATTGCAATTCGATAAGCCATGACACGTCTAATAATTGCAGGAGGGATTGCGTCTCCATCTTCTTCGTGTGTTTCAAAAATATTCCTAAACGCACCCGCAATCATTATTTGCCCAGCTTCATGACCCTCCTCAAAAATTTCGAGTAACATCCTACTACAAAGGTCGTCATCAAAAACATTCATTGTGT
>JAJRRO010000033.1 GCA_024279425.1 Bacteroidota bacterium | reverse complement strand
TATTGCCCCACCGATCATAAATAGCCATTTCCAATACTGTCGTATTAAAAGTATAGACCTCCAAGTCATCATTATCCCCATCTCCATTCGGTGAAAAAGCTGTCGGCACATAAATTCCCGAACTACAATTTTTAAATAATACTTGGATCGAATCGGTCACTACACCACAGATCGTTTCTGCTTGCGCAAAATAGGTCCCGGATGCTTCGACAGTCAAACTAGAAGCCACTTGCCCTTCCCAACTCACCTCTCCTATAAATTCCGTAGGGATAATCTCGAATACTGGCTCGTCACATATCGTCTGGTCAGTAGGCAAAGACAAACTAGGCATCGGCAACGCGTCCACATAAAAACTATCCACGGCCACACACCCGATAGGGTCTTCGATTTGAACCGTATAAAGCCCAGGCTGATTAATAAGTGCAATGGCATCCGTACTAGTCAAATTCTCCCAAGAATAGGACAAAACCGCTCCTGCTGAATGTGCTTCCAGCGCAATCTCTTCCCCGGCACAGATTTCATCTTCACCCGATATTGTAACCTTAGGATCTAATACCGATATCTGCACAGAATCCGAATATTCACAACCCCCAGCGTAGAGAATGTGCTTGATGTAGTAGTCACCTTCGGTCGTTAGTGGCGGAAAGGAACCAGTACCTACAATGGTGTCGGAAGGCCAGAGGTCGGAGAGCCAGATAGCGTTTTCATTAACCAAGCAAGGAACTAAATCCAAAACCAGCGCATCATCCTTACAATATACGCTATCGGTATAAAATGAGGGGCTTAAGGATATTGAATCTGGTATAAAGTCCTCAAGAATAATCGAAAAATCTTCCTCTAAAGTATCCCCAATCACTTCAAGATTATCTTGAAAATCATAGTCTGACCATTCTACATTTGGAGTATCAACCACTGGACTGAAATCTTCATTGGTATAGCAGGAAGGCATAAAAAAATCACTAGTAGCCATTGAGTCATAGGGCACACGCCAAAACTCAGTCATAGGGAGATCTACAAGACATAACTCATCCTCAATAAGGAAAGGAATTATATCTTTATATATAGTATATCCTGATACAACCATTCCTGTTGGATTGAGTGCAAAACAATTAGTTTCACACTTATTTGATTTTACAGATATATATATATGTTCATTCTTCTCTGTTACGGATACATTATCTACTTTATCTAAAAACGGTATAGTTAATGAACTCCATTTTTTTGCCCAAATGATATTTCCACTACTTGATATTTTCATTAGAACAAGATTTTTATTTTGGTACCCTGTAATTAATAAGTCATCGTTATCTAAAGGAAGCATTGTTATTAATTCCATTTTTGGAAAAGACCTAGCCCATACCAATTTTCCTTCAGAGGAAACTTTTTGAATTGCATGAATACCTCTAACATAGAGTCCAGATAACGCACCTTTAATGCTATATCCTAATACTTTTGTTTGTAAATCTTTCTTCACCCAAACTAAATCTCCGTCAGGTGAAAATCTAAAAAGAAATAGACCTCCCATAGGATTAGTATAAGTACTAATTACTAAATATACATCATTTGAATTTGGGAATTGAGCAAACTCCATTCCTTTATAGATTAAAAATTCATCATATATAGTTTTCTTTTTCCATTGTAAAATAAAATTCGAATCAATTTTACTTATTTCTGTTTCCGATTTAAAATAGTAACTACCATCACGTGCCTGAAACACTGCTGACTGTGCATAATTTACTTGATTTTTATTAATTTTCCGTACTAGGTTCGATCCGTCTTTTCGAATAATTTGCAATCTCGAATAAATAAAGTCATGTAGAATAAAATCACCATTGGCTCCACTTGACCTATGAAAAGAAAAAAATGTATCTTCAGTCGACTGCTTGATTAACACCTTTTGAGCAGATAAATGGTAACTTAAGGTAATTAGTATCATACCAACAATTAGCCTATTCATGATTTAAGTTTTTAATTAACAAAGGTAGCCGAATCTCGGCTACCTTTGTATAAGGATTAATATTTAATAAACTTACCAGTCGTAATACTACTTCCTCCCGAAGAAATAACATAATAGTACATCCCATTTCTAAATTGGGAGACATCGAAAGAAATTTTTGAATGACCCTTTACATGAGTTTGGTGGGATTCTATTAGCACCTTGCCTGTAGCATCAAATATTCTATAGTTAGCCTCTTTGTGATCTGAATTTTCAATAAAAAAGGAAACCTCATTCCTAACTGGATTTTCCTTCAATTCTACATTACTTAATATGCCGCCTTTTGTCTCTTCTCTAAACACTAGGGGTTGAGTCCAAAAACTAGTTAAAACGTTTTTGCATGAGTTATTTGCAACAATACTTATTAAATATCTATTCCCGTTGTAATTTCCAATATTTAAAAGATAGTTAAGAAGATGATTACTTGGATCTGCATTCACAAAATATGGAAAAACACTCGTTGGAGGTGTTGAACTTAGATCCTCAAGTAAAACTGATCCAACCAAACCGTCATCAGATATAAACCCAGTAGGTTCGCAATTATCATCATACTCCTCGAGCCGAAGAAAAACTTTTCCTGCTATTCCAGAAGCATTTTTAAAGTTAAGGATGGTAGTAGTAAAAGCACCAGTTATAGGCGAAGTACAACTTGAAGGTGTTGTGGATAAGTTCACTTCAGGTTGACCAATTCCACTTCCAAGCAAAACATTCTCCAAACTCAAGCTAGCGAAATTCCGAAGATAGATATGCGCATCAGACTTAGAAGAAGCATTTTTCCATCCATTACAATTACCGACTTCTACTCTCAAATGGTAGTAGCCATTCGGAAACTTATTTACGAAGTCGTC
>JAJRRO010000032.1 GCA_024279425.1 Bacteroidota bacterium | reverse complement strand
GGCCGTATACTCGTCTATACCGTTGGTATTGGTCCCCCATATGGCGACCGGATTGTCGTCCGGTCCCTCGGGATTGACTATCCCCGGTCCTCGCCAATCGCCCTCAACAGGATTCGCCGAAGGTACCGGTGGCCAGTTGGCTGGAAGACCGATATTAGGATCCATTGTGGAACCGGGAGGACTGCCGTCAGGGTCATATACCATGGTTCTGAACACCGCACCAACTGTTCCTGTGGGAGCTGGGGCCGTATAAAGACCCGCTCCCGAAGGGTTGGCACGGGTCGGGTTAGGGTGCCCTCCATAAAGGCTCCCGAAAATATAGTTTTGTATGTCGTTGGTGACCATTTGAAGATGGTCTTCATTGTTAATGAATTCTCCATCAGGCGTTGCAGAGCTGCTACCTGGCTCTGTGGGATCATAGGCGTTGGTCACCGTGCCTCCCCCTTCATTGGTGGGAAATCCGCCCCACCCTTGATTGGCACCATTTTCTGTTACAAACACCCCTCCAGCATCAGTGACTACTAAATCATAGGCGTTACGGTATCCGGGGGAGAATATCTGGACCGGTCCACCGGAAACCACCATGGCCTGGTTGAGCCCGTCATTGCCCCCAAAAGGATCGTTCACGTCAACACCGTTATAGCCCGCCATATCTGGATCCGTGATCCCGTTAACATTGTTTCTTGTTGGATCATCCAACGTGGGCAAATCATATATGAAATCCCTGCCGTTCGAGTCCGTTTGGACGCCCATGGCATTCAACATATCAAGATTTACAGATAGTATGGCTGCTGAAAGTGCATATTCACAGGTGAGCACAAAGTTAATGGATGGTGAGCCCCCATTTGTAATACCCCCAGAGGCCACGATCAAATAGTCCGTGCCATTAATGGTTACAAACTCCAGCCCGTTGGTCGCATGGTTCTCTTCTGAACGTGGAAGTCCGCGTACCAGGTCTACCACGTCCCAGGAACTTCCGTTCCAGGTAAATCGCGTGATGATCCCTGAATTGGTATCCAGGTCCACGTCTCCGTTGCCCCCACCACCGCCGGCTCCAATCCTAAAGTCGCTGGAGGTTACATAAATGACGGGGTTGGACGCGGTTCCAGCCACTGTTAGACCGGTGGTCTCACGTGATGTCTGCCCATTGTTCTGGGTACCGTCATCATCATGGTTTTTTATATCTGTTATCCCGTTCAAAGACTCTGCCGAGGTCACAACATAATCATTGGCTCCGTTTCGCAGAATCGTCAATATTTTGATAGTCCCAGGGTATTCAGCTACGTACAGACGTCCATCGGGACCGTACATCAATGACGTGACACCACTGGAAACAGAACCGTTACCGTTGAAATTCAACTGGCTCTGACCAAAATTGACCTGGGCATATAAAGTATTGTGTAGGGTTCCAAAAAGACATAAAAAAGCAACCACAACCAAAAGTTGTAAGTTATTAGGGTATAATTTTTTCATATTTAGAGATAATAAGTATAGCAATTTTTGAACTGTCTTTTGTAAACTTCCAGCACTACGACAAATATACTTCAATAACAATTTTGCAGGAAAATACCCTACCGTTTTTCGTTTAAATCAGTATGTTTATCGGTAAAGTACAGCACCTCAATAAAACACGTAATTCAACGATAGAATACACAAATCCTAGGTTTATCTTCATTAAACCCGTTTTTTTTGGTAAAAAAAGCATATAAAATTACGTATTTTTAATGAAGAACTTCTCTAGGCCTATACACTTTTGAACTAATGGTATACTTAAAATCATTAGTGTCCGATAAAACTTATTACAAGCGGGATTTACATGATTGGATTTCCCGCTTGTTCATATCTTGCTTTTACCACAAAACAGAGATATGAATAAAAGTACACATTTTAGCGGACAGCCGATTATCAAGCAGTTGTTGAAATTACTTCCCAATGGCATTATTTCCCGGGCAGTCAGGGAGCACGATAACGATAGGTACTACAAGCGTTTCAAGACCTATGATCATTTGGCAACGATGCTTTATGCAACGCTGAGCGGCGTAAGTTCCTTGCGGGAGCTGTCCACCATAGTGCTGGCCTGTGAAGGCAGGATAGGGCATCTGAACCTGAGATACTTTCCCAAGGGTAGTACTTTGTCCGATGCCAACAAGAATCGAAGTAGTGAAGTCTTTGCCAACATATACTATGGGCTATTTGATAAATATCGCTCATTTTCATCGGACAGTAATAACTTAAAATAAAGAAAACCCGAATTAACATATTCGAGGTTTTCAAATTTTATGTTGTAAAAGCTAAAATTTCCACCATTTTTTCTGCGACTTTCCATAGCCATAGCCGTATTTCCCTCCATAGCCCAAATTGGAGGCTTTCACGTCATTGACAACAAAACAGAGCCCATTTATCTTTCCTTCGGCCTTTAGTTTTATAGGGAATTCCACAGCTTTTTCTTCCGTAATGCCAGCCCTGGTCACATATATTAAATGATCTGCATATTCACTTATTAAAAGAGTGTCCGTAACAACCATTAAAGGAGCTGTATCCACAATAACATAATCGTATATTGAAGAAACATCCCTTAACAGATATTTTAAACGGTTACTCATTAATAATTCTGCTGGGTTTGGTGGTATTCTTCCAGAGTAAATAACATCAATTGTATTGTTCCCAACGAGCATTGGGTTTGTAATCTCTTTGATATCAATTGTGTCATCGTATAAATATTCAGTAAGACCAACATCTTTGTTTCTTCGTGGTCTAGACAGATTATCAATTTGCTCTCCTGTGAAAAAAGTATAAATTTTGGGATTTCTAATATCTGCCCCTACAAGAAGTACTTTTTTATTACCGCTTGCCAAAATCATGGATAAGTTCGTAGATAAAAAAGTCTTCCCTTCACCAGGAACACTCGAGGTCACATAAACCACATTATTATTACCCAATTTAGCATTCTTTGTTTTTATTAAATAATCCAAATTTGTTCGTATTATCCTTAGTGCTTCAGACAAAACAGATCGGTCTTCTTTTAGAACCAATTTCTCCTCTTTATTGAGCAACCTTGGAATTTCTCCCAGAACTGGAGTATTTTTGGTCAATTTTTCCAAACTATGCATGTTATGCACTTTATTATCCAGCATATCATATACATATATAATTGAAAATGGCACTATAAATCCTAATATCATAAAGGCCATATAGATAACACTTCTCCTCGGAGACACTGGAAAATTATTTGGGATATAAGCATTGTCTATTACCTTGGACTTTGGTGACCTTGAAGCTACTGCAATCTGCGCTTCTTCCCGCTTTTGCAATAAATACAGATAAAGTGATTCTGTTGTCTGCTGTTGTCTTTCAATATCCCTTAATTCTCTTTGGTTTTTTGGTGCCGAGTAAATTTTAGAATTAATAATAGCCTGCTGTCCGCTCAATGTATTCACTTGTATACTCAAATTATTAAGCGTACTATTTAAACTGCTATGCATAGTTTGTTTTAGGTCATTAATTTCTTGATCCAAGTTGACTATGACCGGGTTTTTTTCATTGGAACTTTTTAACAACCTTTTCCGTTCCGAAACAAGTCCATTGTATTTAGCTGTGATACTAGTTATTGTAGGGTCTGACAACCCTAAATTAGAAGGCAAAAGCTCTATCGCTTCCTGATCCTCCAGAATACTTTTCATAGCAGAGGCAAAACCCAATTCTGTCTTTAAATTTGTAATTTCTTTTTGGTTGGCGACTCCCACATTTAAATTTATATTTGCCTCATTTGCTATGTCGGTTACTCGGTGCCCAGTTTTAAAATCTTCGGCCGACTGATCCACGGAAGACAAATTTGAATAGATTTCTGTAATTCGATCACCAATAAAATTAGAAGTACGATCTGCTATCGCCTTTTTATCATCAATTGAGTTTTTATTGTATACCCGAATCAAGGCAGCTATGATATCCTTGGCCTTTTCTTTAATTGGATCTTCGAGATAGATGTCAACAATATTTGAAAAATCGCTCTCAACGCTCACTCTTGTTTTATTCCTATATCCCTGGGCAATCACATTCACAGGGTTGACTATAACTTTAATTTTCTTGCTTTTATAGTTTTCAAATTTTTCCAGATTGGGTGTAATTACTATCTCACCAATGGGTGTAGGTATATTTTTACCAAAAGCGTATATTTTATACGGTTTGTCTTCTTCTTCTACGTATCCAAATGTAGTTGACGATGATAAAGAAACATAAAAACTGAAACTTGCTTTATTGATTATAGAATCCTCTGCAATAAAATTTATTTTAATAGGAGGTTTGGAATAAAGTTCTGAGTCTTTAATTTTACCCAAGACCTTTACCTTTGTATTAAGCCTTAATTCCTTGACGACTTCAATAAAATTTGATCGAGATTTGATCAATTCAATTTCATCTTCAACTTGATTATTACTTCCTGAAAAAAAATCTATCTCCTTAAACACTTCAAGACCTGATCCTGAACTTTTATCATCAAGTATTTGGATCTTGGCCATCGCAGCATACTCTGGAATGGAATATCTTAATATAAGGTATGCCATGGTCATAAAGGCGATCACAGACAGAACAAACCATTTCCAATGTTTGGTATATGTTGTTAGGATTTCCTTTAAATCAACTCTTTCTGTTGATGACGACTGAGTGTTTAAATTCATTTTGATATTCTGGATTAATCCCTTCTAATTTCTAGTAATAAGAAGTATCGATGATGTAATGACTATTGATGCTATGGTTACCGCTATAGAGGCCCTGTTGTCCAAGCTGGAAGATGTAACCGCCGATTTGTTGGGCTCAACATAAACCACATCATTTTGGGTCAAATAATATACGGGTGAGCTTAAAGCCTTTTTATTGGTAAGATTTATTCGCGTGTACACTTTAGTGCCATCAAAATCTCGAATAACCAGTACATTATCCCTTTTCCCTTTGATGGTTAAATCTCCTGCAAGTCCCAAAGCTTCAAGAATGGTAATACGTTCCCCATTGACCGCATATGTACCGGCTCTTTTTACCTCACCTAATATCGTGACACTAAAATTCCGTAAGCGAATATTAATTATAGGGTCCTTTAAATAATCGGAAAGTTCATCCCTTAAAAGTATTCGAACCTCTTCTGGAGATAATCCCGATATTTTTATTTTACCTATTACCGGAAAGTCAATCTCACCGGCTTGGTCAATAAGGTAGTCAACCTGCTCTGGCATGATACCTCCCTCGGATGACCCTCTAAATAAGTTAAAAGGAGCACTGGCTACATTATCCAATGTGGAAATATGGATGCTCACCAAATCATCTACTTTGAACTTTGGTGTAAAACTATTATTGTCTACCAAAGTCTCAAAATTATCCGCATTTTGAAAATAAACCACCTCACTTTTGGAAGCACACGAATTAAAAAGAAGTATCGACAATACAAATAACAAATACCTGGCACGAAGATTTTTTATAAACATAAGGGTGAGATTTTTAGCGAAAATACTTAAAATTCATGATTGTAAAACCTTCATTATTGCTTTTTTGGATGTTACATTTTTTTTCTTTTCATCCAATTTGCTATATTCGGAATTGTTCGAAACATATTCTGGTACAATTTCTTTCATAAGCCCAACCGTATCATCATTAAAAAACATATTGGAAATACACAATTCATCAATTTTAGTCCGCACATAAGTATAGTCCAACTCCCGTGTTTTACCGATCATAATCTTCTTATGATAGGTGGGTAAGGTGTTTTCGCCATCTGCCAGCAATTCTTCATACAATTTCTCTCCAGGTCTCAGTCCTGTTATTTTAATATCAATATCTTCAGGATATTTTAAGCCTGAAAGTTTTATCATATTTTTGGCCAAATCAAAAATCTTAACAGATTTACCCATATCAAAAATGAAGATTTCCCCACCTTGACCCATTGCAGCTGCCTCCAAAACCAATTGGGAAGCCTCAGGAATTGTCATAAAAAATCGAGTAATATCCTTATGCGTAACGGTCAATGGACCCCCTTTTTCAATTTGTTTTTTAAATAAAGGTATGACCGAGCCATTGGAACCCAAGACATTTCCAAATCTGGTAGTAATAAATTTGGTCTTGTTTTCTTGCTGCATACTACCAATATACATCTCGGCGATACGTTTGGTCGCCCCCATTACATTAGTCGGATTCACAGCCTTGTCCGTAGAGACAAAGACAAATTTTTCGACATCATATTGTAAAGAAAGGTCAACCATCATTTTGGTTCCGGCCACATTCACCTTGATAGCTTCATAATAATTATATTCCATTAAAGGAACATGTTTATAAGCTGCCGCATGGAAAACCATCGTGGGTTTATACTCCTGAAAATAAGTGTTCATTCGATTTTTATCCCTTATATCCCCTACCAAAGGAATAAAATTGTGAAACCCATTCTGTCTCAATTCTTGCTGTAAATCGTACAATGGAGATTCCGCTTGGTCAATAATTATCAGTGACTTATAATCATAATTGGCTATCTGCCTTACTATTTCGCTCCCAATTGAACCTGCCCCACCAGTTACCAATATTACTTGGTCCTTTAGCTCGTTTGATACTTTTGACTTTTTAATATCAATCGGCACTCTATTCAATAAATCCTCAATTTGGACTTGCTTTATCTGAGATGCCTTGAGTTCTCCATTTATCCATTTCTCAACGGGAGGGACAATTTTAACTTGAACAGGGAAATCAACCAGTCCCTCTACCAGTTCCCTTAATTTGTTTTGATCTACATTATTTATTGAAACAATAATTTCTGAAATTTCTCTTTTGCTCAAAAAATACTCCGATAAGATATCTTTGCTAAAAACCGTAATCCCGTTCAAACTTTTACCGACCTTTTTCTCATCATCATCAATATAGCCTACAACCTTTGCACTACTACTAGTCCGATTGGTTAATGCATCGTAGGTCAATAACCCTGCCTCACCCGCTCCATAAATTAGGACATTCTTGGTAATCTTAAATTTCTTCACAAGGTTGAAATACAAAGATTTAAACACATATCTTGAGGCAGTAAGGATAATGAAACTAACCAAACTATGAATGATAATGATGCCCAAAAAAATCGTGAAATCACTGATAAGATCATATTGTTTATTCAATATGACTAAAAATATGGTAAGTATACTGGAAAGACATATCGCATTGAAAATCTTGTACACATCCCTAACCCCCGTATGTCTCACAACTCCTTTGTACGACCCTGTAAACAAAAAAGAAACAAGTGCGATCAACGCGACTACAGGAAGCTGAATAAAAAGCTTGCTGATATCAAAATCCAAGGTAAGGTTAAATCGTATCAAATACGACAACACAAATGCTATGGTCACCAATGTAATATCGATTGCCAAAACCAGCCATTTTGAAGCATACCTATGGGCATTATTGACTAAGTAATTTTTAATCATACGGTCAATTCTTTTATAATTAAGGCTATTATTCTATCTAAATCCTCTTCTGTTAGGTTTGAACCACTGGGTAAACACAGGCCTTTTTCAAATAAATCTTCTGAAGTACCATCTGTGTAATTCGGGTATGAATGAAATACTGGCTGCATATGCATTGGTTTCCATAGCGGACGCGATTCAATATCGTCTTCAAGAAGAGCCAAGCGCAAGCGCTCCCGTATTTCGAAAGATGGAGTTAAAATGCACGTTAACCATCTGTTCGAAAAGTACCCAGAAGGTTCTTTTAAAAATTCAATTTCAGAAAAATGGTTTAAACTATCGTAATAAAAATCGAAATTAAATCTCCTTGATTCAACGCGGTTTTCAAGAACTTCCATTTGACCACGACCTATCCCGGCCAAAACATTACTCATTCTATAATTATAGCCAACCTTGGAATGCTGATAATGCGGTGCATTATCCCGTGCCTGAGTGGCTAAATGTATTGCTGCTCTCTTGTAGTTTATATTCTTACTTATCAAAGCGCCCCCTCCAGAAGTAGTGATTATTTTATTCCCGTTAAATGAAAGTATACCAATATCCCCAAAACTACCACAGTTCCCGTCTAAGTACTTACTCCCTAGTGCTTCCGCACTATCTTCTATAACTGGAATATCATATTCTTGCGAAATACGCCTAATCTCGTTGATTTTATAAGGCATTCCGTACAACTGTACGGCCACAATGGCCTTTGGCTTTTTACCCCGTGCAATTCTGTCATTAATCGCTTTTTCAAGAAGTTCTGGAGAGATATTCCATGTATCCCTTTCGCTATCAACGAAAATAGGTCTGGCCCCTAAATACATTATGGGATTCGCCGAGGCGGAGAATGTAAAGCTCTGACATAATACTTCATCATCTTTCGACACACCTAGAATTTCCAGAGCTAGATGAATGGCGGCCGTACCCGTGCTTAAAGTAGCTACGTGAACCTCATTTCCAATAAACGTTTCTATTGCTTCTTCGAATAGGTCTACATTGGGTCCTAAAGGAGCAACCCAATTGGTTCTAAACGCTTGGTCTACATATACTTGTTCATTGCTTCCCATATGGGGGGAGGAAAGCCAAATTTTTGTCTGTGTTTCCACTTAAGTCCAGTTAGTCAAATTCATGAATACCAAAAATAACCATAGTTTTTCAGACCAAAGTTAATTCCCAATCTTATTTCGTTTATACTCCGAATTCCTCGGTTAAACGTTCAAATGAACTACCCCGAGGCAGAGCCGTCGAGGTATCAAAACAAACGTAATTGATTCTTATGCATCTTTTTGTATTCGGACTTCCCTTGGTCTTGGAGGTATTTCTTTATTACCTCTTCATTGGCATATTGACCGACCGTATTCACATAATAGCCGCTCGTCCAAAATCTGCCGCCCCAAAGCAACCTCTTCACTTCGGGATGAAGTCGGAAGATTTCTTTGGCCGTAATGTTCTTGACCGACCGGATTATCTTCTTGGGGGCATTCGCAGGAACACTCTAAATCAGAAAATGAACGTGGTCCCCACCAAGATCAATATCCAAAAAATAAACCTCATAACGCTCCTCTATTTCAAAACAGATTGTCTTCAAGTAGCAGAAATCGAATCCGTGAGGACCTTTCTCCCATATTTGATAGGACAAACGAAATGATACAACAAAAAACTTTTGTTATGACGCTCGAGGATATGTTCACTCATAACAACAAAAATACATGTCAGTACGGTACCCTGAGGCATAGTCTTGAGGAATTCTAATGATTAAATCTTCTTTTAATTATACCCCATAATATTTTTCGGGGGGGAGTGGGGGGACAAAGAACCTAGAATATAAGCCTTTTTAACGACAATATTAATAGAATTATTAAGTTATTTAGTAATCTTTGCAAATATTAAATGTAAAAAATCAATGCGAAAAATAAGTAAAATATGTTGTATCGGCGCTGGCTATGTTGGCGGGCCGACCATGTCTGTGATAGCAAATCAATGTCCTGATATTCAGGTTACTGTTGTTGACATTAATCAAGAAAGAATTGATAGTTGGAACGACACAAACTTGGAGAATTTACCTATTTATGAACCAGGGCTTAAAGAAATAATTGCTGAAACTCGTGGGAGAAACCTATTTTTCTCAACAGAGGTGGACAAAGCGATAGATGAAGCTGAATTGATTTTTATTTCTGTAAATACCCCAACAAAAACCTATGGGAAAGGGAAAGGTCTAGCTGCAGATTTAAAGTACATAGAATTATGTGCCAGAAATATTGCAAGGGTTTCAAAAGATGATAAAATTGTTGTGGAGAAATCAACACTGCCCGTACGAACTGCAAGTGCTATAAAAAGTATTCTACAAAACACCGGGAATGGTGTAAATTTTGAAATACTTTCCAATCCTGAGTTTTTGGCCGAAGGAACTGCCATAGATGATTTACTAAACGCAGATCGTGTTCTAATAGGTGGAGATGATACACCTACCGGCCAAGCGGCAAAGGATGCATTAAGCGCCATTTATTTACAATGGCTACCAGAAGAAAGAGTATTGCAAACCAATGTTTGGTCTTCTGAATTGTCCAAATTGGTGGCCAACGCCTTTTTGGCCCAACGCGTTTCATCAATAAATTCAATTTCGGCCCTTTGTGAAAAAACAGATGCCAATATCGCCGAAGTTTCTAGAGCTATTGGCTTTGATAGTAGAATTGGGCCTAAATTCCTTAATTCATCAGTAGGATTTGGAGGCTCCTGTTTTCAAAAGGACATTTTAAATTTGGTATATATTGCTAGGAGTTTCGGTTTACCGGAGGTGGCCGATTACTGGGAACAGGTAATTATTATGAACGATTATCAGAAGAACAGATTTGCAGAAAATATTGTTACCACTTTATACAATACCGTTTCCGGTAAAAAAATTATATTTTACGGTTGGGCCTTTAAAAAAGACACCAATGACACTAGGGAATCCGCCGCAATATACATAGCCGATGCCTTATTGGATGAAAAAGCTGAAATTGTTGTTTACGACCCAAAAGTAACTGAAAAGACAATATATGCAGATTTGGACTATTTAAATACGAGAAGCCCGGAGGAAAATAGACGCCTCCTTAAAGTAGTTGATAATCCTATTGATGAAGTCAGGGATGCCCATGCCATTGCAATCCTCACCGAATGGGACGAGTTTAAATCATATAATTGGGAGGGAATTTATGCCAAGATGCTTAAACCGGCCTTTGTATTTGACGGGAGACGTTTATTGGACAAAAATCAAATGGAAGCTATAGGTTTTAATTATTATAAAATTGGACAATCATGAAAATTCTGATAACCGGTGCAGCTGGGTTTATTGGTTATCATTTATCTGAATTATTGATAAAACACAATCACCTTGTCGTTGGGTTGGATAATATCAATGATTACTATAATACATCACTCAAATTTAGTAGACTAGAACAGCTAGGGATAAACAAGGTTGAAGCGGAAAAATATAAAATAAAATGCTATAGTTCAATTCATAATGAAAGGTTCTCATTTATTCGAATGGATTTGGAGGATCGACTGGAATTACCAAGTCTTTTTAAGGCTGAAAAATTTGATATAGTATGCAATTTGGCAGCACAACCAGGTGTTCGCTATAGTATTGAAAATCCTGAGGTTTATATTGACAGTAACATAGTTGGCTTTTTGAATGTTTTGGAATGTTGTAGACACCATAAAATCAAGCATTTTGTGTATGCCAGTAGTTCCAGTGTTTACGGCCTGAACAAAAAAATTCCGTTTTCTGTGGAAGACAGAACCGATAGCCCTATTAGTCTTTATGCGGCAACAAAAAAAAGTAATGAACTTTTGGCGTATACTTATAGTCATTTGTATAAAATCCTGTCCACTGGGCTCCGATTTTTTACGGTTTATGGCCCTTGGGGAAGACCTGATATGGCCATGTTTCTCTTTACAGATGCCATTGCCCGGAATCAACCTATCAAAGTTTTTAATCAAGGTAAACTGGAACGGGATTTCACGTATGTCTCAGATATTACTAATGGGATTCTCGAAGTAATTAATAAAAAAATGGAGCAACGGAAAATCGACAATGATTTCTATAAAATATATAATATTGGTAATAACAATTCGGTAAAACTTGGTGATTTTATCAAAGAAATTGAAATCAATTTAGGTAAGAAAGCCCAGAAAATTATGCTTCCCATGCAACCTGGAGATGTTGAACGAACTTGGGCAAATATCGATGCGCTGATTAACGATTATGGCTATAAACCAAAAACTACCGTTGCACAGGGTGTAAGAAAATTTGTTGATTGGTATAAGAGCTATTACAATTAAAATACTTTATGTTTTTGTAACGTATTTCCATTATGCAATTTCGTGTACTTTTACCCAAGGTAATCTAGTGAGATTAACTTCGTTGAATGGGCACATTATATTTTAGGTTAGAATTAATTATTGAAAGGAAGTACATTCATTATTTGCCTAATCAGTTATATTCCCTGTCGTTAACATCTATATTTTAACATTTTTGATTTTTAATAAATGAATGACATCAAAATAGGAATTATTGGTTTGGGTTATGTTGGTTTGCCTTTGGCCCGTTTATTTGCTACTAAATATTCAGTAATTGGTTTTGACATTAATGAAAAGCGAATTTCCGAACTTCAGAGTGGTACAGATAAAACCATGGAAGTAACTGATGAGGAATTGAAAAAAGTCATTAAAAGCGAACCCCCAAATAAAACTGGGTTATTTTGTACAAATGAAGTTGAGGTTCTTAGCAATTGCAATTATTTTATAGTTACTGTACCGACGCCTGTTGATCGGACAAATAAGCCGGATTTGAGCTCTCTTTACAAATCAAGTGAAACGGTTGGAAGCGTATTGAAAAAAGGTGATATTGTCATCTACGAATCAACCGTGTATCCTGGAGTAACGGAAGATGAGTGCATCCCTGTTTTAGAAAAAGTTAGTGGCCTTAAATTTAATATAGACTTTTATGCAGGGTATTCCCCCGAGAGAATCAATCCTGGAGACAAAAAACATACTGTCGATAAAATACTGAAAGTTACAGCAGGCTCAACTCCCGAAGTAGGCAAAAAGGTAGATGAATTATATGCTTCAATTATTAGCGCAGGAACCCATTTGGCGCCAAGCATAAAGGTTGCAGAGGCATCGAAGGTAATTGAGAATTCCCAACGTGATATTAATATTGCATTCGTAAATGAACTTTCTAAAATATTCAATTTAATGGATATTGACACCAATGAGGTATTAGAAGCGGCAGGTACAAAATGGAATTTTTTACCCTTTAAACCCGGATTAGTCGGTGGTCATTGTATTGGTGTTGACCCATACTATTTGGCGCAAAAAGCGCAAGAATATGGGTATCATCCCGGTATTATACTGGAAGGTAGAAGAATGAATGATGGGATGGGCAAATATATATCTTCAGAAATCGTCAAGCTTATGCTAAAACATGACCTTGGTGTAAAGAATTCTAGAATTTTGATTCTCGGGATAACATTTAAAGAAAATTGCCCTGATATCAGAAATACAAAGGTAATCGATGTTATTAATAACCTCAAAAGTTACGGGGCCAATGTTGAGATTCATGATCCATGGGCTAATCCAATGGAAGTAAATCATGAATACCAACTTAAAATCTACACAGAATTACCAAAAGAAAAATTCGATGCAATTGTCCTAACAGTTGCTCATAAAGAGTTTCTTGATTTGGATTTAAGATCAATGCTTTCCAAGAACGGAGTACTTTATGATGTAAAGGGAATGCTTTTATGTCAGGTTGATGGTAGATTATAAGTTATTCATAATGTTGTAAAGCCATACTACAATTAAATAAAATTATAGAAAAGCATAAGGTATTTAACCTTGTGCTTTTTTTATTAAGTAGTCACTCCTTATTAATTTCATAAACCACTGTTAATCAATTGTTTTTATCGAAAAAAAATGGTTTTCAATGGTCTTTAATTGCAAGCAAATGCTTAACTTCAAGTATAAACCTTGCAAAATATGATTGGAAATCCGGTAGATCGGAAGCAACGGGATATGTTTTCTCCCCTATTGGAGGGTTTTATCGATAAAGGGCACGAATTGGTGCTTCTGGCCAATAAGATCGGCTGGAAACATTTTGAAGATGAATTCGGAAGGCTCTATTCCAATACGGGCCAACCGGGCATGCCGATTCGTTTTTCGGTAGGTTGCCTTCTTTTAAAGCGGATTTATAATTATGGTGATGAGACCTTGGCCAAGGCCTGGGTGATGAACCCCTACATGCGATATTTCACCGGGGAGGCACATTTTCAACACAGATTTCCCTGCGACCCCAGTGATTTTGTCCATTTCCGTAAACGGATCGGGGAACAGGGCGTAGAAAAGATCTTTGCCCATTCGGTAAAACTCCACGGTAAGGCCGTCAAGGACAAGATGGTGTTCTCGGACACTACGGTACAGGAGAACAATACCACGTTCCCCACCGATTCCAAGTTGGCCAAGAAGATCATCAACAAGTGCAATGCCATTGCCCGAAAGGAAAGAATCCGCCAAAGGCAGAGCTATGTCCGCACATCGAAACAATTGCTGCGGGACACCTATAACGGTAACCATCCCAAACGAAGGAAAAAAGCAAAGAAGGCCGTTCGAAGGTTGAACACCATAGCAGGGCGACTGTTGCGGGAACTGGAACGCAAGTTACCCAGGGACATTCTAGCCACTTACGCCCAAGAGCTAGATCTTTACCGAACCGTATTGAAACAAAAACGGACGGACAGGGACAAGATCTACAGTTTGCACAAACCCTTTACCTGCTGTATAGCAAAAGGAAAGGCGCATAAACAATATGAGTTCGGCAACAAGGTCGGCCTTATTGCCACGGGCAAGGAACTTGTCATCACCGCAATAAAGAGTTTTCAGGGAAACTCACATGATAGCAGGACCATAGAACCATTGCTGGAACAGATGCAGGTGAATTTGGAACATACCCCGAAAGAACTGGTCTATGACCGAGGCGGTAAAGGACGAAAACAGATTGGTGATACCATAATATCTACGCCGGACCATAGGCCTTTAAAGCGGGACACGCCATATCAAAAACGAAAAAAGCGAAGGAAATTCAGGCGCAGGGCGGCCATAGAACCCGTAATAGGACATCTGAAAACGGATTTCAGGATGGGACAGAACTATCTCCATGGTAAACAATTACCACAGATCAACGCATTTTTGGCAGCAACTGGATGGAACCTCAAAAAAATGATGGGGAAACTCAAAGTAAACTGGAAAAATCACTTTGGCACTTATTGCAAAAGATATTTCAATATAAATTAGTCCCAATATCTTAAGTTGGTAAGGAACGACTAAGTATTACAATTGCCGTAGTTTGAAATAGTATTTAATAAAAAAACAAATTTTTGAAAGTTTATTCTTCTACTATACATTCTTGATTATTTACTCCTATTTCATTTCAAAAGTTCTTAAAGAAAAGTGCGGTTCATCGAATAACATACTAAATTATGTTAAAAACATAGACGAGATGATCCAAAAATGCGTTGCCCTGCGTAAAACCTACATTACAAATTTTAAAATATTCATGTAACATACTAATATAAGAAGGAATAGTTCCTATGTCAATAAAAAGAATGAATGACCCCCAAAAGTCCATTTTTTTGAAAAAAAATGCAGTTCGTCGAAAATAGAAATGCAGTTCATCGAAAATAGAAATGCTTTTGTCGAATATACTCTTTTTTTTGATAATATTGTTATTCCCAAATTATTAGTACAACTTTTTAGTTTAAACCTACTTATGAAAAATTCCCCTACTAAAATCATTCGTTTGATCATACTTTTATTTATCCTAATTTTCAATATTTCTTGTAGTAAAGATTCCGATTTATTATTGGATTCCGTATTAAACGATTCAGATGAAAAATCTTTAGAAGATAGAGGAGGTGGCAATGGCAACATTAGTGTTGAAGAAGGGTTTGTTCTTAGAACTTTTACTTTTTCTCCAACTAATGATGCTTATCTACAGGATACCCAAGGGTATGATCAACATATTGTTCGATTGCAAGAAGATTTACGAACGAGCTATTTAATGTTTGACCTTAGTCCAGTGAACGGTGAGATTACCGATGCCGTTTTACAATTAAGCATAGATAGTGATGAAGGTGATGGTAACATTAGTGTATACAAGGGTATCTCAAGTGATTGGGTTGAAGAAAATTTAACTTCTAGTAATGCCCCACAACCTGAAACTGAGCTTGGTAGTGTAAACAAATCATATAAACTGGGTGCTTTAGAAAAATTACCATTAAATGTATCGCAGTTACAAGCAGAAAAAACAACCTTGGTTTTAAAACATAGTCAAGGTAACGATCTCGCCTTTGCCTCTAAAGAAAACTCAAATAACAAAGGTCCTAAATTGGTTGTGACCTACATAGCTCCCGAGGATTCTCCAGAAATTGAAGAGGAAAGTAATCCCCAGCAGGAAGGAACTCCTACTACACCGGTACCACCCGCTCCAACACCCGAAGCTAATCAACCCATTGTAGCTGGTTATTATGTCACTGTTAATGGCAAAGCTACCAACGATGGTCTTTCAGAAGCAACTTCTTGGAGCATTCAGCATGCATTTTCTAATGCCAAGGCCGGTGATGTCGTATATATTAAAGCAGGTAACTATGGTAATATTGAATTGTTTGCTGATAATTCGGGGACTTCTAGCAACCCTATTCAATTTATTGGGTATACAAATATACCGGGAGATTTAGTCAGCAATGAAAGTTCAACATTTAATTATGAAGATCAATTGGATGCAAGTAAGATGCCCTTAATTAATGGTATTTCACCTAATACAGGTGTTGGACTTACTATTCAAGAAGGTTTTACTGAAATTCATAATTTACAAATCACAGATTATCAATATGGTATAATTTCTCATGGAAAAAACGTTACCTTAAAAAACATAATCACAAATAATAACGGTGAACAAAACAACAATAATGTTCAGGGGGGGAGAGGATTTCATATCTACGGGGATTTTTCTTTAATCGAGAACTGTTTTAGCCTGAATTCGAACGGAGAAGCAATTAATCTCAAAGGGGCCAATAACTGCATAGTAAGAAATACCCAAGTCTATTCGGATAATTTGATTAATATGGGCGGATATTATATAGCTGTTACTTTTGGGGGCAGTAACAACATAATTGAAGGATGTACACTTTATAGGGATCCAAGTGGAGATAACAATCTTCCACATCAAGGTCATGGCTTCATTATGAAAGATCAGGCCACCAACAATATTGTAAGAAATTGCAAAACTTATAATACAGGTATCGAAGTCAATTTTAGTGGAGTACATTCCAATACCTTTGAAAATATTGAAATAAATGGAAATTATAGTACGTACAATACGCAGTACTCGTCTTGTATTACAATAAATAATGGTGCTCATCATAATACATTTAATAATATTACTATAAAAGATACTCGATATCCTGTCGTCTTTATTGATTTTGATGATGGGTATGTTGGCCCTGGTGGAGATAGGGACGAAAACCAAGGCGGACACGATAATGTTTTTATTAATATGAATGTTGACCAGGCCAATTCCTTAATATTGTTTAATTCTAAGGAAATAGGGTGGGCCGCTACTTCAGCTGATAACGTTTTTCAAGATTGTGTATTTAAAAATGTTTCTTCTATTCCTTTTAGTACCAATATGAGTACAACTGGAACAAAATTCATCAACTCTAATTTTGAGAATTTTCTCAGCGGTGTGCTCAAAAATTCAAATGGAAACCCTAATGCTCTGCCAATTGAATTCGAAAATTGTAATTTTATAAATGTAGGGTTCCAAATTCCATAATCAGGAACTAAATCTCTTATTCAAGATAATTTCAAAATTGTTAATAATATATGTTGACATTTATTTTCACAGCTTAATTAGGCCTTTGTAATTGTAGCTGATTTTGCAAAACAATGCATTTCATCGAAAAAAACGATGTTTATAACGGTGATCCACAGTAATTTAGTACCATTGCAAACGAAATAAATTAATATATTTTATCCGCTTAATGAGATTTAACCCCATGCGAGTCCCTCTTATTTTGCTATGCTTTTTTTTCGTCTGCATTTCGGTGGTTCTATCGTGCAGTAAGGATAATGATATTCTTACCGATTTAATTCTTAATCAACCGGGATCTTCTGTTAACGAAATAACGGAAAATCAAAATAATGTTATTGGGGAACAGTCCAGCGAGGTAACATCTCCGGAAAATAATTTACCGGAAGGGTTTGAATTTAGATCAACTAGCTTTCCTCCCATTCACGATGCTCACGTACAAAGTGGTACCGTTTATAATCAAATCATAGTTCGTTTGGAAGATGGACAAAGAACTAGTTATTTGATGTTTGATTTAAGTCCAATAGATTCAATCGGAGGGTCAATTTCAGAAGTTAATCTGCAATTTACCATTGACAGTGATGATGGCAGTGGATCTATAACTGTGCATAAAGGAAATTCAAACGATTGGACCGAATACGTTGCCAATGGTTCCTTACCAGATATCGGCATTCAATTGGGATCTATAACGAAAGCGTATAAACTTGGGGAGACGGAAGAAGTACCATTACAAACGGATATAATAAAACCAGAGCTATTTACACTGATCATGAATCATGAGGGTGGAAACGATTTAGCATTTGCTTCCAAAGAGCATCCTTCTCAAATCGGATCTAAATTATTGGTTACCTATAGTGCCCCCGAAGAGGCTGAAGAAATTATAATAACTGCAGACCAACCCTCTCAGGAAGGTTCTGGGTCAGTAGAAGGCGAAAACAATAAGGAGCCCATTGCAATCGCAGATGCTACTCCGACTGCGGGAGGAGTGCCCTTAGAGGTAACATTTACAGGAAGTAATTCTTCAGATGACAATGCTGTTGCAAATTATTCTTGGGACTTTAAGGATGGGACATTAAGCTCAGAGCCTGACCCTATACATACCTTTGCCCAAGTTGGAATATATGAAGTAAATTTAACTGTGACCGATGTTGAAGGTTTAACAAGTACGGACATCTTAACCATTACAGTGAGCGAGGAAGGTAACAAAGCCCCAGTTGCGGTTTCCACCGCTTCGGTAACTTCTGGAGACCTGCCTTTGGAAGTTATATTTACTGGAAGTAATTCAACGGATGATAACTCAGTTTCCAGTTATAGCTGGAATTTTAAGGATGGCGCTACGGCTACCAATGCCAACCCAACACATACATTTACCGAGGCTGGAAGTTATAGTGTTACGTTGACCGTTACGGATGAGAATGGACTCTCTAACACAAAAAGCCTCACCATAACAGTCAATGCCCCGCAGAATGAAGCACCTGTAGCCAGTGCCAGTGCCTCTGTTTTATCTGGGGAAGCACCATTGGAAGTGCTTTTTACCGGAAGTAATTCTACAGATGACAAAGGGGTAATAAGTTATTACTGGAATCTTCCCTTTGATGATTCTTCTGCTGCCAACCCAACAAGAACGTTTAACACCCCGGGTGTTTATGAAATTACGCTCACAGTTAAAGATGCTGCTGGATTAAGTGATACTGCCACTTTGACAATAACTGTAAATGCGGCAATTGGGGGGGGTACTGTGCCAGAAGGATATTATGTAACTACTACAGGCAATTCTAGTAATAATGGGCAATCTGAAGCTTCTGCTTGGAGTTTGGAGTATGCAATGCAAGCTGCACGTGCCGGAGACATCATATATGTCAAAGCCGGAAATTATGGTAATCAAGAATTAATTCCTCAATGGTCCGGCGATAGTGGAAATCCAATAAAATTTGTTGGTTATAGAAATACCCCAGGAGATATTTTGAGCATTCAAGAGTCAACATTTTCTTATGGAGATGTCATCGATCCAAATAGAATGCCACTATTAAAAGGGTCTTCTTTTCTATCAGGCAAGGCATTACAAATTCATCAAAATTACTTTGAAATCCACAATTTTCAAATTACCGATTATTTAATAGGTATTAATTCTGTAGGGAAAAATGTTGTTCTAAAAAATGTAATTATTACAAATAATGGGGAACAGAATAACAATTTGACCCAAGGAGGTAAAAGTTTTCAAATATCCGGAGATAATAGTTTAGTTGAAAATTGTTTTAGTCTAAATGCGAATGCAGAAGCAATCAATGTCAAAGGGGGTAATAATTGTACAATAAGAAATACCAAAGTATATTCTGACAATCTCAATAATCTTGGAGGATATTATATAGCCATTTCCAATGGTGGCACTAACAATGTTATAGAAGGGTGTACAATTTATAGAGACCCAAGAGGAGATGGTTCAGCTGACACACATCAAGGCCATGGATTCATAATGAAAGATCAAGCCACTAACAATATTGTAAGGAATTGCAAGGCTTATAATACAGGAATCGAAGTCAATTTTAGTGGTGTTTACAACAATACTTTTGACAATATTCAAATTTTCGGTAATTTCTCAACTTATTCCAATCAATATTCATCTTGTATAACTATAAATAACGGTGCCCATCACAATACTTTTAAAAACATTACGATAAAGGATACTCGTGCTGCGATTACATTTATTGATTTTGATGATGGTTTTGTTGGTTCTGGAGGGGATAGGGACGAAAATCAAGGAGGAAACTATAATACATTTATCAATTTAGACGTAGACTTGGCAAATTCGATTACTTTGTTTAATTCAAAAGAAATTGGTTGGTCAGCTACTTCGAAAAATAATGAATTTCTGAATTCAACATTTAAGAATGTTAGCTCAATTCCATTTATAACCTTTCAGACAACAAGTGGAACCAAATTTACAAATTGCATTTTTCAGAATATTCCAAGTAATGTAATGACAGAAGGAGACCCTGGTACTTTGCCAATATATTTTGAAAACTGTACATTCACTAATATTGGTTTTTCAATCAATTGAAAAAGACTAAGTGTATTATAAGTTAAACTCTAGCCTAAATTAAATACAATTTCATACTACATAAAATCTAATAAAATTGAATTATTGTTAATATATTCAATTTACAGTCATCTTTTCTAAATTGAAATTGAATTCGAAATTCTAACGAATAAAACAATATCCCCACCGTAATATTTTAGAAGCGTAAAATATAATCCGCATATTTGTGTTTTGTAATCTAATTGTGTGCTTAAAATTGCGTTTATAGATTATGAATCTTGCCTCGAAATATGTGATTAATGGGTATTTATAATGATTGAAAAACTTAAAGACCTAAAAAAACAAGCGGGGTTTATGAGGTATTTTGCAAATACATCATGGGTTTTTGCTGGACGGGTTCTGCAAATCTTCGCTTCCCTTTTCATTGGCGTATGGGTTACAAGATATTTAGGTCCAGAAAAATTGGGCATTCTAAGTTATGCTCAAAGTTTTATAGCCTTATTCCTGGCGTTCTCTACTTTAGGCCTAAATGGTATTTTAGTGCGCGAATTAGTCAAAAATCCATTAGATAAAAATACCTTAATGGGTACTTCTTTTTTCCTACAGACAATTGGTTCCACAATACTAATGACCGTATTGATAATAATAGTGTTTAGTATTGAAGGTGATAGTTTTACAAGGAAAATAATACTCATATTAGGTTCAGTGACCTTTCTCGACAGTTTTGCCATAATCGATCTATATTTTCAGAGTCTTGTAAAAAGTAAGGTTATGGTAATCACCAACATTGCTGTTTTGATAGTATCTTCGATTCTCAAGGTTACCCTAATTCTCATAGAGGCACCACTAATTGCCTTTGTATACCTTATTGTTTTTGATGCTACGATCTCTACTACGGGCATGATGTATTTCTATTTTAAACACAAACAATCCTTTAAAAAATGGAAATTTGACATTCCAAAAGCCAAAGAACTTCTCAAAGATAGTTGGCCACTCATCCTAAGTGGTATCATAGTTTCAATATACATGAAAATTGATCAAATAATGATCAAAGAAATGATGAATACAGAATCCGTGGGTCATTATGCCGCAGCGGTCCGTTTGAGTGAAGCTTGGTATTTTATTCCAGGAGTTATAAGTTCTTCGTTATTTCCTGCAATAATAAATGCTAAAAAACATAATGAAGAATTATATTATAATAGACTTCAAAACCTATACGATTTAATGGTATGGTTATCTATTTCTATAGCACTACCAATGACCTTTCTAAGTGATTGGTTAGTGAATTTACTTTTTGGTGATGAATTTAATCAATCGGGTGGTGTTTTAAGTCTCCATATATGGGCCGGTATCTTTGTGTTTTTAGGTGTATCAAGAGGAGGTTGGATATTAGGTGAAAACTTGCAGCGTTATTCGAGCCTTTACTTAGGTGTGGGAATGATTGCAAATATTGTACTTAATTTTATAGTTATTCCTATTTATGGAATAATGGGGGCAGCTCTAGCAACCTTGATTTCGCAATCAATATCGGTTTTATTCGCCCCACTGCTATTCAAAAAGACCAGAATATCTTTTTACATGATGATAAAATCTTTAAGTTTTTATACACTTTTTAAAAAAATCTTAAAATAATATTAATATAAAATGATTGCAAGTTTAAAAAGAGTTATCAGAAAAAGTAATTTTCTTTCAATAATCTATAATGAGTTACATCTACTTAAAACTCGAAAAATAGAAAAAGAGGTTAGGGGAAAGCTAATTGCAATTGAAAATTTATCTGAAAATGAGCTTTTTAATATGCAAAATAAAATGTTATTGAAAATACTTTCATATGCTTATGAAAATACCGAGTATTATAAATTGTTATTTGACAAAAACAAAATTGATTTAGCAAATTTCGATGAATTGAAAAGGATACCTTTTTTATCAAAAGAAATAATTAAAAAAAATACAGTACAATTAATTAGTAAAAAGTTTGATATAAAAAATTTAGGAAAAAGAAATACTGGAGGCAGTACTGGAGAGCCGTTGGAGTTTTATTGCAATACAGAGGCTGGCTTAATTGACTATGGCCACCACTCCTACCTATATTCACTTATGGGGTATAAAAACACTGATTTGATTTTGAGTTGTGGGGGTATAGAAGTGCCTGCTTCAGATAGAAATAAGGGTATCTTTTGGGTAAGGGAAAGAAAAGGAAATCTATTTGGTGATTATAGATTTTCAGTGCTGTACCTTACCGATGATAATATTAAATTATACATAAATAAACTTATTGAATTAAAACCATCGATTTTAAGAGGTTACCCTTCATTTTTTGATCGTATGGCTCGTTATCTTCTAGATGAAGAAATAAAACTTGATTTTACAATTAAAGGAATAAATTTGACTTCTGAAATTTGCACAAATAGTCAAAGAGAAACTATTGAAAAAGCTTTCTCATCAATGGTGTATTTCGAATATGGGCATAATGAGATAAGTCTATATTGTTACACAAAAGACAATACTTATACCTATCAATCATCACCTATTTATGGATATATCGAGGTCCTTAATGATAATGGCACAGATACAGACGTAGGTGAAGTAGGTAATATCGTCGCTACGGGATTTAATAATCGGGGAATGCCTTTTATTCGATATCGGACTGGGGACTTAGGAGAACTATCCTATAGAAATGGAGGGATTGTGCATTTCAAGACTATATATGGTAGATTACAAGATTTCATTCTTTCAAAACAGGGACAAAAAGTTTATTTAACGGCTTTAATTTTTGGTCAACATTTAAAAGCTTTTGCTAATATTACAAAATGGCAAATCATTCAAAATAAAGTTGGAGAAATAGAGATTCATATTATAAAAGGTAATGCTTTTTCAAGCAAGGACGAAATGGAAATAAAGAAGAAAATTCAAAGTGTTACCGACATAGATATTATTTTTAAGTATGTCGATAATATACCTCTCACCAAAAGAGGAAAACATCTATTCCTAAAACAAAATATTAAATTTAAGTAAACTAACTAATTTACCGATAAATTTATAGATTTTGAAATCACATTATTTTCTCATAGGCAAATCAATTTGAAATGACCAACAAAGTATGCTGCATCTTTAATTTAGCCCCACATTATAGAGCGCCCATTTTTAAATTAATGGACAAAGAACTCCAATGTGACTTTTATTTTGGAGATAAGGTAGACGCAGCTATAGAGTTGATGGATTATCAATCATTAAAAGGATTTAAAAAAATTGTAAAAAATATACGAATACCTTATTCGGGGTTTGAATGGCAAAAGGGAATTTGGCAGCTCGTTTTTAAACCCTACAAGCACTATATTATTACAGGTACTCCTGGATTATTATCAAATTGGCTACTAGCACTTTTGGCTATTCTTTTGGGTAAAAAGGTATATGCATGGACCCATGGAATGAAAGGAAACAGTTCAGTTGCTGGAAAATTTATTGAAAAAAACTTTTATCGTTTATGTCATAAAATACTATTATACGGAGAATTCTCAAGGAAGGTAATGCTGAAAGAAGGTTTCGGGCAGGACAAGCTTGTCCTCATATATAATTCTTTGGACTATGACAAGCAACTAATTATTCGAGAAAAATTAAAACCTTCAATGGTATTTATGAATTATTTTGAAAATAATGATCCTGTTTTAATATATATAGGTCGAATACAAAAATCAAAAAAGTTAAATCTTTTGGTCGAGGCACAAAAAAAACTTTACGAACAGAATATATCGTGTAATCTGACTTTAATCGGTGCCGATGTTGAGAACAATGATATTCCAGAATTAGTAAGCAAACTTGGTTTAAAAAATAAAGTATGGTATTATGGTCCTTGTTATGATGAAAATAGAATTGGAGAGTTGCTTTTCAATGCCAGTGTCTGCGTATCCCCTGGTCCGGTAGGGTTAACTTCACTTCATGCACTTACTTTTGGTTGTCCTGTAATCACAAATGATGAATTTAAATCACAAATGCCTGAACACGAAGCAATCATTACTAACAAAAATGGAGGTTTTTTCAAAAAAGATGATCTTGATAGTTTAGTAAATACCATTAAGAATTGGATAAACCTTAGTACAGAATCAAGACAACTGGTAAGAAATAATGCATATGAAATTATAGATGAGAAGTATAATCCTCATCGTCAAGTTAGTATTTTGAAAAAAGTCTTAAACCAAGTATAAATGAAGATTCTGTGGATCACCAATCCAATATTTCCTGATTTATCTAAAGCTCTAGGTAGTGAAGTCCCTGTTATTGGGGGATGGATGTATGGTCTAGCCAATGATCTGGTTAGAAAGGGTATATCATTGACTGTGGCAACTTCGCGACCTAATATTAAAGAATACCATTCAATAGTAAATGGTATTGATTATTATCTGTTAGCTGGAAAAACACCAAATGTGGAATATGATGTTTCTCTAGAGAAAGAATGGAGGAAAATAATAAATGATATTAAACCCGATTTGGTTCATATTCACGGGATAGAATTTGCACATGGTCTAGCATTAATGAAGGCTTGTCCTGATTTAAGTTACGTTATTTCCATTCAAGGGCTAATTAGTATTATTTCAAGGTATTATATTAGTGGTATCTCTACATCAGAAATAAGAAAGAACATTACCTTTTTTGATATTATAAAAAGAGAGAGCATTTTTAATGCCCAGAAAAAATTTGAAAAAAGAGGGCGAAAAGTCGAGAAAGAATATTTGCGATTGGCAACCAATGTTATAGGGCGAACAACATGGGATCATAATCATGTAAAAACTATAAATCCAAATTGCAAATACCACTTTTGCAACGAATCCTTGCGTGATGAATTTTACAGTGCAAAAAAATGGAATATAAATTTAAAAAATAATCATACCATATTTCTAAGCCAAGCTTCTTATCCTATAAAAGGACTGCACAAGGTCATAGAAGCCATTTACCTATTAAAAAAAGTGTTTCCTAATATTAAATTACGTATAGCCGGAGATGATATCATCAAAACAGATTCTTTTTCGAAAAGGTTGAAATTAAGGGGCTATGCCAAATATATTAAAGCTTTATTGCAAAAATATGAATTAGAAGAACGCATCTCCTTCTTGGGTCATTTAAATTCGGAAGAAATGATTGATGAGTACTTAAATTGCCATGTTTTTATATGCCCTTCAAGTATCGAAAACAGTCCAAATTCTTTAGGTGAAGCCCAATTATTAGGCGTACCCAGCATAGCATCATATGTAGGAGGGGTCCCAGACATGGTCACACAAATGAAAACAGGGTTGCTATACCGCTTTGAAGAAGTAGAAATGCTAGCTCAACATATTGCTACATTATTCACTAATGATAATTTAGCTATATCAATTTCAATGGGTGGAATTGATACTGGAACAAAACGGCATGATAGAAATAAAAATCTAAAAAGAACACTTGAAATATATAATCAAATTATATCCAGGTAAAACCTTAAACAGTTCAATTTATTATTTGGTATATAGCTGGTAATTAAAAACATGAAAACACTGTTAGAGTATTTAAATAGAACAGGATTTGCGATTTGTGGACTTTTAGCACTATATCTTTTAAACCCTTTTGGTATTGGCTTTCTTTTCGGCTATTTGTTAGTCATACTAATTTTTTTGAAAAAAGATTTTATTTCCAATAACCTAGATTTAGATGTTTTTTTGTTGTTTTTATTCTCAATTGTATATGCAATTTTTTATGCTTTTGATCCTGTAGCAGGCAATCAATTTATAGTGATTTATGCCCTATTTCCATCAGGTTTTTATCTATTGGGAAAATTTTTAGTACGAAAAAACACCTCTACAAAAACAATTTTTTTGATATTATTTGTAATGGCCTCCATTTTTTCATTTTCAGCTGTAATATCAGTTTTTTTAAATTTTAGGGAGGGAGGGTTTGCACAATTGGACAGAACAATACCTATGTTTTGGAATAATATGCCAACTTCTGCTACCATCATGGGTTCTTTTTTAACATTGAACATGTGTATTCCTGCCATTTTAATTGCAAGTTATCGTAGAAACAAGATTTTCTTTAATATATTTTTAATCGGAATATTTGCCCTTTCACTTTTATGCGCTATCCGATTAGGAAGTAGGACACAATTAGTTATTTTTATAATGACCAGCGTCATTTCTTTATTTTATACCTTCCCAAAACAGTCCTATAAACAAAATATTATATTGCTACTCCTTCTCGGGGCAATTTTAGCATTTGTTTTAAACAAAGTATCTTTTAATTTGAATGAAGATTGGTTGACTACCTTTGCAGGCCGAATGGAAGGTGGTAGAGGGGGTGACGTTGCTAGTGGAGGTGGTAGGACAGGAAGATGGATAAAGTCCCTAGAGTATTTATTCACACACCCACTAGGTTGGGATGCTAAAGAATTTGGGTATTCTCATAATATGTGGTTTGACGTGTTAAGGGTATCAGGAATTATTCCTTTTATTGTACTAATAGTTTATAGTGTTCGCTCTTTTCTTCAAATCAAGAAAAGTATTCTAATAAACCCTCAGAACATTTCATTGAATATTATGATATTAATATATGCCATAGGATTTCTCTTAATCTTTACAGTAGAACCGATTTTTGAAGGTATTTTTTCTTTATTTATAATGTTTTGCGTGTATAAGGGCGTTATCAATAAGTATTACATTAATTGTATCTCATGACAAAAATACTCTATGTTAGTTCTCTTTGTTCAGAAAGGTTGCTGCAATATATTTATGATACTGCCGAACAAAAGCCTGAACAAGCTGCTCAAAAATTCCATCGTTTATTAGCACAAGGTTTTACATTGAATCCGGATAATTGTTTAATTACCACTCTAAGCACCATTCCTGTTACGCCTTTTAACCATACAAGAAGATTTTGGTTTGAGCCCTCGGAAAAAGTAAACCATCTTAAATTTTGCTATATACCCATGCTCAACATGAGGTATTTTAAAAATATTGGGGTTTTTGTTTATACTTTTTTCACCGTTTTGCTATGGGGGTGGTTTCGTATTGGACAAAATAAAATGATTCTATGTGATGTATTGAATTTTACCGTTGCATTTGCTTCCTTTTTGGCTGGCAAGCTATCCTTTACTAAAAACATCACTATTGTTACCGACCTTCCTGATGGTACTATGTTAAATGGAGTAACAAAAAAAAGTCCCTTGGCAAGTTTGTACCATAAAACCGTAAATTTTATGTTGTGTAGGTTCGATGGATATATATTATTAACAGAACAAATGAACGAGGTGGTAAACCCAGCGAACAAACCGTATATGATTTTGGAAGGCTTAGTAGACATAAATATGCAAAATTCAGAGAATATACTACGTAATAAAGCCAAGGAAAAAATATTAATTTACGCTGGTGGCTTGTACGAACAATATGGGGTAAAAATGCTGATTGATGGATTTCAGAAGGTTAAAGAACCTTCGGCCAGACTACACCTTTATGGAAACGGAGAAATGGTCAAGGATATAGAAGATTATACTAAAAAGGATCCGAGAATAGTATATAAAGGCATGGTGCCCAATAAAATTGTTGTAGCAGATCAATTGGCAGCTACCTTATTGATCAATCCACGTCCTTCCACAGAGGAGTTTACAAAATTCTCCTTCCCTTCAAAAAATATGGAATACATGGTCTCCGGTACGCCTATGGTGACTACTAAACTTCCTGGGATGCCTAGTGAGTATTTAAACTTTGTTTACATTTTCGAGATTGAAAGTATAGATGGAATTCACAAAACATTAGAATTTCTACTGACTAAAAACAA
This sequence comes from Bacteroidota bacterium, assembly GCA_024279425.1. Taxonomy (GTDB): domain Bacteria; phylum Bacteroidota; class Bacteroidia; order Flavobacteriales; family Flavobacteriaceae; genus Maribacter_A. The sequence continues at coordinate 235,345 of JAJRRO010000032.1, read as the reverse complement.
GGTAGATTTGCACAATTTTGGAACTAATTCTAAAGGGTTTGTGATGGAAAACAAAAACAACAAAATACAAGCTAAACGAATCTTGAGATTTTTTGGTTTAATGAATTAATTTCAATGAATAAATGAAAGATATAATAATAAAAAAAGTGAAAAGCAATATGTTGTTATATACTATTGCTCTTCGATTTCAACGATTTTGTAATCGATTTAAAAAATCAATTAATGGTAAAAATAATATTATTAGGAATAATGGAATCTTAATCAATGTAAAATATGATATCATTGGAAATAATAATGTCATTGAAATAGGACATGGATCCATTTTGTCCGATATGCAAATTTACATAAGAGGAAATGGTCATAAATTACTGATTGGAAAAAATTGCCAGTATAGCGGTGGGGATATTTGGTTCGAAGACAAATATTGTGAAGTCAAAATTGGAGATAAAACTACTATAGAATCTGCACATATAGCCATAACTGAACCTAATAAATGCATCATCATAGGCGAGGATTGCATGCTTTCAAGCGCAATAGAATTCAGAACAGGAGATTCTCATAGTATATTGGATAATAGAACAAAAAAACGCATCAATTTTGCTCAAAGCATCCAGGTAGGGAATCATGTTTGGATAGGCGCACATTCAATAATCCTCAAGGGAGTTTGTATAGGGAATAATTGCATAATAGGGACTAACTCGATTGTCACTAAGAGTGTACCTCCCAACTCCATTGCTGCGGGCATTCCAGCAAAAATATTGAAAGACAATATTAATTGGGTTCGTGAAAGAATTTATGAAAATTAAATAACTTAGAAAATTTTGTATTTTTTAATGCGTCAATTTAATTGAAACGGCAAAGTGAAAATCAAATATTAATATCTTCGTCGCCTAGGTTCATTGCAATAAAATTTCAACTAATAATATATTAAATGAAGGTCGTGCTTCTTTTTCCAAACAATGTATTCACTTCGCCATATCTGAAGTACTTTACACAAATTTTAGATAAAGAGAACATACCATATGATCTTATTATTTGGGATCGGGAAAATAAAGCTGAAGAAGGTTGCATTTCTTTTAGGAGCAGTAATCAAAAAAAAACAAAATTTTCTAAGTTATTTGATTTTCTAAGGTTTAGAAAGTTTTTGATTGAACATCTGAAAAAAAAGGATTATGCAAAGGTCATCGTTTTTTCAGGGCAATTGGGAATTCTCCTATCTGATTATTTAGTTAAACATTATCGTAAGAAATATGTTTTGGACATACGTGATTATTCGAAGCCCATGCATATTTTCAAAAATCGCTTTAAAAAAGTGATTGCAAATGCGAACTTCATTTCAATTTCCTCTAACGGTTTCAAAGAGTGGTTACCCACTAATGGTAATTATTTATTATCTCATAACATAGACATAAAACTAATTGCGGATGCGCTGGTAGCCATCCCTAATACTGTGACCTTCAACAATGACATCATTAATGTGGATACCATTGGCCAAATAAAAGACTTTGAATCTGACTTGAAATTCGTTGATCAATTAAAAAACGACATTCGTTTTAGAATGAAGTTTATTGGCTTTGGCAATACACTCGAACTTCTAAAAGAACATGCAGATAGAGAAAATATTTCTAACGTTTTATTTCTTGGAGCATACAAAAAGGAGAAAGAAAAAGAGTTGTTAAAAGATACAGATGTCATTAACATTCTTATTAGCCGCACTGAATTTAATAAAGGGGCAACCTTAATGAGTAATAGAATTTATCTTTCAGCATTATTGAAGATACCATGTATAGTCAATAATAAAACAGAACAAAGTAACATCATTGAAAAATATAAATTCGGAATCGTCGTTGATAAGTACGATGAGCTGCCTAATAAATTAATTGATTATAAAGAAACCTTCGACAAAGATAATTTCATGAGTGGCTGCGTTGCTTTTTTAAATGATGTTAAAAAAGACTATCAGTTGTTTGAATCGAAGGTTACAGAATTTTTAACAGAGAAATAGAATAAAATGTTCAAAGATAAAACACTACTTATAACTGGAGGCACCGGTTCTTTTGGGAATGCTGTACTTAATCGCTTTTTAGAAACCGACATTAAGGAAATACGCATATTCAGTCGGGATGAAAAGAAACAGGATGATATGCGGAACCGACTTAAAAACGAGAAGGTTAAATTTTACATTGGTGATGTACGAGACTTTAATAGTATAACCAAGGCCATGCCTGGCGTAGACTATGTTTTTCATGCTGCGGCTCTTAAACAAGTACCATCATGCGAATTTTTTCCCATTGAGGCGGCAAAAACCAATGTTTTTGGCACCCAAAATACCATTGATGCGGCTGTCGCAAATAACGTAAAAAGGATTATATGCTTAAGCACAGATAAAGCTGCCTATCCCATAAATGCCATGGGCATTAGTAAGGCACTTATGGAAAAAGTGGCCGTAGCCGCGTCTAGAAACATTCCAAATGACAATACAATAGTATGCCTAACCCGGTATGGCAACGTTATGGCCTCTAGAGGATCCGTAATCCCCCTATTCGTGAGGCAAATAGAGGAAAAAACACCATTAACGGTTACCGATCCCAATATGACCCGTTTTTTAATGTCATTGGAGGATGCCGTAAATTTAGTGTTATTTGCTTTTGAACATGGAAACCAAGGAGACCTTTTTGTTAATAAAGCTCCTGCTAGTACTATAGGGGATTTGGCCAAAGCTGTAAAAAATATATTTAAGGCCGATAATGAAATCAAAGTCATAGGTACCCGTCATGGTGAAAAATTGTATGAAACCTTATGTACCAGGGAGGAAATGCAAAAAGCAGAGGATATGGGTGAATTCTATAGGATTCCGGCAGATAATAGAGATTTGAACTATAGCAGATATTTCTCCGAAGGAGAAACCGATATAAGTTCCATTGAAGATTACCACTCCCATAATACCACACAACTGACAGATCAAGAATTGAGACAGACCTTACTGAATTTAGATTTCATCAAAGAAAACCTCTAAATGGTTTCGTACAACTTTATACAAGGGTCAATTTTTTCTGATAAAAGGGGAAATCTGAATTTTTTTAACACCTTCAATATGAAGGAAATAATTCGGTTTTATGAAATTACGTCCAACTCCAACGATATCATTAGGGCTTGGCAGGGGCATAAGAACGAAAAAAAATGGTTTTATTGCAATGCTGGTTCTTTTGTGGTAAATCTGGTTAAAATAGATGATTTTGATGCTCCTTCAAACCATTTAAAGCCCATTAGATTCTTGTTAGATGCGAACCAACCAACGGTATTGGAGGTATCTGGAGGATATGCTACTGGATTTAAGTCAAACCGTGACAACTCCAAACTATTGGTCTTTTCAAATTCTTCACTGGAAGAATCCGTACAGGATGATTTTCGCTTTCCTGTCGAAAAGTGGCCAGCCAATTGGTAAGTTTATAGTGAATTATAAGATAAAAAATACTGAGAAATACAGCATAAATGAAAAAAAGGATAGGAATAACAGGTCAGGCCGGTTTTGTGGGGAACCACCTCTATACTACGCTCACCTTGGATGATACAATTGAATTGATTCCCTTTGATCGTTCATGCTTTACAAATACCAACGCATTGGAAAATTTTGTGGCGCAATGCGATGTTATTGTACACCTTGCTGCCATGAACCGACACGAGGATGCCAACGTTATATATGAAACCAATGTAGCATTGGTAACCCAATTAATATCGGCTTGTAAAAAACAGCTGGCGACCCCACATATTATCTTCTCCTCTTCTACCCAAGAAGCGAAGGACAACCTTTATGGAAAATCCAAAAAAGAAGGAAAGGAAAAATTTACGGAGTGGGCGGCAGAAGGCAACGGAAAATTTACTTCCCTTATCATACCGAATGTTTTTGGCCCTTTCGGAAAACCCAACTATAACTCCGTAATAGCCACATTTTGCCACAAAGTGGCCCATGATGAAAGACCTTCCATAATAAATGATGGAGAAGTAGGTCTTATTTATATAAATGAGTTGGTTCAAATGTTTATCCAAACAGCCAAAAATAGAATATCAAGTACAACCACTGGAAAAAATAGTTATGAGGTGAACATAGTGCCAACATACAAAAAAAAAGTTTCAGAAATATTAAATCTGCTTCAAGTCTATAAAGAAGAATATATGGGGAAAGGTATTTTTCCCAATTTGGAAGATTCTTTTGAAAAAGCTTTGTTCAATACCTTCCGCTGCTATATACCTGTTGATCATTATCCCGTAAAATACACCAAACACACGGATCCAAGGGGAAGTTTTGTAGAAATTGCAAGAACACAGACCAGTGGACAATTTTCTTTCTCCACCACCGTTCCTGATATAACCCGTGGAAATCATTTCCATACTCGAAAAGCCGAGCGTTTTGCAGTAATCAGTGGTAAGGCCTTGATTCAGCTACGAAAAATTGGAACTGATGAGGTTATTAATTATGAATTGAACGGAGATGAACCCGCTTACGTAGATATGCCCATTTGGCACACCCACAATATTAAGAATATCGGGAAGGAGGATCTTATTACGTTGTTTTGGATCAATGAACCTTATAACCCTGAAGATCCCGACACCTTTTTTGAAGATGTATAAATTGAATAACCACAAATTATAAAAATTGAAAAAATTAAAAGTCACCACTGTTGTTGGAACGCGACCAGAAATTATTCGTTTATCCTGCGTTCTAAATGCGCTTGATGCCAATGATGCCATAGATCATACTTTAGTACATACAGGCCAAAATTACGATTATGAGTTAAACGAGATATTTTTTGAAGACTTAGGGATTAGAAAACCAGACCATTTCCTAAATGCCGCTGGAAAGAATGCCACGGAAACCGTTGGAAATATCTTGATTAAAATAGATCCAATTCTTGAAAAGACAAATCCCGATGCGTTTCTGGTGCTCGGAGATACCAACTCCTGTCTATGTGCTATTCCCGCAAAAAAAAGAAAGATTCCCATCTTTCACATGGAGGCAGGTAACCGTTGCTTTGATCAACGGGTACCTGAAGAAACCAATAGGAAAATTGTTGACCACGTGGCTGATATCAACCTTACCTATAGCGATATAGCCCGGGAGTACTTGTTAAGGGAAGGCTTACCAGCAGATCGAATTATCAAAACCGGAAGTCCGATGTTTGAAATCCTGGACAAATTCAAGTCAAAAATTGAAGCTTCCAAAGTTTTGAAAAATCTGGATCTAAAAAAGCACAAGTATTTTGTGGTATCATCGCATAGGGAGGAAAACATAAACAATCCTAAAAATTTTGAAGGACTTATTACATCCTTAAATCTTATCGCCGAAAAATACGACTACCCTATTATTGTATCTACCCATCCCAGAACCAGGAATATGTTAGATTCCTACAACGTAAAAACACATAAAAACATACGGTTTCTGAAACCACTAGGTTTTTCTGACTATAATGCATTACAGCTCCATTCTTTTGCTGTGTTATCGGACAGCGGTACCATATCAGAAGAATCTTCTATACTAAACTTTAGAGCATTAAATATTAGAGAAGCTCATGAAAGGCCAGAAGCAATGGAGGAAGCATCAGTAATGATGGTCGGACTCAATCCAGAACGTATTCTTCAGGCATTAACGGCCTTGGAAGTCCAAGAAATAAATCCTGAAAGGAATTTTAGACAAGTATCCGATTATTCCATGCCCAATGTAAGTGAAAAGGTAGTTAGGATTATTCTGTCCTATGTGGATTATGTAAACAGGGTGGTCTGGTCTAAATATTAATATTTATGAGAATAATCTACCTTGGTCTTGCCGTACCCAATATGAACGAATATCATAATATGTTTACCGAATTATTGGTAGAATTTCGTAACAATGGGCATGAAGTAATGGTTGTTGGACCGGCTTACGATGAGGAACATACCGGCATGCAATTGGAAGATAACATACCCACATTACGTGTGCCCACCTTAAAGTTGTTCAATGTGGGTAAAATTCAAAAAGGCCTTGCCACTCTCTTGCTACCGTTCCAGTATAAAAAAGCGCTAAAGAAGTGCAAAGTGGATCTTGACTTTGATTTGGTAATTATGCCAACACCTCCAATTACACTTATAGATGTGGCCAGTTGGTTAAAGAAAAAATATAAATCCAAGGTCTATCTGATCTTACGGGATATTTTTCCCCAAAATGCCGTAGATCTTAAAATGATGAGAAAAAAGGGGCCGGCATATTATTTCTTCCGCAAAAAGGAAGAGAAAATGTACAGAACTTCTGACTATATAGGATGTATGTCCCAGGGAAACATTGATTTTGTATTAAAATATAACCCAAATATAGCTGCCAACAAATTACATTTATTGCCAAATTGGGGACGACTACAACACTTACAAAATGAGGCTGAAAATCTTAAAATAAAAGAAGAATACGACCTTGTAAATAAGTTTATCGTAATTTTTGGTGGTAATATAGGTAAACCCCAAAAAATGGAAAACGTGGTGGCACTCGCTAAAGCCTGTAACAATATTAAAGACATCTTTTTTTTAATTTTGGGTGGTGGAAATGAAAAGGTGCATTTGGAAAATTTAATCAATTCAGAAAAACTGACCAACATTCTCGTAAAAGACTACTTGACCAGAGAGGGCTACTTTAAGGTATTGCAAATAGCCGATCTTGGTTTGATTTCGTTAAGTGAAGATTTTACTATTCCAAATATACCCTCCAAATCTCTGGCCTATTTCAATGCCAAAAAACCCATTCTGGCATCCATAGATAAAAACACAGATTTTGGCATCAAGTTGGAGGAATTGAACGCCGGAATTTGGGTAGAAGCGGGAAAAACTTCAGAATTAAAAGAAAAGCTATTGTCCTTATATAGTGACGAAGAAAAAAGAAGGAAAATGGGGGAAAATGGATACAACTACATGAGGGGTTTCTTGCAAACATCTATGGCTTATAAAACTGTATTGGAGCATACCAATAAATAGATTCTAATTGAGTATATAAAACCTATACGCAGCTATTTGGTTATATCATGCCATTAACCCAATAATAATGGTCATTTGACCATAAAATCCTATTTGAGCGAAAAATAAATACTTACTTTGTTATAGTTATTCTCTATGGAAATGTACAAACTGTTCATAAAACGCATCTTGGATATTTTAGTAGCCTTCACACTACTAACCCTCCTAAGCCCTATACTCATTTTGGTTATGGTATTACTGTTTCTGTCACATAAGGGAGGTGTATTCTTTTTCCAAGAACGTCCGGGAAAAAATGAAAAAACATTCAGCATTATTAAGTTTAAGACTATGAACGATGCAAGGGACGGAAATGGCAATTTATTGCCGGACGCGGATAGGTTGACCACCATGGGGAAAATAATACGGAAAACATCTTTGGATGAGATTCCCCAATTAATAAACATCCTAAAAGGAGACATGAGCCTTATTGGCCCCAGACCCTTATTGATGCATTACATACCTTATTACTCTGAAAGAGAAAGAAAAAGGCACTCAGTACTTCCAGGAATTACGGGATTGGCTCAAATTTCGGGAAGAAATTTGCTCAAATGGGACGATCGACTCGAGAAGGATATTGAATATGTAGAAAGGATTTCCTTTGGATTGGACTTTAAAATTTTTTTGGAAACAATTAAACATGTCATCAGCTCAAAAGATATAGTTGTTGACCCTAATTCGGTAATACCAAGTTTAGATGAATACAGAGAAAAAACTTAAATGGGCCATTTTGGTCACAAGATGGGGACGTAATGCCAAAGATGTCATTGAAGCCTATCAAAAAGGGGCACTAAAACGCTCCGAAATTGGCTTGCTCATCTATGAAACCGAACCCTGCGGAGCTGCGGATGCCGCAAATGAAGCTGGTATTGAAACGGTACGATTGGTTCGTAAAGACTATGAAAGTAGAGAGGCGTATCAACGGCAGATCATCATAGAATTAAGACAACGAGAAATTGATTATACCCTATTATTGAGCTTTAAATATGTCATTAGACAGGAAATGTTGGAAGCCTTCCCCAATAGAATAGTGAATATACACCCTTCTCTTTTTCCTAGTTTTTTGGCGACACATACCGCCATACAGGAAGCCTTGGATTATGGGGTACGGATTTCTGGAATTACAACCCATATTATTGATAGTGAAATAGATAAAGGCTCAATATTATGCCAAGAACCCATCAAATTTAAGGAAAACGACACTTTTGAAACAGTATATCCGAAATTTGGAAAAAAAGGGAAAAAGATCGTTTTAAAAACGATTGCCCTTATGGAAAAAAGACATTTCAAGAATTAAATGATACCATTTTCAAATAAAGACCCATTTAACCACAACTAATAAATAATAGTTGGCCACAATGAAAATCCTTTTCTTACTTAGTAGAATAGAAAAAAGTGGGGTTACCTTACACACCTTGGACTTAGCCCAAGGACTCGTAAAACAAGGGCATCAAATAACCATGATAACGGGTGGCGTTACAGACGACAATAACGAATACCTCATCAAGATATTAGACGGTTTTAATGCCTTGAATATTGAAATAAAAACTTTTAAAACTCCTAAAGGAAATATTATAAATAGAATACTGACCTCTATTTCTTCCATATTTCAAATACTGGTTTGGATATCCATTTCTAAAACAGATATAATCCATTCCCAATCCCCTTATATGACTTTTTTACCTTGGATGCTAGGGAAAAAATTTATTACCACGGTTCATAATGTACAACTGGTGGAAAATTTAAAATATAAAAATCCAACGCAATTGATCGCTATTAGTCGGGAATCCAAAAGCTATGCTATTGAAACACTTGGTGCAAAATCGAACAGAGTTTCGGTAGTTTGCCATGGTATCTCCAAAAGGTACGAAAATACCATCCCTGAAAGCGAAAAAATAGCGCTCAAGGCTAAATATGGAATACTTGAAAATTCCATTATTATTGGTTTTGTTGGAAGAATTACCCTAGAAAAAGGATTGGATGTTTTAATATCAGCTGTTGAACATCATCTTCCCCACGCCCTTTCGGATAAAATTCATTTAATCTTTTTGGGAGATTATTTCAATGAAGAAGATAAAAAATGGCTAGAGGACATTATTTCCAAATCTTCTATCGCCAAACAAATAACGATAGTCCCCTTTCAAGATCCGAAACCATTTTATCATATTTTTGATGTGTTTGTTTTGCCCTCCTTATCAGAGGCTTTCGGCTTGGTGTGCGTTGAAGCCATGATGAGTGGATGTTGCACCATTAGAACAGATACAAATGGAGCGTTGGATCAAATAACCCATGGAGAGGACGGTTTTATATTTCAAAATGGTGATGCCAGGGAGTTGTCCCAAATTATTGAACTAATCATCCAAAATCCAAACCTAAAAAAAGCCGTTGCGAGAAAGGGAAAAGAAAAGGCCATTGCAAATTTCACCGTTGATGCAATGACTTCTAAAACCGTAGTAATTTATCAAAAGATCATTTAATATAGAAATGGGCATGATTAATATCATAAAAACAAAGGTAGAATGGGATACTATCTTGAACAAAATAGAAACATACGATTTCTATCACACCTATGATTACCATACTATTTCAAAAAACCAAGAAGAAACCCCTGTATTGGTAGTATATGAAGAGGGGAATATACTAATTGCCCTACCCCTTTTGATTCGGGGAATAGGTGATACTGCATACTATGATGCAACTTCGGTCTATGGATATGCAGGGCCTTTGACCAAGGGTATTACCCAAGATTTTGACACATTAAATTTCCAGACTAGTTTGAATTCCTATTTGGAGGAACAAAATATTGTATCCGTATTCTCGCGGCTTAACCCATATATCCCATATCAAGAAACCATTCTTAATGGAATAGGTGCGGTTAAAGCTATTGGGAAGGTAGTAAATATAGACTTGACCATTAGCTTGGAAGAGCAAAGAGCTGCCTACAGAAGAGACACCAAAAGTAGGGTGAACAAAGCTAGAAGATTATGTTCGGTTAAAAAGGCCGAGACCAAGGAAGATATTCTCGCCTTTATAGCCATCTACAACGAAACCATGGAAAAACTGAACGCGGATACCACATATTTTTTTGATCCTGATTATTTTTTCAATTTTCTAAGTTGTGATGGTTTTAAAACAGAAATACTATTGGCCGTTCATAATGAAAGTAAGGAAATAGCCGCTGGATCTATGTTCGTAAAGTCCAATAATATTATTCAATACCATTTATCAGGTACTAAATCCGAATATATGAAGATTGCCCCCTCTCGACTGTTGTTGGACGAAATGAGAATCCAAGGGACTCAAGAGGGATATACCTACTTTAATTTGGGTGGTGGTTATCAAAGTAAAGAAGATGCTTTGTTCAATTTTAAATCTTCATTTTCCAATGACACCAAACAATTTAAACTTTGGACCCATATAGTAAACCAAAAGACGTACTCGGATTTATGTTTATCGGCCAAGGTTGGTGAGACCGATTTTTTTCCGGCCTATAGAGCAACATTGTAATCAATTGACAACAACTAATAAAAAGAAATAAAATGCTAGTATTCATTGTACCCATAAAAAGTGCACAAATTTCATCCAATTGGGAAGTATTTTCTGTTTTGGTAACACGGACCATGAAGTCCATATGCCAACAAACCTCTCAAAATTTTAAGGTGATTGCCGTTTGCCATGAAATTCCCAAACTAAACTTTGAACATCCAGCACTGGAATTTGTTCAAGTGGATTTTGACCCACCCACCCACGAGGCCGCACAGGATATTCCATCTGCAGATACCCAAAACTACCGTAACGCCGCCAAAGAAGCGGATAAGGCCAAAAAAATAATGAAAGGGGTAGCATATGGAGAAAAATATAAACCGTCCCATTATATGGTGGTTGATGCAGATGACTGCATTAACAAAAATCTGGTTTCATTTGTGGAAAATGATACAGCGAACACCCCTGGTTGGTATTTTAAGAAGGGCTATATTTATAATGAGGGAAGCAATTTTATTTTTTTAAACAAAAATACCTTCAATGTATTATGTGGTACCTGCATCATTATCAAATCGGACTATGTAGGTCATTTGTTGGAGGAAAATCCACGTCCACTCTTCAATCATGATTTTACAACACTGGATACTAACAAAAAGTTGTTGCCGCTGCCCTTCCCTGGAGCCATATACAGTATTGGAAATACGGAAAATTATTGCAGTACCCCAGAGGCCGTAAAAAAGATGAACTCTTATAGCTTTTTTAAAAAAGACTTCTTTGAGAATATCATCCGAAAATTGGCCAAATACAGGGTTAAGTTAGTTACTAAAAGTTTTAGGAGGAAATTTGGGCTCATTCCATTGGATTTCTCTTCTGCCTTTAAATAGCCGCCATGTCATCCTGTAGCCTTTCCTAAAAAGGGGAAGGCTACAATAGGCAGGCTCACGCAGCGCTTCGAGGAATTCTTTCGATTAAAGGAAATGCCAAAGCAAAAAATGATGCGGAAATTTTATGCTCATCAATAATCTTCATTAAAAGATTTTTGACATAAGCAGTAAACACAAATCATTGCATTAATGATTAACGCTATTAAAATTAATTAGAAGCTTAAAGACACTTTAATCCTGGCAAAAAATGGAGTTCCCGGAGTGAAGTGTATTTCTTCAATTGGCATAGGCTCATCAAATAATCTACTTTGGGTGGCAAACTGGGTTTCGTTCCATTCGATATCGAACAAATTTTCCACAATTAATCCAAATGTCCAGTTCCTCAAGGTGTAGTTTAAGTTGAAATCGGTCACAAAGTAACCATCGGCAACTATGGAATTGTCTTCATTGGCTGGCCGATCCTTGATATATCGATAATTTAATCCTCCCGAAAATTTATCCAAATCCCTAAAAGTAAGCCCTCCCGAGGATGTTAGGTCGGGGGATAATGGAATATAATCTTCCCCTTCCAACTCTTCTATACTCCTGGCATGGCTATAGTTAATGTCCCCATTAAAGTAAAGCCAATCCGTTAGTTGATACCTCAATCCCAAATCCAATCCATAACGTTGAGTTTTTCCGCTGGGTTCCACAATTCCGGCATCTCCCACATAAACAAATTCTTGTTGTAGAAATAGGCTCCATAGCGCTGCATTGAGCACTAAACGATCCATTGGTTTAATAATGGCCCCAATATCGGCTCCAAAAGCTACAGGTAGTACCTTCTTCCCATTATTGGCAGTAACGACCCTTGCATCATTGGAATGAAAACCTACCCCCATCTTTACGAATAGCTGTAAGCCCGAAGATGCCGCGTATATTATATTCAGATTAGGGCTTGGTAAAACCTTGTTCTCACTCTTGTTATCATAGGTTTCCGTTAGCAGATCTTCATAATCAAATTTAAAATAATCTATTCGTATCCCTGGATTCAGGGTCCATTTGTTCCTTTTATAGGTGCCCTGTATAAATCCATAAATATTGAACTCATCTACGTTTCCAAAAGCTAAGCGTTCCAATATGGTTTGTCTATTTAAGGTCCGGGATAATTGCACATCATTTATATCATCATATCGAAATCCTACGCCGGACTCATACCCAAATTGTGAATCGTGGTCTTTTAAATGAAACGAACGTTCATATAGGGTTTCGGCGCCAATAATTGTACGATCTTCTATTTGTTGTATCTGATCACCATTAATGGCATCTTCCAAGAAAAACGTAAAATTGGAAAACAGCTCAAAATCATATTTTGAAACATATGCTTTTGATTTTACTCGCGAATGCTCATCAATCTGTTTACTATGGTTTACCCATAAATTGGACCTACTGGTGTTTCCGCCTTCGGTGTCGTCAATGGCACCAAACCTACTAATGGATCCCTGATCTACTGAACGCTGGGGTATTTGCCCAGAAGCATCCCACTTGCTCTGGAAATGGGATAGGGTAACACTAAGATCTTGATTTTCCCTGTTGTTATAATTATAGCGACCCATAATGTTTAACCGATTAAAGTTTTGTGGCGATTCAAAAACACCATCGGCGAGCATAAGCTCAGATGCTATATACGCATTGCTATCATCGCCCTCAACCACTTTGAACATAGCCAATGCCCTAAGTGTGTTGAATCGCCCCGTTTCTAGGGACAGTAAATTTTTATCAATGGTTTTCTTAGTTTTTAAATCCACATAACCCGCCGTATTAAAATTTCCCTTATCAGCATAATAAGGGCCTTTTCCAAAATCGATATTATCAATGGTTTCAGGAATCACAAAATGCATGTCCGCATAGCCCTGTCCATGAGCATGAGAGACCATATTTACAGGCAAACCATCTACATTGATCGCAATGTCGGTACCATGGTCAATATCAAAACCCCTTAAGAAAATTTGTTCGGCCTTACCACCTCCGGCATGTTGCCCAATAATGAGGCCTGGAATCTTCCTAAGGATTTCTTGGGTAGACTTTACAGGATTCGCCTTCATGTCTACATTTACAAAAGTGCTCAATACATTTACTTTTGAAACCAATACCACTTGATCTAGGGATACCGCCGATTCTATAAGTACAATGCTAACAATGCCATCCAATTGGTTCTCAACGATGGTGATTTGCTGGTTCTTATATCCAAGACTATAAAAATAGATGATGTCATTCACAGAGATATCATCCAGTTCAAAATATCCTGAAACATTGGAATAGGTATATCCCCCAGTGGTCTTATTGTACACCCCTACTCCTTCCAAAGGGATATTCCCTTCGGTAACAATAGTGCCGCTTAATTCATGTGCTCTTAGATTGCTGAAAAAGACAAGGAATGCAAAGCATATTATATATCGTATCATTTTCTATATTTTATTGATTCTTATTGATTACTCCATTGGTTCGCTAAATACCAAGGTCGACAGACATCATATTCATATGATGACAATCTTGCCTTCTAAACAGGGTACTATAAAAAAAATGAAATTGGATCAAGCCATCAAGGTTTTGCATAAGTGGAAAGTAGCCAATACCTCATCCTAAGTTAAAAACCAAAGGATTATTGAGCGGACGTAATCCGCCACCCATACGTGAAGCTTGATCTTAGAAGTTTTCGGGCGGGCGGTCTGTGGTATACTGATAGCCCACATGTGATTTGCGAACAAATTCCCAAAAGACAACATCCACATTTATGGTAATCAATTTATGTAGGTGGTATTGCTGAGTAGCGATATGCTTATCAATTTTTTTGTCTTTTATTGAGGTGTCACTAGATTGGTCTTCCGTGTTTAATGCTTCAAAAATAGCATTCACAAAATCGATGAAACTATGTTTATGTTGTACTTCAGAGATACCATGTTCATGATATCCGTGACTGTAATTATGAGCATCTGAGGCACGGGCTTGATGTGAAAGCACAACATCGGGAATTTCCAGGCCATGGGAAATGGTATGCAATAAATTATTGACTTGGTGGTACATTGGATTCAACAAATAGCAAATACACATTAGCATTGCTATTTGTTTAATGAACATGGGCTTAACCCACTTATGTACAAACCTTGCTTTCATTCGTTTTCTTTCTTTTTTACTCCAATAGCTCTACAATGGTCTTCTCAATAAGTAGTGCGTATTCCGCTATGGTGGGCAAATCAAAAATTTTGTTCAACGGGAAACCCATCTCAAGTTCATCATTTATCCGTGTAGTAACTCTTATGGCTGCCAAGGAATGTCCTCCCAAGGCAATAAAATTATCGTGTACACCTACTTTGTTTAGTTGTAACACTTCCTTCCAATAACCTTCCAAAAGTTCTTCAATCTCGTTACTAGGGGCCACAAAAGGCGTATCCATTTCCAACTGAACATCATTTAGGCTTCTCAATGCAGCCTTATCTACTTTCCCGTTACCAGTTAGGGGCAATTCATTTAAATACTTAAACAGACTGGGTATCATATATTCCGGTAACTTTTTTGATAGATGCCTGTTCAATTCAATGGAGGGAAGTTTTGAATTTCCAGTATAATACCCCACTAGTCGCTGCCTGTTTTCATTAGAATCATTTGGTTCTTCATAGCCAATCTCCTCTATAATGAGCTTAACTTCTTTCTCTTCAATGTATTCATTGATTTCCTCCAGGGTTTCAGCCCTGGTTTTGTGCCCTAAACGTACATCCCAACTGTAGGGAAAGGAATAGTTACTATATCCTTTTTCTTTTTTGTGCACATAGATACCAACCTGATTAATGAGGCAATTGGTAGACCGCCCCGTATCCGTAGGTCGTACCCAAGCTACTTTATCCTTTAAATATTGCAACATTTCACTCAAACTTACATTGCTATATCTGTAAAAGTCTACAAACTGCACTTTATCAAATGTACTTTCGTCATTGAACATGGACACGTCCAATAGTTGTTTTACTGCATCTTTCTCTTGGTGATATAATTTTCGCGCTTCCAGTATGGTATCATCAATAGTTGTGGTATCGGCAGTGTCATCCCAAAAAAGCTCCTCCGTTAATCGGGTTTCAAAAAATTGTCCTCTTGAGAGTCCTGTAACCACAAACGGAATATTCTTATCCAAAGCTATTTTGGTACTTAGCGTATAAATGGTCTTAAAGCAACCGTTACATACATTTTGGTGCCTATGCAGGCTATCCACAAAAATTTTGTTCATATGGGGTGTTTCCCCGTATATATGATCAACCCCAAGCTTATTAACTATGCTATCAATATTGGCTTTGGCCTGGTCAGAAATATATCCGTTATCCAAGGTAAAGGCCAAAACCTTAAGTCCCATGTTTATAAGCCTAGCCAAAATGTAGGTGCTGTCCTTTCCGCCGCTTAATAGTGATAAGCAGTCATAGCCAGTATACCTGTCCTTATTTTTGTTGGAGGTGAGCAATAATTTAAGCTCTTCTTCGGTTTTAAAATATTTATCCGTTTTTTCCTTGTATCCCTTAAATGCTGTGCAGAGATGACAAACACCCTGCTCGTCAAAATCTGCATTTGGATAGTTTGAAGGCAGACCGCACTCCGTGCAATTGACAACTTCGCTTTCAGGGATTGAATGCTTCCCATTTAACAACACTACTGCGGCATTTTCTACAGCAGGATGATTAGCAATATTTGCCTCAATATCCGATAGTTCTATCCTGAACCCATTCAGCTTAACCTGTTCGTCAAGCCTCCCCAAATAGTCAAGATTTCCATTGTTGTTCAAACGTGCGAGATCTCCCGTACGGTACATTCTGGCATTGGGTACAAAAGCATTTTTAACGAATTTCTCTTTTGAAAGAGAATCCATATTGACATAGCCATCGGATAAACCACTTCCGCTTAGGTAGAGTTCTCCAACCACCCCTTGGGGAACCCTGTTTTTATACGTATCCAATACATAAACATCTATATTGAAAATAGGTTTTCCTATAGGAACAGACACCCCTGTATGTTGCTCAGGATCAAACTCACAGACAATACAGCCAACTGTAGCCTCTGTAGGTCCATATTCATTATAAATACGCGTCTTCTCTCTTAACGATTTCTTAATTAAGTTCGCGATATTAGTCTTTAAATCTTCTCCTCCAACAATCATGGTCCTAATTTTTGAAGACGACAAATCTCGCTCTTGAATCAAAGCAATATGGGATGGTGTGAGCTTAATGGAATTCACCTTATTGTCCGCTATCACTTGCATAAGAGAAATATCCGGACCGCTATCACTTTCCCTATATATAACCAATTCACCACCGCTCAGCAGGGGCAGAAAAGTAGACGTAATGGTAAGGTCAAAGCCAATAGAAGTGAAAAAGGGAAAGATAAAAGCTTTATCCATTTTATAGTAAACCATAGCCCACTGCAAGTAGTTGGACAAAGCCCCGTGTGATATCATTACGCCTTTAGGGCGTCCCGTAGACCCAGAGGTATAGAGAATGTAAGCAATATCATTCTTATTCGGCAGTCTATCAATAGCTCTTTCTTCATAAATTATAGCACTTATATTTTCCAAATTTACCTCCAAAACTCGTGCGGGGCCGCTATTCATACCCACTCTCAACATACTATCTGTCAAGACCAAGCTGCAATTAGCATTCTCAAGAATATAGGTGATGCGTTCAGAGGGTTGATCCGAAGCTATTGGGACAAAAGTGGCCCCTAATTTCATAACAGCAAGTAGACTTATGATATATTCCGGGCTGCGAAAAAAATACAGTCCTACTTTATCTTTAGGTTTTAATCCTTGCTGTTGTAAATAAGATGCCAATTGATTGGCTTTTTTGTTCAACGCCATATAACTGAGCTCTTTGTCCCAATAGCTTAATGCCGTTTCATTAGGACTATCTGCAACAGATTTCGAAAACAGCTCAAGAAAAGAACTATAGGTATTATTCGGTGCTGATTTTTCCAATAAATTGTTCCTCTCTTCCTCGGTACTGATTTCAGGTTGATTGATCGGAGTATTTACATTGGCAAGCATAGCATCCATCAAATTCAAAAAGTGTTGAGGAACCTTTTGGTACAGACTTTGGTCAAATGTGCCGTGGTTTAGGTCGAAGAAAATTTCAATTTCTCCAGTAGCATCAAAATCTGCCACATGGCAACGTATTTGATGAGCTGAATCAGAATGGTTTGGATGAATCCATTCAGATTTCGTAGGGAATTTGTCAAAATCCGGGTAACTTGAAGTCATATAGTTCAGAACGGCACTAAAACTTTTGCCTATATCAAAAGTGGCCATTCCTGGTTGCGCATGTCGCAAATTGTTGTTGGATTCTAATCGAATGCGCTGGAGAACGGAAAAAAAGGTGTCTTCTTCCACTAGTTCGTCAACTATTGGAAATAATTCGATAAATAGCCCGATAGTTTCTTTAAAATTGGCTGTCCGATTATGGAAAGGAGCTCCAACAGATATTTTTTTCTGACCACTGACCCTATATAGAAAGACAAAAAGAAGGGTAGCGAATAGGTTAAAAAGACTAAGATCTTGGGTCCATGCACGGATTTCCGGACGGGCGGCCAATTCCTTGATTTTATGAGATCGCTCCAAACCAAGTTTAACACCAACACGCTCAGATCTCGTTGTAGTCGTTGGTTTCTTAGGCCCATATAATGGTGGGGTTTCTAAACCATTTTTTAACTTTTTCTTCCAATACGATTCATTTTTTTCATGGGTATCACTTTTTCGTTGATTCGCTTCAAAATTAACATAAGCCGTATACCGGGGTAATTCTGTTATTTCACCGACATCCTTACTTTGAATTAGGCTATATATTTCAGACATTCTTTCAAATAGAATAATAGAAGATATTGCATCTATTATTAGATGGTGTACATTTAAGAACCATATATACCTTTCGTCATCGACCTTTAAAAGAGCAGCATCAAATAGAGGCCTAGACATATCAAACAAACGCTGACTCCTACGTCCCATCCAATCCCTAACTTCTTTATCACTGGTTGTTGAAGTAAAATCAACAAATTCAAGCGTATAATTCAAATGAGGTAAAACTGATTGGTAAGGCTGCCCCTTTTCTTCAAAAAAAATGGTGCGCATCACGTCTACCTTGTTGATCAATTTTTGGAAGGCCATACTAAAAACCGATTCTGAAACGGCTCCAGATATTACATACGCATAGGGCACATTATATAAAGGAACCTCTGGATTCAATTTTTGTCCAGTCCACAATAGTAATTGACTTTGTGTCAAGGGTATAGATATGCCAACAGGTTTATTCATTAATGTGCATTTTAAGTTGAATTGATTTACTTCTTTGATAAATATTCCATTATATTTTTCACTGTCATGAAATTTTCCACAGTCATATCCTCAGTGGAAATTTGCACTTTAAATTCATTTTCCAGAAAAAGAACGAGTTTCATCATTCCCATTGAATCAACGATGCCGCTTCCTAAAAGGTCATCCTGTACATCAATACCTTCTAATGGCTCATTACAAATCTCATGTTTTATGTATTGAATAATTCTCTCTTTCATAGCTAATCGGGTAATAGCATTTTGGTTATTTCCTTACGATTTATCTTTCCTGAGCTGGTTCTTGGAAAATCTTCTAAAATTTCCACCGTTTCCGGTACAGCGTAGCCAGGTAAATATGTTTTACAAAAGGCGGTGAGGCTTTGGGCCTCAATACTGGAACCAAAAAGTGGTTTTACAACGGCTACCAGTTCATGGCTTTTATCTGATTTTTCAACTACCATGACCGCTGCCTCCTCTATCAATTCATGTTTAAGCAATGTGAATTCAATTTCATCCAATTCTATGCGATATCCCCTTAACTTGATCTGTCTGTCATTTCTACCAAGAAAAAGCAATTCATTATTGTCATTTTCTTTAACAAGATCACCGGTTCTATAGTAAATGTGATCATAGCCAGACGCAATTTTAACTCTATAAAACGATTGTTCGGTAAGCGCTTTATTGTCCCAGTACCCATGCATCATAGTAGTAGTACGCACCACCAGTTCTCCGGGAACACCCTTTTTAGCTTCCTTATCGGTATGATCAAGAATCTTATATTCCGTATTGCCCCATACCGTACCTATTGGAATGGGTTCATCCATCTCTGGAACGCTGTCTAAATTATAATACGTACAAAGAATAACTTCTGCAGGCCCATATAAGTTACTGAATTGTGCGTGAGGCCATTGCTGCATCAAGGCCCGAAGATGTTTAGTTATAAAAACTTCACCCGCAAACAATACCCAGCGCAACGAACTGAAATCATGTTTTTCTATTTCTCCTTTTGTTAATAGCTGTATAAGTACAAGGGGCACTGAGAACCAAACAGTTATTTTTTCTTTTTCCACCAAAGCAGATAGACTTACAGGCAGTTTTAAATGGGCATCCGGTATAATTACAGCAGTGGCCCCTACCAAAGGTGAAGCATAGTAGCCAAAAGTAGAGGGGTCAAAGTGTAGGGGCGCAAAAGTACCGATACGATCAGTTTCATTAAAATCATATAGATTGGCCGCAAGCCTTGCGAGGCTGAGCCCACTTTTGTGTGTATGCATGATTCCTTTTGGTATACCTGTAGAACCTGAAGTATAGAGAATAAAGGCCAAATCCTCTTCCATTATTCGTGGTGGACAAAAGTCTTCCAAAGATTTAGAATAGATATTTTCCCATGAAAATGTGGTCGTGCCCAAATTTTCACTTATCCCAACTATGGATTTCAAGAAAGAGGTCTTTTCTACTAGTGACTTTATTTTTTTTAATTGAGAAGGAGTTGTCATTACATGTTCTATGCCACAATCCTGCATTATGGAAATTGTTCTGTTCAAGGGCATAAAAGGATCCATGGGCACATAAGCCGCTCCAGCCTTAAGAATACCATATACGGCTATTGTGGTATCCAAACAACGATTCATGTATATGCCAACTCTTTCACCCTTGATTATACCGGAAGTTATAAGATATGCGGCCAATTGATTTGCCTTGATGTTCAGTTGGGCATAGGTAATGGAGTTATCCAAACATCTAAACGCATCCTTTTCAGGAAATTGAACAGCTGATCTTTCAATTATTTGTGCAAGGGTATGGATCATATAGAGCGATGAATTTAGATTTAAATCACTTTTCTTTAAACAAATTTATAGCGGCCAGAATTTCTTAAAAATTTATTTCATAAAGGTAAATCAAGTATATTACGTATTCAAACGCATACGATGTAGGTGAACCATAAATTATATACAATCATCGAAAAAAAAGCAAGTAGACAATAAAATTCCCAAAATATTATCATATTTATAATTTAAATACAGTTTTATTGAACAATACAAAAACACCGTTTTCTTAATATCTTAATAAGATTCTCCAATATGGGAATCACAGCTTTGGAGTATTACTTTGATAGTATTTGAAAATTTGACAAACTCTTTTAATAGCTCTCGGTCCCCTTAATTCTTTAGATTAAAACCAACCCAATTATGAGAAAAATAGCGCTACATTTTTTTTTCCTTATTTTAATTTTGACCCCTCTAGTAAGTTATGCACACCAACCGAATCAAAGTTTCATTTATTTCAGAGTTTATGAAAAGGCAGGAATTGAAGGGCGATTTGAGGTTCATGTCAACGAGTTGAACCAATTTTTCGGCTTACAACTTAAAGATTATCCCAATGTAGAAGATGTGCGACCTTCCTTTGAACGGATCAAAGAATATCTTCTTGAACATGCTAGTTTTTCCTCAATTTATGGGGACTACCAAATTGTCTTTACGGATGAAATAAGTATGTTCCCTGTCATTGAAGGTTCCTTTGCCCGTTTTCATTTTAAATTGGAAAATTCAGAAAAATTACCAGATAATCTAAAAATCAACTACACTGCTTTTTTTGATGAAGATCCATCCCACGTAATGATGGTGGCCATGGAATATAACTGGAAAGCAGGCTTAATCAACAACGAAACGTTAATTGCCCTCAATTTCACTTCGGACAATACCTCACAAGCGTTATCCTTAACGGATACTTCCATTTGGAAAGGATTTGTAGCCATGGTAAAGCAGGGTATTTGGCATATCTGGATCGGCTTAGATCATATACTATTCTTGTTTGCTTTAATTCTACCTTCCGTAGTACGCCGGAAAACTCCATTAATCGTATCGGATCCAGAAAAAACAAAGCCTAAGTTTAATGTTTGGGGATGGGAGCCCGTTCAAAAATTCCGGCCAGCATTTATATATATTATTAAGGTCATTACCTTTTTTACTATTGCCCATACAATTACTTTAAGTTTGGCTTCCTTGAATGTCATTGTTTTGCCTTCTCGGATTGTAGAGTCGATCATAGCCCTGTCCATAGGTCTTGCCGCATACCACAACATAAAACCGATTTTTAAGGGACGGGATTGGATAATTGCTTTTTCATTCGGATTGTTCCACGGATTTGGGTTTGCAAGTGTCTTGGGAGATTTGGGAATTAAAGGGGAATTTCTCACCTTAACGCTATTCGGGTTTAATTTGGGAGTGGAAATTGGGCAAGTCTTTATTATAGCTATGATCTTTCCCGTACTTTTTCTGATTCGAAAACTTCGTCAATATCCCAAATTTCTAGTTTTTGTTTCCATGTTACTAATTGCAATTTCATTATATTGGTTTATAGAACGGGCGTTTGATATTAACCTAGTGCTTGATGAAAAAATTCGAAGGACGGGGGGCGATGTTTTAAGATTTTTAGGATTAAGATAACCTGTTGATTAAAAAAACAAATGAAAAAGGAAGATAATGGTTCGTCCTTATTGAATAAATGGAAAAATAGGGAGAAGAAAAAAGAATCAAGATCAAAATCTATTTCCAAAGCCCCGAAAGATGCGATTATTCCACTTTCCCGAGGGCAACAACGGTTGTATTTTCTTGAACAGCTCTATCCTAAGAACCCTGTCTATAATTCTTCCGAAATCTATACTTTCCAAGGGAAACTACAAGTAGAAAATCTACGAGAGAGTTTGCAAATGATCTTCGCTGCAAACCATATCCTAAGATGCTCATATCATTTCGTCAATGGCAAAGCCATTCAAAAATTTGATGATAATCTACAATTGGCGATTACAAGCTTCGATCTGAGCGACTTGGCTGCGACAGACAAAAAAGAGAGGCAAGAAGAATTATTGACTTTGGATTCGTTACAATATTTTAATCTGGACAAGGCACCATTGATGCGTGCTTCAATTCTAAAACTCAGTACAACGGAAACTGTTTTATTGATAACCATGCACCATATTATTACAGATAAGTGGTCTATGGGCATTTTTAGCGAACAGCTTGCAAATTATTATAATGAGCTGAACTCGGGGCATCCAATAATTAAGAACGAGTCCAAAATTCAGTATACCGATTACGCCTATTGGGAGCAGAAAAAAAAAGTGGATGAAATCCAACTAAACTATTGGAAGCAGAAATTATCAGGTGAGATTCCTACATTGGAGCTTCCTACGGACCATCCGGCACCAATGCAATCCTCTTTCAAGGGAGCCTCACATATTCAAAATTATTCAGAACGGCTTTCCAAGCGTCTATTGGACTTATCCAAAAAGCTGGAGACAACACCTTATGTTTTGTTGCTTTCTGTGTATTACCTCTTATTATTCAGATATAGTGGGCAAAAAGATATATTAATTGGATCGCCTATCTCCACACGTAATTCAAAAGTATTGGAGGATATTATAGGTTTTTTTGATGAGACCATAGTCTTGAGAACAGGCTTGTCTCCATCAATGAACTTTATGAAATTGGTTGAAAAAGTGCGTGAGACCACCTTGGAGGCATTCTCCAATAAGGATGTCCCGTTTGATGTATTGGTAAAAGAATTAAAACCCGAAAGATCTCTCGGAACCAATCCGTTCTTCCGTGTTATGTTCATCTACCATGACGCACCTCCTTCCCCTTCTTTTGGACGTGATATTGATCTATCGTACACCTTTTTTAACAAAGGTATTTCCAAATTTGATTTAACCCTCTACATTTCCAATGAAGACGGGTTGCTTTCTTCTGAGTTTGAGTATTCCACCGATCTATTCAAAGAACCGACCATAATCAGATTTCAAGAACATTACAGATTATTGTTAGAGGGTATTACGACCAATCCTGACCGGTCGATTTCAGAAATACCTATGCTTAGCCAAAAGGAAAAAGCATTTTTCCTTACCCATCAAAATCTGGAAAACGGGCCATTTGAGCATTTTACGGCAATTCATCAAATTATTGAGGAAGCAGCCCAAGAAAACCCAGATAGACAAGCACTGGTATTCGGGAACGAATCTATGACTTATAAAAGATTAATTTTAGAGTCAGACATAGTTGCCCAACGTATCTTAAGCTATTCTAAGGGGGAAAATGAAATTGTGGGGCTATGCACGGAACGTTCTTTGGAAATGATTACCTGCCTGTTGGGCATATTAAAAGCGGGTTGCGCATATCTGCCCCTTGATCCCGATTACCCAAGCAAGCGCATTGAATTTATGTTAATGGATTCCAAAGTACAGGTGATTTTGACCCAAAAAACACTGACTCCCCTTTTTGATCGATTCAAGGGAGCTGTTCTTATGTTCGATGATGTGGTAAAGGACAAGAATATACATACTGCCAGAAAATTACCGGTTCAACTGAAGGATGCGATAGCATACGTAATATATACCTCAGGAAGCACGGGGAAGCCAAAGGGAGTTCCCATAACCCATAACAACATCATTAATTCTACCCAAGGAAGGCTCACCTATTATCCTGAAAATCCCAGTGCATTTTTATTGCTTTCCTCTATTGCTTTTGATAGTTCGAAAGCAGGTATTTTTTGGACGCTCTGCACTGGAGGCACTTTAGTGATTTCCGAAAAATGGATAGAACAGGATATTGACAAAATTGGGGATGTCATTCTTGCAAATTCAGTGAGTCATACCCTTATGTTGCCTTCGCTCTATAAGATGATTCTTGAGTACAGCAACCTTTCCAAATTACCCTCTTTGACCACTGTAATCGTCGCTGGTGAAGCTTGTTCCTCTTCTTTATGTGATCTTCATTTTAAAAAACTCGAAAAAGTATCCTTGTACAATGAATATGGACCAACAGAAGCAACGGTATGGTGTACTGCATATCAAATTAGCAAAGAAAATATTGGTAGCGTGGTACCCATAGGAAAACCAGTCGCCAATGCGGAGATATATATACTAAGTGAATCCCTTAAGTTGGTACCACTTGGAGCAATTGGGGGAATTTACGTTGGAGGGGCAGGCCTTTCAGGGAACTATTTTAATAGACCGGACCTTACAGGTGTGGCATACATAAACCATCCTTTTGAACAAGGTTCTCAAAAAAAGCTGTACAAAACAGGAGATCTTGGACGTTACCTGAAAGACGGAAATATTGAATTTTTGGGAAGAGCGGATCAGCAGGTGAAGATTAGGGGTCATAGAATTGAACTGAATGAAATTGAGAACATACTTGGAGAGAACCCAATGATAGACAAAGTAGTGGTTATGATGGAAGAGTCTGAGAGGGAGATAATTTTTGATTTGTCCAAGACCCCGGACACCGAGGAAATTATAACTCATTTTGAATCCTACTTGAACAGCCAGCAGGCAGAGCAGCTACTTGAGTCCGTTGAATCCCTAAAAGAGGAGGAACGAGATTATTTGTTACGTCAAATGCAATAATCAAAATGCCCTAAAAACTGAAAAAAAAATAAAAAGAGCAATGGAGTTTATATCTAAGCTGGACATTAAGGACAATAATTTTATCAATCCCCCAGAGGGACCACAGTGGAAAACCATGTTCAACAGAACGGTAAAGGCGTTTAGAGCAAAACATTTAAAATCAAGAGGTGCGTTTACCCATTTTTTAAGCGAAATAAATTCGGTAAGTAGAGGATATCAACGAATCTTGTCGCTCCCTTATTTCTCCTTTTCCGTACAAATAGTTCCCTTAATTCCCCATAAGGCAACAGAGCATAGGTGGGCTGAAACTTTAGACAAAATAAAAGCCATAAAATAATAATGGAGAACCATATATTAAATAGAATTGAGAAGCTCTCCGCACAAGAACGGAAATTGGTTCTTTACAAACTAAAGGATCTTATTAATAATAGAGGTGCTTATTCATCATCCGAAAATCCAAAAAAATTGGTGGCCTACGTCAAATCTACCAATGGTTTTGACAGAACTATTTTCAGATCTTACCTGAAAGAACGTCTTCCTGACTATATGATTCCCTCTTCCTTTCGTCTGATCAATAAGGTTCCCTTACTACCCAATGGCAAGATCGATAAAAGTTCTTTAAGAAAACTTCCCATTGCCAAGGAGGTAGACCGTAGCATCCAAAAACCACGAACAGCTATTGAAAGACAATTGGTAGAGATTTGGGAGGAAGTGTTGAATTTTTCACCTATAGGCCTTAAGGATAATTTTTTTGAAATTGGGGGCGATTCCATGACCTCCATAAGGATGTTTTGGCTTATTGAAAATAAAATGTTAAATAAGCTTCCGCCAACTACACTTTTTAACCATCCAACCATAGAAGGTATTGTTAAAAAGATTATCGAAAATGAAGTGGTAAACAGAACGGATTGGAAGTATTTGGTTCCTTTTAGAACCAAAGGGAACAAACAACCGATTTTTTGTATACATGGCGGGGAAGGCCATGTGTTGTTCTACAAACTTTTACCGGAATATCTCGATCAGGATAGACCCGTTTACCTTGTACAGCCAAAGGGCATAAATACCAAGGATGCTATGCACACGAGCATTGAACAAATGAGCAAGGATTATTTATCCGAAGTTATGCAAATACAGCGGAAAGGCCCATATAATCTGCTTTTTTACTGCTGTAGTGCATTAGTAGTGGAAATCACCAACCAATTACAACAAATGGGTGAAAAGGCAAATACAATAATTATTGATAGTTCCCCAAAAGCAATAGAACACCTCCCTCATCGAAACCAAATAGAACGTTTTAACCTAGTTATTAAAAAAATTTCCAAATATCCTTTCATGACCATCAAAGCTTCGTTGATTTATCGCTATAGGCAATACTTGGAACCCTATTATATATGGTTAACCAGGGATGAGGTAGCTCATAGACTAATGAAAATCAGAAATCAACTGCAAAAGGTACAAAATCAGTACCAATGGCAAAAGTTCAATGCCAAATGCACTTTGATTATGGCAAAAAATGAACATAAACATCTTATTGACAAAGACTTGGCATCATGGAAATTTTGGTGCGAATCTGAGATAAAGGTCCTTTATAATTCAGGAAACCATTTTAACTTGTTTGATGAACCACATGTAAAGATATTGGGTAAGAATGTTGAAGAAGTCTGCTATTAATGACCATCGGAAATTAAATGATTACGGAAATTCCTTTGTATTGTCGAAAGGAAAAATAAAAGTTTGGATTGTAAACAAAAACTCTGAGCTAAATCCAAATGACTATTTGGAAATTCTATCCCAAGAGGAGAATAACAGAGCCCAAAAATTTGTCTTTGAAAAAGACCGTTCCAATTTTATTTTATCCAGGGGGATACTAAGGATTCTCCTAGCTAACTATACAAAAACCAAACCGCATGCAATTTCTTTCGAATATGGGCCCTATGGAAAACCGCGGATAACAACTAATAAATCCATTAAGTTCAACTTATCCCATTCTGGAGAACTAATCGTTTTTGCATTTTCCAAATCTACAGAAATCGGTATTGATGTGGAGAAAGTAGATCAAACAATAGATTATCTGGAAATCGCAAAAACTGTATTTACAGTAGAAGAAATGGACATATTGAGCTCCGTACCCACAAAGGATTTGACCCCTCTTTTTTATGAATTCTGGACTCGCAAGGAAGCTTTTGTAAAGTATACAGGTCATGGACTTTCTTTTCCTGTTAAATTAAATGCCATTTCAATTCTTTCCGATAAACTCGAAATCATTAAAAATAGGGACAAATTAACAGCAGAGATTACCAATGATCAGGGTTGGAATTTAAAATCTTTTAATCCTGTAGAAGGATATAAGGCCGCTTTGGCCCTACCTGATGGCACCAATACTTCAATATCCTATTCATATTGGCCAATAAATCCCAGAAACAATGATTTATCGCTTAAAGAGGGTTTCTTCAAAAGAGAATTTCCTCCCATAAACCAGTAAGTAATTTGGATTTTTGGGAGGGAATTGTTTTGCGATACCACTTCTGTTTATGGTTATTCTGGATCCATAGCCAAAAACAATGCAGAAGATTTATTCATAAAACTAGAAAATCCCGTACGGTTTTCATGGCCCAAACTAAAGAAGAAATTCTACAGTTTATAGGGTTGTATTAAGAAAATATGTCGCGGGTCAGTACTCAAAAACAAATACAAATTTTTCTGAACAAAAATTATATCCAGACCAAGATTCGGTGAAGAATTCTTCACCGAATCCGATAACATTAATGAAAATTTGTTGAATTTAGACCTGTCCTAAAAAGGGGAAGGCTACAAAAAGGGGAAGGCCACATGGGCAACGACAAAGATGTTGTGGGTCGTTACTTTATGGAACATTTGGAAGTCGCATCTGCTGAATTGAGGTTGTTGAAGCCCTTCCAAACAGTATTGTATTCCTGGGGCAAAGCCAAGGCAGAATTGGCAATTACGGAAAAGACCATGATCGCCAATAAAATTCTTAATGGTACAGTCTCCATTTTCCCTTTAAGTATTGGGAAACATATGAAACCTCGAATGAAAACATGGCAAAATAACAATCCAAGAAAGGCAATGGAAAACATGAATAATATGGGATGTTTCTTAAAACTGCTAAAGCTAAGAACGAAAATCCGGGAACCAACGGCGTATCAATTGGACACCAGAATTGAGCAAGCGCCCAATCCCAATTCAAGAGTCACTTTAGGATACAAAAAAGACGATTTGGGTGTGCCAAAGGCAAATCTACATTGGGAATTAACAGCACTGGATAAAAGAAGTATTCGAAAAATATATGAACTCCTTGGTCAGCAAATGGGTAATTCAGGGCTAGGCCGAATAAAACTTGTGGAGTTTTTGTAAGATGAAAATGATACTACTTTTCCAGATAGCACCAATGGAGGATGGCACCATCTGGGAACAATAAGAATGAGTGAAAATCCAAAAACGGGTGTCGTAAATTCTAATTGTAAAGTTCACGGGATTTTCAAATTATTTGTTGTCGGTTCTCGTTGTTTTAACACATCCGGTGCCGCCAACCCCACTTTTACATTGGTTGCTCTCTCCTTGCGTTTATCTAATTACATAAAAAATAAAATGAACGCTTAACAAATACCAAGGTTAAAATAATGAGGATTAGACATTATCATTGAATACTGGGAGACTTTTCTTTAGTATTTAAGTTTAGATTAGTCTTGTTCTTTATTTGGCAATCCACTGTTTTCTTATTAAGTAACTATTCAAAGTACCGATAATAGGAGTGGTCTCCTATTTTAAGCATTTCCTTGTCTCCCCTACTATCACCGAACACATGAATAACATCAAAATCATTTAGGTTATACTTCTCCTTAATTCTTTTGACTTTTTCAATACCACAACAGTTTTTAGTAGCAAATTTACCCGTAAGTTTCCCATCCAGTATCTCAAGACGCGTACCTATAACTTCTATCTGGTTTTTATCGCACCACTTTTCTAACCAACTTTCCATAGACGCGGAAACAACTATCATTTGATGGTCCTGTTCCTTATTGCTTTCAATTTTCTTCATAGCCAGCGGTCGAATAATTTTATCTATTTCTTCTAGGGCATATTTATCTGCAATCGCTTTAAATTGAGCAAAATCCCAATCTTTGAAAAAGTAGGTGATGAGTTTCTCTTTAGCCAAGTAATTGGGTATTAAACCTAATTTGCAAAACAGCAGTACTGGACTTAATTTAAATAATCCTATATAATAAGGCTTCTTGCCAATCGAATACTGAATAAAATCGGCAAGACTATCCTTATTCGTAAGAGTTCCGTCAAAATCAAAAATGTAGAGTGTTTTGCTCAAGACTGGATATTTTCTGTGCGAGAATAAGAATTCAGGTTTTTGTCAAGAAGAATACGAAATGCCGTAGTAGTAATCAATACAGTATTGAATATTATAAAAATAGTGCCGAAGGTATGACCAAACCATTCAACAGGAAGCAATCCAGTATCTATATGTAAAAAAGTCCTCATTAATTTAGGAATAATTGGATACAACCAAAAGTAGGAAGCAACTGAAACCAATAGAATCAAATTTCCCTTAGAAAGTTTAGTGCCCGACATCGAAATAAGAATAGCGGCCAATAAAACAACATAATCATAGTCCAAATGGAAGAGTATTGAAAAAGATAAAAGTATAGACGAAACTACAATTGCTTTTTTGTCTGCCTTATATACGATGCAGAAATAAGAGTAAATCAAGTAAATTACTGCGGCCAAAATTGAAAAATAATTAAGTCCAAAAATGGTTTCACCGGGATTTGTTGTTCTAAATATTGATATCAGATCCGAATGTCCAAATTCTGTAAAACGACTTGCAACATCAAAAGGTAGTTTTAAAGTTTCAAGGAAACCCATATTGAATTGGTAGGAAAAGATCAAGGCACACACCATGTTAATGCCAAAGGCAGCTATAGATTCCTTTCTGTAGCCAGCTAAAAAAAATCCAAAAAGTATGGGCAATCCAAAAGAGTATTTGGTGAAAATAATGGATAAAAATAGGATTAAAAGAATACTCTTGTTTCTAAAAATCCAAGCTAACGAAACTAAGGTCAAAATAATTATTGACATCTGTCCCTGATACAAAGCGTTCGTCAAAGTACTTCCTATCAATAGTAGTATTCCCGGTACTAAAACCTTATTAATCCATACTTTCTCCTTGTAAACAAAAAAATATAAGGTCAATAGAAAACCACATAAACTGAGTAAAAACCAAATTATCTTGGCTGTTTCCCATTCGAAAAAAGTTAACGGAAACATTACAATATACAGTAAATGAGCATAATTAGGAAAGGTAGTCATAAACCATTCTGAAGATTCGAGACATGCAGTATAAGGATTTGTACCAGACCAATATAGCATGGTGCCATACCACTGCGAATCCCCGCCACCATTAAGATTAGTTAGTCTATAAAAACTATAAGCGAGGTCAACCAAAAATACTGTGGCAAAAGCAGCAGGTAATAGCCATGATTTCTTTAGGATAAATTTCTGTAAATTACTGAATTTCAAATGCATATAGCCCATATAATACCTTTATATGCTCATTTTCTTGAATTGCCATTCGGGAATATTTTTAATAATCAGCATAATCCATTTCCATATCCACTTTATATAAACTACATTCTTATCTTGCTGTTGTGCCCTATAAATAACTTTGGCTACTTCTTTTGGTTCTGCCGTAAGTTTCTTGGGCAAGTCCAATCCTTCGGTCATTTTCGTAGCTACAAAACCTGGCTTTACCGTTAAAACTTGAACATTTGCTTCATGAAGCCTATTTCGAAGACCACCCAAATAGGCTGTGAATGCAGCTTTGGCGGAACCATACATATAATTGCTCTTTCTTCCCCGATCTCCCGCGACGGAGCTTATCCCTACAATAAACCCGCTTTTTCGTTTTTCAAAATCATTGGCTATTATATTAAATAAGCTAACAAGACCTGTATAGTTAGTATCAATAATTTTTTTAGCTTCTGTAAAATGACTTTGAGTCTTATCTTGATCGCCCAAATACCCTACTGCAGAAACTACCCCAATAGGTTTTTCTGCCAGCGTATCATAAAAACATTGATGTGAGGCGTAATCCAATACATCTAGATCCAAACATTTCACATCCATCTGAGTCCTTATACCAATATCCTTGGCAAACTCCTTCAATTCGCTCGAATTCCTTGCCGCTAAATATAAATTATTTCCTTTCTCGGCGTACTTTCTAGCCACAGCTTTCGCAATGTCACTTTTGGCTCCTATAATCAATATATATCCCATTACTATATTCCTACGCGCATAGATTGCACTGAATTAAATTTTTTATTCATTTTATATTTTTCCCTTAATGCTCTGAATTTATCAATTTTTGGATAACCTTGCTCAAAAACTTTCTTGCTAACCCTAACATCTTTGGCCAAATAGATACGTCCATTGTTTTTTATAACAATTTTATCAATTTTATCAAGAAGTTCAAACAACCCCTTTTCAATCTTAAAGTCTAACGCCAAACTATACCCTTTTATTGGAAATGAGAGAAAATTTTCGTTTCCTTTCCCATATAGTTTCAGCACAGCCAAAAATGACCCCTTACCGGAAAGCGATATTGTTTTTAGGATTTCTTGAAGACCCACAAAACTTTTATGTTCAGGTAGGATAAATTGATATTGGGTAAAACCGTTTTTACCATATATTCTATTCCAGTTATTAATTGAATCTAGCGGGTAAAAGAAAGTATCCAAATCAATTTTTTGTTTGGAAATTTTATTTCTGATTTTTCCGTAATAAAATTTGTTAAAAATAGTTACACTTAAGGTGTTCAAAGCAAAAGAAGGGAAGTTAAAAGGTATGTTCAATTTCCTTTTTGCTTTATACTCCAATATTCCATCAGTGCTAAAATCACCTACCATTAACAAGCACTTACCCAATTTATCTCCTTTGGCAAGACAATCTATCCATGCAACGGAATAGGGTTTATCTTTATATTCTTCAAAAGCCTCAAATGTTTCTTTTAGATCTTTTGTTTTGATCGTAGTCTGGTCAATATACTTAGAATTTATTTTCTTTAAGGATATTTTGGCATCAAGGATAACCCCGGTGAGCCCCATGCCACCACAAGTGGCTCTAAACAATTCTAAGTTTTCGGATTTACTACATTTAACAATTTCACCACTGGGTAGCATTAGGTTCAACATTATGACACATTCACTAAAGCAACCTTCGATATGATGGTTTTTACCATGAACATCACTTGCAATCGCTCCACCAACAGTAATCAATTTGGTTCCTGGTGTTATTTTTAGAAACCATCCTCGAGGAACAAAAACATCCAATATATCAGACAATAGCGCACCAGCTTGGAGATGTAATATCCCATTATCCTCATCAAAATCCAGAAAATAATTTTGAGGTTTTATGCAGATTATTTTTTTGTTTAGAGCGCTATCCCCGTAACTTCTACCATTGCCATAAGGAATTATTTCATCAGTATCTTCGATGAAACTCTTTAATCTCCCAATTTGATTAAAGAAAAAAGCTTCATTTATTATTTTTGGATAATTGCCCCAGCTACTTAAACCCATATATTGTTCTTTAAAAATATCCCTATCAAGAATGTGTTCATCAATATTAGTTTCTAATGGTCCATATTTAATGTTGTACCTTGGGAAATCAGATATACAGAAGTAGAATGAAATGAAGTACCCACGCCACTATAGTTATTTGCAAAAACATATCCTTAATAACAATTTTGGTAGGTGAACCACTTTTATTTTCAACAAAAGTTATTTGTAAATAGCGTATAATTCCCAAGATAACAAAAAGTGAAGTTAAGTAGACATATTCACTTTGTAAGCGCTGAACGACCTCAACAGAAGTCGAATAAAGTATGTAGGCAACAATGGTAACAGATGCCATAATCATCATGGCACCCTCAACGAACTTTAAATTGTAGTCGTTGATTACCTTTCGCATTTTTTTCTTGGTTTCAAGAAATATGAGGACATCATCACGACGTTTGGCCAATGCCAAAAACAAGGCCAGAAGAAAAGTCATAATAACTATCCATTGTGAAAGTGGAATCCCGGTTATGACCGAACCAATAAAGATGCGTAAAATAAATCCTATAGCAATAATTGTGACATCCAGAATAGCAATGTGCTTAAGGCCGTAGCTATACGCTATATTCAATACAATATAACTCACTAAAATAGCTGAAGCATGAAAAGAAAAAGCAGTCATCAACGATATCCCTACAATGGCAAAAAAACACATTAAGAAAAGGGCATTCTTTAAAGAAATTGCGCCTGATGCCAATGGCCTATTCCTTTTGTTTGGATGCTCCCTATCTTCCTGAACATCCTTATAATCATTAAGAATATAGATGGCACTGGCAGAAAATGAAAATGCCAAAAACGCCATGAAAGCATTAAATATTTTCTCTGAATCGCCAATTTGGCCCGCAAAAAAAATAGGCATAAAGATGAACAGGTTCTTTATATATTGGTGCGGCCTAATTAATTTGAAAATAATTACTATTTTTTCAAATATTAAATTTGGCATGTTACAATAATTATTCAGTTACAAAAGTCATTATTTATTACACTAATTACTAAAATTATTGTCAAGAGGACAACATTAATAGTTTAAAAACAATCAAGTTAGACATTAGTACTTTATTTCTTATCACAGTCTTTTCCATCAGTAGCCTTCCCTAAAGACAGGACAGTTCATAGTTCGAATTTACTAACTTTAAATTCAAACTGTCACATGAAAAAAAGCAAGTTTACAGAGAGCCAGATCATCAAGGTTCTAAAGGAGATCGAAAAAGGCCGGAGTGTCCCGGATGTTGCCACGGAGCTGGGCATCGACAAGAGTACCATCTACTATTGGCGCAAGAAGTACGGCGGCATGGAGACGAGCCATTTGAAACGTTTGAAAGAGCTAGAGGAAGAGAACCGCAAGCTCAAGCAGATGTATGCCGATGTGAGCCTTGATATCACGATACTCAAGGACGTACTCTCAAAAAAGTTCTAGGGCCTTCCGACAAGAAGCACCGTGCAATCTATCTGATCAAGGAGTACGAAGTGCCGATAAGACGTGCCTGTAAGGTGGTGGAACTGACACGTTCAATGTGGTATTACCGTAGCAGGAAAGATGACAGGGAAGTAATGGACAAGCTTGCCGAACTTGCACAGAGCCGCCCGACAAGGGGATTCGATGAGTATTACAAACGCATACGTCGAGAAGGCCATAAATGGAACAGAAAAAGAGTTTTAAGGATCTATAGGAACATGAAGCAAAACTAAGAAGAAAACATAAAAAGCGGATTGCCGGAAGTGTCAAACGTCCCTTGGAGGCTCCAAGGGAGCTGAACCAATGCTGGAGCATGGGTTTCATGTCCGACGTGCCAACTTATTTAATCTTGACAAGCATTCAGTACAAGGCAAAATTAAAATACTACGAATACAACAATATCCTGGATTTCTGGTCAACTTCGAAGAGTTCACAGACCTTAATCAACATTTGGTCGCAACCTTTAATAAAAGTAATCGATATAAACTCAAAAGGTATAAAAATAAACTAGAAAATTGTTTCAATATTAAATACAAAATATTCCGTGGTGGAATGTCCTGGGAGGAGTATGATTTTGTCTTGGTAAAGTTTTTAATTGGACAAACTTCTTTACAAAAGCAAAAAAACCGAAAGCCATAATTTCTTATTCATATTGGAATAGATCCCAGAAACAATGATTTATCGCTTAAAGAGGGCCTCGTTAAAAGAGAAATTCCTCCCATTGAACCCATACTATTTGGAACTCTAGGAGGAAATTATTCTGTTAAACTATCTATTAATAATCCGTTACGATAAATTCAGACCTTCTATTTACGCTATGTTTTTCTTCACTACAAGGAACCTTACCATCACATTCATTCAGTAAATTTTCCTCTCCATGCCCTTCTATTTTAAGTCTGTCGGATGTAATTTCGCCTTTGTTTATTAAATAATCCTTGGTGCGTTCCATTCTTCTTTCAGAAAGCCATTTGTTATATTTTGATGCTCCTCTAGAATCCGTGTGCGAGGCAATCGTTAATTTTACAGTTGGAACCTCCTTAAGAATTGCCGATAAAGCAATCAGTACCTCTTCTGACTTTTTATTGATATAAGAAGAATTAAAACTAAAAAGAACATTTCCAAGTTCTTTGATTCTATTTTCAATGTCCCTTTTCCGCTGATTCTCAGCATTAATCTTGGCTTTTTCCAAAGCAGCCAATCGTGCTTTTTCCTTCTCTTGGGCCAATCGTTCTGCCAAGGCGGCCTCTTCCTCAGTCAATGTAGCTGCAGTAATGGAATCTTGGACACGTTGTTGTTCCTTTTCCATTTCTTGGATCAAGGCCAACTTCTTTTCCCCTTTCTTTGTCAACCCTTTTTTAACATTAAATCGGTACAATCCACTTACTGCATGTTGCAAATGATTGGAGCCCTTATCCGTATTCATAGACCATTTGCCCGATGAATTAAAATCCAACCCAAAACGATCTGAAAACCAAGTCTTAATACCTACAATACCATTCATAGTTCCTCTACCCTGATTATTAGCATCAGTATAGCCTATACCGCCTCCTAAATAAGGATCAAACCACTTAGAGCCTCCCCATATCTTATTTAATGCATAGGTGACACGCGCATCGATTGCATAATAACTGACATCCTCAGCTTGAATGAGATTATCGACCTTTTTTCCTGTTTTGTACTTGCTATAGCTTGCAATTCCTTCAATGCCAATACCATTAGAGAAATAGGTGCCAATATTTAAACGCGAAGGAAATGCTACCATGTTCCATTCATCGCTAACATCTAAAAGTTGGCCGAACATATCGCCAGAATCGTCAATGGCCGTAAAACCAATACCTATAACGCCAAAACTTTGGACAATACTGTCTTTTGAAGTAAGCTGTAAATCATTTTGAGCAATAACCTGATTGGAGGCAAGCACTAGCAGAGCCATCACACTTATTGTATAGTTTTTCATAATCTTAGAATTAGGGGTAATTAAAATGTAAAAATAACCTTCAAATCATTTACAAGCAATAAAGTGGTTTAAAATGTAATATTATTCGTTGGATTACTTGTTAATAGTTTAACTACGAAATTCATCGTTCTTTTACAACCTTAATATTCTTTTTTGAAATAGGCATCTTATAAACACTAAAGGGACTGACGTTTGCCAGGGAAGTTTGCCTTTGATTAGTAGGAATGCTTGATATTCTTACAATAATTTCGTTATCTGTCTCTTCCATTACCAACTGCTCAAACTGCGAATCCATGTTCTGTTCGCCACTGCAATGAATCACTACTATTTCCTTTGTAAAATCAATATTCGGAAGAGGTATACC
Organism: Bacteroidota bacterium; assembly: GCA_024279425.1. Lineage (GTDB taxonomy): Bacteria > Bacteroidota > Bacteroidia > Flavobacteriales > Flavobacteriaceae > Maribacter_A. The sequence goes on along the minus strand of JAJRRO010000032.1, from coordinate 198,794 downwards.
TGGCTTTCGCGTTCTGTTTATTCTTGAATAGAAGACCTTTAAGGTTTTTACATCTTTTATAATCAGTGTCTCTTCAACCTCCGAACCGCTATAATTGTCCTGTAACAGCAAAGTGAGCCGATGATTCTTGGTAGTAACCCCTTCACTACTGTTGAAAGTGGTCTTCTTTTGACTATTACATGAAGTTATAACTAAAACAATACTTAGAAAAAGACTCCTCATCCTTATTAATTATAGGTACTCTTCAACCGGCTATTATATGCCTTTTGATAAATCTCCTCATACAACGGAAGTACTTTTAAAATGTCGAATTCCTGGGCCGCAATTGCTGCATTCTCTTTGAACTTCTCCAATATTTCATCATCCTGAAGAATTTTCAGAGCATTCTTAGCCATGTCATCAACGTCACCCACCTCACTTAAAAACCCTGTTATGCCATGCTTATTCACTTCTGGTATGCCGCCCGCATTTGTCGAAATTACTGGTACCCTATTAATCATTGCTTCTAAGGCCGCCAAACCAAAACTTTCCGATTTTGAGGGTAGCAGGAACAAATCGGAAAAGCATAAAATCCTATCTATCTCATTGCTATTTCCTAAAAAATGGACTTTATCAATTAATCCAAGCTGTTCGCAAAGAAATTCAGCATTTTCTTTCTCCGGTCCTTCGCCGACCATAACTAGTTTGGCGGGAATTCGCTGTTGTATCTTATTAAAAATATGTATGACATCAGGAATGTGTTTTACCTGCCTAAAATTACTGACGTGAGTAATTATTCTTTCATGGTCTTCTGCCATTATAGACCTTTGGCAATCGGTAAAGGAGGTACTATACTTCTTTTTATCTATGAAATTTGGTACTACTTCAATTTCTTTTCTTATATCAAAAAACTCCAGTGTACGTTGCTTCAAATTTTCTGAAACAGAAGTCACTACATCTGATTGATTAATACTAAAATTCACGGCTGTCTTATAAAACGGGTGTTTCCCGACCAACGTAATATCCGTACCGTGAAGGGTAGTTATCATAGGAAGGTAAATACCTTCTTCTTCCAACATTTTTTTAGCCATATAACCTGCATAGGCATGGGGTATCGCATAATGTACATGAAGCAGGTCAATACCATATAACTTAACCGTATCAACAAGTTTACTTGACAAAGCCAGTTCATAGGGTTGATAATGAAATAACGGATACTCTGGTACATGAACCTCGTGAAAATGTACTTTATGGCTCAGAAGGTCTAACCGAACAGGTTGCCTGTAGGTCACAAAATGCACTTCATGGCCCCGATCGGCCAAGGCTATCCCCAGTTCTGTGGCCACTACACCACTACCACCAAAAGTCGGGTAACATACAATTGCTATTTTCACACGTTTAAAAGTTTATAATTATGGGATAAAAGTTTAATTAAAAATTCATGGACGTGTGGAAACTCTTCACTACGTTCCATTCTCTCATCAAAATACTGATTTTGATATATTCAGAAAATAAAATCATTTTTTTGATTTTCGTTTTATACTTACAAAACTACTTCTTAATTCATAATAGCATCGTAAATGGCTTTCTGAATTCTGGTTCTTAACGCAGATTTAACTAAAAGTGTATTTGATGCGGAGGGATAGGTTCTATTGGACAAAAACACGTAGACAATCTCTTCCTCTGGGTCTGCCCAAGTATACGTACCCGTAAAACCACTATGACCAAAGCTTTTACGTGAAACACACCCACACGTTGGTCCCTTGTCTTTGAGTTGGGGTTTGTCAAAGCCCACCCCTCTTCTAACATTCTTATCACAAAAATAACAAGTGTTGAATTTTTTAATTGTCCTCGAATCCAAGAATTGCGTTCCGCCATATTCTCCTCCCTGCAAATACATTTGCATAATTTTTGCGACATCATTGGCATTGCTAAAAAGGCCTGCATGCCCCCCTATTCCACCTTGCATGGCCGCTCCCATATCATGTACATACCCTTGGATGGTTTGATAGCGATAGTATTTATCTTCTTCAGAAGGTACAATCCTATTTTTAGAAAATTTTTCCAAAGGATTAAAAGTGGTCTGAAATGCCCCAATGGGTTTATACAAAAAATCTTCCGCCAGTTTATCTAATCGCTCGCCATGGGTTTTTTCAATATATTTTTTCATGACATAGTAGGCAACATCGCTATATCTATACCTATTGGCCTTAAGTGATTGTCTTCCTATTCTATTATAGATAGAATCGTTATAACCATCCGTCAGGAACAGGTTATCTGTCACTTTAATTGAAAAACCATCTAAGGGTGCATTTCTATAGAATTCAGGAGAAGGCTTGCGCTTTTTATCCAAGGTGTTTACATAGAACGGTATCCAGGCCGGTAATCTACCATAATGTGACAGGGCCTTTAAAACTGTTACATTTTTAAGTTCCGTATCGGCATATTCGGGAATTAATTCCTCAAAGGTATTATTTAATGCTATCTTACCATTTTCCTCCATTTTCATGATAATTGGTAAGGTTGCCAATATTTTGGTAATCGAAGCTAAATCATACAGGTGATTGGGAGTAACCTTTTGGGATGATTTGTATGTGGGCCTACCAAAACTTTTATTAAATACTACCTTCCCCTTTCTTGCAATTAATACCTGTGCGCCTGGGTACATGAGCGAATCCAATCCGTCTTGCACAAGGCTATCCACTCTGGCCAATTTGGCTGAGTTAAACCCTACTCGTTCAGGGATGCTATACCCTAGACGTTTTAGAGATCCAAGCTTTACCGATGTATTTACAAGAAAATCTGAATGCACCGAAACGGGTAGAATACCTTTTGCCCCAATAGCTCCGAAGATAAGTTGCGCTGCCTTTTCTTGGGCCAACCTACTATTTTGATAGGCCATTACAATCCCATCAATGTTCTGAAAAGAACTGATGTCTAAAAGTGCATAGGGTTTGGCAAATACTGTGAGTATGACATTCGATGTTCTCTCCCTAGCAATTTCCTCTAGCCAATACACCTCATTCTTTGAAAATTTATACGGTTTCCATGGACTCTCATTACTCTTATGATGACCAATGATTACAAGATTGTAATTCTTTAATTTGTTCTTTATGGTTGCAATATCCTTTCCATTGATCTGGGTAACCTTTGCATATTTGTTGAGTTCGTCAATAAAGGGTTGGCTATTATCATCCCCAAACTTCACATAGGCTATTTTTTTGTTTTCCAACTTTTTAATGCCCATAAGGTAAAACCTATTTTTTACAACGGTAATAGCATTTTCAATAGCTTCTTCGTATATCAGGTCATTTTTCAAGGTGTTAAGATCGGCGTGGAGGTTTTTTATTTCGATGGGTTTATATGTGTTCAAACCTGCTTTGTACTTGGCCATTAATATTTTCTTGACCGAACTGGCAAGGCGCAGCTCTGAAATCCTTCCTTTTTCATAGGCCCTGATAATTTTCTCCTTGGCCTTGGCCACCTCAGTCGGCATTAGTAGCATATCATTCCCGGCTAAAAAAGCCGCCAGTTCAACATCTCCATCCTTGCCTTGGTCCGATACTCCTTTCATGTTCAGCGCATCGGTAAAAACCAACCCTTTAAATCCCATTCTTTCTTTAAGAATCCCAGAAATGATCTGTTCGGATAACGAAGAAGGCAAATCCTCCTTTATTTCCAGGCTAGGAACGTTCAAATGGGCCACCATAATACTACTCAAACCTTTTTCGATTAATTTTTTATACGGATAAAGTTCCACACTATCCAATCGTTTTTTAGAAAAATCAACTACTGGCAAAGCATGGTGTGAATCAGTTTCAGTATCACCGTGGCCAGGAAAGTGCTTTCCACTAGATAGCACACCGGCATCTTCCATACCTTTCATAAAGGCGATTGCCTTTTCCGTAACATTATCCCTATCCTCACCAAATGAACGATTGCCAATGATGGGGTTTTTAGGGTTTGTATTAATATCAATATCCGGAGCAAAATTGATATGGACTCCCAGGCGTTTTGCATGTTGGCCTATTTGGCGCCCTACTTTTTCAACTATGGCATTGTCTGTTATGGCTCCTAAGGTCATATTCCAAGGAAATGCATAGGTTGAGTCTAAGCGCATAGCCAAGCCCCATTCAGCATCCATACCCACCATTAAGGGTATTTTGGAAGCCTCTTGATAAGAATTCGTGAGTTTTGCCTGTCTTATAGGACCACCAGTAGAGAAAATAACACCACCAATGTGGTGTTCCTTTATTAAGGTTTCGATTTTTTTTGTACTTGAGATGTCTTGATCAGATGCCACACTTAGCATAAACAACTGCCCAACTCTTTCTTCTAAACTCATTGCAGTGTACCTGGCATTTACCCAATTTTGTTGAGCAAGGCTATCCTTTGTAACCAAGGGGTCGTTCTGAGCGTTTACGCACAGAAAGGTCAAAAAGAATAAAGGAATTAGGCTATTTACCCGCATATACGAATAATCTAAGGAGATAACTTAAAAGCAAAAAAAATATTGCACTTTATCGAATCCCGCAAATTTGAATAAAGGTCTTCCAAATACAATACCAAACTGTCTTTTTACATAAAACGGCTATGCCAACTCTCCGAGGCTGGAATTTCCCAATGTTCGTGATATTCACCTTTATTGGTCACCAGGTTATTGAACACAATCGTATTTTTTGAAACTGCCTTTTGCTTGGCCATTTTTTTAAAATCTGTTAATGTTTTATAGGCGACATATTCTCCCTGTTTGTAAGATACATTCATTTTATCAAGCAATTCTATAGTATACTTTTTCTCTAAATGTTGAATGAAATGGACTGATGCGTCAATAGAACAGCCCGATGCCGAGGTCAATGTTTGATCCAATCCCAATACAATAAAGCGATTGTACTTAATTTCATAACCCGCTTTTAAATCACTTCCATGGGCAGTCCAATCCTCTATAAAGGCATCCAGTCCATATTCTATCTCGGTTATTTCCTCGATATTTAAACTACGATTGGCCTGATAAATCCAAACTCTTGATGAATCGGGTAATACGTTGAAATCTACTAGCATTTTAAATGTATTTGAAATCCACCTGATTTAGGTGGATATTACTTTCATGTAAATTTACAAATTATCTGCTTTGGCTATTAGCTCTGCAATATCCATCACTGAAATAGTCGTTTCTTTTTCCTTGTCCTTAACACCGTCGGTCATCATGGTATTACAAAATGGGCATGCAACTGCAATAATTTCAGGTTGGGTTTCCAAAGCCTGTTCTGTTCGCTCAACATTTATATCCTTATTCCCTTTTTCGGGTTCTTTGAACATTTGTGCGCCACCTGCACCGCAACATAAACCGCGGGTTTTACAACTTTTCATTTCGACCAACTCGGCATCAAGTCTCTTAATCAAATCCCTTGGAGCTTCAAAAACATTATTTGCCCTGCCCAGATAACATGGGTCATGGAATGTAATCCGCTTTCCTTTGAAAGTTCCTCCTTTAATGGTCATACGTCCTTCATCCAAAAGTTGTTTTAAGAATTGGGTGTGATGCATTACTTCATAATTACCTCCTAAACCAGGGTACTCATTCTTTAAGGTATTGAAGCAGTGGGGACAGGCTGTAACCACTTTTTTGATTTCATAGCCGTTCAACACTTCAATATTAGTAACGGCCTGCATTTGAAACAAAAACTCGTTTCCAGCTCGTTTTGCCGGGTCACCTGTACAACTTTCCTCAGTGCCTAAAACTGCAAAGGATATTTTGGCTTTGTTAAGAATCTTTACAAAAGCCTTTGTTATTTTTTTTGCCCTATCATCAAAACTCCCCGCACAGCCAACCCAAAACAAAACCTCTGGTTGTTCGCCCTTGGCAAAGAGTTCTGCCATTGTCGGTACTTTTAATTCACTTCCCATGCTAGGATTGTTTTATTTTTATGATTCCTCCTTCCAATTGAGCCTATCAAGTTGGTTAAAGGGCCAGGGAGCTCCATTGTTCTCGATATTACCCATCATAGTATTCAAGTCCGATGGCGCTGCCGATTGTTCCATAACCAAGTATTGTCTCATGTCCATAATTATGGATAGTGGGTCAATACCAACAGGACAAGCTTCTGTACAAGCATTGCAAGATGTACAGGCCCAAAGCTCCTCTCTGGTTATATAATCATCCAATAATTGCTTACCATCATCTTCAAATTTGCCTTTGTTGGCATCAATATTCCGTCCTACTTCCTCTATTCGATCACGAGTGTCCATCATTATCTTTCGAGGTGACAATTTTTTCCCGGTAAGATTGGCAGGACACTCACTTGTGCATCGACCACATTCGGTACAGGTATAGGCATTAAGCAATTGTACCCAGTTGAGATCCAAAACGTCCGAAGCTCCAAATTTTTCAGGTTCGGGAGTATCTCCCGCTGGTGCAGCATACGGGTCGGCATCAGGGTCCAACATCAACATGACTTCTTGGGTAACGGCATCCAGGTTCCTAAACTTTCCTTTTGCATCCAACTTGGCAAAATAAGTATTGGGGAAAGCCAATAAAATATGTAGATGCTTTGAGTAATAAAGATAATTTAGAAAGAACAATATACCGGTAATATGTAACCACCAAGCTGTTCTTTCAACCAAAATCAGCATATTGACCGACATTCCCTCAAATATAGGAGCAAAAAACTGACTCACCGGAAATGAACCCGCCTGGACATAATGATCGGCGTTTAATTGCTGTAGCTGAAAATCGGCAGCGTTCATACTAAGAAATAAAAACATGAGTGCCAATTCTATATAAAGAATTAGGTTACCATCATTTTTAGGCCATCCACTCATTTCTGGTTTTACAAATCTTTGAAGTTTTATAATGTTCCTTCTTACCCAAAAAAGTACAACCGCTACGATTACAAGTAGTGCCAAAATCTCAAAAGAAGCTATTAGCAGGTCATATAGGACGCCTAACGGGGCAAATACTCTATGCGTACCTAAAAGTCCATCAATAACAATTTCAAGAACTTCCAAGTTTATAATAATAAAACCTACATAGACCAAAATGTGAAGTATGCCTGGGATAGGTCGGACCACCATTTTGGTTTGTCCTAAAGCCATTTTCGCCATATTTCCCCATCGTTGGGGTCTATTATCGCTTACATCTACATTCTTACCCAACTTTATGTTCCTGGACAGCTTTTTTATGTTCCTGGCAAAAAATCCGATTCCCAGTATGAGGATTATTGCAAATAAAATATTCTGAAGATATTCCATTTATTACTGTTCTATCTTTTCGGCCGGGTCCTCTTCAGGAAGCGTATAGTCTATTTGTTTCTTGCCAAAAACCGAAACATTGACATATCTCTTTGGATTTAAGCGAAAATCTTGAAGCAACAAATCCAATTCCCTTGATGCATTGTTCAAGTTCTCGTACAATTGTTCGTCGCTCATAAGTTTGCCCAGAGAGCCCTCACCCTTTTCCATTCGGGCTAAAATCTTATCCAAATTGGCCACTGTGGATTCCAAGCTTGCCAAAGTCCTCCCTAGGCCCGCATTATTCAATGAATCGGATAACTTTGCGAAATTTCCAGAAAGCACATTAAAATTAGTCAGTGAACTGTCTAGCTTTCCTCTGTTATCTTTCAACAAACCATTAAGTTCATCAGCACTTCCCAGTAAACTTTTCATTAATGAATTAAGGCCCGCGATCGACTCTCTTAAATCATTTTTGGCCTTAGCATTCAAAATTTCATTGACATTCATCAAAAGCGAATCTGCGTTTGTAAAGGCACCCTCGATCTTTTGTTGCAAAGGGGCAAACTTCTCCTGTAGCAGATCTGTTAATCCTGGCCTCGTGTTGCTCATCAATGTATCACCGGATTGCACATCAGGTGCGCCATCGAATATGGGTCTGATTTGAATCCCCTTTCCACCGATTATACCAGTATCATATAGTTCTGCGCTGCTATTTTTTGAAAAAGAGAAGTCATTACTAACCGAAAATGTAACCAATAAATTGCCAGTGGCATCTTTAAACCTAATGTCATTCACGGCACCAACAGTATATCCGTTTATAGTAACCTGAGTTCCAGACTGAAGCCCTCCTACATGTTGGTAAACCGCGTATAACGTTTTACTATTATCAAAAAGTGGCGTCGATTTCAAATAACTAAACCCTAAAATGAATAACAGTATGCCCCCAATTACAATAATTCCTGTTTTAATTTCTCTAGATAGCTTCAAAAGACTTGATTTATCGTTACAAACAAAATTAGAAATAAAAATGAGAAGAATGTTATCATTCCGAAACGTATTTTAAGGCCTCGGTAACCGGAATTCGCTCTCGATCCTTATAGGCAACAATATAAGAAGTAACGTAGCCCTTAAGGTCTGCATTTGATTTTAACATTTTCGCCTCTTCGTAGGAATTGGTAATTCCGTACATATAGCGATACATATTCTTGAATGGTTCTTTCGAGAGTCTTCCCAAACCATTGAAATTTTCCGGTCTTAAATCCAAATCTTTTGTACTTGCCATCAGTTGTACCTTAAAAATTATATTTACAGTACTTTTTGGTTTAACAATCTTTTTGATTGGGGTCGATTTCTCTTCTTTTGCCCCAGCATCTTTTGATGGTGCCTTCTCAACGGTCTTTACTATTTTCTCAGTCTTTGGAACATCTTCAACAACCGTCTTCTTTGAATCGATTTCCTTTTTGATTTCCTTATTGTCGGTTGGGCTATCTGACCGTATCGGTTCTTCATCATTGTTTTCGGAAACATCTTCCTTTTCTAAAGCAATTTCCTTTTTAACTTCTTCGGCCTGTGTTGTTGGTGGCAAAGTTTGAGTGATGTTTTCGAGTATGCCGTTGTTGTAACTAAGAATGGCCTCGGCAATCGCCGTTCCCATTTGAGATTGTCCTTTGGTCGAGTTTAAATAGGCTCCTTCCGATTTATTGGTAAGAAATCCGGTTTCTACCAAAACACTGGGCATAAAAGTTTGGTGTAGAACAATGAAACCCGCCTGTTTTACCTCTCTATTATTTCTTTTTAATTTGCCCGAAAAATTATCCTGTATCATTTTGGCCAAAGCAATACTTTGATCCAAAAATTCTTCTTGCATAATGGTGAGACCAATAATCGATTCCGGCGAATTAATATCATAATCCGCATATCTGTCCTCATAGTTGTCCTCTAGGTAAATAACGGAGTTCTCCTTCTTTGCTATCTCAAAGTTTTGCTTGTTGGCATGCAAGCCCAGTACAAAAGTCCCGGCACCATGTGCGTCAGAGGAATGAGAGTCACAGTGCACAGAAACAAACAGGTCGGCATTGGCTTTATTGGCAATCTCACCTCTTACAAATAAATCTACAAAAGTGTCATCCTTTCTGGTATAGACTACTTTAACATTGGGATTTGTTTCCAATATTTTTCCAATTTTCAATACAATGTTCAAGGCAATATTTTTTTCAAGGTACCCATTGCCCAAATTTCCAGGATCATGTCCTCCATGACCAGCATCCAATACGACAACGAACTTGCCATCATTCCTTTCAGGTACATTATTTTTTGTAAATGAGGCCAACACTATAGCCAACAATAACAAGGCGATAATCGAAATTCTGTTCATATTCATTATAACAAGGTAATTTGAAGCTCTTATTATTGGTTAAAATTATTGTAATACCCTATAAGAGGAACAAAAAATATATGTAAGTTTGGTCTCCAAAAGTCAAGCCAAACCTTTACAAAAATAGGACATATAGCCTTGCAATCAAATAAACATCATTTACTTTTCCTATTAATGCTATTCCTAGGTGGCTGTGTGCTGTATGCACAGGAAGACCGAATAATCCCTTTACCCATTAAAGCCATACAGGATAGCATTGTGGCTCCATTATTCCCTGTAGCTGCTATAAATGACGGTATTGCAAGGGATTCAACGCAATTGGATTCGGCCAATATTAAGCCCCCTTTACTTTTGGGAAACATCAAGTACAAGGCCAAAGATTACGTTAAATTAAGTCAGAAAGATCATAAAATATATCTCTATAATGAAGCTGAGATTTATTATCAGGGTACGGAGCTCAAGGCAGGCATTATCATTATGGATTATGTTAAGAATGAGGTCTACGCCGGGCGCATTAAAGATTCTCTGGGCAATTATTCGCAACTTCCCTATTTTAAACAAGGTGACAACGAGGTCATACCCGATTCCATTCGTTTTAATTTTGACACGCAAAAAGCGATAATTTGGAATTCCAGGACCGAACAACAAGCTGGTTTAGGGCAATTGGGGAGTGATACCATGAAGGTCTATGCCGATATCACCAAAAAGGAAAATGACTCTGTATATTTTCTCTATGAAGGCAAAATCACAACAGCTGAAGATACGATAAACCCTGACTACTATATACGAATTAGAAAGGCCAAGTTTGTTCCTAAGAAAAAAGTGATTGCTGGCTTTAGCAACTTATATATTGCGGATGTTCCCACGCCAATCGCACTCCCATTTGCCTATTTTCCCCTCACGGTTGGGCGCTCTGCGGGAATAATGATGCCATCATTTGGCAACGAGCCTGACAGGGGGTATTTTCTTCAAGATATGGGCTATTACATCCCTATTGGGGAATACGCGGATATTCTTGTTTCCGGAGATTTCTATACCAATGGTAGTTATGGTTTTAAGACTCAGTCCATCTATTCGAAAAGATATAAGTACAGAGGCAATGTTAATTTTAGGTACGAAAATCTAGTGAACAGTCAAAAAGGGTTCAGCGACTATAGTAGGTCTTCAAACTACAACATTCAAATATCACATTCACAGGATACCAAAGCCAGTCCCAATTCACGGTTTTCAGCTTCAGTGAATTTAGGGAGTAGTCAGTATTATAGAAATTCATTACAGCAGCGCAACCTGCCAAGTACGCAGAACAATACCCTCTCATCTTCGATTTCATATTCCAAACCATTTCCTGCATATCCGTCCGTTAATATGAGTTTGACGGCAACACATAGCCAAAATACAAATACCGAAAAGATTGAGATGACCTTACCCACACTGCAAGCGAGTATGGAGCGTATTTTCCCATTTGCCAAAAGGGATGGCATCAAAAAAGGTATCATTCAAAATATCAACTTTCAGTATGATATGAGTGCCATCAACCGAATTTCAACAAATGATGAGGAATTCTTTAAAAAAGAAATGTTCGATGATGCCAGGTTCGGGGCAAGACATAGAATCCCAATCAGTACAAACTTTAAAGTTGCAAAATTCTTTAGTGTAAGTGTTGGAGGAAACTATGAGGATGTTTGGACTTTGGAAACCTTTAACAAGAGGTATGATGCAGATCAAGAGGCTGTTGTCACTGATACACTAAGCGGTTTTGATCGCTACAACAAATACAATTTTAATGCGAGTGTAGGGACAACACTATATGGAACTTTTAACTTTGGAGAGGATAAAAAAATACAAGCCATACGCCATGTTATGAGACCATCTTTAAGCTACGGCTATGCACCTTCATTTGAAAAATTTTATGATGAATATATTGATGGGAATGGTGAAGTGGTTCAGTTTACTAGGTTTCAAGGTACACTAAATGGTGCCCCAAGTCTAAATAAATCCAATAGCCTTAGCTTTTCACTGGCCAACACACTGGAAGCCAAAGTAACGGACAAGGATTCTACGGCTACTGAACCCAAAAAAGTACCCATCCTAAGTAACTTTAATATCTCTACGGGCTATAATTTTGAATCTGATTCTCTAAAATTGAGCCCATTGAGTGTTAATGGCGGAACCAATATCTTAAACAAGAAAATGTCAATTAATTTTTCGGCAGGACTCGATCCCTATGCCATAGATAACAATGGAAGACGCATAAATACCTTTAACATAGATAATGGTGGTAGCCTTTTACGGTTAACACGTGCCAACGTGAATATAGGTTATTCCATAAGCAATGAGACTTTTAGCAAAGAAAAGGAAGAAGAGGAAGACGAAGTAGACGAATATGATTATGTGGCCCAAAGTGGTGGAAGAACTGATGACCTCTTCGGAAGGGCAGATAGTTTTACAGACACCAGAAGTAGGGATGATGACAAAAAAGGCAATGTTGAAAATCCCATATATGCCACCAAAATTCCTTGGAATTTACGATTGGCCTATTCTGCCTCTTATTCAAATTCAGCACGGCAAAACCAGTTCAGTAGCCATTCCCTGATGTTTTCTGGCGATATTGACTTGTCGCCCCGATGGAAAGTGGGTGGTTCATCAGGTTATGATTTTAAAAACCAAGGGTTTACACTAACACAATTACGATTTGAACGGGACTTGAAGAGTTTTTCAATGCGATTCACTTGGACCCCATTCGGACAATATAAAAGATGGTATTTCTTTATAGGAATCAAGAGCTCAATACTGAGCGATCTTAAATGGGAAAATAGAAGCCAAAGGGCCCGATAAAAATACAATTCAAAATACATGAAAAAAATAATAACTACGCAAAATGCCCCAGCACCCATTGGCCCTTATAACCAAGCTGTCCTTTCGGGCAATACCCTATACATTTCAGGACAAATACCAATAAACCCCAAAACAGGTTCTTTGATAGATGGTGATATACAAAAAGAGACTGAACAATCCATGGAAAACCTAAAAGCAATACTCCATGAGGCTGGAATGACTTTTGAAAATGTCGTAAAGTCAACCATTTTCATAAAGGATATGAACCAATTCTCAGAAATAAATGCTGTTTACGCCACCTATTTTGATACAGATACGGCTCCAGCACGAGAGACAGTCGAAGTGGCCAACTTACCCAAATTTGTCAATGTAGAAATTTCAATGATCGCTGTTCTGTAGTCAGTAGTCAAAATAATTCTAGAACTTGGACTTGATTCTTGAACTTGATAATCAGTTTTGTCTTGGATGAAAAAGAAAAATCAAGCATAGCTATACTTCGGCAAGCTCAGTTCAAGTGGCTATGCTCGCTTTTCTTGATTGTCCGTATCAAAAACCCCTACGTTTTAAGAGCCTTCCTTTTGAACGCTAATTGGTATCAGTCATTGGTCATGATGAACAGTGGAAGCTTTTCAAAGTTTTTATAATATGGATGTAGTTTTGGACCGTTATAGAACTTATCTACATTTACAAACTTTTTGGTTTCGGTAACAACTTCTATAGGGACATGGTCATAGCGTCCATTTTTTAATACTACCATGCGGCCGTATATTCCTTTTAGTAATAAATCGAGGGCAAGATTCCCGTAGGCCGTTGGCACCACGGAATCAATAAAATCTGGATCTCCGCAACGTACCATGTATCCGAGTTTCTGATTGATTACATTTACCCGGTTCCCTTTATTATATTTAGGAGAAAGTTTTTTTAATGCAAGTGAGACTTCATCCCCAATACCCCCAAGTTTAGCATGGCCAAAGGCATCTTTTTCCATCCCCTCAAATTTCATTTCACCACCTTCGAATGTTGCCCCTTCGGATATAAGAACAATAGAATAATTACTAGGATTTTTATTCCTGTCCTCGGAGAGTAATTCTGTGAGGAGTTCAATATTAAAGGGTACCTCGGGTATCAGACATCTATTGGCGGCTCCGGCCAAAGTGGGCAACATAGCAGTGAAGCCGGCATAACGTCCAAATACTTCCAATACCAGAAATCTTTCGTGTGAGCCCGCTGCAGTCCGAAGACTGTTTGTAAGACTAATGGTTCTGGTAACACATGTGCTAAATCCAATGCAGTAATCCGTTCCGGGAACATCATTATCCATGGTTTTGGGAATGGCCATGACTTTTACACCCTGTTTAAAAAGATGCACGGCATAACTAAGTGTATCATCACCTCCAATAGCAATTAAGTAGTCTACGCCCAGCCAATCAAGGTTTTTGATTACCTCAGGCGTAAGATCATTCATTTCCTTATTATACGAATCCCGTAAATGTTCAGGAACCATCAGATTTGATACATGACTTGCTCTAGTCCTTGAAGTATGCAGGAAAGTCCCCCCGGTTCTGGCCGCTTTATTCACCACAACCTGCGACAATTCGGTAAAGTTATTACTATTGTCGTGTTTGCTGTTTCTAACAATATCAATTAAACCTCCCCAACCTCTTCTAAATCCTAAGACTCTGTATCCCTCACGAATAGCTCTGAAGGTTACAGCCCTGATAGCTGGGTTAAGTCCGGGGACATCGCCTCCACCAGTCAATATACCAATAGTTCCTTTGATTTTCTTGATGTTCGCCATAGTTAGCTTATTTTAATATTAAAAAAATTCCTTGTACAAACTACTTAAGTAAAAATACTGGAATAAAGCGATAAAAACATTGAAATTATTCAAAAAAAACCTCATTCGAAAGGGGTGTAGAATTTTTATCAACGTATCTTTAGGTAACCATTGAAAATTCAAAATTATGTTAGCTAATATTCAGAAAATTTTAGGTGATGATGCAAGTTACTTGCTAGATCACAAGTGCAACACAGTAAAGAAAAATCAATTACACCTACCAGGTCCGGACTTCGTAGATCGTGTTATGACTCCCAGCGACAGAAATCCTGTAGTATTACGCAATATGCAGGCACTGTTTAATTCCGGTCGTATGGGTGGCACGGGATATGTATCCATTCTTCCAGTGGATCAAGGTATTGAACACACAGCGGGCGCATCGTTCGCACCGAATCCTATTTATTTTGACCCAGCAAAGATTGTCGAACTCGCCTTGGAAGGCGGATGCAATGCTGTAGCATCCACTCTTGGTGTTCTTGGATCTGTATCGAGGAAATATGCGCACAAGATTCCATTTATCCTTAAACTGAACCACAACGAACTACTGACCTATCCCAACAAATTTGACCAGATCATGTTCGCCAGTATCGATCAGGCTTTTAATATGGGATGTATAGCGGTCGGAGCAACAATTTATTACGGTTCAGAAGAGAGCAACCGACAGATAGAGGAAGTGTCCAAGGCTTTCGAATATGCCCACAAGCTGGGTATGGTCACTGTGCTTTGGGCCTACCTTCGTAATTCAGGTTTCAAAAAGGATGGAAAGGACTATCATGCATCTGCTGATATTACGGGACAGGCCAATCATTTGGCAGCGACGATTCAAGCGGATATCGTAAAACAAAAACAAGCTGAAAACAACGGTGGTTTCAATGCTATCAATTTTGCTAAAACACATGACAAAGTGTATTCCGAACTAACCACGGACCATCCAATCGACTTAACACGATACCAGGTAATGAATTGCCTTATGGGTAGGGCTGGATTGATCAACTCAGGAGGATCGTCCGGCAAGAACGACCTCGTCCAGGCTGTCAAGACTGCCGTAATCAATAAACGTGCAGGCGGTATGGGATTAATCTCCGGTCGAAAGGCTTTCCAAAAACCCATGATAGAAGGTGTTAAACTTCTAAATGCCATTCAGGATGTGTATTTGGATGAGAAAATCACAATTGCGTGATTTATACCAAAATATAGCTAAAAGTAAAGCCCTGACGGTACTCCGTCAGGGCTTTACTTTTTGAAGACAAGGTGTGGCCTCCCTTTGATGGAGTATTATACCCATTGATTTTAAATTGGTATTAGAGGTTCTCTAGGTGAAATTCGACTAAACCTTCTATAGGACGCTGACGTATTACCCCAACTATTAGGTCATTACGCTCAAGTACCGTAGTAAGCTCATCTTTCAAATAATGGGCAATACTCCCAACAAAGTTAATCGGAACTTTAGTCGCCAGCTCAAACTGCATTATATAGTTGTTCACGAATTGCTGAAAACCCTTGTCAATTACTCCCTTACAGTATGGATGATCCTTGTTTTCTATCATAAATCTGGCAAAAGTTGCCAGATATGTATTGGGGTTGGGTTGCTTATATAGATACTCCTTGATCACATCTGCTTCCAAATCATATTCTTTCGCAAATTTCATTCCCAAGGATTGGGGCATTTTATGAAAATAGTAATCCCTTAATAGCTTTCTACCAAAAAAGTTGCCACTACCATCATCCATTAAGATATAACCCAAGGAAGTTACTTTTTGAAAAAGTTGATGTCCATCATAATAACTACAATTAGAGCCGGTACCAAGAATACAAACGATGCCTTGGTGACCTATTTTGGTAGTTGAATAAATAGCGGCATATGTATCTTCCTTTACATCGGACTCGGCATTGGGAAAGAATTGCAGAAAAATTTCCTTAAGAAAAGCCTTCATTCGGTCCGTACCGCATCCCGCACCATAAAAATATAAACGCGTTACCTTTTCCCTGTTTTTTGAAAGCTCAAAGTTATTGGCCAACCTATCTTCAATCACCGGTCGCGTAAGAACTTCGGGGCTAAGCCCCAATGTCTGGGTCAAAAACAGTTGATTTCCTTTTTCATCAAGGGCAATCCAATCGGATTTTGTGGCCCCACTATCAACAATTAAAATCATAGATCACTATTTAAAAACAATCCTGAAAACGAGTACGTTAAAACTGATTTTCAGGATTGAATATAGAACATATTTTAAAATTTACAAACCATGGACATACTGTGCCAATTCAACCAATTTATTGGAGTATCCGGCCTCATTGTCATACCAAGAAATAACTTTGAAAAACTTGGAATTCAATTCCATGCCAGCTTCCGCGTCAAAAATACTTGTTCTTGCATCCCCAATGAAATCCTGGGATACCACTGCTTTTTCAGTGTAACCCAGAATGCCTTTTAAATCTCCTTCTGCAGCTGTTTTAAAGGCTTTTTTGATATCTGCATAGGAAGTTTCATTCTCTAAACGAACCGTTAAATCAACAACAGAAACATCGGCCGTAGGTACCCGAAGAGCCATACCTGTAAGTTTACCTTCTAAGGCCGGGATTACCTTTGTAACGGCTTTTGCAGCTCCTGTTGATGCAGGAATAATATTCAACATGGCACTTCTACCACCTCGCCAGTCTTTTCTTGAAGGGCCATCGACTGTCATTTGAGTTGCCGTAGTGGCATGTACTGTAGTCATCAAAGCCTCTTCGATTCCAAAATTATCATTTAATACTTTGGCCAATGGAGCCAAACAATTCGTAGTACAAGAAGCATTAGATACAATAGTATCAGACGCTTTTACCTCTGAATGGTTAACTCCCATTACAAACATAGGAGCATCTTTGGAGGGTGCAGATATCACAACCTTTTTAGCACCACCATCAATGTGGTATTGTGCAGTTTCCAAGGTAGTGAAAATACCCGTACATTCCGCAACGATTTCAGCACCAACGGCATCCCATTTAATATTCTTCGGATCTCTTTCCGCAGTTATTCTTATTGTTTTTCCATTGACAACAAGATGGCCATCTTTTACTTCTACAATCCCATCAAACTTACCATGAACAGAATCGTATTCTAACAAATACGCAAGGTGTTCAACATCCAGTAAGTCATTAATGGCAACTATTTCTACATTTTCTTTTTGCGCAGCGACTCGGAAAACCATTCTTCCAATTCTACCAAATCCGTTAATTCCTATTTTCAAGTTTGACATTTTATTGCATTTTTATGATTAAATTTATATGGTCATTATATCTGAAACCCTGATAAGTTCCTTATCAATTTTTGCACGCCCTTTTACGGCTTCATCAATTGGGGTCAGTACAAGTTTGTTGTCCCGGATGCCCACCATAAGGTTGGTTTTACCCTCTAATAAAGCCTCAACCGCCCTTACCCCCATTCTACTGGCCAATACCCTATCATAACAGGAAGGCGCCCCGCCTCGCTGCATATGGCCCAATACTGAAACCCTTACGTCATAAAAGGGGAGGTTTTCCTCGACGTACTCTTTAAGCTCAAAGATGTTCTTTCCGGTCTTGTCACCTTCGGCGACAATAACGATACTTGAAGATTTTCCAGATCTCTTACTTCTTTTCAAGGATTCTAAAAGGCGTTCGCGCCCTAAATTCTCTTCTGGAATCAAGATTTCCTCGGCTCCGGCACCTATACCAGCATTCAATGCAATATGGCCAACATCACGCCCCATGACTTCAACAAAGAACAGTCTGTTATGTGAGCTGGCGGTATCCCGAATTTTATCAATCGCCTCAACAACCGTATTTAAAGCAGTGTCAAAACCTAGAGTAAATGTGGTTCCGAAAATATCATTATCAATGGTACCGGGAATTCCAATTACCGGGAAATCAAATTCCTGATTAAAAATCATGGCTCCCGTAAAACTTCCATCACCCCCAATAACCACGAGAGCATCTATACCTTCTGCCTGTAATTGTTCATACGCCAATTTACGACCCTCCTTGGTTCTAAATTCCTGGCATCTCGCAGATTTTAGAATAGTCCCACCTTTATTAATTATATTGTTGACACTTCTGGCATCCATAGGCAAAAAATCGCCTTCAATCATACCTTGGTATCCTCTATATATACCTACACAATCAACTTTTAAATAGGCACAGGTTCTTACCACCGATCGTATTGCAGCGTTCATACCTGGAGAATCCCCCCCAGAGGTAAAAACACCTATCTTTTTTATATTGGAAACCATCAAGAAAATTAAGCCAGCAAAAATAACAAACTTATTTCAATAAAAGAACTGTAGAAGGCCTTTATTTTATAGGTAATTCGGCACTAAAACGTTTTCGTGGCCAAATAATTATGGATGAGTTTTAAATAGCACATTTAATAGGGCAATTATAGAAAATTTTGAGCGTCATTTGGTTTTTGGCGAAAGCGCAACAAGCTATCTTTTCCCAGTACCTCAACGGGAATGTTTTTGGATTCTATGGTGCTCTTTTTTGATTTTTTTTCGCCGAACATTTTCTTCATCAGTTCTTTGAAGCTATTAAAATCGACTTCATAAGATAGTCCGGCCCCTTGGGTATACCCTTGTCGATCACCCAAAAACTCTTGAATTTCATTTTCTCGATTAAAAAACTTTGCACTTAGTGTACCTTCCTCATTCAGTAAAACCTGTAATTCAAAATCTCCCGCTACTACTGTTTCCGTAGCTCCGCCGACTGGCACACCTACCTTACCATTTAAAAGCACCTTGTCGCTGATTTTTGTAGAGACTGTAACACCAACCCTATTTTCGGTTTTAATGTTGGCCTTCCTATCACGTATACCTTGTTCATAAGAAAGACCTAGATTAAACTTGTCATTGCCCCCACTCAGCACTTGATTCAACAACCCTGATGCAGACTGAATCAAATTACCTGTAACCGCCTGTTGATTAATACCGCTTTGGTCGTTTACAAAAG
The DNA here is from genome assembly GCA_024279425.1 of Bacteroidota bacterium. Classification (GTDB taxonomy): domain Bacteria; phylum Bacteroidota; class Bacteroidia; order Flavobacteriales; family Flavobacteriaceae; genus Maribacter_A. The sequence continues at coordinate 179,574 of JAJRRO010000032.1, read as the reverse complement.
AGCCTTGGGCTAATAAGAATATAGCGTTCTTTTCCTCTACTGTGGGATCCTGGAGCCGATACTCCAATTCTGATTTTATAATGGAGTTGGTGTTGGGAAATTCAACATTGAATTCTATTTTTGGACTTAGAAGCTCTTCCGTAATTCTAATTACCACATCTGTAGGTATTCGTCTAATATACCCCGGATTGTCCAATAATGGAGCAGGGTTGGCATTTAAAGAATACACCGCTTCCATATTCAATTCTGCAGATAAGGGATCTTGATCCCAGACAATGGTACCCCCTGGTCTTACTTTAAAAGTCTTATTGATTACTCCTCCAAACTTATAATTGTATTCCCCGGTGACCACAACAAAATCACCAAACATTTCAAACTTATCTTTGGTGTTTATCCTAATAAGTAGGAGCCCCTCTCCTGTTCCTTTCAATGAGCTTCCCGTTTTCTGGTCTGTTACGATTTCAACCTCGGCATCTGGTGTTACATCAAGGTTAAATTCCATTTCCAGACCTTCAATATCTTCCAGAACGCGTTCATCAACCCTATCTATTTCCACTTCATTCTTTTCAATAAACTTAATGAAGGAATAATCGCCAATCGTGACCACATCACTCAACGGTATTTTAAGGGATGTGCCAGGGGCCGTTTCACCGTCAACATGAATGGTCAAAGCCTTTGTTGGTCCAAAAATCCTTCCCGTTCCGTTTAGAAACCCTGTTCCATAATACAGCACCTCTTCCTCAAAAGGGGTGTCCAGAATCAGAAAACGATTATTGTTGGTATTTACGTTCAGGTCTAAAACCCAGTTATTGAAGAAACTATGGGTTATAGCTCCATCTAGTGTTGCCTTGGTCTTTTTTGCAACATCTGTAATGCCTATTTGTTCAAAAATAAAGGATTGCTCAGATAATCGCACTCGAGAATTAGGTGCAAGGCCATAATCTACATTTAAGTACGGAATTTCCAGACCCGCCTTATTCAGAGATAACAATCCGCTAAAGTCGGGATTATTTATATCACCGACCAAACGGGCACTTCCATTCAAATTACCACGGATTTTGGTTATAACTCCCTCTCCTAAAGGACTAAACGGCTCTAATTTGAAATTATTGAAATTAACTATCAAATTGGCCTGCGGTATCTGGGTCCTGTTCGAAATATTCCCTACAATGCCCAGTTTTTCAACGCCATCGTCTGAAATTTGTGAGTTGACCACAAAGTCGGTAAGGTCACGATTCCCTACAATCCCTATAGACATATCGCCCAGTCGAAACCCATTTACCGAGAAATCGCTTATTCTTAAATTTGAAGATGGTAAATAAATACCGTCTTTCTGCAACACATTAAGTGTACCGTTAACTTCCCCTCCCAAATTTAGACTATCAATGGCGGGCGTAATCTTTTCTAGGGAAACAATCTTAAATTGTAACTGCAAATCTTTATACGTTGAATCGGCCAACTGCCCCCTTAACCTAATTTGTTCATATTGGCTATTGTTCATCACCACTTCCTCGATTGTAATACTATCGAGTGTTTTGTTCAGAATTACCTTGTTTTTGGTATTGCCTTCCCGATTTAAAATCCAAGTGCTATTCTTGAAACTGATATCTGATTTTTTTAATCCAATAACAGAGTTATTCTGCTTATTGAAGGTGTGGTAGAAATTAAGATTATAACTATCATTGTATTCACTTCCCCCTTTAAATTCTGCCCTAAAGAACAAAGTATCCTTTAAGGTTGTATTAATTAGATTGAAATCCTTTACATCATAATAATTTGTAGATAGGTCTCCTACGGAAACGAAAGTGTTGAACAATGGGTTTTTGTTATCGATCTTAATGTCAATATTGTCGGCCTTATTACCATAAGCAACAATACTAGGTGACTTGAAAGTGAGTTTAAAATCTCCACTATCCGCAATAATATTTCCTCTTATAAATGTATTAGGGTCAAATTTGACCTCAGGAAAAAAGACATCTACAATTTTATTGTATATTTTGAAGTTGAATGCCAAGGTTTGACCATCTGAAATTTCAAATGGCTTGTAATTTGTATATATACTTCCCAAAGAATTCTGGACCAAACGACCAAGCTCCCTTACTTTGAAGTTCCCTTTTAAATAGCCCGTTATAATATCGGGGGAATTAATATCTATAGTTCTAATAGAATCATTCTCAAAAGTGGAAGACACCTTGAAGTCATCGAAGTAATAGGTATCGTTTTTATTTTGAAAATTGGTTTTCGTGAAATTTACGTCACCAACCAAGTTATCCAACGAATTTCCCGATATATCAATATTCACATTCCCCTTAAAGATAGAAATGTTATCATTACTAAAATTAAGTTTCTTTAAATCGGCATAATCAACTTTGGCTATAAAATTGAAATTGTTTTGATCTTCCCCGAAATCTGCCAACCCCTTAAAATTAAATTTCAGATTCTCATCGTTACTAAGAATTGAGCCATCGAACAATTGTTCCTTAAGCAATCCTGATACTTTCAGGTTTTTGTAATCATATCTATTGAAATTTATGGTATACACCTCACCGATTACCTCTGTATTCAAGTTATCTTGACCAAGCCCTTTTCCCTCAACGTTAAAGTCCAAGGTGGTCGTCCCCAATTGCTTACTTTCAACAAGGCTACCCAAATCAAAATCTATCAACGAAACAAAACCGCGGTAAGCTGCATCATCTACATCATTGAAGTTGGTCAATTCCAAATCTGCATAACAGCTGCCAATATCCGTATTTAGGTTCGCCTTTGTTTTAACCGAGTTCTCTGTAACGGTAGCCTCTCCTCTAACCGTAAATTGACCCAACTTGCTGAACACCGTAGGAATGGATTTCCCTAAAATGTTTGGCATTAAAGACCTTAATTCGTAGTAACTACTTGTCACGTTCTTCATTTTGGCCTCCATAACAAACCGACCTTCCCTACTAAAAAGGTTTTTAAAATTAAAATCACCCCTTATTCCTGTGTTATCAGATTGCAAAAAGAGGTCGTCAGTATTCAAGTCATTTAAAACACCACTAACATTCGAAGAAAAGGAAACTTTCTTTCCATTGCCAAATTGGTTATACACTAAATTTATTTCATCGAGTGAAACGGTGGATTCCATAAAATGGGCGGTTAATTGAACCTTTTCCAAAAATTGCTTAAAATCTTTTCGCTCATAATCAAAAACCAGCCCCCCTTTTAAAAAAGATTCCGGTGTTCGTATACTTAAGCTATCAAATCGCATTTGTTGTTTGGTATACTTGAACTGGGTAACAAGTTCGATCACCGCGATATTTCGTTTATCCATAAAGGACATTGCCTTTATGGATGTCGAAACTTCAGGTCCCAAAATCAAAAAATCCTCTGCTGAAATACTCAGGTCCTTAAGCTTCAAGATTTCAATATTTTTTCGATTTTCATCAATAAGTTTAAAAGAGCTATTGGTAATCTCGACATCTGATGAAGAAAAATAGAACGGAGGCGTACCTGGTTTTCTAGGTTTTTTAGTATCCAGTTTATCTATGAACACCTCCAAATTGGTACGGGTCGTATCTCTATACGTTTTAAGTTTAAAATTCAACCTATCAATATCTATATGACCGAACTCCAACTTTCCTTTGGCCAAATTTCTAACGCTTAAAATCGATGTACTCAATTGATCGATAAAAAAAAGCGTATCCTTTTTATAATCCTCAATATAAATACCCTCAAGGGAGGTATTCCAGGAAATTAGGGAAATCCGCAATCTGTCGATATTAATGTTGGTCCCGAACTTTTCATTAATTGATTTTGTAGCGTATTTTGCAAAACTGGTCTGTACAAAGGGCAGCGAGAGTATTATAGTGCCCAAAACACCAATAAGCAGGAACACCAAGAGTATTCTAACCAGTATTTTTCTTAGTTTTTTGATAGGGCTTTTATGTTTTACCTTTGTACTCCAATTTTTATTCCAAACCTTGTGGAAAAAGAAACAATTTATATTCTTGCCATAGAATCATCCTGTGATGATACTTCTGCCGCTGTTTTATGCAATGACAAAGTCATAAGCAACGTTGTTGCAACTCAAAAAATTCATGAGGAATATGGGGGTGTTGTACCCGAACTTGCCTCAAGGGCACATCAACAAAATATCGTTCCCGTTGTGCACCAAGCTTTGATGAAAGCAAATATCGACAAAAAACAATTATCAGCCATAGCTTTTACTAGAGGACCGGGACTTATGGGTTCTCTTTTGGTTGGCACATCATTTGCAAAGTCAATGGCACTTGGTCTAAGCATCCCCTTGATAGAAGTAAACCATATGCAAGCTCATATTTTGGCACATTTTATTTCAGAAGAGAATTGTCCAAAACCCGATTTTCCATTTTTGGCCCTAACCATAAGCGGTGGGCATACCCAAATCATCTTGGTCAAAGATTACTTTGACATGAAAATTCTTGGTGAAACTTTGGATGATGCCGTTGGTGAGGCCTATGATAAAAGTGGAAAAATACTAGGTTTACCCTATCCTGGAGGGCCATTGGTCGATACATATGCACAACTGGGTAATCCTAAAAAATTTCCTTTTCCAAAACCCAAGGTAAATAATCTGAATTTTAGTTTTAGCGGATTAAAAACAAGTATTCTTTATTTTATTCAAAGAGAGACTCAAAAAGACCCGGATTTTATTAAAAAGAATTTGAACGATATCTGCGCGTCTATACAATATACCATTGTTGCAATTTTAATGGATAAGTTAAAAAAGGCCGTAAAACAAACTGATATAAAACAAATAGCCATAGGTGGAGGTGTTTCTGCTAATTCAGGAATTAGAAATGCTTTGAAAAATGCGGAGAAAAACGACAAATGGTCTACATATATTCCTAAATTTGAGTATTGCACCGATAATGCCGCTATGATAGGTATTGTGGGTTATTATAAATATAAGGGGGAAATGTTCTCCAAGCAGGATATATCCGCTAAAGCGCGTTATGCAATATAATCAAGGGGATGGCGTACAACGAAGAACTGGAACAACGATTGGATTTTGCCCTACAACTATTTCCGAACAGCATTACCCAACATATCTCAAAAAAGAGAATGTTTGGGGGTTTGGCAATTATGTATAAAGGGAAAATGACCGTTGGAATTGTAAAAAACGATTTGATGGTTCGTGTTATTGGCAAAAAAATGGAAGATATCCTTAAACAGCAAGCAGTAAGACCAATGGATTTTACCAAGAGGCCCATGAAAGAATTTATATATGTTTCGCCCAAGGGGTTTGAAACTGAGGAACAGCTTCAAAATTGGATAGAACTAGGGATTGAGCACGCCCAAAGTAAGACACAGAACATCAAATAATATAAATTCGTTCATGCAACTATTCTATAACCCCCGTTTAGACAATAGCGCTTCGCAATTTGTTTTTAGTCCAGAAGAAAGCCGCCATATCATAAAGGTATTGCGCAAAAAAGAAAAAGACACCCTATTGATCACCAATGGAAAAGGTTATTTGTTCGAGGCCAAAATACTCAACGCCGATAGCAAGAAATGTATGGCTCAAATTATGACCACCACAAAAAAAAATAAAAAGATGTACTGGTTTCATTTAGTAGTGGCTCCAACAAAAAGCAACGACCGTTTTGAATGGTTCTTGGAAAAGGCCACGGAAATCGGGGTCCATGAGATAACACCGATCATATGTGACCGTTCTGAACGTAAAACAGTAAAACACGAGCGTATGGAAAAAGTTCTGCAATCGGCCATGAAGCAATCTTTGCAGACATATCTTCCCAAATTGAATGAAGCCATTACCTATGAAGAATTTATCAATAAACCCAATAAAGGCCTATTGTTCATTGCACATTGTGATGAGGGTGAAAAATCGGAATTGAAAAGACGAGTTGCCCCAGATAAGGATGTTACTATCCTTATTGGCCCCGAGGGTGATTTTTCAAAGGATGAGATAGAAACCGCCTATAAAAATGGGTTTCTATCGGTTTCTTTGGGTCAAAATCGTCTTCGTACAGAAACGGCGGCCATAGTGGCCTGTACCACTGTAAATATGATCAATAACGGCTAAAAAATATTTAAAGAATGGGACGCTACAGACTCCTGATTTTGATATTCACCATAGGGTTTGCGCATTTTGCAGCCAGCCAAGAAATTGCTATTTTAAAATATAATGGCGGAGGTGATTGGTATGCTAACCCTACTGCCCTTCCCAATCTCATTCGTTTTTGCAATACAAACATCGACACTCAAATCAAAGATAAGCCAAGGACGATTGAAGTCGGTGATACCGGTATTTTTCAGTATCCCTTTTTGCATATGACCGGTCATGGAAATGTAGTATTTTCACAAGAGGAAGCCGAGAATCTAAGAACATATTTAGTATCCGGGGGGTTTTTGCACATCGATGATAATTTTGGAATGGAACCCTATCTAAGAAAAGAACTCATTAAAGTATTTCCCAATTTAGAATTGGAAGAGTTGGGTGCGGATCACCCGATATTCTCACAGGATTATACTTTCGAAAAAGGGTTGCCTAAAATTCATGAGCATGATGGTAAGCGGCCCCAAGCATTTGGAATTGTGCACGAAGGACGTTTGCTTTTATTGTTTACTTACGAGTCTGATCTAGGTGATGGCTGGGAAGATCCATCAGTGCACAACGACCCCTTGGAAGTTAGGGAAAGGGCACTGCAGATGGGAGCCAATATTATTTCATATGTCTTTAAGCGCTAAGTTATGACCGCAAAAACCTTATCAGAGGGAATACTAAGAGCCATTGGCATCTTAGCAAGCATAGCACTTTTGCTTATCTTCCTGTATAAAATACAATCTGTACTAGCATATTTGGCAATAGCTGCTGTTGCTTCGCTTATTGGAAGGCCTATTGTTTTGTTTCTAAGGAGAAAACTAAAATTCAATAATACATTAGCCGTAATCGTCACCATGATATTACTTATAGGAATAGTCACTGGTATAATTGCATTGTTCATTCCTCTATTGGTTTCCCAAGGACAGAACCTTTCATTGCTCAACATTGAGGCTTTACAGGCCAATGTGGAAAACCTATACGCACAGGTAATCGATTATTTTGATTTAAGTTCCTCAGAAATTGAACAAGGAATTAAAGATTCAAAAATTTTAGCCAATCTTGACTTTGGCTTTATCCCCAATTTTCTAAATTCCTTTGTGGCCGTTCTTGGAAGCCTAAGTATTGGGTTGTTTTCTGTGCTATTCATTGCTTTTTTCTTTTTAAAGGACAGCAAATTGTTTGAAGAAGGTCTACTTATTTTTGTCCCAGATAATAAGGAAAGTCGACTTAAAAAATCGATCAATACAATTAAGGATTTATTATCAAGATACTTCATTGGACTTGTACTCCAAATTTTGATTTTATTCATTATTTATTCCATTGTATTATTCACTTTTGGGATTGAAAACGCCATTGTCATTGCCTTTCTCTGTGCCCTCTTGAACTTGATCCCGTATGTTGGCCCGATCATAGGGGGTATATTGATGCTAATCTTGACAATGACCGGCAATTTAGGGGCCGATTTTAGCACTGTAATCTTGCCAAAAACCATCTACGTAATGATAGGTTTCATTATTGGCCAATTGGTCGACAATTTTTTCTCGCAACCTTACATTTTTTCCAATAGCGTTAAGTCGCATCCCCTTGAAATTTTTCTAGTTATCATCATTGGAGGGTTGCTTTTTGGAATCACAGGAATGATTATTGCAGTACCTGGGTATACGGCAATTAAGGTAATTTTAAAGGAATTCTTGGCCGAAAATAAAATTGTGAAATCATTGACCAAAAACTTATAGTTTTACTTTGAATAAAGAAATATTAAATACTGGTGTACAGAATTTTATATCAAAAAATTTAAATACTGACATCGTGTCAGTCATTCTTAAAAAGAGCACTTTTCCAAGGGTCACTAACAAAGAGCTTGCAGAACAAATCGAGGCCAAGAAAAAGTGTATAAAAAAACTCCCAACTTGGTTCGGTTCCAAAAATATTTATTACCCCAACAAGCTGAATATCGAACAATGTTCTTCAGAAATGGCTGCGGGATTTAAGGCTAGAATTGTTAGTGGAAAATCATTGATAGATCTTACCGGTGGGTTGGGAATAGACAGTTATTTTTTCAGTAAAAAAATTGAGCAAGTGTTCCACTGCGAAATTGATGGAAAGCTTTCTCAAATAGCGGGTCATAATTTTGAGGTCTTAGGAGTAGAAAACATAGATCTCATTTCAACAAATGGTATTGAATATTTAAAAAAATCTAATCAGATTTACGATTGGATTTTTTTGGATCCCTCACGCCGAAATGACGCCAAGGAAAAGGTCTTTCTTTTATCGGATTGCACTCCGAATATTGTAGTCAACATTAAATCGTTATTCGAGAAATCAAACAACATACTATTAAAGACCTCTCCCTTTTTGGATCTATCCAAGGGAATTGAACAACTTCAATGCGTCAAAGAAATTTATATTGTGGCCATCAAGGATGAGGTAAAGGAATTACTTTGGGTGCTAAATAAGGAGGAACAAAGGGGAATAACGATTCGAACCGTAAACATTAAACCGAATGAGGAAGAATCCTTCAATTTTATATGGTCAGAAGAACGAGATACAGTTCCCAATATTGGCCCACCCCTAAAATACCTTTACGAACCCAATGCGGCCATATTAAAATCCGGGGCGTTCAAGCTTATTTCAAAGCGCTTCAATTTGGATAAACTGAATGAGCATTCTCATTTGTATACCTCAACCAAGTTGATTGACTTTCCCGGAAGGAAGTTCAAAATTAACGGAGTTTACAATTATGGCAAGAAAGAGCTAAAATCACTAAACATTAAAAAAGCCAATATTGCGACAAGAAACTTTCCCGAAAGTGTTGCCACCATCAGAAAGTTGTTAAAAATAAAAGATGGAGGTGAAGATTATCTGTTTTTTACCAAAACCTCAAATGAAAGGAATATTGCCCTGCTCTGTGAAAAACTTCCATTAAAATAAAGACCACTGAACCATATGATATTTAGGTTCAAATCAACTGTAATTAGTATATGTCGTACTTCATATGCAACCCTTGCTTTCACGAATGTCATTTTAACCTGTAAAGCTCACCGTTTGTTAAATTCTCTTTTAGCAATAACGTTATAGCATAGAGTAGCATAGACCATAATCAACCCTATTTACAGCTCTTTTGTATTTTTAACAATATCAATCTCAAATGATTCGAAATTGATTTTTTATGACCTAACTTATTATTTATCAGCATTTTAGAAAAAAAACGAATAGGTAGCCGGTTTAATTTTTGTATCAAAAAAAGACAAAATATGACCTATTATATATGTTCAATTCATATATTTTTGCTATCATTAACGTTTCTTATAGGTTTCTTTAACACTTTGAGTTTCTTAAAAGGTTGAAAAACTTAAAAATCTAGATTAATTTAAACTAACAAACAACAAGGATTATGAATCAAAAATGCAATTATGATTCGATGAAGCCAAAAAGTAAAATTTCTACTTTTGGAATTGGGCTTTTATCGATGATGATTTGTTTAGGGACACAATTGGCCCTGGCAAATCCAGACACAAATTTCGCCAAAGTTGAATTGGAAAATGAAATCCAATCAACAGTAACCGGTATGGTCACAGATGGCGACGGAACTCCTCTTCCAGGAGCAAACGTTATTGTTAGAGGTACCACCAATGGTACCCAAACTGATTTTGATGGTAACTACACGTTAAATGTTGATGATGATGCCGTCTTAGTTTTCAGTTATCTTGGTTTTACGACCCAAGAAATTGCTGTTAACGGCAATTCAGTAATCAATGCCACACTTCAAGAAGATGCAGCTGCATTGGACGAAGTCATCGTAACGGGGTATTCAGTTGAAACAAAAAGGGAAACAACCGCTGCCGTCTCTATTGTAAAGGCGGAAGAATTGGCTGCTATACCTTCAGGTAACGTTGAACAGCAGTTAATGGGTAGAGTAGCTGGTGTTACCGTATTGTCCAATGGACAGCCGGGTACAACATCTCAAATACGTGTACGTGGTTTTGGTGCCTTTGGGGGTAACGAACCCTTATATATAGTGGATGGGGTTCCTGTAGCTTCTACAGACTTCCTAAACCCGGATGATATTGCGACAACTACTGTTTTGAAAGATGCTGCTGCTGCTTCCATTTATGGAGCAAGAGCTGCGTCGGGTGTAATTGTATATACCACCAAGCAAGGGTCTAGAAACAAACGTAAAACAAGAATGACCTTGAATGTATCTGGTGGTGTTGCGGACCCCAATGTAAGTGGAGCACCACAAATGTTGAATCCTCAGGAAATGGCACAATACACACACTTGGCCTATGAGAATAATGCAGCTGCGAATGGTGTTGCTGTTCAATATACGCATCCACAATACGGCTCAAACGCAACTCCCACTTTCCCTGACTATCTGCATGCTGATGGCCAAAATGGAGTTTCTGCCAGCGAAATTGATTTAGCACAAATACAAGCCAATTATGATGCTAACCCTGCCAATGTTTTCTTGATCAAACCAAATTTGGAAGGAACCAACTGGTATGATGCCGTTACAAGAATTGCACCTGTAAGTAGGGTAACCTTAGGTTTTGATGGGGGTAACGAAAGTGGTCGTTTCTATATGGGCATTTCTGCCCAAAATCAATCGGGTATTCTCTTGGAAAATGAATTTGCAAGATATACAGCAAGATTCAATTCAGAATGGGATGTGGCTCCTTGGTTAAGTATTGGTGAGAACTTTCAAGTAACCTATAGGTCTACTAAGGGTGGATTTGGTGGTGGTGGTGGAATCAGTGGTGCGGATGATGAATCCGTTATACTTTCTGCCTATCGTATGCCAACCATTATTCCTGTTAGGGATGAGTTTGGAAGTTATGCAAGTACGAGGGCCGGAGGGTTCAACAACCCGCGTAACCCTGTTCGAACGCTTGAACTTAATGATGCTGATGATCAAAGTTATGCTGTTGGAGGTTTTGGCAACTTCTACCTATTGTTAAAACCAATGGATGGTTTAACAGTTCGTACCAGTATTGGTGGTTCTTACAACAATTCACATTTTGTAAATTACGGATTCAGGTATCTAGGGGATTCCGAACCGCAAGCGAGTGATAACTTTAGTGAAGGTAGCTCATACTTCTTTAACTGGACATTCACCAATACGGCAACGTATGTAAAATTATTTGGCAAGCACAAAATTAAGGCCTTGGCAGGTATTGAAGCTCTGAACACGGGTGCTGGTAGGTTTATCAGTGGATCTGGTATCAACCCTTTCTCTACAGATTTAGACTATCAAAGTTTAAGTGTTGTTCAAAGTCCAGTAGTGAACAGTGGTCAGTTCAAAGGGGTTAATTTTTATTCGACCTTTGGGAAATTAGATTACAATTTTGATGAAAGATACTATGTAACCGGTGTAATTCGTCGTGACGGTGCGTCGCGTTTTGGGGGCAACAATAGATATGGTACATTCCCAGCGATTTCTGGTGCATGGAGGATCATATCCGAACCTTTTATGCAAGATCAAGATCTTATCTCAGATTTAAAAATCCGTGGCGGTTGGGGTCAAATGGGTAACTCCAACAACGTGGATCCTAATAACCAATATTCTTTATATGCCCAAAACTTAGGTAGAACCATCTACCCGATCAATGGTCAAAACAGTGGTGCAGATACAGGCTTTGCACAAAGTCGTATTGGCAACCCAGATGCAAAATGGGAAACCAGTACCACGACCAATATTGGTTTTGATGCAGGGTTTTTCAACGATAAATTGGAGATTATCCTTGACTGGTGGAAAAAAGATACTGAAGATCTTTTATATCAAGTACCATTGGCTGGTGTTACAGGGAACTTCGCCTCAGCACCTTCTGTGAATATTGCCAGTATGTCCAATTCGGGGATTGATTTTCAAATAGTAGGTAGAGGTAATTTTACCGAAGATCTTTCTTTTGAGGTAACATTGAATAATTCTTTTCTAAAAAACGAAATTACTGAATTGGCTCCAGGCATAGAATTCTTTGATGGCAGGAGCTATAGAGGCATCCAAGCTACTAGAAATGCTGTAGGACATTCTTTATCTTCCTTCTTTGGGTATAAGGTGCTAGGATACTTCAATAGTCAAGCTGAAGTAGATAGTTCTCCTGCCCAGGATGGTAAAGGTTTAGGCCGCTTTAGGTATGAAGACGTTAATGGTGATGGTGCCATTACTCCTGATGATAGAACTTTCTTGGGAAGTGCCGTTCCAGATTATACGGGTGGTGCAACTTTTAACCTTAGGTATAAGAACCTAGAGTTCGAGACCTATTGGTTTGCATCTGTAGGTAATGAGGTTTTCAACCAATCCAAGTGGTTTACAGACTTTTTTGGTTCGTTCGAAGGGTCGGCCAAAGGTGTAAATGCCAAAAACTCATGGACCCCAGCATTAGGTAACGACGCAGCCGCCCCGATTTGGGAAAGTGCATCTAACTTAAGTACAAATGGAGCCGGAAATTCATGGTATGTTGAAAAAGGGGATTATTTAAGATTACAACGCCTTGCCTTTAACTACAGCTTTGATGCCGATTTAGTTGAAAAAATGGGCTTAAGCAAACTTAAAATTGGAGTTTCGGCCAACAATATTTGGACAATGACCAACTATAGTGGTTTAGATCCAGGAGTTGGTGGTGGTGCAGATACCGACTTTGGTATTGACGTTGGTAACTACCCTGTTTCTCCTAGCTATTTATTCAGTCTAGAGTTGGGTCTGTAATTTTGTTAACTTTTAAAAGACATATAATGTATAATCTTTTTATACCTTTAAAACAAAAATAACTATGAAAACAATGATTAATTTTAAAAAGATGACCGTAATCATGGGAGCATTCCTAATGATTGGTGTGTCATGTAGTGATGAATTCCTGGAGGTTCTGCCTACAGGATCTCTAGCGGATGCCCAGGTAGGTACTAAAGCTGGTATTGATGGCCTATTAGTAGGCGCCTACTCAGCATTGAACGGTGTATTCGGTAACCGCTTTGAAGGACCCAACCATTGGATTACTGGATCTATTATGGGTGGTGAGGCTAATAAAGGAACGGATGCGGGCGATTATTCAGCCATCAACCCCTTTCAACGGTATGAACAAGATCCTACAAGTGGAGATCTCAATAATCTATGGAGAGGCCGTTTTGAAGGCGTAAGTAGGGCCAATTCGGTACTTAGGGCTTTAGCCCTTGCAACCGATGTTTCTGCCGCCGATGCAGCTCAAATGGCTGGCGAAGCGCGTATGTTACGAGGTCATTTTTACTTTGATTTGAAAAAGCACTTTAATAGTGTTCCACTTATTGACGAAACTGTTGAGGCTGCTGATATTCCAACTGTCCCGAACACTCCCGATTTATGGGGTCTAATAGAATCCGATTTTCAATTTGCTTTTGACAACCTTCCTGCAACAACTGATGCTGGTCGTAATAACAAATGGGCAGCAAAAGCTTATTTGGCAAAAGCACAATTGTTCCAAGGTAAATTTGCGGCGGCTAAGGCTTCCTTTGATGATGTTATTGCCAATGGCGTAACCCCTAGTGGTGACAAATATGCACTTTTAGATGACTATTCTCAAATTTACAATGCAGCCAACGACCAGCATGCAGAAGCTGTAATGGATGTTGAAGCTGCCAATAACACAGGTAGCACGCAAAATGCCAACTACTTTGATGATTTGAACTACCCCTACAATACGGGTCCTGACGGTCCTGGTAACTGTTGTGGATTCTTCCAGCCAAGTATAGCCTTGGGGAATGCATTCCGTACAGATGCAGGTGGTTTACCCCTATTGGATGGTTCTTACAATGATGCCGCCAATGAAGTTGCTAACAACTTTAAGCATGTAGTGGTAGACGGAAATGATGAGGCTTCGTTTGTTGAGGATACCGGTAATTTAGATCCGCGTATTGATCATTCTATTGGTAGAATGGGTATTCCTTACTTGGATTGGATCGACCATCCAGGTTCTGCTTGGATTCGTAGCTTTCCATATGCCGGTCCTTATTCGCCTAAAAAATACATCTATTACAAGTCTCAAGAGAATTCACTTACTGACGGTAGTTCTTGGACCCGTGGTTATTCCCTAATGAACTATACGATTATTAGATACGCCGATGTATTATTAATGGCAGCTGAAGCTGAAATAGAAGCTGGTTCTTTAACTAAAGCCATGGAATACACCAATATGGTTAGGGCCAGAGCGGCTTTGTCGGAACACTGGGTTAAAGAAGCCGATGGTGTAACCAACGCAGCCAACTATGTGATTTCAGAATATACGGCAGCGCAATTCGCTGATAAAGCTTCTGCTACGACCGCAGTTCGTTTTGAGCGTCAATTAGAGTTGTCAGGAGAAGGACATCGTTTCTTCGACTTGGTACGATGGGGTGTTGCTGCTGAGACATTAAATGCTTATTTGGCATATGAGTCTCAGTATTTGGTAACCAAATTTGGTGGTGCTAGCTTCACAAGTGGCAAGAATGAGGTTTTCCCAATACCTCAAACTCAAATAGATATTCAAGGTTCTGATATACTATCACAGAATCCAGGATACTAATACAGTTTAGTATTAAACTTTATAAAGGGCTGCCTAAGTTGGGCAGCCCTTTTTGCATTACCATACTGTCTGTCCACTCCTTTGCCACCAATGCTGACTACTTGGGCAGGTCTAGTGGGCACTGAACAAAACCACTCTCGCTGAAAATTCAAAATTTTTGGCTTATTCTTTATAAGTAAAAACTCCCCTACTCGTATTCTGATTTTTTAAGATTAAATTGAAGATATGCCATGGGTTATAAATTGGACTTGACTTTCCAAACAGGAACAATCGAAAAAATTGTGGTTGGGGTATTCCCAAAAAAAAATCATGCTCTTTCCAAATGGAGGTTGATTTATAATCCAAAAAACTCTAGCCACAAATTAATCATAACCTAAGTTTTAATATATATTTGTATATCTATACGTTCAGTACATGACAAGCATTGTTATCGTATAACAAAATTTTAATGTTTTAAGAAACTGTCATTTCGAGCGCAGTTGAGAAGTCATTTTGTTAAAAGGCTTAAGGAAAAGGTTTACCGGACATTTAATAAATCTAACTGATTTTTTCCATGTACTAAGATCAATGCCTTATGTTTGTTTCTATGAAAAAATTGTCATTCCGAACGAAGAATGAGGAGGAATCCCATTCTGTTGATATTTTTCGTTAACTATACTTCGCTACGTCGAAATAACAAATAATTGATTTTAAGCAACTTAGATAAAAATATTATCTTGATTATTAATTGAACTAGGTTTAAACAGACTTGGCCATAAAACATATTTTAATCTTCAATCAAAACTGAATACAGATATTCAAAATTGAACACATCTTCTAAACCCACCATAAAAATCACTGGCTATTAAAGCTAGAAGTCGGTAATCCTACCTCATTAAACAAATTGGCTAAAATCGTATTTCCCCATGCATATCGCACATGTTTGGGTAGGGGCACATCTTTGGAAGAAACGATTATCTTTTCATCCCTGATAATAGCCTTTGCGGGGTAAAACACAAAATCGTCGCCAGCTATTTCAAAATGGGCTATTTTTTTAGTTTTTCCATGTAATCCTTGGGAATGGTCAAAACTCACTTCAATTTTTTTTCCTTTGAGTTTTAATTCCCTAAAAAGAGGTCCATGTACTACTCCTATATTCCCGACTTTGTAATGTTCTTTTAAGGCAATATTAGCCAAACGCAGTCCTACATCCTGCTTATTTTGGGGATGTATATCATCCACTGTGCAAATATCACTTACCACCACCATAGCTGTCTGGGAGATTTTCAATGTTCTTCTTTGCGCATCCCTTACCAATACTCCTTTTTGCGGCGCATCCTTGTAATTAAAAGGGGCAATTTGTACAAAATAAAACGGAAAATTGTAACTCCATTGTTCCCTCCAAGCTTGGATCATGCTGCCAAACAACTCTTCATATACTTCTGCATTGGCCGTATTCGATTCTCCTTGATACCACAGAACCCCGCCTATTTTAAAAGAAGTTATTGGCGCAATCATTGCATTATAAAGGACTGTAGATTCTCCAGGCCACCAATCAGTTGATCTTATATTTTTAGAAGCCTCGAGTAAACGTACTTTATCTTCAAAAACATCCGCTGGAGTCCATACTTCGGCAGCGGTGCCGCCCCAAGATGAATCTATAAGGCCAATAGGTATGTTCATCTCTCCCTGTAACCTTCGCGCAAAAAAATAGGCTATAGCACTAAAATTCTGCATACTTTCAGGTGTACATACCTCCCAACTTCCGGTCAAATCATCCTGAATCGCATTGGCAGTTCTTTTGTCAACACTAAAAAATCGAATATTAGGAAAATTGGCTGCTTTTATTTCTTGTGCAGCATTATCGATACCACTATTGGCACTCCATTCCATGTTAGACTGTCCAGAGCACAGCCATACCTCCCCAATAAGTACATTTTGCAACACAAGCTCATTAGAAGTTCCTTTAATTTGGATTGTGTAAGGGCCACCTGCTTCTGGCGTATCAATTTTTAAGTGCCATTTTGCCGTATTTTTGGTCTTCACCTTATATTCTTTATTGTTCCATTGGGTAACAACAGTTATTTCTTCACTGGGATGTGCCCACCCCCATAGTGATACTTCAGAGTTTCGTTGTAGTACCATGTTATCCGTAAAAATATGTGGCAATACCACTTTGGCCGCAGCAAATTGGCATTGTAGCCCGATCAAAATGAATAGAAATATATTGGCTGATTTCATATTGAAATTTTATAGTTTTTAATCATTTTTTGCTTCTAAAAATATAATCAATGTTCGTTTGGGTGTTTGAAATCCCCAAAACGATATTTAACCGTTCTTTTAAGAGGAATATTCATGCCGTTGGTTTCTTGCATCCAATCATAAACGGCTGCCGACATTGATTTGGCTATCTCCTGTTTATCAGGGTCTGCTATAAGGTTATACATTTCTTCGGGATCGTTTTGCAAATCATATAGTTCATTGCGGTCCCATATACCATGGTATTTAATGTATTTGTATTTATCCGTGCGCATACCAAAAACCGTTGGCGTCATGGGGAAATCATATTCCCAATAATACTCATAGAAAACTTCTTTGCGCACTTTAGCATTTTTATCACCCGTAAGTACCGGAATAAAGGATATGCCCGGCATATCTTGTGGTTGTTTTATTCCTGCTTCGGCCAAAATGGTCGGTGCTATATCAATATTTTGAACCATTTGAGTCGGGGTTTTGCCCCCTTCAAAAAGTTCAGGGCATCGAACCAGCAAAGGAACTTTTACTGACTCCTCATAAAAATGGCGCTTGTCAATCAGGCCATGTTCGCCCCAACTAAAGCCATTGTCGCCCATATAAATCACCAGTGTAGATTCGTCCAAACCTTCTTCTTTTAAATAATCCATTACTGCTCCTACACTTTCATCTACTCCTAAAAGAGTCTCACAGTAATCAACCACCATTTCATGAATATCACGATTATCGTGGTACATATAATCCACTCCGTGCCAACTGATACGTTGATCCGCTACCCATTGAGGCCATTTCAAATCGCGGTACTTTCCAGTTTTAGTCTGATCATAAGTTGCCGGTAAAGCAATACGCTTGCCCTTATACTTTCCCTTATGGCGACGGGCCGGTTTAAATCCTGCATGGACAGCCTTGTGGGATAGATAGGCGAAGAAGGGCTTGCTTTTATCTCTATTTTTCAACCAATCAATAGTATGTTCGGTCAATAAATCCGTTATATAAGTGGAATCCTTGTAAGTAACGTGTTTTCCATTGATGTTCAGGGTAGGGTTGTAATATACCCCTTGACCACGGAAGCTTTCCCAATGCGAAAATCCAGGTCTAGGCCCATCATGGTGACTACCCATATGCCACTTTCCAAAAAATCCGGTCTGATAACCTGCTTTTTGTAAATACTGCGGAAAATAAGTGAGGTTTCCTGGATTGGGGGCTTGGTTATCCACAATAGTATGAGAATGAGAAAACTGGCCTGTTAATATAGAAGCCCGGCTGGGGGAACAAAGTGAAGTTGTCACAAAGGTATTGGGCAAATAAGCTCCTTCTTGTGCCAATTTATCCATATTTGGGGTTTTGAGCCACGGGACTTTTCCCGTAAAGCCCATATAATCATAACGGTGGTCATCGGTTAAAATAAAAATAATGTTTCTTGGCTTTTTCTTTTTAGCCACTGATAGAGGGTTCTCTTTGTCCGTATCTGAATCTATAATCGGGTCACTATTACTAAAAAGTAAGAGACTCACAAATATTAACACCAATCCTTTCAATGTATTCATGTGTTTTTTATTATCTATGTTACTATTATTTGTATTTCTTTTGCCGAACAAACCAGGAATACAGTTCTTCGGTGCTATAGGCCTGTACCCATGAATTATGCCCAACCCCTTCATAAACAGTAAATTTGACATCGTACCCCATATTTTTTAACCTTTTAACCATTTCTTGGGATTCTGATATAGGTATTGATTTATCCTTATCTCCATGAAATACCCAAATGGGCATTTCTCTGCTTATCCACGACGCATAGGGTACAGGAGCCATTCCGCATACCACTGCCATAGCCGCAAACTTATCTGGGTATTGCACCGCCATTTCCCAGGCGGCACCGCCTCCCCGACTTAATCCCGTTAGGTATATTCTATTCTGATCCACCCGATTATTGGCGACTATTGTATCTAACAACTGGGCTACTGCCCTTGTGTTCCACCATTTCTTTTTATAAGGATTTTGTGGTGCCAGTATTAAAAATGGGAACTGTTTGCCTTCAGCAATCAATTTTGGTGGGCCATTTGATTTTAAAGTCTTTAGGCTGTCCCCTGATTCACCCCCCCCATGCAAAAACAGCAATAAGGGAAACTTCTCCTTTTCCGTGGAGTGATAATCTTCGGGGTAATAAAGGTAATAGCTCAGTGTTTCAGAAACGACGGTTTCCATTTCGGCGTCTATTAATTGTATCCCAGATTGGGCTGAGCAACCTTGCAGTAATAAAATAATTGTACCAAAAAGTCCAAAAAACTTCATTCTGTTAAGATAGTATTTTTCTTCTGTAATTTATAAAATCTCAATCCAACCCCATGTCATTATTTTATTAAAAGAAACACGGATAATTACAAATTGTTCTAATATAAAAGGACCGATACTACCCGTATCGGTCCTTTTATTCATTTTTTGGAATATTCGTTATCTGTAGAGGGTGAAATGACCTACGTACCTAATTTCACTTTTATCGTTGGCATTGACCACATACCAATAATCCCCTGTCGGCACAGGGCTACCATCGTAATTACCGTCCCAAGTGGATACTTGATCCAAGATCGCGACCACCCTACCATAGCGATCATATATTTTCACTTCAATATTTGGGAAAAAGTCTCTGTTCTTGAGTGACCAAACATCATTTAAATTATCTCCATCTGGCGTAAAGAAATTTGGAATTTCCAACATCCCAGTAAATTCAAATGGAACTGTTACCTCTGCAACACAACCATTTTGATCCACCACCCTAACCGTAACTGTGGTACTCTCATTGGTTGTATATATATTTTCACTACCATAAGACTCCCCTTGGAAAAAGTACTCATACCCCCCAAAACCTCCTGCAGACGTTGCTGTAAGCTCATTAGGGCCTGTTTTTATGGCGGTCAAGGTTAATGGATTATAAGCATCTATTGTGAAGTTCACAGCGTTTGTACATCCATTTTCATGATAAATATAGACCGTATGGTCCCCTGGGGATAAATCACCCCATACAGTCTGAGTATCTGCTACATTGATATCATCCACATCAAGGGCGAACATTAATCTGGCCAACAAACTGGTATCCTGCATTTCAATATTAACGGTACTATTTGGAAAAATACCATCGCAACCATATTCCACAGGTGCCGCAGCGGTAAGATCCACTCCGATTTCAATGGGAATCAAAGCATCTATTCCACACAAATTAGCATCTTGGATAAATACGATATAGGTCTCCCCTCCTATCAAATTGTCAAAATATAGATTATCATTCCTAACAAAAACCTCACTACCGTCCGAATTGGGTCCGATTAACATTGTTTCGTAATAAGGTACCGAAGTGACCGAATCAATAAATGGTGTCCCGCCGGTTACAATCAATTGTGCCGTACCATCCGCAAATCCAATACAAGTCTCCGGGGTGGTTGTTACATTTGAAATGGTTACCTCGTCAGGCTCGGTCACTGTTAAAACGTCTTTTTCAAAACAGCCATTTTCATCTTGGATCAATATCTCGTAGCTTCCAGCTGCTAGATCTTCGAAAGTATAAACCCCAGGTGTCAATGGATCACTAAAGAATTCATTAAAGTTTGGCTCAATTGCAAATTGTACCAAACCAACACCGCCACTTAAAACTTCCACAGAAATTGTTCCATCTTCCTCACCACTACAACCTACAGTTCCAGAGGTTGCATTGAATACTATAGGTTCAGGGCGTATTATTTCAAAGGGTCCCGCAATGTCACTACATGAGGTCCCACTGGTCACCGCGATGTAATAGGTGGCACCTTCGGGCAGTCCTTCAAAAGTACCATGGTCTTGTGGTATTCTTAGTAGGGTTGCAGAAGCAACTGGACTAAATGCATCCACTGGGTCACCTGCATATAAATAGAATAAATTGTTGCCCACTCCACCATTGATAAAAGATTCAATTCGTCCATCTAGTTCAGAGGCACAAGAAATGTCATCTGGTTGATTAGGAAGCAAGGTAATCCCAGTGGCATCAGTCATGGTTATACCATTGGATCTTATAGCTTCACAGGTGTTCGAAATATTTTTCTTTCTCACATCAAACTGATATGTAATGCCTGCAACTCCAGGAAACAATTCCGTAGTACCTACCATATCGGTATATGAACCTATCGTTACTCCATTTTCAACCCTTAGGTATTCATAAGTGAATGAAGGGTCGGGGTTTTCAATGGTCAAGCGAATTTCACCCATTCCACCACATCCGGGCACCCGGGTTTGTACCAATCTTGGTTCTACTGGTGGTGGCGGATCTACATAATAAGGCGCAGTAACAAACAAACAATCAAAACTAGAGGAAACTTCAATGGCATACCAGCCCACACTTATAAATCCACCGCTTGCACCAATAAAGGTCGGGGAATTTTGAAGTCCGCTTATTGAAGCGATATCCGTATTGTCATTGCCATTCAAATACAGTAACCTGTAATTGTAACCAGCACCGGGATAACCACCTGTCGCACCGGCAATTGCCGTTATGGCATCCCCACTTGTTGGGTCGTAGGCTTCCAATACGGCATTATTGCCACCAGGACATTGCAAACCTTGCGGTTCACGAATGCCAGCATCAATCTGCAGTACTGGTGGTAAATTGATTTCAAAAGTATCTGAACAACCTTCTATATCTCTAATTTCAACCTGATAATCCCCGCTAGGTAAGTTTTCATATTCACTGTTGTTCGAGAAGGCGATTACTTCCATTGGATAAGTTACACCCCCGTCGGCACTTCTCAATAATCTATATTCATAAGCTGATCCATCCCAACCGCCTTGTCCCGTAGCTTCAATTTTACCTGTATTATCGTTACATCCTGTATTACCAATTTCAACAGCATCAACTTGAAGTGGACCGTTGGGTGTTCGTATGGTGGCAGAATTACTATCCCCTGAACAGAAAGGTATGTCGGAGGAAATAACTTCCACAAAGAAATTACCTCCTGTCAAACCTGTAATAGTTTCTGGATTATTGGCCGTATCTAGGGTACCCGTTGCCAATACCGTAGTTTTTCCAAGGTCGGAAGTGCTAAATACATTATAGATGTAAATTCCGGTGTAATCCGTTACTTCAATATACAACTCACCATCATTTCCAGGAACAAAGCACATAATAGCTTTTGCCTCGCTTATGACAACGGCTGGATCAATGGGTTCTACAACGGTGTGTACCGGCATAGGATACGCGCAACCTGCCGTGTTATCGGTTACTTCAAAAATATAATCACCCGTTGTAGGCAAAAATACATCTACATAATTGTTTCCTGGAGTATTGGTTACAGGTGCCACCGGAGCCACCGAAACTGTGGTAACCGTAAAATCGTTCGTCCCCACAACTTCAATTCTAACACGTTCATCATCCCTACAGTTCAAGGGATCTATCTGAATTATGGTAGAAACTATATCGCTAGGTGGATTAAGTACCGGTAAATTGAATATCGTTTGACAGCCATTGCCATCAATCGCGTAAACGGTTATATTTTGAGGTGAGCCATTGTCAACAATCTCAAAAGTATTGGCAGATTGATAATTAGAGAACCCTGTGATGCTGTATTGATATCCACTTCCTACAGTTCCTGGATCAACAATACCAACTGTCAACGTGGTTGAACTATAACGATTCGCACCAGGTTCACATGCAAAATCAGGTGCGCTTGCCGTTATTGAAAATGGGGATGGCTCTAAAATCTGTAATTCTCCAGATAAAGCGAGACAATTTCGCGCAGAGGTTACAATCACCTCATAACGCCCAGGAGCTAAATCTGAAAATGATCCTGAATTGTTATTCGTAATTGGTGCCCTTGTTATAAAATCTACCAGTTGATAGCTTATTGGACTATCCACATCGGTTCCGGCTTGCAATGTAATGTCAATGCTGCCGTCTGTATCACCATTACAGGTAACATCTTGCGGGGTGGTTGGTAAAATCACTGGTACTATAGCGGCCTCCAAAATAATATTATCGACCAAGAAAGTACAATTACTAACACCATCAGTTACCTGTCTATCAGTTACTAAAACTTGATAACTTCCGGGACTCATTCCCGTAAAGACAGGATTGTTAGTCTGTGAAATTGCAACTGGTGCTCCCAAATAATCGTTTCCGGTCAGATCAAAATCAAAATCGCCACTACCTCCATTAGGAAAAATAGAGATGATACCATCAGTACTATTACACGTTGATTCGGTCGTAAAACCTCCAGAAGCTGATAAAAAGTCGTATACCGTCGCTGTTCCTTGGCTTGTACAACCATCGGCATCTACAACATCCACAGTATAACTGCCCGGACTGCTTACTTGAAATGTAGCTGGATTTGTGGTTAAGGTAACCCCACCCAAAGTGAATCTAGGAGTATCCACAAATGCAGGCATACTTACGGTAATATCAAAGAAAGGCGCTGAAACATCACATTGGTTATCCACTACAATTCCGGGAATTGGTAATGGTGGGTCCAATGGAATAATCTCAGCATTAGCAAATGAAGTACATCCACTAATGTCCTGTATATAGACGTCATAGTTTCCCGGAGCTCCAAAAAAGGTAGTATCTGTTCCGAAATCACCAGGTGTTGGGGCTACTCCTGAGGCCATGAATGCAAATGTATAGGGCCCACCTGCACCTCCATTCCCTTGAACTGTTATCGAACCATTTGCATTACAATTGGCTGGAATTAAGTTCAAAATATCAATTGAAGGTAAGTTCTGATCAATTATGACCCCAGTAGCATCTGTACACGTATCTGTAAGATTGGTTACTATTATTTGATAGTCACCTGGCAGAGTCAAATATGTATTGGCGTAGGGATCTGCACCCGGGGTAACTGTCTCAATAACCGAACGAGATCCATCATCATTGTTCAAAATTTCAACTTGTATATTATCCCCAACGGTAAACCCGGAAATGGTATAGGTTATTTCTCCATTTCGATTTATATCGCAGAACCCTGGTGTGGACGTAGCCGCCACATCCAATCCTGGACCATCTACCGGAGCAATTTCATGTAAATAAATGCAACCAGTAGCCGTATCGGTCACTTCAACAGTGTAGGTGACTCCATATTGCAGCCCTGAGAATGTATGTCTTCTTGGAGGAATGTTCGGCGATACGGGCGGATTTGGATCGTTCTCCAATCGAATTAAAAATGGGCCTGTCCCTCCAAATATTTCAACGGTATTACTGAAGCCGGCTATGTTACATACAGGGACCACAGGGTCCGGAACTACAGTTACCGTGGTTTGGGTCACTGTGATTATATCTTCATCCCTACATCCAAAGGCATCTACCGTGACCACCGTATAAATACCAGGAATCAGGTTGGAAAAAGTTTCTGCCGTACTTGATGTTGGTCCTATTCGTGAAAGTTCGGTCCCGAATTGATCTTGCAAAATATACGTAAAATCTGCTGTACCACCCGCAACACTGGTAACTTGAATCGCTCCTTCCACCACACCAGAACTACAGGTTGCCACAACCTCGGAAACGGCCGCATCTGGAGCTGGAGTTACATCCAAGGGTATAGTTGCTGTGGCCGCTAATGTCTCGCATCCTCTCGCATCTCGAACCAAATAATTATAAGTCTGTCCTGCATTTAAGTTAGAGTACACAGTTTGCGAAGTGAAGAGACCTCCATCAAAACTTATTTCATAAGGGGCCACCCCACTTAATGCATCAGCGGTAATTGTTATGATTCCATTATCAATTTGACCACAGCTTGCTGGAACAATAGCAACGGTAGCAGGGTCAATCGAAACTGGAGGGTCTAAAGTAACAGGGCTTGAATCAGCAGTACACCCCTCATTATCAACAACTCTAAAAACATAATCTCCAGGTGTTGTTGTGTCATATAAGAAATTGGTTGAAGTTAATGGAACGGGAGCTGAAAAAGTAGCGCCACTATCAGAACTTACTTCATATTGTTTGGGACCCGCACCGGAAGTATATCCCCCAGCTACAATAACCCTAATTTGACCTGGTGCCCCTCCACAAGGTATTTCTGTTACAATATTAGTGTACACCCGTAATTGCGGATTTACGGTAACATTCAATGAATCACTGCAAGAGTTACCGTCTTCCACCTCAATAACATAATTTCCAGGAGCCAAACCAGTAAACACAGGGCTTGCCTGTAAAACCCCTCCATTGATACGATACTGATGACTTGCCAAAGGTGCGGTACCGGCTGTCGAAGTAACCGCCAGCGTTGCTCCGGTCCCTGGTACATAACAAAAATCAGATGATGGTGCATCCAAGCTTATTGTTGGCGCACTCAAAGGAGTTAAAGTGAAATCGTAAGTTGCCGTACAACCCTCAGCATCTTCTACAGATAAGGTATACAGTCCCGCTAATGAAAGATTTCCAAAAGTTCTTCCCGATTTGGGGCCAACAGTAGTCCCACCACCAGGATAAACCAGCGTATATCTGTTTGTTCCCCAACCCCCTGAGGCATTGGCCTCAATACGCCCTAAATTGCCATTATCGCAAGTCATAGCAGTTACATTACCAGTAAGTGTCAAAGGTGTTGGTGGCTCTTGAATTGTAAATGAAGTTGTATCCGTACAACCTGTATCGGTATCTGTTACGGTAATCGTGTATGTGCCAGCACCAGAAGGTGGTAAGACTACCTCAAGATTATTTTGTGGACCACCAGTATATAATCCACCATTGATATCATATGTGTAATTGTTCGCAAAACCGTCGATTAAAAATGTTCCAAAACCGTCCGTTGCGCTCGTACAAACTTTTAAATCGCCTCCCGATTTAACCATGGCTCTAATAGAGCTAATTTGGGCAGGCGTGAATGCCTCTGTATACGTACAATTATTGGCATCGGTAATTTGGAATATATACGATGTATTCGTATTCAATCCAACAAACATATCACTCCCGCCATTATTAATGGCCACAGGGCTAATAATAGAATAATTAACAATGCCCGCATTACTTGTAGGAGTCAATTGAACATCCGAGGTACCTAGAGAGCAGTTAATATTACTTTGTGCAAAATCCAAATCGGTTGGTGGATCTACATCCAATATAGTAATGGGTGTCAATTCCAAACGACACCCTCCACCGTCCTCAATCATTGGAGTATAGGTCCCCGGAGATAAATTGGAATAGGAAGTAGTAGCCGAAAAATTAAGTCCATCAATACTAAAGACATATCCGCTTCCAGATCCGCCAGAAAATGGTCCCACAAAATCTATTTGCCCCCCGTTTATACCCCCAATACCATCGCAAGCTCTGTCTGCAATTTTAGTTGCAGTTCCGGTAATAGCCCCTACATTGGTAACAGTTACAGGTGGCAAAACCAATGTACATTCAAATCCACCTTGCTGATACCGTATTTCTATGTTGTTATAGGTGCCCGCGGGAACCGATATTTGAGGAGTGGTTTCCCAAGGATCAATGGCATTTACCCTGTAAGACAAATTATATCCTCGTGCATCGACTATATTAAAATTTATCTTGGCTCCACCATTGGAACAGGTTCCATCAATGCCATTTGCAGTTACGTCGGGAGGAAGTAAATCCTCAACATTAGAAGAAGCCGTAATCGTACATCCATTACTATCGGTAATCAAAAAATCATACGTGCCAGCGCTTGTAACCGTATATGTTGTAGTTCCTGTATAGGAGGGCTGTGACGAGCCACCATTGACAGTAAATGTATATGGTGCCGACCCTCCAGAAGTATTGACGGTTATAGCTACATCCGTTATGGTAGAACAACCAAAACTACTATGTACTTCCGTAGATGCGTCAAGAGCGGAAAGACCATTTCCAATAACTATGGGATTATCACTTGTATCCAAGTTCTGTCTCGGGGGATCTATTCCATTTAAAGGATCACCAGTACATTGTTGGGTTTCTACCTGGACAATATAAGTACCAAAACCCACCGCCGCGAAAGTATATGGATTATCAGGAATAAATGCCGTAAATTCTTGGGCCACACCGCTGCTATCAAGAAGTGTATACTTGTATGGGCCTGGAACGTTATTCGCAGCAACCGTAATCGTACCAATGTCTCCACTACATTGTGCATCAGTAAATGTAACATCGATGTCGATGTCCAATTGGTTAATAGTAATAGGCTCGTAAGGGTATTCACATGTATTCGCGGTATTCTGTAAACGTGCCTTGACTGTGTAAGTACCAGGATTTAAATTGTTAAAAATAGGGCCTTGCCAAGGGCCAAAACCACTGCCATTGTCAATACTGAATTCATAAGCACTGGAAAGATTCGTAATTTGTATTCTCCCAGGTACCCCACAAATGAAGTCTTGTTTTACATAGGTTTGTGTAATCGTACTTTTCTTAACTTTAAAGTAATAATATGGTCCTGCCCCATTTACCCGAACCCGGTATTCCGAACCCGTCGTCGCAGGTATAGTGCTTGCATCTATTGTGAAATTTTGAGAAGTGCTTACTTGTGTATAACAGGAGTTAGTGGTATCAGGACAATCTTCGTTTATATCAGGAGCACAAGAACCTCCTAAGACTTCCCATGAAACGGATCCGTGCGGACCTCCAGTTAGGGATATGGTCCTGTCATCAGAATCCCCACAAAGGTTGAATCTGGCAACGGTGCTACCATCATTAGGACAACCTACCTCTGCGTCTGCTCCTTGAATGATAGTCACAAACATCGGGGCAGTTACGGTTCCCGGACTTAATTCACTGTTATGCGTTGCTACAATAGGTATTCTTGGGAAATCGGACTTGGAACCCGAATCTTCTGTCGAGACTGTGTGCTTTATAGCTGAAACCATCCCAGTCAGCACAGCATAGTCAGTATTGGCAATGGCCGAAGTACAAACTACTGATAGTAAAACCAAAAATATAGCATACAATATATGCCGTGGGCTTTTTGGGAGCATAGGTTAAGTCAGTTTTGGTAAGAATATGCTTGAATTGGGGATTTAAGTATATTCTTTAGTGTAATTATTTAAACTTATATTTACTATTTATCTTTGGGCCTTATCGGCTGTCCTATTATTATTAAAATTTAACGTTGAATTATGAAAAAAAGTATTGTATATATATATTTAATCGTTGTAACGCTCAATTTTTCTTGCGCTCAGGATGCTGAAAATGAGGTTGGTACCCCCTCAAATATTCCTTTTACAGCAGAGCTTTTAATCGATGAGCTACAGATTCCATGGGGTATGACATTCTTACCTGATGGTAGTATGTTGGTGACTGAAAAATCTGGAGAATTGATTCATTTCAAAAATGGTGAAAAAATAGCGATTTCGAATGTACCAAGTATTTATGCAAGAGGACAAGGAGGCCTTATGGATGTAGTTTTGCACCCTAATTATTCAGATAACGGGTGGGTTTATTTTTCTTACGCTTCTGAGGAGGGAAGTGAAAAAGGTGGACATACGGTAATCACCCGTGCTAGATTACAGGACAATTCATTACAGGATATTGAGGTATTATATAAAGCAACACCCAATACCACCAAAGGACAACACTTTGGGTCAAGGATTGTGTTTGACGACGAGGGGTACCTTTATTTTTCAATTGGAGAGCGAGGGGCACGAGACGTTAATCCGCAGGACTTGACCAGAGATGGTGGCAAAATATATAGATTATTTGACGACGGAAGAATACCTGAAGATAATCCTTTTGTGAGTACCGCAGGTGCCAAGACTGCCATATACAGCTACGGACATAGAAATCCTCAAGGATTGACCAAGCATCCTGAAACCGGTAGAATTTGGGACCATGAACACGGACCCAAAGGTGGTGACGAGATAAATATTGTTGAAAAAGGTGCAAACTATGGATGGCCATTGATTACCTATGGAATTAACTATAGTGGCACACCAATTACCGATAAAACCGAGATGGAAGGTATGAACCAACCCATTCATTACTGGGTTCCTTCAATTGCACCAAGTGGAATGGCTTTTGTAACTTCAGATAAATATAAAGGTTGGAAGGGAAGTCTACTTGTGGGCTCTTTGGCTTTTCAATACTTGGAAAGGCTCACTTTGCAAGGAAGCAAAGTAACAAACCGCGAAAAACTAATGGGCGATTTAGGTCGGGTCAGAAATGTAAGACAAGGAACTGATGGCCTAATCTATGTGGCTATTGAGGGAAAGGGCATCTACAAATTGGTGCCTAAGGATTAACCCCAATGAAGATGATACTATTTTTTTATATCGCAGCCATTATTGGCGCGTCAATCCTTTTGCATCAAGAACCTAAACTAGAAGAGAGCATACAGAGAGGTGCTGAAATATATGCCGACTTCTGTGTTACCTGTCATATGGGCAATGGTGAGGGAGTTCCCTATACGTTTCCGCCTTTGGCCAAATCAGATTATTTGATGAACAATCGGGAGGCCAGTATTAAAGGGATAAAGTATGGTCAACAAGGTGAACTTACTGTAAATGGCATTGTTTATAACAATATCATGGATCAATTGGGTCTGGAAGATGAGGAAATTGCCGATGTAATGAACTATATTCTGAATTCTTGGGGAAATTCCTCCGACCAGATGGTCACTTTGGAAGAAGTGCAAGCCGTTACGAAATAATAACCGTATTATTTGTTTTCAGCTTCTAAAGCTTTTTTTACCGATCCGTATTTCTTAAGCAATTTTTCAGCTTTAGTATAATCTACTCCCAATCCTTCAACAAGGTATCGGGTACCCCGGTCTAAAAGCTTAGTATTACTTAATTGCATATTTACCATCTTGTTTCCTTTTACTCTACCTATCCTTATCATCAATGCCGTAGAGATCATATTAAGTACCAGTTTTTGGGAAGTACCACTTTTCATACGCGTACTACCCGTAACAAACTCGGGGCCAACATTAACCTCTATAGGAATATCAGCAACCAATGCAAGTGGTGATCCAGGGTTATTGGTAATACCCCCTGTAAGTAAACCGTTGGCCTTGGCGTCATTCAATCCACCAATCACATAGGGCGTTGTACCCGAAGCAGCAATTCCTACAACAACATCATTCCTGGAAATATTATGTTTTTGTAAATCTTTCCAGGCTTGCTGTTCATTATCTTCAGCATGTTCTACTGATTTTCTAATTGCAATATCTCCTCCAGCAATTAATCCCACCACTCTCTCATGGGGCATGCCATAAGTCGGTGGTATTTCAGAAGCATCCAAAATGCCCAACCGACCACTGGTTCCTGCACCAATATAAAACAATCGTCCTCCTTTTTCAAAACGTTCCGCCAAAGCATCTACCAATTGGGTTATCTGAGGAATTACCAAGGCCACGGCATCCGCAACCCCTCTGTCTTCCTTATTCATGTTTTCCAAAATAGCAGCGGTATCCATTTGCTCCAAATTATCATAGTTTGATGGAGTTTCGGTAATTTTTGTATAATTCATTTTTGATTAAATAAGATGAACGTCGTAGTTTCTAAAAAGTTTCAATTGGTCGGCATTGGAATCCAATTCGGTAATCATGGTATCAATAGCTTTTATATCGCATGTTTTATAGCGGTGCTGAGAATTCAGTTTTTCGGATATGCACAAAAGTACAGTTTTTTTCGAGGCCTTGATTATGGCTTTCTTTACCTGAACGATATCCCAATCAAACTCCGTCAATCCAAAGGCCGGATCCACATAGCCCGTACCAATAAAACTATAATCGACCTTGATCTCAGATAGACTATCGGTCGCGCTCGCCCCTATTGACATCTGTGCTTCTTTGGCTATTTTACCCCCAATAAAGATAACCTCCACATTGGGCTTACTATTCAATTCCATAGCCACGGGAAGACTGAGCGTAAAGCAAGTTAATTGTATATCCGAGGGTATTATTCTGACCAATTCCAAACATGTGGTCCCTCCATCGATAAAAATAACGCCCCCATTTTTAAGTAACGAAGCTGCTTTTTCAGCAATCACCGTTTTTTGGGCAAGTGCATAAATATTGTTGTTTCTGGCACTATTGGTAGTAAATCCTAGCGAAATAGCCCCTCCATGCACTTTCCGTAATTTGCTTTCTTGGTCCAGCTCCTTAACATCGCGGCGCACTGTATCAATTGAAACATCCAAAATCTCAGCAATGTCAGTTAATAAGACCCTATTGTGAAGCTCTACATGGGTAAGTATGGTTTGGTGACGTTCTTCCTTTAACATAAAATAGTAAACATGGTTCTACAAAGATAATAAAACAATCTTATTTTGCTGTTTTATTCCGTTTTAAATAATGATTTTAACTGTTAATAAAATATTATTGCAAAAAACAGCATGATTTGTAGCAAAAAACAGCAGGTATTGAATTTATTCCATACATTTGCATGAATTTATAAAGCAATGTCATAGAGAACCTATTATGAAAACAATTTTACGAAAAACTGGAATAGATATTAGTCATAGACCAGCAGGCCAATTTGAAGAAACACGTTTTGAAAAAATCCACAACGTAATCTTCAATGATTCAAATGAAGGCTCAATAAGGGTCGCTCAGGAAATTGCCAAGTTAATCAAGGAAAAAAGATCTTTGGGCAAATCATGTGTACTGGGATTAGCTACTGGTTCATCGCCTATTAAGGTATATGAGGAATTAGTAAGAATGCATAAGGAGGAAGGGCTGAATTTTTCAAATGTGGTTACCTTTAATTTAGATGAATATTTGCCTATGGACAAAGGCGACATGCAAAGTTACTTTTACTTTATGCATGAGCATTTGTTCAACCATATAGATATATTACCGGAAAACATCAATATTCCAGATGGCAAAATCACAACTGATGAGGCCGTGGAATATTGCCTAGGTTATGACAAGAAAATCAAGGATTTTGGAGGCCTCGATTTTCAATTATTAGGTATTGGAAGAACGGGTCATATTGGTTTCAACGAACCTGGTTCACATTACAACTCAGGCACTAGGGTCATTACCCTAGATCACATAACGCGGGTAGATGCTGCACCCGCCTTCCTGGGTATAGATCATGTACCGAGAAAGGCAGTGACCATGGGAATTTCCACTGTGCGAAGCGCCAAAAGAATCGTACTATTGGGCTGGGGGCATAACAAAGCGGATATTATTAAAAAAACCGTTGAGGGAGACATATCTTCCCATGTACCCGCAACCTACCTACAAGAGCATAATAACGTAACCTTTGTGTTGGATTCGGGAGCAGGAAGTGAATTGACTAGAAACAAGACACCTTGGTTAGTAGAATCCTGTGAATGGACCAAGGAACTTACTTCAAAGGCCATTGTCTGGCTATGTGGCAAAACCCAAAAATCAATTCTAAACTTAACGGATAAAGATTATAATGATAATGGTATGTCAGACCTTCTGACTTTGGAAGATTCATATGATCTGAATATAAAGATGTTCAATAAACTGCAACATACTATTACAGGATGGCCAGGAGGTAAGCCCAATGCCGATGACACGAGCAGGCCTGAAAGAGCAAATCCGGCTAAAAAAAGGGTCATTATCTTCAGCCCTCACCCAGATGATGATGTTATTTCAATGGGAGGCACCTTCGATAGGTTGGTTGAACAGGGACATGAGGTTCATGTTGCTTACCAAACCTCAGGAAACATAGCTGTCTCGGATACCGAAGCCTTAAAATTTGCAGAAATTTCAAATAGTATAAGTCCATCCAAAAAATCGGAAATAATAATTAAAGATATTTTAACTAAGGAAAAGAACTCCTTTGACACTTTGGAAGTACGAAAACTAAAAGGTGCCATTCGGAGAGGGGAATCCTATGCAGCCACCAGATATGTAGGTCTTGAAGATGCCAGCGTTCATTTCTTGAATTTACCATTTTATGAAACTGGTACGATTAAGAAAAATAATCTATCAGAGGCTGATATTGAGATTATGAGTAATTTAATCAAAGAAATAAAACCCCATCAGATATTTGCCGCAGGAGATTTGGCAGATCCGCATGGCACGCATAAAGTTTGCCTAGACGCTGTTTTTGAGTCAATGAAACGACTAAAATCAGAACCTTTCATGAAGGATTGTTGGTTATGGCTTTATCGAGGGGCATGGCACGAATGGGATATCAGTGATATTGAAATGGCAGTACCCATGAGCCCGAGCCAGGTCATGAAAAAGCGCTTTGCCATATTTTGTCACCAATCCCAGAAAGATGGCGTTATGTTCCAAGGTGATGATGCTAGGGAGTTCTGGATGCGGGTCGAAGAACGCAATCGAGATACCGCTCAGCGTTATAAGGCCCTTGGGTTATCTGATTATGCTGCTATGGAGGCATTTGTACGCCACAAATTCGATTAATTTTATTGTTTAGATAATTAAAGGCCTATTTTAGTGAAATGGGCCTTTTTTCAACCAACATGCTAAAAAAAACCAGCCTTCTTTTTATTCTTCTAGGTCTTACTTCTTGCGGAGTTTTCAAGTCCGTCCCGCAACCAAAAACGGAGTTTAGGGGAGTATGGGTCGCCACAGTCGTTAACATTGATTGGCCAAAAAATGGTAATGATCAAATTGAAAAGCAAAAAAAGGATTTTTTGCAAATCCTTCACTTTTACGATGAACTTAATTTTAATGCGATCATAGTGCAGGTCAGAACTGCTGGTGATGCATTTTATGATTCAAAATACGCACCATGGTCTCGTTTCTTAACTGGCAAGGAAGGTTCATCCCCAGATTCCGATTTTGATATTTTGGAATGGATGATAAACGAGAGCCATAACCGCGGATTTGAATTTCATGCATGGTTGAATCCATATAGGGCTACCTTTGATTTAAAGACCGAAATTCTTAGCCCTGCCCATGACTTTAATCTGCATCCTGAATGGATGGTCAAATACGGTAAAAAATACTATTATAATCCTGGGCTTCCTGAAGTTCGTAAGCGGTTGGTGGCAATAATGGATGAGATAGTGACCAACTATGACATCGATGCCATACATTTTGATGATTACTTTTATCCGTACAAAATAAAAGGTGAGTTCTTCGAAGATTCTCTGTCTTATTCCCATAATGCCCTGCCCCGACAATCTTTGCAAGACTGGCGACGCAGTAACGTTGATTCTTTAGTGGAGAACATCCACAAGGTCATCAAGAACAAAAAACCTTGGGTCCAATTGGGTGTCAGCCCATTTGGGGTTTGGAAAAATAATTCTACTGACCCCAGAGGTTCGGACACCAAGGCAGGTCAAACGACTTATGAAGATCTATATGCCGACCCCATCACTTGGATGGAAAATGGTTGGATAGATTATATAACTCCGCAGGTGTATTGGAGTATGGACCTTCCCGTAGCCTCACACTCTAAGATTGTAAAATGGTGGGCTAAGAATAGTAGTAACACTAATCTTTATATAGGCAATGGTGCTTATAAAGTACGGAATAATAGCGACAAGTCTTGGGACAATAAAAAGGAGCTGCCCAATCAACTTAAACTGTCACGCAATACCGGGGAAGTACGGGGCAACATATTTTTCAGCGCAAAAAGCCTAATGGATAACAATCAAGATATCGCTGAATACATCAAAAAAAAGTATTACAAAACACCGGCCCTGCCCCCTGTCTCGCCCTTTGCCCCAAGCCTGGGAAGCGGTGCTATTGAAATAGATTCAATTTATGAAGACGAAAATTATATTAAACTAGATATAAATGCAGTACAAGACTATCGGTATGCATTGGTCTATTCGTCGGGAAAGAAGAATAAGTCGGAGTATTCCATTCAAAAACTAATTTCCAAGATACCTATTGAAAAGAACCAAATTCACCTAGCGCGAAATAGCATTGGCACAAAAAAACATCTTGCCTTGACATTTATCAACAAATTTGGACAGGAAAGTGAACCAATATTAATTCATTTAAACAAAAAAAATGGTACAGAAAAATAAAGGGGCCTGGGTTTGGATTCCAGTACTCTATTTTACGCAAGGCCTGCCTTTTGTAATGGTGGTAACCGTATCTGTAATTATGTACAAAAAACTAGGTATAAGCAATGCTGATATTGGTCTATATACCAGTTGGTTGTATTTACCATGGGTTATAAAACCGCTCTGGAGTCCTTATATAGATATGATCAGTACCAAAAGGAATTGGCTGCTTGCCATGCAGTTATTGGCCTCTATAGGGCTTCTGGGCATTGGACTTACCTTACCCACCAACATTTTCTTTGTGACCACTTTGGCCTGTTTCTGGATGGTCGGTTTTGCATCCGCAACCAATGATGTAGCCTCTGATGGTTATTATATGATTGGTTTAACCCAGGACCGGCAAGCGTTTTTCGTAGGATTCAGAAGTGTTTTCTACAAATTAGCGAATGTAACGGGTCAAGGACTTTTGGTAATCCTCGCTGGATTTCTGGAGAACTATTACGGTGATAATACCAAAGCTTGGTCGGTCACAATGATTGTTTCGGCGCTACTCATGTTAAGTTTAACAGTAGCCAATTTTTTCGTAACTCCAAAATATGAGTCATTAGATGCCATAAAAAAAGATAATCCAGTGGAATTTTTCCAAGTTTTCTCTTCATTTTTCGCAAAGAAAGGAATGGGTATCGCCTTGGCTTTTATACTTTTTTTCCGTTTAGGAGAATCTCAATTGGTAAAAATGGCTTCACCCTTTTTTCTTGATTCCAAAGAAGTTGGCGGGTTGGGCTATTCAACTGCAGAGGTAGGTACGATCTATGGTACTGTAGGTGTCATTATGTTAACCATAGGTGGAATTTTAGGCGGTATTTTAATTTCCAGGGATGGACTAAAAAAATGGATGCTACCAATGGTACTGGCCATAAATGTCCCAAATGCCTTTTATGCTTTTTTGGCAATAACAAACACTACAAATATTGTTGCAGTGGTTACAACTGTTGTTTTAGAGCAATTTGGTTATGGTTTTGGTATTGCAGGTTTTATGGTCTATCTGATTTATATTGCGGAAGGGGAATCCAAAACTTCACATTATGCCTTGGCCACCGGATTTATGGCACTAGGAATGATGCTACCAGGTCTAATAAGTGGTTTTGTACAAGAATGGTTAGGTTATGACGGGTTCTTTATTTGGGTCGTCATTGCTGCACTGCCAGCCTTATTTATATTGAAATATCTTAAATATCCGCCTGAGTATGGCAAAAAGAGAGCGAACGCCAATGAATAGAATTTTAAATTACAAGAATGCTACGACCGAACTTTCAAAAAGGGAAAAAATCGGTCAATTATTTATGCCTGCAGCCTTTATTAATGACTCTGAAGAAGAAATACAACACTTAGAGCGATTAATTGAGAAAAATCATGTTGGCGGACTCTGTTTTTTTCATAGCCGTGCTAGCGCTGCAACCAATTATGAAGGTAAGAAGGAAGTTATTTATAATGAGCAAAGCTTACAGACACTTCAAAAATTGATACATCGATATCATCTAAAATCAAAATATAGATTGTTGATGGCCATAGATGCAGAATGGGGTTTGGTCATGCGCATTGAAAATACTCCACAATATCCTTATGCTATTACCCTTGGGGCTATTCAAGGGAATTTGGATTTGATTTTTCAGGTAGGAAAGAATATAGCAATGGATTGTAAATGTGCTGGCATTCACTACAATTTGTCCCCTGTAGCTGATATTAACAATAATCCGAATAACCCTGTGATAGGGTACAGGTCTTTTGGTGGAGATAAGAAAAATGTAGTTGAAAAATCGGTAGCTTATGTTAAGGGAATGCAGAGCGAAGGAATCTTAAGCAGTGTAAAGCATTTTCCAGGACACGGTGATACCGCAATCGATTCTCATTTAGGATTGCCAGTCATCAATAAATCAAAGAAAGAGCTATTGGATAACGAACTTTATCCCTTTAAAGAATTGGCAAAGGAAAAGGTCGACTCCATTATGGTGGGTCATTTAGCGGTACCCACACTTTCCAATGGCAAAAATACCCCATCCAGTATTTCAAGCGAAATTATCAATGGATTGTTGCGAAATGATTTTGGCTATGATGGTGTGGTCATTTCCGATGCTTTGAATATGCATGCCGTTTCAAAAAAATTTCCGGTTAAAGGAACGTTGGAATGGGAAGCCTTTAATGCAGGAAACGATATTCTTTGCTTCGCTGAACATACGCATGAAGGTATAGAAACCATTTTGAAAAATGCTACTGAAAACCAAATTGAAGTAGCTTTTGAACGTGTCTGGAGACTAAAGGAAAAGGCTATCAATGCCGAGCAGTCAAATAAGGAAGAACTTAAGAATCCCGATAGCCTAAATAAAGAAATAGCCAAGAAAAGCATCACATTGGTACGTGGTAATAAAGATATTTTTTCTTCCTCAAAACAACAGGGATTTGCTCATGTTTCAAACATACAGAATATTGATAATCAATTTATCAAGTCAATAAAACACAATCATAACACAAGCTCATTTACTCTGGCTGAGGATTCCATTACATCTATCAAGAATAAAATTAAGGACGAAGAAAATGTACTATTGTCCGTATTTCCGCCACAGGCGAAACCCACAGATAATTTTGGTTTTACAAGTACCGAAGTGGATTTTATAGATGAGATGATACTAACAAGAAATGTAATACTCTATCTTTTTGGAAATCCATATGCCCTAAAAGTATTTGATTATAAAAATGCCAAAGCCGTTGTTTTGGCATATCAAGATTTTAAAGTATTTCAAGAAGTTGCGGCAGAACATTTTTTTGGCGAAATTGAAGCGGTGGGAAAACTACCTGTAAACATCGAATAACAAAATGAAAGTATATAATGTTATAGGATTAATGTCAGGAACTTCTTTAGACGGGCTCGATATTGCCTATTGTCAAATTTCTAAAACCTTAAATCGTTGGAATTATAGTATTGGACAAACCAAAAGTATCTCCTATGATACCCAAATGAAAGATGAACTTAAGAATTCCATCTACTTGCCCGCGGATGAGCTTTTGACACTTAACAATACCTATGGTACGTGGTTGGGAGGACAAGTAAAGTCCTTTACCAAGGAATATGATTTGCAGGTAGATTTTATTGCCAGTCATGGGCACACCACACATCATCAACCAGAAAACGGACTTACCTATCAAATAGGCTGTGGACAACACTTGGCCAATGAAAGTGGAAACAAAGTAATCTGTGATTTTCGTAGTAATGATCTAGCATTAGGTGGTCAAGGGGCACCGCTTGTCCCTATAGGTGATCAGCTGTTTTTTGGGCAATATGATTTTTGCCTTAATCTAGGTGGCATCAGCAATATTTCCTTTGAAAAGGGTGGAAAGCGAATTGCCTACGATATTGGTCTGGCCAATATGGTCTTGAATTACATCACCCATAAAATTGACCTACCCTTTGATAAAGGTGGTACCTTGGCCAGAAACGGAAAAGTCAACTCCAACATGCTTCAGAAATTAAATGCCTTGGAGTACTACCAATTGCCCTTTCCCAAATCAACGGGATATGAATGGTTCACACAAAAAGTGGTTCCAATCATAGAATCTGAAGAAGAAAGTATTGAAAATCTGCTACATACTTCGATACATCATCTTTGCGAGCAAATTGCGCTAGAAGTCAAGACCAACAACAACAAAAACAAGGCTACCTTATTTGCTACGGGAGGTGGTGCATTAAACTATTTTCTGATTGAAACTCTAAAGAAAAAACTCGGAAATACCGTCGAAGTTATCGTGCCACCAATTGCATTGATTGAGTATAAAGAGGCTCTGGTGTTCGCCTTAATGGGGGTGCTGAGAATGGAGCATGAAACAAACGTTTTGAGCTCGGTTACTGGAAGTCAAAGGGATTCTTCAAGTGGCGTTCTATATTTACCCGGTTGAAAGAATATATCCTATAATAAATCTATTGGTTATATTAGTGGATTATGTATTTAATAATAGCTATTTAAAAAAAAGACATATGTCAGATAAACAAAGTAAATCGAAGGCCTATTGGAAAGAAAACCTAAGATATCTCCTCATACTCCTAGTAGTTTGGTTTGTAGTTTCCTATGGTGCAGGAATATTATTCAAGACTCCGTTGGATAAGATTCAAATAGGCGGTTTTAAACTTGGGTTCTGGTTTGCACAACAAGGATCGATATATGTATTCGTTGTCCTGATATTTATTTATGTTGGGCTAATGAACAAATTGGATAAAAAATACGGCTACGACGAATAACCACAACTAAAAAATAATTTATGAGTGTTCAAACCTGGACTTACCTACTAGTAGGAATAACCTTTGCATTATATATTGGAATCGCCATTTGGTCAAGGGCAGGTTCAACGAAAGAGTTTTATATTGCCGGTGGTGGCGTTTCGCCCCTGGCAAATGGTATGGCTACAGCCGCAGATTGGATGTCGGCTGCATCTTTTATTTCTATGGCTGGTATCATCGCCTTTGCAGGTTATGACGGCTCTGTATATTTAATGGGCTGGACAGGGGGCTACGTATTGCTGGCTCTATTACTTGCACCTTACTTGCGTAAATTCGGAAAGTTTACCGTTCCTGATTTTATCGGTGATCGATATTATTCCAAGGTTACACGTATTGTAGCAGTGTTTTGTGCACTTCTTGTCTCATTCACTTATGTAGCCGGCCAAATGAGAGGTGTTGGAGTGGTTTTCTCCAGATTCTTGGAAGTACCGGTTGAATGGGGAGTGATTATCGGTATGGTCATTGTTTTGTTTTATGCCGTTTTGGGTGGAATGAAGGGTATCACCTATACCCAAGTTGCCCAATATTGCGTCTTGATATTTGCCTTTATGGTCCCTGCAATTTTTATTTCCATTCAAATGACGGGAAATCCAATTCCCCAACTGGGTATGGGTTCAACTTTGAATGATGGTTCTGGAACCTTTCTTTTGGATAAATTAGACGGACTCTCTACTGAATTGGGCTTTTCCGAGTACACGAATGGTTCAAAATCGATGATAGATGTATTCGCTATAACCCTGGCGTTAATGGTAGGTACAGCTGGGCTACCCCATGTTATTGTTCGTTTTTTTACAGTTAAAAAAGTAAGGGATGCTCGAAAATCAGCCGGACTGGCCTTGTTATTCATAGCAATTTTATACACAACGGCCCCGGCAGTTGCAGTATTTGCTAGAACCAATATGATCCATACCGTCAGCGACCAAGACTATGCAACCATGCCTAGTTGGTTCAAGAATTGGGAAACCACAGGACTCTTAAAATTCGATGATAAAAATGAGGATGGGAAAATCAAATATGTGGCTGACCCAGCCAATAATGAACTGTTCGTAGATCGGGATATCATGGTATTGGCCAATCCTGAAATTGCCAACCTACCAGCTTGGGTCATAGCTCTTGTCGCAGCTGGAGGTCTGGCTGCTGCTCTTTCAACGGCCGCTGGACTATTATTGGTAATATCCGCTTCTATCTCGCATGATTTGATCAAGAAAATATTTAAACCCAACATTTCGGAAAAAGGAGAGCTTTGGGCAGCTAGAATGTCCGCCACTGTAGCCGTAGTTGTTGCGGGGTATTTTGGCATTAATCCACCTGGCTTTGTTGCCGCCGTGGTTGCTTTGGCTTTTGGGTTGGCAGCCGCATCATTTTTTCCAGCAATCGTATTGGGCATTTTTTACAAAAAAATGAACAAAGAAGGTGCCATCGCGGGAATGGTGGTCGGCACCCTTTTGATGCTGTTTTATATGGCAAAATTTAAACTGGGTTGGCTTGGGGAAATCCCGGATAGTTCGGAATGGTGGTTTGGCATATCCCCGGAAGGGTTCGGGAGCGTCGCCATGATCGCTAATTTCATCGTTTCCCTAACTATAATGAAATTCACTCCAGACCCTCCTCTGGAGGTTCAAGAAATTGTAGAGAATATAAGAATACCCAAAGGAGCAGGAGAAGCCTCAACACATTAAAATCAATTGGATTAAGGTCTTTTTCAAGTAAATTTATATACTGACAATCAAAAACCATATGAGTAACTATCACATTAAACATTTAGAGGAATATTATCAAGTCTATAGAAAATCGGTCAGGAATCCAGAAGGTTTTTGGGAAGAGATAGCTGAGGAACATTTTGTTTGGCGTAAAAAATGGGACAAAGTCTTGGAATGGGATTTTACCAAACCAGAAGTGAAATGGTTCCAAGGGGCGAAATTGAATATTACCGAAAACTGTATTGACAGACACTTACCGACAAGACGGGATAAAACAGCCCTCCTTTTTGAACCTAACAATCCTAAAGAAGAAGCGCAGCACATTACCTATGGGCAGTTGTACGAAAAGGTCTGCAGGATGGCCAACGTGCTCAAAGAAAATGGGATAAAAAAAGGCGATCGGGTTTGTATTTATTTACCCATGATTCCAGAATTGGCCATATCAGTACTGGCATGTGCAAGGATTGGCGCCATTCATTCTGTTGTTTTCGCAGGCTTTTCTGCAAATGCCGTGTCTACACGAATAAATGACTGCGATTGTAAAATGGTGATTACCTCCGATGGTTCATATCGCGGGGCCAAGACCATTGATTTAAAAGGAATTGTTGACAAGGCCTTGGAGAATTGCCCAGGTATACGTACGGTTCTGGTCGTCAAACGAATCAGTAGTTCAATTGAAATGAAAGAAGGACGTGATAAATGGTTAGAGCCACTTATGGAGGATGCTTATGCTGACTGTGATGCTGAACTAATGGATGCCGAAGATCCACTTTTCATTCTTTATACTTCCGGTTCTACGGGTAAACCAAAAGGGATGGTACATACCTGTGGAGGTTATATGGTCTATACCGCATATACTTTCAAAAACATTTTTCAATACAAGGAAGAGGATGTGTATTGGTGTACGGCCGATATTGGTTGGATAACCGGACATTCCTATATCGTTTATGGACCTTTGGCAAATGGGGCCACCTCCGTAATGTTCGAAGGGGTTCCCTCCTATCCCGACTATGGTCGTTTTTGGGAAGTGGTTCAAAAACATAAGGTAAATCAATTTTATACCGCACCAACCGCGATAAGGTCCTTGGCAAAGGAGAATTTGGATTTTGTCGAAAAATACGACCTCTCTTCTCTAAAAGTATTGGGTTCGGTAGGTGAGCCCATAAATGAAGAAGCATGGCATTGGTACAATAACAATATAGGTAAAAAACATAGCCCCATTGTAGATACTTGGTGGCAAACAGAAACAGGCGGAATTATGATTACGCCGATTCCTTACGTAACACCTACCACACCAACTTTTGCAACATTACCTTTTATTGGAGTTCAACCTGCTTTAATGGATGATGATGGAAAAGAAATAATGGGCAACCAAGTAGATGGGCGACTCTGTATTAAATTCCCTTGGCCAGCCATTGCAAGAACAATCTGGGGCAATCATGAACGCTATCGTGATACTTATTTTACCGCCTATGACAATAAATATTTTACAGGGGATGGTGCGCATAGGGATGCTGTTGGATATTATAGAATAACTGGACGCGTGGATGACGTAATTATTGTCTCTGGGCATAATTTGGGAACAGCCCCTATTGAAGACGCAATCAACGAACACCCAGCCGTTGCTGAGTCTGCTATTGTAGGTTTCCCGCATGATGTTAAGGGAAATGCCCTGTACGGTTACGTTATCCTTAAGGGAACCGGTGAAGGTCGTGTTAAGGACAATGTTCGCAAAGAAATCAATCTACAGATTACAGAACATATCGGACCTATTGCCAAGTTGGATAAAATTCAATTTGTATCGGGATTGCCCAAAACACGAAGCGGTAAGATCATGCGTCGTATTCTACGTAAAATAGCCAGTAAGGATACTTCTAATTTAGGGGATACAAGTACCTTGTTAAATCCTGAAGTGGTCAAAGAGATTATGGACAATGCCTTGTAAAATTCTTGGGAGTAAGGAGTAATCTGTTTTTTGTAATAAGATAAACAGATTGCTCTATTTTTATTCTTATTGATAAAAAAACAAATTTCTTCTGGATTTAAAACTCTAGACTTTCCTCATCAGAAGACGCTCTTTCTTTGCTGTACGTCTGCGCATTGTAATAAAGATACCCAATGATAATACCCCACAAATAGCCAAGCCCACAAACATGGGAAGTACAGTATCTTGGACAAAACTACCCACATATGCCGCTATGGGGATGGACAACAGTGTTGAAACAAAACCAGTAATAGCTGCACCG
The DNA here is from genome assembly GCA_024279425.1 of Bacteroidota bacterium. Taxonomy (GTDB): domain Bacteria; phylum Bacteroidota; class Bacteroidia; order Flavobacteriales; family Flavobacteriaceae; genus Maribacter_A. Next base: position 136,611 of record JAJRRO010000032.1, on the reverse strand, counting down.
ATTCCTGCAATATGTCCAATAGGTTCCATGGCAATGGAACGAAGATTACCCCAGATAAATCCTAAACAAAAAAATTGAGCGGAAAGAAAACCTAACAATACAAACAGACTTGGGTTACTGGAGTTCCAAAAGAAAATCACATAAGTAAGCGCAATGATGGTAAAGGCAAACATAGCCATGAACGAAAGTTTTCGCATACCAAACCGCAATACCAAAGTGCCGTTCAAAAAGGTCGACGACCCGATTGAAATAGCAAGACCTGCAAAAATGTATGGGAACTCATTGGCCAAGTCGTACTGATTCTCAAAAATATGTTGGGCAGCACTCAAATAAACAAGAAAAGAACCGGTAACCAGACCGGACACTATAGTAAATGCCATTGTATCCTTGTACTTCACCAATTCCTTTAATCCATCTATAAAAACGTGACCCGTAAAAGGAATCTTGTATTCTGGATGTAGCGTCTCCCGCTGTCGTTTCCAAAACCAAACACAGATAATCAAAGCGAACAACAACTGTACGTAAAAAATAGCTTCCCAACCAAAGGCATCCATAATGGCCTTACCAATAGCAGGTGCCACCACAGGTACCAAAATAAAAAAAGCAGTAACAAATGACATCACCCTGGCCATATAATCACCTTTATAGGTGTCACGGATAATCGAGATAGAAATAGTTCTGGGTGCCGACAATCCAATCCCTTGAAGAATTCGTCCAACTATCATCCATTCCAATGACGGAGCGAGGACGCATAGAATACTTGCCATTGTAAAAACAACAAAGCCAACATAAACTACAGGTTTTCTCCCATAGCTATCCGATAGCGGGCCAAAAAACAACTGACCAACCCCCAATCCCAAAAATATCATGGTAATGAGCAACTGATTGTCCGTGACGTCTAAACTGTTGATAGACATCCCAATATTTGAAATAGCCGGCAATATTGCATCTATGGCCAGCGCTACAATAGACATTAGCGCGGCCATTAAGGCGATAAATTCAAAATTGGGTTTTACATTCTCATTTTGCACTGGGCAAAAGTAGGCATATCCCTTTTGAATTTAACACTATTGAAATAGTATTTTATTATTGCTGAATAATGCAATTTTATGTAGGCCAATTGAGACAAAAACCACAACTATGGTATAGCCTTTGAGGCTTATTATCGTTTCACAACAAAACTAGACCTGTCAGGTTTTTAAAACCTGACAGGTCTAGCTTAGAGTTGTTTCTATTCCATACTCGCTGCCTCCTACAAAGTAATATTCCCGTGTTTTCTTTTGGGCCGGTCTACCTTTTTGCCTTCCAACATGCTAAACGTCTTGATCAACTTGCGTCTTGTGTTTTCAGGAAATATCACCTCGTCAATAAATCCACGTCTGGCGGCCCTATATGGGTGCGCAAACTTTTCGGCATACTCAGCTTCTTTTTCCGCTAATTTTTTGACAGGATCATCCGCAACCGATATCTCCTTTCTAAAAATAATCTCGCTGGCCCCCTTGGCACCCATTACGGCAATTTCAGCAGATGGCCATGCATAGTTGAAATCTGCCCCTATATGTTTGGAGTTCATAACATCATAGGCCCCACCATAGGCTTTGCGGGTGATAACGGTAACTCTTGGAACCGTCGCTTCGCTAAGTGCATATAGTAATTTTGCGCCATGGACTATGATACCGTTCCATTCCTGATCTGTTCCTGGTAAGAATCCCGGAACATCGACCAATACCAACAATGGTATATTGAATGCATCGCAAAACCGCGTAAATCGTGCTGCCTTTATAGAACTTTTCACATCCAAAACTCCTGCCAAAAACATAGGTTGGTTAGCAATAATCCCCACGCTTCGACCACCAAGTCGTGCAAAGCCAACGATAATATTCTCTGCATAATCCTTATGGATTTCAAAAAAGGATTCCTCATCAATGATGCCTTCAATAACTTCATGCATATCGTAAGGCTTATTAGAACTCTCTGGCACAGTATTCTTGAGTACATCCCTCACCTCATCGTTCAATTCATAGGGTAGATTCTTAGGAACCTCTTTATTGCTTTGTGGTAAATAACTCAACAACTTTTTTAAATCCTCCATGCATGCAATATCATTGGCAGATGTGCAATGCGCAACTCCAGATTTTGAGGCATGCGTATGGGCCCCACCCAATTCCTCTGCAGTAATCTCTTCATTGGTTACCGTTTTTACCACATTGGGGCCTGTAACGAACATATAACTGGATTGTTCTACCATCAAGGTAAAATCGGTCATAGCTGGTGAATAGACCGCACCTCCTGCGCAAGGGCCCATAATGGCCGACAATTGAGGAATTACTCCCGAAGCCTGTACATTTCTGAAAAAAATATCGGCATAACCTCCCAGCGAACGTACACCTTCTTGAATTCGGGCACCCCCTGAATCATTCAACCCAATAATTGGTGCACCCACTTTCATGGCCAAATCCATTACCTTGCAGATTTTTTCTGCATGGGTCTCTGACAAGGAACCACCGAAAACAGTGAAGTCCTGGGCATACACGTAGACCAATCTCCCGCCAATAGTTCCATAACCCGTAACAACACCATCTCCAAAGTACATTTCATTTTCCATACCAAAATCTGTGGTACGGTGAGTTACAAGTACACCCATTTCCTCAAAAGAACCTTCATCCAACAAATATTTGATTCGTTCTCTTGCCGTTAACTTCTGTTTTGCATGCTGTTTGTCTATTCGTTTTTGGCCACCACCAATATGGGCCAACGCTACTCTATCTTCTAATTTTTTCAATTTGGAGTCCATAATCTATGGTGTTGGTATTCTTAATGTTTTTTGATCTTCCCGATATTTTTTCAATGCTATTATCGCGGCAATTTTCGCTTCTTCATTTATTTTATCCTTTAGTATTTCCGGGGAATAGTAATTCTTTACAAAATGTGTATCGAACTGTCCTGTACAGAAGGCCTCGTGTTCAAAAACAAATTTACCAAAGGGTAAGGTGGTCTTGACCCCTTCGATATGATAGTCACCAATGGCCTTAAGCATCAGTTGTATGGCCTCCTCCCTAGTCTTACCATAGGTAATCAGTTTTGATAACATTGGGTCATAGTAAATGGGGACATCCATACCCTCTTCGAAACCATTATCCACTCGAACACCTTCTCCTTTAGGCAATTTATACGTCTCCAAATTACCAACACTAGGCAAAAAGTCGTTCAAGGGATCCTCCGCATATACACGAAGTTCCAATGCATGCCCCTTAATCTCTAGGTCTTCCTGTTTTATTTTCAGTGCTTCTCCCCGAGCAATCCGTATTTGCAATTCTACCAAATCGACTCCCGAAATAAGTTCGCTCACTGGGTGTTCTACCTGTAAGCGGGTGTTCATTTCCAGGAAATAGAATTTGTGGTCGGTATCCATCAGGAATTCAACTGTACCAGCACCTAAATAATCACAGGCCTTTGCAACTTTGGTGGCGGCAATACCCATTTCTTCTCTTAGCTTAGGGGTCAAGATAGTTGATGGCGCTTCTTCAATTACTTTTTGGTGTCTACGTTGTATACTACATTCCCGTTCAAAAAAATGGAGAATGTTACCATGGCTGTCGGCCATAACCTGAATTTCGATATGTCGCGGGGAAGTCACATATTTTTCAATAAAAACAGAACCATCACCAAAAGCCGAAGTAGCTTCACTAATGGCCCGGTTCATTTGTGATTCCAAATCATTTTCCTGCTCTACAACACGCATACCCTTACCTCCTCCACCTGCAGAGGCCTTGATCAATATAGGAAACCCTATTTCCTTAGCTATTACTTTGGCTTTTTTAATATCAGTTATGGCCTCGTCGATTCCAGGAACCATGGGAATGTTGTGATTTTTCACAGCCTCTTTGGCAGCTAACTTACTCCCCATTACTCGAATGGCCTTTGATTTTGGTCCAATGAAAATTAGGCCATTATTTTCTACTGCTTCTGCAAAATCAGCATTTTCGCTTAAAAATCCGTAACCTGGGTGTATTCCATCTACATTTAGCTCTTTAGCAACTTCAATGATCTTAGAACCTAAAAGATAGGATTGGTTTGCTGGTGGCTCACCGATACAGACTGCTTCATCTGCAAATTTAACATGTGGGGCATTTCTATCCACGGTTGAATATACCGCAACTGTTTTTATGCCCATTTTTTGGCGGTTTTCATCACTCGTATCGCAATCTCTCCCCTATTGGCTATTAGTATTTTTTGCATGGGTGTATTATTCAAATTCTATCAATAATTGTTTCTTTTCAACGGTACCTCCTTTTTCCATCGATATCGATTTAACAATACCGTCTCTGGGAGAGGTTATCACATTCTCCATCTTCATTGCTTCAAGAATCAGCAGCGAATCATTCTCATTGACTGCCTGTCCTACTCTTACGTTGATTTCCAAAATCAATCCAGGCATTGGGGCATAAATTGATCCCATATTCTTGGAAGTACCCGATGAAAAACCCATTTGCTTTATCAAAAGATCCAACCCATCCGAAATATCAACGTCATATGAGTTGTTGTTGACCTTAATGGTATATGACTTTTGGTTGAAATCTGAACTAATGATCTCGGCCACAAAAGGTTTATTATCCTGTAGGATATGGTACATATTTTCCGAAATCGATAACGAATCAATATTTTCAATATCCTCATTAGTAATATCGAACGACATATTCTCGTTGACCATTACCTTAAAAGTAGTATCCATATATATGTTATTAGGAGTTTACAACCAGTGATTTTTGAAGAATAAGTTACTTTATATTATTGACTTTTATTTGATTGAACACAATTTTACTGCAAGGGAGCAAAAAAAATGGCTACCCCCTAGGTCCAAATAATATCTAACAAAATTATATGCAAAGAAAACTGGAAAACATGAAATTTATCATATCCTGAAATTAAACAACATGCTATACTTGTACATGGAAAGAACTTGTTGCCATGGAACGGGTTTGATTGCAAATCCTTATTTTTGAATCAAAATATTCAGGTATGTTGATAATTGGGATTGCTGGTGGGACTGGCTGTGGAAAAACCACGGTGGTCAATCAAATAATCAATGAATTACCGAATGAGGAGGTTGGGGTTATTTCGCAGGACTCCTATTATAATGATCTTTCACATTTGACTCTTACAGAGCGAAAAAAAACAAACTTCGACCACCCAAAATCTATCGATTTTGAGTTATTGGAGGAGCATTTGGCAGAGCTAAAGTTAGGAAAAACCATTCAACAACCTGTATATTCATTTATTGAATGTAATAGAACCAACAAAACCATACCTACCCATGCCCGAAAGGTGATGATAGTGGAGGGGATACTAATCTTGACCCACCCCAAAATACGGGATATGTTCGATATTAAAATCTACGTACACGCCGATTCTGATGAACGATTGATACGAAGGCTAAAAAGAGATGTAAACGAACGGGGCTGGAATCTTGATGAGACCCTGTGCAAATATCAAGAAACGCTAAAACCAATGCACGACCAATTTATCGAACCCACCAAAGAATTTGCAGATATTATTATACCCAATAACATATACAATACCGTTGCAGTTGACATTGTGCGAACCATTATTAACGAAAAATTGACGTAAAGACCATGGGTTTAAAAGAAGTCAGAAAGAAAAAATGGTTTGGCCTATTGACAAACATCTATGTACTGGTATTGACGATTTTTGTAATATGGATGCTTTTTTTTGACACCAATTCATTTCTGATCCACAAAGAGTTGAAAAAAGAGATAAAAAATCTTGAAAAGACACAGGAATTTTTGCGAAACGAAATTGAAAAAGATAAAAAGCTAATCGATAAATTATCGGATACCAATGAGTTGGAGAAATTTGCACGTGAGCAATACTATCTTAAAAAGAAAAACGAAGAAATTTATTTGATAGAATACGAGGACAGTTTAAAAAACAAAAAAAATGAGTGAGGATACCTTATTCAAAGAGTTTGATGCTGTTTCTGCCAAAGCCTGGAAACAACAAATACAAGTTGATTTAAAAGGAGCTGATTATAATGATACGCTCGTCTGGGATTCCCCTGATGGCATTAAGGTAAAACCCATGTACCATTCCGATGACCTTGGCAGCAATGATCCACTCCAAATTACCAATGTACCGCACTGGTATATTGGTCAATATATTTACGCAGGAGATGCTGAAAAAGCAAACAAAAAAGCCCAGAATGTTTTGAATCGTGGGGCCGAAAGTATAGTTTTTATCATTCCATCGGAAAGCATTCAAATTGAGACCTTGTTGAATGGTATAGATTTAACTGCCATACCCATTTACTTTGAATTGCAGTTTTTATCTGCTGATTACATAAATCACATCAAGGATTTTGCTACTGGAAAAAATGCCAATATCTATCTTAATATCGATATCATTGGAAATTTGGGGCGCTCCGGGAATTGGTTCCAATCCATGGATAAAGACCATATGATCCTCAACCAAGTTATGGTACCAAGCAAGTCTACCGAAGGGATTCATATATTAAGCGTTGATCTTTCACTGTATCAAAATGCCGGTGCAAGTAGAGTGCAACAACTGGCTTATGCCATGGCCCACGCCAATGAATACCTGAATCATCTAAAAAATAACAACTTAAATTCCTCAAAAGGAATAACCTTCAAGGTTTCGGTAGATGGCAATTATTTCTTTGAAATTTCTAAATTAAGGGCCCTTCGGCAACTGTGGACGACCTTGGCCACAGCATATGGAATCAATGCCGACTGCAACATTATTGCCGTACCAACCAGACGCAACAAAACCCTATATGATTACAATGTAAACTTGCTCCGAACGACTACGGAATGCATGTCAGCAGTATTGGGTGGTGCAAATATGGTTTGCAATTTAGCCTATGATTCTGTTTATCATAAAGACAACGAATTTGGTGAGCGAATCGCTAGAAATCAATTGTTGATTCTAAAAGGAGAAAGTTATCTTGATAAGGTCTTCAATCCTGCAGATGGTTCGTATTATATTGAGAGTATCACCCAACAATTAGCAGAAAAGGCGCTTGTACTGTTCAAGAACATAGAAGCTGGAGGAGGATTTCTAAAACAATTGAAAAATCATACCATCCAGAAAAAAATAAAGGAAAATGCAGCAAAAGAACGGCAGCGTTTTTCAAATTCTGAAGAGATATTGGTAGGGAGCAATGCCTATATAAATGAGTCTGATAAGATGAAAGACGAGCTTGAACTCTATCCGTTTGTCAAGAAAAATCCACGAAAGACTTTGTTGGAACCTATTGTTGAAAAACGTTTAACAGAGGCATTGGAACAAAAAAGATTGGACCATGAGTAGAAAAGACGTACAACTGTTATCGCTTAAACCTAAAAGTGGAATTTCTAAAAGTAAAATCAACATTAAAGAATTCGAAACGGCCGAGGGAATTGCTCTTAAGCCTTCCTATTCAAAGGAAGACATAGGGCATATTGAGCACCTCGACTTTGTTGCTGGTATGGCTCCTAACCTGCGTGGGCCATACTCTACCATGTATGTTCGACGACCATGGACCATTCGTCAATACGCAGGGTTTTCAACCGCTGAAGAAAGTAATGCCTTTTATAGGCGTAATTTGGAGGCGGGGCAAAAAGGGCTTTCTGTTGCCTTTGATTTACCAACACATAGAGGTTATGACAGTGATCATGCCCGCGTTGTGGGCGATGTAGGAAAGGCAGGTGTGGCCATTGACTCCGTAGAGGACATGAAAATACTATTTGATGGTATACCATTGGATAAAATGTCGGTCTCAATGACCATGAACGGTGCGGTTTTACCCATCATGGCTTTTTATATTGTGGCTGCAGAAGAGCAAGGCGTTTCTCCAGAACAATTGACCGGTACCATTCAGAACGATATCCTTAAGGAATTCATGGTGCGTAACACCTATATATATCCGCCAACACCCTCAATGCAAATTGTCTCTGATATCTTCGAATATACAAGTAAAAAGATGCCACGCTTCAATAGTATCAGTATATCCGGCTACCATATCCAAGAAGCTGGCGGTACCGCAGATATTGAATTGGCCTACACTCTGGCCGATGGCCTGGAATATATAAGAATAGGATTAAAAGCCGGAATGGATATCGATAGTTTCGCCCCTCGCCTTTCCTTCTTTTGGGGTATCGGCATGAACCATTTTATGGAGATCGCCAAAATGCGTGCCGGTCGAATGTTATGGGCCAAATTGGTAAAACAGTTCAATCCTAAAAACTCTAAATCCTTGGCGTTGAGAACGCATTGCCAGACCAGTGGTTGGAGCCTTACTGAACAAGACCCCTTTAACAATGTAGCCCGAACGACCATTGAAGCCGCCGCCGCCGCATTTGGTGGCACCCAAAGTTTGCATACCAATGCCTTGGACGAAGCCATTGCACTTCCAACCGATTTCTCTGCTCGCATTGCACGTAATACCCAAATTTATTTACAAGAAGAAACTAAAATCACCAAGACGGTAGATCCTTGGGGAGGCAGTTATTATGTGGAAAGTTTGACCCATGAATTAGCTGAAAAAGCTTGGAAACTTATTCAAGAGGTTGAGGAATTGGGGGGAATGACAAAAGCCATTGAAGCAGGTATTCCAAAAATGAGAATCGAAGAGGCCGCTGCACGAAAACAGGCCCGTATTGATAGTGGCCAGGATACCATTATCGGGGTCAATAAATATCAATTGGAGCAAGAGGATCAACTACAGATCCTCGAAGTTGACAATGCAGAGGTTCGAAGGCAACAAATTGAACGGTTAAAGTCTCTTAAAAAACAACGTAATCCAAGAGTTGTACAGGATGCCTTGGAGAATCTTACCCAAGCTGCAAAAAGTAAATTGGGAACAAAAGCGAATGTAGAAAGCAATTTATTAGCTTTGGCCATAAAAGCAGCAAGGGCAAAAGCTACCTTAGGAGAAATAAGTGATGCCCTGGAAATTGCATTTGATAGGTACAAAGCTAAAATACAAACATTTACAGGTGTGTATTCCAAAGAAATAAAAGACGACGATAGTTTCAAAAAGGCTAAATTATTGGCCGATAAATTTGCCGAGCAAGATGGTCGAAGACCTCGTATCATGATAGCAAAAATGGGGCAGGATGGTCATGACCGGGGCGCCAAAGTCGTATCTACGGGTTATGCAGACCTCGGATTTGATGTTGATATTGGACCACTTTTCCAAACACCCGCTGAAGCCGCAAAACAAGCTGTCGAAAATGATGTGCATGCGCTTGGCGTATCCTCATTGGCTGCAGGTCATAAAACCCTAGTACCCCAAGTTTTGGAAGAACTCAAAAGGTACGGACGTGAGGACATCATGGTAGTTGTCGGGGGAGTTATTCCCAAACAAGACTATCAATTTCTTTTCGATTCGGGAGCGGTGGCAGTCTTTGGACCGGGTACCAAAATCAGCGAGGCGGCCATACAGATTTTAGAAATATTAATTGATTGATTCGTTTAAAGTGAATATGCTAATTGTTTAAGTCCTAAAACTTTAACTCATTTTAACGCCAGATGCCCCGGTTATTCACCTTGTGTTAACAAAATACATTTTTTGGTCGGTGAAATAATCGTATTTTTATCCCCTAACTTACTAGGATTATGGGCAAGATAATTGCTATCGCTAACCAGAAGGGTGGAGTGGGTAAAACGACTACAACTGTAAACTTGGCTGCCTCGCTAGGTGTTCTGGAAAAAAAAGTGCTTCTTATCGATGCCGACCCTCAGGCTAATGCCACTTCGGGGCTTGGGATTGATGCTGACAGCGTGGAATTGGGAACGTATCAATTGGTGGAACATACAAAAAGCGCCAAGGAAACCATAATTTCAACAGATTCACCAAATTTGGATTTAATTCCTTCCCACATTGACCTTGTGGCCATTGAAATTGAATTGGTGGATAAAGATGAGAGGGAATACATGCTGAAAAAAGCCATCACACATCTTAAGAACGAGTATGATTATATTCTTATAGATTGCGCTCCTTCTCTAGGCTTATTGACCTTGAATGCCCTTACCGCAGCAGATTCCGTTATCATACCCATACAATGTGAATATTTTGCTTTAGAAGGTCTTGGGAAGCTATTAAATACTATTAAAAGTGTGCAAAAAATCCATAATCCAGATTTGGATATAGAAGGTCTTCTATTGACCATGTTCGATTCAAGATTACGTTTGTCAAACCAAGTTGTCGAGGAAGTAAGGAAACATTTTTCCGATATGGTATTCGATACCATTATACAACGTAATGTAAGATTGAGCGAAGCCCCAAGCTATGGGGAAAGTATTATCAAATATGACGCCAGTAGCAAGGGAGCTACCAATTATTTGAATATGGCGAATGAATTATTAAAAAAAAACAAGGAAACTGCATAAATGGCGAAAGCAACGAAGAAACAGGCGTTGGGCAGAGGACTTTCTGCGCTATTGAAAGACCCTGAGAATGATATTAATTCGGTATTGGATAAAAATGCCGATAAGGTAGTTGGTAATATTGTTGAGCTTGATCTTGCCGCAATAGAGGTAAACCCGTTTCAACCAAGGTCTAACTTTAATGATGAAGCCTTACAAGAACTTGCATCCTCTATTAGCGAGCTAGGGGTCATTCAACCCATTACCGTTCGAAAACTTGAGTTCAACACCTATCAATTAGTCTCTGGAGAACGGCGATTTAGAGCTGCCAAACTAATCGGGTTGGCAACCATTCCGGCCTATATTCGCATCGCCAATGACCAGGAATCTCTTGAAATGGCCCTTGTTGAAAATATTCAACGTCAAGATCTTGACCCTATTGAAATTGCTTTGTCCTATCAGAGGTTGATCGATGAAATTAAACTTACTCAGGAGAAATTAAGTGAGCGTGTTGGTAAAAAAAGATCTACGATTACCAATTATATGAGGTTGTTACGACTAGATCCTATTATTCAAACGGGTATTCGTGATGGTTTTGTTAGTATGGGCCACGGACGGACCTTGGTGAATATTGACAAAAAAGAGAATCAAATTTCTCTATATGAAAAAATAATCCGCGATAATTTATCGGTTAGAGAAACTGAACGTGCAGTAAAGAAATACCAAGAACAAGGTAGTGAATCCAAAAGCCCGAAGAGAAGTATGGTTACTCCTACTTTTGTCAAAAATGGTACTGGTGAACTCACAGATCACCTATCGATAAAAGTTTCCATCAACACTTCAGAAAGCGGAAAGGGAAAAATAACCATTCCTTTCAACTCTGAAGAAGAATTCCGCCGAATCAAAAAACTGATTGTAGGTGAATAAAGCCTTGACAACATTTCTTTTAACCTTTATTTTCATTTGTGCCTGTTCCGCACAAGAAAAAGACGCACCGGCATCTGTAAAAGAATCGTTACAGACAGATTTAAAACAGGAGGGCTTTGTTGTTCAGGATTCTATTTTCAAAAAACGAAAAGCCATTAATCCTTTAGCACCGAGCAAAGCGGCGTTTTATTCCGCCGTTTTACCAGGTCTTGGGCAAGTCTACAATAAACGCTATTGGAAAGTCCCCATCGTTTATGCTGTGTTGGGATTAGGGGTATACTCCTATACTTATAATGGAGACCTTTACGATCGTTTCAGAACAGCTTTTAAAAGAAGACAGACGGGTTTTATTGATGATGAATTCTATGATATAAACGGTGACAATGAGATTGGTGCAGCACCTGATTTAGATATGGATGATTTGGAAAAACAGCAAGAGCGCTTTCAGAAAGATCGGGATTTGGCCTTGGTGATTTCTATTGCCATGTACGCCCTTAATATAATCGATGCCAATGTGGATGCACATTTAAGACAATTTAATGTAGATGAGAATTTGAGCATGGATATACAACCCTATTTTAATCTAGATCCAATCACGAACAATCCCAATTATGGGTTGGCATTTTTGATAAAATTTTAGTGCAATGAAAATAGCTTTATTTGGATACGGAAAAATGGGCAGGATGATTGAGCAACTTGCCGTTGAAAGGGGGCATCAGATTGTAGCAAAAATCGATATTGACACAACCGATATTGATTTCTCAACGATGGACGTAGCCATTGATTTTAGTATGCCAAGTGCCGCTTACGGAAACATAAGGCAATGCATCCAAAATAACGTCCCTATCATTTCAGGCACAACGGGTTGGCTCGACCATTATGAAGAGGCCGTTGAATTATGCAACAATCATAAGGGGGCGTTTATATATGCGTCCAATTATAGTTTGAGTGTGAACGTGTTTTTTGAATTGAACGTATATTTAGCCAAAATGATGAAAAACTTGGAGCAATATAAAGTTAGTTTGGAGGAAATCCATCATGTCCAAAAACTGGATGCCCCTAGTGGGACAGCTATTACCTTGGCAGATGGCATCATTGAAAACTCTAGATATAAAGGTTGGAAACTGGATAAAGCCGATGAAAATGAACTACCAATTATCTCCAAAAGGGTAGGTGATGTTCCTGGAACCCATAAGGTGGACTATGAGAGTATCGTTGATAGTATCGAAATCAAGCATACCGCCCATAACCGTAAAGGTTTCGCCCTCGGAGCAGTTATAGCAGCAGAGTGGATAACTGGTAAAACTGGGGTCTTTTCAATGAAGGATGTGTTAAACCTTGGTTAACAAATACCATAAAACACCAATAAAAGTACTTATTTGCAATGCATATGAGTGTAAGTTTCAAAACAAGTGGTTCAAATAACCATAAATAATAAAATTTCATGAGCGGTACCCAGTGGATTATTTTTATTTTGATTGTTCAAGCCATCCATTTTTTAGGAACTTGGAAATTGTATGTAAAGGCAGGTAGAAAAGCATGGGAGGCGGCAGTGCCTATTTATAATGCGATTATTTTAATGCAAATAATAAATCGCCCAAAATGGTGGGTGATATTGCTTTTTATCCCGATTATAAACTTATTGATGTTCCCGGTGATCTGGGTAGAAACCATCCGTAGCTTTGGTAGGAACCGACAATCAGAATCTTGTCTGGTAGTGCTCACACTTGGGTTTTATATCTATTATGTAAATTATGCCTTAGACGTTTCCTATGTTAAAGATCGAAGTTTGCACCCTAGAACTGCATTGGGCGAATGGGTAAGCTCCATAGTATTTGCCGTTGTGGCGGCAACATTGGTACATACTTATTTTATACAACCTTATGTAATACCAACAGGGTCATTGGAAAAAACCCTTAGAGTGGGTGATTTTTTATTCGTTAGTAAGTTCCATTATGGGGCGAGAACCCCTATGACCACTGTTGCAGCACCTATGGTTCATGATACTTTACCTGTTTTGGGCATACGATCCTATTTGAACAAACCGCAATTGCCTTATTTTAGATTACCTGGTTTCAAAAAAATAAAAAGAAATGAAATAGTGGTGTTCAGTTGGCCAGCAGACACCGTTCGAATATTTTTCAAAAAAGAGAAAGGTGTTAAGAAACCCATAGATAAAAAATCGAATTATGTTAAACGTTGTGTTGGGATACCTGGCGATTCATTGGCAGTAATTGATGGTTATGTACATATTAATGGCAAACAAACCGTTCTGCCGGATCGTGCCTTGCCACAATATGATTATATGGCTTATGCCCAGAAAGGGGTTTCCTCTAGATTACTTAAAGAATTGGGTATAACGGATTTTAATAGAATCTATATCACCTCGCAGTTGAACCAAAATCAATTTGATCAAATAAGTAGGTACCTTGAGGGCAGTCGAAGAGGTAACTCGGGTAATATTGAACTCTATACCAATCACCTGGGCATACCTACCAAAGTAATCCGAAGTGCTGGTTTATCATTAAAAGAGCAGACAGATAGACAACGATTGCTTACCGTAACCGAAGATTTGGCCCAAAAGCTACAGAACAATGCTGCAATTGATTCTGTGGTAAAGGTAATTAAACCTCAAGACCAAGCGGGTTATAATATTTTCCCGCAGCACAATGCATATCACTGGAACAATGATAACTTTGGCCCGATTTACCTACCTGAAAAAGGAAAGACGGTGCCTTTGAATCTAAAAGTATTACCCATTTATAAAAAAATAATCAAGGACTACGAGAGTAATTCAATCTCGGTTTCCGGTAATCAGATCAGTATCAATGGTGAAGTCACAGATACTTATACTTTTAAGCAGGACTATTATTGGATGATGGGTGACAATAGAGATCATTCCGAAGACAGTAGAACATGGGGTTTTGTTCCTGAAAATCACATTGTGGGTACTCCCATATTCATTTGGATGAGCATTGATAACTTTAGAGACGGTTGGCGAAATTGGAAGATTCGCTGGGATCGGGTTTTCACAACTGTTCATGGAAATGGGGAACCCGTTTCGTATTTTAAATACTTTTTAATCGTCTTGGCGGGTTGGTTTGTTTTCGATTTCTTCAGAAAAAGAAGGAAACAGAATAAAAGTTAATCCATCAAAGTGAAACATCTCCTTCACCCTACTTACTTTCCCAATATTGCAACTTTTGCAGTCTTGGCAAACAACGATATCTGTTGGGAAGTTGAGGATAATTACCAGAAACAGACGTATAGAAATCGTTGTTATATTAGTACCGACCAAGGCAAACAAATGCTCAATATCCCCATAAAGCATGTAGGTGGACATCAGGGCAGACAAAAATACAAGGATCTACGGCTCGAAAATGAGTGTCATTGGCAAAGACAGCACTGGCGCACGCTTCAAACGGCTTATAGGGCATCTCCATTTTTTGAGTATTATGAAGATGAAATAGCACCACTATTTGAAAAGGAACATGATTTTCTTATGGATTTCAATCTGAAAACCATTGAAATCATTTGTGACTGTCTTCAGATTGAAATGCCCAAAGAACGTACCATATCATATGAGCCCCATACGTTGGATTTCAAGGATTCCAGAGTACTGGTGCAGTGCAAGAACGAACTTGACTTCTGTCTCGAAGAATATGCACAGGTATTTGAAGAACGGAATGGTTTTATAAAGAATACCAGTGTTTTGGATCTATTATTCAATGAAGGCACCAATGCATTGTCATACTTAAAAAACCAAAAATCAAACTTCCTAAATGCTTAAGTTTTTTGTTCATTATGGAATTCATTTTATCATACCTATTCTAGTTGGCTTTTATTTTTTCAAGGAGCATAGAATGAGAATAACCCTAATTCTACTTTCTGGGATTTTAATTGATGTGGATCATTTTTTAGCGAGCCCTATTTTTGACACAAATCGTTGCAGCATTGATTTTCACCCATTGCATAGCTATTGGGCCATTGCCCTCTATGTAGCGTTCCTGTCTTTCAGGAAAACACGAATTGTTGGGATTGCCCTTCTAATCCACATTTTGGCAGATACGGTAGATTGCGGTATGCTAATCCTTCAATCGAAATGAAGCCATTACCGGGGTATGGTCGGATAATTTAATGTTGAAATTTTTATGGGATTTAATTTCGATTCCTGAATCCGCTAGAATAAAATCAATTCGAAACGGCAAAAACTTAAAATCATAAGTACTACCAAAACCGAATCCCATTTCTTGAAAGGAATCCTTCATATCGCCTTTAATGGTATTATATACTCTAGAAAATTGCGTATTATTAAAATCTCCACAAATGATAGATTTATAAGGAACTTCATCTTTGTGTTTTCTAACTATAAGAGCTTGCTCCAACTGCTTTTGAAAAGACCTATCCAATCTGCCCAACAATCGCTGTGTATCCTCTCTTTTAATTGAACCCAGTCTTATCCTTAATGATTGCAAGTGAAGATTGTACACCCTAACTGTATCCTCATTGATTAAAACATCTGCATAAATAGCATTGTTGGGGCTATTGGGGAAATCCAAAGAACCTGTCCCTATTATCTTATGTTTCGAATAAATAGCTTGTTTGCTTTTGTCTCTAAAAAATTGAGTTTGGTATTTAAATCGATATTGCTTTAATTCTCTATCAATAGTTTTACTGAATTCCTGAAAGCAAATAATATCAGGGTTTTGATTTGTAATAAAATCTGCAATTTCTTTATTAAAAGTTGGACTTCTGGACCATCTAACACCATGCGAGCTATGAGAGTTAAATGTCAATAAACTAATCTCACCATCTCTAATCTCATCATTAGAGCCAAAGACCTTCGCAAATGTACCTTGGGTCAAATACCCTAGAAGTAGAACGAAAAGAGAGATTAGGAAGTGTTTTTTTCTTCGAAATGACCAATATCCAAAAAACAGAATATTTATCATTACTAAATAGGGAATTATCAAACTTAAGAATGATAAAAATGAAAACAGCTTCCAGGTAATAAAAGGGGCCAAACAGGCAAGTAGCAATGTAAAAGCAAAGACTACATTTAAAATATAAACCAGCTTACTGAATAAACCTAGTTTTACCATTTAATCAATTATCTTTACCTGCTTTGAATAAAAAATCCTTTTCCTCTTTTGAAAGGCTTTCATAGCCAGACTTGCTTATCTTATCAAGAATGGTATCAATTTTACGCTGATGGCTTTCTTTTTTATAATCAACCTTCGAATTTGTCGTCCTTTTCTTTTTACGATACACTGTTTTCAAAGGAGCCTTTTTCTCTGTATGCTTAAAAAGATTGCCAATGCCGTCCATAAGTTTTGAAAAACCTTCTCCGATATCTTTTCCTTTGAATAATTGTCGTGCGTATACATACCCTAATAATGCTCCACCCAAATGGGCCAATTGCCCCCCTGCATTTATTCCGTATGGAATCTGAATCAAATCTGATAAGACAACAAAGGCACCGATATACCAAAGTTTTATATTAAAGAATATTAAACGCACCTCTTGATTGGGTATATAGGCACAAATAAAAATCAATATGGCCCTTACCCCTGCCGATGCACCTATTAATGCAGCATTTACCTCAAAGAAAGCAGGGAATATATTGTAGCTGACCATAAAAAAGAGTCCACCCGAAATAACCCCAAGGAAGTAGACATTCAAGAATCGCTTGCCATCAAAAAGATTAAGAAATATACGACCAACAAAATACAATACCAACATATTCCAAAATATATGACTCAATCCCCCATGAAAAAAAGAATAGGAAAGGATGGACCAAGGTTGTGTCAAAAAGTCGAAAAAATTTTTGGGAAGCTGGAACCACTGTACAATGATGTCCTCATCTGTACGCAACAGAAAGGTCAATAATCCGTTGACTATAAAAATCAAGACGTTGATGGCGATAAGCTTCTCCGCCACATTCAATCTTGCATACTGATATTTCAAATTTCCTGTTACCATACTCAATCCCAACGTTTATTGTTGAATTGGTTTTTTTTCCAATACCACATCATAATAAATCCGGCCACTGCTCCTCCAACGTGGGCAAAATGGGCGATTCCCTGTCCAAAAATTCCGTAACCGGTTACCCCTGAAAACAAATCTAACGCAATTAAAACCGGAATAAATATTTTTGCTTTTATAGGAATTGGTAAAAATATCAAGAAAAGTTCGCTATTGGGGTATGACATTCCGAATGCCACCAATATACCGTAAATGGCACCTGAAGCACCAACCGCAGGTGTATTATAGGCACTTAAAAAATTATCTATGGTGTTTTTGGGTACTATATCATACCATCCAGGACTATATTGTCCACCGGAAATAATTTCCATAATCCCATTTTTGGTCATACCAGAATTGACCAAAGCATTGATCCCTTCACTAAAATAATAATAGTTAACACCCGAATGAATCACTGCAGCACCCAAGCCAGCCGAAAAATAAAAGAACAAGAATTTATTCTTTCCCCACATTCGTTCAAGGGGCGTGCCAAAAGCCCAAAGTGCGTACATATTAAAGGCAATGTGGCCCAATCCCCCGTGCATGAACATATGCGAAACCAATTGCCAGAAACCAAAATTTTCGTTCTTTGGAAACCATAATGAGAACCATTCATACATCTGATCGCCATAAAGGCCAGTAGCAACAAAGAATAGTATATTAATTATCAGTAAATGTTTTATTGCTTTAGTTAATCTCCCCATTTAAATAAATTTTTTATCAATATCATTTTCACTTATGGTAATATAAATTGGCTTGCTAAACGGGCTCACCCTAGACTCCTTGCAGGCAAACAAATCATTGACCAAAGCCAATTGCGAGGCATTGTTCAATACTTCTCCCGTTTTTACCGCTAAGGTTTTCGCCAAGGTCTTTGCCAATATATCTGTTTGGGAAAAACTATCTTCAATCGTTTCCAACTGAAAATCAGATATTAACTGGTCCAAAATCAGGGCCACTTCACTCTCTGTGACCATCATGGGCACTCCCGTAATTTTCACTTCTTCAATACCGACTTCCGAAAAAACAAAACCTATGGTCGCCAGACTTTCCTTAATTTCTGTAAGCACCCCAATTTCCGTCTTTGAAAAGAGCAATGTTATAGGAAACAATAATTGCTGGCTAATAGCTTCATTTATGGTAATATTCCTTAAAAACTGCTCATAGAGTACCCTCTGGTGGGCCCTACTTTGGTCAATCACCACCATTCCCGATTTTATAGTGGTAACTATATATTTACGCCTCAACTGAAAGGTGGTTGCCAAGGTTTCCGTAAGATCTTGCTGTCCTTCAAAAATGGAACCTGTTATAGTATCCGATTCAAATTGCATGCTGCTATAACCTTCATCGTTCCCAACCTTTGAATCCAATCCAACATACAGATTCTCCCAACCTTCTGTACTTTGTTTTTTTAAGACAGGGATTCCCACTTGTTTTTGGGAAACTTCCTGAAAGGGGTTAAACCCCTTATCAACGGTTACTTTTGGCTGTAAAACACTTTTGTTCTTATAATCATAAGGGGTCTCTAGATTCTGGTTCTGTTCAAAATCCAAAGCCGGCACCACATTAAACTGACCTAGACTATGCTTGACCGTAGATCTAAGAATGGCATAAAGTGTATGTTCGTCATCAAACTTCACCTCTGTTTTTGTGGGATGGATATTGATATCTATAGAACTGGGGGCAACCTCTAAATATAAAAAGTATCCCGGATAGGAATCTGGTTTTACCAAACCCTCAAAAGCCGATGTAATGGCATGGTGCAAATACGGACTTTTGATAAATCGATTATTTACAAAGAAAAATTGTTCACCTCTACTCTTTTTGGCAAATTCTGGTTTATTGATGTAACCAGAGATTTTCACAACCTGTGTGTCCTCTGCTACGGGAACTAATTTTTCGTTGGTCCTAATACCAAAAATATGGACTATACGTTGTCGTCGATTCGTCTGAGGCAAGTTGAACAACTCGCTCCCATTATTATAAAAATTAAAGGCAATGCTAGGATGGGCCAATGCTACCCGATGAAACTCATCTGTAATATGTCTCAGTTCAACTTGATTTGACTTTAAGAAATTGCGTCTGGCCGGAATATTAAAAAAAAGATTCTTGACTGACAAGGAAGTTCCTTTTGGGGCAACACATATCTCTTGATGAATAACTTCACTACCCTCAATTTTCAAATGGGTAGCCATCTCTTCCTGCTCGTCCTTTGTTTGCATCTCTACATGTGCGATGGCCGCGATGGAAGCCAACGCTTCTCCTCGAAACCCTTTCGTACTCAGATTGAAGAGGTCTTCGGCCTTTTGGATTTTTGAAGTGGCATGGCGCTCAAAACTCAAACGGGCATCGGTCGCACTCATCCCAATGCCGTCATCAACGATTTGGATAAGGCTTTTACCGCCATCCTTAATGATAAGTTTAATGCATTTCGCCCTAGCATCAATTGCATTTTCGAGCAGTTCCTTGACCACAGAAGAGGGTCTTTGCACTACCTCACCCGCAGCAATTTGATTGGCAACATGGTCTGGCAAAAGTTTTATGATATCTGCCATTACTGATTCATGAATATAGAGATGTCAAAATCGATAATATATAGAAATATGAGAACCAGGATAGTCAAAATAATGATCATGCGTATTTTTAAATCTCGATCACCTTCGGTCTTGATATCATCCATAGCAGAATTCAATTTACCTTTTATTCCCCTCGGGTTGTCGATGGTAGTACGGAATTTATCGAATTTTGATTCCATTTTATAAGGGTTGCCTTTCCCTTTATCATCATAGAAACGGGGCTTATATTCGAACTTTTTGTTCTTGCCTATTTTCGTTATTTTGCTCAACATACCCATTAATCTCAAAGTTACTTAAAATCGAAAAATATGTCGTAAAGCTATTGCCAAAAATTGTTAACAGATATTAATAAACAGAACTTTTAAGGGATAATCATTAAAGATATACTAGGGAACAAGAGCATTATCTTCCCAAAGCGGCCATTTTTATAGCAGCTATCGCAGCTTCGGTCCCTTTGTTGCCGTGAATCCCCCCACTTCGTTCCCGGGCCTGTTGCAATGTGTTGTCGGTAAGTACACAAAAGATAACCGGGGTATCATATATAACGTTCAAATCCTTAACGCCCTGGGCAGTAGCACTGCAGACAAAATCAAAATGTTTGGTTTCTCCCTGAATAACGCTTCCAATAGCTATAACAGCATCAAGCTTTTGTGTAGTCAGCATTTTTTTTGCCCCAAAGGTAAGTTCAAAACTTCCAGGAACATCCCATCGAATAATTTGGTCCTTTTGTGCACCACAATCCAATAATGCTTCGAAAGCGCCTTTGTAAAGTCCTTCGGTAATTTCATCATTCCATTCAGAAACAACAATCCCAAACCGAAAATCTTTCGCGTTTGGGATTATTGTTTTATCGTAGACCGATAAGTTCTTATTTGCTGTGGCCATTACTTTCCACTTTTAGCCATTCCAATAAATGCATCTACTGTGCTTGCCTCATCAGAAGATGAGAACTCATCCTTTATCCTTTGGAAATATTTCAGTGCTTTTTCATTTTGTTTTAGCTCCAAAGCCGTTACTCCAGATTTATAAAGAAATTTTGGAGTTGTATAATCATTTAAGCTATGGGCTATGGCACTCTCATAATATCCCAGTGCATCTTCAGGTTGCCCTAGTTGCATAAATGCATCTCCTAGACCACCTTTTCCCAAGGCGCCCAAAATATCGTCATCTGAAGAAAAATTTTCCAAATGGGCAATTGCCTCATCGTACTTTTGCATATCCAGATAAGCCATTCCGGCGGAGTAGCTAGCCAAATTAGCTGCCTTGGTCCCTTTGTATTCTTCAATAATGTCCAAAAATCCATATTTACCTTCAGCTCCATTCAATGCCAGATTATAAAGTGAATCTTTTACCGCTGTATTTTGCAAGGCTTGTTCAAAATATTGCTGAGGATATAAAAGTTCGTTGGTGGCCTCAGCGTTCTTAGGTTTAAGAATAAACTGGCTATACGCCAAAAAACCCAAAACGGCCACTGCGATTACACCAATGACCCCCAAAATATAGTTTTGATTTTTAGATACCCATTCCTCGGTCTTCGATGCACTTTCGTTCAAGGTGCTAAATACCTCGGCTGTAGTACTTTCCTTCTCATCAAATCTTTGCTCTTCAGCTTTATTTTTTGGTTTAAAACCACGCTTTTTATATGTTGCCATCAGTAATTTTATTAATCGCGCAAAAATAAAGTTTTTATTGAAATCCGAAGCGGTATTTATTCGTTATTTTTGGATATTTTGCAAGTTGCTTGTGTATTGAAATAAAAAAACAGCGATTCCTACAATGTTTCTCAAGAAGTTATCCCTTATCAATTATAAGAATTTCGACTCAGAGAATTTTGAGTTCGACACCAAGACCAATTGCTTTGTAGGGCCTAATGGCATAGGAAAAACGAATATTCTTGATGCCATTTATCATCTTGCATTTGGTAAAGGTTATTTTAACCCCGTCGCGACGCAAAACATTAGACATGGAGAGGATTTCTTTGTCGTCGATGGTGAGTTTGAAAAATTTGATAGGGAGGAAAAGATTGCCTGCAGCCTTAAGAAAGGCATGAAAAAAATCATTAAGCGCAATGGTAAGGCTTACGAACGCCTATCGGATCATATTGGTCTTTTGCCTCTGGTGATTATTTCGCCAGCCGATCGCGATTTGATTATTGAGGGAAGTGATACCCGTAGAAAGTTTATTGATGGTGTCATTTCACAATCAGACAAAAGCTATTTGCAAAGCTTGATCAAGTATAATAGAGTATTGGTTCAGCGTAATTCCCTGCTTAAATATTTTGTGGCCAACCATACTTTTGACGCCACCACACTTTCTGTTTATGACGAACAATTACACAATTTTGGTTCTGTAATTTTCAAGAAACGTTTGGAGTTTATAGAAGTATTCACCCCCATATTCAAGGAACAATATGCAGCAATTTCAGGAGGGAATGAAGAGGTAACCCTTAGCTATGATAGCGGTTTGTTACATGACGATCTTCTTTCGCTGCTATCAAAAAGCGTTGAAAGGGATCGGGTGTTACAATACACAAACGTTGGCATACATAAAGATGACCTAAGTTTTCAAATAACAGGGCATCCCATCAAAAAATTCGGTAGTCAAGGGCAACAGAAATCGTTCTTGATAGCACTAAAGTTTGCCCAATTCCATTTTATAAAACAACAGGTAAAAACCACTCCTATACTTCTATTGGATGATATTTTTGACAAATTGGATGAGCATAGGGTGGCCCAAATCGTTGAGATGGTAGACAACGAGGATTTTGGACAAATATTCATTAGTGACACGCATGCCGAGCGCACTGAGGATGTCGTTAAAAAAATACATCAATCGTATAAGATATTTAAATTGTAAAATGGAAAGAGCAATAGTCATGGGGGTTTTTCTATTGTTGGTCGGATGCAAAAACGAAGTATCCCAAGAGGACATAGCGCTTTTAAATGGTTATTGGGAAATTGATAAAGTTACCATGGTCAATGGTAAAACTAAATCATATACGGTAAGTACGACCATTGATTATATCGAAATCAAGGAATTATCGGGTTATAGAAAGAAGGTATACCCTCAATTTGATGGCACTTATGATACGTCAAATGATGCAGAGCCGTTTACCATAGTTTCCACGGACAACATATTTGAAATGCACTACGAGAATGAACTTAGTAAGTGGGTTGAAAAAATAGAATCAATAGATGATGTTTCGTTTACGGTAAGCAATGAGGAAGGCGTCAATTATACATACAAAAGATTTATACCCATAAATGCGAAAGAATAATGGCAAAAAGGAAAAATCATAATCTTCCCTTAAGTGAGGCCTTGCAAGATTTCATTCAAGAAAACAAGCTACAGAGGGGTATTGATAAGGTCAAAGTTCGTGAAGCTTGGGAAAACCTGATGGGCAAGGGCGTCAATAATTATACGACAGCAGTTGAATTACGGAATGATGTTCTTTATGTTTCTTTATCTTCTTCAGTGCTTCGGGAAGAATTAAGCCTTGGTAAATCCAAAATCATCGATATGCTTAATGAGGGGTTGAAAAAAGACCTCATCAAAAAAATAGTATTACGTTAGAAAAATTGGTATCTCGCAAATGAAAAAGACCTGTCAGGTTATGAAAACCTGACAGGTCCAATTTTTGACCTACAACTTGGGTCTAGTATATTTCCCTGCCAGAAAAATGAAAAGCACCTTCGATAGCGGCATTTTCATCGCTGTCAGAACCGTGTACTGCATTTTCGGAAATATTCGTGGCAAATAATTTTCGAATAGTTCCCTCCGCAGCTTCGGCAGGATTTGTGGCTCCGATCAAAGCCCTAAAATCATCTACGGCATTATCTTTTTCCAAAATGGCAGAAACAATTGGTCCTCGTGTCATAAATTGTACCAATTCGCCATAAAATGGACGCTCTTTGTGTATGGCATAAAACTTTTCGGCATCCCTTCTACTCAATTGAGTATATTTCATGGCTACGATTTTGAAACCGGCAGAAGTCACCTTCTCTAATATAGCTCCAATATGCCCATTTGCAACAGCGTCGGGCTTAATCATCGTAAAAGTTCTGTTTGTCATAATCTATTAAATTTTGCGCAAAAATACGTTTTATTGACGAATCGGCAAGTCTTAATAAGATTGTTGCATTTCGCCCAACACCTTACCCCGGTTACCCATAATCTTAAATTGCACTTCTTTTGATGGCAAATCAATGCTGATCAGCCCGAAGCTCTTTTCGAAGACGACATCACCTTCACGATACGGGTTCTCTTCTCCACTAAAATCAGAATATACATGGGTAAGTCCGCTACTGGTAAAATCAATCAAAGGATAAGCAAGTCCATCAATCCTTGTTTTCGAGAATTCTGAAATATGTCGGTCACCTGACAAAACCATTACACCCTCGGCCTTGGATTTCACGATAGTTTGCTTTAGTTTATCAACTTCGTGTGGAAAGTTCCCCCAACATTCAAATCCATGTTTATTCGATAAAAATTGTACGCTGCTCACTATCAGGTTAAAATCGGCCTTTGAAGTATTCAATTCATCTTGGAGCCAATCCCACTGCTTTGCCCCGAGCATGGTCCCCTGACCATATATATTGGGTTTATTTCTTTTTTTTGTCAGTGTATCAGGAGTTAATGCAGTTCTAAAATAGCGGGTGTCCAATGTAATTATTTTTACCTTTCCCATTGGCAGATCATAGTCATGCGATGCATAGACACCCTCCTGTTTTCTTCTTGGGTCATCTTTGGCGACTCCCAAAAAATCCAATAACATTTGCTGACTCTCTTTTTTGGCATGGAATTCAACCCCGCCATCGTTCAATCCATAATCATGGTCGTCCCAAGTGCCAACTACCTGAACTTTACTTCTAAGCATTCTATAACCTTCAACCTGGTTTTGCGCATCGTACATACCGCTCATTATCTTCATATCATCTGTATCTGCATAAATAATATCACCTCCCCAGACCCAAACATCAGGATTCACGTCCAAAATATCATCCCAAAGAAGATTACTGACATCATGCTTGTTACAGGACCCAAAAGCAATGACGAATCGACTATCTCCATTATGATTTAAAATCTTGTTTTTGTCCGTTTTACATGCGAATAAAAAAAGTATACCAATGGAAAGAAAAAAATATTTTTTCATTTTTAAAAGTTGAGAACGTCAGGTAAAAATAGCCTTTTATGATGATAGTCTACTGTATATCACTATCTTTGCGCGCATGAATTTAGAGGAGATAAATGCAGTAAAGAAACTGCTTTCCAAACCACAGAAAATTGTCATTGTTCCCCATAAAAATCCAGATGGTGATGCCATTGGTTCAACATTGGCATTATGGCATTATCTTAAGAATAAGGAGCATGATGTCTTTATTATCTCACCCAATGATTATCCCAAATTCCTTAAATGGATGCCAGGAAACGAGTATATTCTAAACTTTGAAAAAGAAAATTCCCAAGCCAAGGAAAAAATAAAGCAAGCTTCTTTAATATTCACCTTGGACTTTAATCACCTTGGACGTATTGGACAAATGGGACCCGCCTTGGAAGAAGCATCGGCAGAGTTTATAATGATCGATCATCACCAAGCCCCTTCAGATTATGCACATATCACATATTCTGATGTTACCATGAGTTCTACCTGTGAAATGGTCTATAATTTCTTGGAGGTTTTAAGTGATACTGATAGGATTACACCAAAAATGGCAGATTGCCTTTATACAGGGATAATGACCGATACCGGTTCGTTCAAATATTCATCAACAACGAGTAGAACCCATAAAGTGGTCGCCCAACTGATTGAAAAAGGAGCTGAAGACACCAAAATACACAACCTTGTTTATGACACCAATACGCCAAGCAGATTACATCTTTTGGGCTGTGCCCTTAAGAACATGGTGATTTTGGAAGAATATAATACGGCTTACATCACTTTAAGTCAAGGTGAGCTTGATGCCAATAACTTTCAAAAAGGTGACACAGAAGGCTTTGTGAACTACGGACTTACCTTAATGGGAATCAATTTTGCTGTAATTTTCATTGAGAATAAAGAAGAAGCGATTATTAAGATATCTTTCCGGTCTGAAGGTGATTTTTCAGTAAATGAATTTGCTAGAAAACACTTCAATGGAGGTGGCCATACCAATGCTGCTGGAGGAAGAAGCGATATTTCACTCAAAGAAACAGCTAAACACTTCGTTGCTCTTTTAAAGGATTACAAAGAAGAACTGAATTCATGAAACAAATATTGATCATAGGGCTGGTATTGGGATTGGTAAGTTGTGGGGGGCCTGAACCCCGAAGACCTGTCAAGGTAAAGTCAGGCAGTTTCAATACCTCAGTTGAACGCAGTAAGAAACTGTTGGCTTTGGAAGAAAGTATGATCAACCAGATCATTACCAAGGATTCTTTACATGATTATGAACATAGTTCTACAGGTGCTTGGTATTACTATGAGGAGAAAAATAAGGAGGGTACCTATACGCCACTACCTGATGACTTGGTGACCTTGACCTATAATATCATAAGTTTTACAAATGATACCATTTATTCCCATAAAGACATTGGGGTTTTAAAATACAAAGTAGATAAGCAAGAGCTTTTTCCCGGACTAAGAAACAGTATTAAATTGCTTAAGGAAAATGAAACAGCGACTTTTTTATTTCCTTCATCATTGGCCTATGGTTATCATGGTGATGACAACAAAATTGGAATCAATGTTCCGATACAATCAACAATAACCCTATTAAAAATTGAAAAACATCAGGATAGTATCCAAAATTAAAATGAAAAAAATGAAAAAAATACATCTATTACTATTGACCGTTACCCTTGCCTTGGCCAGTTGTAAATCGAGCAAGCACCCCGATTTGGGTGATGGTGTCTTTGCGGATATTAAAACCAGCAAAGGTGATATTATCGTTAAATTAGAACATATCAAAACACCTATTACCGTGGCAAGCTTTATTTCCTTGGCTGAAGGAGACAGTCCGTTTGTAAGTGAGCAGTATAAGGGTAAAAAATACTTTGATGGAATTATCTTTCATAGGGTCATTAAGGGTTTTATGATTCAGGGTGGGGATCCAACAGGTACAGGTACAGGTAGTCCAGGATACAAATTCAAGGATGAATTCAACGATTCGTTGACCCATCATAAGTCAGGGATTCTATCAATGGCAAACTCTGGCCCTGTTACAAACGGAAGCCAGTTTTTTATCACTCATAAGGAGACTCCATTTTTAAATGGAAGACATACTGTTTTTGGCGAAATATTGAAAGGGTTGGATGTTCTTGATTCCATTGCCAATGTTACAACATCACAAGCTCCGCAAAAAGATAAGCCAGTTGTCGATGTTGTAATGAATACTGTGGAAATTATCAGAAATGGCAAAGAGGCCAGGAAATTCGATGCAGTTCAGATAATGACGGATTACTTTGCCGGCGAGGAAGAAAGACTAGCTGCGTTGGAAAAAGAAAAAAAAGCAAGACAAGAAGCCTTCGAAAAAATGCTCCCAGAATTTGTTTCAGAATTGGAAGAAACTAAAAAGAAAGCCAAGGAGCTTCCCTCAGGCCTTAAAATTCTTAGTCTGACTGAAGGAACTGGAGAACGACCAAAGATTGGGCAAAAAATAACCGTCTTCTATGCCGGGTATCTGGAAGATGGAAACCTCTTCGACAGCAACAAAGAAGATATTGCAAAAAAGTTCAATAAATTTGATGAAAGCAGAAAACAAGCGGGGCGCTATAGCCCTATGCCCATGCAATACAGTCCCGATGCTAGAATGATAGCCGGATTTAAAGAAGGTATTTTGACCATGAAGGTCGGTGATAAGGCACGCTTGTTCATCCCCCCACATTTAGGGTACGGCGAACAAGGTGGTGGTCCTATTCCCCCAAATGCAACTTTAATTTTTGATGTAGAGATTACGGGTATTGCCCAATAGTTTACAATTCAAAGCATAGAAAAAAGCCCTGACCCCGATAGCTATCGGGGTCAGGGCTTTTTTTGTTGATTAAAATTTCAATGATTTTTTTTCCAATTTTGGGACTTCATCTTTATGGTTGCCTTAAGAATGTCCTTTTGCGAAATTTGACCTACCAATTTACCGTCTTTTACAATGGGAAAACGTCGTCGTTTGTCATTCAAAAACTTATTCGCGGCATCAAAAATATTCATGTCACCATCAATGGTTTCAACATTTTTGACCATACAGTTTTCAATCCTATCATCTTCCATAGGCATATTATAGTACCTACTATCGCTAATATGTTTTATACAATCCCCTTCAGAAATTATCCCGATCAATTCATTTTTATCATTTACAACTGGGCCACCAGAAATCTTATGATTAATCAATGAGTCTACTACCTCTTCCATAGATTGTTCAGGTCTAAAAGTGATTAAATCCTTAGTCATGAAATCACTTACTTTAAAAGGAATATCCTCGGTCGGCTGTTGGTTCTTTCTCACACCTTGAAAACTCTTAATACCCATAACTATTTATTTAGCAATTCTCTTAAAGTTAGTGATTTTTAGGCAGATGAGGTACAATTTTCCATTAATTCCCCTAGGTTTCTCCCGCAGCAATAGTGTTACTTTTTGGGTATATCCTTCAAAATTTCCAAAACGAAATTCCAAAATTTCTGGACTGATGAAATACTGACCCTTTCATCAGGTGAATGTGCCCCTTTGATTGTGGGGCCAAAGCTGATCATATCCATATCAGGATAATTTTGACCCAGAATACCACATTCCAAGCCTGCGTGGCACGCTGCCACATGTGCCTTTGCATTGAAAAGTGTTTCATATTTATTTTCAAGTACTTTCAATATAACCGAATCGGGGTTCGGATTCCATCCTGGATAAGACCCATCAAATACAACTTCACAACCACCCAACTCAAAAACGGATTTTAGGGCATTTGCCAAGTCCATTTTTGCGGAGTTTACCGAGGAACGGGTCAGACAGCCAATTATTAGCGCTCCGTTTTTCACTTCCACCCTGGCAACATTATTTGAGGTTTCCACCAAATCAGGGATGGAGGCACTCATCGCATATACACCATTGTGGGCGGCATAAATTGCCTTTACCATTAGCTCTTGGGCATCTTTTTGCATCACTTTGGAAGGCAGGTCGATCCAATCCAAGGAAATGGACAAGTCAGGCTCATGCACAGAAAGTTCAGGTTTTATGAGGGACGTCCACTCTGCAAAGTCAGATTCAAATTTCGTCTTACTCGAACCCTTTATGGCAATTTTTGAAAAACTTTCACGAGGTATCGCATTACGCAAGCTACCACCATCAATTTCTGAGATCCGAATACCATATTTTTCCATACCATTGAAGAGCAATCGGTTCATGATTTTATTGGCATTACCGAAACCTTTGTGAATATCTATACCGCTATGCCCTCCCTGTAAGTCTTTCACACTTAGTAAACAGCCTACATAATCTTCGGTGGTAAGCTCTTCAATATAGTCTCTGGTCGCTGTTACGTCTATTCCCCCGGCACAACCAATATCCAACTCATCATCCTCTTCGGTGTCCAAATTCAAGAGTATTTCCCCTTGTAATATGCCTCCTTGGAGCCCCATTGCTCCAGTCATTCCCGTTTCTTCGTCAATAGTGAACAAGGCTTCTAAAAAAGGATGTGGAATATCATTGCTTTCCAAAAGGGCCATAATGGTGGCGACCCCTAGACCGTTGTCCGCACCCAAAGTGGTTCCCTTGGCCTTTACCCAATCGCCCTCGACGTACATCTTGATTCCCTCTGTATCAAAATCAAAATCGGTATTGGCATTTTTTTGATGCACCATATCTAAATGTGATTGTAGGGTCACCTTCTTTCGCCCCTCCATTCCCACTGTAGCGGGTTTTCTAATAATGACGTTACCCACTGCATCTGAAAAGGTCTCCAAACCAAGGGAATTGCCAAAATCCAACATAAACTGGATAACTCTTTCCTCTTTCTTCGAAGGTCTCGGTACTTCATTCAGGTCGGTAAATTTATTCCAAATAACCCTTGGCTCAAGTTGACGTATTTCTTGACTCATAATTTCAAATTTGTTCCCCAAAAATACGCTTTGCAATATAACTTTGTAGTATTAATACCTATTTTTGGCTCAATGGTCCCAAAAATCAAAAATAGGGTTGCACTAGCACTAATTCCGCAAATAATTCTTGTTAAATGGTTAGGTAATCATCCCGATGTGGTAGAGAAATATTATAGCGAGGGCATATATCCGTGGATATCCCAGTTCTTTAGGATTTTATACGGCTGGATTCCCTTTTCTGTCGGTGATATTTTCTATTTCGTATTGACTGTCTTGACCATAAAGTATCTGGTGGTCAATCGCCGGGAAATTCGCAGCTATCCCTTCAAATTTCTACGGAATGTCTTCTTTGTATTGTCCATTACTTATTTTACATTTCATTTACTCTGGGGAATGAATTATTACAGACAGCCCATAGCGCAACGGTTTACATTAGAGGAAACCTATTCGGACATGGAGCTTACACAGCTAGTTGAGGCCTTGATTATCAGGACCAACGAAATACAGTTCGATATAACCAAGGACACGGCCCAAATGGTTAAAATTCCGTATTCAAAAAAAGAGATTTTCGACAAGACCCTGGAAGGGTATAAACACTTGGAAAAGGACTTTCCCTTTATTGCATATAAAAAACCAAGTATTAAGAAATCATTGTTCAGTACGGCTTTGACCTATATGGGTTATGGAGGGTATCTAAACCCGTTCACCCATGAAGGGCAAGTGAACGGTAGATTACCGAATTTTAGATTTCCCGTGGTAAGTGGACATGAAATTGGGCATCAAGTAGGATATTCGGCCGAAAACGAGACCAATTTCATTGGTTATTTGGCCACGCTGTATAATCCAGACCCTTATTTTCAGTATTCCGCATATAGTTATGCCCTGGCCTATACGCTTAGTGATATTCGGAACTACGATGAGGAAAAGTTCCAGTTGCTCTACGCCAAATTGAATCCGGGCGTTCAAAAGAACTTTCAAGAAATGGCCGATTTTTGGAAATCTTTCGAAAACCCCTTGGAACCTGTTTTCAAGTCTATTTTCAACACCTTCTTAAAGGCCAACAACCAAGCGGATGGCATAAAAAGTTATAATGCCGTGGTTACATTGATGGTTACCTATCACCGGATGCATCCGCTGTAAATATCAGTTTTGTCAAGAGTGAAATCTTGTACATATAATACCCAGAGATCAGTGTAAAAAAGCAAGGATTAAAACCGTTTCGATTCCCAAAAATACAGTACTGGTAAATCTTGAGGATTTACAAATAACATTACCCGCTCAGGCACACTTACTTCTCCATCTTCAATACGGCAAATTTTCCTTTGTTCCAACCATGCACCAACAAATACAACTGTTTAGATCCATTCCCAGTTTCCACAAAATGGGGCCATACCTGATGAATATTGGTTAAGACCGGAATATCCAGGTCTCCGGGAATAACCGTTGATGCCAGCTTTTCACCTGTATGCACATAGATAGGAGCCGATTTCTGTTCGCCAAGGGCGCTCAATGCATTTAGGAAGTAATGTTCTGATTTATAGGAGACATTACAGACAAGGCTACCTTCTGGGATATCATCAAAGGTTTCGACAAACTTGCCCTTTTTAGTGAATTTCACCACCTGCCCTGCTGCGCGATTGGCAACGAGGATGTGCTTACCGTGGGCATATACACCATGTGCGGTCTTAAACTGGCCGGGAGCATCTCCCTTGCCGCCCCAAGCCAGTTTTCCCCAACTCCAAACACCACCTTTTTCTTTTATCGTCATCACAAAATCTCCTTTGGAATACCCATGGGCCACATATATGGTCCCCTTCAGGTAGGTCACATCTGTTACCCCAAAATTGCTATCTTTAGATGCAAAGAACTCATTAGCGGCAGCAAACTTGAATTCGGTTCCGCTAGGCTTTAAAATTTCACTTACGATTGTACCATCCAAGGTCAATACAAGTACTCTTTTGCCCTCCTGGGCCACAGCAAGGTACTTTACGCCTTTATGAACAAAGAAAACAATGCCATGAATGTTATCCTTTAAACGGGCATCGGTTCCAATTGTTTTCCATTTTGTAAGGTCTGGACTGATAGAACAAAGTCCATACCCCGGAATTCCTGTATATACGATTCCCGTTTCGGGATCCTCATTAAAACCTCCATGCATTCCCGGTTCAAATTCGTGGGCTTCTTTGGGAAAGGCGGCGGTCAATTCCTCGTCCCAGGAAAAAATGAACTCTCCTTGGCCTGTTACCAGTTTAGCCTGTGTAGGTATATGATCGGATGGCATGGGGCCATGCTCATGACTATGTACGATTCCGGAATGTTCATGCGCATGATGCGTATGATCTTGCTTGTCATGGGTATTTTGTGCATTTGCGGCGAATGAAAATCCGAGAAAGGATCCGATTAACAATACCGCAAGCGTGGTTCTTTTTATCATGGTTGGTTTTTATTAATTTTTGGAAAGATAATAATTCCTTTCCTAACATTCCTCCCTGCTACAACTTTGCCTTGTTTTGATTTAAACAAAACGAATTGCTATATCATCGAAAGGATTTTGTTATATTTCCTTTGAAATCATGCCTGCGCTTTAACACATCCTTTGCATTGGCAGATGTTGTGTTTAACAAGTCGTTAGCAACTATAAAACAATATGATAAAAAAAATATGAAATCACCCAACTCCATTAAAATAAATGGTTTCGACCATATCCCCTATCATTTGGATACGTTTTCCGAAGAGGAATTGATTGTAAAAAGTAAGTCCTTTTACGAATGGTTGGACAAAAGAAGGTCGGTAAGGGATTTTTTAGACAAAAAGGTGCCTAAGGAAGTTATTGAAAATATTTTCAAAAGTGCGTCCACCGCTCCCTCTGGTGCACACAAACAGCCCTGGACTTTTTGTGCCATTTCAAATGCTGAACTAAAAGCCCAAATTCGCAAAGAAGCCGAGATTGAGGAAAAGGAAAGTTACGAAAGTCGAATGAGCGAGCGTTGGAAAAAAGACCTTGCTCCTTTGGGCACAAATATGAACAAACCCTTTTTGGAAATCGCCCCTTGGCTCATTGTTGTTTTTAAGAAGGCTTATGAAGTAGGTTCCAATGGGGGAAAACATACTAATTACTATGTAAACGAATCGGTGGGAATAGCCTGCGGCATGCTGATAAGCGCGATTCACAATGCAGGAATGGTCACGCTGACCCATACGCCGAGTCCCATGAAGTTTTTGACAAAAATCCTTGACAGGCCCAGCAACGAAAGACCTTTTCTATTACTGCCCGTGGGCTATCCCAAAGTACCAGCCTATGTTCCGGATATCAAACGAAAAGCACTGAATGAAATGTCCTCTTTCTACGAATAGTGTAGAAATAACCCACTTGATGGACTTTCAACCTCAGGAAGTCATTTCGTAAAAAGAAAAATCTTATTTTTAAAACCGACAGATCAATCGGCCCAACGATTATTTTGTAAAAAAACAACCTTAAAGAAATTAATACCCATGAAAAGAATAACGAGAATTAAACGGAATCGCGTACTACTTTTTGTCTTTTTAGGGTTTTTGGCCCTAGGTTGCAAGGAAGAAAAGCAGGTTAAGGTGGAAGTAACGGACCGAAAGCCAAATATCATTTATATCTTGGCCGATGACCTGGGTTATGGCGATTTGAGTTTCACGGGGCAGCTGAAATTCAAAACTCCAAATATTGATAAATTGGCAGCGCAGGGTATGTTCTTCAACCAACATTATTCAGGATCGACCGTCTGTGCACCTTCGCGCTCCGCACTGATGACCGGCCAGCATACGGGCCATACCTTTATCCGTGGAAATAAAAGGATGGAAAATATGGGGCAATATCCGTTAGAGGCATCGGCCCTAACCGTTGCCGAAATTTTAAAGAAGGCCGGATATACCACGGGGTCTTTTGGGAAATGGGGCTTGGGATCTCCCGACTCTGAAGGAGATCCCAATAAACAAGGATTTGATGAGTTCTACGGATACAACTCCCAGACCTTGGCGCATAATTATTACCCCTATCATCTCTGGCATAATCAGACCAAGATAGTGCTAGAAGGCAATGCTGGCCAAAAAACCGAAACCTATGCGCCCAATCTTATTCATGAGCAGGCCCTTTTGTTTCTAGAAAAGAACAAGGACAATCCTTTTTTCATGTATTATCCATCCGTCATTCCGCATGCCGAGCTTTTTGCCCCGGAAGAATATATGGAAAAGTACAGGGGGGAATTATTACCCGAAAAAAGCTATGAAGGCACAGATGAGGGCGAAAGATACAAGAATGGGGGATACGGTTCCCAGAAAGAAGGTCATGCCGCTTTTGCGGCCATGGTACATTTGCTTGATAAACAAGTAGGCGAAATAAGCGCTAAAGTTGAGGAAATGGGTATTGCCAAAAACACCTTGATTATCTTCACCTCAGACAATGGGCCCCATTTAGAGGGAGGGGCCGACCCTGATTATTTTGATAGCAATTCAAAATTCAAAGGATATAAACGCGATCTGTATGAAGGAGGTATACGCGTACCCATGATAGCCTATTGGCCTGGAAAAATAAACCCAAAGTCCAGCTCTGACCATATTTCAGCTTTCTGGGATTTTTTACCAACAGTCTGTGATATAGTGGAAGTGCCAACCCCTAAGAATATTGATGGTATATCATTTCTTCCAGCACTAGTAGGGGACAACCAAAATGCACATGAATATTTATATTGGGAATTCCACGAAAAAGGTGGTAGACAGGGCGTTCGCCTTGGAGATTGGAAAGGCATACGACTAAATATGCACAATGACCCTTCCGCCCCTATTGAATTGTACAATCTAACGCAAGACATTGGTGAAGAGAATAATATCGCCCAAGACCATCCCGATCTTATTGAAAAAATAGCCGATATTATGGAGAATGAACATATGCCCTCCGAAGTGTTCCAATTTACCTATGAAAGCAACAAATAGCAGTAACCTCAAAATCATAGAAATTTCGGCCCAAGAAACCCAAGATTTAAGACATCGGGTTATGTGGCCAAATAAGTCCAAAAAATATGTGGAGTTGGAAAACGATGCAAAAGGTATTCATTTTGGACTTAGTAAAGACTCCAGGTTAATTTCCGTCGTATCACTGTTCATAACAAAGGATGGTACACAATTCAGAAAATTGGCCACAGAAATATCTGAGCAAGGCAGCGGATATGGAACGCTATTACTAAACCATTTAATGGCCGTAATCACCAACAAGAAAATAAAAAGATTATGGTGTAATGCACGGGCGGATAAAACCTCTTTTTATGAAAGGTTCGGAATGCGTTCGACTTCCAAGACATTTGCAAAAGGAGGTATTGATTATATTATTATGGAAAAGATATTTAAATCTAATCCCTAAAAAATTATCGATTATCGGTTGGATCTAATCATTCGATGGCCAAAACTTGAAAAAACACTCCTGGCCAAAGAATAAAACAAAATGCAAAAGTCTTACATAATGTTGCTATTTTTGAATAAACCAATCCAAAATCACTCATGAAAAAATCAAGCACCCTAGTTTTAGCCTTTATTGGCCTTTGTCTGTTACTTGCCAATTGTGGCCCTAAGGTAAATCCCGACGCCGATAAAGAAGAATGGATACAATTGTTCAACGGTAAGGATTTAACCGATTGGACGCCCAAAGTCAAGGGTTATGCATTTGGAGATAACTATAACAATACATTCAAGGTCACTAACGGAAACCTTAGGGTATCTTACCAAGAATATGATTCTTTTGATAGCAAATTCGGGCATCTATTTTACAAGACCAAGTTTTCGCATTATCGCCTAAAAGCCCAATATAGAATGGTTGGGGAGCAAGTAAATGGCGGCCCGGGATGGGCATTTGCCAATAATGGCTTTATGTTGCATTGCCAAGATCCAAAAACAATGTCCTTGAACCAGGATTTCCCTATGTCGATGGAGTTTCAGTTATTGGCCGGGAGGGGTGAAGGCGAACGCCCAACAGGTAATTTATGTACCCCTGGATGTCATGTTCATATCGATGGAAAACTTATAAAGCAGCATTGCATTCCAAAAACCAAAGGCGCTACCTATCCCAGAGAAAAATGGGTAAATATCGAAGCCGTGGTTTTAGGTGATTCCATAGTACATCAAATCGTGGAGGGCGATACTGTAATGACCTATACCAAACCTATTATAGGTGGTTTTTTGGAAGGACTGGACAAAGAACTATTTAAAGACGGCACCCCGATGACCGAGGGCTATATTGCCATACAGGGGGAAAGCCATGATGCAGAATTCAGGAACATACAAGTACTCGACCTATGTGGATGTACCGATAAAAAAGCAAAAAACTATAAATCTTATTATACCAGCCATAAGCAAGAAGATTGCGTGTATGAATAGCATAAAGTAAGGATTTAGTCTATAGCATACGAATGTTTTACCATTAAGAATACAAGCAAATGAGCCAAATGGACACTTTATGGGATTCCAAGTTGTATACTGGAAAGCATTCCTTCGTCTTTGATTATGGAGCTTCATTGGTTGATGTACTAAATCCTAAGGACGACGAAACAATCCTTGATTTGGGGTGTGGCGCGGGGCAGCTCACCGCCATGATCGGCAAAAGCACCAAGCATGTAATTGGAATGGATAAATCTCCACAAATGATTCGAAGTGCCAAATCGCAATTTCCCAAACTGGATTTTCAAACTGGCGATGCGGCTGCATTTAATTTTGACATGAAGTTTGATTCGATATTCTCCAATGCCACACTACATTGGGTCATTGATTATAAAAGTGCGATTGCCTGTATGTATGACAACCTCAAAAAAGGAGGCAAAATTGTCCTTGAATTTGGTGGAAAAGGTAATGTTCAATCCATTGTTGATCAACTGCGGTTATCCCTAAGGCAGAGAGGTTACAAAGCGCAATCCGAGTTACAATTATGGTATTTTCCTTCCATAGCGAAATACTCCAATGCATTGGAGACAGTAGGGTTTGAGGTTACTTTCGCACAACTTTTTGAGCGACCTACCGAATTGGCCGACGAAACAACTGGAATCAAAGATTGGATATTGATGTTTGGAAAAGCCTTTTTCATAGGGGTCAGAAAAGAGGACATTGCAGCTATTTTAGCAGAAGTTCAATACGAATTAAAGTCCAAATTATTTAAAAATGGCAAATGGTATGCAGACTATAAAAGGCTAAGGATAATTGCAGAGAAATAACGATAGGTCTTAGAGCCCGTTTTGAAATATGTCAAAACAGGTTCTTAGTTTCGTGTAGCTACAAAAGGCACTAACTCTCCTTTTTCATATTCCGCCTCACGAGCTTGTAAACGAATGAATCCGTCTGAATAGGCCAAACTGGTCAAATCCCCAGATCCATTTTCCCGTATTGTTTTTGCCCAAGTTGCTCCCTTCTTAACCTCGGTCTTAACTTGAATGAAGCGCGTCAAAGGTGGTTTTATCTGGATAGATTCTTCCAACAACACCTCTTTTTCTTCTTGTGGAAGGCCTAAACACTTTTGCAGCCATGACAAAAAATAAATATGATAATTGGCAAAAGTGGAAACGGGATTTCCTGGAAATGAAAATACCACGGTATTCATTTCCTCCTGTTTACCAAACCAAAAAGGTTTTCCAGGACGTTGAGCCACTCTATGAAACACCTTTTGAACACCTAGCATTTCCATGACTTCAGGAATAAAATCAAACTTACCCTTTGAAACTCCTCCACTCAAAAGCAATACATCATAATCCTTTAAAATATTGGAAAGGGATTCCTTAATGACTTTTCTGTCATCATTAAGATGCAGGAGTTCTGCCATAATACCTTTTTTCTGCAGAGCGGCAAACAACGATAAGGTATTTGATTTTCTGATTTGATGCGCTAATGGAACCTGATCAACATCAACCAATTCATCCCCAGTAGAAACAACACAAACCTTCGGCAATCTTTTTACCTGCACTTTAGACTTACCCACAGAGGCCAGAACACCAATCTCGGCCGCTCCTATCCTCTTCCCTTTTTTTAACAGAACGGAACTTGTCACTACATCACTTCCCTTTTTATGTACGTCCTGCCCCTTGGTTGGCTTTTTGGAAAGGGTTGCAACACCATTCTCAATAGTCACCTGTTCATACATTATGACCGTATCTGCATTTTCAGGTATCACAGCCCCTGTCATGATTTCCATACAGTTAGCCGTATCACCAAGCATAGTTTGAGGCATTCCTGCACTGAGTACAGCTTCGATTGCAAAGCTATTTACCCCTTTCTTTATAGCTGAATAATTAATTGCAATTCCGTCTTTTGTAGCCCGGTCAAATGGTGGAAAATCCCTATCCGCCATAATATCCTCAGCAAGGGCCCTTCCAGTGCTTTTTAATAGTCCAACATCCTCTACCCCCAAATCAAGCGTATGTTGCATTACTTTTCTATATGCCTCTTCAAAGTTTATCATTCAAGTTAGTCTCAAAAGGGTTACTATTTCCAATAGCGTAATCCTATTTTTGGTCCAGTTTCAAATTCAGCCATGATCCAATTTCAGTTTTGGCGGGATGGTTTCCAAGTTGTCTTGTTGACTCCTTCAATCTTGGGTCATTTTTTTATTCCTGTAACCGCTAAATCACAGCATAACATCAAATATAAACATTAGTTCCACATACCTCTAAATCCCTTCTAAATAGAGATGAAAATCAGCACTTATTTAAAATGATTATAACCTC
Source organism: Bacteroidota bacterium (assembly GCA_024279425.1). Taxonomy (GTDB): domain Bacteria; phylum Bacteroidota; class Bacteroidia; order Flavobacteriales; family Flavobacteriaceae; genus Maribacter_A. The sequence continues at coordinate 97,916 of JAJRRO010000032.1, read as the reverse complement.
CATTTTATGTATTTTTAATACTTCAATTTCAAAATAAATCAATATTCTCACTACACCACATTATGGCAGAAAATTATTTTAAAACCCACCCGAACAAAGAAGGATTTTTCAAAGAGTATGGCGGAGCATTCATACCTCCCATGCTTGAAGAGGAAATGAAGAAGATTGCTGATGCTTATTATTCCATTAGCAAATCGCACAGCTTCATTTCAGAATTACGTAGTATTCGTAAGCACTATCAAGGCCGTCCTACTCCCGTTTATTTTTGCAACCGCTTGTCAGAAAAATACGGTGGCAGAATTTATCTTAAAAGAGAAGATCTGAACCATACGGGAGCGCATAAATTAAATCATTGTATGGGTGAGGCTCTTTTGGCCAAACATCTGGGCAAAAAGAAATTGATTGCTGAAACAGGAGCTGGTCAACACGGTGTTGCATTAGCGACCGCGGCAGCATATTTTGGTTTGGAATGTGAAATACACATGGGAGAGGTCGATATGGCCAAAGAACACCCGAATGTGGTACGTATGCAAATCTTGGGTGCAAAGGTCGTTCCTGTGACCCATGGGCTAAAAACATTGAAAGAAGCTGTGGATTCTGCCTTTGAAGCATATTTAAAAGACCCCATTACCACTATGTACTGTATCGGGTCTGTAGTAGGCCCACATCCCTTTCCGATGATTGTCCGTGACTTTCAACGTGTAGTTGGGATTGAAGCCAAAGAACAGTTTCATGAAATGACCGGGGAATTACCTGACAATGTAGTTGCTTGTGTGGGTGGTGGCAGTAATGCCATTGGGTTATTTTCAGCATTCTTGGATGATGCTGAATGCAGTTTGTATGGAGTAGAACCCGGTGGCCGTTCATTGGAATATGGAGAACATGCCGCCACAATGACTTTAGGTAAACCAGGAGTTATCCATGGTTTTAAATGCTATATGCTACAAGATGAAAATGGAGAACCAAGCGCTGTTTATTCTGTTGCCAGTGGATTGGATTACCCAGGTGTTGGTCCTGAGCATAGTATGTTAAAAGATTTAAAGAAGGTTACCTACAAAGTGGTTTCCGACAAAGAAACCATAGATGCCTTTTACGAACTCAGTCGCTTGGAGGGCATCATTCCAGCTCTGGAAAGTGCACATGCGGTTGCTTATGCCATTAAATTGGCAAAGGACAATCCGCAATCGTCAATACTGGTAAATCTAAGCGGTAGAGGTGATAAGGACCTTGATTTTGTGGTAGACAAATATGGCTTACCGGAAGATGATTGATAGTTCTCCTAAAATAGTGATAGGCCATTTACCAATAATACGCGAAGTCCGACAGCAAAGACCAAAATAGCCGTTATTCTTTTTATTCCCTTGGCGGATAATTTTTTCAGACTTATTCTGATACCCAATTGTCCGCCTAGGAAAACGGTAATTGCCAAAACCAATGTTTCAATCCAAGGGAGTTCCAAGGTATTGCTCCAAATCAGGCCGCCCAATCCAGAAATTGAATTCACTAAAATAAAAAAACTCGCCAGAGCGGCTATCTTTATAGATTTATCCCAATTAAGGTGATTGAGAATCGGTGCTAAAAAAACTCCACCTCCAATACCTACCAGCCCTGATAAAAGACCAATGCCCCCACCAATCAAATAACTAAAGTATTTAGGATACGCTTTGGCTTCATCATTACCTTTTGTGGAAAAGGTCTGCCAAGCCAAAAAAATGGAAGAAACAATCAAAGCACTACCAAGGATTATAAAAAACACCTCTTCCTTTAATCGGAACGATGCCCCTATAAATGCCATGGGAATACTGGTTAACACAAAAGGTAAGAAATCCTTTAATCTTGCATGGCCATGCTTGAAATACAGAAAGGTACTCCCAGACACCACCACCAAATTACAGACTAGAGCGATGGAGCGTATTGCAAAAAAACTCACTAGAAAAAGGGTCAAAAGAGCCAAATAACTAGACCCTCCACCGAATCCCACCGAGGAATACAAAGTTGCCACAATAAAAAAGCCTAAGCACAAAAGCGATAGACCTTCAATACTTAGCAACATAGATATTTAGTTTATTTATACCCCCATTCACATTGAAAAGGATGGCTTCGGCTTTGTATTCCAGTAAGATTGAAAGTGCTTTTTGACTTCGTACCCCAGATTGACAAATTAGGTAAATAGATCTACTGAAATCGATAGCCATTTTCCAATCCTCTATTTCAGCCAAAGGATAGTTAATTGTATTTTTAATATGAAATTCTTGGTATTCTTGAATTGTACGCACATCAATCGCTTGAATATCATCAGTTTTCACCAACTTTTCAAATGCCTCTACATCAATGGTCCCTGTGTCTGATTCACAGTGCAATTCATAATCTTTCTGTAAGGTCTCGATTTTCAAATTGGCAGGAACGGCCGAGAATTTTATTTTTTGAAATGATTGTTCCAACCCATTGAACAACACTAATTTTCCAGATAGCACTTCCCCTATTCCTGTCAATACTTTTACAGCTTCCAAAGCCTGAAGATTGCCTATAATTCCCGGTACTATACCCAGAACTCCATGTTCATTACAATTTGGGACCTCTTCCGACGATGGCATGCTGGGGAAAAGACACCGATAGGTAGGGCCTCCTTTATGATTAAAAACGCTCACCTGACCTTCAAACCCATGCAAAGCACCATAAATAATAGGTTTTTTCAGGATAACACAACTATCATTGATGAGATATCGCGTAGGGAAATTATCAGTAGCATCGACCACAAGGTCATATTCTTTTACAATACTCAGGGCATTTTCTCGTGTCAAGAATGTATCATGGGCCACCAAATTGGTCTCTGAATTTTGGTCTTTCAATTTTTTTAAGGCTACCGAAACTTTGGATTGACCTACTTCTTCCTCATTGTATAACACCTGACGATGCAAGTTAGAAAGCGATACCTCATCGGCATCAACAATGCCCAAGGTACCCACACCCATAGCGTTCAAATAAGTGAGTACGGGAACTCCCAAACCTCCAGCACCCACGACCAAAACTTTGGCCTCCAATAATCTCTGTTGGGCTTGAGGCCCAAATTCCTTGAGAATGGTCTGTCTTTGGTACCGTTCTGGGTTCATGCCAATTTCAATTTAGTCAAAGCCGCTTTATACTCTTCCTCTGAATTTGCATTCAACAGGACATTCCCATTTTCTGGGAATACCAAATGTGCATCATTCCGTATTAAAAATTTACGGGGGCAGGAACCATTGCCGTTTTCTAAATAGGGAGCCGCTTCACTTAAGGCATGAGGTTCCCAAATAGCGCATAAGGGCTCTGGTAAAGGGTTTTCTTTTTGTGCAAATGCCGTGGCATAGCTACTTTTTTTTCTATTATAAATTAATCCTTCCAAGGATTTAACATCAATTAATGGAAGGTCACAGGCCAAAACCAACCAAGCTACATCTGGATATCTCTTATGGGCAGACAAGATACCATTGAACGGACCTTTAAAAACATCCTCATCAACAATAGTATTCACCGCAGACGATAATTCTGAAGCTTGCTCTTGTCGAATGCTGATGAAAGTTCGCTCACATACCTTTTCCAACAGCTGATAGAGATATTCTCGCTGTGGAATGCCATGATAGGCAATTAGGCCTTTGTCCTTACCCATACGCGTACTCTTTCCTCCCGAAAGGACCAAACCATATATTTTATCTACTGAAGTCATTTTTTCCTCCTGATTTTTGTTCCAATTGAATGTTTGTAATTACAATATCATGTGATAATGCCTTGCACATATCATAAATCGTCAGTGCACTTACAGAAACACCGGTCAATGCTTCCATTTCAACGCCTGTACGTTCGGTACATTTTACCTTACAGATGATTTTCAGTGCATTGTCAACAGGTTGAATATCAATTTGTACCTTGGAAAGATTAATCTGATGGCAAAGGGGAATCAGTTCGGAAGTTTTCTTTACCGCTTGTATCCCGGCTATTACCGCGGTCTGAATGATGCTGCCTTTCGCACCTAAAAAATCCTGTGAAGCCAAGGTCTCGAAAATTGTTGACGGAAACTGAACGCGGCCTGAGGCCATTGCTATTCGTTCCGAAGTGCCCTTGCCAGATACATCGACCATTGAGGCATTCCCTGCCTCATCAATATGTGAAAGTTCCTTGTTCATTTACCCGCCTATTGAAGTCATTGAATTGGCATATACCCCTTTATACTTTTGCTGGGCCTCAAAGCCGGTTTTAGATCTGCTACCAATAGCTTTCAAAATTTGTTGCTTTACCATTTCCCCAGAATCATCGCTTCGCAAAATGTCCCGGATATTCATACATGGCTGCGCATAGAGACAAGTAATCACATCGCCTGTAGCAGTAATTCGCAATCGGTTGCAACTACCGCAAAATGTTCGACTAAAGGAAGGGATAACCCCAAAAGTACCTTTGAAACCAGGAATTTTATAGTTCATCGAAGTTGACGCTTTACCAGATGGAATCACATAATAATCAGGATAGGCATTCTTTATATGTTCCAAAATCCGTTTGTAATCCCAGGTAATTCCCTCAAACTTTCGGGAACCCCCATTGAATGGCATTTCCTCCAAAAATCGAACTGAAACATCGTAATGCTTCGTCAGTTCGAGCATTGGTAAAATATCCTGAGTGTTCTGACCCTCAAGTGCAATGCAATTGATGCGTACATTAAAGCCCTCGGTAATCAATCGTAAAATATTATTGTAGACTACATCATATTGATCGCGGCGCGTAATTTTTTCAAATGTATCCCGGTTGATGGCATCCAAGCTCACATTGATACTGGTAATGCCCAAAGCCTTCAATTCATCAATATGTGGACCTATAAGCGTAGCATTTGTGGTAACTGAAATTTCTTTCAATCCCTCCATTTTGGATAGTTGACGGAGGAATATCATTAAATCTTTACGTACAAAGGGTTCGCCGCCCGTTATTCTAATTTTATCTACTCCTTGGGAAACTAAGATCTTACTTAAATAAGATAGCTCCTCTAGGGTGAAAAGCTTATTTTTTTGTGAAAAATCAATGCCTTCTTCCGGCATACAATAATTACATCGCAAATTGCAACGATCGGTTACCGCCAACCGCAGATAATTGATTTCTCGATTATGGTTATCTATCAGCATATATCTAAGGATGGGCCGAAACCCAAACGGATTTATTCTTAAACATCTCTTTTTTCCAAATGGGAACAGTTGCCTTTAGGGTATCGATCAAAAAACGGCAGGCCTCAAAACATTCATTCCTATGGGCTGCAGATACTCCGATTACCACCACAGCTTCCTGTACTTTTTTAACTCCAACAGCATGGCGAATCACCACTTTGTTCAATGGCCATTTTGCCAAAGCCTCATTAGCAATTTTATCCATCTCCTTTAAAGCCATCATTTTATAGGATTCAAACTCCAAAGATACAACAGTTTCATTATTCGTAAACTCCCTAACGGTACCTAAGAACACACAAATTCCTCCACTTGCGGCATCCGACAGTTCATCATACACCACTGAGGTATCGATTATATCTACAATTTCGATACTAATTTTCTGCATTAGCCTCCGCTTACTGGTGGAATCAAGGCGATTTCGTCATTGCTATCCAATAAAACCCCATTAGAAGCATATTCGCCGTTAACTGCCACCGCTAAAGATGACAACTTACTAAATTCTGGATAAGAATCATTCATAAAACAAATTAACTCTTCAACCGAATTCAGTTTCCGTTCGAATGCCGATAAATCCAACTCGGATTTACCTACAATATCCTTTGCAATACCAAAAAGAAAAACTACCATAAAATATTAACCAATCAATTCCTTTTTATTCATATAATCGGTGAAAGGTTGCTTATACAAACGATTCCCCGTTGCCTTGTTTATTGCAATAGATACCGCTGCACCCGCAGGGGGTAAAGTGGGCTCACCCAGCCCAGTGGGGCTCAATGTGTTTTTGACAAAATGAGTCTCTACCTTTGGTGCCTCTTTCATCCGAATTAACCGATAAGAGTTATAATTATCGCTCTGGGGTTTTCCGTCCTCAAAGGTTAAATTGCCATACATGGAGTGGCCTACACCATCAATGACACCACCTTCAATCTGATTCAAAGCCCCAAGCGGATTCACAACTATTCCACAATCAACAGCAACCGTAATTTTTTTGACTACAGGTTGATTGTTTTCCATAACAACATCCGCGACCTCTGCTATGTGGGTATTGTGACAGTAATAAGCGCAGAAACCTTGGTATACGCCCTCTTTTGGATTGCGCAATCCTGACTTTTCAACCACCAGATTGATTACATCCTCCATACGTTCTGCAGAATATTCTATGCGCTCATCATCCGTACCTTTTACTTTTTGTAAAAGATCCAAACGCATTTGCACAGGGTCAATATCCAATACTTCTGCCAATTCATCCAAAAAGCTTTGCTCGGCAAATGAAAGGAAATTGGTATAGGGTGCACGCCAGGCACCTGTTGTAATATTGCTCTTATAATTGGCCACATCCACCTGATAATTTTCCAAAGCACCTGCTGGGAAGAAATTGGGTATTAATCCGTACATATTATCATTGATTGCGGCCTCTTTTAAATGGTATCCTGTAATCTTACCGTCTTTTATGCCTGCCTTTATTCGATACTTGATTGCAGGACGATAAACACCTGTTGTCATATCATCTTCACGAGAGGAAACCATTTTTACAGGTTTTCTGATGGCATTTGAAATTTCGGCCACCTCCAAAACAAAATCACAATATAACCTTCTTCCGAAACCACCACCCATACGGGTCATTTCCAATTCAATATCAGCGACATCACGATCTAACATAGCAGCTACCATCCCAGCTGTGGGTTCAGGTGTTTGAATGGGCCCCACCAAATGGATTTTTTCATCTGTAATATTGGCATAGAAATTCATGGGTTCCATACAATTGTGTGGTAAAAAAGGAGACTCATAGGTTCGCTCCAAAACTTCGTCCGCTTCCGCAAAGGCTTTCTTCACATTACCGTCTTTCCTCAGGGTATTAAATTCATTACCATCCAATAGGCCAAGTAATTTCTCATCTTGAAATTCAGTACTTTCCATTGGCGAAGCATCTGTCCAAATCGCCTTTATGGCTTTTTTGGCCTTCATTGCTTCCCAAGTTGTTTTGGCAATAACCACAACTTTATCACTCTTGCCCAACTGCACTGTCCAATTTGGTTCTTTATTGGTTAACAGATGATTTGCCTTTTCGCCTATTTGGATTACATCGATAACACCCGGCATCGCCTTGGCCTCTGTGGCATCAAAGGATTTCAAGGTTTTTCCAAATGCTGGAGGTCGTAAAACGGAAGCGTAAACCATGCCTTCGGTCTTGTAGTCCAATCCGAACAAAGGTTTTCCGCTTATTATTTTATCAATATCAACGTTTTGTGCATCTGTACCAATGAGTTTAAAATCCTTGGGGTCTTTCAATCCCACATTTTCAGGAACCTCCAATGTGGCAGCTTCCTTGACTACGTCACCATAACCTAAAGTCTCGCCAGCGGCATTCGTAATTATCCCTTGACTTGTCGTACATTCTGAAACATCTACACCCCAACGTGTTGCTGCTGCATTGACCAACATCTGCCGGGCCGTAGCGCCTGTTTGTCGAAGCGGTTCCCAACCAAATCTAAGGGACTGGCTACCCCCTGCTATTTGACGGGTATAATTCTCGGTATCCAATTTGCCTTGTACCACATTTACATGCTCCCAAGGAACATCAAGTTCCTCAGCAATGAGCATGGGCATTGAAGTCTTGACACCCTGACCTATTTCTGGATTGGGTGCAAAAATCGTAACCATACCATCATCGGAGATTTTGATAAAGGCGTTAAAATCGTTATAATTTAACTGTGAAATATCGATAGGCATTTCTGCTTCTGGCTTACAGGCCGTAAACAGATTAAAACCTATGAGCATTCCCCCTCCCGCTATGGAAGAAGTTCTAAGAAATGCCCTTCTGCTAAAATTTGAAGGTATAAGGGTTGACATTTTTCTTTGTTTTATGATTGATTAGCCCATTTTTTCCGCTGCGGTCTTTACAGCTTCCTCGATGCGTTTGTATGATGCACATCTACAGATGTTTCCTTGCATGGCATTTTTGATGTCGTCCTCAGTGGGATTTCGGTTATTTTCCAAAAATGCAGTAGCCGTCATAATTTGTCCTGCTTGGCAGTAACCGCATTGGGGTACATCCACTTCTGTCCAAGCTTCTTGGACAGGGTGTAAGCCATTTTCCGATAGGCCTTCTATGGTGGTAATTGCTTTTCCTTCCAGTTGGGAAACCTTCAAAAGACAACTTCTTGTTGCGGTGCCATCAACATGAACAGTACAGGAACCACACTGGCCTATTCCACAGCCATATTTAGTCCCGACCATATCCAGATGGTCCCGTAAAACCCATAATAAAGGTGTATCCGAAGCCACCTCAACTGATTGGGCATTACCGTTGATCATTAAATTGTACGTTGGCATTATATAATGTATTTCGTTAGTTAATTGAATTATATCCCGCATGGGGGGAAAGGTCAAAAAAGAACCATGCATTGCATGAACTCCTAAATTAATCAAAAAAAAACACCTTCTATTTTTAATGCGGCCTTTTTTAACCTTTTTTTATGTTAAACCCAACGAATATAAATTGACGAGTAGATTTTAAAGCTATTGCTTTATTTTTGCAGTAATGAACCCATCCAAGTATATTAGTAGTTCGCAGAATTCTTTGGTTAAGAAAATCATGCTTCTGAAAGAGAAATCCCGAGAGCGTAAAAAAACAGGTCTTTTTATTCTAGAAGGCCAACGCGAGCTCTCACTTGCTTCAAAAGCAGGTTATTCCATTGAAACCCTATTGTTCAATCCAGATGTCATTTCTGAGAAGGAAGTCGTCAGTCTTTTATATGACGCACAGGAGCAGACAGAATTGATAGAAGTCTCAGACGCAGTATATCAAAAAATAGCATATAGGGAATCTACCGAAGGTGTTTTGGCAATTGCAAAATCCAAATCCCATGCACTGAAAGATTTGCGTGTAAAGGGCGGTAGGGTTTTGATACTAGTAGCTGAAGCTCCCGAAAAACCGGGAAATATAGGCGCTTTGTTCAGGACCGCCGATGCTGCCAATTTAGATGCTGTATGCATTGCAAATCCCAAAGGTGATCTTTACAACCCCAATATCATTCGTTCCAGTGTGGGCTGTATTTTTACAAATAATATTGGCGTCGGAACTACGTCGGAAATTATCAACTTTCTAAAGGAAAAACACATAAACATATACTGTGCCTCGCTTTCGGGCTCAGAAAGATATACCAAAATAGATTTCACGGAACCATCTGCAATTGTCGTCGGAACAGAGTCAACGGGACTATCCAAAGATTGGTTAAATGCCGCTATCCAAAACATTGTTATTCCTATGGAAGGCGAAATAGATTCCATGAATGTTTCAGTATCGGCAGCAATACTTATATTTGAAGCCAAACGACAAAGAAAATTTCAATAAACTTTATGTAAAGGCCCTGTGATAGGGATTATAACCTCATCAATATAATGAATCATACTATATTATTTTATATCATCATTGCCATTTTAGTTCTTGAGTTTTTGATCGAGACGGTCCTCGATTATTTAAATGCAAAACGATATGCAGATCCCATTCCGGAAGAATTAAATGATGTGTTCGATGCCGCTGAATACCAAAAGTCCCAGGACTATAAAAAAACAAATTATAATTTCGGTCTTCTGACCTCTACCTTTTCCTTGATATTGACCTTAGCTTTTTTGTTTTTAGGAGGCTTCGAATGGGTAGATGGTATGGCTCGAAACATTTCCGACAACCCTATCCTCACAGCGCTTTTGTTCATGGGTATTATAATGATCGGAAGCGATATTATTACAACTCCTTTTGGCTATTACAAGACTTTTGTCATCGAGGGACGCTTTGGGTTCAATAAGTCGACCAAGACCACTTTTTTTATGGATAAAATCAAAGGGTGGTTGATGATGGCTATTATTGGAGGAGGAATCCTCGCATTGATCATCTGGTTTTTTGAATGGGCAGGAACCAACTTTTGGATCTATGCTTGGGTGGTCGTGGCAGCTTTTACTTTATTCATGAATCTCTTTTACAGTAAATTAATTGTGCCTTTATTCAACAAACAAAAACCCTTGGAAGAAGGAAGTCTAAAAAGCAAAATTGAGGCCTATGCCCAGAAAGTGGGTTTTGAACTTAAGAACATATTTGTCATTGACGGTTCAAAAAGGTCGACCAAAGCGAATGCTTACTTTTCTGGTTTTGGCAGAGAAAAAAGGGTAACCCTTTTTGACACTCTGATAAATGATTTGGAGGAAGACGAAATCGTTGCAGTTTTGGCCCATGAAGTAGGACACTACAAGCGCAACCACATCATTTTCAATATTGTTTCCTCTATTTTACTCACTGGATTTACGCTATTTGTCTTATCCCTATTTATTAATAATCCAGAAGTATCCATGGCCATAGGAGTTTCACAAACTAGTTTTCATGCAGCCTTGATCGGTTTTGGTATCCTTTATAGTCCCATTTCGGAAATCACAGGGTTGGTCATGAATTATCTGTCACGAAAATTTGAATATCAAGCCGATGATTATGCAAAAAACACCTTTGCCGCCATACCTTTGATCACGTCACTTAAAAAGCTTTCAAAAAACAGCTTGAGCAATCTTACCCCCCATCCTGCTTACGTTTTTATGCATTACTCCCATCCCCCATTAATAGAACGTATTAAGAACCTAAAGGTTAATACATAGGCTCAAAAGGGTAAAATCACAACGTGCACAAAATACAATCCCAAGGCATGATTTTTGTTGTGTAGTACCAAAGATTGTGGTAATTTTATTAGTGAAACCTATATTTGGGGTACATTTTAAAAAAGAATATCAAAGTAACCAAAATTGAACCAATCCCGCTTTATAGTGGGAATGTTGTTATTTGGAAAAAGCGGATTTGATTTTATACACCATGATAACAAATCCAAAGAATTTATGCATACAATGACCCAAGCAGCTATAGAAAAAGAAAATAAGGAAATTGCAAAGCAATACAAGGAATTGCTCCGTATTAGCTATCAAAATTTGTCGGATGATGATAAAAAATTGATACGCTCCGCCTTTGAAATTGCGGTTGATGCACATAAAGAACAGCGAAGAAAATCCGGGGAAGCTTATGTTTTTCATCCCATAGCTGTGGCAAAAATAGTAGCCTCCGAAATTGGGCTCGATGGCGTATCAATAGCCTCTGCCCTATTGCATGATGTTGTTGAGGATACTGAATATACCTTAGACGATATTGAACGTATGTTTGGGGAGACAGTGGCCCGAATCGTAGATGGACTAACAAAAATCGCCCATCTTAAAAAAGACATGAATATCTCGCAACAAGCGGAAAACTTCCGTAAAATGTTGTTGACCCTTCATGACGATGTTCGGGTAATCATTATCAAGATTGCCGACCGTTACCACAATATGCTCACTTTGGATTCAATGCCGGAGCATAAACAGGTGAAAATGGCTTCGGAAACCTTATACATTTATGCTCCTTTGGCCCATAGAATTGGATTGTATAATATTAAGACCGAGCTTGAGGATTTGAGCCTTAAATACACAGAGCCCGAAGTATACCTGGATATTTCAGGAAAAATAGAGGAATCCAAAGAAGAACAACAGGTTTATATCGATGACTTTACCAATGTCATTAGAGATTCCTTGGATAAGGAGAGTTTAAATTACCATATAAAAGGGCGTATGAAATCCATTTTCTCAATTCGAAAGAAAATGAAGGTCCAAAACGTTGTCTTCGATGAGATTTACGACAAATTTGCGATACGAATCATGTATAAATCTGACCGGCAGAACGAAAAGTTTCTAGCTTGGAAGATCTATTCGATTGTCACCGATCACTTTACCCCTAACCCAGTCCGTCTCCGTGATTGGATATCCTCCCCCAAATCAACAGGTTACGAGGCCTTGCACATAACCGTTATGGGGCCCAAGGGAAAATGGGTCGAAGTGCAAATACGGTCCGAGCGTATGCATGAGATTGCAGAAAAGGGATATGCTGCCCATTTTAAATACAAGCATGGAGAGCAAAAAGAACAGGGCATTGAAATATGGCTCAATCGCCTGCAAGAAGCCCTTGAAAGTTCGAATACCAGTGCAGTAGATTTTGTGGAGGAATTTAAACTGAACCTCTATAGCAAGGAGATTTTTGTCTTTACCCCCAAAGGAGAGCTGAAATCGATGCCTAAAGGCGCCACTCCATTGGATTTTGCCTTTAACATTCATACCGAAGTAGGCATGCATACCCGTGGCGCAAAGGTAAACGGTAAATTGGTGCCTTTGAACACCACACTAAACAGTGGCGACCAGGTTGAAATTATGACTTCCGAACATGCAAAACCCAACCAGAACTGGTTGGATTATACCACTACAGCTAGGGCAAGGGCCAAGATCAAATCGTCTTTACGGGAAGAGAAGAAATCGTTTGCACAGGATGGTAGAGAAGTATTGCGTAGAAAACTGAAATCCCAGAAAATAAACCTTAATGAGGATATTGTAAACAAAATGGTCATCTTCTTTAAGCTTAAAACTAGCTTAGATCTTTTTTATAGGGTGGGCGTGGGTTCTATTGACAACCAAAAATTAAAGGATTTTGCCTCCTCATACAATAACGCCTTCATTAGTTTCTTTAAGAATAAAATACGAAGAAGTCCTATCCCAGAAGGTATAGATAAAGAGGAAATTACTTCGAAATATGACATGCTCGTCTTTGGCAAGGAAGAGGAAAAATTGGATTATAAGCTCTCCCAATGCTGTAATCCTATTCCTGGTGACGAGGTGTTCGGTTTTGTGAGTGTAAATGAGGGCATTAAAGTGCACAAAAAAAACTGTCCCAATGCCATATCGCTCCAATCAAATTACGCTTACCGTATTATAGGTGCCAAATGGATAGATTCTACCCAAGAAGAGTTTAAATCGGACATTCAACTTACTGGAATTGATAATTTGGGACTGATTAGCGAGATAACAGGAGTCATTTCCACCTATATGAACGTGAATATGCGCAATCTTAATTTTAGCACAGATGGGGGCACCTTTAAAGGACAAATCACGGTAGTGGTAAAAAACAACAGTATTCTTAAAAAATTGATAGAAAATCTAAAGCAAATCAATGGTATTGATAAAGTGACAAGACTTTAGAAACTTAATTAAAATTTAACTGTACATTTGCACATTAATGCAGTAAATGTTGTTATGGCTCCTAACAAGAACCAAGAAATCGTAAAAAACGTATTTACTACCTTTTTGGAAGAAAAGGGGCATAGAAAAACACCCGAACGCTACGCAATTCTCCAGGAAATTTATGAAAGTGATGACCATTTTGATATTGAGTCACTGTACATAAACATGAAAAACAAGAATTATAGGGTGAGCAGGGCAACACTTTACAATACCATAGAACTCTTATTAGATTGTAAATTGGTACGCAAACACCAATTTGGCAAAAATCAGGCGCAGTATGAGAAATCGTATTTTGATCACCAACACGACCATGTGATCTTGACCGATACCGGCGAGGTAATGGAGTTCTGTGATCCACGCATACAATCAATACAAAAAACAATCGAAGAAGTTTTTGATATTAAGATCAACAACCATTCACTGTACTTTTACGGCACCAAAAACAAAGAAAAAAATACAAATAATTAACCAAACTTATCAATGGCAGTAGATTTATTGTTGGGACTCCAGTGGGGAGACGAAGGAAAAGGAAAAATCGTCGACGTACTCACAAAAAACTATGATATTATAGCACGTTTTCAAGGAGGCCCCAATGCAGGGCACACCCTGGAATTTGATGGCATTAAACATGTTTTACATACCATCCCTTCGGGAATCTTCCATAAAAATGCCATGAACATTGTAGGTAACGGAGTGGTCATTGACCCTGTTATCTTTAAAAAAGAACTGGATGCCCTTGATCAATTTGATATAGATATAAAATCAAAACTTTTAATTTCGAGAAAGGCCCATTTGATTTTACCTACCCATCGCCTTTTGGATGCCGCTTCGGAAACTGCCAAGGGCAAAGCCAAAATTGGTTCTACTTTAAAGGGAATAGGCCCGACCTACATGGATAAAACGGGTAGAAACGGTATGCGAATAGGTGATTTGGAGTTGAATACCTGGAAACAAAAATATCGTGCCCTAGCCAACAAACATGAGGCTATGATAGGGTTTTACAATGTCGACATACAATATGACCTAGAAGAATTGGAAGCCGAATTTTTCGACTCGCTTAAAGCCTTAAAGGCACTAACCTTCATAGATAGTGAGGAGTATTTGTACCAAGCCCAAAAAGCTGGAAAAAAAATATTGGCGGAAGGTGCACAAGGGTCGTTGCTGGATATTGATTTTGGCACCTATCCCTTTGTTACATCGAGTAATACTACCGCTGCTGGAGCTTGTACGGGATTGGGAGTTGCCCCTAACCAAATTGGTAACGTAAAGGGTATCTTCAAAGCCTATACTACCCGTGTGGGCAGTGGCCCCTTCCCAACTGAACTTTTTGACATTGATGGGGAAACCATGGGTCGTGTCGGCAATGAATTTGGGGCTACGACCGGTAGGCCTAGACGTTGTGGTTGGTTAGATCTTGTTGCCCTAAAATATGCCGTTCAAATAAATGGTGTCACCGAGCTGATGATGATGAAGGGAGACGTTTTAAGTGGGTTTAAAAAAATCAAGGTCTGTACTGCCTATAATTACAAAGGAGAGACCATTTCACATTTACCGTACAATATTGAGGCGGAGAACGTAACGCCGATATATACCGAAATGGAAGGTTGGTCACAGGATCTTACTAAAATGAGCAAAGCGGAAGAATTGCCCCAAGCCTTGAATACCTATATTAACTTTTTGGAAAAGGAGCTTGAAGTGCCTATCAAAATTGTTTCTGTGGGGCCTGATAGGACACAGACCATACATCGATAGTAGCGTAAAAACACTTCGATGACCTTACAGTATGTTGAAATAGGATACTCCAAAAGAGCTTCGATTTATATGTTATCATGATTGGAATGTATTCTCAATCTGGTTTATATTAAATTTCCCATTGTCATTTTCACAAGCTGAAAATATTCACACGTTATCCGTATTGGAGGACATGACTAGGATATTTGGAGAAGGGACATGATAGAGTTACGATTCCAACTATTTAGATAAATTTATATTTGCATTCTTAGATTAGAGCAATTCAACCATTCAAGATTACTGCTGAAAATGAAGCAAATTGATCAGTACATCACAATAAAGGATTAAATGACAATAGCAAATCACACCATCTTGGATGCAATCACCGATGTAATCTCATCTTTGAAAACTAGTGACATTTCGGTTGATCGTAAAACGGCATTAAGGCCGCTTATCGATTTCATCCGGAAAAAAGTAAATGATGGGAAAGACATTAGACTGAACTTTATTTGTACGCACAACTCGAGAAGAAGTCATTTAGCGCAAGTCTGGGCACAAACAATGGCATCATACTTCAAAATAAAGAATGTTTTTTGCTATTCTGGGGGAACTGAGGCAACTGCCCTTTTTCCATTGGTTGCGGAAACTCTAAAAGAAACAGGCTTTCTAGTCCAAGTCCTTTCAGAAGGGAACAATCCAGTATATGGCATTAAATATGCAGAAAATGAATCTCCCGTAATTGGTTTTTCCAAAAAGTTCAATGATTCCTTTAATCCACTATCCGAGTTTGTAGCAATTATGACCTGCTCGCAAGCTGATAGTGATTGTCCTTTTATTTCTGGAGCTGAAAAACGTATTCCAATACCATTTGAAGACCCAAAGCTATTCGATAATGCTCCTCAACAGAATGAAAAATACAGGGAGCGGAGTCTACAAATAGCTTCCGAACTATTTTATGTTTTTTCTCAAATACAATCAAAATAATGGCTTTTACCAAAAAACTCGGGTTCCTTGATAATTATTTAACATTATGGATTTTCATTGCAATGATCCTTGGGGTAGGTATTGGATATTTCGCCCCGGAAATTCCCAAAATCATAAACTCCTTTAGCACAGGAACAACCAACATTCCCATAGCCATAGGCTTGATTTTAATGATGTACCCTCCGTTGGCCAAGGTAAATTACGCCTTACTTCCAAAAGTTTTCAAGAACACAAGAATCCTGTCTATTTCATTGACCCTAAATTGGATTGTAGGTCCTATTTTAATGTTTGTTCTGGCCGTTTTGTTTTTAAGGGATTATCCCGAGTATATGGTCGGACTCATTCTAATAGGCTTGGCCCGATGTATTGCAATGGTCCTGGTCTGGAATGACCTCGCTGAGGGAAGCAGCGAATACGGAGCGGGTCTTGTTGCTCTGAACAGTATTTTTCAAGTTTTTGCCTATAGTTTCTATGCCTGGATTTTTATTACCATTTTACCCCCATATTTTGGTTTTGAGAGTGCTATCGTAGATATTTCAATTGGTACAATAGCCGAAAGCGTTGCAATTTATTTAGGTATTCCCTTTATAATGGGAATCTTAAGTCGATTAACTTTGGTGAAATTAAAAGGAGAAGAATGGTACACCGAAAAATTCATTCCTACGATTTCTCCCATGACCTTAATTGCACTTTTGTTTATGATTGTCGTTATGTTCTCGTTAAAAGGTGAGTTGATTGTCGAAATTCCTAGAGATGTCTTGATTATTGCTATTCCGTTATTACTCTATTTTGTACTGATGTTCTTCATTGGATTTTTCTTCAGCAAAGCCATGGGCGCGGAATATGACAAAACTGCTGCAATTTCCTTTACGGCCGCTGGCAACAATTTTGAATTGGCGATTGCCGTTGCCATCGCTGTTTTCGGGCTAAACTCTGGCCAGGCATTTGCCGGGGTCATTGGTCCACTGGTAGAAGTTCCTGCCTTGATTTTATTGGTTAAGGTTGCCTTTTGGCTGCGAAAAAAATACTATCCAAAACGTATTGCGTAAAAACAGTCGGATTATCTTCATCTTTCATTTGCTAAATTGTAATATAGGCGCCATTGACAAAGGGGCATAATTGCTATTTGTAATTCTCCACACGGACGGGAATCGTGATTTTTTTTAGAGGAGTCTTCTTGTTCTCTACTAGAATCATAGCCGTCCAATGTGATAAACAATTTTGCAACAAAAACAAGTGTATCATGGATGGGAAAATATTGGTTGAAAAATGGTTCAGTACGTGGGGAAAAAGAATATATCGATCTTGTTGAAGTCAATAAGGGTAAATTTCCGGGCCATCGTTTTGAGCTGCATGATGGCATTTACGGTTCCGATAAGGGATGTGTTAGATATTCTGCAATTCAATGTAATTTAGAGGGGATTATTCATCAAATGCCATACTGATGAAATAGTGGATCATTACACTACCCATTTATAAAATCATCAAGGAGCTAAAGTTTGAAAATTAATATATCTTATTATATTGAATTATTGTTGTCCGGGAAAAAATCATTGAGTTACACAAGCCTTGTTATAATAGGGAATCCGGTGTTTTTTTTTAACTGACCCCTTGCTTTTTTCAAAATTGGCACTCAATGGTCCGGATCTAAGATTTATATTTGAGACATAATGATCTTCAATTCGGTATAGACAAGTCTTTCGTCTTACATCTTGCAGCGAAGCGATCTATAGTCTTTAACCGGACATTAATGATATTGAATTAAATTTATCACAAAACAAACGTATCTTGTTACCCATTTTTGTAGCCGGTTAAAGTTAAGTAACTTTAAAAGCTAACTACCAATTGTCAATCTCATCATTAGCATGGGTTAAACCCTAAAACCATATATGAAAAATATTTTTTTTTTATTCATTGTCACTATTGGCCTTATGTCATGTAAATCAAAATCAGAAGAGAAACCTTTGGGTAATCCTGAACCTGTTTCCATGGATTTTCAAACCATAAAAAAGATTGACGCTCATTCGCACTATAAGCATTCCCGTGAATATCTACCCGAGTTGTTCGACAAATGGAACATGCAGTCTGTTCTAGTCGATGTGCCAATTGAGGATTCTACAGGCATTAAGAGGGTTTGGGATGATTACCTGACACATGCAAACAAACATCCTGATTTGTTCTTTCTCTGCTCCTCTTTAATAGGTACTGGTATAGATTCACCGAATTTTGCCCAAGAGAATATTGAACGATTGGATAAGGAGATTGATGCAGGAGCCAGAATGGTCAAGGTATGGAAGAACTTTGGAATGGTAACAAAAGATGCTTCTGGAGATTTTATCCAAATAGATGATGCACGCTTACAACCCATTTGGGATTTTTTGAAAGATAAAGGCATTCCAGTTATTGCGCATGTAGGGGAACCTGTACAAGCATGGAGGCCACTCGACAATCCCAACAACCCACATTTCGGATATTACACGAATAATCCGCAGTATCATGCCTACAACCTACCTGAGATACCCACTTACGAAACAATCATCGCTGCAAGGGACAGATGGATTGAAAACAATTCAGATCTTAAAATTTTGTGCGCCCATCTTGGAAGTATGTCCCATGATGTTGATATGATCGCAGAACGCTTGGACAAATTTCCAAATATGTATACCGAAACTGCCGAAAGATTTGGGGATTTGGCCAGTCAGGATTCCAAAAAAGTAGCTGCATTTTTTGAAAAATACCAGGACAGGATAATGTTTGGTTCTGATTATGGAAATTGGAAGGCCGAAGATACAATGTCAGATGATGAACTTAGGGACGAAGAATTGGGTCTTGACGCGAAATACAATACCTTATGGAATTATCTAAGTGGTACTGACTCTTTGGTACATCGGAAGCAGAAAACCAAAGGTTTAGGATTATCCAAACAAATTTTGGACAAATTCTATCATCAAAACATTACTAATTTCTTAAAATTGGAATAAGAAATTATAAAGCCCAGTAGTATTGGTTAGTTCAAAAACGACCAACTAAATAGATGCGCATGGTCAGAGAAGCCAGCGCACTACCCATTTTTGTAAACAATCAAAGTTTAGTAACTTTAAAAATCTAACCACTAACTTTCAATCCCATTATTAGTATGGGTTAAACCTTAAAACCAATTATGAAAAATGTTTTTTTATTATGTATTGTCATTGTAGGTTTCATGTCCTGCAAATCTAAATCGGAAGAAAAACCCTCAAATAATGCGGAACCCATTTCTATGGATCATAGGGCCATAAAAAAAATTGACGCACATGCACACTATAGGCACTCTCGTGAATATCTACCTGGATTATTTGACAAATGGAATATGCAATCAATCCTTGTCGATGTAGCTATAGAGGACTCAACAAGCGTTAGGAGAAGTTGGGACCCTTATTTGGCTCACTCCAAAAAGCATCCTGATTTATTTTTTCTTTGCTCCTCTTTAATAGGTACTGGCATCGATTCACCGAATTTTGCCCAAGAGAATATTAAACGATTGGATAAAGAGATTAAAGAAGGGGCAAGAATGGTCAAGGTTTGGAAAAACTTTGGAATGGTAACCAAAGACGCCTCTGGCAGTTTTATCCTAATAGACGATGTTCGTTTACAACCCATTTGGGATTTTCTTAAAGAAAAGGGGATTCCTGTTATGGCCCATATTGGGGAACCTGTACAAGCATGGAGACCACTCGACAATCCCAATAATCCGCATTACGGCTACTACACTAATAGCCCTCAATACCATGCGTTTAAACTTCCAGAGATACCATCCTACGAAACGATTATTGCTGCCAGGGATAGGTGGATAGAAAACAACCCAGACCTCAAAATTTTCTGTGCGCATCTAGGCAGTATGTCCCATGATGTTGACATGGTCGCCGAGCGCTTGGACAAATATCCAAATATGTATGCCGAGACTGCCGCAAGGTTTGGAGATTTGGCCAGTCAGGATTCCAAAAAAGTGGCCGCTTTTTTTGAAAAATACCAAGACCGCTTAATGTTTGGATCTGACTATGGAAATTCCAAGATGGAGGACAAGATGACTGAAGAAGAGCTTAAAAATGAAGAAGAAAACCTAAACACCAACTACAATAACCTATGGAACTATCTAAGCAGTCCTGATTCAATGATTCTTCGGAAACAAAAAACTAAAGGGTTAGGGTTATCGGAACAAATTTTGAACAAGGTCTATCATCAAAACATTATGGACTTATTGAAATTGGAATAGTAGATTTCAAGGAATTCAATAACATTGTTGCGTTTAAAAACGGTAACTAATTGAAAGGTATTTTTAAACGCAACTAAATCCATACCTGTTTTAATATGAAGAATTTTTTCCTAGGTCTGCTAATACTATCTATACTAATAGCATGTAAAGAAGAGGGCAACAAAGAAATAGAATTACCACGAATTGCTATTGCTGGGTTGGCGATTGAGTCAAGTACCTTCTCCCCTGCCCTTACCCATGAAGAAGCTTTTCACCCTCTCCTAAAGGATGATATTTTCACTTCTTATCCGTTTTTATCTCCAGATTCCCTTAACCGTAAACGAGCAGACTGGATACCTACCCTAAGGGGACGTGCCCTCCCAGGAGGTACGGTTACCAGGGAAGCCTACGAGTCATTGGTAACACAAACTCTGGACATGCTAAAGGAAAATGTACCGTATGATGGCCTCTTCTTTGATATTCATGGCGCAATGAGTGTAGTTGGGCTTGATGACCCGGAAGGTGATTTTATTATCAGAATACGTGAGGTAATCGGGAAGAACACGCTTATATCAACTTCTATGGATTTACATGGGAATGTTTCAGAACGACTGGCACAAAATACAGACTTGATAACCTGCTATCGCATGGCACCTCATGAAGATGCGTTGGAGTCCAAAAAAAGGGCGGTTGACAACCTATTGGAAAGATTGGAAAATGGTAAGGGAAAACCGGCGTATAAAGCGTGGATTCCAGTTCCCATATTATTACCAGGAGAAAAAACCAGTACAAGAATTGAACCTGGAAAAAGCCTTTATGCCAAGGTAGATCCTGTTACCAAAGACCAAGGAATTATTGATGCAGCCATATGGATCGGTTATGCTTGGGCTGATGAGCCCCGTAATCATGCCGTGGTCATGGTCACAGGTGACGATAAAGAAAAAGTTGTTGCCAGCGCGGAACACCTTGCCAATAGTTTTTGGGAAGTAAGGGATGAATTTGAATTCGTAGCGCCCGTTGCCACATTGGAAGAAAGTCTCGATATGGCCATTACTAGCCAGGATCATCCATTTATGATTAGTGATATGGGAGATAACCCTACTGCGGGGGGTGCCGGAGATGTCACCTGGACAATATCCGAAATATTAAAAAGACCAGAATTCAAATCTAAAAGTGGCCCATCCCTGATTTATGCCTCTATCCCAGGGCCAGAATTCGTAAAAAAAGCAATTGAAATTGGTGTAGGTGGTAAAATTAGCGCCACAGCCGGAGCGGCCATAGATAATCGTTTCTCTCCACCCATAACCTTGTCAGGGACAATAACAGCCATTGAACATGGAGATAGGCATGCCGAAACTGAAGTGGTTGTGAAAATAGGAAGCGTCAACGTCATTGTTACCAAAAAACGTAAACCCTATCATAGGGAATCTGATTTTACAAACTTGGGGTTAAATCCAAGAGAAACGAATATAGTAGTTGTGAAAATTGGGTATTTGGTACCGCAATTATATAACATGAGAAAGGGGTGGGTCATGGCTTTGACTCCAGGGGGAGTTGACCAAGATCTCGAACGTTTGGGACATAAAAGAATCAAAAGACCCATGTTCCCGTTGGATAAGGACATGGATGCCCCTAATCTAAAAGCTAGATTGATCCAATCATCAGACGATATATGAAACTATTGATAATCGGAGGCAATGGAACTATCGGTCGAAGGGTTGCCTCGCATTTTTCCAAGGAATATGAAATCCTAATCGCTGGAAGAACGACGGGTGACGTCCTTGTTGATATAGCCAATAGTGATTCAATACAAACCATGTTCAAAAATACAGGAAAGGTCGATGCCATTGTATGTATAGCAGGAGAAGCCAAATGGGCCAATTTCAAAGAATTGACAGAGGACGACTTCTATATTGGTATAAAAAGTAAACTCATGGGACAAGTAAATCTTGTTCGGATTGGACAAAATTATCTGAACCCCAATGGATCGATTACATTGTCAACCGGAATTTTGGCAGATGACCCCGTGGTCAAGACCACAAGTGCCGCCATGGTAAATGGAGGCATCCATAGTTTTGTACGGGCGGTAGCATTGGAGACAGAAAACGGGATTCGGGTTAATGCAGTTTCTTTGGGAGTGGTTGAAGATGCTTATGAAAAATACAAGAATTATTTCCCCGGCCATAATCCCATTCCGACCAAAAAAGTAATCAATGCCTATGTACGAAGTGTTTTAGGAAAAACCAACGGTCAAGTCATCCAAATTTACGATTAACCTAAGATTTGGAAATTTAAATAGTAATCTAACAAAATTGAATTTTCTAGTTGCTCAGTTTTATTGTAAATTGGCAAATTAAAGCCGTCCAACCTATATGACACCATTAGGGGATTATCAATCTCGATTACTCAAATTAAACCGACACTGCCTAAACAATGGCTTTTTATGTGGCTTTCTATTTAAAAAAGATGGCTTGCCCGTTCAATCATTTACTCAAGAAAATTAAAATCCATACCCATGAAGAACATCAACAGAAGGAACTTTATCAGAAAAACATCGCTTGCAGGAGCAGCAATGACCATGACACCAATGATTGGCCAAGGCGCAAATCTTATGCCCGAACGTCCATTTACGGCCAAATACATGGGAGATTTTGCTGCGCCAAAACTCGAGACCGTACGTGCCGCATTTATCGGTGTTGGCTCGAGAGGTCCAGGACATTTGAGATTTATTGCCCAATTACCCGGTACCGAAGTGGTGGCCATAAGTGATCTTTACCAAGATAATGTTGAAAAATGGGGAGCGGCCGCCAAAGAAATTGGTGGAGGCAAGCGCCACAAAAAAATCAAACTTTACCATGGTAGTGAGAACCAATGGAAGGTAATGTTGGACGAAGTCAAACCCGATGTTGTTTTTATAGCGACCAACTGGGTCAACCACGCCCCAATGGCCATAGAGGCCATGAAAAAGGGAGCCCATGCTTTTGTCGAAGTACCTATTGGGTTAACCCTTGAGGAAATGTGGGAAATTGTTGATACTTCAGAGAAGACCCAAAAACATTGCATGATGATGGAAAATGTGAACTACGGTCGGGATGAACTGATGTATCTAAATATGTGTAGGCAAGGCCTAATTGGAGAACCCTTACATGCTGAAGCCTCATATATTCATGAATTAAGGGGGCAAATGAATGAAGTTGAGCGTGGCACGGGTTCATGGCGAACCCCTCACTATGCCCATAGAAATGGAAACCTTTATCCTACACACGGCTTGGGACCTGTGGCCCAGTATATGAATTTGGCTCGTACAGAAGATAACTTTGGCAGTATTGTTTCATTTTCGACACCATCATTAGGACGGAAATTATACGCGGAAAAAAACTATCCTGCTGATCACAAATGGAACAAGCTGGATTACAAAGGTGGAGATTTGAATACATCGATAATTAAGACAACTTTAGGCCGTACAATTATGGTCCAATGGGATGAAACAAGTCCAAGACCCTATTCCCGACATAATTTGATTCAAGGTACCAAAGGGACGCTTGCAGGCTTCCCAACAAGAGTGGCCTTGGAAGGTGGTGTGGAAGGAGTAACCGAAAATCACCATTCTTGGGCACAAGGAGACCAATTGGAGGCACTTTATGAAAAATATGACCATCCGCTGTACAAAAGATTAAGCCAATCAACCCAGGGAAGTGGCCATGGCGGTATGGACGGGATGATGAGGTTTCGTATTATAGAATGCCTTCAAAAAGGCCTTCCATTAGATCAAAACCTTTATGAAGGATGTTCTTGGAGCGCTGTCGGTCCTTTGAGTGAACGCTCAGTCGCCAGTGGTGGGGCACCTCAAAACTTCCCCGATTTTACAAGGGGTAATTGGAAAGACACCGCTCCGTTAAAAATCGTAAATTAAGATTGACAGACTTGTAATGAAGAGAAATATTTGCGTTTTGATAGTGGCATTGGCGTTCTTTTCTTGTAAAACTAAAAAGAAAGAGGTCAACGCTGAAAAAACAGCAGAAATTGAAACCAAGGCGAATGAGTGGATAGTCCTATTTGATGGAACAAGTACCGAAGGTTGGAGAGCCTATAATGGTGAAACCTTGCCTCCTGGATGGGTGGCCAAAGATGGTGCATTAACGTTTGACACGGAGCTTGGCCTAGAGCAGGATTATAAAGGTGGTAAGGATATCATCTATGGGGCTGAGGAATTCGATAATTTTGAGTTTTTTGTGGAATGGAAACTCCCTAAAGGAGGTAACAGTGGTATATTTTATCATGTAAAGGAAGGCTATAAACTTCCGCAGGAAACTGCTCCAGAATATCAGTTGATCGACGATGAAAATTACGCTAAGATACATGATCTAACCGAGTACAATACAAGTTTGGGCTATACAGAAAAACCCAATGAGCTTAAGCCTTTACAGCAAACCGCTTCAGATTATGCCATGCATCCAGCAGATCCAAAGGGAAAAATATTGAACCCTGTTGGCTCATGGAATTCTTCCAAAATAGTATTCACACCAGGAAAGGTAGAACACTGGTTAAACGGAATGATGGTTCTGTCCTTTGTACCCTGGACAGAAGAATGGCATGAAAAGAAGAATTCGGATAAATGGAAGAATAGTGTCGATTATGGGAAGTTTAAAACCGGTTATATTGGGTTTCAAGACCATTCAAGTCCTATTTGGTTCAGGAACATTAAAATCAAAAAGTTATAATTAAATGAACAGACAATTCAGTACTTATTTCCTCTCTTTAGTATTAGTATCCGTTCTTTTTATGTCATGTGGCACTCACAAAAATTCAGGAGAAAATGGTTTTGTAGCCCTTTTCAATGGAAAAAACCTCGATGGTTGGGTCGGAAATAAGGAGTCTTACAAAGCTGAAGACGGAATGATTACCATTGATCCCAATGGTGGAGGTAGCGGGGGTAATCTATTGACTGAAAAAGAGTATAGTGATTTTGTTTTTAGATTTGAATTCCAATTAACTCCCGGAGGTAATAACGGACTTGGTATTCACGCTCCTCTTGGAGGTGATGTGGCCTACAAAGGTAAAGAGCTACAGATACTGGACAATACTGCTGAAAAATATGCTGATTTACAACCTTATCAATACCATGGATCGGTCTATGGAATAATTCCTGCAAAAAGGGGATACCTAAATCCGGTTGGGGAATGGAATCAGCAGGAAGCAATTGTTCAAGGCTCCAAAATAAAGGTTGTTTTAAATGGTACAACAATTGTGGATGGAGATTTTATTGAAGCCAGTAAAAATGGTACAATGGACAAAAAAAATCATCCCGGACTGCAAAGAACCAAAGGGCATATTGGCTTTCTTGGCCATGGGGATGTTGTAAGATTTAAAAATATTAGAATAAAAGATTTGTCAACCAATTAATAATCATAGAAATAATTTCACACATATGAGTACATATAATAAAGATCGTAGGGATTTTGTAAAAAAAAGTAGCTTAGGTATACTAGGAATGGCATTGGCGCCCTCTATAATAAGTAAAATTGGACCACATAACCGATTAAGAACTGCCCACATTGGTATAGGAGGCATGGGTGGCGAAGACTTAAAAGCTATTTCTTCACATCCCTTAGTTGATGTAACGGCCCTGTGCGATGTTGACAGTACACGACTTGCAGCCGCTAAAAAAATGCATCCAAATGCCAAGGTCTTTTCTGATTATAGGGTAATGCTACAGGTAATGGGTGATGACATTGACGCCGTAGTGGTCTCAACACCTGACCATACACATGCTCCCGCATCTATGATGGCTATGAACATGAACAAACCTGTGTATTGTCAAAAACCTTTGACACACCATGTGACTGAGGCTCGGGCCATGAAAAAGTTGGCTGCCGAAAAGAACTTGGTTACCCAAATGGGGATTCAAGTACACTCTTTCTATGATTACAAATTGGCCACATTACTTATACAGTCTGGGATAATAGGCAAAGTACATACCGTTAGGGCTTGGTCTCCCAAGAATTGGGGATTTGATGGCAAGGCCCCAAAAGGAAGTGATCCAGTACCAGAAACTTTGGATTGGAACCTTTGGTTGGGCACTTCTGCCGAACGCCCTTACAAAGAAGGAGTATACCATCCAGGTAATTGGAGAAAATTAATGGATTACGGATGTGGTACTCTCGGGGATATGGGCGTACATATTTTCGACACTCCCTATAACGCGTTGGAATTGGATGTTCCCCGAACCATCAAAAACGAATGTAGAAAACCAACAGGATTCGGTTATCCTGAAAACAATGTGGTCACTTATGAATTTCCTGCCACAAAACATACGGCCGACACCTTAAAATGGGTATGGTATGATGGGGCTGGGGCCCCTGAAATGCATGAAGATTTGAAATTGCCCGGTGCCAGGGCCAAAAAAGGAAAGGGTGCGAATGATGATAAAGCAACAGTAAAAGATAAAATGTCGCTTGAAACCAAAGCAACAGGGGCAGGCGAACTGCCCGAACAAGGTGCAATGTTCATAGGCGACAAAGGACGTTTATTACTCCCTCATTTTATGGAATTGCCCAAGAAAATTGTGAATGGGAAATATGTTGATATCTCAAAAGAAATTGCTAAAGTGGAGAAAGCCAATAATATGGGCAAACCCATACGTAATTATGGTTCGGAAGGGCCTAAGCATTATCATCAGTTTGTAGATGCCTGTTTAGGCAGAGGTGAGTGCAGTGCTCCTTTCTCCTATGCTTCCCGACTAACGGAAACCATTCTTCTAGGGGTTATTGCAGGTCGTTTCCCGAACAAGACCTTGCACTGGGACAGCGAGAATGCAAAATTCTCAGAAGAAGAAGCCAATCAATATCTGGAATCACCATATAGGGAATTTTAATAGGCTCGATCAAATATTAAAAGGGCGGTCTTCTTGAAGACCGCCCTTTTTTATGTCCCTTTAGGGGATTTAACGTCATAAGACCTTAAAGACTTAAATCTATCCCAAACGCTACTTCGCTCTTATAAAATTTTCTATTTTTGGGCAAAATATCCTGAATTGCGCTACGTATTATTCCATATTCTGATACTCTCAATCACTGTTTCGGGTTTTGCCCAAGAACAGCTAGAAGAAGAAGTAAAACAAATCAACATTGTTTATGGTGCCAATTTCACCAAAGATGAGATACAATATCCGGGAGCTGTGATTTTTAGTAAGGACAATAGACAAGTACAATTTGAACATAAAGGAGCCGACCTTTGGTGTGATATCGCCATCTACTACCAAAAGGAAAACAGATTAAAAGCTACCGGTAATATTAGATTACAGCAAGGTGATTCTGTTCAAATGACAAGTGGAAAAGTGGATTATGATGGAAACCTAAATCTAGCCAAAGCTTGGGATAATGTTGTATTGACCCAAAATGAAATGACCCTAACTACCGATACTTTAAGGTTCAACAGGGAAGTACAACAGGCATATTATCAGGATTTTGGAACGGTTGTAGATTCCATCAATACGTTAACGAGCCAAATTGGGCGTTATTTTTTGGAAACGAAAAAGCTTCAATTTTTGGATAGCGTGCATATTCAAAATCCGGATTATATTTTAGATTCGAAGCAACTCGACTATTACGAAACCACAAAAAATGCTTATTTATATGGACCATCTACAATTGTAGGCAATGCCTATAAAATATACTGCGAACGAGGCTTTTATGACACTAAGGTCGAAAGCGGGTATTTCATAAAAAATACAAGAATCGACTATAGCAATCGAATCATAAGAGGTGATAGTGTATATTTTAACAAGGCGCGTGAATTCGCCTCGGCAACCAATAACATCACAGTCACTGATACGGTAAATGACGGGATAATAAAAGCCCATTATGCGGAGGTTTTTAAAGCTAAAGATTCTGTTTTTGCGACCAAACGGGCAGTCTCCATAGGATTAATGGAGCAAGATTCACTGTACGTACATGGCGACACACTTATGGTTACCGGTAAACCTGACCATCGTATTCTTAGGGCATTTAGAAATGCCAAATGGTTTAAAAAAGATATGAGCGGCAAATGTGATTCAATCTATTCCGATCAAAAAACAGGCATAACCCACTTAATCAAAAACCCAATACTTTGGAATGGTCCCAATCAAATAACGGGTGACACCATTCTATTAAAATCCAACTTGGAAACCGAAAAAATGGATTCGCTCAAGGTTCTCAACAATGCCTTCATCATTTCTTTGGATAGTATTAGCATGGTGGGTTATAATCAGGCAAAGGGCAAAGATCTTTTTGGAAAATTTAATGATAACAGCTTAGAAATCATAGATTTAGTTAAGAACACCGAAGTTATTTATTACATGTACAACGAGGACGACGAGCTTATTGGCATTAATAAGACCATTTGTAGTGCCATACAGATAACAATGGCCAATAATGACATTGAAGACCTCACTTTTTTCACTAATCCGGACGGAGATATTTTCCCCGAATCGGAACTTCCTGAAAACAGCAGGTTACTTAAAGGATTCGATTGGCGCGGTGATGAACGTATTTTGACCAAGGATGAAATATTTGATGAGGACGACAACAATTTGATCCTACCTATTATCAGAGGCATCTCTAATCCTATAGATTTTGAAATAGAGGCCACTGGTGTTGAAAACGAAAAGACCAATAAAGCGAATGGAACCCAAACCGAAGAGCAGTATGAAGAAGTACCTATTGAAGATGGACTTAGTCCCGGGTTTTATCTAATTGCCAATGTCTATGAAAACAAGCGTAATTATGAAAAGTTCATGAAGAACCTAATAGCACAGGGGTTACGGCCCAATCACTTTTATCGCAATTTCAACAAGTACTACTATGTGTATTTAAATCGCTATGATACGCTAGAAAATGCAAAAAAAGCAAGGGATAGCCAATTTAATGGACAATACCAAGCTAAGACTTGGATTTTCAGGGTTTTGAATAATTGATAAATATTATGAAAGAAGACTTTCTAAAATATCAAGCCCAAACGACTCCACATCCATTGGCTTTGGAAGTTTCCCATGCCAAGGGTAGTTATATTTATGACACCGACGGGAATGCACATCTTGATTTTGTGGCAGGTGTATCGGCCTGTAGCTTAGGGCATTGCCATTCCAAGGTAATAGAAGCGGTAGACCATCAGCTCAAAAAATACATGCATGTAATGGTTTATGGGGAATACGTCCAACAACCGGCAGTTGAATATGCAAAACTATTGGCCTCCCTGCTCCCCATTCCTCTAGAAACCACCTACCTCGTCAATTCGGGAACTGAGGCCATAGAAGGAGCATTGAAGTTGGCTCGAAGGTTTACAAGCAGAACCGAGATTATTTCAGCAAACAAAGCATATCACGGAAACACAATGGGAAGCATGAGCATAATGGGCTTTGAAGAGCGAAAAAGTGCCTTTAGACCTTTGATCCCAGATATATGCTTCATTAATTTCAATGCCGAAAACGATTTAGAAAAAATAACAGCAAGAACCGCTGCGGTTGTTTTGGAAACTATTCAGGGCGGTGCAGGATTCGTTGAGCCAATAAGCGGATATCTAAAAAAGGTGAGGGAGCGTTGTGCCGAAGTTGGGGCCTTGTTAATCTTGGATGAAATTCAATCCGGATTTGGTCGAACGGGGAAATTGTTCGCTTTTGAACATTATAACTGTATACCCGATATTTTGGTGATAGGTAAGGGAATGGCTTCGGGTCTTCCCGCGGGTGCCTTTACAGCATCGAACAAAATCATGTCTGTTCTCCAGGACAATCCCAAACTGGGTCATATTACTACCTTTGGAGGAAATGCTGTAATAGCCTCTGCCTGCTTGGCAACTTTAAAGGAACTAACAGCGGGCACCCTTATTCCCGAAACCCTTGAGAAAGAAAAACTCATTCGTAGTTTGCTTAAGCATAGGTATATCATGGAAATTAGGGGTAAGGGACTCATGTTGGCATTGATTATGGAAAATGCTGAAATTGCCGATTTTCTCATTTCATCAGCTGCTAAAAAGTACCTGATTCTATTTTGGCTTTTGTTTGAGAAAAAAGCGGTAAGAATCTCACCGCCCCTGACTATTTCAGTAGAAGAAATTAGAAAAGGCTGTCTAACCATATGTGTTATTCTAGATAGTTTCGAACAATAATTTGTTAACTAATTTGTTAATAATATAGCCCAAGTCTTGGATCAAAAGTAGTCCTAAAAGACTATTTTTAATTCCATAGTTTAACCAAGTATGTGCCTATGGCGTTAGAAGCTAACGAAAGCCCAAACCAGCCCATTGCCAAGTTTGAATCAATGCTTAAAACTGACGATGTCTACTTTTTTGATGCGGAGGATTTCGAGGACATCATACACCACTACTTAAACCATGGCAAAATAGCCTTGGCAAAAAAGGCCATCAAAATTGGTTTAAAGCAACATCCGGCCTCTATAGAGATTAGGCTTTTGGATGTTGAAGTCTTGGTTTTTGAGAATAATCTTGATAAGGCCGAACGGTTATTGAATCAATTGCAATTGCTCGATAGCACAAACGAGGAAATATATATTCAGAGGGCCAATATATATTCCAAGAAAGACAACCATGAAACAGCGGTTACACTTTTGAACAAGGCTCTTGAACTTTCTACCGATAATCTGGATATTTATTCACTTTTGGGTATGGAATACCTCTTCATGGACGATTTTAAACTCGCCAAGGAATGTTTCATGAAATGTGTGGGTTCTGACGAACAGGATTATTCCTCACTATACAATGTTATTTATTGTTTCGAGTTTTTGGAAGATTACGAGGGTGCCATTATTTACTTGAATGATTATTTGGAGAGAAATCCGTATTGTGAAGTAGCATGGCATCAGCTAGGAAAACAATATTTCTCAAGAAAAATGTACAAAGAAGCATTGGCGGCCTTCGATTTTGCCATTATTTCGGACGATTCTTTTATTGGCGCCTATTTTGAAAAGGGTAAAGTCCTTGAAAAATTGGGCAAATTTACCGATGCCATAGAAAACTATGAAAACACCATAAGAATTGAGGATCCCACATCGCATGCCTATCTGAGAATAGGCAAATGTTATGAAAAGCTTGGCAATGATGAAATGGCCAAGTACTACTATTATCAAACCGTTCATGAGGACCCCTTGCTGGACAAAGGATGGCTGGCTATTACCAATTTTTATTTTTGCAAAACTAATTTCGAAAAGGCGCTATATTATATCAATAAGGCTTTGAACATCGATGGAGAAAACCCCACTTATTGGAAAAAGTGCGCCAAGATCAATGCTTCACTCAAGAACTATGACCAAGCCGATTTTGCTTTTAAACAAGCTATAGACCTAGGCAATTACGAATTAGATACATGGCTCGGTTGGGCAGATACTGCCAGGGCGAATAAAGACTATGGATCAGCATTACATATTTTGGTCCAAGGTCAGGAATTTTATCCTGAAAACTCCGAAATACAATACAGACTAGCGGGTTTTCATTTTTTGAATAATGACAGGATAAATGCTAGAATTTGCTTAATCGATGCCCTGAAAAATAATTCTGAAAAATTTACATTGTTCCAAAAGGAGTTCCCAGAATTCAGCGAATCTGATTGGACACAAAACATAATTGCAAACAACAAAAGAGCTTCTAGATAAATAAACTACTTTTGCTTTTTTGTTTATGGAAAATCGAAACCTTTTACACTATTTCTTTATCACCTTGAAGGGAATGGCCATGGGCATTGCTGAATTGGTGCCAGGTGTTTCTGGGGGTACTATTGCTTTCGTTGCAGGAATATATGAAGAGTTGATTTCATCTATAAATAAAGTCAACTTAAAAACCTTCGGATTATGGCGCAAAGAAGGAATTAGGAGCTTTTGGAAAGAAATGAACGGTAGTTTTCTCATTGCGCTTATACTAGGCATGGGAATTAGCATATTTTCGTTTTCTAAAATAATCTCATGGCTATTTGAAAATCAACCAATTCCTCTCTGGTCTTTCTTTTTTGGACTCGTTTTGGCAAGCGTGGTATTTGTGGCCAAAGCAATAGAAAAGTGGACTATTGCAACCATCTTGCTGTTGGCATTAGGTGCCATTCTCGCTTATTATATAACGACATTACCTCCTTCGCAAAATTCTGATAGCCTTCCGTTCCTATTCATCTCAGGAGCAGTGGCTATATGCGCTATGATCTTACCGGGAATTTCAGGTTCTTTTATACTGATACTTTTAGGTTCATATAAAACAGTTTTAGATGCCGTTGACGAAAGGGATTTCAAGATATTGATTACGGTAGGGTTAGGAATGATCTTTGGATTATTGAGTTTTGCCAAACTCTTAAAATGGATGTTTGATCATTATAAAAGTATTACTTTGGCAACCCTAACCGGTTTTATTTTGGGTTCCTTGAATAAGATATGGCCTTGGAAAAATGTACTGGAAACTAAAACCATTGGCAAAAAGACAATAATAATAGACGAGAATATATCCCCTATGGCTTTTGAAGGTAATAACCAGTTAATGTTTGCCATTATCGCTATGATCATTGGTTTTTCTCTTATTTTTATACTTGAAAGGGTAGCCACAAAAAAATAATTAGTCGACTCCTCACATGTACGAACCCAGAACATTCTCGGATAAATTGTTTTTGGTCCTTAAAGGACTCGCCATGGGTGCGGCCAACAAGGTGCCCGGTATTTCTGGTGGCATCGTTGCCTTTGTCGGTGGATTTTATGAAGAATTTATTTATTCTCTCCAAAAAATAAACCTAAAGGCCCTAAAATTATTGCTCAACGGAAGGTTTAAGAGCTTTTACCGATACGTAAATGGACCTTTCTTAACGCTTTTGATTCTCGGAATGCTGGTCAGCTATTTTAGCATTTCCAAAATATTGGACTATTTTCTTGAACGCAAGGAACTCTTTGTCTGGGCTACATTTTTCGGAATGATCCTAGGGTCTATTTATTACATTTCAAAGGATTTTAAGCATTGGAACAAAAAAACCATAACTGCAGGTTTGTTAGGACTATTGGTCGGGATATCTATTAGTTTCTTGAGTCCCGCACGGGAAAATGACAACCTCTGGTTTATTTTCATCTGTGGCATGATAAGCGTTTCGGGGATGGCATTACCCGGATTATCTGGTTCATTTATACTCATTTTATTAGGTAATTATGTATTGCTTTTAGTCGATTCTGTAAATGCCTTATACGACACCTTTGCGGAGATGATGAAAGGGGATTTTAGTTTTATTGAAAACAGTGAACGGTTAAATACACTTAAAATATTATCAATATTCACTTTGGGTTCAGCTGTAGGTTTGGTTACACTTTCGCACATTTTGTCGTATGTCTTAAAGCACTTTAAACATATTACAACCGCAGTTATCATCGGATTCATAACCGGTTCCTTAGGTGTAGTTTGGCCGTGGAAACGTACAATCTTTAAAACCGATGAAACAGGGCAGGTATTTTTGGATTCGAACGGAAAGGAAATAATCCTTAATTATGAAAGGTATTCCCCCAATTTTGGTAGTCCGGAAACTTGGTGGGCCTTTTTCTTTGTGGTATTGGGAGTAATCATTTTATTGGGACTTGAGTGGTATGGAGCATACAGAAAAAAATAAATTCGGGTTAGTTGGGAAGAATATTTCCTATTCATTTTCAAAGGGCTATTTTGCGCAAAAATTCAAAGACTTGAATTTGGATGGAAACACCTATGAAAATTTCGATTTGCCGAAAATCAATGATTTTCGGCAACTTATAAGTCAGAATAAAAACCTTAAAGGGTTAAATGTGACCATCCCTTATAAGGAAGTGGTTATTCCTTATTTGGATGAACTCAATGCCAAGGCCAAAAAAATAGGCGCCGTAAATACCATCAAATTCACCGAAAAAGGCCTAAAGGGCTACAATACGGATATTTACGGTTTCAAAAAATCAATAAGGCCATTTCTTAAAAAGTATCATGAAAAAGCTTTGATTCTGGGTACTGGCGGAGCCTCCAAAGCCGTGGCCTTTGTTTTTGATGAGTTGGGTATAGACTTTAAATATGTTTCAAGAAATCCAGAAAAGAATCAATTCGGTTATACAGATTTGAACAGGGCGATATTAAGTGATTATACTGTTTTGGTAAATTGTACTCCGCGAGGAACTTTCCCTAACATAATGGATAAACCCGACATCCCATATCAACTTATTACCGATAGACATTTACTTTTTGATTTAATCTATAATCCAGCGAAAACCGCTTTCCTAGAAGAAGGTGAAATACAAGGGGCTTCTATCTGTAACGGACTTAAAATGTTAGAGTTACAAGCTGAAAAAGCGTGGGAAATTTGGAATCCCCAGTGACCTTCCAAAAAAGAACATACATAATTTTTGGTATTCCTGCGGTTGTTACTATCTTACATTAGTAATCTTACGCATAACAAATATATTTTACAATGCAAGAAGAGAAAGAACGAGAACTACAAAAAACTGTAGGTGAGGAAAACAATTCAGAAACTACCGAAACAACACAGGAAGATTTAGAAAATAGCACTGAAATAGCTTCTGAAAGTGAGGTTGTAAAAAATCCTTCCCCTGAAATATCCGAGATAGAAGCTGATGAGGTCAAACCTGAAGTTTTAGAGGAACAAAAAGAGAAAGATCAAGAACTACAGGAAACTGTAGATAAGGAAAACAATTCAGAAACTACCGAAACAACCGAGGAAGATTTGGAGAAAAGCGCTGAAATAGTTCCTGAAAATGAGAGTATAAAAAACCCTTCCCCACAAATATCCCAGACAGAAGCTGATGAGGTCAAACCTGAAGTTTTAGGGAAACTAAAAGAGAAAGAAAAAAAACTACAGGAAACTGTAGATAAGGAAAACAATTCAGAAACTACCGAAACAACCGAGGAAGATTTAGAGAAAAGCGCTGAAATAGTTCCTGAAAATAAGAGTATAAAAAAACCTTCCCCCCAAATATCCCAGACAGAAGCTGATGAGGTCAAAGTGGAGGTTTTAGAAGAAATAGATAAGTCCAATGCCGAGGATGCCGAGGACAAGGACAATCACCATAGGCATCACATTCCCATATTGGATTACCATTCCCTTTCCATGGAAAATTTGGTGGGCGAACTTCAGAAATTAGTCAAGAATGAAAAGGTGCAGGCCATTAAAAAACATGTGGACGGTATTAAATATGAGTTTGACCTTAAGTTTCAAGAGTTTTTAGAACATAAAAAGGAAGAATTTGTAAGTAATGGTGGCAACGAAATTGATTTTAAGTACAATTCGGTCACCAAAAGACAATTCAACGAAGTTTATTCGGAATACCGCGAAAATCGAAATCAATACTATAAAAATCTTGAAAATAGTCTCAAGGAAAACTTAGCAATTCGATTGGAGATTATTGAAGAGCTTAAGAGTTTAATCAATGTTGAAGAGGATATAAACACGACTTACAAACATTTTAAAGATGTTCAGGAACGTTGGCGCCACGCAGGACCCATTCCACGGAACAATTACAATGATGTTTGGCGCACTTACCATCACCATATTGAAATATTTTACGATTTCCTACATATCAATAGGGAATTAAGGGATCTTGATTTTAAGCATAATCTCGAAGAAAAGCTAAAACTGGTTGAGAAGGCTGAGGCTCTCGAAAAAGAAGAAGATTTGAACAAGGCCTTTCGTGAATTGCAGACACTGCATAAAATATGGAAAGAGGATATTGGTCCAATAGACAAAGAACATAGGGAACAAATCTGGGAACGTTTTAGTAATGCCACCAAAGTTTTACACCAAAGAAGACAAGAGTATTACAAAGATCTGGATAAAATATTTGAAGAAAATCTTGAGAAAAAAAATGGGATTATTGCTTCCATCAAGGAAATATCAAATAAGGTTGTAGATAACCATCGACTACTTCAACAGCAAATAAAGCAAGTTGAGGAATTGCGCGATGCCTTCTTCAAAGCTGGTAAGGTTCCACAAAAAGTAAATGAACGGACCTGGGCCAGTTTTAAAGAAGTCGTTCGGAATTTTAATCGGAATAAAAATGCTTTCTATAAAAATCTGAAAAAAGGGCAACAGGAAAATCTTGAAAAAAAGAGGGAGTTGCTAAACCTTGCCATTTCATTGAAAGATAGTGAGGATTGGGAGACGACTACCTCAGAAATGAAGCGCATTCAAAATGCTTGGAAGGGTATTGGGCATGTGCCCCGAAAGTATTCTGACAAGATATGGAAAGAATTCAAAGATGCTTGTAATCATTACTTTGATCGGCTTCATGCCTTAAAAAATAAAGCGCATAAGGATGAAGAAGAAAATCTTGTAAAAAAGAATACTTGCTTAGAAAGACTAAAAGAATTTGAAGTTTCAGGAAATCGAGAAGATGATCTTGCGATCATCAAATCCTTTGTCGAAGAATGGAAGACCTATGGCAGGGTTCCTTTTAATAAAAAGAACATCAATCAAAAGTTCAATAAGATATTGGATGCCATCTTTAAGAAATTGAATATTAGCAGGCAAGAATCAGAACTGTTGAAATATGGCAATAAAATTCAGCAATTGGCCAATAACGATAACGAATATGCCATAGCCAATGAACGAAGCTTTATTCGCAAAAAAATCGACGAGAGCAAAAATGAGATAAGGCAGTTGGAAAACAACTTACAATTCTTCTCAAATGCGTCTGAAGATAATCCATTGGTAAAAGATGTTATCAAAAAGGTCGAGAAACATAAAGAAGCTTTAGCGACATGGAATGCCAAACTTAAAAAATTGAACATTATGCGACATGACCTTCATAAAGCAGTTGAGGAAGAGAATGAAGAAGACACTTCACACCAAGAAGAATAGCTCCTTTACAAAATTTCATGGTAAAGACAGTAGATAATATATAAGGTCTACTTGTCTGAAAACAATGTTTTAAATGGGAAGTTTTGAGCTATGTGACCTCCCTTCTTGATTTATATTATTTGTCTGTTATCTCTGAAGGGTTGCCATAGACCATAAGAAAAACCATGGCTGATATTGGCTATTTAGGGTTAATCGACACTTTAAACCATCGTTTGTTTAGGTATGTATCCAGCCCGTATCATTATAATCCTATTACTTTCCTTCTTTTTGAAGTCGTGTAAAGGGACGAAGTATAACCGGGCCAGTTCGCAGAATCCCTCACCAATGACCGAAAACATCAGGATGCACGAACGGGTTTCGGCAGATCGGTGCCCAGGGAATAGGATTAAATGGAAATTTCAGGATAAATCAGTACAATTGTTCATTCCCCAAGATTATTCGGGTAGTGTTAAGCCACATCTCATAATTCATTTTCACGGGATTCCAAAGGTATCAGAATTTGCCATTTGTCAGAAGGCCTCTCAAGTTATGTTAACTATTACAGGGGGATCTGGTTCTTCTTCTTATGAAAAACTTTTCATAAGAACAGAAAATTTACCCGATTTACTAAATCGTACGTCCAAAGAATTGGATATAAATGGTTTTTCGTCCTTAACATTGTCCGGGTGGAGCGCTGGGTATGGAGCTATAAGGGCTCTTTTGAAGCAATATGAAGACCGTATAGACAATATTGTTCTTCTAGATGGTCTGCACACTTCTTATATTCCAGAAAAAAAAGTTTTGTTTGAAGGTGGTCAACTGGATACAGTATCCTTGGAACCATTTTTTAAATTTGCTCAAAAAGCTGTCAAGGGAGAAAAACGAATGTTGATCACGCATGGGTCCATTTTTCCAGGAACCTATGCCAGTACAACAGAATGTACAGAATACATCATCAAAAAATCTGGATTAAAAAGAACCCCTGTATTAAAACCTGGTCCAATCGGAATGCAGCAAATCGGAGAAACACTATCCGGGAACTTATCAATTCTCAGTTATGTAGGAAATACAGCCCCAGATCATATAGATCATTTGCATGGTTTGGCCTACTTTTTAGATAAAGTCCTCATAACACATAAATAATACGTTTTCAGCTTATTCAGGGTATACATAGCACAGCTATACATTGAACATGGGTCGAAAATTATGCACTTTATCTAAAGAACAACAAAATAGAGCTTCGGAGCTCCAAAAGTGATCAATTGTATTACTTGGAAGCTACTTCCTTTTCGTCAACTTTTAAGGTGCCCAAATATTCTACCAAGTCTACCAAATCATCTTCGGACATCACCTTATGAAGTCCTTGGGTCATTAAAGATTGATCAATAGCCTTAATTTGCTCCATACCAGAGCGGATCATGGTTATTTGGGTGTTCCCCATCATTTTCAGGGTAAGCTCATCCTCTGTCCTACTAAGTACATAACCCGTATAGGTCTTTCCATCCTTCATATCAACAGTATACCCTTCATATCCGAAGTTAATACCCGCGCTAGGATAGATTATGTTGGAATACAAAAATTGTTTGGAAAGCTTATTACCAATATCGGTCAGTGCTGGGCCAAACTCGACTCCCATATCTCCAACAACATGACAACTGCTGCAATACGTTTTATATATTTCCTCACCACCGAGGATATCCCCAGACCGTTCTACCAAAGCATCTATATTAATATTTTCATCGCCCAATTCACTTAAGAATTTCGGTGCCTGTTCTCGTATCTTCGAGTTCCAGCTAGTCATCAATTTGAGTACGGCTGTAGTTTTATAAGCATCTGGTAACTTGCCCTCATCCAACAGAGCAAACAGCTTATGCTGGCCTTCCCAAGTATTGCCCAAAACTTCAACAGCTCTTTGCTTTAAAGCACTTCCAAGCGTCTCATTTGTAATACTCTTCGTAAGCAAATCTATTGCCTGCTTATTTTTAATGGTATTGAGCATTCCCAACACATTCATTTTATCCGTTTCGAGAGCATCGGAAGCCAAAAATCCCTCGACCAAATCCACACCATCCCAGTCAAACAATAATGAAGCTGCCTCTTTTCGTATGTCTTCGTCCACATTGGTATTGGCAACTACTCGAAACAATGCTTTCTCTTGGCCTTTCACCTTAAGTCTTTTTAAGGTCATAATCCATTCCGAAGTACCTTCTATCTTGGGCAAGAGATTCTTTACCAACTTCTTGTTACGCTGTGAGTTGTTCACAAAATTTTCATCTAATTGACCAATTACATTCGCCTGTATCCTCGATGCCAATGGGTGTTCTATATCTAATAAGGTAAGTAACAATTCATTCATTTTAGAATGCTCCTTAAAACCGATAGCCCTGAAATAAGATAGCAAATCATCATCCTGAACTTTCTGGTCTTTTATCATTTCGAACAATAAGGGCACCGTGGACGTAGACTTCGCTCTCCACACAATTTCCTTTCCTTGTGGGCTCATCCAATTATCACCTATCTTAGTTTTCCATGCATTAAAATATAAGTCAGGATAATGGTCTGAACCAATTCCCAAAGCCTCCAAATACCATCTATCTCCCTTTATATGTTGATTGGCCAAAGCCGCCCACATTTCAGCGGCTTTTGGGGTGCCCAGATAGCGTAATGCTATGACCGCTTCTCTTCTTACCTGTGGTGAAGAATCATTTACTACACTTGCAATGTAGTCTTCCAAATTAGCTTTGTGTACATATCGTGCCATTCGTATGCCCTGTATTCGAAATTTTGCATCATTGTCGGACAAAGCCATGTTGATATACTCCCCTCCTTTTTCAGGTATCTTAGCCCCTAGCCAAAGGGCCCTGGCTTTGGCCGTTCCGCCTTCCTCTATCAATTCATTCAAATAGGGCTCAGCATCTTTACCCATACTGTTCATTTTTTGCCATGATTGATAGAATACATCCATATTATCAGAAACCAATCCCTTTGAGGCTCCTTCGTCCGTTTCTACTTCAAATTGGGTAGGGTTATAGGATTGGCCTGTAGAAAGTCTGTATATTCTGCCACGAGAAATATCTTCAGCTTTATGACCACCAACGCCCCCATCATACCAGTCGGAAATAAATAATGAGCCATCTGGAGCAACGGTAACATCATCAGGTCTAAACCAATCGTCATCACTTTTTACGAGATTATGAATTCTTGCCTCATACCCTCCAGCCTTTTCATTCACAATATAGGAACGCACAACATTGTGGCCTGGTTCGGCATGGATAATTTGGTTATGGTATAATTCCGGCAATAGTCGATCTTCATAAATCAGCATACCACAAGGTGAGCCCGAACCTGTTTGCAACAGGTTAGGTACAGTACCTGGATCATTGAGATGCCAATGACGTTTAGGGATTTCCTCATGCCAACCCGTTCTGCGCACCCTCCAGTTATCGCCCGTCAATATATCCTTAAAACCATAATTACCATATTCCATTAGATAATTGATTCGCACACCAAAATTACCATCATCATCGTTATCCGATTGCCAAATCCCTCCATAGGAGTCCAGTGCAAGCTCATACGGATTTCTAAAGTTATACCCCAGCACCTCAACATTGGAACCATCTAATTCACAACGAAAAGCCATACCTTCCCGATACGGCTGTCCAGAGTTATTGATGTCGATGCCCAGAATATCTTTGACGGGATTGCCATTTTTATCCATTAATTGGCCACCATTATTGCCAAAATTGAAGTACAACCTACCATCCGGACCAAAAACAAAAGTATGTACACCGTGATCATGATCTTCTCCCTCTATTCCAGTAAACATAACCTCTTTTGAATCAGGTATGTCGTCACCATTGGTATCGGTAAACACAAATACATTGGGGCTAACAGAAACAATGACCTTGTTACCCAGTACAACGATACCCAAGGCCGAATTCACGTCAGTACCTTGGTAGAATACTTTGGACGTATCGACTTTTCCATCTCCATTCGTGTCTTCAAGTATTAAAATTCGATCTCCCTTGTCGTCATAGGTATTATCTGGATTTGCAAACAATCTATAGTTTCTCCCCTCGCATACCCATATCCTACCTCGCGCATCAATGGCCATATTCGTCGGATTGGTCACCATAGGCTCGGAGGCAAATAGTGCCAATTCCAATCCTTCAGCCAAATTCATTGAGGCTAAATCGTTTTCGGGATTACGTTTTTCCTTTTCTGACAAAGAAGAGTAATCAATTTTAGTTTCGATTTTCTCCTTACAGGAGTAAAAACATTCAAAAACAATCAATAAAAGGACAATGAAGGTAAATTTCTGGATTATATGCATGGTTGACAGGACTAATACTAAAGTTATTTTGCCGTTAAATGTAGCTAAAACCATTAACAAGACAAACCATCAAAAGAATAATGACTTTTTGCTTTGTTATGCTTGGAAACGACCAAAATTTGCGAATTACCCATTGTAGTACGCAATGAGCCCCTTATAGTATAGGATATATTGGTTTTATTGCACAATTTGTATTCAATACTTACAATATCCTAATCTATTATAAACAAACACTTATGTTCCTCTAAAATTGTTTTAGTAAAAAATTTATCAAATCGGTCGTGGTTACGATTCCCATAAGTTTACCATTATCA
This sequence comes from Bacteroidota bacterium, assembly GCA_024279425.1. Lineage (GTDB taxonomy): Bacteria > Bacteroidota > Bacteroidia > Flavobacteriales > Flavobacteriaceae > Maribacter_A. Next base: position 56,191 of record JAJRRO010000032.1, on the reverse strand, counting down.
ACCACAGGGATAGCATGGAATTCTTTTTTTGAAAGTATTTCAGCAACCTCCTTTATTGTGGTTGAGGTAGGGACACTGATTAGGTTTTTGGCCATTACTTGTTCAATACTGAACATATTATATACCATTGTGTCTACCGATTCTTCATCCTCATAAACGGCATCGGCAAAACTAATTCGCAACAAATCTGTATAGCTCAACATTCCAAGTATTTCGGTTCCTGACACGACCGGTATATGCCTTATGTGGTATTTTTTGAACAAACTTTCTGCTTTTTCCAGATTATCGGTTGTATTCAATGTAATGACGTTTTTGGTCATTATGGTTGACATAAGAGTCTCTTTTTTCATGACAGACGTTTTTAAATTCTGATTAAAAATAGTCAGATAAACTTTTTTAAAGTATGATAAAAATCATTTAAACCCACCTTTCAAGCCCCTACTTTTGCTTTGTCTTAAAAAATGATCCCTTTTGCATGGTGTATTTTCCATATCAACTAATTTTCGATATCTTTTTTTTAGAACTTTAAGGGATAAACTCATCTAACAGACAACTCAAATGAAAAAGTATCAATTTAAATTAGTACCAGTGCTCATTTTAGCATTAATGACAAATGTCAAAATAATTGGGCAAATCAGAACCATTGAAGAGAAGGTGGATAGCCTATTGGCCATCATGACGCTTGAAGAGAAAATTGGGCAAATGAATCAATATAATGGATTTTGGGAGGTTACCGGACCAGCTCCAGAAGAAGGAGATGCCAAACAAAAGTACGAACATCTAAAAAAGGGATTGGTAGGATCGGTCTTAAATGTAAAAGGTGTCGATGAGGTACGAAAATTACAAGAATTGGTTGTTAATGAATCTCGTTTGGGAATTCCACTAATCTTTGGCTACGATGTTATCCATGGGCATAGAACAATGGCACCCATCCCCTTAGGGGAAGCAGCCAGCTGGGATTTGAAAGCCATCGAAAAATCGGCCCGTGTGGCGGCAATAGAGGCTTCCTCGGTTGGTTTGAATTGGACCTTTGCCCCTATGGTCGATATTTCTAGGGACGCTCGTTGGGGTAGAGTCATGGAAGGAGCTGGCGAAGATCCTTTTCTTGGTTCTAAAATTGGTATTGCGAGAGTAAAAGGATTCCAAGGAGATGATATTTCAGCACATAACACCATTGCGGCCTGTGCCAAACATTTCGCAGGATATGGTTTTTCGGAATCCGGAAAGGATTACAATACGGTAGATGTGGGCACCTCAACACTTTACAATATTATTTTCCCTCCTTTTAAAGCTATTGTAGATAATGATGTGAAAACCGTCATGAACTCCTTCAATATTCTCAATGGTATTCCTGCTACGGGCAATTCTTTTCTACAAAGAGATGTTTTAAAAGAAAAATGGGGTTTCGATGGATTCATAATTTCCGATTGGGGTTCTGGTTTTGAAATGATCGCCCATGGCTTTGCCAGAAATTTAAAACATGTTGCTGAATTGGCGGCCAATGCGGGTTCCGATATGGATATGGAATCAGGTGCCTATGTGAAACATTTGAAAACAGTGGTTGAAGAGGGCAAGGTCGATATAAGTAAAATTGATGATGCAGTACAACGAATATTGAAAGTAAAATATGAATTGGGACTATTCGATGACCCCTATCGTTACTGCAATGAAAAGCGTGAAAGCGAATTAATAGGGCATAAAGACCATCATGATGCAGTATTGGAAATGGCTAAAAAATCCATTGTCTTGCTTAAAAATGAAGGCCAACTTTTACCACTAGCCAAGAATCAAAAGAGAATTGCCGTTATTGGAGCTTTGGCTACAGACAAAAACAGTCCATTGGGAAGTTGGAGAGCGGATGCAATAGAAAATTCAGCTATTTCTGTTCTTGAAGGTTTGGAAAAATACTCCAAGAACATTACATACGCCAAAGGTGCAGATGTTATAAAGGGCAGTGCAACATTTATCAATGAGCTTACGATTAATAAGACGGATAGAAGTGGATTTCAAGAGGCTATTGAATTGGCCAAGACCTCAGAAAAAGTAATATTGGTGTTGGGAGAACACGGCTTTCAATCTGGCGAGGGAAGAAGTCAGGTGAATCTTGATTTACCAGGAGTCCAACAAGGGCTTTTAGAGGAAATCTATAAGGTAAACCAGAATATTGTTCTTGTACTTATGAATGGCCGTCCGTTAACGATTCCTTGGGCAGAAGAGCACATTCCCACTATTCTTGAAACTTGGCATTTGGGTAACCAAAGTGGTAATGCCATTGCCCAAGTCTTATTTGGTGATTATAACCCTAGTGGAAAATTACCAATGACCTTTCCAAGAAATGTAGGTCAGGTCCCCATATACTACAACTACTTCAACACAGGAAGGCCTGGGCCAATAGATTTAGTTTTTTGGGCCCACTACACAGATGAAAAAAACGAGCCTCTATATCCATTCGGTCATGGATTAAGTTATACTGAATTTGAATATACCAATCTTCAGATTGATGCTTCTGATAACAACGCGATTAAAGTAGGCGTTACAGTCAAGAATATCGGCAAAGTTGCTGGGGAAGAAGTAGCTCAACTCTATATACGGGACAAAGTGGCGAGTGTTGTTAGACCTGTAAAGGAATTAAAAGGCTTTGAAAAATTTTCATTGGAACCCAATGAGTCAAGACACGTTGAATTTACTTTGACAAGTAAGGAGTTAGGGTTTTATGACCAAGAAGGGAATTTCATTGTTGAACCGGGAACGTTCGATGTTATGATAGGCACAAGCTCTCAAAAAGGTCTCACGGGAAGCTTTAAAAGGCAATGATTTTTTAACGAATAGTGGAAAAAAAGAGTGTAAATAGCATCCTAAATCTAAACATCTATTCCTTGTAAGAATACATTTAGAAACTAATCAACTAGCCCAAGGTTATCTAGGTTGAAATAGCCTCCTCTGTTTTCTTTTCTTTCAATAGATTGACCAATAATCAAATGGCCCACATTGATCATATTTCTAAGTTCGCAGAGTGTAGTGGTTATTTTTGATTTTTTATAGAACTCTTCAGCCTCCCTATAAATCAAATCCAAATGCCCAACAGCTTTTATTAAACGATCGTTGCTCCGAACAATACCTACATAATCTCTCATCAAGGCCTGTAACTGCTTCAGATTATGTTGTATGAGAACATGTTCTTTGGGAATACTTGTACCCTCATCATTCCAATCCGGGATGGTTTTTGGAGTCGCTACGTCTGGGTTTGTCTCTAGATATTTAAAAATATTATGGGCATAAACCAAAGCTTCCAACAAAGAATTGGATGCCAATCTATTCGCTCCATGCAATCCTGTTCTGGTACATTCTCCACAGGCAAATAAATTGTTCACCGAAGTCCTTCCTTTCTTGTCCACAACAATACCACCACAAAGGTAATGGGATGCTGGCACAACAGGAATCCAATCCTTTTCAATATTGATATGGTGTTCCAGGCATTTGTTATAGATGTTTGGAAAGTGTTTTTTTAAAGTAACTATATCAAGGTGTGTACAATCTAAAAAAACATGGGTGTCCCCAGATTTTTTAAGCTCGTTATCAATACTTTGGGAAACAATATCCCTTGAAGCCAATTCAGCCCTTTTATCATAATCGGGCATAAACCGGTATCCATCTTTATTACGTAAATAGGCTCCGAATCCCCTAACTGCCTCTGAAATCAAAAAATAAGACCCACCTTCGGCATTGTACAAGGCAGTAGGATGAAACTGTATGAACTCCATGTCCTTGATTTGTGCTTTCGCCCTATAGGCCATGGCTATACCATCTCCCGTGGCAATAATAGGGTTGGTAGTATGTCCGTACACGCGGCCTATTCCACCAGAGGCCAGCAAACTGTGCTCTGCTTGTATGGTAATAATGTTTCCATCTTCTTGATTCAAAACATAAGCCCCATAGCAAGATAGTTTTTCGGGGGCGGGATTTTCCAAATGATGGTCCGTGACAAGGTCTATGGCAAAATGATGGGGTAAAAGTGTAATATTAGGCAGTTGGTGAACTCTTTCCAATAGTGCTCTCTCCACCTCATAACCGGTTATGTCTTTGTGATGTACCACTCGATATTCGGAATGCCCTCCTTCTTTTCCCAAATCGAATCCGCCTTCGGAATTCAAATCAAAATTGGCTTCCCAGGCAATTAATTCCCTAAGTCTTTGAGGTCCTTCCTTAATGACCATTTCAACAACTTTTTCATCGCATAGGCCATCTCCTGCGATCAAAGTATCCTTAATGTGCTTTTGAAACGAATCTTCCTCGGTATCCAATACCACGGCAATACCCCCTTGAGCATATTTGGTATTGGATTCATCCTCATCCCCTTTGGTGACAATAACAATATTTTTATCTAAAAACTTCTCGGCTGCTTTAACGGCAAACGTAAGGCCAGCAACCCCTGAGCCTATGACTAAGTAGTTGGTTGAAATCATTCTCATTTGGAAAGATCCAACATACGTTGAATTGGAATAAGGGCTTTTTTCCTAATAGGTAACGGAACATCAATTTGTGGGCTTTCATGAAGCAAGCAGCTGTAAAGTTTTTGTAGGGTATTTACCTTCATATAAGCACATTCACTACAGGCACAGCTATTATCTTCCTTAGCAGGGGCGGGAATTAATTTTGCATTGGGAGCTTCTTGTTTTATTTTATGTAATATCCCCGCTTCTGTAGCTACAATGAATTCTTCCTGAGAATGTTCTTTTACGTAATTTATCATTCCCGAAGTAGAACCAATATACCTTGCCGTTTTTAATATATGCTCTTCCGATTCTGGGTGTGCAATGATTATTGCACTGGGGTGTTTTTGATAAAGATCCAACAACTTATCTATGCAGAAAGCTTCATGTACTATACAACTTCCATCCCATAGTAACATGTCTCTACCCGTCTTTTGGATTATGTATTTCCCCAAATTTCTATCCGGAGCAAAAATGATTGGTTGGTCTTCAGGAATAGATTCCACAATTTTCAGGGCATTTGAAGAGGTACAGACAATATCGGTCATTGCCTTTATTTCAGCACTGCAATTTATATAGGTAATTACAATATGGTCGGGATGTGCTTCAACGAACTTACCAAAATCGCTGGGTGGACAAGAATCTGCCAATGAACATCCTGCATCCAAATCGGGCAAGACAACTTTTTTATCGGGGTTCAATATTTTGGCTGTCTCCGCCATAAAATGAACTCCAGCGAATACAATGATATCCGCGTCAGTCTCTGCAGCTTTTTCCGACAATCCGAGACTATCTCCAACATAATCAGCTATTTCCTGTATCTCTGGGCGTTGGTAATAATGTGCCAAGATAACAGCGTTCTTCTCCTTCTTTAGTCTTTTTATTTCTTTATTTAAGTCAATTTTCAAAGCTTCCAAGTTTTTGCGATTATAATCCTTTTGTCCATCATAAAATATGATTTCCATCACACTTTTCTTATTCATGCTAAGGTACTAAACTTAAATCCAACAAAAAAAGAGGGGCAAATATGCCCCTCTTTTTAAACATAATTTTGAAATTCTATTTTGCTACATTCACTGATCGGGTTTCCCGAATCACAGTAACCTTCACCTGGCCTGGATAAGTCATATCTGTTTGAATCTTCTGGGATATTTCAAAAGACAATTGAGCCGCTTTGTCATCACTCACTTTTTCGCTTTCTACAATAACACGCAGTTCTCTCCCCGCTTGGATAGCATATGCTTTTTGCACGCCTCCAAATGCAAAAGCAATTTCCTCCAAATCCTTCAGACGTTGTATATAGGAATCCAAAACCTGTCTTCTAGCACCTGGTCTTGCACCACTTATGGCATCACACACTTGGATTATTGGCGAAATCAATGTTTTCATTTCCACTTCATCATGGTGAGCTCCAATGGCGTTGCAAACATCTGGCTTCTCCCCGAACTTCTCTGCCCATTGCATTCCTAAAATAGCATGTGGTGTTTCTACCTCAGCTTCGGTATTAGGTACTTTTCCAATATCATGCAAAAGTCCTGCACGTTTGGCCAATTTTGGGTTCAACCCTAATTCAGAGGCCATTACTCCACAAAGCTTGGCAACTTCCCTTGAATGCTGTAAAAGGTTCTGTCCGTACGAAGATCGATATTTCATTCTACCGACCGCTTTGATCAATTCTGGGTGTAATCCGTGAATACCCAAATCTATAACAGTACGCTTTCCTATTTCAACAATTTCCTGCTCTATCTGCTTTTCGGTCTTACGTACAATTTCCTCAATACGTGCTGGATGTATTCTTCCATCAGTAACTAGTTTATGCAATGATAAACGGGCAATTTCCCTTCGTACGGAATCAAAACAAGAGAGGATAATCGCCTCGGGCGTATCATCCACTATTATCTCAACCCCCGTTGCAGCTTCAATGGCTCTAATATTTCGACCTTCGCGACCAATGATCCTTCCTTTAACATCATCGGATTCCAGGTTAAACACCGAGACGCAGTTTTCTACTGCCTCTTCTGTTCCTATACGCTGAATAGTATTGATAACGATTTTACGGGCCTCTTGCTGCGCAGTTAATTTGGCCTCTTCCATAGTAGTCTGCAAAAACGCCATAGCATCGGTCTTGGCAGTTTCTTTAAGGGATTCCATCAATTGGCTTTTAGCATCTTCGGCAGATAATCCAGAAATAACCTCTAATTGCTGAACCTGGTTTTTATGCAGTTTTTCTAATTCAGATTGCTTTTTATTATAAAATTCCTCTTTATAGGCAACACCCTTGATTTTATTGTCTAACTGTTCATTTAATTTTTTACTCTTGGAAAGTTCGCTGCTAACCTGTGATTCTTTATCCCTGGTGCGCTTCTCAGCTTCGGATATTTTTTTATCCTTGTTGTTGATTACCTTTTCATGTTCCGCCTTTAACTCTAAAAACTTTTCTTTAGCTTGAAAAATTTTGTCCTTCCTAATATTTTCTCCCTCGATCTTCGCCTCCTTTAAAATAGAGTTTGCATCTTTCTTTGCATTGACTATGGTCTTGGAGGCTTTTCCCTTTTCCATGAATTTTGCGATTAGAAATCCAACGAAAAGACCTGCAATCGCTACTAATATAAGTGTGGTACTGTCCATAATTTCAAAATTTAAAATAAAAAAGCCCACATTGGAGAAGTTTTGTACAAACTCCAGAAAACAGGTTTAGGGTTACCAGACTGATCAAGGATCCTTATACGAGTAAGGCCTGCTTTTACAATCTAAACTCACCCTTTTTAAACAAATTAATGTTGAGTTCGTCAAAAGATATTACCAATGTGGGCAGTAACTTAATGTTATTTAAAAGAACTTATTTAATACCAAGCTTTGAATTCACCAACTCGTCCAACGCCCTTAGTCGTTCGGCCGCCTCGCTGGTTCCTTCAGATTGATCAATGCCTTTTTGCTCTATTTTGGAAGCAAACTGTAGTGCACACATGGCGAGCACATCCTGTTTGTCCCTAACGGCATAATTCTGTTCAAATTTCTTTGCCAGTTGCTCTATATTCTTGGCCGCTTTCCTTAACCCCTCTTCTTGGCTAGGGTCTATTGTCAAGGGATAAACCCTATCGGCAATCGAAAGCTTTATTTTGAGCTTTTCTGACATGTTATTTTTAACATTATTCTGCAAGCTGGGTTATGCAATGGTCCAACTCCCTAATCAATGTATTTATTTTAAGCTTAGCTTCTGTTTTATTTGTATTACTGCCAAGCATCGAATTTGCAAGCTTCAGTGAATTATATTTCTGCTCCCATTCAGAAACAGTTTTTAGGTTCAAATCCTTGTCGTTTCGTGCTGAAAACAATTCCTCTTCCAACTTTTGATTAATCTGCTGTAAAAGTTCTAACTTATGCAACAACTTGCTAATTTTGTTCTCTAAGGAATCAACAATTTTCACCAATTCACTCATATGCAATACTCAATGCGTATTACACAAAGTTAACATACATCTAACGACTGGGCAATACTTTTTTGAATTATTCTTTAAGTAATACTTTAATACCTGCAATACTTGTGAGATTATCAATTGCTTCCTTTATAAAACTTTGTAGTTTTTTAGGTATCACGGCCATTAATTATTTTCATCTGTTTAAATTTATCACATATTTCTAGACTGGACCTTGCCCTTATTGGACAATTGTAATCTTCTTTTAAGGATTTTGCACAAAGGGGGGGGGAGGATAATGGAGATATACTTTTGATATTCATAAACTATGGGTAGGACATTTTTAATTCTTTTTTTGATTTTCACCTCGGCCATATTGGCTCAGGACAACTATCCCAAAGACACATTTAGACCCCCATTGGATATTCCCCTGATTTTGGCAGGTACATTCGGTGAACTGCGATCCAATCATTTTCATTCAGGTATCGATATAAAAACCCAACAACGTCAAGGTATTCCGATTTATGCCATTGGTGATGGCACGGTAGCAAGAATCAAGATTTCACATTGGGGCTATGGTAAAGTACTTTATGTGGCTCACCCAAATGGGTACACGTCGGTATACGGGCATTTACAAAAATTTTCTCCCGAAATCGAAGCATACGTAAAGCAGCTTCAATACCAGAAAAAATCTTACGAAATCGAGGTGTTTCCCGAATATGGAGAGATTAAGGTTGAAAAAGGCAAAATAATTGCATACAGTGGTAATTCTGGCGGTTCCTCAGGACCCCATCTACACTTTGAAATTAGAAGCAGTATATCAGAAAAGCCAACGAACCCCCTTCTATATGGTTTGGAAGTAAGGGATGCTACGAACCCCTCCCTGACAGGACTTTATGGTTATCCCCTATCCGAGAATGCCCAATTAAATCAGAGCAACGTCAAATCACAGATTAATTTCACCAAACAAAAAGATGGTACTTTTCTCGCTGATAAGGTAACTGCCCTGGGATCCATAGGGTTTGGTTTTATTGGCTTTGATCGACAGGATTTGGCCGCAAACAAAAATGGAGTATATTCGGTAAGACAAGTGGTCAACGGGAAAGTATATACCGATTACGATTTTGAGTCATTTTCATTTACTGAAACACGATATATCAATACCCTTATCGATTATGACCATTTTGGTAGGTACAAACAGCGCATACAAAAGGTTTTCAAGTCACCCGGAAACCGGTTGAGTATTTACAACAAATTGGTCAACGATGGTAAAATTGTGGTCAAAGAGGGCTTGTCATACAAGGTAGAACTATTAATTCACGATTTGGAAGGAAACCTAACCAAGGTTGTCATTCCTGTTGAAGGTAAACGTCAACAAATCAAAATAAAAGAAGAGCCAAAAAAGACCCAAAATTATGTAATAGCCAAACGTCCGAATAATTATGACTTAGGACTGGCCAAAGTTTATTTTCCGTCAAATACATTCTATGAGGATTTTTATTTGGATTTAAAAGAAGGGAAAGACACCGTTGCCATACATAACAATAGAGTACCGGCACACAGGAACTTTACGATTACATTCGATGCCTCAAAATATTCGGAAGAAGAACGCAAACAGTTGTTTATCGCAAGATTGGACAAGAAACTAAAACCAAATTATACATCTACCTTCAAAAGAGGTACAACATTTACAACACGCACCCGTAATCTAGGAACATACACTTTGGTCAAGGATACTTTAATCCCAAAAATCAGAACAAAGAACTTTAAGCATAGACAATGGCTAAGTAATTACAGATACCTAAGCCTTTCAATCTCGGATGACCTTAGTGGTATTGATACCTACTCTGCAACTTTGAACGGACAGTGGATTCTGATGGAGTATGAACCAAAAACGAAAACACTTACCTATAATTTTGATGATAAGATTTTGGATAAAAAGCAATGCGAACTCAAAGTTATCGTTAAGGACAATGTAGGAAACACCAATACCTTGGAAGTTTCATTTTATAGAAAATAAATACATTGAAGTGCGTAAAACCTGTTTTCATTTTATTATTTCTGTGTCTGTGTTCACAACTTAAGGCACAGACTGCCGTAATTACGGTATTGTATTCGACGAAAACAATATTCCCTTACCACAGGTAAACATTTCTTCATCGAATAATGGCACATTTACCAATAGTACTGGCCATTAAATATTGCAATTGGTGGTAGACCAGGAAAACACGATAACCTTTTCCCACATAGGCCATGAAAATGTGGTAATTTCAATCGAAACCTCGACGCAAAGCATCGAGGAATTCTTTTCGATTAAACCCAATTGGAAAAAGGACATGCTTTTTCGGCTATCAGCAGGAATATATCATCAACCTCCCTTTTATAGAGAGCTGAGAGATCGTACTGGTGCAATCAACCCAAGAGTAAAAGCGCAAAAATCCATTCATTTTGTTTTGGACAATGAATACAGTTTTCTTCTATGGAATAGATCTTTTGCCTTAAAGGGAGATGTCTATTACAAAAATTTGGAAAACATCAACCCTTATACCTTGGAAGATGTGCGCATTCGTTATGCTGCCAGCAATAATTCAAAAGCGTATACGTATGGTGCTGAGGTTAGAATGAATGGGCATTTGTTCCCCGAACGGAGTCATGGGTCAGCTTGAGGTTTTTAAAAACTGAAGGGAATATAGAACAAAGAGAGTTTATCCCACGCCCTACTGATCAACGTTTTAAGTTGGGCATTCTTTTCCAGGATTATATCCCTGACATACCCAATTTAAAAATGCATATGAATCTGGTTTATAACGCTGGTGTTCCAGGTGATTCTCCAAGTAACGCCGATCCTTATATTTTTCAGAATAGATTAAGGGATTATAAACGTGCAGATTTGGGAATTTCTCATATTTTTGTAGATGCAGAACGGAAATACCCTGAAAGCCATTGGTTACATAAATTCAAGGAATTGAGTGTTCGTTTTGAAGTTTTCAATCTATTTAATAATCAAAATTCAATTACCAGTACTTGGGTCCGGGATGTTGACAGCAAACAGGAATTTGCAATTCCGAATTTTATGACAAGCAGAGTACTCAATTTACAACTTAAAATGTGGTTTTGACCAAAACCTGTGATAATGGCAAACAAAATGAAATGAAAAACAAAATACTTTTCTTGATTCTTTTTATAGGAATAACATCAAATGCCCAAAAGAACATCTACGAAAGCAAAAATTTTGATGATTTGAGCCGAGAACATAAAATTTTGGCTGTCTTACCTTTTTTGACCAACTTAGATTTAAAAGGTAGCATTGCCAATAAAGAATTGAAGGAATTAGAGGAAAAAGAAGGGTATGCTGTACAGAATGCCCTTGAAACTTATTTCTCCCAGAGAAAGCGAAAGAAAAAGTTCTCAGTAGAGTTCCAAAATACCAAAAACACCAATGCGATACTTTCCCAGAATGCTATTACCTACAAAAATATTGATGTCTATACGGTTAAACAATTATGTGAAGTCTTAAAGGTAGATGGAATCATCAGTGGCACCCTGGATTTGAACATTCTTTTATCCAAAGGCATTCCCACTAAATCCAGTTTTTTGGACTACTTTTTGGGAGACTCCAATTATGGCCGGATAGGCCTCAAAATCAGTGATGGTATTTCTGGCAAGCTATTATGGAAATACGAAAAGAAAATCAATAAAAAATCTGGTAAAAACACCAATGACCTTATTGACCGTATGATGAAATTGGCAACTCGAAAATTCCCTTACGACAGGGAAAAGAAAAAAGAACGAAACAGGGCCAGAAGCTAACCCTCTATAAATTCTTTAAGAACTCCTATAGCATAATCCAATTCTTTCTTGGTATTATACTTAGAAAAAGAAAAACGTAGGGATGGCTTTTTAATATCCTCCTCAGAAAGCACTTCATTCAATACATGTGACCCTACGTCACTACCCGATTGGCATGCGCTTCCCTTTGAACAGGCAATTCCTTTTATGTCCAAATGAAACAATAATATCAATGCTCTTTCCTGACTAATGGGCAGACCAATATTTACCAACGTATAAGTGCTTTTATCCAGATTTCCCGAATGTCCATTAAAACTAATATTAGGGATGCTTTTTTTAATATTCTCTATAAAATACTTCTTCAGACCCCGAACATACTCTTCTTCTTCTTCAAGATTGGTATAAGCCAATTTAAACGCCTCCTCTAAACCAACAATATTATGAACAGATTCTGTACCCGCTCTAAATCCCCTCTCCTGAGAACCTCCTAAAATTAATGGCTTCAGGCCCGAATTTTTTCGAATGAAGGCAAAACCGACTCCTTTCGGGCCATGAAATTTATGTGCAGCTGCCGCCATGAAATCAATTGGGATTTTTTGCACATCCCATTCAAAATGACAAATAGATTGTACAGTATCTGAGTGGAATAACGCTCCATTTTCCTTACATAAAAAGCTCACTTCGTCAATAGGTAATAAATTTCCTATTTCATTGTTCACATGCATCAGGCTTACCACTTTTTTGGAATCATCTTCTTGCAATAGTTGTTCTAAATGAGCTAGCATTGGATTACCATTTTCATCTAAATCTACATACTTGATATTAATCCCAAATTCCTTGACCAAGTCTTCGGAAGTATGCAATACCGCATGATGCTCTATTTTAGAGGTTATGATGGTTCTTACCCCTAAATCACGAACCGCACCGCGTAGTATCATATTGTCGGCTTCGGTGCCTCCTGATGTAAAGATTATTTCGGATGCTTGGGCATTCAATTGCTTGGCAATTGATTTGCGTGCACTTTCAACAGCTGTTTTGGCCGTGCGTCCATACCCGTGGCTCGAGGATGGGTTACCGTAATAATTAGACAATACATCCTGCATTTTCAAAATAACTTCTTCCCTTACTTGAGTAGTTGCAGCATTGTCTAAGTATATGTTTTCCATAACCTGATTTCAAAACTTGAATGGGGTCAAAAATAACCGAATTAAATGTAAATTCTATCCTAAAGAGAATAAACTTGTGGTATATTTCCTTTAAATTTGAGGCATGAAATACCTATTGTTTTTTTGTTTTTTGACTCTTTTGGTTTCATGTAACGACGGTGACTTACAAATTGAAACCATTGATTTTGATAGTATTACAAATGTTCAGGCCTGTGATTCCCCAGTATCTACTGCAAGTACGATTTTCTTTAAAATCAACGATAAGGAAGCATTGATTCTTGAACTGCAATCAGGTATCCTGAAAAATGAAGTTTCGGTCAGTACTATCAGCAGTGCGGTACCCGATCAATCCAAAGTCACATATAGGATTTTTTCAGATAAGGTTACCAGCAATTATTTTTGTGATGCTGTACCCACGACAACACCTTTGGTGATTGAAGAGATTAAGGCAGAGAATGGTGAAGTGTTAATAACTACTACAATGGTAGACGATGGCACTACTATTACCTATGAGCACAATATTCAATTGAGCGGCCTTACGTTCACGACATCTGCCAATCAAAGGATCACGGACTTGCAAATCAACGATTTTGGAGTGGTGATTACACAATAATCCATTTTCAGGGGTTTAGGTAAATGTACACCTCCGTCGCTCCAAGTCCATATTTTTGGTAATCGGCATCATAGTATTTGACATTCTCGTATCGACCGAATAGAAAGTTAAGTTCTTCCTTTAATATACCCTCACCTACGCCATGGATAAAAACTATTTTTTGGATACGTTTACGCATGGCAAATTCTAGCTGTCTTTTTGCCGTTTCCATTTGTAGGTTCAACATTTCATGGTTTGTCATTCCCTTGGCCGATTTAACAAGCTGATTAATGTGTAAATCAACCTCCATCGTTGGGGCATTCCGTTCTTTTGACTTAATCGTGGTCTGCTGCTTTCGCTTAATGCTTTCCTTTTCGGCCTTTATTTTTGCCACCTGGTAATTGGTAACTTTAATGTCATCTGCATTAGAAGTATTAACCAACTCATTAGGCGCGTATTTCATCACAAATCCATCTTCAGATTCAATGGTGATTTCTCCTTGGGAAATACAGAGTACGACACCCTTCATTAGTTCGTCTATTACCTCTACCTTATCACCTACTTTAAAAAGCCTCACGTTTTAGTTTTATTCCCCAAAAATAATGGTTATTTTTCCTATAGAAATGCAATTGGAGTAAAAATGCGACTGGTCACTTCCTTATTTTTAGCTGAAGATTTTATGCTTCCCTGTTTGAACAAGAAGCTCTTTGGTATAGAATGCCCGGGATGTGGAGCCCAACGCTCCGTTTCTCTCTTGTTTCAGGGTGAATTTGTCGAGGCTTTTCAAATGTACCCGGCCATATTTACGATTATCCCATTATTGGGATTCTTATTGGCAGACAGTTTCTTTACGATAAGATATGCCAATAGAATAATCATTACACTAATGATTTTGAGCGTTATTCTGATACTTGGAAACTATATTTTAAGATTTTTATAACTAAACCACTTTAAATTATGGAACAACAAAAATTACCCAATGTAACAATAGCGATCGTACTAGCGATTCTTTCGTTTATTTGCTGTTGCTTCAGTGCAGGTGCCGGTGCTATCTTGCTATCGGGTATCGCCTTGTATTTGACTAAAAAAGATGAAGGCCTTTATAAATTAAATCCTGAAAATTATAGCAATTATAGCACTTTAAAAACGGCGAAAATAGTGGCAATAATTGGACTTGTAATAGGGGTTATTTCATTGATATGGACCATTTTTTCAATATTGCAGATGGGTGGATGGGATGAGTATATGGAAAAAGTTCAGGAAATGATGGAACAGTGGCAATAATAAACTAATACATAACAATTTATGAACCAAGAACCCTTACCACACGCAAGTAATGCCTTGACCTTTGGTATTTTGGCAATAATCCTAACATTGGTCTGTTGCGGACCTTTTGGAGCTATTTTCGGCTTTATTGGTCTATCAAAAGCCAAAAATGCAGAACGTATATACAACGTAGAACCTGAAAGGTATACTGGTTATGAAAATGTGAAGACAGGTAGAATACTGTCATATATTGGCTTGGCCTTAGCTGTAATTCTTTTGGTTTTTACTATTCTATACTTTGGCGTAATAGCAGCAGTAATTGCCAGTGCAGCAGCAGAAGGGGCTTTTCAATAATTTCAATGCACATAAAAGAATCCCCTGACCCCGAAAGCTATCGGGGTCAGGGGATTCTTTATTTTTCAAACTTTTTTATTGTTTTTGAGATTATTGATATACAATCCAACATTTCATCTTTGGTCATCACTAAGGGCGGTGCGAAGCGGATAATATTACCGTGTGTGGGTTTGGCCAAAAGACCATTTTCTTTCAAACCCATACAAATATCCCACGCAGCTGAACTATCTTCGGTATCATCAATAACAATAGCATTCAATAAACCCTTACCCCTTACCAGTCTGACCAAATCACTACTGTCAATTAGTTTTTGCATTTCACTCCTAAAAAGCTCACCCAGATAAAAAGCATTTTCAGCAAGGTTTTCTTCTTCAACAACTTCAAGTGCGGCAATTGCTACTGAACAGGCCAACGGGTTACCTCCAAAGGTAGAACCATGGTTTCCAGGACGTATAACCTCCATAATGTGATTATTGGCTAAAACAGCGGAAACCGGAAATACACCTCCAGAAAGCGCTTTTCCCAAAATCAAAACATCTGGTTTTATGTTGGCATAATCAAGGGCCAATAACTTACCCGTACGGGCTACTCCCGTCTGTACCTCATCGGCAATGAAAAGCACATTCCTCTCCTTACAAAGTTTATAGGCCGCCCCAAGGTAATTTTCATCGGGTACACAAACTCCAGCTTCACCTTGAATGGGCTCCACAAGAAATGCAGCTACATTTTTATCATTTAGCGCTTCCTGTAATGCATTAGTCTCATTGTACGGAATGGAACTGATGCCAGGTGTAAAAGGTCCGAAATTTTGTGTAGCGACAGGATCGTTAGAAGCAGAAATAATGGTTATAGTTCTTCCATGAAAATTATTCTGACAAACAATAATCTTGGCCTGATTTGCAGGTATACCTTTTTTTTCATACCCCCATTTTCTAGCAAGCTTAATAGCCGTTTCAACAGCCTCTGCCCCAGTGTTCATAGGCAATACCTTATCAAAACCAAAATACTCGGTCACATACTTTTCATACGTTCCAAGTATATCATTATGAAATGCCCGCGAGGTAAGTGTTAATTTTTCGGCTTGCGTTTTGAGTGCCTCAACAATTTTTGGATGACAATGACCTTGGTTCACTGCAGAATATGCTGATAGAAAATCGTAATACTTGTTTCCTTCAATATCCCAAACATATACTCCTTCACCCCGACTTAAAACAACAGGAAGGGGATGATAATTGCGTGCTCCATGTTTTTCTTCCAAAGCTATGGCATCTTTAGATCTCATTTTTTCTAAAACTGACATGATACTAGATAATTTAAATAAAACTTTAGCAATTCCTTCTTTGGGAGAGAAATCATCCTATGCAGAGCTGCAAAATTACGAAAAGTTCCCAAAATCATAAAAATTTGAAGTTTTGGGTAAAATGATGAGTGGTTTTAACTTTTTTTAGGAACATTCAGAGCCACGATGACTATATTAAATTCGTTGTAAGTAGTACTTTTGCGCTATGCGTAAAAAAAATAGAAGGCAAATCTTCGAAAATATTGAGGTAATCGATGCTGGTGCCAAAGGAAAAACTGTTGCCAAGGCCCCTGATGGTCGGGTTATTTTTATGACTAATACAGTTCCTGGGGATGTGGTCGATGTACAAACCTCAAAGAAAAGAAAGGCCTATTTTGAAGGAACTGCCATCAAATTTCATTCGTACTCCAACAAACGCACTGAACCAAAATGTGAACATTTTGGGGTCTGTGGCGGCTGTAAATGGCAACATATGGGATATGAACATCAACTATTCTTTAAACAAAAAGAAGTTGAAAACAACTTGCGTCGCATCGGTCATCTTGACCTTCCAGAGCTGAATCCTATTTTGGGCTCCAAAGAACAGTATTTTTATCGCAACAAAATGGAATATTCATTTTCCGATAGCCGTTGGTTGACCCTTGATGAAATCCAGTCCGGCAAAGAAATAGAGGATAAAAACGCATTGGGTTTTCATATTCCAGGTATGTGGGATAAAATTTTGGATATAAAAAAATGCCACCTGCAGGTCGACCCATCCAACGCCATTCGTCTGGCGGTCAAGGAATTTGCCATAGAGAATGAAATCTCCTTCTTTAACCCGAGAAACCAACACGGAATGTTGCGCACCTTGATGATACGTACCGCTTCAACAGGTGAGATTATGGTTTTGATACAGTTTTATGAAGATGATGGTCACAAAAGAGAACTGTTACTAAATCATCTTCTGGAAGCTTTTCCCGAGATAACATCGCTACAATATGTCATTAATAAAAAGCAAAATGATACCATCTACGATCAAGAGGTTGTCTGCCATGCAGGTCGGGACCATATTATTGAACAGATGGAAGGGCTTCAATTTAAAATAAATGCAAAGTCGTTCTACCAGACCAATTCAGAACAAGCCTATGAGCTATACAAAGTAGCTCGGAATTTTGCGGGCCTATCAGGAAAAGATATTGTATATGACCTGTATACGGGAACAGGAACCATTGCACAATTTGTATCAAAGCGTGCTAAAAAGGTTGTTGGAATCGAATCGGTTCCAGAAGCCATTGCCGATGCCAAAGAGAATGCAAAAAACAATGATATTGAAAATGTTGATTTCTTTGTGGGTGATATGAAAAATGTGTTCAACAAAGATTTCATCAATACCCATGGGTCCCCAGATGTTATTATCACAGACCCCCCAAGAGATGGCATGCACAAGGACGTAGTGCATCAAATATTAGCCATTGCTCCTAAAAAGGTGGTTTATGTTAGCTGTAATAGTGCTACCCAAGCCAGAGATTTGGCCCTAATGAAAGACCATTATGCCGTTACTAAAATACAAGTCGTGGATATGTTTCCCCAGACACATCACGTAGAAAATGTTGTACTTTTGGAAAAGTTATAGATTCATGAACAAATTAAGAATTGCTTGTTGTACTTTAATTGGCAGCATCCTCTTTTTCGGATGTGAAAAAGATGATATTTGTGTAGATAGTGACACACCCTTGCTGGTCATTCGTTTTTATGACAATATCAATCTTGAGAATACCAAAAATTTCACCAAATTAAGGATTCAGGGGTTGGGACAAGCCTCTATTGTGAATACATTTGCTGATCGATCTACGGCAGATTCACTGGCAATTCCTTTAAGGGCCGATAGTGCTTCAACTACATATTTATTCACCTTAAATTCAGAAGGAGAGACAGGGGCCGATACAGGAAATGTCGATACTTTAACCTTCAATCATGAAACCAAAGAGGTGTATATTTCCAGAGGTTGTGGTTTTGTGGCCAACTATGAAAACCTCAGTCCAAACCTTACGACAGATGTAGATAATTGGATAAAAAGTATAGAAATAGTGTCGCCGACCATTGAAAATTCAAATACCGCCCATGTTAAGATATTTCATTAGCATAAGTCTACTTCTGTACTTTGTAAATAGCGTTGCGCAGGAAGAGCCGATTGATCTTCAACCTAAAGACACCCTTGTTCACAAGCAGGCATACGGACTCAGGGCCGGTATTGATCTTAGTCGATTAGCACTTTCCCAATCCAATGATGACTACTCTGGTCTCGAAATTGTTGGAGATTACCGACTCACGCAAAAACTCTACTTGGCCGGCGAATTTGGAAACGAGAAAAAAACCAAACAGGAAGACACCTATAATTTTACAACTTCCGGGAGTTATATAAAATTGGGGGTCGATTATAATACCTACGAAAATTGGTATGGCATGGACAATTCCATTTTTATTGGCGGTAGATATGCTTTTAGTAGTTTTAACCAGACGTTGAACAGCTTTCAGTATTATGATAGCAATAGATATTGGAATCCAAATGGGTTTCCCAATGGTTCTTCTGAGGCTCAAAAGTTTGATGGTTTAAGTGCCTCTTGGTTAGAATTTGTTTTAGGGATAAAAGCAGAGTTATTTGCCAATTTATATCTGGGAGGAAGTATTCGGTTAGGTTTTTTGACAAGTAATAAAGAGGCTAATCAATTTCCAAATCCGTTTATCCCAGGATTTAATAAAGTTACTGATGGGAGTAATTTTGGTGTCGGTTACAATTATTCACTTACCTACATGATCTCATTGTACAAAAAGGCAGAAAAAATCAAGGACAAAGAGGAAGCGCCTAAAGTGGAAGAATAGTTCGAATCTCTATAATTTAAACAAACAGGACTTTCATTTTAGTTTTAAGTTCTAATCCTGTTTTTGGTATTTTGCTTTTTTGCTTCCTTCGTACATTACATATTTTACCAAACGTGATTCTAAATGGCTATTGAACACCTTTATCTTTCTTGAAGGTCGCAACCCAACAAATTTTAAGGCCTCTAGATTCGAAGTTATGAACCACGCATCCGTACCCGGGTATTCCCGCTTTAAGGTATCACCTATTGACCCATAAAAATCTTCCATATCCAAGTTTAATCGTTCTCCATACGGTGGATTAAAGACCATATGCAAATGACTTTCTGCAAATTTGGTCGAGTCAAAAAAGCTCTTTCGCTCTACATGTATATATTCAGATAGATTGGCATTGGCGACATTGTCAATTGACTTTCTTACTGCCGAAGGGGCCTTATCATACCCAACAATCTTATGATGGAATTCACGCGCCTTTTTGAGACTACTATCTATTATTTTATCAAAAAGTTCCTCATCAAAATCTTCCCATTTCTCAAAGGCAAATTCTTTTCTATTGATGTTGGCGGGAATATTGCAGGCAATCATGGCTGCCTCGGTCAAAAAGGTTCCGCTTCCGCACATGGGGTCTAAAAAATCTGATTTCCCATCCCAACCACTTAATAATAAAAGTCCAGCTGCCAATACTTCATTGATCGGAGCAATATTTGTTGCCGTTCTGTATCCTCTATGGTGCAACGATCTTCCAGAACTATCAAGAGATATGTTGCAATTCTCTTTATGAATATGAATGTTAATACGCACATCAGGAAATTTCAGGTCAACATCTGGTCGTTGCCCATCAGTATCTCGAAATTTATCCACAATAGCATCCTTTGCCTTTTGTGAAATATATAGTGAATGTGTGAAAACGTCTGAAAATAAGGTCGTATC
Source organism: Bacteroidota bacterium (assembly GCA_024279425.1). Taxonomy (GTDB): domain Bacteria; phylum Bacteroidota; class Bacteroidia; order Flavobacteriales; family Flavobacteriaceae; genus Maribacter_A. The sequence continues at coordinate 36,029 of JAJRRO010000032.1, read as the reverse complement.
AATGGCAAAGGTCAAGTCAGGCTTAAGAAACTCAGACCAATCCATTTGGTAGATTTTTCTATAAAGCTCATTTTCGTTGCGAACCGAGAACGATTTAATTGGCTTTATGATCTTTATTGCGGTTCGTAAACATAGATTGGCTTTGTACATAAAACCTGTATCACCGTCAAAAGAAACACTCCTTACCCCTTCAACAACATTACTAGCACCCAAGTTGCGTAACTCCCTTGCCAAAAGCTCTTCAAAACCAAACAAGGTTTTGGCCACCATTCTAAAATTATTGTTCATACTTGCTATAAAGATTGCGACAAAAATACAGTATTTTTATGCCATCCACAGTACTGTGGTCCTAAATAGTAATTGTACCTAAACCTGCATTAATGACCTATTTATTGCCCATTCTCGGGGTCTTGATAAGTTTTGCATTCGTATTCATTGTAAAGCCACAAAACAAAGAGAATTTTAAGTTATTGCTCGCCTTTAGTGGGGCATTTTTGTTGGCATTGACCATTTTTGAACTGTTCCCGTCTGTCTACGAAAAATCCAATTCCAAAACCGTTGGGGTCTTTGTGATGTTAGGGATTTTACTTCAGATTTTCCTTGAATTCTTTTCGAAGGGTGCCGAACATGGTCACGTTCATTTAGACAGCGAAAAAAGTGATTTTCCGTGGTTGTTGTTTTTAAGCCTTTCTATCCATTCCTTTTTAGAGGGCTTCCCCATCGAAAAGCATGATACTATCATATACGGAATCCTCATCCATAAAATTCCCATTGCCATTATCCTGAGCATATTCTTATTGAATTCTAAAATAAAATTAGCCCATGCCCTGTTCTTCATTGTTCTATTTTCCCTGATGACTCCTCTTGGTAGTTATGTTGCGGCCAATTTTGAATTTGCCACAAATTATTATGCTCCTATCACTTCTTTGGTTATTGGCGTCTTTTTACATATTTCCACTGTCATTTTGTTTGAAAGTTCTGAAGGTCATAAATTTAATTTAAGGAAATTGATAGTCATTGTTCTAGGGATTGTAATTGCATACATTCTATAGATGTTTAGCAAAGAAGAGTCAAAGCGATTGCGCCAAGATTTTTGGATTGCCTTTGGCAAATCATATCCTCAAAAGTGGATCTTATACAATACCAAGGTCAAGGGTTTAGCCTTCAAATTCTATTTTGATACAAAAAAAGCAATGGTTTCAATGGATGTGGAGCATATTGACCTGGAAAAAAGAATTGAACTTTGGGAAAAACTGACTTCTTTAAAATCTATCCTAGTGGAAGATTACCTTCCAGAGCTCAGCTATGAAGACTCCTATATACTAGACAATCAAAAAGAGATTTCCAGAATCTACATGGAAAAGAAAGAGGTTTCAATCCACAATAAAAATACATGGCAGGAGACTATGATTTTCTTTCATAGCAATATGCTTCAATTCGAAGCTTTTTTTATAGAGTTCAGGGACATCATTTCTGCTTGAGTTTTTCTCCCATTCAATTCTATTGTAGCCGTTACATTAAAAAATGGAATCCATTTTTTTAAAATGTGGAAATCTCACTCTTTTACAAAAGCCGTATTATGTAAAGAGTATCACTTCTAGATAAATTTTGTCCCATAAAAGGTGAGTTAACGAAACTACTAAAAGGGACCACGTTTGGGACATTCTCGACTAAAGACTTTTGCTTTCATTCAATAGTACCAAAAAACGGCCGTTTTATGGGACAACAAATTATTGTTATTTAAGTATTTGCTTAAATACGTAAGTTATTATATCTTTGTCCGTCTAAAGCAATAATATGAAACTAGAAATCACCTGTACCAGAAACGAGGCTGACCACAAACAGCTTTCCCGATGTAAAGAAACCTTGGATAAATCATCGTCCATTTTTCAGGACCTGAGCAAAATACTTGCTTTGGCAGGAAGCGAGGTACGGTTGAAAATCCTTTTTCTTTTGGACATGGAAAAGGAGCTGTGCCCATGTGATATTGCGGACATCTTGGAAATGGGCGTGCCCGCTGTTTCCCAACATATAAGAAAAATAAAGGATGCCGGTATTATAACCGCAAGACGCCAAGGGCAAACACTTTTTTATTCCATCACCGGTAAAAAGAGCGCTATACTACAAAATATTCTTGCCGATATTCAACTCGATAAAATTGCCGTATGAAAAAAGTACAACTAATCTTGGCTATCCTATTGCTTGCGTTAGGTTGTAAAGAGGGTCCTAAAAACTCCGGGGCAAAAGAGGATATACAAACTCCACAGACCGAAGAATCAAATTATATAGAAGTAGGCAAAGGTCCTGACGCCCTTTTTTTGACACCTGACAAGCGGTATTTGTACGTGGCCAATGTGGAAGATACAATACTGAGCATAGTCGATACCCACTCTGATGAAGTAATAGATCGAATATCGGGGATAAGGTATCCATGGGGATTTACCAAACTGGGCACATCTAATCTTGTGGCCGTAAGTGGATATGACAAGCAGGTAGCACTGATAAATTTTAGGGATCATTCCATTGTCAAACAACAATCCTTTAGTTCTACCCTAGGGGGGATTGTTTCGAGTTCGGACGGGAATATGATTTTTGTCATCGCCATCGATCTGCAAAAGGTACTTCAATTAGATACCAACTCACTTGAAGTTATTAATTCCTACAAGACCGGAAAAGGGCCGGATGGCATAGGTATTTCAAAAGACGATAATAGATTATATGTGACCAATACGGAAGATGGTTCCATCTCTATAATAAATATCAAAACCAAGAAAACGTTAAACATTGAAAAAGGTGGTAAGCCCGAGCTTATCCATGCGTCCAAAGACAATACCAAACTGTTTATCAGTAATTTTTTGAACAATGAAGCTTATGTACTGAATACCATTACAGATTCCATTACTCATGTCTTCGAAGGGCTAAATGGCCCGGAAGAGGTTGTCTTAAGTGAGGATGAGAAACGCATTTATATAGTGAATTTTAAGAACTCAAAAGTATATGTCTATGATGCAACGTCATATAAAAAAATACCGGAAGAATATCCAGTAGGAAAATCTCCTATAGGTTTTGTGGAAATAAATAATAAGAAGGCTTATGTATCAAATTATGGAGATAATAGCCTTGCTGTAATAAACTTAAAATAGAAAGTAAAATAAATTGAAACGAAAAATGGATACAAAATTAAAAACTCAGAAAAATAAATCGGGTAAAATGTTAGGTGCGGGATTGTTAACTGCCTTCGCGGCATCTCTATGTTGCATTACCCCGGTTCTAGCCTTTTTTTCCGGTGCCTCCGGCGTAGCGTCTACATTTTCATGGATGGAACCTTTCAGGCCCTATTTAATAGGACTAACGATTGTTGTGTTGGCATTTGCATGGTACCAGAAGTTAAAGCCTAGAACCCAGGATGATATAGACTGTGCCTGTGAAGATGATGAAAAACCATCGTTTTGGCAGTCAAAGAAATTCTTGGGTATCGTTACCGTTTTTGCTGTGGCTATGCTCGCCTTCCCATACTATTCCCAAATTTTCTATCCTGAGAACAAGACAGCGCAAATTGCCATTGTGGAATCCAATAACGTAGAGGAAATCTCTTATGAGGTGAGCGGAATGACCTGTGAGAGTTGTAATCTGCATGTGGAGCACGCGGTTATCGCCCTCCCTGGAATCATTAAGGCTGAAGCAGATTACATAGCAGGTACCGCAGTGGTGAAATTTGATAAGACCAAGGTGTCACCGGAAAGTATTAAAGAAGCTATTAACGGAACAGGTTATAAGGTAGTAGAGTAAAAATCCCTAAATCGATATAGCATGAGAAATCTAATAATCCCAGCAGTCTTTTTATTGTTAATAGGAACCGGTGTTTCATTGGCATCAGCCAATGCAAAGGAGAACCCGACCGCGATTACCGAATTAACCGACAACGTTCAGGATTCGAAAACAGTAAAGTTAAAGATAACCGGTATGACCTGTGGAGGATGCGCCGGTCATGTACATAAAGTGCTCTCCGAAACGGTAGGTGTTTTGGATAATTCTGTGGAGTATCCAGGAAATATTGCAATAATCGAATATGATCCCAATAAGATTTCCCCGGAGGAAATCACCAAGACCATTCAGGAAAAAACAAACTATCTCGTTGAATTATATAAAGAAGCGTAAGAATGAAAAATAAAACACAGGAACTTTTGGGAACAACAAAGCTATGCCCAACCTGCGGATGCTCTCTTGTCCGTCTGGGAACTGATACAAATATTGCACCAAGTTACCAATACAATGAAACTACCTATTATTTCTGTTGTACGGGATGTGTAAAGTTATTTATTGAGGATCCAACAAAGTTTATCAATGAAATCAAGAACATCATCGTATGTCCGGTTTGTCTTTCAGAAAAGCCCGTGCAACAATCCATAAAACTTGACTATAAGGGCAATGGTGTTTTCTTTTGTAGATGTACACACTGCCAGGAAGAGTTTTCGAAAAATCCCGCGTACTATCTCGACAGATTGGAAGGCCGGGTAGATTACAAGGGAGTTTTCGGGAATACATGCTGTTAGTTAGAAACAAAAAAATAAGTCAATATGTTAAAAAAATTCTTCGGTAACAAAGAAACTAAGAGCCAGGAAAAGATCCAATTCAACATTGAGGGAATGACCTGTGATCATTGTGCCGTGTCCATAGAAAAAAGGTTTGAAAAGAAAAAGGGGATAAACTCAAAATCCGTCAGTTATAAAGATGGGCTTGGAACCTTTGAATATAATCCGGACTTGATCGGCGAGGATGAAATCATAGCCACCATTAACCAAGGGAACCAATTCAAGGTCAAGGACGAAATTGGAAGAACTGAAGAATCCGAAAGTAATGGAAATGAGAATTATGATCTGATCATTATAGGCGGGGGATCTGCGGCTTTTTCAGCTTCGACCACAGCGGCCGACCTGGGATTATCCGTTTTGATGGTCAATGCTGGATTGGATATAGGAGGGACCTGCGTGAATGTAGGATGCGTACCTTCCAAATATCTTATTAGAAGCGCAGAACAGATCTATAGGGCTCAAAACTCCCCTTTTATGGGCGTATCGTCTGCAAATCCAATAATAGACTATAAAACTATTATTCGAGAGAAAAAAGAATTGGTATCCACGCTTCAAAAGAAAAAATATGTGGACGTTGTCGATCGACTTGATAATGTAAAAATACTTCATGGTTGGGCCAACTTTGTTGATTCCAGGACAATCGAGGTCGATGGAAATCAATATAGGGCCAAGAAATTCCTTTTGGCAACGGGAGCCACAACAAAAGTTCCCGAAATTGAGGGGTTACCTGAAATTGGTTTATTGACCAATGAAAGTCTTTTTGATCTAGAGGAGTTGCCCAAACATTTAATTGTATTAGGAGCGGGGTATATTGCCCTGGAAATAGCTCAGGCATATAACCGTTTCGGCACAAAGATGACCTTGTTGCATCGTTCGGAAAGAATTTTGCGTACTCAATCGGATGATATTACCAAAGAGTTGACGGATCAGTTTGTTGGTGAGGGTATTGGCGTGTATACCAATGTGAGCATAAAACAATTCGAAAAGAATGGAGATGTCGTAACGGCAATAACGGATCAAGGTAATTTTGAAGGCTCCCACATACTGGTAGCAACAGGCACAAAGCCCAATACTTTTGGAATGTCCATAGAAAACGCCGGCGTGGAACTTAACAAGACTGGACATATTATAGTTAATGAGAAACAGGAAACTAATGTGGACCATATCTATGCTGCAGGTGATTGTACCAATACTCCTGCATTCGTTTATACAGCTGCAAAGGAAGGGAAGGTTGCGGTTTTAAATGCGTTTCAAAATACTAAGGAAATTGTGGACTATACCGGTCTTCCGTGGGTGGTCTTTACCGACCCTCAAGTAGCGGGTGCTGGTTTGGATGAAAAGGAAGCAGATGCTTTGGGAATACCATTTGAGACCAGTGTTATGCCCTTGTCAGAAGTGCCCAGAGCCCAAGCAGCCCTGGATACCCGTGGGTTTATCAAATTAATTCGCAATCTGGAGAGTGATCTACTTATCGGCGCTCGTATCATAGCGCCTGAGGGTGGTGAATTAGCCATGCAGGCAAGTTTAGCAATCAAGTCAGGTATGACGATCAAAGAATTGGCGGATTCGTTCTATCCATACCTGACGCTTTCGGAAGGTATCAAACTCGCAGCGATAACTTTTAACAAGGATGTGGCCGAGTTAAGCTGTTGTGCCAGCTAGAACTTTAAAAGATAAGTGTTTCTGAGAAATTGAGTGCTTAAAATGAATATGGATCATTTTATGCTTTCTAACTATTACTTGCTTCGTAAATTCAATGCGGGTTTTTTAAAAAGTCCCATAAAACGAACGTTTTATGGAACTATCTTTTTAAAACAAAAGCTTAAATTCGTAATACTTATAAAATGGGAATATAATTACCAGTAACTATATACTCTTGTTATGTGCCATACAAAATGAATACAGACAAACTCTACATAAAGAATATGGTATGCGACCGTTGCATTAAGGTGGTTCAGGAGGAATTGCAAAAGCTGGGATACCGCATTAAAAGCATAGAACTTGGAAAGATTGAACTAATCGAGCCTCATCAGATTAACAAAAATGAACTCGAACACAGTTTAGCCAAAGAGGGATTTGAACTTCTTGACGACAGTAATAGCAGAATGATCAATGAAATCAAGAGCATCATCATCAATCAGGTGCACTACAATGAAGATAGCAACCCACCACAAGAGAACTTATCACAAATATTGGAAAAGGAAATAGGGCGTGATTACTCTTACATAAGTAATCTTTTCTCTACAATTGAAGGAAGAACAATAGAAAAGTTTATCATTCAACAAAAAGTAGAGAAAGTTAAAGAACTCCTTAAATACAGAGAGCTGACGATCAACGAGATTGCTTTTGAGTTGAATTACAGCAGCCCTCAATACCTCTCTACCCAGTTTAAGCAAATTACCGGATTAAGACCTTCACAGTTCCGCAATATGCTGGAGTCAAGTAGAAAGCAGCTCGACAAGGTATAGCACCTGTCTGTCGGTAGGCACGACCCAAAAATCTTATACTTTATTTCAATAATTCCGTAACAACCGCCTGGACGAATGATTGCAACTTTGTATTATTATAAACTTAAAACCTAAAATAATGACACATACGTATTCAATTACCGGTATTACTTGTACAGGATGTGCAGGGCATGTTAAAGAACAGATAGAAAAGCACCCAGATGTTACTCTGGTTGATGTATCGCTCGAACAAAACGAAGCGGTAATCAACATGAACCAACACATCCCGATAGCAGAGTTACAAAGATTCTTGGATCAAGACAGCGAATATTCGGGCTGGTATTCCATCAGCCAGGACAGCCAATAATGTAAACAGAACATACAATGATGGTAAGAACCAAATTATTCCGATTTCTAGATATGTTTTCTCCTTCTTTAGGAGCAAGGCAGATCTACAAATTAATGTCTAATCCGAGAGTTAGAAAATTGAGAGATTTTGAAGAAAAAATTCTCGATAATTCAAGAAGAGAAAGCGTAAAATTTAAAGACTTCAATATTCAAACCTATAGTTGGGGAGACACGAGGCATAAACTTGTTTTTTTAGTTCACGGATGGGAAGGACAAGCAGGCAACCTTAGTGGTCTTGTTAATTTGTTATTACAAAAAAATTATCAAGTAATGGCATTTGATGCGCCTTCGCATGGAAAAAGTTCGAAGGGAAAGACAAACATGTTTGAATTCACGGAATTTGTATCAATTATGTTTAAAAAATATCAGCCCGATATTATTATTAGTCACTCACTTGGGAGTGTAACTACTGCAGGGGTTTTGAGAAGAAATAAAGACATTCATATTCAACAATGGATTCTAGTTACAGCACCTTATAATTTTAAAGACACCATTAAAGATGTTTCCGATTTTTTTGGGGTAACGCATAGAACAGTAAATAAACTTACAAAAATGGTAGAGAAAGATGCTGGTGAGAGCATAGAAATGCTCAATATGAAAGAGTATTGTGGAAATCTAAAAAATGTATCTGAAGCATTAATAGTTCATTCTAAAAAAGATAAGGTTTTGTCTATAGATTTAGCGCATAAGGTACATAAAGACTTTCCTCAATCCGAATTAATTGAATTAGAAGATTTAGGACACTATACCATATTATGGTCAGAAGAACTCAAACAAATAATATCAAAAAGATTGAACTAAACCGAAGCATCATAAGCTTTTGAAAAGAAGCGAGATGTATTTGGCAACTATAAATTTAAAGCTAAAAATCATGACACACACTTATTCAATTACCGGTATGATTTGCACAGGATGTGCAGGACATATTAAAGATCAAATAGAGCGACATCCAGATGTTACTCAAGTTGAAACTTTGTGAGAACAAAACAAATTAGTAATCAGTATGAACCAAGAGGTCTTGATAGCAGACTTACAAGAATTCTTAGATAAAGACACCGAATATGCTGGCAGATATTCCATCAGTTAGGCAAGAAACCAAATGCTGTAAATAGCATGTATATCACAAAGAAAAATAAAAGAACAATATGAAAAATCTAATTTTATTATTTATTAGTGCATTTACAATGAGTTTAATAAATGCACAAGAAACAGGTATTTCGGATATAGATTCCGTTGTTATTAATGATCAATATTCAGTTGTGAAAAAAGACAAGAAGACATTTATAACTAAGGCCCTAAATTTTAACTATCTAACCAACATTAAAGCAAATGAGGCATCATTCATTGTAGCCCAACTACAACGGCTAGTAGCAAATTTTGATATTAAAACATCTTCTGTATATGATAATTCTGAAGCTGCAACATACAATATGGTTTTTAAGAATAACCAGGGTGAAATTGTAGCAACTTATAACAGCGAAGGCAAAATTTTATCTACAGTAGAAAAGTATAAAGATGTAGTTATTCCTGTTAATTTAAGAATTGCCATATCTAAACAATTTCCAGGTTGGGCATTTCAAAGCAATACTTGCTTAATTTCTTATACAGAAAATAACGGAATTTCAAAAAAATACAAAATAAAAATAAATAAAGGAAAACATAAAAAGATATTGAAATCATTGGTATTTCTGTTGACCAAAAACACAAACTCAGGAAAAACTACTTAGTTGAACATAACTATAATTGGGGTAATTATAGAGAAGTAATTGACGGAAATAGATTAACTAATGATTTAGTTATTTGAGGTTATCCAACCTATTTATTTATAGATAGTAATGGTCGGTTCTGTCGCATCTGCCAAAATTATCATTCATTCCTATGTTGTTACCATTCATCTGAATTGTTGTTTTTTCGTCTCTATTACTATATAGTTTTATGTTATAATTTTAAACACATAAATCAATGAAAAACAAAATTAAATTTTTTCAAAAATCTTATACTTTATTTCAATAATTCTGTAAGATTTATTGGGATTAATAGATATAATTTTGTATATATTAATATATTAAATCGATAAATAATGACAAAGATTACCGATAGTGAGAGGGCCCGACGCAGGGCCCTGCTTAAAACCCACGATGATGTTGAGAACCGCCACGACATGAATGGTATTATGGCGACCTTCTCGCCCGACGCTGAGATGATTTTCAACCGAATCCCGTTGACGGACCCACAAAGCATTCGTGATGCGCACAGACGTCTGGGTTATTCCGGCACGGACGGGGCTTTTCAAGACATTCACCACTATATTGACAGAGAACATTTCACAGACGACGAAATCATCGTCGAGGGACGCCTGAGTGGCAAACATGTCAGTGAATTCCTAGGCATTGAAGCCACGGGCCGCAACGTAGAAATGCCGTACGTCGCCTTTTATCACTTCGACAAGACCGACAAGCTCATCTCCGAACGAATAGTCATGAACCTCGGGGGACTAATCACTTCAAGGTAGTAAATTGTTGTTAGCATCATCGTCTGAACCCATAACAAGTCGCTCCAACGGAACCCCAGAACCTGTCATTAGCTCTGCATGCGCAAAGCGGTCCGAACTATTCGAATGAAATCCAGTAGCAAGCGACATAAGCACAACAATAGATAAGCGCAATCCGCCTACTGATGTCTTTGCTATCTTTTTTGCCAAAATCACTAGATTTAGTAATTATTAAATTCTTATGGGCGCACTGCACTTATCAAGAATGAAATCAAACTCAATTTAAGCCGGGAAGGATTTGAACTTCTTTGTAGATCTTCAGATAAAAGTGGACTGATTTAGCCTTCAAGTTAAGTGACAGTTTTGTTATCTTCAAGGCTAGCCTTGAAGATGGATTATTAACTTTAAAAGTTCACTTAAAATGGCAAAAAAGAAATCAACGGAATCAATTGTAAAAGACATTAAACGACAAACCCGCAGGAAATTCTCTTCGGAAGAAAAAATCAGGATTGTACTGGAAGGATTAAAAGGTGAAAGAATGCCTGCCGCTAACAAAATGCAAAAAACACTAAAGCGATTTTTTACATTGGGCCGTTAAAATCTTATTTTTTAAAAAGTCCCATAAGAGGAACGTTTTATGGGAATCTCCCCCTTTTCTTTTTTCCGGTGGTTTAATCGGCCGTTTTATAGAACATTATCAAACTATTAGATATTTTAATAAGTTTAATTTCAACTATTATTCCACGACCACCCTGACCCTGTCCAAATTCCAAATTAATGTTAATGGTGTTTCTTTATCGCTATCTCGTTGTGATGCGACCAGTAGCATTGCGAAATAAGTGGCGGGTTATCTCTTTTGGGGTGGACGTATTATACATACTATCCTAAATTGAAAACAAATGCTACATAGGACAAACACCGATGCTTCACCAGAAAAAGTTCGATGAAAAAGACGGATAAACCATTAGAACTTTATTAGCTCTTATCTTATTAACAATCAACTATATACATAGTAAATTTACCCATAAGATAAATGAAAACAAATCCTCGTTTTGAATGTTAAAAACTAATGACAAGACAAATAGATATTAATTAATTTAATTCATAATTATCATGAAAACTAAAAAAGACAACATATTGTACATTGATGGGGAAGTTGGCAACACCTTAGTTTTCAAAACTATTTTTAATGAATACTATAATATATTCACCTCACAATCGGAAGCCGAAGGACTGAATTTGATTGAACGGCATCAAATTGAATTGGTTATTGTAAATAAAATTAAGCCACAAATGTCGGGAATGAAATTCTTAAAAATGGCAAGACTAATATGGAGGAACATAAAAAGTATTTTGCAATCGTCATGTTCTTACATTGATATTGAAAAATATACTAATAAAGACATCAAGGTTCTGCGTCTTACAAGTAATCCCTTTGTAGATAATTATGTAAGATATGAAGATATAATTAACCTTATACAAAAAACAAAAGAAATAGATTTTAGCTATAATTAAAAAAATCGAAAATCTATTTATAAAATTTAACTTGACCCTACTTGCATGATTTTGGAGGGGAATTATATTGAATTATAATTCCCCTCCACTTATTTATCACAACTTTAAAAAAGAAAGTCTCATAAAACGAACGTTTAATGGGACGCCGCCCGATTTCTTATCTCGTACTTTTTAACGGCCGTTTTATGGTACCGTGATATTTTGGAAAAGCGGAATCAATCCTTAGACAAAGACAAATGACTAAAGAAAAAACAATACGGAAACGAAGAAAAACTCATTCAAAACAGATGTTAAACTTATAACTTAACTTTGAACTAACTTAGTCCACTTTCGTTTGACGACGTACAATGGCGAGTTTACCGCTCCCGGAACACTTTTGAGGATAAATGATACACATGTGGAACAACTTTCAAAGCGGATACCCATCAATTATCTTCAATACGCCGCTAGCGGATTTCCGAATGTTTACTCGGATGTTGCTGGAACGCACAACTTGGACAATCTAAAGGATGCAGACAGTAACATCAGGCATGTGTGGCTGCTCGCTTTGACCGCAGGAATGGCCGTAGGGGCTTACCCCAAGGATTGGACTGAAGGTAAACGGCAAATGTTCAAAAAAACAATCGATTTTCATTATACATTGGTGGCCTATATGTACAGTGCGGCAATCAAGGGTTACGAAAATGGTTTTCCATACATACTGACGCCATTGTCCCTAGCATTTCCAGAAGATCCCGATGTTAGCTATCTTGAAAATTTTCAATGGATGATTGGCGAATCGATAATGGCCGCTCCCTTTCTGAAGAATGTAGAATCAAGCAAAATGAACATCTACTTCCCTGAAGGTATTTGGTACGATTATTATACCGACGAAAGAATGGAGGGGCCTATATTACTCAAAAACAAGGAAGTGCCTTTAGATAAAGTACCTAGTTTTGTTGGAAGTAAGGGAATAGTATTGGAGCGAAGAGGTACTTAGCTGGTTGCTAAAATTTATAGGGTACAAGATAAGACAGAGGCAATTTTCAACAGCGTTCATGGCACCACTAAAAGCACAATCAAGATTGACTGGCCAGATTGGGAGAAACCAATCATAATGGATAAGACGATGAACAAAAAAGTGTCGTTCACAAAATTATCCAACGCTTAGGAATTCACGATAGAAACTGGGCGCAATTATATTGTAAAATAAAACTGATATGAGCACCATAGATTACATCGTTATTGTAGTATTTTCTCTGATAATTGTGCTAGCAGGCTTGGCTTTTCGAAAACGAGGAGCAGATATGAAGTCCTATTTTGCAGCTGGAGGTGCCGTGCCTTGGTCAATGAGCGGATTATCCTTGTTTATGAGCTTTTTCTCCGCAGGCACTTTTGTAGTTTGGGGATCTATTGCCTACGAACTCGGATGGGTATCGATTACCATACAAATGACCATGTGTATAAGCGGATTTCTGGTGGCATATTTTATAGCACCGGCCTGGAGAAAAACAAATAGCCTTACCGCCGCTGAGTTTGTTAGAGATAGATTGGGAGACAACGTACAGAAATTTTATACATACCTGATATTAATACTGTCATTGGCATATGCCGGAGCTTTTTTATATCCTGTTGCTAAAATTATTAATGTATCGACTGGATTTTCAATCAATGCCTGCGTTATTGTTTTGGGTGTTTTAATTTTGCTCTACACGGTTGTTGGTGGTCTTTGGGCAGTTATTATAACGGACGTACTGCAATTTGTTATTCTTTCTGCTTCCGTTATTATAGTGGTGTATCTATCGCTTCAAGAAGTAGGGGGTTACAGCCAATTTGTAGAAATGGCGCCGGACGACTTCTTTAATTGGACAAGTGGCGAGTATACTTGGTGGTTTATTATTGCAATAGCAATTTTTAACACAATTTTTATTGGTGGTAATTGGGCATATGTTCAAAGATATACCAGCGTTAAGGATGCTAAGGATGCCAAAAAGGTAGGATTAACTTTTGGTTGGTTATATTTGTTAAGTCCATTTTTATGGATGTTGCCACCAATGATTTATAGAGTATTAAACCCTTCTTTGCCTGGTTTAGAAAATGAAGGCGCCTATTTATTGATATGTAAACAAGCATTACCGCTAGGAATACTTGGATTAATGCTCGGAGGAATGGTCTTCGCTACAGCAAGCTCAGTAAACACAACTTTAAACCTTGCTGCTTCTGTAATAACCAATGATATTTATAAAATACTGAGACCTAGTGCTACGATCAAGCAAACTATGTACATTGCAAAACTCTCAACCATCTTATTTGGCATTGGTACAATTTTAGTGGCCCTGTTGGTCCCAGCTGCTGGTGGAATTGTGAATGTAGTATTAAGTGTTGGTGCAGTAACAGGTTGTTCTTTATATGGCCCCATAGTTTGGGCGATTTTTTCTAAAAGACACACAGGAAAATCCATCTTGTGGATTTCAATAATAAGTTTGTTAATTAACACAGTACTTAAGTTTTTTGCAGATGATTTATTGGGTGCGTCCTTATCAAGGGCCAACGAAATGCTTTTAGGGTCGGTATTACCTTTATTTTTATTAGGAGCATATGAATTATACGCTAAAGTTCAAAACAAACAAAGTATAGACTATACCAATTATTGTAAACTAAAAGCGATAGGCACTATTGAAGAAAGTATTGATGTGGAACAAAACACCTTTGGATTTAAGGTACTCGCAACAACTTTGTTTGTTGTAAGCATCCTGATTTTAATTCTAGGATTTCTGGCCAAAGAATTTAGAACAATAGTTTTGGTTGTGGGTGTTTTGATCTTTATTGTAGCGGGAGCTATACATCCAAAAGTTAGAAAAAGAATTATACCTAAGGTGTAAGTGTATTTTTAAAATTAAAGTTATTAAATGATTAAAAAAGGTTTTGAAACTGTCCGAAAGAATAAAAAACTTATCCTAAAGGTCGATTTAGTAGTTGTTGGAGGCGGTTTAGCAGGGGTATGTACAGCCGTTGTTGCTGCCAGGGAAGGCGTTAAAGTAATTCTGGTTCAAGATAGACCGGTACTAGGGGGCAATGCTTCAAGCGAGGTTAGACTTTGGGCTTTAGGAGCTACTTCATCAATGGGGAACAACAATAGATGGGCAAGAGAGGGAGGTTTGATTAATGAAATCTTATTAGATAATCTAAAACGAAATAAAGATGGAAACCCACTTATTTTTGATACTGTTCTTTTAGAAAAAGTGTACGAAGAAAAGAACATTACATTATTATTGAATACAACCGTTTACGAAGTTGAAAAATCCGATAATAAAACCATAAAAAGCGTTAAATGCTTCTGTAGTCAAAACGCAACCACTTACCAATTGGAAGCTCCATTTTTCTGTGATTCGTCTGGAGATGGAATTGTAGCATTTCAAGCTGGTGCTTCATTTAGAATGGGAGCCGAAACACCAGAAGAATTTGATGAAGGTTTCGCGCCTAATATTGAAGACTATGGTAACTTACTTGGGCATTCTTTATATTTCTATACCAAAGACCTTGGCAAACCAGTTCAGTATATAGCACCTTCATTTGCAATTGATAATGCCGGAGAATTGCCCCGTATTCGCAATTACAGGTTAAATGAACATGGTTGTAATCTGTGGTGGGTAGAATACGGTGGAAGACTTGATACCATTCATCAATCCGAAGAAATTAAGTTTGAGTTATGGAAGGTTGTTTACGGCATTTGGGATTTTGTGAAAAACAGCGGAAAATATCCAGAATCTGAAAACCTGACCTTGGAGTGGGTAGGAACTATCCCCGGCAAAAGAGAAAGCAGAAGGTTTGAAGGAGATTATATGCTTATTCAGAAAGATATTGTAGAGCAAAAAGATTATTATGACCGAGTAGCTTTTGGGGGTTGGGCAATGGATTTACATCCTGCAGATGGAATTTATAGCGACTACAATTCTTGTACGCAATGGCACACCAAAGGTATTTATTCAATACCCTACAGATGCTATTACAGCAAGGACATTGAAAACCTTTTTTTAGCCGGCAGAATAATTAGTGCATCACATGTTGCATTTGGCTCTTCCCGTGTTATGTTGACCTGTGCACACGGTGCTCAAGCGGTAGGAAAGGCAGTTGCAATATGTCTGAAAAATGAATGGACACCTAGGGCACTAGCAGAAGAAGATAAAATAGGGATACTACAATTAGCTTTGAATAGAGAAGGACAAAGCATTCCAAGATTAAACATTCAAGATACTGAAGATTTAATAGAGCGTGCGACCGTTTCATCTTCTTCAGAATTAAAAATCAACAAAATAAAATCTTGTGGGGAGTGGAAAAAATTAAAATTTAATATGGCTCAGATACTTCCTCTGGCGGTAAATAATACTTATAGTTTCAAAGTTAAATTACAAGCTTCACAAGACACATCAATTACCGTAAAATTAAAAAGGAGTTCAAAAGAAACCCATTTTACACCAGATGTCGACTTAGAATCTAAAACATTTCAGTTAAAAAAGGGTATACAAGAGATTACTTTTACCTGTGACAAGAACATTGCCGAGAACTGTTATGCCTATGTATGTTTTATGCAGAATGAAGCTGTTGCCATTATGCTTTCAGATGAACGTTTTATTGGAGTCATGACTGTTTTACAAAAAGAAAATCGTCATGTTTCCAATTATGGCAGACAAGAACCCCCAAAAGATATAGGGGTTGATACTTTTGATTTTTGGACTCCGGAAAAAATGCCAGAGGGTAAAAATATTGCAATGTCTATAGAGCCCCCTGTTCAGAATTTTTCTTCTAAAAATATCATGAACAACCATGTAAGACCTACCTCCGACGGATATTCAAATGTTTGGATGGCCGAATTGAATGATGAACGGCCAGAATTAAAAATTAGTTGGGCGGAAAAACAAAAAATAAGTATGCTCCGTTTATTTTTTGATTGTGATTTTGATAATGCACTACCCTCTGTATTTGTTACTCATCCAAATTCTGAAATTCCTTTTACTGTCGAAGAATATATAATCTATGACGATAACAAGAACCTTCTTCATAAAAAGTCGGACAATTATCAAGCTGTTAATAAGGTAGTATTTGATGAACCCATAATTACCTATGAACTAAATATTGTTTTGACTAAAAAAAATATAAATATTCCCGTTGGGCTATTTAAAGTTTTAGCATATTCCGAAAATTATCTTTGACAGTTTATAGTAAATGTTCAAAAGTACCATAAAACGAACGTTTAATAGAACTGAGACCCGCCCGCCATAATTACATGTTTTAAATTAACGGCTACACTAGGTTGGCTCCCGACAAATCTACCAAAAATCAAGACTGGATCTAGTCTTTCCAGATAGACACCTCTTATATTCTATTGACCTTCCTAAAAGTCTTTATCTCACCGTAGTGCACAATGGTAACGGCTAAGCAGTAGGTTATCCATGTATTTGGTTAATCAGCTTTTCTGTTTATTCCAATTTGGACATCCAAATCTGGGCGTGTGTGTCTCAGTTCAGCTACAGCTTCCTGGGTAACCTGTGTTTGCCATAAAAAAGTTCGCTTTAGTTTGGACAACTCTTTTAACAGGCCCAAGGATTTGTCAGTAATGGATGTGCCATACAAATTGAGGGATTCCAAGTTTTCCAAAGATTTCAAATGCCCTATACCCTCATCCGTAATCGGATTGTTCTGCAACCTAAGTCTGGTAAGGTTCGGGAGCTGACCAATGATGCTGAGCATATCATCTGAAATCTCCTTACTACTAAGATTTAGCCATGTAATCTGCTCCTTAGCTGTTAATAATAATTGAATTTGATCCTTTGATAAGTTGTCCAAATTAGTCCCTACTTGATAAAGCGGATGATCGGAAGACAATCTATTAAGTTCAAATCCACCTGAGGTTAATTGATGGACTACATCGACTTCCAACGGCGGGGCCATAAGGAGGTCGTAAATTGGTTTGGGGCTTGTATCCAATTTATAATCCCTTAAGAGCAAGGTCTGGATTTCTTCGGTCACTTTAACATCAGATAATTTGTTTTCAAAAGAAGCACCTTCGTTTATCCACCATTCGATGAGTTTTAGTTCGCTATAAGTCAAAGGGTCACCCTTAGGCGGCATAAACTTGGTACTGCTTTGGGGATAGGTCACTCTTTGAAAAAGAGGGCTTTCATAAGCCTGACCAATGATGATATTATCCCCAGCATCCCCACCTTTCATAATACCCTCGGTTGTGGTGAGCAATAGTCCCCCTTTTCGTTTGGTCTCATTATGGCATTCATAACATTTGGCCTCCAAAACAGGTCTAATAAGGTGGTTATAAACATACACAGAATCCGGTCTAGAAGGAATCTCAACATTTATTTTCTCGGCTTGGTAACCAAAAAAGTTTTGAAGGGAAGTAGGGGCGTAGGTCAATAAATAATTATCACCATGGGTAAGGTTGCCACCCAAATGCCCCGTAACCGAGACTAACAGTAAAACTAATCCAAGTACCATATAAAATACTTTCTTGGACCATTTAATAATTTCAGCTTTGAGTAACCAGCCAAACAGGGTAACCATGGTCAAAGCAATCCCAAGCCACTTATGCCAAGATAATGTCTCTGGATTGTACCCGCCCCCATCCGCCAAAAACCATCCTACAATGGCAGCAGCTATGCATGCGAATACTCCACAAATAAGTGTTAAGGAAATGGCAGGGTCCAATTTAGCAAATTTTTCCTTTTTGAAATAGGCCAATGCCTGCATAATTCCGGCAAGCAAAAGAAACCCTATGGGCAGGTGTACGATCAATGGGTGCAAACGACCTAAAAAGAAATCAATGTTCATAATTTAAATTGTTTTAAACTATACTTTATGAGCCTGTTTAAATTTCATCCTTCGGTTTTGTTTTGGCTCTTTTCCCGCCACTTTTCGTTATCAAAATACTCATTTGACACTGCCAAACTGTGTTTTTGAAGCCTCAATTGACGAAAAAATAGCGTATAACAAATTTCAAAAACGAAATTTAAACAGGCTCTATGCAATTTATAAGGATATACCCCCCGGCATTCCATTGACAAACATAAAGGGTACTGCCCCTATCAATACAGACATCATGATAATGCCTGAATACGGGTTGGTCCTGAAGCATTCATTTAAGCTTACCATTTATGCAAGTATATCTTTTACCACATGGCCGTGCACGTCTGTTAATCTATATCTTCTTCCTTGATGTTTAAAAGTAAGTCTTTCATGATCAATGCCCAGCAAGTGGAGTAAGGTAGCCTGAAAATCATGTACATGAACTTCATTTTGGATAACGTTATAACTAAATTCGTCCGTTTCACCATAGACGAGACCTGCCTTTACTCCGGCTCCAGCCATCCACATCGTAAAACAACCGGGATGATGATCTCTACCGTAATTGGTAGCAGTTAATCTACCCTGTGAAAAACTAGTACGGCCAAATTCCCCACCCCATACTACTAAAGTATCCTCGAGCAAGCCGCGTTGTTTTAAATCCTGAATAAGTGCTGCCGTAGCTTGATCGGTACCCATAGCCTGTCTTTTGATACCTTCTGGAAGGCCACCATGTTGATCCCATCCCATGTGATACAACTGTATGAACTTTACATCCTTTTCGACCAATCGCCTTGCTTGAATGCAATTATAGGCATATGTGCCAGGTATTCTAGCATCTTCCCCATACAGTTTATAGATATGGTCGGGTTCTTCTGAAACATCAACGGCATCGGGTACGGAACTTTGCATTTTATAGGCCATCTCGTACTGGTTTATTTTGGATAATATTTCAGGGTCTTTCCAAATATCATATTGTTGATTGTTCAATTCTCTAATATAGTCTAGCGCCCTCCTGCGGTCATGATCATGAACACCATGCGGATTATTCAAATACAAAACTGGATCTTTACCTGATCTAAATTGTACGCCTTGGTGGTGTGATGGTAAAAATCCGTTGGCCCATGCCGCAGAACTTAGGGGCTGAGCCCCACCTCCCTTCGAAAGCATGACCACAAAATTGGGCAAATCCTTATTATCACTTCCCAAACCATAGCTCAGCCAAGAACCTATGGATGGCCTACCGCTTAGTTGCGACCCCGTCTGAACAAACATTACCGCTGGCTCGTGGTTTATAGCATCTGTCCGCATAGACTTGATAATACAAAGGTCATCCACTACCTTGGCCGTATGGGGAAATATTTCGCTCACCCATGCGCCCGATTGCCCATATTGCTTAAAATCATATATGGATTGTACCAAAGGAAAGGTCGACTGACTGGAAACCATTCCTGAATTGCGTTGTGTACCCTGTACTGAAGGTGGAATCTCCTTGCCGTGCCATTTTGCCAAGGTGGGTTTATAATCAAACGTTTCCAATTGGGAAGGCCCCCCGCTTTGAAATAGATAAATGACTCTTTTTGCCTTGGCGGGAAAGTGGGTGCCTTTCAATACACCTCCTGCCAAACTATTGGAAGAGTTCTCCATCAGTAAGTCATTGGCGTAGCCAGAAGTTGGGCCCAACATGCTCGAAAGTGCAATAGACCCAAATCCTAGGGAGGCCTTTTTTAGGAATCCCCTTCGGGTATCAGTGAACTTCAGATTTCTTGTCAAATCGTCCATAATTCAGTTATTATCGTATTGTGAACCCGTCAGTGGTATTCATTATTCCGTTGATAACAGTTGCCAAAGCAGCTACTTTTATAACCTCTAAGGTGTCATTAGGCTCCATGCTACCTGTCTGAATATATGCAATTGCATCTTCTATCTTATCTGTGAACCGTTGTGTCTCATCTGCATGGAATTTTTGAAGAACCTTTATTTCTTTAGGATTGGGAATTCTTCCCGTAGCCAAAGAGTAGGCTTTTTTCAACTGTATATCAACATCTCGGTAATCAGAAATAATGTTCTCCGCTAAAACCCTTGAAGCCTCTACAAATTGTGGGTCATTCAAAAGTACCAATGCCTGTAATGGTGTACTGGTCTCTCCACGTTTTACCGTGCAAACCCCTCTTTCCCCTACATCAAAGATCAGCATTGATGGTGGGGCCGAAGTTCTTTTCCATATAGTATACAGGCTTCTTCGAAACAATCCTTCTCCCGGTTCCTGTAAATATTTGTAACGCCACCCTTTATTAGTTATTTCATCCCAAAGCCCCTCTGGTTGGTAAGGGTAAACGCTTGGGCCACCTATCTTTGAGGATAATAGTCCGCTAATGGCCAACGCATTGTCACGCACCATTTCAGCAGTCATTCTAAAACTTGGGCCGCGGGCCAGCAAAATATTATCTGTATCAATATCCAGCAGCTCTTGGTTTACTTTAGAGCTTTGCTGGTAGGTTGCCGACATTACAATACGTTTGTGCATTTTTTTTATGTCCCATTCCGATTCTTGAAAGGTCACCGCTAGCCAATCCAGTAATTCCGGATGTGAGGGTAAATCGCCTTGATTACCGAAATCATCCGATGACGCCACCAAACCTTTGCCAAAATGCATTTGCCACAATCGATTTACATACACCCGGGCGGTTAAAGGATGTTCAGGGTCAAACAACCATTTGGCAAGTCCCAATCGATTCCTTGGCAAACTTTCATCAAAAGGCAAAATGGTCCTGGGAATATTCGGAAAAACCTCTTCAGTCGGTGCATCGTACATACCCCTATCCAAAATGAATGTGGGTCGAGGTTCAGGCAAGTCACCCATGACCATAATTTCTTGAATGGTATCTATTAAGCTAATCCGTTCTTTTTTCAGTTGACGTAATTCCTCCTTAGCCTTCTGATTTTCAAGGTTCGTCTGTTTGTAAAACCCTGATATCAAGTCCTGGTTTTTGGAAACTCCCGCATTTTCAACGACCTTTTTCGCCCTGCTTTGGTCATAACCGTAAAGTACTTCTAGAGCCGAAAGCTCCTTTGAATGGATTTTAAGTTCATCGATTCCCCCCTTAATGAAGGTTTTCATATGATTTCTTATTCCCAATTGAAAACCTGAAAATCCGTAGGTATGGATATCGGGTTCAAAAGTGATAGATTTATAAAGGTTATCTATTTCCCGATCAACTTCAACCTCTTCTCCGTTAAAATAGATATGTACACCTTCAGCTTTCCCCAGACCATCGTAGGAAATGGTCAAGTTTGTCCACTCCTTAATGGGAATGGCCTTTTTGGTCTTGACCTGTATGGCATTTGTTGGCCATGATTGGGCCATGATAAATTTGGGGTGGTTGTTTTCTAGGAACAAGGAATACCCATTAAGCCCAAGTCTAATATCTTCACAATGGTAAAACAATCCCGCTTCCTCATAGTCAATATCCGGAAAAACACTTATAGAAATTGTAAACGGGTCTGTTTGATCAAACCAACCCACTCTTTCAGGTAATTTAATGGTTGTGTAATCGTTAAGGAAGATTCCATTGTTTTTGGCTCCTTTTTTAATATCAGGTTCTTTTATTCTAACAGGCTTCCCATTTGAAACTGAATTAGATCCAATACATTTTTTATTTCCTTGCGGAATCAATTTATCAAAAGAATAATGAGCATCTAATTTATTCCGATAATTTTCATCAATGAATTTTAAAACATTTTGTGAAATCTTTATTTCTGACTGGTTTGCTTCAAAGGGCAATGACTTTATTTCGACCAAGCGTTTTTTTGCCTTTTGAATATTCCCGTCAATATATTTCAATACCTGTTCCTGTTCGCTATTGGTCAGCAAAAGTGAAGGCCCTGGTGCCTGCCCCGGGCCGTAGACCGCCGTTCCAATTTCATTGGTGCTATTAAAAAAAGCCGCCATTTCATAATGTTCCTTTT
The DNA here is from genome assembly GCA_024279425.1 of Bacteroidota bacterium. Taxonomy (GTDB): domain Bacteria; phylum Bacteroidota; class Bacteroidia; order Flavobacteriales; family Flavobacteriaceae; genus Maribacter_A. The sequence goes on along the minus strand of JAJRRO010000032.1, from coordinate 13,776 downwards.
GGCTTATAGCATCATACTTATGATCATGACACCTGGCACATTCCACACTCAAAGCCAAAAAAGCCTTTCCAATGGTCAAAGTGCGGTCTGCCACATATTCCTGTCTATATTCTTCGAAAATAATTCCGGCTTCTGAATTTTTTTTATGCAATCTGTTGAATGCGGTGGCCAGTATACTTTCCTGTGTAGGTTCTGGAATCAAGTCTCCGGCCAGCTGCCAAGTCGTAAATTCCTCATAACTCATGTTTTCATTGAATGCTTTTATGACCCAGTCCCGATATGGACTGAAATCTCGATGTTTGTCATCCAAATAACCATCACTATCGGCAAATCGCGCAACATCCATCCATTCAGCGGCCATACGTTCTCCATAGGTCGACGATGCCAATAGTCGGTCTACCAATTTCTCATACGCATTATCAGAAGTATCCGCAACAAAATCCTCAATTTGCCCTAATGACGGTGGTAACCCTGTTAAGTCAAAACTTAACCTTCGAATTAAAGTTTCTTTGGTCGCCCTATCAGATGGTAACAAATCTCGATTTTCGAGCTTATCAGCTATGAAAAAATCAATTTCATTCTTGGCCCAGGCAGAATTCGCTATTTCTGGTCTTTTTCTCTTTTCAGGTTTAATAAATGACCAATGTCGCTTGTATTCTGCTCCTTGTTGGATCCATTTGGCCAGAATGGCCTTTTCCTTGCTGCTTAAGGTCAAAATGAATTCGGGGGGAGGCATTATTTGTTCCTTGTCCTCAGACAGTATGCGATCCACCATGGCACTTTTATGTGGCTTTCCGGGAACTATAGCCTTATTGCCACTTTCCAAAATACTATAGGCCTCTTCTTCTAAATCCAAACGAAGCCCTGCTTTTTGATTTGCCAAATCCGGGCCATGACATGCAAAGCATTTATCGGATAAAATGGGTTTTACATGAAAATTAAAATCAATTTGGTCAGAAAGCTCTTGATAAGTCTGCTCTATGTCCTGCGGTACATGCCATCCACAACTACCAAAACACAGAACACAAAAAATACTTATTCCTAAAACCTTTAAACGCATACTTTTTTGTTTACTTGTTAAAGGTAATCAACAAAACATTGGAAGAACCACCCCACTATTACGAAATATTGCCTAAAGTAAGTCGCTGGCACCAATAGAGTTCTGCACAAAAGTTCTTCATTTACAAATTGATTACACATCTATCTAAGGTCTGGGAGTTTGGAGAGACCTCTGGACATTTATATGTATCATTCAAAAGTGCAAGTCTGTTTTTAGAAGTTACAAAAAGAGTGTTTTTTATGCACAGGATGTTAAGTTTCAAGAACTCTATCTATTCTGTCCCCAAAACCTCACGTACACCTTCCTCCAAACCAGATAATTCGGCCATCCCCATGGCTCTTCCAATAAGGGAATATCCTGGGTAAAACTCATCTTTTCTTTGCTTATCATCCAATAGTACGTGGCCATGGTCAGGTCTTAATGGTATGGCCACACTACTTTTACCCTTTTCTTGTCTTCTCTTCTGCTCTTTAACGATTTCGGTCATCACCTTTCCCATCGGAACAGAGCCTTTTAAGTGCGTCGCCTCATAAAAACTTCCATTAGTATCCCGTTGCACATTTCGAAGGTGAATGAAATGAATTCTATCTCCAAAATCGCGAACAATCTTAGGTAGGTCATTTGATGGCGTGGCCCCCAATGAGCCCGAACAAAATGTTAGTCCATTGCTTTCTGAAGGATAACTATCTAGGATAAAACCTAAATCTTCATAAGTAGAAGCAACGCGCGGAAGTCCAAAAACCGAAAATGGAGGATCATCTGGATGTAGAGCCATTTTAATGCCCAACTTTTCAGCTTCAGGGATTATGATTCCCAAGAAGTAAGTCAAATTTTTCTGCAAATCAAGTTTGGTATATTGACTTACCTCAACAAGGCTTTTTTTGAAATAACCCATAGAAATAGGCACTTTAGACCCAGGAAGGCCGGCCAAAATTGATTTCTCCAAAGTTACGCGCCCATCATTATCCAATCTTTCGAAATAAGCTGTAGCCGCTTTGAGCATTTCTCCTGAATATACCCTTTCAGCTCTGTTTCTTTGCAAAATAAACAAATCAAAAGCTGCTATTGCAATAGGATCATACAGCAGGCTAATGGCACCGTTTGGCAGCTCGTAATTTAAATTGGTTCTGGTCCAATCGATCAAAGGCATAAAATTATAGCAAATGGTATAAATCCCATTTTCAGCCAAATTCTTTAATGTCTCGATATAATTTCTAATATAAACATCACGGTCCTTGTGTCCATATTTGATTGCATTGTGAATATTGACACTTTCTACAACCGACCATTCCAATCCATGGGATTCGATTTTATTTTTTATTTCGGATATGCTTTTTACGGGCCATACTTCCCCTGTGGGTATTTGATGGCAGGCTGTGACCACACCTTCCATTCCCAACTGCTTAATCTCCTCAAGGGTCACCCCAAAAGAAGGACCGAACCATCGAAATGTTTTTTTTAGATATTCCATGTTTTATAAGCTAGATGAAAATTATATTGCCACTATTATCAAAGATGAAATTGGTAACAAAACTAGAGGCATCGGTCAATTGGCATCGAACCATATAAAGTCTAAAGATGTACCGACCCTAAGGGTCGGTACATTGAACTAAAAAAGCTAACTCAAAAAATAACTTTTTCTCTCAATTTATGGTCATGAACATGTCTTAATAAATCTTTGTTCCTAATTATCACCAATATTTTTGGCCATTTTATACCCTTCAATAGTAGTATAATATTTTGTGATCATATTTGGTATTTCCCCAGATGGAAGTGATCCCTGTTCCAAATAATTTAAATAATTCTGGGTTACTTGCCCAAAATGCGCCTCATGCCCTATTTTTAATTCATCTGGAATATGGGCTTTCCAAATTCCGTCTGATATTTTCTCGACGGTCAATCCGGGAATTTTTTTAGCTAGCGCATTACTTAAAGCACTATCCAGATGTTTTTCAAAATCATCACCTCCTTTAGATTCAATGTATAGCGTTGCTTTATAATTCTCATCTTCGCCCTGCCTTATTACTAAATCACTTTTTGTTCCCCTCATAATACTATAATGGGTATCCCCCGTACCTTCTGGGGCTTGAAAATTCCAAATTACAGAGACCTTGGCATGCTTTCCTTTGATTTTATAGATCATTTCGCCATTACAAAACACGTTTAACAAACCGTCTTTCACGTCTTTTTTAAGATAATCGGGATAACTTTCCAGTTTGGTTACCTTATTAAAATCATCTTGGGTCAATATGGTTGGCCATCGTTTTGCCTTCAACATTTCAACATCTTCCCTTTTTATGATTTGGTCAGGAAAAGCTTCCCATTGCACCAAATCAACCAAATGCGTGGTAACATCCACAATTCCCTCTCCCTCTTCATTAACATCAAAAAACCAAGGAGGTCTTACCAAAGGTTGGCCTGATACATATTTAAAAAAGTGATGCACACTTTCCTTGCTTATGGCCGGTTCATCAACAGTACCATCTACCAATGTTCCGAAAACATCGGGTAGTAATGAAAGCTGCTTTTGTAAGGATGTGGTAATCTCAAAACGTTCGGTCATAATATCATAAATCAACACCTTGTTTTGATTTGCGATTCTAAATGCTTCCTCCAACTTTTGAAAACCCTCCTCGTTTATGACCAATGGTTTATCTGCATATACATTTAAACCCGATTTAACAGCAGCGAGGATATAGTCAATTTTTTTTGAGTTTTTCCCTGCCACTACCATAACATTCCCAGGCTTGTCAGCAATCATTTTCTCCATATAATCATCGCCCAAATGGGTGTTCAATGCCCATTTTGTCGGCTCGTCCGCCCTTGAGTTATAAGATGCGATTTTGTTCAAAAAATCTTGTACTTCGGGTCCGTCTGGTGCAAAAACATGAACCGTCGAATCTACATCAGCATACATGGCCTTTTGTATCAAGGCCGCATGAAAATGCCCCGGATCCAAAGTCATCAATCTTACCTTTTTTGGTACCATTTCACTTTTATTTGGTTTATCAGCACAACCTAGACACAAACACAGGCTAAGGCTCATAATGGCGAGTGTAATCTTGTTCATTCTTTTTTTTTAAAGTTTTACATTATTTGTCCCATAGGGCTTGCGTTGAGCACGTGCTAACATAGCATTCGCCTCTGGATCATTAATAAACCATTCATTTTCCGGATCCCATTCAAGTTTACGGGAAAACTGCATGGCGATATCACTGATTAAACATACGGCACAAGCCTTATGTCCTTTTTCAATAGGTGAAATGGGTGCCTTTCTAGTTTTGATACATTCCAACCAGTTGCCGTGTTGGTCGTCAATTTTCTCAAGATGGATTTCATTTTCGCCAATTACGGAGGTTAAAATATTTGGGTCAGAAGCATTCAGGGCTTTGGCGCTCTTTTCTTTATCTACAGGATCTGAAGCAGATGCTGTATAAGAGCCCCGAGAGACGAAAATCCATCCGTCTTCGCCTTCGTAGCGAATACCATTGGTATATCCTCCGCTCGTGTAAACCGTTATGCCGTTTTCATACTCATGTTTTACCAAAAAATCACCATGTACATTCCAAAGTCCTGATTTTGGAAACTCTGCCAAGGCTTCTACTGATATCGGACCAGTTAGTTCTGTGTTCATTCCCCATGCTGCAGAATCATAATGATGTTGTCCCCAGCCAGTAATCATACCTGCGCCATAGTTGCGTTGTCGCAACCAACCGGGTCGACTATAATCATTCTGTGGGTGTACTCCTATTTCAGTATAAGGGACTTCTGGTGTTGAACCCACCCACATATCAAAATTTAAATTACTTGGAATAGCCATTGCTGGAGCTACTGGCCCTGCAGGATCACCTGGTAATCCTACTTTGACGGTGTGCACTTTACCAATTCTACCATTTCTTACCAATTCTGCGGCAACCCTGAATTGGGGCATCGCACGTTGCTGAGTGCCGACTTGTAGAATCACATTATTGTCTTGGACCACTTTTCTCAGTTGTTGGCCTTCTTTAATGGTAAGTGAGGTAGGTTTTTGTAGATAGATGTCCTTCCCTGCCAAAGCAGCTTCGATTGCCGGTTGCGAGTGCCAATGGTCAGGAGTACTTATGACCACGGCATCAATATCTTTGTTCGCCAACATTTCACGATAGTCACCATAAATCTTGGTGTCCATATACTTTTCCTTACCCGTTTTTTCTTTATAAAAACCATCCACTAATACTTTGGCATCGGCAACCCTTTTTGAATCGAGATCGCAAAGGGCTACATATCTAGCATTGTCAAAACGTATGGTATCGGTAATATCATGGCCTCGTGCTATACGTCCACAGCCAATTTGACCAATATTTATTTTGTTACTAGGTGCATTTTTTCCAAAAACGCTTGCAGGAACAATCGTAGGAAAGCCAACAGCCCCTGCCGTTCCCAATACGGTTTTATTGATAAATTTTCTACGCTTCATTTTTAATTGTTTAAGATTTTAATTTGCGGTTTGTTTACGAACGACTGCCAATAGGTTTCCGCTTCTTCAGCGGTTAGATCACCTTCAAAAACAACCATTCTATATTTTAATTGATAGTCTTTACCTGGTTCAATTTTCCATTCCTCATGTCGAATGGGGCAAAATTCAAAAAACATATCACCCCTGCCATGGTTCCCATCAATGGGCCAAATACGCATAGGTTCAGGATGCATTCGATTTTCCGTATGACTCATAAAAAGAATTCCATTGGTACCTTTACCATTGGAAGATTCTCCTTTTACTATACACCATTTTGCATTTGTACCATCCGCAGTTAATCTATCGTTTCCTTCTGAAGTAAGTACCGAGCAGTTGTCGGCCTTCCACCGTTCATTAAAACGCATTCCTAAGCCACCGCCATAGCGATAAGCTTCAAATAGAATGCCTTCATCCAAAGGTGAATTGAAAGAACTTTTATAGTCGAACATATATCTATCCTCTCTATTCAAATCCCAGACGGTTATCTTCAGATCTTCGTTCAAGGCAACCTGTGGCTCTTTTTCCGTAATAAAATCAATATGTTCCTGAACGGCATTGAAAGAGCCAAAAACAGGACCTGAAAGCATTGAATTAAATTCCTTAAACAGTACGGTTCCCTTGCGGTCACCCAAATTCCAAAAATCTACCTGTTGTCCCTTGATCTGGGCATGTGTCCACGGACCCCAGATACCATAATGGTGGTAGTGATCTGGTGGCTGTATACGTGAAAGTGTATCTCCATATGGTGTGATTACGGGATGAATGTAGCCTGATTTTCGAAATACCGAATCCACTCCTTTTGGTGGGTACGTCATTCCATAACGATAACTTAGGACATTTTTGTTTCCTAAACTCAGTGTCAAATCCCCATTTTCTTTAATGGCCTGAACACTTTGTTCAGCGTTGGTATTTTTTTTTCTTCTTAAAATATATTCAGTATCTTTTTGATTATCCGACATAAACAAGATACGCCTTGTATCTATCGTGTCTAATTGAAATGTGATTGGGTTCATTACCTCCCCAACCTTTCGAAACAAAGCCATATCGCTTGCTGCTCCAGAAAGATCAATATCATTGACATCCAACTCCATCGGAGTTACAACACTTAGATTTTCAATAGAAAATCGTACAATATCCTCGTTTTCTGAACAAGATAAAAGAAGAATGAAAATAAATACAATATAAAATTTCATAAATTAAGGAATAGAATTCAGGACAATTTTAACACAAAAAAGAACCATTGAAAACAAAACTATCGAATTACTTCGCCTAATGCAACCGATTGCATTAATATTTATTCTGTTAACTACTAAATTATAGCATAAAACATCCAAAATATTCATAAATATCACCAAATCTAACTTTTTTTAATTCAATTTTTAATATTTCAAATGTAGTTGCATACATTTGTTGCGAGGTTTTTATAACATTCATGGCAAAAAAAATTACGATTTATGATTTGGCAGAGGAATTAAAAGTTTCTCCAGGAACCGTTAGTAGAAGTTTAAATAATCATCCCTCCATCAGTAAAAAAACGAAACAAAGGGTCATTTCGAAAGCAAGCGAATTGGGTTATAAAGTCAATAAGTTTGCTGTTAATCTAAGTAAACAAAAATCAAATGCCCTTGGTGTGATTGTTCCCCGACTTAATTCCTACTTTATGTCGACCGTTCTGGCCGGCATGGAGAAAGTAGCCAATGAAGCGGGTTATAATTTGATTATTAGTCAATCTTTAGAATCTATGGAGAAAGAGAAGTTGAATACAAAAACCTTGTATGATAGTGGCGTTGATGGTCTTCTGGTCTCTCTAGCGCACGACACAACTGATTATGATCATTTCACCCCCTTCTCCCAGAGCGAAATGCCGCTTATATTCTTTGATAGGGTGCATAATTTGGCCAATAGCTCTACTATCGTCATAGATAATGTTACAGCTGGTTATGAGGCCACTGAACATTTAATTTTGCAAGGATGCAAAAATATATTACATATTAGTGGTAACTTAAAACGAAGTGTATATGCCGATCGTTTTCAGGGATTCAAAAATGCACTGTTTGCCCATAGCCTAGGTTTTGAGGACACTCAATTAATGGAAACCAATCTAGATTCCAAAAAGGCCGAAGATGTTATTGCCCATATAAAAAGTATACAAAGACCTATTGATGGGATATTTATTGCCAGTGATACCTTCGCCGCCCATTGCATTAAAAAGCTACAAAAAGAAAACTTTCGGATTCCTGAGGATATAAAAATCATTGGTTTTAACAACGACCCCATTTCTGAATTGGTCACCCCTACTTTAACTACTATAGAATATCCGGGGTATAAAATGGGTGTTCTGGCCGGGCAAAGTATCATTAGTCATCTCAATGGCAATATTAACTTACAATCTGCAAATTCCATAAGTCTTAGACATCGTTTAATTGTACGAGATTCCACTAAACAAAAATAAAGTTTACCTCATGAAAAAAATTAAATCAATACTTCTAACCACAGCACTATTGCTCGGTATTTTAGCATCTAGTGCCCAAAGCATCAAGAAATTAGACATTTCCAAAGAATGGCTTGCCAAAATAGAACGTTTGGCTCCAGCCGAGCCAACAGTCAAAAATGTTGGCAAAAAGAAAATATTGGTCTTCTCCAAGGCTACGGGATTTGACCATTGGACGATTCCACACAACGTCGCCATGTTAAAAATCCTTGCCAAGAAATCCAATGCTTTCGAAATCCATATCGGGTATGATATCTCAAATTTTGAAAAAAAAAGCCTCAAGAGATATGATGCAATAATCTTGAATAATTCAAATCCAAGTGGTCCTGATCGAGACTTGTTTCAAGATTTGCTACAACAAAATACATCGCTTACCGATGTAGAAATCGCAGAAAAAGCGCCTGAATATGAAAAGAATCTAATGAATTATATATCAAAAGGTGGAGGATTAATGATATTGCATGGAGCGATTACGGTTCAGAACAACTCTATGGAGTTCAGTAAAATTACCGGAGGTAGTTTTGATTACCATCCTAAACAGCAGCGCATGCATGTAAAAGAGGTAGACAAGAATCACCCTTTGGTGAAAGCGTTTAAGGGCAATGGACTTACTCACGTGGATGAACCTTATTTTTTTAAGAACGCTTATTTTGATTACAACTTTAGACCTCTACTATATATAGAGGTTGATAAACTCGAAGGTGTTAGAAAAGAAGTCAGTACTAATATTAATTATGTTTCCTGGATCAAGAGGCATGGTAAGGGAAGGGTGTTTTACAGTTCTCCGTCACACAATGCACAAAGTATGGATAATCCCGAATTGCTTCAGTATTTCTTGGATGGTATGCAATATGTTGTTGGAGACTTAAAGTGTGATGATTCGCCGATTGGTAAGCCATAGGGGAATTTCAAAACTCGCTAATTCAATCAAATAACGTCGTAGTAAATAAAAAACCAATGACTAATAGCTCCACCTAATACGAAAAGGTGCCAAATAAAATGATTATACGGGATTCTTTTCCAAGTATAGAAACAGATGCCCAAGGTATAAAAAGCGCCACCCAAAAAAAGGAGTTTAACGCCTAAAGAAGTCGTGTTCACCAAAATGTTTTGAAAATCCAATACAATCATCCAACCCATGACCAAATAGAGCAAAAGGGAGACCACTTCGAATTTTCCTGTAAAAAACAGTTTCAATATCGTACCAAAACCAGCAATACCCCATACACAATAGAAAATAATCCATCCAATACCCTGTTCCAATGTTATTAAAGCAAGTGGGGTGTAGGTTCCCGCTATTAAAAAGTATATGTTGATGTGGTCAAGAATACGCAATTTATGCTTGAGTTTCGTGCTTGAAACTGTGTGATACAAAGTAGAGACAACAAACATGGAAGTAAGCGAAATACTATAAATAATTATACTTAAAGAGGCATAAACTGTTTTATGGGTATTATTGACCAGAAGAAGACAAAGGCCACAAACACCCAAAACAATTCCAACTGAATGGGAAATCGCATTTAATTTCTCTTCAGGGAATCTTGAAAGGTTTTTTTCCATGACAACTATGGCTTCCTCCTTTTTCTATTTCACAATAAGTTTAACCCTCATTGTCTGTGAATGTCCAGGAAAGGTACATACGATCCAATATTCCCCAGGTTCACGGGGTGCTTGAAAATAAATTTTTTCAGATGAACCAGGCTCCAAAATACCGGTGTGCACTAACACTAAATCCGAATCGGGCACATAGTTCATGTCTGCTCCATCCAGCCCTAATTTCAATGCCAAATCAGCCACTTTATCGACCGAGTCAGGACCTTTTTCTATAATGACCAGATTATGGAGCATATCGTCATTGTTAGTGAAGGTCAATTCTATTTTCTGGCCACGCTCGAGTACTAGTTCCTCAATATCATATTTTAGGCCGGGTTTGGTACCTATGACAACCTGGCGATCAAAACCTTCTGTCCAAGTCAACGGCATTTCATTGGCTCTTTTTACCTGTACTTTGCTATTCATAGCAGCGGACATGCTTTCCGTGGGCGGTGACTTTAATTCGCCTCCAGGAACTTCGTTCAGCGTATAATAACCAGTATCGTGCAATAACTTTCCTCCATTATTAGATTTTAAGCTCGAGGCCTTCAATTGATGTATAAAACCCAAACGCATCCCGTCTATCGTTAGCTTTACCGTAAGTCCGTCTTCCGACACTTCAACTTTCCGTACCGCTCCCTTTTGCTGACCTACTATGGGACTTCCATAGTTGTAATGATACTTATAATTGAAACTTGTTATCTGGTAGGTCGATGGAGTCTTGGCAGTTTCCCTATTAACAGGCTTCGTAAATTCCAGTTCAAATCCGTCATCCTTGGCCTTCATGGTTTTTATTTCAAAGGGCGTCTTTCCGCTCCAAACCAATCTTTGCAACCCATAAGGCTTTTTACCCGTAGCGGCCCAACCCCTGCTGGTCATGCCAACGAACATGCTATTATCGCTACCCCAGATCATACGTAAAATACCAGAGGAAAAACCTTCAACAAACGGAAACGCAGCTCCTTGATATACGCCGTTCACTTTTTCCATGAATACGCGCATGATTTTACTATGGCCTTGGTCACCCACAAATAGTTGCCCTTTGAAAGGTCCAAATTTACCTTGCGTAGTGTCGTATATTAAATCAGAGGTAGAAATACCCAATATGGTATGTGGAAACCATATTGCGGGTGCCTTTAGTTCAGGTACTTTTTTGGAGTACTCATAAAGGCTTAGTCCAGACTCTTTTTCTATATCCTCCATTTTCAGCTTTAAAGGGGACTTTGGATTATCAGTCCAAACGAGACCTTCTGGATTGCCCGCAAAATCTCCCTTTTCCAAATGTGTCATTCTACCCGAACCTACCCAATCACCTTGATTTTCTGTATAGAACACATCACCTTTATCATTGATCTCAAAGCCTGATGGGGATCGTAATCCGGTGGCAATGGGGGTCATTTCGCCTTCAGGGGTAATCTGTAAAAGCCACCCCCTCCATTTGGATAAACTAGCGCCGTGACCAATCCAAGACAGATTTAAAGTGACCAACATATCTCCATTGTCCATAAATTTAGGACCATATGAATAATCATGATAATTACCGGATAATGGCCATGAATAAATCGTCTTGTATACATCTGCCTTTCCATCCTCATTCCTATCTTCAAGACGGGTCAGCTCACCTCTTTGGGAAAGATAAAAAGCCTTATTCCTATAATTAAGTCCTAGAGGTTCATGCAACCCTTGGGCGTATCTGGAATATTTTGGATTCTGACCATAAGGCTCATCAATCACCCAAACATCACCTCTTCTGGTCGATACACCCAATTTATCCTCATCTGTAAGGACTAGACCACCTACTTCCAAAAGCACTTCCTCTGGTATAGGGACATCCACTATTCTATAATATTCGGATTCTTTTTGGACCATTACAGTTGGAGACTGTGCCAGGGCCATTTGACTTACGCCCAAAAAAATTACTATTGCTGTTATTTTATTGATAATCTGCATATTATATATTTTTACCAGATAATACTATAGTTGATATCTTGTTTTACTGCAGGAATTTTCAATACTAATTCCATCTTTCCATTGGCCTCACGTATAACAGGTTTAAGTGATCCGCTTCCAGAAAAGTCGATAAAAAAGCTCTCATTGTTGATGATGTAGGTATCATCGGGAAGTTTTTTAATCTCCTCTCCTTCTCCAATTTTATGCCAAATATCGTGTTTGCCATCCGTCGTAATAGTTCGTACAAGGCCTCTTTCACCACTTGAAGGCGCAAACGTATTTGTTACAGTCGTTCCCTTAATCTTATGGATAAATGTAGGGATACCATTCGCATCAAATTCGTAACCCATTTGTTTGACATCGCCATTTGGCGTTAAATTATTTGGCCAACTGGCCTTATCATTGTCAAGAAAAGTAAATTCTTGATCCCCATGAGACGAAATCTTAAAACCTAAAGGAACCCCTAGTTGTTTTTCTCCTCTTGAATGCCACATTTGGGTCACATCTATAAAATTACCACTCCATACTTGAAGTAATGAGCCCAATGCCAAGTCATAGGAATAATGAATACCTTGAGGATGACCTATAGAGATACAATGGGTTCTTTTTCGGCCTTCGTGCATTAAAAAGCTACGTTGGGCAATGGGCTCATTTAAAACTTCAACAAAAATCTCCTCAGAAGGATTTCCCTGGTTAAGGTCCAATGATCCTTTCGAATGTAAGGGATGTTTCTGTAATCCCGGCCCTTCGACATATAAACTAAAACCTCTAGTCCAAGGCCTATGTTTATTGTAGATCAAGGTAAACGGAAGCTTTCCTTTTTGAAGTGCTGTTTTTCCAAACCCCAAAGAGTCCAAATTGTAATCACCGTCCAAATTCACTATTGTGTCTTTATCAATTAATAAAAGCCCACCCCCTCGGTTCACTTTAAAATCAAAAATGTACTCCCCTGAATCAGGAATATTCAACATTCCCGAGTACATTAGAATTTTTGACGGACGCTCTCCTAGAGCCATGGTCGAAGAAATAGAATCTGTTTCAATTTTCCGTATCGGAACTAAACTATCTAAATTGGGCAACATCACAGAATTACTCTTATATTCCTTCATAGTCATATCTGAGAAGTACACTTCTTTGTCCTCATATAACTTGTATTTGATATTTTTAAGGGCTATTGGCCCATGATCACCTTGAATCATAAACGGTCCCTTTGGTTTCTCATCTTCAAAAGCTGCTGCTCTTGTTGGGCCCAAAACTTCGACATTTTCATGAAGGAGCATACCGTTTAATCGAACTTCCTCAAACCATGCATTTTTTATTTTGGCGCCAGAATCATCGAACTTTGGAGCGTGGAAAATAATTTTGAAATGTTGCCATAATCCAGGTGTTTTTGAAGCATTTGCTTGAGGAGGATGGCCTTCAAATCCTCTTTTTCCTTCTTCCCTAGTGTCGTCCCACCTTTGATAGATACCTCCAATATCACTATGTTGAGGTTCTTTGATCCCCCAACTATCTAGGAGCTGAATCTCATATCTCCCCTGAAAATAAAGGCCTGAATTAGAGCCTGACGGCACCATTACATCCAGTTCTATTTCCATGTCTCCATGTTCAACGTTGGCAAACAAGTTCTGGTTCATTCCTTCCTTTGGAAGATTTATCAATACTCCAGTGCCAGTGGATCCAGAAAGTGATTTATCTTTAGTTCTATCTACATAGGCATCCCCCATTATTTGCCAATTGCCCGAAGTCTTTTGAAAATCAGTCAAATCCTTCAAGTAAATCTGAGTAAACGGCAATGTTTTTATTGGTTCTTCTTCCAATAATGCTGTCGTACTTGTGGTTTTCTCACCACAGGACCCTAACAATGCCGCCAATGTTAGAAAAAAACAAATTCTATTATACTTCATTTCACGATTCTTTATTTCGTTTTGAAAGGCTTGAAGATAGTTAAACTGATTGGATATTATTTTGCGAATACAAAAAGTGTGCAAAATGTTATTTCTGCAAGTGACAACCTGTTACAAACGGATTATTTAGAGAAGGTTTTATAAACAAAAAGACCCCCTCACATAGCTGTGAGGGGGTCTCGAGAAAGGCGGCGGCCTACTCTCCCACCTGGTGTGGCAGTACCATCGGCGCAGACGGGCTTAACTTCCCTGTTCGGAATGGTAAGGGGTGGGCCCCGTC
>JAJRRO010000031.1 GCA_024279425.1 Bacteroidota bacterium | reverse complement strand
TGCTTCATCCAGTGTGCTGATGGTACTAGAAGATATAAAAAGAAATATGGTAAATAAAAAGAATAGGGTTTTGAAAAAGTAATTAATTCGATACATAATTATAATTTTTAGTTAAACATGTTAAGTCAACATTGCTGCTAACGTGTTTGTGTATGATTTGTGCGGATTTCAGCCGAGCGCATTTTGCTCGGATGAACCGTTTACGGCGAAAATTCGAAGTGCGAAAAGGAGCGAGGTTGTGTCCTGCTCATTTTCGGTGTAACTAATATATGAATATTATTAAGATCTTCCTCTTAACCCACGATGCCGTATAAATCATACACGGTGTTAGAGCCAGTTTTTTTAATTCCCATTCAGTTGTGTTTCATAATCTTCGGCATCATAAGTTCCAATTGACTTTTGAACAAGTCCTTGGTCATTCATTGTCCATTCTTCAAATCCGCTGAAATCAACTTTATTTCCAATTCCATTTGGTCCAGTATTGGTTCCTTTGAAAGTCCAATAATATCTGTAAGTACCATTTTCAGTTGTTAGACTGTCCATTGTCAATTCCAAATCGGGAAACGCTTCCATATACGATTGAGCAGTTTCAGCTAACTGTTTTCTTCCAACAGCTGGTGTTCCGTTGTTTACAGTTAGCATTCCATCCTCGGCGTATGAAGAAGCCATTTTTTCTGGTTGTTTGCTATTCCAAGCATCGGTATATTTTTGTCCAAATTCGACCATTTTGTCGTATTCCGACTTGTCAGATTTACATCCTGTCATCATTATTAAAATTATTAGAAATTTCGTTGCAATTGAAAATTTAGTTCTCATAATATTTTATCAAATGTTCGTTAAGGCAGATGGTTTACAAAGTTAAAGGGACATAGGTTACACCATATTTTGACTTAACCTTATTGATACTTGTTTATCTCTTATGCTCTTTTCATCAAAGAAACCTAAAAATACGTTTCTATAGAAGACCTTCCAAATCCCGTTTCCCATTTCTCACTATCAATTGGTCACGATCTATATCAATATCGCGTAATTCTAGGTTCAATAACTCTCCTATGCGTCGACCGCAAGAATAGATCAAGGCCAGGATGGCCCTGTGCTTCAAGTTTTTAGTACAACGTATTATATCTATGACCTCTTCCTTGCTCAATACGGCTGGGAGGCTTTTACTTTTTTTAGGACGTTTGGATTCAAGGTCGGTTATACCTGTAAATGGATAGAAGAGCGTAAACTGTTTCAGGGCACTTATCAATTGTCTATGGGTACTAATGGCATAGGAACGCGCTATTATTATATCCGTTATAAAAAGCTCAACATCTTTATTCGTTAACCTTGGCAAAGGTTTTCCCCATTGGTATACTAAAAACTCATAAACGAAACCGGCATAGACGGCAATCGTATTTTTACTATATCTTTTGCCTATCAAATATTTTTTAAAATCATTGAAAAAAGACTGTTTTTCAGCCGTCAATGTGGCCCTAAGAGCTATAGTGTTTGATATTTTAACTTTTTTGAATGCTCTATAATCCACTTTCCAACCCTTATCTTTTAGATGGTTATAGAGGCTTAGCTTATTCTCATGGGTAAGTTTTACATAAAATACTTTATGGGTCTTACTCCATCGTACCCCGGCCAGTTTTTTAATGTGTCTCTTGATCAGATCATTATAATCAAAACGTACCGCAATTTGGGCTTCATTTCTGTGAACAAGTGGTTCTATGAAAATAGTGGGCATAATAATGGTTAATGGTCACCCTAAGATAACCATTACTAGGGCGGAATCAAAAAAGTAATTCGTTTTTTCTTACAAATAATTCTAGAAAAAGTAATATTCAAGGCCAGAGCCAGTGATTTTTTAATTCTTATTTTTTACCAATAAAGATGGAATCTATGTAAAAATTGCGGTCCACTTCCAAAACGGTAGGAATTTGCTCTAAAGTTTCGGTTTTCCATTCGGCCGTGGGGAAGATCCATTGCAGCTCGCCATCAATGTGCAGCTGCACTGGCATATCAAAACCGGCCACTATTTGGGTATAGCGGTATTTTAATTTTTTGCCCTCCAAGGCATACTCCAACAGTGGAATGTCCGTCGTACGTAGGTATTGGTCAAAAAAAGCGATTAAATCCTTACCCAAATGTTTGCTGATATACCCCTCTACTTGGGCGGAGCTTATCGTTTGGTGGTAGAATTCCTGGTTCAGTCCACGTAATATACGGCGCCATTGTTCATCGTCTTCAATCAGTTGTCGCAGCGTATGCAGTATATTGGCCCCTTTATAGTACATATCTGAAGAACCTTCGTTATTCACGTTGTACTGCCCGATCATCGGGCGGTCATTGGCAATGCGTGCGCGGGTACCGATCACATAATCGGCCGCGGCCTCCGTGCCAAAATGGTAATCCAAGTAGAGGTTTTCGGAATAGGCCGTAAAACCTTCATGGATCCACATATCCGCAGCATCTGTATACGTAATATTATTGGCAAACCATTCATGCCCCGCTTCGTGTATGATGATAAAATCAAACTTGAGTCCCCAGCCCGTCCCGGACAGGTCCCTGCCCAAATAACCGTTCTGGTACTGGTTGCCATAGGTCACGGAGCTTTGGTGTTCCATGCCCAAATAAGGCACTTCCACCAATTTAAAACTATCCTCATAAAAAGGGTAGGGGCCAGACCAATGTTCAAAGGCCTCCATCATCATAGGGGATTGTTTAAACTGTTGCTTGGCCTTGTCCAGATGGTCTTTTAAGACATAGTAATCCATATCCAAAGGCCCATTCTCTCCTTGGTAGGTTTCCCCGAAATGAACATAATCCCCAATGTTTACATTTACCCCATAATTATTGATGGGATTGGCCACAAACCAGTGGTAGGTATTAGTATGTTCATGTTCCTCCACCTTTCGTAATCGGCCGTTGGAGACATTCATTAAACCCTTGGGTACGGTAACACTGATGGCCATACTGTCTACCTCGTCGTACATATGATCTTTGTTCGGCCACCAGACACTGGCACCAAGACCTTGGCAGCTTGTTGCTACAAAATGTTGCCCGTTATCGTCCTTTTTCCAAGAAAAACCACCATCCCAAGGGGCGCGTACTGCTTCTTTGGGATAACCGGAGTAATGAACCACGATTTCGTTGTAATCCCCTCTCATTTGCTTTTTTTTAAGTTTAATGAAATGGGCATTGCCGTTGGAAGTCACTTTCAAGGATTTACCGTCTTGGGTAACTTTCTCGATTTTTAGGGGTGGCTGAAGGTCTACTTGAAGCACCTTTTTTTTCTCCAACACGGTATATCGTATGAGGTTAGTGCCCGAAATGAATTTATCATCGGGTTTTACCTCAATATCCAAATGGTAATAACTCAGGTCCCACCAGGCACGTTCTGGGGTAATACTACCTCGCAAAGTATCTTGCTCAGTAAAATTTTGACTGAAGGCCATGGAGGTAAAGCAAAATAGAACTATTAAAAAAACATTTTTCATTGTATAGTATTTAATACATCAAAACCCAAAACCCAAGTTTATCATTGGAATTTACCTTAGTATGGCATTTGGGAAAACCACGGGGCTTTCGAAACCATCGGTACCCACTGCTGATACACCGAACAGATAATTATCAAGAACTATACCTTCCAAGGTAAATTGGGTAAGGTTGCCCACATCGCGACTGTATTCCCAATCAGGGGCTGTGGTATCCCTCCAGTAAATTTTATATCCAATGGCTCCATCGACGGTACTCCATAACAAGCGGGCTGAAGGTTCTACAATACCTCCTATCTTCACTTCTTTGGGTGCTGGGGGTGCCCAGGCGATGGATGCCAAATTAATGGCATTGACCGCAGTAAGCTTACTGGCGTAATCAAAATTCACATGTTCTAGAACATCACCATAGGAAATGCCATTTTCGGTTCTTATATCCTGATGCTGCTGGGTGTAATTTTCATGAGCTTCCATGATACGGATTCCTGCAAAACCGGCATCATTGAAAGGTCTGTGATGTCCGCCGCGTCCAAACCGATCCAATCTATAGATCATCTTTGGGTTCATCTCGGGCATATAGGCTTTGGTGGTCTTATATACGTAGCGGGCCAATTGCCGTGAAATTCCATCGACTTCTCCACCATAAAACCTACGAGCGTTGCGCTGTTGTTTGGTTTCAGTAGGAGGAACGGGTTCTGAAAAAATCCGAAACTCCCGGTTATTGATGACCCCATCCACACCTTTTATGTTACCGATCATATCATTGTTCATAATCCCGATAATCTCCCAGCCTTTTTCCTTTGCATGGGCTGCCAATCCTTTGCCGCCATATAAGCCTTGTTCTTCACCCGACAACCCTACATAGATAATGCTATTGTTAAATTGGTAGTTAGAAAGTATGCGGGCCGCTTCAAGGGTACCTGCCATTCCACTGGCATTATCATTGGCGCCTGGAGATTCTGATGTAAAATTGTTAGGGTCACTTACGCGAGAATCTATATCACCACTCATAATAATAAAACGATTGGGGTATTTACTGCCCCGTTGTATGGCGACAACATTTACAACCATTACATCATGTACGATACGGCCATTATCACCTTTCTTCACCAAATCTTTTTGGTAAAACACTTCTAGACACCCGTTACAGGCAGCGGCTGTCTTTTCAAATTCCTCTTTGATCCAACGTCTGGCCGCACCAATACCGCGTGTCTTTGATAGGGTATCGCTCAGGGTATGTCTTGTGCCAAAATTGGCCAAAGTAGTTATATCGGCTTCAATACGCTCTGCCGATACGGCATCGATTATGTCGTATACGCGGGAATCCGTTTGGGACAGGGCCAAAGCCGAAAGGAACAAAAGAGGGACAAACAACAGTTTTTTCATCGGAAGTCAATTAAGTTTTCAATGTACGTTTATATGGATTCATGGGTTCATAAAAAAATGTTAAGACCCATTTTTGAGTAGCCCTAGAACCCCCAAGATGGGACCTATGCCCAGCAGTAGAAAGAGGGTAGAGGAGGGGATGTGTTCAACCAGTAC
The DNA here is from genome assembly GCA_024279425.1 of Bacteroidota bacterium. GTDB lineage: Bacteria > Bacteroidota > Bacteroidia > Flavobacteriales > Flavobacteriaceae > Maribacter_A. Next base: position 129,537 of record JAJRRO010000031.1, on the reverse strand, counting down.
CAGCAGCAATTGAATACTGACGATACTGATGGCGAAGCCTATGCAGTTGACCAAGGTGAGCCCTGTACCTTTGAGCTCCGTAGGTACGGCCTTGGCCACTAAGGTGGAGAACTGTGGCGAATCTGCAGTTACGGCCATACCCCAAATACACCATGCCGTCAAAAAAAAGAGTACTGGGAGTTGAAATAAAAGCGGGGAGAGGAAACATAAAAACCCAGAAGTGATCAAAGCAACCAAAGCCACTTTTTTACTTCCCGATCGTTGTGAAAAATAACCCCCCAACACACAGGATATGCCTCCAAGACCTATAATGACAAAGGTCCATATGGGGACGGAGATGTTTTCGTTTTGGGTCGTATTAAAAACGCCTAGTGCAATCGGTGTAAACGCCCAAAAAGCGTAGAGTTCCCACATATGGCCAAAATAGCCAAAGGCTGCGCTCCTAAACCCGGCAATTTTAAAAAGAGAAACTCCGGCTTTTAATTGTAACTGGGTACTTGGTTTTCTGTAGGGACCGTTTGGGACCAACATCCATAGCAGCAAACCTCCGAATAGGGTCAAGGTCGAGGTGGTCATAATGACCAGCGTATAATCAGTACCCAATTGCGATCCGTTGATTAAATAAGGGAAAGCCGTACCCAAGACCAATGCGCCCACCAAATAGCCCAAGGCTTTGCCCAGTCCTTTTTCATAATAATCTGCCGCTATTTTCATGCCCACCGGATAAATCCCTGCCAAGAAAAATCCGGTACCAAAGCGCGCGAAGACCAAAAGCAATACGGTCATGTTTTCAACGAGTAGTACGAAATTACAAATGGCAGCCAATAGGGCCGACAGTAGGAAGACCCGAGAGGGCGAAAACCGATCGGCGATCATCAATAGGGCAAAGGTAAGGGTGCCCACAATAAACCCCAATTGAACGGAAGACAGTACATAGCCAATAATTTCTATACCCAAGCCCGTTTGTTCGGTTAGGTCGTTTATAATGGCATTACCTGCAAACCATAAGGAAGTGCACGCAAATTGTGATAGAATGATGACGGGTAAAATATAGGGTTTGGGCTTTACAGCTATCAAACCAAAAATCGTTTTAAAAGGTCCCTGACCATTTTGGTATTTTCCACGTAAAACTTGGCTTGGGTTTTTTGCCTTCCAACTTTAACGGATATCGTGCTTTCAGGAAGCTCCTGGAACATGAATTCGTCGGTCCAATCGTCACCAATGGCAAAGACAAAACCATAATCACCCTCCCCCAGTACACGAACCGTAGCGCGCCCTTTATTAACGTTGCTACTTTTGATTTCCATAACCTTGTTGCCGTTGAGAACACTAAGATCATCATTGGCGATCAGACTGGTCAAAACAGTGTTCAGTTCATTGGCCCTGAGGTTTCCAAAATCAGGGTCCGTTTTGCGATAATGCCAGGCCAGAGAATAATTCTTCTCCTCGATAAAACTACCTGGGGTTCTATCTACGAAAGACTCGAGTACCGGACGAATTTTTTCCATCCAATCATTTTTTACATTTTCAAGCATTCTAAAGTCTTCCCCGTTTTGGGAGATCCATACCCCATGTTCTACGATCATGTTGTATTTTTTGGGTAAGAACCATTTGGTGAACGTATCCTTATCCCGACCACTAACTAGATATAATTCGGTATTTTCCTGATTATTCAGTGCATCCAATAGCTGATATAACTCCTTATCAGGGCCTGCCTTTTGCGGGTCGACATGAAACCCGGCCAAAGTGCCATCGTAGTCTAAAAATAATATCCTTTTCTTGGCTTTTGAAAAATCTTCCACGATGGTGTTCAAACGATGTTCAGTCAGCTTTTTAGAGACATTGGCCGCATCTCTATCTTTTTGTGCTTGTAGCGATGACATAAAATCATTGGCCCACTGTTCTACATTATATCTAGCCAACCTTTTTTGTAAATGGGAATTTCGTTCTTGTTGTTCTTCCTTTGGCATGTTTATGGCCTGATACAAGGCATCTGCGATCTGTTCGAAATTATTGGGATTGATTAACAGGGATTCATTCATTTCGTTGGCAGAACCGGCCATTTCACTTAAAATTAAAACGCCTGTTTTATCCGTACGGGTTGCAATGTATTCCTTGGCTACCAGGTTCATACCGTCTCGTAGGGGTGTTAACCAGGCAATATCACTCGATGTATATAAATCTATAAGATTATGAAAAGGCAACGAACGGTAAAAATACCAAATGGGCGTCCAACTAACCGTTGAGAAATCCCCATTTATTCTGCCCACCAACTCATCAATCTCTTTTTTTAGCAATTGGTATTGGGGCACATTGGATCTACTGGGGACGGCTAGGATAATCAAGCGGACCTTCTCTTTGTATTGGGGGTATTTGTTCAGAAAATATTCAAAGGCGTTTAGGCGTTTGGCAATACCCTTGGAGTAATCCAAACGATCAATGGACAGTATCAGTTTGGCATCTGGTGTAGAAAGCTTGTGGTTGTTAAGCCTTTGCTGAAGGTCCGATTGCTGATCGGCCGTATTCTGTTCATGCGCTTTTGCAGCATCACTGAACTTTTTGTAGTCGATGCCCATAGGGAACGAATCGACCTTTATTATTCTGTTGTCCCGATAGATATCGTTGAAACTTACCTCGAGCCTCAATAACCTTCGAACCGAGCTCAAAAAATGACGTTCGTAATCGTATATGTGAAATCCTATTAAATCAGCGCCCAGTAAGCCTTCAAGCACTTCCTTACGCCAAGGTAGGGTCCTGAATATCTCAAAAGATGGGAAAGGAATGTGTAAAAAGAAACCTATTGAAATGTTTGGGCGTTTTGCCCTAACCATTTGTGGGACCAGCATCAATTGGTAATCATGCACCCAGATGGTATCGTCTTCACCGGCCTTCTCTAAAATGGCATCCGCAAATTTTTGGTTTACCGCTTTATAAATTTCCCAACTCTTCAATTCAAATTCGGAGTATTCCAAAAAATAATGGAACAACGGCCAAATGGTCCTATTGCTGAAACCAAAATAGAAACCATCAACCTCGGCCGATGTCAAGTTGACTTTCGAGGACCCATGTTCAGCTAAGGCCGAATCTATTTTTGGGGCAATGTCATCAGGGATTTCCTCATCGGTAAGACCGCTCCATCCAATCCAAAGACTATCACCGCCGGAATGTACAGATTTCATGCCCGTTGCCAGGCCTCCGACACTTGGTATCGCCGTGATCGTTCCGTTGCTAATTTGTAATTGTACAGGGAGTCTATTTGAGATTATGATAGTTTTGCCCATAAAGTGGATGATTTTAGCTGGTTTTTGACATTAGTTTCTCTAAATTTCGTCAAATTGCATCGCAAAACCAACTATTAAAAGACTTTTAGCGGATATTTAAAGTATGGACAATCTTGATTACGGAATTATTGGAAATTGTAGGAGTGCGGCTTTGGTATCTAAAACCGGATCTATAGATTGGTGCTGCCTTCCTGAGTTTGATTCATCTTCGGTCTTTGCCAAGTTATTGGACGAGAAAATCGGGGGTAGCTTTGAAATAGTGGTTTCGGATGATTATAAGATCAAACAACGTTATAAAAAGAACACTGCCGTATTGATCACCAAATTCTCAGATGGTAAAAATATTTTTGAACTTCATGATTTTATGCCGAGATACTACGATGAAAATGGGGCCTACCATGCACCTCCAGAATTGGTCAGGCATGTTCGGTATATAAAAGGCAAACCTAAATTCAGAGTACATTACAATCCTAAACTTGAGTACGCTTTGGGAGAGACTTCTACCTATGTAAAACGAAATTTCATCGTTAGTCTTACCCATACGGTGAAGTTCGATACTATTTTTCTGTATACCTCATTCAATAAGAATGCAGTCGTTGAAGGTAGGGAGTTGGAGTTGACCGAGAATGGTTATTTTCTTTTGGGTTATAACGAAAAGATCCTACAACCAACATCAAGAAAAATCTATTTGGATCTGGAACGTACCAAAGTGTACTGGTTAAACTGGACCAATAGAACCCCTACGTATAGAAGGTACAATAAGGAAATAGTACGCAGTGCCATAACCTTAAAATTGTTGAGCTACGATAAAACAGGTGCGGTTTTGGCCGCCGTTACCACTTCGCTTCCCGAGACTATCGGAGAGGTCAGAAATTGGGATTATCGGTTCTGTTGGATAAGGGATGCCTCTATGGTTATAAAGGTTATGGGTGATTTGGGCCACAAGAATGTAGCGAGCAGATATTTGCAGTTCATTATTGATTTGATTCCCGATAAGGATGAGAAATTGCAGATTATGTACGGAATCAACAAGAAAAAGAAATTGACCGAGGAAACTTTAGACCACTTAAGTGGTTACAAAGGATCTAAGCCGGTTCGTATAGGTAATGCAGCATATAAGCAGAAACAGAACGATATCTACGGTATTTTAATGGATGTCATTTATGCCCAACTTGCAAAATTCAGTACTAACATAGATAATGGCGAAGAACTTTGGGGGATTACCAAGGGGATTGTCTGGATTGTATCCCGTCACTGGCAAGAACCGGATAAAGGTATATGGGAGTTTAGGGAAGAGGACAGGCATTTTACATTTTCGAAAGTGCTCTGTTGGGTCGCTATTGATAGGGCAATTAAAGTTGCCAGGATTCTTAAGAAAACACGAAAAATTGAAGCATGGACTAAACTTGAGCAAGAAATTAAAAGGGATATTCACGAAAACTCATGGAATGATGAGGTGAATGCCTTCACCCAATCGTATGGCTCTACGCATTTAGATGCTTCCGTGCTTCTTATGGAAACGTATGGATTTATTCATGCCAAAGACCCCAAATTTGTTCGAACCGTTCTGGCGATTGAAAAAGATTTGAGCAATGATGGCCTCTTGTATCGGTACAAAAACAAAGATGATTTTGGCTTACCCTCATCATCCTTTACCCTCTGTACTTTTTGGTTTATCAATAGTTTGTTCAAGATAGGTGAGGAAGAAAAAGCTATGGTGCATTTTGAGAAATTACTGAGTTATAGTAACCATTTGGGCTTGTTTAGCGAAGACATTGATTTTAAGACAAAAAGACTGCTTGGGAATTTTCCACAGGCTTATTCCCACTTGGCCTTGATTGAGTGTGCGATTAATTTCTCGACCAAACATACCGAGGAGAGGATTCTTGAATCAATGCGATAGGAAATAATTCTCGTTTCTGATTGGTTGGGAGAAATTCCCCTTCAAAGGGGGAATTCACTGTTGATGCATTGTATTTAATTTGCAATCGCCCTTATCCTTTCAAGCAATCTATTCAAATGCTCCTTGGTGGTAAACGGATTCATGATGGTCGTCCTTAAATAATGGATAGCCCCTAATTTGGTCTGTACGATATAGAACTCTCCATTCTCTAAAAGGCGCTGCCGTATATGTTCATTGATTTTATTCAACTCTAGTACGCTTAATGAATCATTTATAAATCGAAAGCAAACGATATTGGACATGGGTTTAACGGCTAAATCGAATTGTGGGTTATTCTTGATCATTTCACCGAATTGATGCCCCAAATCATACAAGGTGGTCACATATTCGTCAAAAATACCCGCTCCATAGGTTTTCAATATTGTATACCATTGAATGCTCATCATGGTCTTTGTACATTCAAAAGTCCTTTTGGCGAGATTGTACCAATCCTCATCTTCGGATTGTCCCAACAAATAATCTGCTTTTTGGCTAAAAGTAGTATGGGAGTGGTTCCCGTCCTTGTATAATAGGGCAGTGGTAATCGTAGACATCATCATCATTTTATGACCATCGATCACAACAGAATCGGCCTGATCGATTCCTTTTACCGTATGTTGATATTTGGACGAGAATATCGAGGCACCTCCGTGGGCACCATCAACATGAAACCATAAATCATGTTTTTTGCCAAAGGCTGCAATGGCACCCAAATCGTCATAGATACCCGCAGCTGTTGCTGGTGCACTACCGACTATCGCGAATACCTTAATCCCCTTTTTTACGGCTTTCTGGTAATATTCCTCCAGGACCGAAATGTCCATATTAAAGTTGGAGGTGGCAGGGATTTTAATGATTCCCTTTTCTCCCAATCCCATTATTTTGGCGGCCCTGTCTACACAATAATGGGCCTCTTCGTAGACCATGATACCCAGATCCTGATGATGGCCCTTATTCCAAACGTCATGCTGTACTTTGGCCTTTCTTGCAGAAAGTAATGCAGTTAAGTTGGCCAAAGTGCCCCCGGAAGTCAAAAAGCCCCGAGAATTTTCGTCGTACCCTATTTTGGCACATATGAATTCGGTAATGATGCGTTCAATTGCTGATGGGGCCATTCCCATTTCGTAAACGGCCATCCCGTTATTCAACAAAGAACTTATGAGTCCGGCAAGTGAGCCCAGAGGTGCTGGTGGACTTACCTGATGACCTATGTATCTTGGATTGTGGACATGGGTTGTATGTTTTAGAATTTCAGGAAATAGTTTGGTTTCATCCCCATCTTTCATGAAATCCTTCCAAAAGATATATTCGTCTTCCGGTAAGTTCCATTGAATGACCTTTTCAGATTTTTCATTTAAGGTATTATCCAGATGGTCGGCCAATTCATCAACTAATCGATGCCCACGTTTCCTGAAATCTTCTGGGGAATAGGCCTGCCGAAGAAGGTTATTTTTCATAGTACTAAAATAGGTTTTTGAAAGTGTGGATGCAATAGCGGAAATCCAGACTATTTCATTACCTCCCCAATTTTAGGATGGGTGCAACCTCTAAAAATAAACTAAAAAAGCCGCTCCATTTGGAGCGGCCTTTGCTTCTGAATTTTCAAAAGTTTCAATCTGAATTAGTCAAAGGTGTAACCGTTATCAGCAGCAACCTTATCGGCAATCTGAGTACGTAAGGCTATTACATTAGGGTTATTTGTATATTTTGTGAAGCGTTTGAGCCCCATTAGCATCATGCGTTGTTCATCGCCTTCAGTGAAAGAAATAATGGCTTCCTTTCCCTTGGTTATTACAATTTCTGTAGCATTGTATACATAGAGTTTGGCCATGGCGATTTGTGCAGCTTGGGCTTCTTCCCCAAAACGTTTTGCATTCTTTTCCGCTCTTAATAGGGTAGATTCGGCCATATAGATTTTTATAAGAATATCAGAGGTTGCCAGCATCAATTGTTGGTGTTTCTCCAATTCCATTCCAAATTTTTGAACGGCGCTACCGGCAACCATTAAGAATACTTTCTTAAGCCTAGCGATCAAATCCTTTTCTTCTGAAAATAACTCTGAAAAGTCAGGAGCATCAAAAGAAGGAATACCCATTAATTCCTCACCCACTTTGGTAGCGGGTCCTAAAAGATCCACATGTCCTCTCAGGGCCTTTTTGACCAACATGCCTACAGACAACATTCGGTTTATTTCATTGGTACCTTCATAAATACGGGATATTCTGGCGTCTCTCCATGCCTTCTCCATGGGTGCATCGGCACTAAAGCCCATTCCACCAAATATTTGTACCCCTTCATCAGTGGTACTTTGTACGTCTTCTGAAGCGGCCACCTTAAGAATGGAACATTCAATGGCGTATTCTTCAATACCCTTTAGTTCTGCTTCTTGATGCGAGTTGCCACTGGCTTCACGAAGGGCAATCCTGTCCTCAATGTTTTTTGCAGCTCTATAACATGCAGATTCCCCTGCATATGTATTTGTGGCCATGGTTGCAATTTTAGCCTTAATAGCTCCAAAATTAATAATAGGCGTCTTGAATTGAATTCTTTCATTGGCATATTTAACGGCTTCGCCAATTACGCGACGTTGTGCTTCCAAACAAGCGGCGGCCAATTTGATTCTACCAATGTTCAGGGCATTCAAGGCGATTTTAAATCCGTTGCCACGCTCAGAAAGCAGGTTTTCGACAGGAATCTTGGTATTGCTAAAGAATACCTGACGGGTAGAGGAGGAGTGGATTCCCAATTTATTTTCTTCATCCCCCATAGAAATTCCATTTTCGGGGTCGTTTTCAACAATAAATCCGGTGATGTTCTTATCGTCTTCTATACGAGCGAAAACAATGAATATATTGCAAAAACCGGCATTTGATATCCACATTTTCTGCCCAGTCATGGAGTAATATTTCCCATCTTCGGATAACACTGCTTTTGTTTTCCCCGAATTGGCGTCAGAACCAGCTCCGGGTTCGGTTAGGCAATACGCTCCAAACCACTCTCCAGAGGCTAATTTGGGGATGTATTTCTGCTTTTGTTCTTCTGTACCATAAAGGGTTATAGGCATGGTTCCAATACCCGTATGGGCCCCAAATGCAGTGCTGAATGAACCTGTTGCCCCGGAAATGTAATCGCAGACCAACATGGTAGAAACAAAGCCCATTCCCATTCCTCCATACGCTTCAGGTACAGCAATGGACAATAGTCCCAATTCCCCCGCCTTACGCATACATTCTTTGGTATAGGCATAGTCTTTCTTTTCGAAGCGTTCCCAATGTGCCCAAAGTTCGCGATCTACGAATTCCTTTGTGCTATCGCGCATCATGCGCTGCTCTTCGGATAAATCCTCTAAGGTGAAAACGTCTTCACATTTTGTTTCTTTAACGAGGAACTGCCCGCCTCGAAGTAGTTCTGTGTTTTTTGTTTCAGTACTCATATTTTGTAAGATTAAAGAATCGTGAACCAAGAAACAAGACTAGAGATTTAGTTTGCCTTGAAACCCTGATATCATTTTTTGTAATTGTTGAATTTTATTTTCTAAAAGCTCAAATTCCTCATTGGAAATGTAACTTTCATTGTGAGCTATGATTAATTGGGTTTCCCATTCAAAAGCAGAGCCCAAGCTAATCTCGATATATTTGTTCAGATGTTTATCTGTCGATTTGCTCGTGCCCTCAGCAATATTTGAAGGGATGGAAACAGCACATCTAATTAACTGGGAAACCAAATTATACTTTTCAACTTCGGGAGAATTTTTGACCATGCGATATGTATCCGATACTATAGAAATCCCTGCTTCCCAAATCTTGAGTTTTTTAAAGTTGTGTCTGCCCATTCGTCCTGATTCTTGACTCTAGTGTCTAGCCCCTAATTAAGAAATTCGTAAATCCCCGCTGCACCTTGTCCGGTTCCTACACACATGGTGACCATACCATATTTTCCTTTCATGTCACGTTTTCTCATTTCATCAAATAATTGGACAGATAATTTAGCCCCGGTACAGCCCAATGGATGTCCTAATGCTATGGCACCACCATTTACATTTATAATATTTGGATCAAGATTCAATTCCCTAATGACCGCAAGTGACTGGGATGCAAATGCCTCATTCAACTCTATGAGTTCCACATCCTCTTGTTTTAAACCGGCTTGTTTCAATGCCTTCGGAATGGCTTTTACAGGTCCAATTCCCATGATTCTTGGTTCAACACCTGCCGCGGCGTAATTGACCAAACGCGCAATGGGCTCCAAATTCAGCTCTTTTACCATTTCTTCGCTCATTACCAATACAAAGGCCGCGCCATCACTCATTTGCGATGAATTTCCAGCAGTTACGCTGCCTCCTGCCGCAAATACGGGTCTAAGTTTGTTCAATACTTCAACGGAAGTTCCTTTTCGCGGTCCTTCGTCCTTGGTCACTGTATACTTTTTTACCGCTTTTTTACCGTTTTCATCAATATATGTCTGCTCAACATCAATGGGAACAATTTGATCTTGAAAACGATTTTCAGCTTGTGCCTTCAAGGCTTTCATATGCGAGTTGTAGGCAAATTCGTCTTGATCTTCGCGAGACACTTTAAACTCATTGGCGACCGCTTCTGCTGTATTTCCCATACCCCAATAATAATCCTCATGACCCGAATTTACCAGATCATAGTTCAGTTCGGTTTTATAGCCGGTCATAGGTACAGCGCTCATGCTTTCAGCACCACCGGCAATGATACAATCGGCCATTCCCGCTTGGATTTTTGCCGTGGCAATTCCTATGGTTTCAATACCTGACGAACAAAATCGATTAACCGTAACCCCGGGAACATCAATAATATCCAATCCCATTAATGAAATCAAACGGGCCATATTCAATCCTTGGGAACCTTCGGGCATTGCATTGCCAACAATGACATCATCGATACGTTTTTTGTCAAAACCTGGCATCTCTTTCATCATGTATTCAATGGTCTCCGCTGCCAACTCATCTGTTCTTTTAAAACGAAATACTCCTTTAGGTGCTTTACCAACTGCAGTTCGATACGCTTTTACTATATATGCTTGTTTCATTTGAAAGATTTTAGAAGTGAGCTATAAGACTTTAGATTTCTCACTTTGAGAATTTTTTGATTAAAGAATAATTTATTTTCTGAATTTCAATGAGGTTATTCAGGATGGGCGCAACTTTTTTTTCGGGAACTAAGTCAAGTCTATGAGATAACGGCAGTTGAGAAAACAACTCGTTTGATAAACCACTTGCTATTCCCAGAAAGTTCTTAAACTCCCCGTCGGTATTTCGGCCCGCCCCCTCTGCAATGTTTGGAGGAACAGAAATGGCACTTCTCCCGATTTGACTCGTCAATCCGTATTTTTCTTCTTTAGGAAACGAAGCCGATAACCGATATAGGTCTTCGGTTAAGTCCATTGCTTTTTGCCAAATAATTAATTCCTGAAAATTGTGCATAGTGGTTTAATATTTAAATCTAATATCTAACGTCTCAATTCTCATATCTAATTTCTCAACGGCTTCCCGGTTTTCAACATATGCTGAATTCGTTCCAACGTCTTACGTTCAGTGCACAGACTTAAAAAAGCCTCTCTTTCGATATCCAATAGATATTGTTCACTGACCAAAGTGGGTTCGGACAAATCACCACCAGCCATTACATAGGCCAATTTGTTAGCAATTTTATGGTCGTGTTCACTTATATAGTGACTAGCTTCCATAGCATCAGTACCGACCAAGAACATGCCCAAAGCCTGTTTTCCGAGTACTTTTACATCTTTACGTCTAACAGGTTGTGTATAACCAGCCTCTGCCATTAATTTTGCATGTGCCTTTGCCGTTGCGATTTGTCTGTCCTTGTTTACAACGACAATATCCTTTCCTTTTTGCAGAATTCCCAAATCATATGCCTCATAGGCCGATGTAGACACTTTTGCCATGCCAATGGTCAAGAAATATTCCTGAAGCACATTAAGTTCCACATCGTTCTTTTTGAAAGTGTCGGCGGCACGCAAAGCAAATTCCTTGGAACCACCACCACCTGGTATTACGCCAACCCCAAATTCAACCAACCCCATATAGGATTCTGCAGCAGCCACCACCTTATCGGCATGTAAGGCCAATTCACACCCACCTCCCAAGCACATGCCATGAGGTGCTACAACAGTTGGTATAGATGAATAGCGCAAACGCATTGTTGTATCCTGAAACAATTTGATTGCCATATTGATTTCATCATATTCTTGCTCAACGGCCATCATAAAAATCATGCCAATATTGGCACCTACTGAGAAATTAGGGGCTTGATTACCAACTACCAATCCTTGAAAGTCCTTTTCGGCTATATCGATGGCCTTATTCAAACCAGCAAGTACATCACCTCCGATGGTGTTCATTTTGGACTGGAATTCAATATTCAAAATCCCATCGCCAAGATCTTCAATAATGCATCCACTATTTTTGAATACTTCATTGGATGTTCTAATATTATCCAAGATGATGAATGCATCCTGTCCTGGTATTTTTGCAGTGGATTTGCTTGGTATGTCGTAGAAATAAGCAGCTCCCTCTTGTATCGTGTAGAATGAATCCACACCGGCTTCAATCATCTCGTTGATCCAAGGTGCAGGTTCCTGGCCTTCATCTTTCATAATAGCCAAACCTTGTTTCAGTCCTACGGCATCCCAAATTTGAAAAGGTCCATGTTCCCAACCAAAACCAGCTCTCATGGCATCATCTATCTTATATAATTCATCGGTTATTTCAGGGATTCTGTGGGATACATAAGCAAATAAAGCAGCGAAACTCTTTCTATAGAATTCCCCTGCTTTATCTTTACCGCCAACAAGTATATTAAACCTGTCAACTACCTTGTCAATGGTCTTGGTTAATTCGAGGGTTGCGAATTTGGCACTTTTTTTTGATCGATAGTCCATCGTATCCAAATCCAAAGTCAGGATTTCGCTTTTACCTCCTTTTCCTTTTATTTTTTTATAAAACCCTTGTCCGGTTTTACTTCCCAACCATTTATTCTCCATCATTGTAGAGATAAAATCAGGTAATTTAAAAAGCTCGTGCTTTTCATCATCTGAACAATTCTCGTACAAGCCGTTGGCCACATGTACTAAAGTGTCTAGTCCAACAACATCTACAGTTCTAAAGGTTGCTGACTTTGGCCTGCCGATTACGGGACCGCTTAACTTATCTACCTCTTCGACCGTCATTCCAAGTTCCTTTACCATATGAAACAGGCTTTGAATACTGAAAATTCCGACACGATTTCCAATAAACGCTGGGGTGTCTTTAGCTATTACAGAAGTTTTGCCCAAGAACTGTTCGCCATATACGTTTAGAAAATCAAGGACTTCGGGATCGGTTTTTGGTCCCGGGATTATTTCGAACAATTTTAAATACCTGGCAGGGTTAAAGAAGTGGGTACCGCAGAAATGTCTCTGAAAATCATCACTTCGCCCGTCGGACATAAATTTAATCGGGATGCCCGATGTGTTTGATGTGATAAGTGTTCCTGGCGTTCTATGTTTTTCAAGGTTCTCGAATACCGTTTTTTTGATATCGAGTCGTTCGACCACTACTTCAATAATCCAATCTACCTCAGAAACTTTTGAAATATCATCTTCAAGATTTCCGGTAGATATACGCTGGGCGAATTTTTGATGGTAGATAGGTGATGGCTTCGACTTTAATGCGGCCACCAGTGAATTATTGACAAGGCGATTGCGAACCGCCTTATCATTTAATGTTAAGCCTTTGGACTTTTCTTTTTCATCAAGTTCCCTTGGAACAATATCAAGCAATAAAACCTCGACCCCAATATTGGCGAAATGGCATGCGATACCACTGCCCATGATTCCTGAGCCAATTACTGCTACTTTTTTAATATGCTTGTTCATCTAAATTTAGGCGGTATTAATTAGTTGTTGAATCTTTAGTGAAAATACTTTTATCGATTATGAGTTTATTAATGGTCTCCATTACTTCGAAAAAGCAATCTAGCTTCTCTTGGACCACATTCTCTCTTACAGTATCATTGAATTTAAGCACCGCATCCTTGGAATCTATTCTCTTTTCCAGACCAAAATCGGTAAGATGAATAAGAACACCCCTGCCATCATCGGGATTGGGTTTACGTTCTATTAACCCTTTTTCTTCCATACTTTTCAAAATCCTAGATAGGCTTGTGGCTTCCATACCCATTTTAGGGCCCAAAGCAGTCGAGGGCGTTCCTATCTTAGGGTCGATGCTTAATAGGGTAAACCCAACGGCCATGGTAGAACCAAAACCTTTAGCCTCTTCATTGTACATTCTAGCTACGGCTTGCCAAGTGGCTCTAAGCACATAATCTATGGTAATTTCTTTCATATGGGACATATTGATTCCCAAAGATATGAAAATATATTATGCATGCATAATAAATAAAAAAAAATATAAAGGCCATTTGTTCTAGTAGAATATTGGATTGCTAGATTGCCAAGAAGAGTAATACGCCTCTGGTAAATGGGTATGTTGATGACCGGAGAATCAATACTAATTTATTACAAATATGAAGGGCAACAAAGTGCTAATTGCCAAGGATTATTACCTAGTGCTTGTAGATATCATTGTACAAGTCCAGGTATATTTCTTTAATAACCTTTCTTTTAAGTTTCATGGTGGGGGTTAAGTGGCCACCGTCTATGGTCCATGCATCAGGTGTTAATCTAAATTGTTTTACTTTTTCCCATTTGGCAAAATTGGCATTGGCATGATCCACTTCTTCCTGATACCGGGCCATTACTTTTTCATTAGAAACGACATTTGACATATTGTCAAAATCCAAATCATGTCTTTTACCCCACTCCTTTAGAAACTCAAAGTCTGGCTGGATCAGCGCTGCAGGCATTTTCTCTCCTTCACCCACGACCATTATCTGCTCTATAAAACGCGACTGTTTTAATTGATTCTCAATCAATGCAGGGGCAACATACTTGCCTCCCGAGGTTTTGAACATTTCTTTTTTGCGGTCTGTAATCTTTAAAAAACCATCAATATCAATCTCACCTATATCGCCGGTATGAAAAAAGTCTCCAGTCATTACTTCCGCAGTCTTTTCTGGGTCTTTGTAATACCCCTGCATAATGTTTGGACCCTTGGCCAGAATCTCGCCATCGTCAGCAATTTTCACTTCTACATTCTCTATGACCCTACCAACAGTTCCTATTCTAAAACCACCACCTCGTCTGTCGTTGACCGATATTACAGGTGAAGTTTCTGTAAGTCCGTAACCTTCCATGATAGGCATTTCGGCTGCTGAAAAAATGCGAGTCAATCTTGGTTGCAATGCGGCACTACCTGATACCATAAGCTCTAGATTACCACCCAGCGCCACTTGCCATTTGCTAAAGATAAGCTTACGGGCAAGTTTTAGTTTTTTCTCGTATAACCATCCATTTGCACCATAGGGTTCATATTTTAGACCCACATCAATGGCCCAGAAGAATAGCGCTTTCTTAATACCTTTAAGCTCACTGCCTTTGGCAACGATTTTATCATACATCTTTTCATACAGTCTAGGCACCGCAGTCATTACATTAGGCCTTACTTCCTTCAAGTTGTCTGTCATTTTTTCCAAAGATTCGGCAAAATAGATTTCAATACCGCAATATTGGTAGAGATAAAGCATCATACGCTCGAAAATGTGGCAAACGGGAAGAAAACTCAATGCCTTTGATTCACCTTTATGCAAGGGCACTCTTTTTTCACTTTCAATAACATTGCTAACCACATTATTATGGGAAAGCATTACCCCCTTGGGGCGACCAGTGGTTCCCGAGGTATATATTAGTGTTGCTAAATCATCTGGCGTTACATTATCCTTTCTTTCCTCAACTTCGGCTTGATTGGCCTTGTCCGCACCTAATTTTAGAACCTCATTCCAATCTTTGCAATTGTCAATTTCATCAAAAGAAAACACTTCCTTCAAGGATGGGACATTGCTTTTTATTTCATTGATTTTATCTAGGACTTCGGTGCATGAAACAAAGCAATATTTAGACTCACTATGTTTTAAGACATATTCATAATCTTGTTGCGAAATTGTAGGGTAAATAGGTACATTTTGAGCACCAACCTGTAAAATTCCAATATCCACTATATTCCATTCTGTTCTGTTTGTCATGGAAATAACGGCTATCTTATCATTCTTGGCTACACCCAATCGCAGTAGCCCCCGACTTATGGCATTGGCCTTATCAATGTATTCCTGGGTAGATGTAGCAATCCACTTACCATTGTCCTTGCTGATGAGTGATTTTTCTAGATTGTATTTTTCTAATTGATAATACGGAAAGTCAAATAATCGGGTAATTTTTTGCATACTTAGTTTCTGATAGGTTATTGCAAAATAGGAAAAGCAGACGGAATTCTAAAATGAGAATGGTAAAATACCCAAATATGAAATGACAATATGCTGCCAAAGGTTATTTTATCACACTTTGGACATTTAGGTTTGCGCAAAGGAACCAAAGCATGTTGTTCGGATATTCAGATTTGTTGTTGGGCTAAAATTTAAATTAAAAAGCGATATTTTTGGTACGTTCAATGTTCCAATCATAAATATGATAGTATGAAAAGGTTTTTAGTGATTTGTATAGCTGTTTTGACCATGGTTTCTTGTTCAGAAGAGCGAACCAAAATACCTGTTTATGCATGGACAGGTGGTCCTGGTGATGCAACCGATCTTGAGTTAAAAGCTAAATTCAGGGATTTTAAAGCCAAAGGAATAGATGGTTTAATGTACAATGGAGGACAAAACCCTGAAACCTATAAGCGCGTTGGTGCCTTGGTGAAGGAAGCTGGAATGGAATTCCATACTTGGATACCAACTATGGTGCAGGGGGAGAACCCGAAAATTGACAAGGAGCTTTATGCACATAACCGTAAGGGTGAATCGGCTTTTGATAAACCTGCTTATGTGGATTACTATAAATTTTTGTGTCCCAATAAGGAAGGAACGTATGAGTTTTTGTCCGATTTATATGGACGTGTTGCTGCAGTAGAGGAAGTAGATGGTATTCATTTGGATTATATTCGTTTTCCGGATGTAATTCTAGCGGAAGGTCTTTGGGATAAATACGGATTGGTGATGGATCAGGAATTCCCGGAATACGATTACTGCTATTGCGATGCCTGCACATCTGATTTCAAGAAAAAATCAGGAATAGATATCAAGACGGTTGAAGATCCATCTCAAGTACGGGAATGGAAGCAGTTTCGATATGATTTGATTACAAATATGGTAAATCGTTTATCCAAAGTGGTACATAAAGAAGGCAAGGTACTCAATGCAGCGGTTTTTCCAGGTCCTTCCATTGCCAAGAAATTGGTGCGACAAGAATGGAATAAATGGGACTTGGATGCTGTCTATCCCATGAATTATAATGATTTCTATTTAAAGGATGCTGAATGGGTGGGGACGGTAACTAATGAAGAGGTCAAGGCCGTGAATGGCTCAATACCCATTTATAGTGGATTGTTCATCTGCCCAAATCCTGAAAACAAGACTAATGAGAATGATCCTGAAAACCATGGCCTATTGCCATCGGAAATAGAAACTGCTATAAGGGGGTCTATGGAAAATGGTGCTACGGGTATTTGTTTGTTTACACCCGATAGGATGAAGGCTGAACATTGGGAAGCCTTTGAACGGGCTATATATACAGACTACTCCAAAAAGTAACAGATTCATTATTCTGTAATTCTCGCATAGGGTATACCCATTGCATCCCAATGAAGTTGTAATTTGTCCAAAGCCGCTTTAAAGGCATTGAAATCCTTATTTTCTGGAGCAGTCCATCCTACTTCTGCATAGGCTGCAATCCGTGGAAAAGTTTGGTATGCGACATCATCGATGGTTGGTGTCCACTCTGTCCACATTTGGCAACCTAAACCGTATATGTTTTTGTGATATTCTTCGTCTAATCCTTCAGGAATAGGATTGAAGTTATACGCCCTTTCCAAGTCAATATCCTCATAGGAATAATCCAAATAGGTTTCACTATGGAGGGAATTTACTATACCATAGCCTTTTTTGGCAGCTTCGGTTGCCAATTCCAAGCTACCTTTCCAAAAATGGACAACTACGTTTTTGGCCAATTCGGTTTCGGCTTCCTTATCGTCTTTTTTCTCTTCGAACCCTTGATGGATATTTTTCCCCATAATTTCATTCCAACCCATCATTCGCCTTCCATTCTGTTCTATGAATTTTGAAATATCATTGATAAAACCAATTTGGAGATCCACTGGGGTATTAATGCCATTGGCTTTCATATATTCTTGCACATGTTCGGATTCTTCCCAAATTTTATATCCGACTTCGTCGCCGCCAATGTGTATTACTTTGGACGGAAATAATTCGAACAGTTCAGTAAGCACATCCTTTGTAAATTGGAGAACCTCTGGTTTGGTAACATCATAATTATCGTAATGTCTTCCAAAAACAATCGGCACTTCAATATCCTTACCAGCTGTGCCCAGCCAAGTATAGGAGGCAATGGCTGCACTGGCATGACCCGGCATCTCAAATTCTGGAACTATGGTAATATGTCTCTCAGCGGCATAGGCAACAATATTCTTTATTTGTTCTTGGGTGTAAAAACCACCATGGGGTTTGCCCATGAGCTTACCGCTTTTCCAAGTTCCGATCTCACTATCAGATCTATGGGACCCTATTTCGGTTAATTTGGGGTATTTCTTGATTTCAATCCGCCATCCGCCATCATCAGTCAAATGCCAATGAAAAATATTCATTTTTAAAAGGGCCATTTGATCCAGCATCAATTTTACGAATTCCTCACCTTGAAAATATCGACCTTCATCAAGCATATAAGCCCTCCATCCGAACTTTGGTTTATCTTTAATAGCAACAGAGGGTACGAGCCATTTGGTTTTCGAAGTAGAAGTCGCATTGTCCTCAGTCAATAATTGGAATATGGATTGTACCCCGTAAAAATATCCTGCCGCGTCATTTGCCTCAATTACAATTTGCTGTGGGGTTATTTTTAATGCATAGGCTTCAGGCAGTAAATCTTTAACCTCGGCAAACACTATTGAGGCCTGGGGTTCTAGATCTATTGTCTTCAAATCAATACCGGTAGTTTTACGAAGTGCTTTCACAAGGTATTCCGCTACTGATTTTTGTTCATCATTTTCAACCGATATGGTTTGACCAATTTTAAAGGCGAACGACTCTTCGGATAAAATAAGTTCTACGGGATTGGGAATTATAGAAACCTCAGAAGGTGAAAAAGTCCTGTTTTTTTCCGTGCAGCTACCGGTAACCAGTGCCAAAATCAAAACAAAATATAGTCGTCGCATAGTAATTTTAAAATTTGAACTTTCTTGCCTAACTTTCGATTAACATTGTTAAAAGCGTTATTCTTTATGGGTTTCCACCCACTTTCTTGCGTTCACAAATACCTCTAACCAAGGTGATACTTTATCGTCGGTATGTGCTGGGTAGTGGGCCCAGTTCCATGGGAAAATAGAACGTTCTATATGTGGCATGGTTACCAAATGACGTCCTGTCTTATCACATAGCATGGCCGTATTGAAATCGCTGCCATTGGGATTTGCAGGATATTCGGCATAACCGTACTTGGCAACGATGTCATATAGACCCTCTGAATGTGGTAAACTGAATTTACCTTCACCATGGGAAATCCATACCCCTAAAGTTGTGCCTGCCATTGAGGAAAGCATCACCGAATTGTTCTCTTGTATCTTAACCGACGTAAAATTGCTCTCATGTTTATTTGAATCATTGTAGGTTAATCTACCATGTGTTTCATGTTCGGGATTTATCAAGTCCAGTTCCATGAACAATTGACAACCGTTGCAAATGCCTACTGATAAGGTGTCGGGGCGGGCAAAGAATTTTTTTAGCGCCGTATTGGCCTTTTCATTGTATTTGAATGCTCCGGCCCAGCCTTTGGCACTACCCAACACATCTGAGTTGGAAAACCCACCAACCGCACCAATGAACTGAATATCTTCCAAGGTCTCTCGACCCGAGATTAAATCTGTCATATGAACATCCTTGACGTCGAAACCTGCCAAATACATGGCATTGGCCATTTCGCGTTCTGAATTGCTTCCCTTTTCTCTAAGGATTGCTGCTTTTGGCTTCTCTCCTGCGCTCGAAGTGACAGATTTTAGTTTCCCATTAAAAAGAAGGGGGAATTTATAGTGTAGTGCTTGATTCTTATAATTTTCATAACGATTTTTGGCCAATCCGCTTGCTGTTTGCTTTTTATCCAACAAATATGAAGTTCTGAACCAAGTATCCCTGAGAGCGGAAATATTCAGGCCTAATTCCATACCGTTATTCTTAACGGTTAATCTGGATTCGCCAATAACTTCACCAATCTTTTTGACATCGATATTGACATCACCTAAAATATCGATGATAGCATCATCTTTTGCCTGGAAAACAATCCCGGCATTTTCAGCGAATAAAAGTTTGATGCTGTCCTTTTCGCCTAAAAGAGAGAGGTCTAATTCTGCACCTAAATCAACATCGCTAAAACACATTTCCAGCAAAGTGGTAATCAATCCACCGGAAGCAACATCATGACCAGCAAGGATTTGGCCATTTCGAATAATCTGCTGCATGGTGTTGAATACAGTCTTCACATAAGCCGAATCATGTATCGTTGGTGCCTCATTGCCTATTTTGTTCATCACTTGGGCAAATGAAGAACCTCCCAATTTATAATTGTCCTTTGATAGATTAATATAATAAATGGCTCCACCATCCTTCTGGAGAACAGGTTCAACGACTTTAGTGATATCATTACAGTTCCCTGCAGCAGAAATTATGACTGTTCCAGGAGAAATGACATCCCCGTCCTTGTATTTTTGTTTCATGGAAAGAGAATCCTTTCCTGTGGGTACATTGATGCCCAATTCAATTGAGAAATCAGAAATAGCCTTTACAGCTTTGTATAGTCGTGCATCTTCACCCTCATTCCTGCAAGGCCACATCCAGTTGGCGGAAAGGGAAACAGATTTCAATCCATCTTTTAACGGTGCCCAAATGATATTGGTCAAAGATTCCGCGATACTATTTTTACTTCCGGCAACAGGGTCAATAAGACCTGAAATAGGGGAGTGCCCTATTGAAGTTGCAATCCCTTCTTTCCCTTTAAAATCCAATGCCATTACACCACAGTTGTTCAAAGGGAGTTGCAGCGGGCCAACACATTGTTGTTTGGCCACACGACCACCAACACAGCGGTCTACTTTATTGGTCAACCAATCTTTACAGGCTACTGCCTCTAATTGAAGTACTTGATCTAAATAATCCTGAAAATGTTCAAGGGAATATTCAGGATTAGCATAATTTCTTACAACTGAGTTGTCCGTCATTATGGTTTTCGGCGAACTCCCGAACATATCCTCTAGGTGCAAGTCCATCGGTTTGTCACCCTTCGAACTTGATTCAAACGTAAATTTATGATCTCCGGTTACATCACCGACTTCATACATGGGTGAGCGCTCACGATCAGCAATCCTATGAAGTAATTCAACATCTTTTTGGCCAATGACCAATCCCATACGCTCTTGGGACTCATTCCCGATAATTTCTTTGGCCGATAAAGTAGGGTCGCCAATGGGTAATTTGTCCAAATCTATTTTACCGCCTGTCTCTTCCACCAATTCGGATAAACAATTAAGGTGTCCACCGGCGCCATGGTCATGTATGGATACGATGGCATTTTCCTCACTTTCAACCATTCCGCGAACGGCGTTGGCCGCCCTTTTTTGCATTTCGGGATTTGAACGTTGTACGGCATTCAATTCAATGGAAGAACTAAATTCACCAGTATCTGCACTTGATACGGCTGCCCCACCCATGCCAATACGGTAATTATCTCCACCAAGGATTACAATCTTGTCCCCTTTGCTAGGGATATCCTTTATGGCCTGCTCTTCTTTACCATAACCTATACCACCGGCTTGCATGATTACTTTATCAAATCCTAAACGCCGTGCAGTCCCGTTCGGTGATGCTGAAGGGTCTTCTGTATGTTCGAATGTAAGCACAGATCCCACAATCAAAGGTTGACCAAATTTGTTTCCAAAATCAGATGCACCGTTCGATGCCTTAATGAGAATATCCATTGGGGTTTGGTACAGCCATTCACGCTCAGGCATTTCTTTTTCCCAAGGTCTATTTTCTTCCAACCTTGAATATGAGGTCATATATACGGCCGTTCCGGCCAAGGGCAAGGACCCCTTGCCACCTGCCAAACGATCTCTAATTTCACCCCCCGAACCCGTTGCTGCCCCATTAAAGGGTTCAACTGTGGTCGGGAAATTATGGGTTTCCGCTTTTATGGATATTACCGATTCAAATGTTTTCTCCTCATAAAAATCAGGTTTATCAGCACTTTTTGGAGCAAACTGCACAACTTTAGGGCCTTTTACGAAAGCAACATTGTCCGTATAGGCCGAAACTATGTCATTCGGATTTTCTTGGGATGTTTTTTTGATGAGTTTGAAGAGCGATGATGGCATTTCCATGCCATCGATCCTAAATGTACCGTTGAATATTTTATGGCGGCAATGCTCTGAGTTCACTTGACTGAAACCAAACACTTCCGAATCGGTTAGTTTGCGCCCTATTTTTTGGGAAAGAGCATTTAAATAATCAACTTCATCACTGTTCAATGCCAGGCCTTCCTGTACGTTGTAGGCTTTAATGTCATCGATCTCCAAAATGGATTCAGGAACGACATCAATCTTAAATATATCTTGTGCTAACCCATTGAATTTCTGCGAGAGCATGGGGTCGAAATCTGTGAAGTTTGAATCTACATATTTGAACTCTTCAATTCGGATAATGCCCTGAACGCCCATGTTTTGGCTGATTTCAGTAGCATTTGTACTCCAAGGTGTTATCATGGCAGCTCTTGGGCCAATAAAAAAGGCGTCTAGTGACGCCGTGTTTATCTTTTGTTGGTTGCCAAACAGCCATGTAAGTTTGTTCGTATCATCCTGAGAAAGTTCTTGTTCAGTTTGAACTGCAAAAACCTTGTTGGCGGCATCCCCGAAAAAATGAATCATGTAATCTAGTAGTTGTTATGTTTAAGAAAGCACAAATTTACATTTTTTTAAACTATGATTTAACTAGAATAGTTAACATGATATGCACATTCTTTAATATACCTTTTTGGAGGGAAATTCTATTGGACAATTAGTTCATATTAGTCTGAATACGGCCTGAAAATCAGAGCTGGAAGTTTTAGGTACCCTTCAGAAAGGTTTTAGTAGACCCATCAGGTTTTTGAAACTTGACAGGTCTAAACGGGTAAGCTAAATAGGTCTAATGCTAATCTTTATTCAGTAAAGCCATGTAGAAGCCATCAAATCCGCTTTTCGACGCATAGATTTTCTTTTCTTTTTCAAGCTTGAAACCCATACCCTCTTCCGATGCTAAAAAAGAGGTTACCTGATCGATGTTTTCTTGAGGTAGAATTGAACATGTGGCATACACCATTTTACCGCCCGGTTTGACCATTTTACTATAACTTCTAAGAATTTCCTGCTGTGTTTTGGTTATTTTTTCCAGGAACTCGGGCTGCAATTTCCATTTGGCATCAGGATTTCTTCGAAGTACGCCCAAGCCCGTACAGGGCGCATCAATAAGTATCCTATCGGCACTATTGTATAGTTTTTTTATGACCTTGGTGGAGTCTATTGTTCTAGGTTCTATATTGTGGGCCCCATTTCTGCGTGCCCTTCGTTTCAATTCTTTGAGCTTGTTTTCATAAATGTCCAAAGCGATCAATTGCCCTTTGTTTTGCATAAGGGCAGCAAGATGCAATGTTTTACCCCCGGCACCGGCGCACGTATCTACAACCCGTTGTCCCGGTTTAACTTCTAAAAATTCCGAGACCAACTGCGAAGAGGCATCTTGTACCTCAAAAAAACCATCTTTAAAAGATTTGGTCACAAAGACGTTGGCACGTTCACTGAGTTTAAGTGCACTGGGGTGTCCTTTAACTGATTCAGCGACAATACCATCATCGAGCAAGGATTTTCGCAATTTCTCCTTGGTTGTTTTTAAGCTATTTACTCTTAAGATCACTTCGGCCTGTTTGTTCAATGCGGCAATTTCATTGGTCCATAACTTTTTCCCCAAGGCCTTAACACCCAATTCATCTAACCAATCAGGCAATGATTCCTTATATTTCCTGATTTTTGAAAGTTCATCAAACTTGCCCTTTATTCTTCGTGAGGGAACGGGTTCCAACTGTTTCCAATCAGGTAGGTCAATACCTCGCAGTACGGCCCATACGGTAAACATTCTAAACAGATTGGCACGATTGTAAGGAGCCTTGACTTCTGCAATTTTGCCATACAGACGTTTCCAGCGAACGATATCATAGGTGGTCTCAGCAATAAACCCTCTATCTCGTGAACCCCAGCGTTTATCACGTTTCAACACTTTTTGGACAACTTTGTCTGCATATTCCCCTTCGTTAAAAATAAGCCCCAAAGCATCGACTACGGCAAATACCAGATTCCTATGTAGTTTCATCTATACATTTTTATTGACTGCATCCTAAAAATAAGGGAGCAAAGATATTGTTTTAGAAACCATTCCTTTTACATTTGACAAAATTTATATACATGCGCTATTTCGTTATCCTGACAACTTTTCTTTTGGTGTTAAGCTGTGCAAAAAAGAAAGAGCATGCCCCCTATACATCGATCCAAATAGAGACACTCTATACAGATTCACTTAGTATTCGTGCTATTGAGATTATGGGAAATAGTCTGGCATTTGCGGCGAACAAAGGGGCTTTTGGAACTATTGATTTGAATACTGGTAAAGTAAGGATCAACGCTCAAAAACAGGATTCTATTTTACCTGAATTTAGGGCTGTTGCCCATACATCATCAGATTTTTTCATGCTGTCGGTTGCGAGTCCGGCTTTGCTATATAAAACTGGAGATTACGGAAAGATGCAATTGGTTTACATGGAAGAAGGGACGACCGTTTTTTATAATGCCATGACTTTCTGGAACGATCAAGAAGGAATTGCCATGGGCGACACTGTCAATGGTTGTATTTCGATTATCATTACTAGGGATGGTGGAAACACATGGTATAAAATTCCGTGTTCCCAATTACCTCATGGGGCCGAGGGAGAAGGTGCCTTTGCAGCCAGCAATACCAATATCAAGACCATTGGAGATAAGGCTTGGATAGGCACAACAAGTGGTAGTATATATTATTCTTCGGATAAAGGGAAGACCTGGGAGTTATTTAAGACACCAATTATTAAAGATGAACCGACCCAAGGTATCTATTCCATTGATTTTTTCGATGAAAATTTGGGAATTGCCATAGGGGGAGATTATACGAAGCCAGAAAATTCCATTTCAAATAAGGCCATTACCAAGGACGGAGGTAGAACATGGAATTTAATTGCGGATGGGCAAGAGCCCAATTACAAGAGCTGCATACAGTTTGTACCGAATACCAATGGAAATGGCTTGGTGGCTTTAGGATTTACGGGTATTTCCTATTCCAATGATTCAGGAAAAAATTGGTCAAAGTTGTCGGATGAGTCCTTTTATACCTTGCGGTTTTTCAATGACTCCATTGCCTACGCCGCAGGTAAAAACAGAATTGCCAAATTGATCTTTAAATAAGAAGGGAGCCCACGGGCTCCCTTAATAAACAAATCACCAATCTAAACTATACGGTAACGACTATATAGCCTTTCCCTTTTTTTTGATACCAAATACCTTTGTATTTGTACAATTTTCGTCCGTTTAGACGTACAATCTTGTAACCTCTTGGTAAATGTCTAAGAGTTATGCCTAAGGGCGCGGCACAGACCACATATTTTCTTCCTCGGGGCTTATACCATATACCATTTGAGAAATGGAACTTTACACTTTTATGTACTACTATATTAGGTTTATGGACTTTTGTTACAACAGTACCATGTTTGGGATAAATTTTAACCACTTTTCTTTGGGCATTTACGGAGACCAATGCTCCTAAAAATATCATTGCAATTAGTACCAATTTAAAACTTTTCATAATTCAATTTTTATTGACCCTCATACGGTTGCTGGGCCAGGTTATATCTTTTTGACTTGATTTTTAGACTAAGGTTTAATGAAAAAGGGAGCTAATTAGCTCCCTTTTATGTATTTTGTCGAAAAGTAGATTACCTAGGTCCGCCGCCATGCTTTTGTCTGTATTGTTGGAGTAGACGCCTTTTGAATCCGTTTTCGGACTTTAGCAGTAAAAAGGTCTTTTTTGCTGAAATAACTTTTTGAATATCTTTTAGGAACTGTTCGCGAACCAGCTGTTTTTCCTTTTCCAGAGCTATCAAATCCTGTAACAAGTTTTCAACCTCAGTATTGGAAAGGGATTCCATATCCTTGATTTTGCTGTAAATCTGGGAACGTTCCTTTCCTCTAAAAGATTGCATTTTTTCCTCGTGAGCGTTATAAATTGGCCAAAATGCTTGGGCTTCATCGCTGGTCAAGCTCAAACGTTCTGTTATATATGCTACTTTTAAGGATTTTATTTTTTCTTTATCAGGTCTACGCTGCCCATAGGTTAGGGCAGTTGCAAACAGCAAAAGAGCAACTATTATTATCCTTTTCTTAATATTCATAATCCGTTAGGTTTAATTCTTCAAAATTTTCAATACTATCGTCCAAATATTCGATAATATTTTCATCTTCCAGTAGATTGTCAATAATATCTGAAATCTCCAAATTGTCAACAGGAATAACTTCCGCAATTTCATAAGTGCTAAGCCCTAAATCATTGCTTTCAAAGTAATCTTCAATTTCAATTTTGGCCAAACTTTCGAAAGTTGGCGTCTCATTTATAGTGGTTCTAATACCAATAGTCAAAAATACAATGGCGGCAACGGCAGCCGCGGCATAATAATAAAACTTTTGCCTTCCATGAAGTGCAATTACTTTAGATGGTTCTTCGTCCAATCTGTTTTTAATGTTTGCATGAAGGGAACCAAAGTAGCCATCAGGTATGGTAAAACCACCCTCTTTAGGCAAGACTGTTTCTTCCTGACCGCTTTTTAGATCGGATATTTTATCCAAAAGTGTATCAGAAAACTTTTCGAAGTAGCCTTCGGGGGTTTTAAAAGTATTTTTGTTCTTGTTCATGTCTTCTATTTGACTTTCAATACTTTAAAAGGTTTAATCTTCTTTTAAAAATGATTCAACCTTTTTTACCGCCAGATGATAGGATGCCTTTAAACCACCCACCGAAGTATCCAATATATTTGAGATCTCCTCATATTTCATCTCTTCGAAATATTTCATATTGAATATCAGTTTCTGTTTTTCTGGAAGCGTTGCTACTGCTTTTTGAAGTTTTAACTGTATCTCATCCCCTTCAAAATAAACGTCGGCTTGCAAATTATCAATCATCTTGTCTTGTAATTCAGTATCACTGACCCTTAGTTTTTTTGATTTTTTCTTTAAAAAGGTCAAGGCCTCATTGGTCGCGATTCTGTACATCCATGAATATAATTTACTATCCCCATTAAAATTGTCAATATTCTTATAGACCTTAATAAAGGTGTTTTGTAACACATCATCGGTATCGTCATGGTTCAATACAATTCTTCGGATGTGCCAATATAGTCGCTCCTTGTAGGTGTTTACCAACACTTCAAAGGCCTTAGCTTGGGTTTCTAGCTGTTTTAGTTCGTTGACTAAAGTTTCTTCGACGATCAAACTATATTGCTTAAGTTTAGTATTTGACCCTAAAATTAAGAAAAGGTTTAAGCTTCTGTCCTAAATACTTTTAGAAAGAAGAAGGAACTAGTATTTTGAGGGTTGTTTGCTATTTAAAACGAATGTCAAACTGTTTTCGTGTATATATTAGTAATCCATTACGAGGTACAATACGCCTTTAGCTGCTATGGAGCTAACGATTGCATCTGTACCAACTTCTTGTAAACACCATTTTTAGCCAAAAGCTCTGCATGTGTTCCCTGTTCAACGATCTCTCCTTTTTGCAGTACGACTATGGCATTTGCATTTTGTATGGTTGAAAGTCTATGGGCAATCACTATTGAGGTTCTGTTGCGCATCATTTTTTCAAGTGCATCTTGTACTAAACGTTCACTTTCGGTATCCAAGGCAGAGGTGGCTTCATCCAATATCATGATAGGTGGATTTTTAAGCACGGCCCTGGCTATAGAAAGGCGTTGTTTTTGACCTCCACTCAATTTATTACCGC
This sequence comes from Bacteroidota bacterium, assembly GCA_024279425.1. Classification (GTDB taxonomy): domain Bacteria; phylum Bacteroidota; class Bacteroidia; order Flavobacteriales; family Flavobacteriaceae; genus Maribacter_A. The sequence goes on along the minus strand of JAJRRO010000031.1, from coordinate 102,016 downwards.
TATCTCCAATGTTGGTGTCATATCCCTTGGGAAGCCCCATAATAAACTCATGGGCATTTGCGATTTTAGCAGCTTCGATAATCTCTTTATCGGAAGCACCTTCTTTGCCCATACTTATATTACTGCGAACCGTGGCATTGAATAAAATAGAATCCTGGGTTACCAAGCCCATTAAATCTCGCAATGACTTTTTAGTGATGTCCTTAATATTGATTCCATCAATACTGATTGTTCCTTCATCGACATCATAGAAACGGGTGACTAAATTGGCGATAGTACTCTTTCCGCTACCAGATTGCCCAACTAAAGCGACAGTATTACCTTTTGGAACATTTAAACTAAAGTTCTTCAGCACCAAATCATCTTCGTATTTGAAAGAAACGTTTTCAAGTGAAATCCCGTTTTCAAAATCGGTCTTTTCGATGGCATTTTGTCTGTCGACTATGGGATTTTCGGTCTCTAGTATTTCCAACACCCGTTCTGCAGCTGCATTTCCTTTTTTAACCCCATATGAGGCTTTACTTATGGCTTTGGCGGGAGTGAGTATTTGATAAGCCAATGCCATATAGGTAATGAAAAGTTCTGGTTGGAGTGATTTTTCGACTAAAACCATTTGGCCGCCATACCAAAGTAGAATTGCGATTACGGTTATCCCCAAAAATTCGCTTGTCGGGGAAGCTAAATTTTGTCTGTTCAAAAGGCTGTTGGAAAAACGATAAAACTTTGATGTTGATTTTTGAAATGTCGAATTGAATGCATTTTCAGCATTAAACGCCTTTATAACTCTTAATCCGCCCAAAGTTTCTTCAATAATTGACAAGAAATAGCCCTGTTCTCTTTGAACCTTATCAGACTTCTTTTTTAAGGACTTCCCGATCAAAGAAATCAAAAACCCTGATACAGGAAGAAAAATAAAAACAAACAGTGTTAGTTTGGCACTAATGGTCACCATAGCCAGAATGGTGAAAATAATGGTCAAGGGCTCACGAACTACAAGTTCAAGTATTGATAAGAACGAATGTTGTATTTCTAATACATCTGAGGTAATTCTTGCTATAGTATCACCTTTCCTCTTTTCCGAGTAGAACGATATCGGTAAACTAATTGTTTTGTTATAAAGTGAATTTCTTAAATCCTTTAGGACGCCATTTCTTAAAAATGTAATAAAATACATGGCTAGATACCCAAAAAGGTTTTTTAGGAAAAACATGGCTATTACCAACCCAACCATAAAGATCAAAGCGTCGCCTGTATTTTCACCTGATCTTTGTGTAACAAAATAATTCAAATATGATTCTAAATATTCCTTTGCTTCTGATATCCCATTCCATTGAGGTTTAATGTTAACACTTTCAGTTTGCTTTAATAGAACAGAAAGCATTGGGAATAAGGAGACCATGGCAAGTGTACTGAACAAAGCATAGAAAACATTGGATATTATGTTTAGAATGGCAAATGTTTTATAAGGCCTCGCAAAACGAAGGATTTTTTTGAAATATTCCATTAACCAAGTTTCAGTTCATCTATAATACGATTGAGTTTGTCTTCTAATTCGGTTCGTACTTTGATGAAATCTTCTGTTTTGTCCAAATCGGTATTTGCGCTAAAATAAAATTTTATCTTGGGTTCTGTGCCACTAGGTCGGGCAGCCATTCGTGTACCATCCTCGGTGGTATATATCAGGACGTTGGATTTTGGTATGTCGATGTTGGTGGTTTCCCCTGTCAGCAGATTTTTGGCAATGGATGAATTATAGTCATGGATCCATTCCACTTTAGAGCCATCTATTTCGGCTATGGGGTTTTCTCGATAATCTACCATCATCTGGTCTATTTCGGCCGCGCCGCTGATTCCTTTTTTGGTTATTGAAATCAGTTTTTCCATATAAAAACCGTAATCGGCATAGCATTGGATTAAATCCTCATAAAATGAACTACCATTTGCTTTGGCGTTTGCAGCAATTTCACAGGCCAATAGGGTAGCGGTAACCGCATCTTTATCCCTTACGAAATCCCCGACCATATAACCGAAACTTTCCTCGCCACCACCAACAAAATGTTGATCGGGAAAATCCTTTATCATTTTTGCAATCCATTTAAAACCAGTCAGGGCGACTTTACATTCAACCTTAAAGGCGTCTGCCAGGACTATCATCATAGGGGTTGAAACAATAGTAGAGGCAATAAACTCGTTGCCCTGGATTCCATTTTCCTTGCGCTTATCCAACAGGAATTTTGTCATCAACATCATGGTCTGATTTCCATTGAGCAATTCCATTTGGCCCTTCAAATTTCTTACGGCTATACCCAATCTATCACTATCCGGGTCCGTGCCAACCACCATATCCGCACCAATTTCCTCGGCTTTTTTAATGGCCATGGACAGAGCTTCAGGTTCTTCAGGGTTGGGAGACTGTACCGTTGGAAAATTACCATCGGGTTTGGCTTGCTCCTCTACGATACTAACATTGTTATACCCGGCACGCTTCAAAACTTCCGGGATTGCCGTAATTGAAGTACCATGCAATGAAGTGAAAACAATTTTAAAATCATCCTTCCCTGCTGCATTGAAATTTCCGTTGGCCACAGATGCATTCATAAAAGCTTCGTCAACGTCTTTATCAATCAATTCAATTAGAGTATTGTCTGCCACGAATTTGATGTCTTCATAGGAAAGGCTATTGATTTCGCTGATTATCTCACCATCCTGTGGTGGTACAATTTGGCCTCCATCGGTCCAGTACACCTTATATCCATTATATTCTGGTGGGTTGTGCGATGCCGTCAATACGATTCCTGCATGACAATTCAAGTGTCGCACAGCGAATGACAATTCGGGAGTCGTTCTTAGCTCGGAAAATAAATAAACCTTTATGCCATTGGCAGAGAAAACTTCTGCAACCGTTTTGGCCAGGGTATCGCTATTGTGACGACAGTCATAGGCAATAACAACACTTGTATTCTCGTCGGGATACGCTTTTTTTAGGTAGTTACTCAATCCCTGTGTACTTTTCCCCAAAGTGTATTTATTAATACGGTTGGTGCCAACGCCCATAAGACCCCGCATACCACCAGTGCCAAATTCCATGTTCTTATAGAACCGGTCCTTTAGCTCTTCCGGATCATTGGTTATTAAGTGTTGTATTTCTTCTTTTACTTCTTGGTCAAAAAAATCGGTAAGCCAACTTTTGGCGGTATCTAGAATAGTATTCATTCAGTATGATTAATTTTTGTAAGTTAATTTACGAAGAATATTGCTCTTTCCTTTGGGTTAGATTTAAATCTTCAGATACGGTATAGCGTTTTTTATCATTTTGGGAACGAACCAATAGCTCTCCCAAGAAACCAGCCAAGAACAATTGGGTTCCTATGACCATTGAAGTAAGCGAAATATAAAACTCTGGTTTCTGGGTAATTAACCTTGCCCCAGGATTAATGAATAATTTATCAAAACCCAAATATAACGCAAAACCGAAACCTATAATGAACATAACAACTCCAAGTGCCCCAAATAGATGCATAGGTCTACGCCCGAATTTTGAAACAAACCAAATGGTGATCAAATCTAAAAAACCGTTTATAAATCTTTCCATACCAAATTTGGTTTTACCATATTTCCTAGCCTGATGCTGTACTATTTTTTCGCCAATATTCCCAAATCCAGAATTCTTGGCCAATACCGGGATATACCGGTGCATTTCGCCTTGCAACTCTATATTTTTTATCACCTCTTTTTTATAGGCCTTTAGCCCACAATTGAAATCATGTAGTTTTAGACCAGAGGTTTTTCGCGCCGCCCAATTAAAAAGTTTTGAAGGAATATTTTTAGTTATGATAGAATCGTATCTCTTCTTCTTCCAACCTGAAATAAGATCATACCCCTCATTTTTTATGAGATGGTATAGTTCAGGAATCTCTTCAGGATTATCCTGTAAATCGGCATCCATGGTAATGACCACCTCACCTTGCGCAGCCTCGAAACCAGCATGTAGTGCTTGCGATTTACCAAAATTCTTTTTAAAGCGTAACCCTTTTACATAGGGGTTTGCAGATAATTTTGTGATAATGGACCATGAGTCATCTGTACTGCCATCATCTATAAAAAGAATCTCATATAAAAAACGATTGGATTGCATTACTTCTACAATCCAATCGTGCAGTTCGTTTAATGATTCTTCCTCGTTGAGTAAAGGAATTACTATTGATACATCCATGCAATACTTCTGAAATTCTATTCAAAAGTACTATTTTTTGTAGTTAGTAGGCGGCTTTTTCCTTTTTCATTATTAGCCCTGTAACAAGCCCAATAATAAGCCCCATAATAACACTGATTATTATCCCGACGGGATAGGCCACCCAAGCAAAGTTCTTTTGAATTTCAACTCCTTTAGCCCATTGCTCATCCGTTAATTTCGGGTTATTTGCAAAAGCTTCGACTTTTGCAATATCTAATGCTTTATCCATGAAACCAGGTTCAATTACATTCGTTAGAATTGCATAATACAATAGCGAAAGGATTGCACTAATAAGACCAATCCCTGTACCCAGTTTTAAAGCATCTGATAGATCTAACAAACCTGAATTCGCCTTTTTGAACTCACTTGTTGCCCAAATGATTACGGCTATCGTTAATACAATACTAATGATCCTAACAGTCCAGCCTTGCTCATAATGCATATCCATTGAATAAAGCATTATACCAAATGCAATACTTACGGCTCCTAGGATTATACCATAGTTCAATACAAATTTTCCAGTTTCTGGTTGATTTTCTTCCATTTTAGATTTTTTAAGAGGTTTAGTATGTTAGTTAGTCGTATATTAAAATCGTTACAATTTAGGGTACAAATTTTTCTTTTTCTTTTTTTTTTGAATTAAATTGTCATTTTACGAAAAAAACGTAAATTTGCAGCTCTAAAAATAGATGGTATAAAGTTTTTACGATGAGAAAAGGTATTCACCCAGAGAATTATAGATTAGTGGCATTCAAGGATATGTCCAATGAAGAGGTATTTTTAACCAAATCTACAGCTAATACAAAAGAGACCTTAGAAGTGGATGGTGTGGAATACCCGTTAGTGAAATTAGAGATTTCCAGAACGTCGCATCCATTCTATACAGGAAAATCTAAATTTTTGGATACTGCGGGTAGAATCGATAAATTCAAAAGCAAATACAAAAAATTTCAAAAACCAGTGAAAAAGGAAGAAGAGAAATAGGAAAACACTTATTTTCCACAATAAACTTGCGCCCTCGATAGTTATTATCGAGGGCGTTATTTTTTAAATTTGTTTATAAACCACTGCTTATGAACTATATTCTTTTTGACGGTACGGTTAGGGATTCTCTACTACCCTTTACTTTTACCCGACCTGTGGCCGACATTAGGATTGGTATTCTCACCATTCGGGAAAAGTGGGAGAGGTTCTTGAATACGACTACCACTACCGTTACGGAGGATTATCTTTCTGAAAGGTATCCGATGGTAGAGATGGATGAAAATATTTTGATCAACTCCTCTTTTTTACCCAATATGGAGTTGGCCCAATTGGTCAAGGGTTTAAAAGAAAACGAGGCCATTTTTCAAGGTGAGGAAATAATCGCTTTCTATGCAAAAGAATCCCAAGATGTAGATTTCTCTACGTACAAATGCATTGATTTTCAAGGTGAGGTATTGAGAATTGTAAATACTTGGGATATTTTTTCGAAAAACGGCGAAGCATTACAGGCAGATTTTGATTTGTTGACCGATGGAAGAAAAAGCGCACCTATTTCATCGACCAACAGTTTAATCAATCCCGAAAACATCTTCCTTGAAGAAGGGGCAACCGTTGAGTACAGTATTTTGAATGCCAATGAAGGGCCTATTTATTTGGGCAAAGACTCTGAGGTTTGGGAAGGCAGTCTTATTCGAGGTGCTTTTGCCTTGTGTAATAATGCGGTTGTTAAAATGGGCGGTAAGATTTATGGTGCCACTACGGTTGGGCCATTTGGAAAGGTTTGTGGGGAAATAAGCAATACCGTTATTTTTGGATATTCCAGTAAAGGACATGAAGGTTACTTGGGCAATGCTGTTTTGGGGGAATGGTGCAATATTGGAGCTGATTCCAATAATTCTAACCTAAAAAACAATTATGCCAAGGTTCGGTTATGGAATTATGATACGGAGAAATTTGAGCAGACTGGGCTCCAGTTTTGTGGCCTTATGATGGGGGATCATAGCAAGACGGCCATTAATACCATGTTGAACACGGGTACCGTTATAGGAGTCAACTGCAATATTTATGTCCCTGGTTTTCCAAGAAATTTTGTTCCTAGTTTTAGTTGGGGAGGTGCTTCCGGGTTCTCTACCTATCTTCCAAAAAAAGCTTTTGAGGCCGCCAAGGTAATGATGGCACGTAGAGGGGTCGAGTTTAATGAGCAAGATGCAAAGATTCTCACCCATGTTTTTGAATTAACACAAAAGTGGAGGAACTACTAGGGTAAATCGCAAATTGCAAGCACCAAATTCCAAAAAAATATCTTGCTTGGTATACACTTGATGATACTTCTTCACCTCGTTTAACCTTTTTTGAAATGACAGAAAATGTCAATGTACCACTAACATAACCATTGTCTTGGTTCTTACATCGAATAGCGTAGCACTCTAACGTTCGACTTCCAACTTATCTTGGTATATTTGCAATCCCAATTTTTGATTCGTATACATGAAAAAAGTAGCGTTCTACACATTAGGCTGTAAACTTAATTTTTCTGAAACCTCTACGATAGCAAGAGGGTTTCAGAGTGATGGTTATGAGCGTGTCGACTTCGCAGAACATGCAGATATGTATGTGATCAATACGTGTTCGGTTACTGAAAATGCAGATAAACGGTTCAAATCAATTGTAAAACAAGCACTTAAGATAAATCCAAAAGCCTTTATTGCCGCTATAGGATGTTATGCCCAATTAAAGCCAGAAGAACTGGCCGAAGTCAATGGAGTGGATTTGGTTTTGGGTGCCACTGAAAAGTTTAAAATAGCCGATTATGTAAATGATCTTACTAAAAATGATTTTGGTGAAGTGCATTCCTGTGAAATTGAAGAGGTTGATTTCTACGTGGGTAGCTATGCGATCGGTGACCGAACCCGAGCTTTTTTAAAGGTTCAAGACGGCTGTGATTATAAATGTACTTTTTGCACAATTCCTTTGGCTCGTGGCATATCGCGGAGCGATACATTGGAAAATGTTTTGAACAATGCCAAGGAAATTTCCGAAAAAGGTATCAAGGAAATTGTATTGACTGGGGTCAATATCGGAGATTTTGGAAAAGGGGAGTTTGGCAATAAAAAGCACGAACATACTTTTTTGGATTTGGTCGAGGCTTTGGACAGGGTAGAAGGGATTCATCGACTACGTATTTCTTCAATTGAGCCTAATCTTTTAAAGAACGAGACCATAGAATTTGTATCCAATAGTGACTCGTTTGTGCCCCATTTTCATATTCCACTACAAAGTGGCAGTGATGAAATTCTTGGACAAATGCGACGTCGTTACAAGAGTGACCTATATGTGGATAGAGTGAGTAAGATCAAAAATAAAATGCCACATGCCTGTATAGGCGTTGATGTCATCGTTGGTTTCCCCGGCGAAAGTGATGCACATTTTATGGAAACCTACCATTTTTTAAATGAACTTGATATTTCCTATTTACACGTATTTACATACTCTGAAAGGAATAATACACCAGCTGCATCAATGAACGATGTGGTACCACAAAATGTCAGGAATAAAAGAAGTAAGATGTTAAGGGGCCTATCGGTAAAAAAACGTAGGGGATTCTACGAAAGCCAATTGGGTAGCACTAGAATGGTTTTATTTGAAGGAGAAAACAAGAACGGATATATCCATGGATTTACTGAGAATTACGTGAAAATAAAACACCCTTGGAATCCAGAATTAGTCAATACCTTACATAGAGTAATACTTACTGAGATAGATGTTGATGGACTAGTGCGGTTTGAATTTGTTGAAAGTAAAATAACCGTATAAAAAAATCCTGTGTATTTCACAGGATCTTTTTATACGGTTATTTTATCCGATTAGATGCGAATACCAACCGGAAGCATTTCTTTATATTGCCTATTTTTTCTTAAAAACCCAGCGATTTGAGGGCTTGTTGGCACTACTCTTTGATTTTGATCTTGAATATGATGCAAAACCGATTTTATAAAATCTTCTTTAAAGCCATCTTGGGTAATTTCCTCGGGTACTACTAACTTGGTTAAAAAAACCTTACGTTCTTGCGAGGAATACTCGATTTTGGCTAAATGACCATCGACCCTAGTTTCAAATTGGCGCAAGAAACTATTGTCTTTGATTTCTATTTCATTCATATAGTTTGATTTTAAATTGGTCTAGACAAAAAAATCACGACGTTCTCTTATCGTAATTTTATATTTTTACTTCGTCATTAAAAAAAATGATCGGGTCATTTTAAAACAGATTACAAAAGTAATAAAAAAAAAGGGAGTTTCCTAGGAAATCCACAACGTTAATTGATATGCAAAAAGAAAAAACAGCCGTTTACTTTATGCCTGGCATGGCCGCGAATTCATCCATTTTCAAGAACATTAGGCTACCTGAAGCAGATTTTGAGTCTTATAAGTTAGAGTGGTTTGTGCCAGATGAAAATATGTCTATAGCGGCCTATGCCGAGAAAATGACAAAGAATATCGTTCATAAAAACCCTGTTTTGGTGGGTGTTTCCTTTGGGGGGATGCTGGTTCAGGAAATGGCCAAGATAATTTCGGTTAAAAAAGTTATTGTGATTTCAAGCGTCAAACATACATCAGAACTCCCTAAACGTATGATTTTTGCCAAATACACTAAAATACACAAGCTTTTACCAACCGGACTGGTCAATAATGTTGAATTACTGGCCAAATATGCCTTTGGGGAAAGTGTGGCCAAACGCTTGGAACTTTATGAACAATACCTTTCAATTAAGGATAAATATTATATAGACTGGTCAATTGACCAAATCGTGAACTGGAAACAGTCTGTACCATTGCCTAATTTGGTTCATATACATGGCGATAAAGACGCTGTATTTCCAATAAGTAACATCAAGGATTGTATCCCTGTAAAGAACGGAACGCATACCATGATCATACATAGGGCTAGATGGTTTAACGAGCACTTACCCACAATTATTTTGGAATAAATGAGTTGTATTAATACCTTTGAATATTAAGAAAACCGAAATTTATGAAGATTTTAAAGAATGTTTTAATGCTTTTGGGCGTGTTTTTCGTAATTACAACTTTGATTTTTGCAGTGCAAAATAATATCGCCGGTTCAACCTTAAGCCCTCAAGATGTAGCCGAAAATGATGTAGATAAGAATGTTTCCGAAACCTATAGGATTTCGCCCATAGATATTCCTGAGGATTTGAATTTTGCAGACGAAGTGGTTCCGCAAGATGACCCAGAAATCTTGGAGCGGGTCGATAGGGAATTTTTGGTAAATACCTATTGGCAATCTAACGCCCTTCTGTTAATGAAGAGAGCCAATAAATACTTTCCTATCATAGAACCTATTTTGGCAAAAAATGGGATACCTGACGATTTTAAATATTTGGCAGTTGCTGAAAGCGGCCTTCAAAATGTGGTTTCCCATGCGGGAGCAACAGGTTTCTGGCAGATAATGAAGCCTACTGCCAGGGAATATGGTTTGGAGGTGAATGCCAATGTCGATGAGCGTTATCACCTCGAAAAATCGACGCAGGTAGCCTGTGAGTATTTGAATAGGTGGAAAAAGAAATTTGGCAGTTGGACCATGACCGCTGCCGCGTACAATGCAGGTCCTGGGGCTATTAACAAATTCATGGGCATTCAAAAAGTCAATGATTATTATGATTTGTTGCTCGGACAAGAAACTGGCAGGTATGTATTTCGAATAATGGCCATTAAGGAAATCCTTTCAAATCCAGATAAATATGGTTTTGATATAGATAAAGATGATATGTATAAGGCGGTACCTACCTTTAGCGTTGAGGTAGATGAACCAATATCAAGTTTCGCAGACTTCTCAGGGCAGTACGAAATAAATTACAAAATCTTAAAACGACACAATCCTTGGTTACGGGAACCTCATTTGAATAATAGTTCCAGAAAAAAATACACCATCGAGATTCCGAATAAGGGCTATTATAAAATGGGAAAATAAGAAACTTAAATTTTCTTCATTTGCTTTTGCATCATCTTTATTTGATCCGTAAGCATATTGTTTTTATCCAATTTCTTGGCTTCGTTCAATAAAGTGGTAGCTTCCCGCTTACGACGTTTCTGAATGGCGATACCCGCTAGGCTTAATTTTGCCATGGCCACATCATAATCCATCGTAAGTCCTAATTTCAAGGCTTTTCTAAAGAATTTTTCTGCTTGGGTCAAGTTCTTTTGTGAATGTAGTATCCCATGTAGGTAGTTGTAATATCCCTGTTGCTTTTTTATAAGTGCGCCTTCCGGATTCTTAATTTTGTCCAACCACTTTTGGGTGCCTTCCATATCTTGTTTTCGCATTCTAAGAAAGGCAAGAAGAATCATTTCATTTCTAAAGTATAGAAAAACGAAAATCAGTGAAAATAGAATCAGGAAAACACCATTCCCTATGTAACCTTCTATAATTTGATATACGGCATAGGCGATTATCAACCCTGTTATTACTAGTTTAATATTTTTGTTGAACATATTGTTATTGTATTAATTCGTAGGTAATTGTAGATATAATAGTTGTTGGTATTTCTTGTTTACCCAACTGAACCAAGGTAGATGCATCGGGAGATATTCCTTCTACTTTCTTTTTAAGAATAAGTCCGGAAACAATATCAGTACTTACTTCAGTGGTTTGAGAACCAGTTAATTTCATGGTGGTGTTCGGCGCTGCGATATCTATCTCAACCTCACCAGTTCCTCTTATTGTGGTATTGGTTTCTGCGAGCTTGTTCAATGTCCATGTATTTTTAACATTGAACTTGCCGGTATATTCATTTCCCCAAGTGTCACCAATATTCCCCTCACTTGTTGGGTAGATAAATGTCATTTGCTCATAACTTTCGGACAGTGCTTTAGATCCAAATTCCTTTTCCAGCGACTTTTTCATCAGTTCGCTTTGTATGCTAGAGGTCATTTTAAGGTTCAAATCTTTGGACATTGGCTCAATTTCATAATTTTTCTCTTGCTTATCTACCACTTCAAAGTTTAAGAATCCATTGGAGCTATTGGTTATTTTATGACTGGTACCATCCAAATCCTGGGTGATTATCTGATCTGCATTCTGCCTAAAGGTAAAAACACCACCTATTTTAAGGCTGTTCCCTAAAGACGTATGCGCACTTACAACACCTGTTGTTAACACGAAAAGTAATAGGGGTACTAAGAGTTTCATTTGCTTTTATACTCGTTGACTAATAGGATTGCAAAAGTAATAAAAACCTAACTGTTGGCGGGCAGACCATTACTAAAAAATATTTTTTTAAATAGGTTTGTCAAAGCAAAAACTCTTTGTATATTTGCGCCCAGTTTTGCAGGTCGTTCTGCTCAACCATACAAAAACGAAAAAGGATTTAAAAATGCCAGGTCAAAAGAGAACATATCAGCCATCAAAAAGAAAAAGAAAGAATAAGCATGGCTTTAGAGAGCGCATGGCAACCGTAAATGGTAGAAAAGTTCTTTCTAGAAGGAGAGCTAAGGGAAGAAAGAAAATATCTGTATCCTCTGAGCCGAGACATAAAAAATAATGATTGAATTTTTATAAAATATTGAGGTGTTACTTTTTGAAAGTAACACCTTTTTTTTGCTTAAAAAGTAGTATTTAAATAATCAAGAGAATGCCAAAAAGAAAAGATTTAAAGTCAATATTGATCATTGGGTCAGGACCAATAATTATTGGACAAGCGTGTGAGTTCGATTACTCTGGTTCACAAGCACTTCGTAGTTTACATGAAGATGGTATGGAGACCGTGTTGATCAATAGCAACCCGGCGACCATTATGACCGATCCTACAATGGCCGATCATGTTTACCTGAAACCCTTGACGACAAAATCTATTCTAGAGATATTAAAGGAACACCCCCAAATAGATGCGGTTTTACCCACGATGGGAGGACAAACGGCATTGAATCTTTGTATTGAGGCAGATGAAAAAGGAATTTGGGAAGATTTTGATGTAGAGATAATAGGCGTGGACATAGATGCCATAAATATTACAGAAGACCGTGAAAAGTTTCGCGAGCTAATGCTTAAAATTGGTATAGGTATGGCGCCTCAAGCAACGGCGACATCATTTTTAAAAGGAAAGGAAATTGCACAGGAGTTTGGTTTCCCGCTTGTTATACGAGCTTCATATACCCTAGGGGGGGCAGGGGCATCAATCGTATACCAACCTGAGGATTTTGATGAATTGTTGAGTAGGGGATTGGAGATTTCGCCTATTCACGAAGTGATGATAGATAAAGCCCTTATGGGGTGGAAGGAATTCGAATTGGAATTGTTGCGTGATAAGAATGACAATGTTGTAATTATTTGTACTATTGAGAATATGGATCCCATGGGAATTCATACGGGTGATTCTATAACCGTGGCTCCGGCTATGACCTTGTCTGACAGAACATTCCAAAGGATGCGTGACATGGCCATAAAAATGATGCGAAGCATTGGTGATTTTGCCGGGGGCTGTAATGTTCAGTTTGCCGTAAGCCCTGATGAAAAGGAAGATATCATTGCTATAGAAATCAACCCTAGGGTATCCCGATCATCGGCACTGGCATCAAAAGCAACTGGATATCCCATTGCCAAAATTGCCTCCAAGTTGGCTATTGGATATCATTTGGATGAATTGGGCAACCAAATCACAAAATCGACTTCAGCCCTGTTTGAGCCCACATTGGATTATGTGATCGTGAAAATACCTAGATGGAATTTTGACAAGTTTGAAGGTTCTGATAGGGCTTTGGGACTGCAGATGAAGTCTGTAGGAGAAGTCATGGGTATTGGCCGTTCTTTTCAGGAAGCCCTACATAAAGCCACCCAATCCTTGGAGATAAGTAGGAACGGCTTGGGCGCTGATGGAAAAGGATATAAGGATTATGAGCAAATAATAAACAAGCTGACGGTTCCTAGTTGGGATAGGGTTTTTGTCATTTATGATGCCATTCAGTTGGGGATTCCGTTAAGTAGAATACACGAAATCACAAAAATTGATATGTGGTTCTTAAAACAGTATGAAGAGCTGCATTATCTTGAAAAAGAAATTTCACAATATACCATTGCCAGTCTTCCAAAGAAATTATTGCTCGAAGCCAAACAAAAAGGATTTGCTGATAGGCAAATAGCCCATATGTTGGATTGTTATGAAAGCGAGGTTTATAATAAAAGAGACGAACTTAACATCAACAGGGTTTACAAATTGGTAGATACTTGTGCTGCGGAGTTCAAGGCGATGACACCTTACTATTATTCAACTTTTGAGGCGGAATATGAAACAGCAAATGGAGAGAGAATTGTTCAAAATGACAGCATTGTTACCGATAAGAAAAAGATTGTTGTCCTTGGTTCAGGGCCAAACCGTATTGGACAGGGAATAGAATTTGACTATTGTTGTGTGCATGGCGTTTTGGCAGCTGCCGAGTGTGGTTATGAGACCATCATGATCAATTGTAACCCCGAAACTGTTTCAACCGATTTTGATATCGCGGACAAGTTATATTTTGAACCCGTTTTCTGGGAACATATCTACGATATTATTCGTCACGAGAAGCCAGAAGGTGTTATCGTTCAATTGGGTGGTCAAACCGCATTGAAACTAGCCGAAAAGCTAGATAAATACGGCATAAAGATAATTGGAACAAGCTTCCAATCTTTGGATTTGGCAGAGGACAGAGGTAGTTTTTCTACTTTATTGGAAGACAATAATATCCCTTTTCCTCAATTTGGAGTGGCCGAAACTGCAGATGAGGCCTTGGAAATAGCCGATACCTTGGACTTTCCATTACTGGTTAGACCTTCCTACGTTTTAGGGGGACAAGGAATGAAAATCGTTATCAACAAAGAAGAATTGGAAGAACATGTAGTTGATTTACTTCGAAAAATACCGAACAACAAGCTACTATTAGATCATTATTTGGATGGCGCTATTGAGGCCGAAGCCGATGCCATCTGTGATGGAAAAGATGTTTATATTATTGGTATCATGGAGCATATTGAACCCTGTGGGATACATTCAGGCGATTCCAATGCTACTTTACCTCCTTTTAACTTAGGAGAGTTTGTAATGCAACAGATTAAAGATCATACCAAAAAGATAGCGCTTGCCCTGAATACCGTGGGCCTTATTAATATTCAATTCGCCATTAAAGATGATATGGTCTATATCATTGAGGCAAACCCAAGAGCGTCAAGAACTGTCCCTTTTATTGCGAAAGCCTACAAGGAGGCCTATGTGAACTACGCGACCAAAGTAATGTTGGGGGAAAAGAAGGTTAAAGATTTTAAATTTAATCCACAATTGAAAGGTTTTGCTATTAAACAACCCGTATTCTCATTTAACAAATTTCCTAATGTAAACAAGAATCTAGGGCCAGAAATGAAAAGTACTGGGGAAAGCATTCTTTTTATTGATAATTTAAAGGATGATCAGTTTTACGATTTATATTCTAGGCGTAAGATGTACCTGTCTAAATAATAAATCGCGGAATACTCATATTAGAGGAATTAGAATACTGATTACACCTGAAATTGTCCAAAATGATGATTGAGGTGATATATAGCTAGTCCCGTCCAACGTTTTTTGTTGAGTTGTCCAAAATAGGGATGTTCGGCATAATTGTATTGGTCTGATAGTTTGGAGAATTCCCGAATGTGTTCTTTTAAGATTTTCTTGTCATTTTCTAAACTGGTCGGCTTTGTCCCATCTCCTTCGACTTGCCCATAACCTTTAGGAGCTGGTGCAGATTTTCCTGATTTTACAAGAGATATTATTTCGTTTGGATCAACTTGCCCATATTCCATGGCTTTTTCGGTTCCTTTCGCCATTCGGAAGAAATCCGCACAATGGCATATCATTTGGTTAACGTTCATTTTGCCAAACTGAGGCTTGTTTTCGGAGGTCAAGCTGTCAATCCGTTCAAAGAAGTGTTTTATTTGTTTTTCAGTCACTTTCTGGCTTTAACGCTTTCATTTTTGACTTTCCCATTCCGTATGAAAAACCCCTTCCATATCTGTTCTTTCATAGGTATGCGAACCAAAATAGTCCCTTTGAGCCTGTATCAGGTTTAATGGTAATTTGTTGGATGTTAATGCATCAAAATAGGTCAGTGAGTTTGTTAAGCCCGGTAACGGAATGCCATTTTTTATACCCAATAGTACAAGTTTTCGGGCAGAACCTACCGTAGATTCTATTTTATCAACAAAAGAGTGGTCCAACAAAATGTTCGAAAGCTTGTCGTTTTTTGAAAAGGCTTTGGAAATATCTTCCAAAATCCCAGCCCGTATAATGCAACCAGCCCTCCATATTTTGGCAACAGTACTTAAATTCAGATTGTAAGCATATTCCTTGGAAGCTTCTGCCAATTGATACAACCCTTGGGCATAGGTAATGATAAAGGCAAAATATAAGGCTTCCTCAGCTATTTTTTCAATATCCCCAATGGTCATGGTTTCTATTGGGGAATGACTATATAGGCTATCGGCCTGGATGCGTTCCTCTTTTAAGGCGGAAATTTCCCGCATACTTACGGCAATATCTATTGAGGGTATGGGCACCCCTAGATCCATCGCATTTTGGGACGTCCATTTTCCAGTTCCTTTTTGTTTGGCTTTGTCCAATATCTTGTCTACCAAATATCCATCTCCTTTATCATCTTCCTTATTGAGGATATCTGCCGTAATTTCTACTAAAAACGACTGTAATCTTCCTTTATTCCATTCAGAGAATGTACGTTGAAGGTCAACAGTACTGTAGTTGCCTACTCTTTTGAGGATGTCATAGATTTCTGAGGTCAACTGCATCAGTCCATATTCAATGCCGTTATGTACCATTTTAACATAGTTGCCGGCCGATTTGGGGCCTAAATAGGCCACACAAGGTTCTCCTTTGTATTTGGCAGCTACCGCTTCAAAAATAGGTTGTACCTCTTGGTATGCTTCTTTAGATCCTCCTGGCATAATACTTGGACCAAACCTTGCTCCTTTAGCACCGCCTGAAACACCCGCTCCAAAAAAACGAATTCCTTTAAGTTGCAAATATGATTCTCTTCTATTGGTATCTGTAAAAAAAGAATTTCCGCCGTCTATAATAATATCTCCTGAATCCAAATGGGGTAATAAACTTTCTATCGCGGCATCCACTATTTCTCCCGCAGGAACCAACAACATAATTTTTCTGGGAATGGATAATGAATTGACGAAGGTTTGAACCTCTGTAGAGGCATTTATCTTGCTAGGATTGCCCCCCTTTGTGATTAAAGCGCTGACCTTATCTCCATCTAAATCGTGACCAAAGGCTGTAAAACCGTTATCTGCGACATTAAGTATGAAATTTCGACCCATTACACCTAAACCCACCAATCCAAAATCATATAAAGACCTATCCATTTATGTGCTTCCTATTTTTTGTATTTAACTTCAACATTCTCACTTTTTAATAGTTCTAAATGTTCCTTGACCTTATATTTTGAAGCTCTAAATTTTGCACTGCGTTTTATAGCCTCTTCCTTACGATGCATACTTCGTGTAAACCGTCTTATTCCCTGTTCATTTTCAATGATCAAGCCGGGAATCACAACATTTTTACCGCTCGCATCTTTGGCCACCATAGTAAAATATGAAGAATTACAGTGTTTTATTTTTCCTGTGGTAATGTTTTCAGATTCTACCCGAACCCCTACTACCATAGAGGTATTTCCGGTATAGTTGATCGATGCCTTTAAGGTGACCAATTCTCCAACTTCGATAGGGTTAAGAAAATCGACTTTATTGACAGAAGCGGTCACGCAATACTGTTGCGAGTGTTTTGATGCACATGCAAATGCAATTTGATCCATAAGGTTTAGAATATGCCCTCCGTGTACTTTTCCACTAAAATTGGAATGTGCAGGAAGCATCAATTCTGTTATCGAAACTTGCGATTCTTTGGCTGATTTGTACTTGGGCATTCTTAAAACTTTATGGGTTCTTCATAATCGTCTTCTTGTGCACGTTTCAGAATAGGCTCTGGAATTGACTTTTTGGCCTTAGCACCCATTTTTTTCAGTTTTTCAACACTCGTTACCAAGTTACCTCGACCTTCCACCAATTTGTTCATGGCTCCTTTATATTCGGTCTTGGCCTCATCCATTTTTTTTCCCACCTTGGTCAAATCTGAGACGAATCCTTCAAACTTGTCATAAAGGGCACCCGCCTGCCTAGCTATCTCTATGGCATTGCGCTGATGTTTTTCATTGTTCCACATGCTATCAATGGTCCTTAATGTGGCTAAGAGGGTCGAGGGAGTTACAATCACTATATTTTGCTCAAAAGCCTTATTATATAAAGTATTGTCTTGGTTTATCGCTATAGCGAAGGCTGGTTCTATTGGAATGAACATCAAGACAAAATCGGGACTTTCCATTTCATACAGGTCCTCATATTTTTTGTCCGATAATTGGTCGACATGCTTTCGTATGGAGTTGATATGGTCTTTTAAAAATTTCTCTTGTAAATCGTCTTCTGCATTTATGTAACGTTCATAATCGGTGAGGGAGACTTTCGAATCCACGATCATTTTTTTGCCATCAGGGAGATGAATAATTACATCGGGCAAAACCCGAGAGCCATCCTCTAGTGTAAAACTTTGTTGTACCGAATATTCGCGATCCTTTTCTAAGCCCGATTTTTCCAAAACACGTTCCAATACCAATTCCCCCCAATTCCCCTGCATTTTACTATCTCCTTTTAAGGCTTTTGTCAAATTTTCTGCTTCTTGGGTGATTTTCAGATTTTGGTTTTGAAGATTCAATAATTGCTCTTTAAGAGCGGAGTGCATACTAATGCTCTCTTTCTGAGATCTTTCTACTTTATCTTCAAATGTTTTTATCCTTTCTTGTAAGGGGGAAAGTAGGTTTTTTATGTTCTTTTGATTCTGCTCGGTGAATTTGCTGCTTTTTTCATCCAAAATCTTATTAGCCAAGTTTTCGAATTCCTTGGTAAACTTTTCTTGAAGTTTTTCGACCTCTTCCTTTTGTTCCTTGTTCTTTAAGGATATATGTTCCAAATCGGCCTGATAACGAACAATCTCATTACCCAATTGCTCTTTTTCGGAACGCAATTCATCTTTTTCATTTTCCAAACCTAAATTCCGATTTTCCAAGTCCTTCTTTATACGTTCTAACTGTCTCCGCTCCTCTTCCAAGGCACTTTGACTAGACTTCGTTTTTAATTTTTGGATGTAATTGCCTAGAAAGTAGCCGACGGCCAAACTTATTAATCCGATTATAATACATGGAAGGTAAATATTCATTTTACTTTAAACTTCTTTGAAGTAAAGATAGAGGTTTGACATTAAAATTTGTTCACCCTAGATATTACTTTTTTATTTTGAAGGAGCCCGTACTAGGGTCAAAGCTGACAGTATCTATGGGGAATAGTTTCTCGAAAGCTGATTTTTGAATTAGTTCATCTGGTTTGCCAAAATCATGAACTTCTTTATTAAGTACCAATATCTTATCACAGAGTTGAATGGCCATTTCTATTTCATGGCTCGTAAACAATATGGTTTTATTTGTTTTATGGGCGATTGACTTTAACAGTTTAAAGATTTGTACTTTATGGTGAAGGTCCAAATGTGATGTAGGCTCGTCAAGTAAAATTATCGCTGTATCCTGTGCCAAGGCGCGTGCAATCATAACACGTTGCAATTGTCCATCACTAAGCTCATAGCACTTTTTATACTGAAGGTCAGATAAATCGACCATGGTAATGGCTTCTTGGATCTTGACTTTGTCCTTGTCAGATAACGTACCGATCCAATTGGTATAGGGCTGTCTACCCAAGGCTATGAGTTCAAGAACCGTCAAATTTTTTGAAACCAAGGGTTCTGTTAGAACAATACTCAATAGTGAGGCCAAATCCAATGCATTGTAACTTTTCAGATCCCTGCTATTTAGAAGGATCGATCCTGATAACTTGGGCTGTATTTTTCCAATGGTCCGTAACAAAGTAGATTTTCCAATGCCGTTTATTCCTATAATAGCAGACATTTCACCTTGTAACAAAGAGAAATTAACCTCTTCGGCAATAACCGACGTTTGCTTTTTAGATGGGTAACCTATGCTAAGGTCTTCTACTTCAAGGACGATATGTTTTTTGTCTAACGTAATAGCATACTTTTTAAAAAATCATTTTCTTTTTCCGAACCAACAGCCAAATAACGACAGGAGCTCCAATTATCGATGTGATTGCATTAATGGGTAATACATTTACTGAGGCAGGTAATTGGGCAATGGTATCACAGATCAGCATTAATATGGCGCCATAGACCAAAACAGCGGGAACGAGTACTTTATGATCAGTTGTATTGAAAATCTGTCTTGTTAAATGAGGTACCGCTAATCCTATAAAAGCAATTGGGCCGGCAAAGGCAGTAATCCCCCCAGCCAATAAACCAGTTGCCAGTATGATGATATAGCGTGATCTTTTTAAGTTGACACCCAAACTACGAGCATAGTTTTCTCCCAAAAGCAATGAATTCAATGGTTTTATTGATATAATACTGAGCAATACACCCGCTAAGATAATTGTCAATAAAATCAATAATTGTTGCCACGACAGATTGCCCACACTCCCAAAGGACCAGTATATGTATTGTCGTAATTTTTCAGCATTGGTAAAGTAGGAGAGGATACTTACTATGGCCGTAGTGATACTACCAAACATCAACCCAATAATGAGTAATGCCATAGTGTCCTTAATCTTTACCGCAACTATCATTACCACAAGTAGCACCAAAAAACTTCCTACACTGGCTGCAATTGCCAAGGATAGATCATTAACAAATGTAAAACTAAGCATCCCGGAAAAAAGAGAAGACCCCATGATCAATAATGCTGCACCCAAGCTGGCTCCCGAACTGATGCCCAATACAAAGGGCCCCGCCAATGGATTTCTAAACAAAGTCTGCATCAATAAACCACTCAATGCCAAACCGCTGCCAACCAAGATTGCAGTAAATGCTTTCGGAATTCTATAGTTCCATATAATATTATTCCAAGAATCATTCTGCACGGAATTTCCAAGAATAACATAAAAAGTATCCTTAAGTGGTATTGAAACAGAACCAAGACTAATATTTATAACCAAGCAAACCAATAGCGCCAATAGCAGCAATACAAAGAATAGTCGATATTTTTTTTGAGTATTCAATTACTTCAAAGGCTTAAAAAAGAGAGGTTCATGATTTGGTAAAAGCTCTGGATGGAATATATGAATAAGATCCTTCAATACCAGATCAGGCCGTTGCGGAGCCAATTCATAGAACAATAGACCGCCCGTAGCTCCTTTGGTAATGGTGTTCGAGTAGACGTTTTGGTTTTTGAAGGCATCAAATTGTTCGTAATGTCGGCTCGATTGTTTCATTTCATCGTAGGAAGTAAGCATAGAAGGATTTAACCAAAAATCGGCATGTTGACTCTTACTAAGTACGCTTTCTAAACTCAATGCCATACCACCCACCTGATCGTTATTGGCCCATAGATAATTGGTTTGGGCATCGCTTAAGAATTGAGCCATCCAACTTTTGCCACCAGCAACATGCCAAACATCCTTATAAAGCCCTCCGGTTACTACGGTAGGCTTGTTTTTTGCACTACTGGCCAGTATTTTAGTCTTTTTATATGACTCTTCGATGGTTCTGAATATACTATCAGCTTTTGCTTCTTTTTGAAAAAAAGGTGCAAAAAACTTGATCCATTCTGCTTTTCCTAGAGGTGTTTCTTCTGTCCATTCCCCGTTATAGACTACAGGGATATTGGATCGTTGTATGGTCTCATATGCCTTGTTTCCACTGTTCATCCCAAATCCTACAACCACATCTGGATTCAATTCCATAACCAATTCGGTATTTATGAATTCATTATTTCCAAGTTCCTGAACCAGATTATTATCAATCCTTTCCCGTGCGCTTTTTGAAGATATAAGATCCGTATTCGGAAACCCTACCAATTTATCGATGCTTTCCAGTGCTTCCAATGCGGGAATATGAGTGGTCGATGTTACAATGATTCGTTCTACTGGGGTTGTGATAAAAGCATCATAGTCATTTTTATTCAAAGTGGTATGTGGCAATATTTCTGCAGGGATCAAAGCGTAGGTAAATGCGTTTTCTGCATTGGGCCACGGAGAGGTTATTTGAATTATTGAGATTCCAGAATCCAATTTTTCTATCGAAAATCCTTTGGCATAGGAGATTGTTTTTTCATGCTTTTGAGGAGATGAAATGGGGATGCTTTTTTCTTGTTTGCAAGAAAAAAAAACGAGTAAAGATAGAAGACCTATGAATTTGTACAAGGCAAGAGTTTTAAAATATTTTCAAAAGTAGTGTTATTTGATGTTTAGCCAGAAAGATTAAACAAAATGTTTATTTTTGTCCTGAATGTTGGTTCTATTCATTTTCGAGTGAAGGGATTAAAAGGGAATCCAGTATAAGTCTGGAACTGTTCCCGCAACTGTAAGCTTTGTCCCGAGTAGTCGGGATGGCTACCATATCTTCAAAATACCACTGCTGAGACCGAATTTATTTCGGTATCTGCTCGATTTTGGTTCTGCTTCTAAATTGGAAACCAAAAAAATCGGCACTGGCGGGAAGGTCGATGGTAGTACGCAAGTCAGGAGACCTGCCAAATTCAAAAAAACATTGTTAAACTTTCGGGATAAAAGTTTTCGTATGTGTACACGCATACTATTCTCCCGTTTATTCACTAAACGAAATGAACAAAAAGGTTTTAAACCTAAGTGCTGCTCTATTGGCATGCGCTGGTATTAGGGCACAAGAAGTGCAAAATGATTCTATTGGTATTCAAAAATTGGATGAAGTGGTTGTCAGTGATTCCCGCTTTGCCCTGAAAAGGGAAAACTCAGGGAAAACTGTCATTAAAATCACCCGCGAAGAGTTGGAACGCAATCAAGGCCGAACGGTAGCAGAGATCATCAATGCCAGAAGCGGCATTGAAATCTCCGGAAGTAGGGGCAGACAGGGTACCGTTTTTGGTGTTTTTGCTAGAGGGGGAAGAGGTAGACAAGTTTTGGTTGTTGTTGATGGGGTTCGGGCTTCAGATCCTTCTTCGTTTTCACAAGAATATGATTTGAGATTGCTGTCACTTTCAAATATTGAATCAATAGAAATAATAAAAGGGGCGGCAAGTACTTTATATGGGGCTAATGCAGCAACGGCAGTAATCAATGTAACCACTAAAAAGGCCTCACAGGCCAAAATTTCCGGAAATTTTCAATCGAGTTTAGGAACCAATCAGACGGTAAAAGACCAAAATTACAATGTGGCGAATTTTTCGAATGCTGCGCTGGTAAGTGGTACTTTAAACAAACTGACGTATACTGTTGGTTTTTCCAATCGCTACTCTAGTGGTTTATCTGCCTTGAATACTCCAACAGATGAAGAAGACCCTACATCGCATTATAGCACAAATATCAAAGTTGGGTATCAAATTTCCGATAATTTTGATTTGACCGTTTATGGAAATCACACCAAGCTTTCAACGGAGTTTGATGAATCTTTTGGTTTAATTGATGCACCCTACGCGTTCATAAGTGAACAAAAAAGAGCAGGCTTCTCTTCCATTTACAACTATGGTTCGGGCTCAATATATCTCAATACCAGCTTTTCTGACTATGAATCAGATTCCAAAAGTAGTTTCCCAACGATATTCAAGGGCGAGAACCTCGTTGCTGATTTGTACAATAAATATATTATTAACGGAAAGTGGCACACCATTTTAGGAGTAAATTACATAAAAGACAAAGCCATTTTTAGTGATAATGCGGAATTTACAATTGTAGATCCATATGCCAATCTGGTATATATATCTAACTATGGACTGAACTTGAATGTTGGCGGGAGGCTGAATAATCACTCAGAATACGGGAACCATCTTGTCTATAATATCAATCCCTCATATTCAATTAGTACCCATAGCGGATATGTAAAACTTTTGGGTTCCTATGCCACTTCTTACATTACCCCGAATTTGACTCAACTGTTCGGTGATTTTGGGGCGAATCCTGATTTAGATCCAGAGGAGAACAGGACCTTGGAAGGGGGATTGGAATATGCAATACATGGCAAATTAAGGGTCAGTGTGCTCTACTTTGATAGAAAAGAGGAGAATACCATTGGGTTTGATCAAAATTTTGTAAGTATCAATATTGCTGATATCATCAACGTAAAAGGCATCGAAACTGAATTATTTTGGAAACCGTCTAAAAACCTTGATTTGAACATCAATTACACCTTTACAGAGCGAAATGGGGACAATGCCATTCGTATTCCCAAACATAAGATCAATACTGCATTTACCTATGCTTTTTCCAATAAGACCAATGCCTCAATCAATTATGCGTATACGGGTGCAAGGATCGATACCGATTTCAACACTTTTACCGATATGTCATTAGCATCTTTTTCATTGCTAAATTTTTATGTGGAACATGAACTGCTTTTAAATAAATTAAAGTTGTTTTTAAATGCCAGCAACCTTTTGAATGAGGAATTTGTTGAGGTAATTGGTTTTACCACTAGGGGAAGGAATATAAATATGGGTTTCACTTTAAATTTATAGTACTTTGTCTGATATAATGCCGAAAGTTTGTTCTTTTCTACCAGCCGTTACCCAAATGATATATGATATGGGGCTTCAAGGTCATTTGTATGGTATTACCTTTGAATGTCCAGATAATGCACGGCAAGAAAAATTGAAGGTTGTGCGATGCATGTATGAAGTTAATCATATGAGTAGTAAGGAGATTGATGCGTTATTTTCCGCGAGCAAGAATAAGGGAAAAAAATTATACTATGTAGATGAGCCCGTGTTAAAAGGAATTGAACCCGATATTATTTTTACCCAGGATATTTGTGATGTTTGCCAAATTGATATGGCCTGTACTTCGGTAGCTGTTGCCCATTTGAAAAAACAGCCAGAATTAGTTTCAATTAGTCCTTCTTCCCTTAGCGATGTATTCGATAACGCCGTGACCATTGCCAAAGCATTGGGAAAAGAAGAGCTGGCCTATCGGTATCTTGGGATGTTGAATAAGCGAATAGATATTGTAATTGATACACTCCGGGTCTCCAAGGTATTACCAAAGCGTGTAATGTTGATGGAATGGCTTCAGCCCATTTACAATTGTGGACATTGGATTCCACATCAAATTGGGTATGCTGGGGGTATTGATATGCTTTCCAATCCGTCTGGGGACAGTATCGTTACACAGTGGGATAAAATCGTGAGATATGACCCTGAGGTTTTGGTAATAGCTCCTTGTGGGTTTACCATTGACCGTACTTTGGAAGAAATACATTTACTTACGAAAAAAGAGGGCTGGGACACTTTGAACGCCGTGCAGAATAATGCTGTTTTTATAGCTGATTTTGAGTTGTTCACACAATCATCGGTGGGCACCTTGGTAGATGGTATTGAGGTATTGGCGGGTATTTTTCATCCAGAGGTAACAGCGGTACCCCCAAGTCTATCTCATAGGGTCAAACGATTGGATTTTCAAAAAGTCACCCTATGACTATTAAGCTTCCCGAAAAATTATATGAAACAAAAAATGCCTTTGAAGTCAAAGGCATTTTTTAGTAGTACAACTGCACTTACCTTATTGGTTTTGGTCTAAATTGATATGCAAAGGTTTGTCCAATACCATATTATCCTTCAAAACTGTGAACATTTTTGAATTTGTCATAACATTTGCAGGCATCTTCACTTCAAAATTTCTTTTACCTGATATTCCTGTTATTTCTTGTATGGCCCTGGCCAATAAGGGCTCGTTTTGATCTCCCCAGACCCCTAAATTAGCCAAATCTTCTTGAAGCGCTATGGTAGGAACCAAACCTCCTGTATAATCAAAAAACCCATCAGCATTCTCATTTCTTCCTACCAAGGGTTGAATGGCCCATTTGTTTTTGGAATTAATATTGTTTTCCCTTTGCGGGCTATATATGTAAGAGTTGTCAAAGTCATCGACCATCGTTAGAGAGAATTCATTTTTCCCCCTAGTTGTTTCTCCGATATGAATGACATCAACATAGGGAGCCAATCCGTTTATAACAAGCTCACTGGCCGAAGCAGAACTTGATGTGGCCAAAATATACACCTTGGTGAGATTAAGTGTATTGACATCAGTTCCCTTGGTGGTTTTGTCGGCAAAAAAGTCAACCAGCTGGTTTTCACTCATTTGCGTCTGTATTTTGGCATTCCATCGTTGTCTAAGGAATAACTCATTGGTTTTTGTTCCATAAATCATACTTGACAATAATCGAGCAGTGTTTACGCTGCCCCCGGGATTGTAGCGCAAGTCTAAAACCAAATTGGTCACCCCAGCGGCCTTAAAATCGCCAAATGCATTGTTCAAGTCCTCATCAAACTCATTGGTAAATCCATGATAGACCAAATATCCAATTTTTTCACTGCCTATATCGAAGATTTTTGCAAGAAAGACGGGATTTTCAACCAGACCATCAAATTTGGTCAGCGTTACTTCTTTGCCGTTGGGTGTAACTACATCATTGGCGATATCCCCCATATTCAATGTATAAGTATCACTGTCGTCAAATAGTAGAGCAACATAATTGTTCAGGGTTAGCGTTTGACCATTGACCCCGGTGAAAATATCACCTCTACTAATGTCTTTGCTTGATGCATCTGAATTTGGCACTATATAACGTACATAACCTAAAATATCATCACCTTCTGAGAATCGTATCAAACCAAATTCGAGTCCGTTACTCTTCGAAATTCCCGCAAAGGCCTGCGTAAGTTCTTTATAATCATCCGAAAAAAAGCTAAATCGATCCTCACTGAACAATAGTTTATCATCAAAAAAGACACCTGGATCGATTTCCGAGCTAAGAAATTCTGTGTAATCTGCTGAATTAGTAAACCGGTCATCTGCCAAGTCAGGTACATTCTCCTGCCAAAAATACCAGAAGTTCATGGCCTTCCACATGAAATTCTGAACCTCGACCTCAACTGATGGGTCAGGGTCGACCGTTTTATTTATGTTGAAACCATCATCACTTTTGGAGCAAGAGAGAACTAGGAAACCAAGCAATAAAAATATATTCTTTTTCATTTAAGCACAATTTTTTGAATTAAAACGCTTTAGGAATTAGTATTATTCCATCCCCGATTTAAATTTCATCTGTAACGAAGTAGGGATTTTATCCAATATCAAATTACTGTTTAGAGCGTTTGCCATTTTAGAACTTGTAACCAAGTTTACAGGAATTTGCACATTGAAACCACGCTTTGCGCTTATACCTGTTATTTCCTGAATTGCCCTTGCCAGTAGCGGTTCATTAATGTCCCCAAGAATTCCCAAGTTGGCAATATCTTCTTCAAGCTCTATATCTGGTAATAACCCGTCGGCGTAGTCTGAAAAACCAGCGGCATTTTCAACCGTGCTTACTATTGGCTGAAGCCCCCATTGGTTGTTCGGATTAATTTTATCTTCACGATCTGGGTCATAGAAATTACCATTTTCAAGGTCATCAACAAATGTAATTGAACCCTGATTTTTGCCCACTGTTGTTGTTCCGATATGAACGACCTCTAGATAGGGCACTAACCCGTTCATGACTAATTCGCTTGCTGAGGCGGAACTGTCCGTAGCAAGAATATAAACCCTATTTAAGTTTAAACTGTTCAAGGCAGTGTTCATATTACCAAATGCAGAGCCGGTTGTGGCCACAAAATAGTCCTCAATGTCGGAAGGCTCTAATGTTGCCTGTATCTTTTCATTATATCTTATCTTAAAAAAAATGTCGTCGGTATTTGAACCATATATTAAACTGGCCAATATGCTTGCCGTATATCCTTTTCCTCCTAGATTGTATCTTAAATCTAAAACCAAATCTGTTATTCCTGCCGATTTGAGTTCACCAAACGCAGTATTTAAATCTTCACCAGAACCTCCAGTGAATTGGTTGAACATTACATATCCGATTTTTTGACCACCTACTTCCAAAACTTTGGAGAGTAACAAAGGATCTTCTACTAATCCATCTTTCTTGGTCAAGGTCACCTCTTTATCATTTGGGACTATGGTGTTATCAATAATATCGGCCATGTTCAAAGTATATGTATCTTGATTCCCGAACAATAGGTTAATAAAATTATCTTGATTTAATGAAGTGCCATTGACACCTACAAAAATATCACCTCTGGCAATTTCCTTTGTGGAAGCGTCTGAATTTGAAACAATATATTGAACAAAGCCAAAAACATCACTACCCGTTCCATAAAGTGAAAGTCCAAGTTCCAAACCATTACTCTTGGTAATTCCGGCCAGCAAATTCGTTAAATCTTTATAATTTTCGCGATAACCGCTAAACCTATCATCGATATGGAGCAGCTTTTTTTCAAAGAATTCCGATGGATTGGGCGTGGCCGCCAAGAATTCTTCATATTCCCCTTGAGTTGCAAATCGGTTGTCGGCTAAATCGGGAACATCACCTTGCCATAAATAATAGGCATTCATGGTTTGCCACATAAAATTTTGAACTATGATGTTTACTTCTTCCTTAGGCTCTTCCGTTGTATCTTCATTAATCGGGTTTACTACTAAGTCATCACCCTTTTTACACGTAGTAAATAAAAGCCCCAACAAAAGGAAAAACAAAAAATACTTTTTCATAATTTTCTTTTTTAGCTTTGATTAATAAATACCTTCAATCATCATTTCAAGATAGGAAACGAAGAACAAAGGATTTTCATTACTTTTTACTATTGATTAAATACGCAATTTTTTAGACAATAGATGTCCAATTTACTTACATATTGAAGAATAAAAAATTATTTGTAACAAAATTCGTTGTACTTCGTCTTGCTTATGTAAACTCCTTAAAAGGGAATACAAACAACTAAACCAAAAAAGTGAAACAGTCGGAATTTTTAAATGTGGTAATGCCCTTTAAGGATAAGCTGTACAGATTGGCAAAAAGATTGCTTGTCTCTACAGAAGAGGCTGAGGATGCAACACAGGAGATATTGATGAAGTTGTGGTCTAAGAATGATAACATAGGCAAGTACAATAATGTAGAGGCTTTCGCTATGACGATGACGAAGAACTTTTGTTTAGATCGACTTAAATCAAAACAAGCGGGAAACTTGAAATTGGTTCATAGTAATTACGGGGATGATAATTCCTCTTTGCAAAACCAGATTGAAGCGAATGATAGTGTAGGTTGGGTTCAAAAAATAATGGAAGATTTACCGGATCAACAAAAAATGATATTACAGTTACGCGATGTTGAGGAATATGACTTTGATGAAATAGGTGAATTATTGGATATGAAACCGACCGCTATACGTGTTACCCTCTCAAGAGCCCGGAAAACAGTAAGGGAAAGATTAATGCAAAAACATAGTTATGGAATTGGATAGAATAGAAAAACTATTGGAAAAATATCTTAACGCTTCTACTTCTATTACCGAAGAAAAAGAGCTGAGAACATATTTCTCACAGGAAAGTATACCAACACATCTTGAGCAATATGCCCCCATGTTTCAATATTTTTCTATGGCCAAAGAAGAACGGTTTACAAAGCAGGTACCAATCCCGAAAACTAGTGAGACCAGAAGACATTACTTCAAGTGGGTGTCCGTTGCAGCAGTAGCAGTTCTGATGTTTGGTATATACTTTGGGAAGGAATACCAGAAACAAAAAGAGATAGATTATGCGTACAATGAAACCAAAAAAGCGTTGAGTCTTTTGGCAGACAATTTTAGTCGAGGAACTGAAGAAGTGGCCTATTTAAATGAGTTTGAAAACGCAAAACAAAAAATTTACAACAGCAATTAATATTAAAATCATGAAGAAAATTATAGTAATACTAGTAATGGCAGCCCTACCGGCATTGGGCTTTTCACAGTCTGTCTTTGATAAGTATGAAGACTTAGACAATGTAAGTGCCGTAGTGATCAGTCAGAGCATGTTTAGGCTGCTTTCGAATATAGACGTTGAAGTAGATGATCCTGAAGCAAAAGACTTTATGGATATCGCCAAAAGCCTAAAGAATTTAAAAGTATTCATTACGGAGGATAGTGAAATATCAAAGGATATGATGAATACTATGAATCAATATCTTAAAAGTGCAAAATTGGAAGAATTAATGCGGGTAAAGGACAAAGATGTCAATGTGAAATTCTATATCAAAAGTGGGAAGGATGAGGACCATGTTAGCGAACTTTTGATGTTCGTTACCGGAATGAAAAATGTAGACGTAGATGTAAATGGCAGGAAAATCGAAACCGTATTACTTTCATTGACAGGAGACATAGACTTGAACAAAATAGGTTCCCTTACCAAAAAGATGAACCTTCCCGAAGAATTGAACGAAGCCGGGAAGAAAAAGAATTAATAAAAAGCTATGGGTAGTTTTTGTATAAAACATCAACGCGGACTGCCTTTACAATTAAACAAAAACAAATTCAATCAATCAAAAAACGACAATCATGAAAAAAATCACTTTAATTTTAGCAGTAGCCCTTTTGCCTTTAGCAGGATTTTCACAATCTATCTTTGATAAATATGAAGATATGGATAAAGTTGGAGCCGTAATCGTAAACAAAGGGATGATAGATTTGCTCACAACCATTGGAAGCCTGGATAATGATGAAGATGCCAAGGATTTTGTAGAAATGGCACAAGGAATCAAGGGGATCAAGGTCTTCATTACAGAAGACAAAGGAATCGCCGATGATATGTCCAAGACCGTCAAAAAGTATTTAAAGTCCTCTTCTTTGGAAGAGTTAATGCGGGTAAAGGACAAAGATGTGAATGTGAAGTTTTACATTAAAAACGGAAAAAACAAAGACCATGTGACAGAATTGCTGATGTTCGTATCTGGCATGAAAAACATGGATGTTGATGTGCATGGAAGAAAATTTGAAACCGTTCTGGTCTCAATGACAGGGGATATAGATTTGAACAAAATTGGTGCACTGACCAAAAAAATGAACCTCCCACATGAATTGAATGGGGCTGAAAAACATAATTAAACACAAACCATAGTCGATTACTGTTTATTACAGTAATCGACTTTTTGGTACATTATAAAGAAAGCAATCGATAAAAACGAAAACATGAAAAAGATAGTGAATAGTCTTTTAGTGGCTGCAATGCTGGTATTGACTAGCTGTTCCTCAACACAAAGCCTTCAGGAGTATTTCGTGGATAATTCTGATAATCCCAATTTTCTATC
This sequence comes from Bacteroidota bacterium, assembly GCA_024279425.1. Lineage (GTDB taxonomy): Bacteria > Bacteroidota > Bacteroidia > Flavobacteriales > Flavobacteriaceae > Maribacter_A. The sequence continues at coordinate 71,504 of JAJRRO010000031.1, read as the reverse complement.
CGTAGACCTTCCTGTAAGCCTTTTGAATATGGATAAGGTTGATTTGAACGATAATCAAAGGGAAGCGTTGAACTCTCTTAAAAAAATGAACATTCTGGCCTTCAAAAAGAGCGATTCCAATGCTGCCGAGTTCGAACTCGAAAAAGCAAAGGTCAAGACTATTTTAAAAAACGGAAAATTCATTGACCTGATGAAGTTGAATACCAGTTACGGAAAAGGACAAATCAAATATTTGGGTGATGATGAAATGATTGATGAGGTCATTATTTATGGTGATAGTGATGAAAAAGGCTTTATGCTGATACGCGTATTGGGCAACAATATGAAGCCTGCCAATTTGGTACAGTTTATACAGGCCATCCAAAAGTCAGACTATAAAGGCGAAGGATTAGGCGAAATAGGAGATTTCCTTATGAGATAAATATACAACAGACCAACAGCAAGTAAACCTGTTTGGGAGATTTCTCCCAAGCAGGTTTTTGTTTTTGTACTTCAGATCTGATTGTGAATCGTCTAAGACCCATATAAATTTTGGGTTCTAATTATTATATTCGCTTTACTATTAACACTAACTGTATATTTAAAATGGAAAAACTAGAAGAATGGATTACTTACGGCGATTTTAGTTTATATTATCGGTTCATGGGTCATCAAGAAAATTGTGGGAACTGCACGAAAAATGATGGCAAAAGGCAATTATGATGAATCGTTACAGAAATTTCTTCTTAATCTAATATCCTGGACCCTAAAAGTCTTCTTGATAGTTTTGGTTATTTCCCAATTGGGAGTAGATGTAACCACTTTTGCTGCCATAATCGCAGCGGCCGGTCTTGCCGTGGGATTAGCTTTGCAAGGATCACTTTCAAATTTTGCTGGAGGAGTCTTGATAATGATATTCAAACCCTATAGAATAGGGGATTTGATTGAGGCCCAAGGAGAAATCGGTGTCGTAAAGGAAATAGAGATCTTTATGACAAAGATGACCACTCCGGAAAATAAGCTTGCCATTATTCCAAATGGTGCCATGGCTAACGTAAATATTCTTAATTATACCACTGAAGGTAAAATTCGTGTTGATACGATCATAGGGGTAGGTTATAATGAGGATATCAAGAAGACCAAAGAAGTTTTGTTGAAAGTTTTGACTTCCAACCCCTTGGTATTGAAGAATCCAGCACCATCGGTTAATGTATCTGAATTAGCAGATAGCTCAATTAATTTTGCGGTTCGCCCTTTTTGTAAACCCGAACATTATTGGGATGTTTATTTCGCTACTCTTGAGGGTTGTAAGCTGGCATTGGATACTGCCGGAATCGAAATACCTTATCCACACTCCGTAGAAATCCATAAACATGCTTAGATAAGCATTTGGAATATAATAGACCTGCCAGGTTTTAAAAACCTGGCAGGTCTATTATATTCCAGTATAATTTCTTGGGGTTATTACCTTCAGTTCAGATTTAATGGTATCCGAGACATTAAGGGTGTCAATAAAACTGGCAATGGTTTGTTGGTTTATTTTCTCATTCGTCCTTGTAAGACCTTTCAATGCTTCATACGGGTTCGGATAGCCTTCTCTTCTTAAGATAGTCTGGATAGCTTCGGCCACTACGGCCCAGTTATTTTCTAGGTCCTGTTCAATTTTAGCTTGATTCAACAAGAGTTTGTTCAAACCTTTTAAGGTAGATTGAAAAGCGATGAGGGTATGCCCAAACGGCACGCCCACGTTCCTAAGAACCGTACTGTCAGTCAAATCGCGCTGTAATCTTGAAACCGGTAATTTGGCTGACAAATGCTCAAATAAGGCATTGGCGATGCCCAAATTGCCTTCCGAATTCTCAAAATCGATAGGGTTTACCTTGTGCGGCATGGCCGATGAACCAACTTCCCCTTTCTTTATTCTTTGTTTAAAATAATCCATAGACACATAGGTCCAAAAATCTCTGTTCAAATCCAATATAATGGTATTGATACGTTTTAGGGTATCGAACAATGCAGCCATATGGTCGTAGTGCTCTATTTGAGTTGTGGGGAAAGAATGGTGCAATCCCAATTTTTCTTGAACGAAACTTTTTCCAAAACCTTTCCAGTCAATTTTTGGATATGCAATTTGATGGGCATTATAATTTCCCGTGGCACCACCGAATTTGGCTGCAGAAGGAATATCATTTAATAAATTAAATTGTTCTTTTAATCGTTCTACAAAAACGTCAATTTCCTTGCCCAGACGGGTAGGGGAGGCCGGTTGCCCATGGGTTCGGGCCAATAGCGGAACTGTAGCCCATTCCTTGACCAATTCCTTTAGTTTATCCAATACCTCAAAATACTGAGGTACATATACATCATTCATTGCCTCCTTGATCGAAAGAGGAATAGCCGTATTATTGATATCCTGGGAGGTAAGTCCAAAATGAATGAATTCCTTATGTTCACCAAGTCCTAATTTGTCGAATGCCGCTTTAATAAAATACTCGACGGCCTTCACATCATGGTTTGTTGTCTTTTCAATCTCCTTGATCTGCTGTGCCTCTTCAGCATCAAAATTCTTAAAGATATCCCTTAAAACATCGAATTTTGAATGGTCAAACCCCTTAAGCTGAGGTAACGGAATTTCACAAAGAGCTATAAAATATTCTATTTCGACCTGTACCCGATATTTGATCAATCCCTCTTCTGAAAAATAAGGGGATAATGAAACAGTTTTGCTTCTATATCGACCGTCAATTGGGGAAATAGCATTCAATTGTATTAATGACATGTGTATGGAAATTGGTTTTACAAGAATGCGCAAAGATACTTATTCGAAAGTGAGTTTAAAAGTATTAGCAGTTATAGTTGATTGAATTGTCTCCCTTTTTAGGCTCCCCTAGTTTTTCTTTTGTTTTAGTTTGGCCAAAGTCATTCGTGCTCGAGCTTTATAGGCAGCACTTCCCACAGCATAATGTTGCTCCAGTACCACTTTTAGCTCTGGGTGTATCCAATCAAATTTTTGACCTAACAGTAACAAGCTGGTCATTGAATAAGCCTTCGCAGCCACTTTATGTTCTCCTATGAGCCAATCGAAACATGCTGCTGCAATTTGTTCAAGATGTTTCATTGTCAATACATTCTGAGTTCGGTTTTTGTTTTTGTGGAAATATGTCTTCATTAGAATTTCGCATATCTTGGCTATAGGCCTTACGGAGGAGTCAAACTTTACCGTATTAATTTGATTTGTAAAAAGGTCAATGTGTTGAAGTATAGGAGATAGGTTGTTTTTTGCGGTGAATTCCATTACCCAGCAAGCCTTGCTGGAGACAGGATTATTTACTTCAAAAGCAATGCACAGCAAAGGTTTGACCAGATGAGGGGTGTTCAACACCAACGAAGCCATTTCTTGCCGTTTCTGACGAGAATGGTCTACATAATCCAAGGAATCATAAAGTCCTTTTTCTGTCACGTTTTTTGTATTTTCGAATAAATAATCCCTCCGATGAAAATAATAAAAAAAATTGCCCTAGCCGTATTGGTAGTTTTAATAGCAATGCAATTTTATAGGCCCAAAAAGAATAGTGCCCAAGGTAACCATACGACCACTTTTATAATCGAAACAAATCCCTCACCGGAAATTAAGAAGCTCTTGGAGAGCAGTTGTTATGATTGCCACAGTAATAATACCAAATACCCTTGGTACAACGATATTGCGCCTGTTTCATACTGGTTGGCCAACCATATTAAGGATGGCAAGGGACATTTAAATTTTTCCGAATGGCAAGGTTATTCTTCCAAAAAGAAAGATCATAAACTTGAAGCAGTTATTGAGGTTATGGAAGAGGCGGTTATGCCGCTTAAAGAATACACATGGACCCACAAAGAGAACATGCTATCGGATGATCAGCGAAGCTCCATTGTCGAATGGGCCAAACGTACTAGGGTGCTTTATCAATTAAATCAGCAACCACAATAGGCACTCCATTTGTGGCATTTTTTGAAATTACAGTCAGGTGTTTTAGGGAATCTTCATCGATTGAAGGCCGTGGGTCGATAAAATAGACTGGTGTGCCGACTGCAATAAAATTGATTAGGCTAGCCGCAGGATACACTTGCATAGACGTACCCACAACTATTAAAACATCAGCGCTTGATGTTGCTTCTATGGCTCTTGTCATCATAGGTACGTCTTCGCCGAACCAGACAATATGCGGTCTTAGTTGGTAGCCTTTTTCACAGAAATCCCCCAAATTCAAATCTTTGGTCCAGTCAATTACTTGACCACTGCCCATACTTCTAACCTTTAGAAGTTCTCCGTGCAAATGAAGAACATTTGTACTTCCGGCTCTTTCATGAAGATTATCTACATTTTGTGTTATTATTGTAACCTTATGTTTTTGTTCCAATTCAACTAATGAATAATGTGCGATATTGGGTGAAACCTCAGATAGCTGCTGTCTACGTTGGTTATAAAAATCGAATACCAATGCCGGATTATTAGCAAACCCTTGGGGGGAAGCCACCTCCATTACATCGTGACCCTCCCATAAGCCTTCGGCATCTCTAAAAGTTTTAAGGCCACTTTCAGCACTTATTCCTGCTCCTGTCAAGATTACAACATTCTTCCTCATTTTATAAAAATAGAGTTTTTATTATATTCGGTTTATGGTAGACCTTAAACTTTTGGCATATTTGGAAGAATTCATTTCTACGACTAGAAAAGAGCGTTTTCTCCGGGTATTGGAAGAACGTACGAAGTTCCTAACGGTAGCCATTGAAGATGTCTTTCAATTGCACAATACAAGTGCGGTCATACGCAGTTGTGAAGTTTTCGGTATTCAGGATGCACATGTCATTGAGGGTCGATTTGGTAAGAGATTGGATAAGAATATAGCTATGGGTGCCCAGCAGTGGGTAGATGTACACAGGCATGAAAATAGTAAATCCTGTATTGAACACCTTCGAAGAGAGGGATATCAAATTATTGCTACCACCCCCCATGAAGATTCTTGCTTATTGGAGGATTTCAACATTGACAAAAAAACCGCCCTATTTTTTGGAACCGAGAAGGAAGGTTTGAGTGAAGAGGTTATGCAACTGGCCAATGGATATTTAAAAATCCCCATGGTTGGTTTTACTGAAAGTTTGAATATTTCGGTTTCGGCGGCGATAATTCTTCAAAATCTTTCTGTAAAGATTAAGCAACAGAACTTTCCTTGGCAATTAAGCGAAGTTGAAAAAACAGCAAAAAGGTTGGATTGGACCAAGAAATCTATAAAGAGTATTGATGCCATTATAGCACGATATTACAAATGAGAAGTGAATTCTCACTATATTTAATGGTAACCAACTAATTGATAGACAAATGACTATGCTACTTTACATTTTAATAGGACTTGCTGTGCTTATTGCTATTTTGGCTTGTGTAGCGCCAAAAACCTATGATGTTTCACGCAGTATTTCCATTTCGAAGCCTATTTCGGAGGTCTTTGACCATGTACGATTATTAAAAAAGCAGGATGAATGGGACCTTGGGCCGAGAAATACCCCAATATGGTAAAGAAATTTACGGGTACCGATGGAGAAGTGGGAGCAATAAGTAGTTGGAAAGGTAATAAGGAAGTAGGCGAGGGAGAACAGGAAATCACTGGAATTAAGGTCAACGAAGTGTGGAGACACAATTACGTTTTTTAAAACCATTTAAATCTGTATCGGATGCCTATATTGGGGTTCTTGATGAAGGTAATGATTCAATCAAGGTTACTTGGGGCTTTTTCGGTAAAAATTAATTTTCGGTCAGTATTATGATACTTTTTATGAACATTGATAAAAGCATAGGTAAGGATTTTGAACAAGGGTCATCAGATTTAAAATCAATCTTGTAAACATAGAGGCTATGGAAAATAATTTGGTTGGGTGGTTTGAAATTCCCGTGGTGGAGATAGACAGGGCCCAGAAGTTTTATGAGAAAGTGTTCAATGTTAGTATTGATATTCATGATTTGGGAGGTGTTATCATGGGCTGGTTTCCCAATGCTCCTGGAAAACCCGGCGCGACTGGTTCGTTAATTCAGCATAGTAAGTATGCCCCCAGTGAGAAAGACGGAGTTTTGATTTATTTTTCTTGTAATGATTTAGCTAATGAACTTAGCCGGGTCGAAACGGCTGGAGGTGAAGTTTTTCAACAAAAAACTGAAATTGGAGACGGACATGGTTTCATGGGATTAATGAAGGATACTGAAGGAAACCGGATTGCCCTGCATTCTTTGAAATAGAATTTAAATATAAAAGATTGTGGCCTCAGCTCTAGAACCTAATCTAAAAGGGGGACCACTGGTACCGATGCCTTTAGATACATACATTCGCAGATTGTTAATGCGATACCATCCTCTTAAATAATTACCACTTCCTTTGGGTTTGAAAAACTTTTTACCTAAAAAAGTAATCTGCCCTCCATGGGTAAGACCAGATAAAATCATTTTTATTTTTAGGTTAAATTTCTTATTTAATTCGCTTATGCTATTTGAATATGGAGGACAGTGATTAAGAACAATAGAATCAATATTTATATCTATATTTTCCGAGGACTTTTGAAAATTTGGGTTTCCCCAATTAAATCAATAACCCCAATAATGTTTAGTGCCCTATTTTTCACATTGAATATAGAACTTGAATTTATTAGAAGTTTTCCATTATGCTTTTCATATACTTGCTCCAAAGCATCAATTTTTATTTTACCTCTATATTCTCGATTGCCCATAATGGCAACCATTTTAATATGCGGATCGATTAATCCCAAGAATGAATCCAGAACAGGTAATTTGTTGGTATAGTTAATTGAATCCCCGGTGATAGCGATTAAATCTGAATTTTCTTTGTTTATTCTTTTGGCAATCGATTTATGAAAATACCTGATTTCATCCAAGTGTAGATCGGTTAACTGAATGATCTTTATTTTTTTTGATGGATTATTGGAAATATCAAATTAACTCCATTGGATGATATATTTTTCAAACCAAAATAGATCCAATAAGAATAGCCCTAAAGCACTCAAAAAAAGTCTAGAAATGATTTTTCTTCTATTTAGGGTCATTTTTTTGAATAAAAACAGAAGAATATATGATGTTTGGTATAGCCATGTGAAAGTCTAAACTCTTTAGCACTATAATTATTGTGCCAATTCCAAAAGGGCGATGTCAAAATCATTTTCTAGGACGACTTTACCATTCTTGACCTCCACGGTAGTTTCTGAATAGGTATCATAAAGTGTAGTCCCATCGCCAAAAAAACCTTTTACCCAAAGTGTTTTTTTTCCTTTAGGCAAATCCAACCCCACAACTACCTTGTCCTTGAAATCATCTTTATTATAGGTTCTGCTGAACACATAGGGCTTTTTAGCCAGTCGCTTATGCTTTCCCGCACCTATAGCTGGATGTGCATTTCTGAACTTCCCTAATTTTTGCCAATGCCTCAGAATACTCTTAGTTTCCAGTGAATCATTTTGGTCATCCCAATTCATAAAGGAACGGAGTGTGGCGTCACCTTGGGTGCCTTCAATGGTCAAATTTCTTGAAGACTCATCGCCATAATAGATTTGAGACGCTCCTGGAGTAAGTAACAAAACATTAGCAGACCTTATGGGCTTTTTCCTTTCTTTATCATAAGGGTCCCCGTCGTCGTGAGAGGTGAGATAATTGACAACGCTTTTACCCTTAAGTTGGTTATACAGCAGTTTACTATATTTTTTGAATATGGATTCATAATCCCAATCTGCATCTTTCTTTAGTTCAAAATTGATCAATCCCTTAAAGCCATAGTTAAAAAAATCTACCTTTTTGTCACCGAAATCAAATTCCCTGCCACCTGACGCCCCATAGTTATAAACTTCACCAACCATATAAAAGGAATTATCATCTAAAACATCATTAGGATGTTTTTTTTTCCAGGTATCAAATGCTGTAGAAGCTTCTTTATAGAGCTCTGCCCAGGCATTTTCATTGACATGTTTTACAGTATCTACCCTAAAGCCATCGATACCTAAATCGTTCACATAGTCAGTCAACCATTTTATTATATAGAATCTGGGAGCCCTTGGATAGTCAGTACGTTCAAAAAATAGCTGAAGTTCATCTAACTCATTGCTCAATCTACCTTCTTCTTTCCATTTAGCCAAAAGGGCATCAGGCAATTCTACAGGTTCCTCTGATTCTGTAATGATGTCGGGTAAGTTATCCACTAAAGTACAGGCTGTTGTATTTTGGTATGTTGTAAATTCACAAGTGGGCGAAGTACGTACCCATTCACTCGGCCAAACGGAATCTATATCCGTTACTGGACCAGTATGATTGAGTACAACGTCCATTAACACACGAATTCCATTTTTATGGGCGGTTTTCACCAATATCTCCAGATCTTTTTTGGTCCCGAAATTAGGATCTAGGGCTGTCCAATCTTTTGTCCAATAACCATGATACCCATATGTATTTCCTGTCAACTCATCTGTGTCCCCGTGTACTTGTTCAACCACCGGAGTGAACCAAATTGCACTTACCCCCAACTTGTTGAAGTAACCTTCTTGGATTTTTTGGGTAATTCCTTCCAAATCACCTCCCATAAAACCTCTAAGCACACCAGTTTCATTAGTTCTTTCAAAATTTAAGTCGTTGGCTTTATTTCCGTTGTTAAAACGATCGGTCAACAAAAAATAGATATTGGCACCTTCCCATACGAAAGGCCTATTTGGTTCTGATTTCGTACTGTTTTTAGAAGAAAGAGTGACAGATTGGCTAACTGTTTCTTTTTTTTCTTCTTTGCAACCACTAAAAAGGGTAAGAATAAAAACTAAGGGCAACAGTTTATGCATTTTCATCTATTTTGGTTTAAAGCTATAAAATGAAATGGGAAATTGAAAATTTATCTTCTTCTATTCAATACCTTGAATTCTTCATAACAACTGCTGATTGCATCTAAAATCTGAAGATCGTTAGCTGTGGTAATAAATGATTTTGAATAACTGCAGTTATTAAGAATGTCCTCAATATCTACCTTTTCTATTTGAAGCAATTCAGTAAGCGTTTCACGATCAAACTTGGAGGCAAGAAGGTCACGAATAGCATCATCTTCCTTTACCATTCTTAATTTTCTCATTTGATTGGGTTTTTTACCAAAGAGATTACGTAATAGATCCGCGGGATTTAATATTGCGCCCAGTACTTTAGTGACGGCACTAGGATTTTTGCGACCGGCTTCATAACCTACACTAAGCCCTGATATACTGTATCGATAAGCCGTGTTAATGGGTAAATTTTTTACATCAATCTCAAGATAGCCAGTTAGCTGAAAAGGCCTTACGATTACTTCTTCAAGAGCATATGCGAGTTCTGTAAGCGCAATTTGAGTTTCCTTGAACTTGAACATGTCATTGGTGACTCTTATTTTTTGGGACTTAAATCCAAGGAATGAAAAATACAAAGTATCGTTGACCGATGCATGTATCGCAAACTCCCCTTTTTTATTCGTAATGGTACCGTGTACTTTATTAAGGTTTACAATATGCACACTTTCCATAGGTCGCTGTGTCTGAGCATTTACAACAACAGCACTAAAACTCAGCGTTTCTTGGTCGGTCTCTTGTGAAAACCCTGCGAAGCCACATATAATCAATAAAAAAACAAAATATTTTCCCATTGGTCTAAAATCCGAATAAAAAGACACTAATCAAAGTCAAAAATGGGTGTGGCCATATTTTTAATATACAATTAACTAAAAGAAATCACTTTTTCTTTCTCCTCTTCTCTTACCCGAATAGGGGGAATTGCCACCAGATGATCTTTTTTCGTTTCTCTTTCTGGAAGACCCACGGTCTCTTCGGCTGCTCGAACCACGTTCACCACTCCTTTCAAAGGAACCTTTTTTTCTATCCCTTCTTCCACGACCACCTCCGCCACCCGGATTTTTGGATACTTCAACGTTTACAAACCTTCCGTCTACTTTGAATTCGGTGAACGTCGACAAGATTCTTTCAGTTACGTCAGCATCTGTATTGAAGAATGAAAAACTATCTTTTACATCAACCTTAAAAACATCATCTTTTCCAAGATCAACGGTATCTCGAATAAAATCTTTCAGCGACATCCAATCATAACCATCTTTTTCCCCGACATTAATGAAGTAACGAACAGAGCCACTGGTTGGAACGTCTCCCCCGCGTTCACCTCTTCGTTCACGTCGTTCTCCAGAGTCCTGGATATTCAAATCCCTGGTCTTATTGTAATAATTATAGAATCTAGTAAATTCTACTGAAACTATTTTTTTAATAAGTTCTTCACGGTCTATTCCTTGAAATACGTCATTAATGGCGGGTAAAAAGTTTTCTACCTCTTCATTAATTTCCGTATCCTTTATTTTATTGGCCAAATGATAAAGCTGTATCTCGCAAATTTCCATTCCCGTAGGAATTGTTTTGGCAACGAACTTTTGCTTTATCTTATTTTCAATGGCTTTTATTTTACGCAACTCACTTCTGGTAACAATAACCATTGAAATACCCGATTTACCGGCACGGCCAGTTCGGCCACTACGGTGCGTATAGGTTTCGATTTCATCGGGTAATTGGTAATTTATTACATGAGTGATATCCTCAACGTCTATCCCACGTGCTGCCACATCGGTAGCAACTAGCATCTGGATTTGTTTCTTACGGAAGGAATTCATTACCAAATCTCTCTGGTTTTGGCTTAAATCCCCATGCAGAGCACCTGCATTGTACCCATCTTCAATTAATTTTTCGGCAACTTTTTGGGTATCTCTTTTGGTTCTACAGAAAATGACTGAAAAAATATCAGGATTGGTATCCGCCAATCTTTTTAAAGCGGGGTACCTATCCCTACCACCTACAACGTAGTATTCGTGTCGAACTGTTGTTGCCCCTGAGTTTTTATCGCCTATGGTAATCTCTTGTGGGCTATGCATGAATTTTTTTGCTATTACCGATACTTCCTTAGGCATGGTAGCGGAAAATAGCCAAGTGGATTTTTCCTTCGGTGTATTTGAAAGAATATCCTTTATATCTTCAAAAAAGCCCATGTTCAACATTTCATCGGCTTCATCCAAAATGCAATAGTCGATTTTGCCAATGTTGACCAATCCCCGATTGATCATATCTTTCATACGACCTGGGGTCGCAACAACGATCTGTGCCCCCTTTTTTACCTGTCTTGCTTGGTCTGTAATGCTTGCCCCTCCATAAATTGCAACTACATTGATGCTCTTCTCATACTTTGCGTACAATTTGAGTTCGTTGGTGAGCTGCAAACAAAGTTCCCGGGTAGGGGATAGGATCAACCCTTGTGTGGTTCTACTAGTGCTATCTATTTTTTGAATCAGGGGAAAACCAAACGCAGCCGTTTTTCCAGTTCCTGTTTGGGCCAGGGCAACCAAATCGGTTTCGCCTTCCAATAAAATGGGAATCGTTTTTTCCTGGACTTCAGATGGGCTTTCAAACCCCAAATCGGTCACAGCATCCAATAAGGACTTCTGCAGTCCGAGTGCTTCAAATTTTGTCATAATGTGTGTTACTTAATCGCAAATATGTGTGTTGTATAGAGCGATTATCGTACATAACCCATTAGACTCAGCGCAACACCTGCCATACCGGCGGCAATTATTAAAGGCGCAAAGGTACTATTATTTATTTATATGGGATTTTGCGAGGCACTTTACGTTTATGGTGCCAAAGTATAGCCGTATGTAGACAATGCAATACCTAATAAGCCAAAAATAACCATTAATTTAATGAACCATTTCTGTAATCTGGCGTTATCATAAATGATAATACAGACAGCACCTAGGACAATACTGATCTGGAAAAAAAGCATGCCAATGTCAAATTTTTTAGTGGCAATATCATATTCTATAGCTAATTTTCTCCATTCGTTGACGCCAACGATCACTCCCATTTCACCATCCAAGTCTTGAGCCCACTCTTCTTTTGGGATATTGGATGAGCCAACAAGTATTTCCTTTTTTTCAGCGTTATACTTTTTGATTTTATCCTTTGTTCCTTGAATTTTGTTAAGAATAGTGGCTTTTTCATTTTCAGAAACCATTGTGGTGCCTAATATCGTTTCGAGATAGTTAAGTTCACTCTCCCTTAAACTTCCTTTGATACTTTTTGATTGATACCAATTGGAATAATTGGAGACCTTATTGTGGGCAATCATCATGTCTTCCTCTAATTCGCCATTGACCATTTGGGAGATTGCCATAAGAGCTGCAAAAAATGCAATCAAAACTCCTCCAATGGCCTCGGCATTTTCTGATGCCACGGATACTTCCATTGTCTTCTTGTTTTTTTCATCATGTAGCATATTACAAGCTGTTTAAATAGGTAACTAATTGATTTATAGCTTTGCCGCGGTGGCTAATTTTGTTTTTAATTGCGAGGGGTAGTTCGGCAAAGGTCTGGTGGTAGCCTTTTGGCCTGAAAATAGGATCATATCCAAACCCTTTTTGTCCACTCTTTTTTGTAGTGATCTCACCTTGGACCTGTCCCATGAACAAATGTTGTTCATCGTTAAGGTTTAAGGCTATTACGGTCTCAAATCTGGCCGTCCTTTTTGCGTATCCTTTCAATTCTTCCAATAGCTTGTGTACATTGTCCCCTGCATCTCTTTGTTCGCCAGCGTAGCGGGCTGAATATACACCTGGAGCACCATTCAGTGCATCTACCAGCAATCCTGTATCATCAGCAAAACAGGGATAACCATATTTTTTGAAAACATAATCAGCTTTGAGAATTGCATTCCCTTCCAAAGTGTGGGCCGTTTCGGGGATATCTTCAGTGCAATCAATATCATTCAAGGATAAAAGTGTTATTTGGGTTGGGAACATTTCCTGCACCTCTTTTACCTTATTCTGGTTATGTGTGGCGAAAACCAATTTCATTTCTCCAATTGTAATTTTAGTAATCGATTTATTGATCTCTAAATTTAGAAATGCCTTTGAATATTTAAGGGTTATGGAATTTGCATAGATACAAAAGTCCGGAAAAGATTTGGTAGGGCATTTAATGGAGTAAAAATAGTAATTTTATTTGCTAATAATTTGTTGTACAATGAAGTTAAAACTACCACCGCTCCTCATTTTTGTTATTTTTTTAGGGCTGATGTGGTTTTTGTCAAAGTATTTGCCCATAGGCGAGTTTGAATTTTTTGGAAGTAAATATTTGATATTTACCCTATTGGGTAGTGCCATATTGATTACGCTCATTTCCGTACTTCAATTTTTTAGGTCTAAGACCACAATTGATCCAAGATCACCGTCCAAAGTTTCAAAATTGGTGACTGATGGAGTCTATAAATTTTCGAGAAACCCTTTGTATTTGGCCTTGTTGCTGCTATTATTGGCTTGAGGACTATGGCTTGGTAATGCTTTTAATACTTTATTGGCGGCAGGTTTTGTGGGGTATATGAACAAATTTCAAATCTTCCCGGAGGAGGAAGCCCTGACAGCTATGTTCGGAAAGGAATATCAACAGTATAGCAAACAGGTAAGACGTTGGTTTTAATAAGGAGATTCAATAGTGTTTAAACCAATATATTCCTTTTTTAGCTTATACTTTAAAATATTAGCATATATACTTATAATTTTATATATTAGCATTTTAACTTATATTATATGATTGCGATAATCACGGGGGATATTATTAATTCGGCAAAATATAGTGCATCGGAATGGATGACAAAACTAAAGACCTATCTGTCTAACTGGGGAAATTCACCTTCAGTTTGGGAGATTTATCGTGGAGATGAAGTTCAGCTAAGAATAGCAACCGCCGATGCTTTACAAGCAGCCATTCAATTGAAAGCATTGATGAGGTCTGTAAAAGGATTGGATATTAGACTGAGTATCGGAATTGGTGATGAAAGCCATGTCGGTCACAGTGTAAGCGAATCAAACGGAACAGCATATCAGCGATCAGGAAGAGGGTTGGAAAGATTAAAGAAGAATAAGGCAAATTTAATGCTCGCAACTGGTGATGAAAAATATGATAAAACATTTAATTTACTATTAAAAATGGCCTTGAATTTTATGGATAATTGGAGTCCGGTTTCAGCGGAGATAGTATCAATGAATCTGAGAAATCCGAATGCTTCCCAACAAATGTTGGCAGAAGAGCTCTATATAAAGCAATCAGCGATTAGCCAACGCCAGAAAAGGGCACGATTGGACTTGGTTCGGGAACTTTTGGCATATTACGAGGAGACCATTAATGAAATTGAAGAATAATGCTATTTACCAAACTCTTTTTAGCCCACCTTTTAGGGGATTTTTTATTTCAAACTACACGATGGGTAACTCACAAAGAAGCCAATAAAATAACATCCAAGTATCTGTACCTGCATATTGTAGTACATTTTGTGGTTAGTATGGTCTTGTTATGGGATTTGAGCTATTGGAAATTGGCTTTGATCATAATGGTATCACACTACTTTATAGACCTCGGAAAACTCTATGTGACACCTCTTCTCAAGAACAAAAGCATTCCGTTTTTTATAGATCAGTTATTACACCTCGTCGTTCTGTACGCTTGCGCATACCATGAAAATATAATGGAACATACCATTTTTCTAATTGAAAATATAGATTGGCCTTTAGTAACTGCATTGGTATTTGTTAGTTTTCCAGCAGCAATCATTATGGGCAAGTTATTGGAAGGAATGTCCCAAAAGATTGAATTAGACCACAAGTCCTTGCCCAATGCGGGAAAGTATATTGGCATTATTGAACGTCTTTTTGTGTTTATATTCGTTATTTTGGGAAGATGGGATGCCATAGGGTTATTGATTGCAGCTAAATCGGTATTTCGCTTCAATGATCTAAAGGAAGGTAACAATCGAAAACTTACTGAATATATTTTAATCGGGACATTGCTTAGTTTTGGCATTGCCATTAGTGCTGGAATTATATATACTGGTCTCGGATAACACAAAGGTGAAACTATGAAAAGAGTACTTCTGATGATTTTGGCAATCTTGGCCATTACATGTAAAGATGTAAAAAACAAAGAAACGAGGAGTGAGGAAACCACAAAAAACGCGAAGCCGTGGTCAAAGCAGAAGACCTGGGACTGGTATAGCGAACAACCTTGGTTGGTAGGGGCTAATTTTAATCCCAGTACTTCAATAAACCAATTGGAATTTTGGCAAGAAGACACTTTTGATTCGGAGACCATCAACAGGGAATTAAAATGGTCAGCCGATTTGGGCATGAACCTGCATCGCGTATATCTTCATAATCTATTGTGGAAGCAAGATTCCGTTGGATTTCTTGACCGTTTGGACACCTATCTTTCCTTGGCAGAGGCCTATTACATCAAGACCATGTTCGTTTTATTGGATGACGTGTGGCATCCAATCCCGAAGTTAGGGAAACAACCTGAGCCTATTCCTCATGTACATAATTCTGGATGGGTACAAGCTCCAGGAGCCGAGATTTTGGCTGATACAACCAGGCACCAAGAGTTGGAGAGTTACATAAAAGGAGTTACAGGACATTTTGCGAACGATGAGCGGGTATTGCTTTGGGATGTTTATAATGAACCAGATAATGTTGCAGGACAGCCAGGTAGGAGAGAGCTTGAGGTAAAGGATAAGCAGAAATATTCACTGATTTTGTTGAAGAAAGTAATAGGATGGGTAAGGGAAGTTAATCCAAAACAGCCTTTGACGTGCGGCATCTGGCGCGGCAACATAGATGACTGGGGCAATCCAGGCAACTTGCCGGAAATTGATAAATATATGATTGAGAATTCAGATGTGATTTCTTTTCACGCCTACGATGGAAAGATGAACGATGTTCGGAGAAAAATCACAGAACTTAAGAAATATGGCCGACCACTTGTATGTACCGAATATTTGGCCCGAGGTGTCGGCAATACATTCGAAGCTGTAATGCCTATTTTCAAGAAAGACAAAATAGCAGCTATAAATTGGGGTTTCGTTTCAGGCAAAAGCAACACAATTTATCCATGGAAAAGCTGGGATTCCACCTTCACGAGTGAGCCTAAAACCTGGCATCACGATATATTACGTAAAGATGGAACCCCTTATTCATCGGAAGAAGTGGGATTTATCCAAAAGATTACCGGTAAATCTCAATAACTTAATCCATGTCCGAAAGGATATAAAGGGTCTTTAGAATCATAAGGTACATCTTCCTTTTGGTTTTCAACGGCTTCCCATGACGCTGGTAACTCAAAGGGCAATTTCCCTGAAGGGTTTATTTTTCCGAATAGGACATCGACCAATACTTCATCACTAGTGCCGAATTCTGCAAAAAGAGCACCACTCGTTTGGGCAATTTCAGTTAGGATTGCAGGACGTTCCAAATTGGCAACAACTATGGATGGTTTTTGTGAAATCATATCCAATATTTCTTTTTTCTCTTCCTCAGAATAGTAAAGACGTCCTTGATGGAAAAAGCTTTCCAAAAAATATTCAGATCGTTCATCGAAAGGTGTCCGTATCCTTTTTACGATTACATCGGCATCTTCAGGATTTTTCACTAAACTTCCCTGAGTGGCGAAAACCTCTGGATCAACCATTCCCTCTACATATATCTTGGTTCCTTTTTTCAAAGGTAGCACCCCTTCGTTTTTAAGCAGAACCATGGATTTGCCTTGGGCGATTTTTCCTTTAGTTATAAATTCGGCCTTACTGGTAATTTTATTTGCCATTTTTTCATCCACATATGGATTGTCAAAAAGCCCTAGACGAAATTTGTCTATCATTATTCGTTTTACAGAAATATCCAGTCTTTTCTCATCAAGCAGACCTTCCTTCACCAATTCAATGATTAATTCCGGATTATTTTCTCCACCAAACTGGTCACAACCCGCGTCGAGTACCTTTTTTATGCGTTCCTTGGGTGTTAAATTTTCAACGCCCCAGGCACGACCTTCTCCTATTTTGGAGTCCGAAATAATATTCCAGTCTGTACAGACAACACCTTGAAAATTCAACGAATCCCGAAGTAGCCCTTGGATGATATCCCTATTGAAACCAAAAGCGACATTTTCAGTGGTTTGATCCACTGGAATGCCATAATAGGGCATAATTTGGGCGGTATGGGCCTCAAAAGCTCCTTCTGTAAAAGGAATGACATGATAATCGAAATTATCTCCAGGATAAACTTGTTCCTTTCCATAAGGGAAATGCGCGTCCTCACCATCTTTTTGGGGCCCACCTCCAGAAAAGTGCTTGGTCATACAGGCCACACTGTTCGCGTCCAAGGAATCTCCTTGAAAACCTAAGACGTATGCCTTTGTCATTATTGCCGACAGATATGCATCTTCACCAAAAGTGCCATTGGCTCGGCCCCAACGTGGTTCTGTGGCCAAATCCGCCATGGGGTGCAGAGCCAGGCGAATACCGACAGCATTGTATTCTTGGCGAGCAATATCACCAAATTCCCTAACCAAAAGGGTATCCCTTGTAGCCGCTAAGCCCAATGAACTGGGCCATTGCGAAAATGAAGGAGTAAAAAGAGCTGCTCCCGGATTATTTTCCGTACCATGTCTAGGGTCTGAGGCTATAGTGATGGGAATGCCAAGCCGGGTACGCTCGGCCATTTTTTGTATCGTATTGTTATATTTTGCCTGCTTATCGGCATCGATAGAAGCTAGAATATTGAAGCTGTTCATTTTCTTTTTAGCAATCATTTCCGAGTTCGATGGCAGCATAAAAGACATCATTATATTAATAGGTTCGGTTGACAGAACCGGAGTTTCCATAGGCTTGCCATCTGGTGTGGTTCCGATCATAGTAATGTACATTGAACCCGCTTTTTCTTCCAAATTCATTTGACCTACCAAGTCGTTTACTCTAGCATCAATGCTCGCATTCGGATTTTCGTAGGGGTCCATTTTTCCGTTCTTGTTCAAATCCCTATAAGAAATACCAGTCTGCTCTAGGGTAGGCGCCTCTACTCCTAAAAGTTCCATATTGCTATTCGATTTACTTTTTTTGCTCAAATAGATTACAGCATAGCCTACGACTAGAATAGCCAAAACGCCCAACAATAAGTACTTTAATACCTTCCACGCTTTTCTCATTTTATCTTAATTTGTTATTTTGACACAATAGTACAAAATAATTTTATATTGTGCTATTTTGACACAATAAAATTTTACATTTGCCTTTATGAACCAAAATTTAATTGATCTTACATCACAAATAGTGGATGATTGTCTCCAGGGAAATTCTATTGACTGCGTTATTTTGGGCTATGGGAATCAACAGTTGAAAATATTACTTCTTCAATGGAAGTATAGTCAAGAGTGGACACTTCCTGGAGGGTTCATTAAAAAGGACGAGGATATGGACAATGCCGCATATCGAATTCTTGAAGAGCGAACCGGTCTACGATCTGTTTTTTTAAATCAGTTTTATACTTTTGGAAGTAGCGAGCGTTCACACGAAAATGGTGTCTTTCAGGCCAAAAGAAAAGAAAAGTTGCAAAAAATATTGGAGACTGAAAATCCTGGTTTTATCGATTGGATACAAAAAAGGTTCATCACCACGGGCTATTTTGCATTGGTGGATATTGCCAAAGCTAAACCTCATCCAGATTATCTTAGCGAAACATGCGAGTGGAAACCTGTGGATAGCTTGCCGGGACTTATTATGGATCATAGGGCAATTGTTGACAAGGCCCTAGAACATTTAAGGATTCAGTTAAATTATTTACCTATTGGCATTTCACTTTTACCCAACAAATTCACCATGCTTGATTTGCAAAAACTGTATGAGGGTATTCTGCTGAAGCCCTTGGAACGGAGCAACTTTCAACGTAAAATGCTGAATTTGGGTATTTTTAACCGACATGAAAAGCAACTTACTGGAGCCGCCAATAAGGCTCCCTATCTGTATAGCTTTGACAAAGATGCGTATCATAAATTGATCGAAAAGGGAATAGGTTTTACATATTAGGTACTACATTAAAATTTTCCCTATAACAAAATCATTTTGTTTTATTTTGATAATCTCTTGAAATCTGATAGTATTAATCTTTATTTTTGCAACCTGATTTTAATAAAGGTGTTGACTTTTGGGTCTGGCCAAATATAAAATATAGTTCCTGTCAAGTTGGGGGCCTTAAATAATGATTAAAGTGGGGAGGAAATACGTTTTTGATTTTGATAGTACGTTAACCAGAGTTGAGGCTTTGGATGTGTTGGCGGAAATGACCTTACAGGGAAAATCGAACAAAGAAGAAATAATCTATGAGATACAGAAAATCACCAATCTTGGAATAGACGGTGATATTTCCTTTACAGAGTCCTTGGAGCGACGTATAAAATTATTGAAGGCTCATAAAAATGACCTAGAAGGACTTGTACAAGAACTTCGTAAAAAAATATCTAAATCGATAGCATCGAATAAAGAGTTTTTTGAAAAATTCTCAGAAGACATTTATGTGATTTCCTGCGGGTTCAAAGAGTTTATTGACCCCATCGTTTTGGAATATAATATTCCATCCGATAGGGTGTATGCCAACACATTTGAATTTGATGAAGAAGGCAATATCACAGGGTTTGATGAAAATAATGTATTGGCCACACACAATGGTAAAATACAATGTCTTAAAAATTTGGACCTGGATGGGGAAGTGCAGGTGATAGGTGATGGGTATAGCGATTATGTAATGCGTGAAGCGGGTATAGCCCACAAATTTTTTGCCTATACTGAAAATGTTCATCGGGATAAGGCAGCGGACAATGCAGACCATGTTACTCCAAATCTTGATGAATTTCTATTTGTGAACGATTTGCCGAGAAATATATCGTACCCCAAAAACAGAATCAAGATTCTTTTATTGGAAGATGTGCACCCTGCTGCTTTTGACAATCTTTCCGAAGATGGCTTTTCGGTCGAATTGATTAAAACCAGTCTTTCAGAGGAACAACTGATTGAAAAGATAAAAGGAGTACACGTATTAGGAATCCGCTCAAAGACGCAGGTAACCCAAAAAGTATTGGATGCCGCCAATAAATTATTGGTTGTTGGGGCCTTTTGTATTGGGACTACACAAATAGACTTGGATTATAGCAGAAAGAAAGGTGTTGCCGTTTTCAACGCGCCCTATAGCAATACCCGTTCCGTTGTAGAACTGGCTATAGGCCATATCATTATGTTGATGCGGAACGTCTTTACCAAGAGTACAGAACTTCATGGAGGGCAATGGAACAAATCTGCCGTTAACTCAAGAGAAGTAAGGGGCAAAAATCTTGGCATTGTAGGATACGGCAATATTGGCAAGCAACTATCTGTTTTGGCAGAGGCTCTTGGGATGCGTGTTTATTACTATGATATTGATGACAAGCTCGCCCTGGGAAATGCAGTGAGATGTGAAACCTTGGAGGATTTACTTAGTGTCTCTGATGTAGTAACATTACATATTGATGATAATAAGGCAAACAAAAATTTTATTGGTGAAAGGGAGGTGAACCGGATGAAGAATGGAGCAATGCTTATTAATTTATCGAGAGGATTCGTCGTTGATATCCAAGCCTTGGTAAATGCATTGAAAAATGGAAAATTGGCTGGAGCGGCAATAGATGTGTACCCTGATGAGCCCAGAAAGAATGGAGATTTTGTTACAGAACTTCAGGGGCTGCCCAATGTTATTCTTACACCCCATATTGGAGGCAGTACTGAAGAAGCGCAACGCAATATTGCGGACTTTGTACCCAATAAGATTATGGATTATATCAATGCAGGGAATACAGTGGATGCCGTTAACTTCCCTAACATTAGGTTGCCCAAACAAACCAATGCGCACAGATTCTTGCATATCCATAAAAACATTCCAGGTATTATGGCAAAGATCAATGAAGTGTTGGCCAAGTACGAAATGAATATAATGGGACAGTATCTTTCAACAGATAGTGATGTTGGTTATGTAATCACCGATTTGGATAAGGAATATAACAAAGAAGTTATCAAAGCCCTTAAAAAGGTTGAAAACACGATTAAATTTAGAGTGTTATACTAAAGTTGATAATTTACTAACAGTTATTATAGAAAGAAACGTGTTTCTATCGATGGTGATAGGGCTCGTTTTTTAAAATGGTGAAGCTCCTGTACAATTGTTCCACTACAAATAGGCGGACCATTTGGTGCGAAAATGTCATTTTGGATAAACTAATTTTTCCTTGTGCTTTGGCATAGACCTCATTACTGAACCCATATGGTCCGCCAATAGCGAGAACCAATTGTTTTATGCCAGAATTCATTTTTTTTTGGAGATAGCTTGAAAACTCTATTGAGGTGAATTGTTTTCCGTTTTCGTCCAAAAGAATCAAAACGTCCGAACTAGTCAATTTTTTCAATATAAAACCACCCTCCTTTTCTTTTTGTTGGGTTTCGGAGAGATTTTTGGCAGTTTTTATATCAGGTATGATTTCAAGTTCGAATCGGACATAATGCTTTAGTCGGTTACTATATTCATTAATAAGATCCTGCAATTGGACGTTGTCCGTTTTGCCAATGGCAATTAGTTTTATCATCATATTTCAAATTTAAAACTTTCAAGTTATAGGATGTCATTATTGGATTTTGTTTTTAGTAAATTAGCGCAAACCAAATTATTTGATGATTACAGAAGAGCAATTTCAACATGAAATAGATTTGATTATTACCAATGCCATTCGGGAAGATGTGGGAGATGGTGATCACAGTTCCCTTGCCTGTATACCTAAAACGGCTATGGGAAAGGCGAAACTTTTGGTAAAGGATGAAGGTGTGATTGCGGGTATTGAATTTGCAAAACGGGTTTTTGCCTATGTTGATAACCAATTGCTGGTAGAAACCCTTATTGAAGATGGTTC
The DNA here is from genome assembly GCA_024279425.1 of Bacteroidota bacterium. Classification (GTDB taxonomy): domain Bacteria; phylum Bacteroidota; class Bacteroidia; order Flavobacteriales; family Flavobacteriaceae; genus Maribacter_A. Next base: position 49,643 of record JAJRRO010000031.1, on the reverse strand, counting down.
GGAGGTGAAGTATGGGGAAATTGCTTTTAATGTTTCCGGGAGTTCTCAAAGTATCTTAAAGGCAGAACGTTTGGTGCTGAATGCAATGCAGCGTATGAGTGCCATTGCAACCAAGACTAATACATTTACGAAATTACTGGAAGGTACAAATACCAAAATCTTGGATACCCGAAAAACGACACCTGGAGTAAGGGCCATGGAAAAATGGGCGGTTAAGATCGGTGGTGGAGAAAATCATCGATTTGCCTTGTATGACTTGATAATGCTCAAAGACAATCATATTGACTTTGCAGGAGGAATAACCAATGCCATTAAAAAAACCCAGCAGTATTTAAGGGAAGCCGATAGGGATTTGAAGATCATCGTGGAGGCCCGAACTTTAGAAGAGATTCAAGAAATTCTGAAAAACGATGGTATTTATCGAATATTGATAGATAATTTCAATTATGAGAACACCAAGAAGGCTGTGACCATGATCGGTGATCAGTGTTTGACCGAATCTTCTGGAGGTATCAATGAAAAAACCATTCGAAAATATGCCGAATGCGGGGTTGACTATATCTCCTCTGGTGCATTGACCCATTCAGTCTATAATATGGACCTAAGCCTTAAAGCAGTATAAATGTCGGTAGAAATAGAATCTAAACTTAAGAAAATACCCATCGTAAATTGGTTGATGGTGCTTTTGAAAAAAGTTAGGTTACCTGCCCTCGAGGGACTTTCGCTATATGATTTGATTGAAATGTACGTGCTTGGCATTGTGCAAGGTGCATTATCCACAAGGGCCAGTTCTATTGCTTTTAGTTTGTTTATGGCACTGTTTCCGCTGCTCATTTTTTTGGTGACCTTGGTTCCGATTTTAGCTCCTTATATAAGTGTCGGTACAGAAAATTTTGATGTACAGTTTCTGACCTTTCTCGAATCCTTTTTACCGGTTACGACCAGTGATTATTTTGAGGAAATATATGAGCAAATCAAGAACCAAAAAAGTGGCGGAATATTATCATCGACTTTTGCCATTTCCATATTTCTAATGGCCAACGGGGTGAATGCAATTTTTGGTGGGTTCGAGACATCTTATCATGTGGATCTTACCCGTAATTTTTTCAGACAATATGCTTATGCGCTTGGCATTGGGTTGATGTTGTCTACTTTATTGATTATAGGAGCTGTAGTATATGTTTATTTTGAATTCTATACGGCCCAATTTTACCGTGATTTTATGGAGAAAGTATCCGGCGTTGTATTGAACAATGAAGATATTTACCTGTTAAAGATTGTGCAGGTAGTGTTCTTTGTCATATTATCCTATTTTACCACAGCTATACTTTACTACTTTGGTACGGCAGAAGGAAAACAAGCCAAGTTCTTTTCCATTGGTGCCTTGATGACCACTTCGCTCTTCATGGCGACATCCTATCTTTTTAGTGTTTATATTGAAAAATTTGCGAGATACAATGAATTATATGGAGCTTTAGCAGGGTTATTGATATTGATGGTGTTCATTTGGTTGAATTCCAATATATTGCTACTTGGGTTTGAATTGAACGCGTCACTCAACGCATTACGAAAAAATATCAATAAAGAAGATGGGATTAAGTAAATTGATTTTATTGGGAATCTTGCTTATACTCCCATGTACAGTGCAATCACAAAGTGTTTTCGGAAGATGGAAGACCATTGATGACAGGACAGGGAAGCCAAAGGCGATAATTGACATTTATAAGAAAGAGGGCTTAATGTACGGGCATGTTGTTGAGATTTTGGAAGAAGGTATGGAAAATGCCCTATGTACTAAATGTGATGGAGAACTCAAAGACCAACCGGTATTGGGTATGACTATTATCGAGGCGGCAAAGGAGAATGAAGACGGCGAATGGAAAGGCAAAAAACTTTTTGACCCACAACAGGCCATGACTTTTAGATGTAAGATTTGGTTGAATCCCGAAAACTACAACGAGTTGAAGGTTAGGGGGTACTTGTTGTTTATCTATAGAACGCAAACTTGGTTACGGGTTGAAGGTTAGATAGTGATAATAGTATGCAAAAGTTCATTAATGTCATATTACCCATTCCCTTAGAAAAACTTTTCACTTACCGTATTTCTGAATCCGATGCCGAAGTATTGCAACCTGGAATACGGGTTGCAGTGCCCTTTGGAAAATCCAAGATATATACTGCATTGGTTTATGAGGTTCATACCAATCCACCTGTTATCTATGAGGCAAAGGATATCCATAAAATATTGGATGAACAACCCGTTGTAAACCCAAAACAACTACGACATTGGCAATGGATATCGGATTACTATATGTGTACCCTTGGTGAGGTATTTAGAAGTGCCATGCCAAGTGCTTTCTTATTGGAAAGTGAAACTTTGATCATAAGGAATGAAAGGGCAAATATTAATGAAAACGATTTGAAAGACGATGAGTTTTTGGTATTTGAAGCGCTTCAATATCAATCCATGTTAAAAGTGCACGAAGTCAGTGCCATTGTTGATAGAAAAAACGTTTTGCCCATATTGAATCGATTATTGGAGAAAAATGTAATCCTTTTAAAAGATGAGATTTATGAACGGTACAAACCTAAATATATTCGTTATGTACAACTTGGAGCGGCATACCGCTCCGAGGATAAGCTCGAGGAATTATTGGAATCGCTTACAAGGGCTCCCAAACAGGGCCAGGTTGTCTTATCATTATTTCAATTGCAGGCAACTGACAAAAAGCCAATTAAAATATCGGACCTCGAAAACGCAAGTGGCACTTCCAAGGCCGTAATAAAAGCTTTGATTAATAAAGAGATTTTAGAAGAATATCATATTCAGACCGATCGGGTGACCTATGAAGGGAGTGGAGGAAGTTTTGACCTAAAATCATTGAACGAACACCAGCAAAAAGCTTTAGATGATGTATTGCAAAGTTTCGATAATGATAAAGTTACATTATTGCACGGTGTAACTTCATCTGGCAAGACCGAGGTATATGTGAAATTGATTGAAGATTGTATCAACACTGGTAAACAGGCATTATATTTACTCCCCGAAATCGCGTTGACAACGCAATTGATATCAAGATTGCAGGATTATTTTGGCGAGAAAGTATCGGTATACCATTCAAAGTATAGCGTTCATGAAAGGGTAGAGGTATGGAATAATGTGCTGGCGAAAAGAGCAAAGGCTCAAATAGTGATTGGTGCCCGTTCAGCACTGTTTTTACCTTATTCCAATTTGGGACTGATAATCGTCGATGAAGAGCATGAAGGCTCATTCAAACAATTTGATCCTGCCCCAAGATATCATGCCCGTGATGCCGCGATTGTATTATCCAATCTACATCGATCTAGCGTATTACTGGGGTCTGCTACCCCAAGTATTGAAAGTTATAATAATTCACAAACAGGAAAATATGGGTATGCCCACATCAATAAACGCTACGGGAATGTTCTAATGCCTGATATTGAGCTTGTAGATATAAAGGAGCAAACTCGAAAAAGAAGAATGAAGGGACATTTTTCAGAACGGTTAATGGAAGAAATAAGTGAAACGCTGGATAATGGGGAACAGGTCATACTTTTTCAAAATCGCAGAGGATTTGCACCTATAGTTGAATGTACTACCTGTGGTCATTCACCCCAATGCCCCAATTGCGATGTAAGTTTAACCTATCATCAATATAAAAAACAACTGCGATGCCATTATTGTTCACACCATGTAGCCTTACCAGAAAGCTGTGAGGCTTGTGGTAGTGCTACTTTAGATACCAAGGGTTTTGGTACCGAACAAGTGGAACAAGAGCTTAAAACCCTGTTTCCTCAAGCGAAAGTGGGACGTATGGATTTGGATACCACAAGGGGTAAATATGGCTATGAAAAGATAATCAACGCGTTTGAGCAACAAGAATTGGATGTTCTGGTAGGTACACAAATGTTGACCAAGGGGTTGGACTTTCGAAATGTAAATTTAGTGGGAATCATGAATGCCGATTCATTGTTGAACTTTCCCGATTATAGGGCACATGAACGAAGTTTCCAGTTGTTGACACAAGTATCAGGTAGGGCAGGGCGCACCAAAAAGAGAGGAAAGGTCATCATTCAGAGTTATAACCCGTATCATCAAATACTAAAACAAGTTTCGAACAATGATTATGAGGAGATGTTCAAGGAACAATTGTATGAAAGGGAACAATTTTTATATCCCCCAATTAACCGAATTATTAAAATAACGTTTAAACATAAAGACTATAATAGATTGAATGAGGCGTCCGAATGGTTTGCCAAGTCATTAAGAAACGTATTTGGCAGTGGGATTTTAGGTCCTGAATATCCGCCGATCGCCCGTATTCGGAATCAATACCTGAAAAATGTGATGGTTAAGGTCCCATTAAGGCAATCTTTACCCCAAACAAAAAATAGCATTAAAAGAATCCATAGATCTTTTAATGCTATTTCGCAGTTCAAAAGCGTACGTGTAATCTACAATGTAGACCACATATAGTTTAGACGTTACTTAGCGCTTCGGCCAATTCGGTCTTTTTATTTCTACTTAAAGGTATAGACCTTCCGCTTACTTCAACATTTTTACTATTGAATTTCTCAACTTTTTCCAAATTCACAATGTAGGATTTGTGAATTCTCAGAAATTTTTCTTCAGGCAACTGCTTTTCGAAAGATTTCATTGTTGATAAAATTACGATATTGGCCTCATCGGTTACCAATTTAATGTAATCACCTAAAGCTTCTATCCATTTGATATCGCTTAAGATAACTTTTCTCTTTTTAAGGTTACTTTTCACGAAGATATGTTCCTCATCTTCATGAATCCTGTGCATTTGTTCGTACTTAGCCACAGCTCTTTTAACAGAGGCATCGAAACGTGCCATAGTAATAGGCTTGTGCAGATAATCTGTTACGTCGTAATCAAATGCTTTTAGTGCATAATCCGGCTTTCCAGTAATTAAAATTACCTGCGGACTGTTTTCTAAGGATTCGAGTAGGTCAAATCCATTGATAATGGGCATTTCAACATCTAGAAAGATCAAATCGATCTCGTGATTTTTAATGCCGCTCTTCGCCTCAATGGCGTTGCTGTACTCGGCTACCATAGCAAGATTGGGATGGTTGTTCACCAATTTAGCCACGGCCATCCTTTGCATGGACGAATCGTCAACGATAATACTTCTTAATTTCATAATGGGTTGATTTGTGGGGTTAAATCATCGACAAATTACCGAAAAAACACGCTGAACTGCAATTAAAGTTGTAAACAATGTATTAAATCCTGTATAGCTTGCAATGATTATAAATTTAAGATTAGGTTAAGTTCATTTTTTATGATTATCCTAACTATAACGAAGATTTTTTCATTTTCTTGTGAATAGTCGCAAATATTCTTATTTTTGCGCTCCTTAAAACAAAATATTTTATGAACAATTACGAAACTGTTTTCATTTTGAATCCCGTTCTATCTGATGATCAGATAGAGGAAACAGTTAAGAAATTTGAAGATTTCTTAATTAAGAATGGTGCCAAAATGGTGTCAAAAGAAAATTGGGGGCTAAAAAAATTGGCTTATCCAATACAGAACAAAAAAAGTGGTTTTTACCATTTGTTTGAATTTACGGCTTCTGGCGAAGTAGTTGGACCTTACGAGCAGGAATTCAGAAGAGAAGAGCGTGTTATGCGCTTTATAACTGTAAAGTTGGACAAGCATGCCATTGAATGGGCTGAGAAAAGAAGAACAAGGTTAAAAACTAAAGCGTAAGTACTATGGCATCTATAGAACAACAGGCAAAAGGCAAAAAAGATGGGGAGATTAGATATTTGACCCCATTGAATATCGAAACCAATACCAAAAAGAAATATTGTCGTTTCAAGAAATCAGGTATTAAGTATATTGATTATAAAGACCCTGATTTTTTGATGAAATTGGTTAATGAGCAAGGAAAACTTCTTCCGAGAAGGCTTACCGGAACTTCCCTGAAATATCAGAGAAAGGTAGCTCAAGCTGTAAAAAGGGCACGTCATTTGGCGCTTATGCCGTATGTTGGTGATTTATTAAAATAAAAGAAACGAACCATGGAACTTATATTAAAAGAAGACGTACAAAACTTAGGTTTTAAAGACGATGTGGTAAGTGTTAAGAACGGTTACGGTAGAAACTTTCTTATCCCTAAGGGTTTAGCCATGATGGCAACTCCCTCAGCTAGAAAGGTATTGGCGGAGAACTTAAGACAAAGGGCCCATAAAGAAAAGAAAGTGGTTGATGCGGCCAATAAGATTGGAGAGGCTCTTAAGGCACTTGAACTTAAAATAAAAGCAAAAACTGGTGCTGGTGATAAACTTTTTGGATCTGTAACCGCTATAGATTTGGCCGCGGCCTTTGAAAAAGAAGGTCATGATATTGATAAAAAATTCATCACAATTCTTGGTGGATCTATTAAAAGAACAGGCCCTTGCAATGCCCAGATTAGATTACACAGAGATGTTGTAATAGATTTCGCATTTGAAGTTGTGGCTGAAAAGAAATAGCAATCCAAGTTTTATAATTATAAGCCTTTCAGCCTTTTCTGAAAGGCTTTTTTATTGTTACCAATGAAATATACAAGATTGACCAAACAACAATTGGAAGAATTGCATCCCGAGTTCATAAACTTTTTGGCCACACAATCAATTACAAGTGACGAGTGGACAAAGTTAAAAGTGGAAAAACCTGAGGTAGTCGAGGAAGAATTGGATGTTTTTAGCGATTTGATATGGGAAGGCGTTCTTTCCAAGGTAGCTCATCTTGAAAATGTTTCGGCACAGCAAATGCATCTTTTTAAATTGACAGATAGGGAAATGAAATTGATATCGGTCAAAGTCATGAATCCTGATATTGATTTGACTACCGAAGTTGGGTTTAGCTGGTTCAAGAAAAATTGGCAATCCGATTTTGTGGAGTACCTTACTGCATCAAAGTCCTATACCTCGGATAAGAACCTGGATAAATTTAATTTAATAAAGCAGGGTGCGGTAATTACCAAAGGTGATCTGTACAAATGGTTTGATAGTATGATCGAGTAATTTTATTGTCATTCTAGGACAAACCAGAATCTACAAAACTTTATATTTGCACCAGAATTCAACCAAATGGCACAAAAACCAAGCATACCTAAAGGAACCAGGGATTTTTCACCTGCCGAAATAACAAAACGGGATTACATTTTTAATGTAGTAAAGAAGCACTTTAGGGTATTTGGTTTTCAGCCTATAGAAACCCCTTCTTTTGAAAATTCTGAGACCTTAATGGGAAAATATGGGGATGAAGGTGATCGGTTGATATTTAAAATATTGAATTCGGGAGATTTTATAGGCAAAGTTGATGATGTGACCTACAATTCAAAAGATTCAAAATCATTAACCCCTAAAATTTCTGAAAAGGCACTCCGCTATGATTTAACAGTACCTTTTGCCCGTTATGTGGTAATGCATCAGAACGAGATCGATTTTCCGTTTAAACGCTATCAAATACAGCCTGTTTGGCGGGCAGACCGGCCACAAAAAGGGCGTTTTAGAGAGTTTTATCAATGTGATGCCGATGTGGTGGGTGCTAATTCGCTTTTACAGGAAGTAGAATTGATACAATTGTATGATGCTGTATTTGCTGATTTAAAATTGGAAGGAGTGACCATAAAACTCAATAATCGCAAAATACTCGCGGGAATTGCAGAAGTTATAGGTGCGCAGAACAATTTGGTCCATTTTACCGTGGCTTTGGACAAATTGGACAAAGTTGGAGTAGAGGGGGTTAAAAAGGAAATGCTGGCAAAAGGTATTTCTGAAGAATCCATTGCCAAAGCAGCACCTTTATTTGAATTGTCTGGTAGCAATTCTGAACAGATTGATACTCTTCGTGACCTTCTATTAGTGTCTGAGCAAGGTAGTAAAGGTGTTGAGGAATTAGAATACATTATAAACGCTATTGATGAATTAGGGTTGGCATCAGCTAAACTTTCCATTGATGTTACCTTAGCTAGAGGATTGAATTATTATACTGGAGCCATATTTGAGGTATCTGCCCCAGAGACAGTAAAAATGGGATCGATTGGCGGCGGCGGTCGTTATGATGACCTTACGGGTATCTTTGGCCTAAAGGATGTAAGTGGGGTAGGTATTTCGTTCGGATTAGATCGTAGTTATTTGGTATTGGAAGAATTGGGATTGTTCCCAGAAACCCTAGACAAGTCCTTGGACGTACTCTGTATTAATTTTGGGGATAGGGAGTCCATGGCCGCTTTGAAATTGGCTGGTGAGCTTAGAAAGGGGAGTATAAAGGCCGATGTATACCCAACAGCTGCCAAAATGCAAAAGCAGATGAAATATGCCAATAGCCGTAAAGTGCCCTATGTTATTTTAATAGGGGACAAGGAGTTGGAAACCAACTCGTTTGTGGTAAAGAATATGAATAGCGGAGAGCAGCACACCTATAGTCTAAAAACCCCTCAAGCATTTATCGGGGCTTTATAATTTTTCTTGGATTAATTTAACTACCAGTTGGTAGTAATCCTCCTTATAAGGCACGTATTTTTTTAGGGTATTCTTATGTGAGATTTCTTCTGAAAATTGAGATAAAGGTATAAGGTGAAGAGCTTCAACCTCACTATCCTGTTTGGTAAGACGTTCAAAAGGCACTTTAAGTTCACATATATAGCTATGATGGTATTCACAATCAATTAAATTATCGTGGTGATAGTGAACAGATTTGAAAACGCCCATTTTATGCAGTTCCGCTCTGGTGATTTCAAGCCCTATTTCTTCTAAAACCTCACGTATGGCTGAAGTCTCAAAATCTTCCCCAGCCCCTATATGTCCAGCTACTGATACATCCCAGTATAGCGGATGGGTGTCTTTTTCCCTTCCCCTTTGCTGAATTAAAATTTGACCACTTTGAGTATAGACCCAAACATGTACGGTGGGATGAAACAGTCCATTTTTGTGCGCAACTGATTTCATCGCTGTTTTGCCTGTGAAGTTTCCATCGGTATCTAAAACATCCAATAGTTCGTCCATTATTGATTTTTTTGTTTGGTCGATCGGGGTCGAAACCAGATATCTAGTTTTCAAGCCCGTTCCAATACAGACTATGATATAATAGAAGTAGGCGATGCCTACTCAAAATAACTGAACGTCTCACCCTCCTTAATGGTAAGTAGCGTTTCATAAATCAATCGAATCACATTTTCAACATCGTCTTTATGAACGGTTTCAACCGTCGTATGCATGTAACGTAAGGGTAATGATATCAATGCAGAAGCAACCCCACCATTGCTGTACGCAAAGGCGTCAGTATCTGTCCCAGTAGACCTTGAAGCAGCCATGCGTTGGAAAGGGATTTTCTTGTCCTCGGCAGTTTCAATAATGCGCTCTCTTAAGTTATTCTGTACAGCTGGCGCATAGGAGATAACCGGACCAGCACCCATCTCGGTATGCCCTTGTGTTTTCTTCTCTATCATGGGCGTCGTGGTATCGTGGCAAACATCGGTGATGATGGCCACATTGGGTTTTATGGTTTGGGTGATCATCTCAGCACCTCGTAAACCGATTTCTTCCTGTACGGCATTGGTTATATACAAGCCGAAAGGAAGCTGTTTTTTGTTCTCATGAAGCAGTCTGGCCACTTCGGCTATCATAAATCCACCCACCCTATTATCTATGGCGCGACATACAAATTTGTCTTTGTTAAGTATTTGGAATTCATCAGGATATGTAATGACACATCCAACATGAACGCCCATTTTTTCTACTTCTTCCTTGTCTTTTGCTCCTATATCAATGAAAATATTATCTAACTTCGGTGGTTCTTCCTTGGCCTTGTTTCTGGTATGAATGGCCGGCCAGCCAAAAACACCTTTGACCATTCCATTTTTGGTATGGATGTTCACCCATTTTGAAGGGGCGATTTGATGGTCACTACCACCATTGCGAATTACATAAAGAAGTCCGTTATCGGTAATATAATTTACATACCAAGAAATCTCATCAGAATGCCCTTCAATAACCACTTTGAATTGGGCATCAGGATTTATGACCCCAACGGCAGAGCCATAGGTGTCAGTAATGAACGTATCTACATACGGTTTAAGGTAGTCCATCCATATTTTTTGGCCTTCCCATTCGTAGCCGGTCGGTGCTGCATTATTTAAATAGTTTTCTAAAAAATCCATTGATTTTTTGTTGAGCAATTTCTTCGTATTCATTGATATCGTATTTAAATACAAACTTAACAATATTCACTTTTAATTTGTAATAACAGTGCTGAATAATCGTTAATTTTGGAAAGGATTTTGTTTTTACTGAATAAATGAAAAAAGGAATTTTATTTATTACATTTTACTTGTTGGGATATTTTGCATCTTCCCAGGTGGAGGAGCAACCCATGGATTCCATTGCTGAAAAGATGATTATAATTGAAGGTGATTCAATAATGTACCATTCAATTCCTTTGGATGAGGTATATGTATTTAGTAAGCTTAAGTTCCCGACCTATAGAGAGAAGCTCCGTTACTATATTCTTAGGCGCAAGACCATAAAAGTATTTCCTTATGCAAAGATGGCTGCAGAACGTTTAAGTGAACTTAACGACAGTCTTTCCGATATTAAAAAAAAACGACATCGCAAGAGGTATACTAAAGAAGTGCAAAAGTATATCGAAGGAGAATTTTCCGATGAATTGAAAAAGATGACTAGGACCGAAGGACAAATTCTAATAAAATTGATTTACAGACAGACGGGTAAGACTGCCTTTGGCTTGGTGAAGGAATTAAGGAGCGGTTGGCGTGCCTTTTGGTATAGTACAACGGCCAAAATGTTTAAAATAAGTCTTAAGGAAGAATTTAAACCTGAATTGGTCCAGGAAGATTATCTTATCGAGGATATTTTACAAAGGGCTTTTGCATCGACCCGCTTGGAACGCCAGAAGTCTGCATTGGATTTCAGTTACTTGGATCTCGAAAACAAATGGGGTTCAAAGAAAAGAGATGGAGATTGATCCTTGCAACAGGTTTTTATCTTTGTTTTACCTTGGTGCCAAAAAATGCATTCACAATTAGGCGAACGCTGTAAAAGCCCATGGCGATGGCCGCAAATGCAAGGACAATACCCGCAATCAATACTGGAATATAATAGGTGTGTCCTTCATTTTTAAAGGCCTGATGCAAAACAATCGGAGCTGTGAACATAAGTATTATTGTGTATGCAAAATGTTTTAAGCCCTTAACTATTAAGTCCCTGTCTGTTCTCATTATGGCTAAATTTAGTAGCCTTAAAATTACCTATTAAATCCTATATTTAGGCCCTTAAACAGAAACTTAATTTTGAATACTCCCATGAGGATACTGCTAATGCCTGATAAATTTAAAGGATCCCTTACCACAAACGAGGTAATTGAGGCCCTTAAATATGGAATTCTTGAAGAATGTCCCAACGCCAAAATTTCATCGATTATTGCTTCGGATGGTGGTGACGGGTTTTTAAATGCGGTCTCCCAAAACGTAAGCTGTCAGCAAATCGATACAGAGACTTTTGATCCTTTGGGAAGAGACATAGCATCGTATTACTTATATGACCCAGTAGAGAATGTAGCATACATTGAACTAGCCAAAGCTTCTGGGGTAGAAATGCTTTCTGAAGATGAAAGAAATGCCATGCTTACTTCGACCTATGGTACCGGCGTGGAGATAAGACATGCAATTGATAGGGGTGCCAAAACTATATATATAGGACTTGGAGGAAGTGCAACCAATGATGGAGGAATTGGGATTGCAGCTGCTCTAGGATATAGTTTTTTAGACGGTTCGCAAGATGAACTTAAGCCCAATGGAGAAAACCTATCACGAATTCAACACATACAAAAGGGAGATGGGCCAGACTTCGATTCAATTTCCATTATAGCCATAAATGATGTTGATAATCCATTGTATGGAAAAAATGGAGCAGCCCACATCTATGCGCAGCAAAAGGGCGCTAGCTCGGACGAAATACAAGAACTGGATGAAGGGCTAAGGAATCTCGATAGGGTTGTTACAACCCATTTAGACAAAGATGTAGCCTTGTTGGGTGGCTCGGGAGCGGCAGGGGGCACAGGGTTTGGTTTAAAGGCCTTCTTAAATGCTGAGTTCATAGCTGGAATTGATTTTGTATTGAATCTATCGGATGCTACCAAAGTATTGGAAGAACATGAATTTGATTTCATAATAACAGGAGAGGGTAAACTAGATCGTCAGACCCTAAATGGCAAATTGATAAAAGGGGTTGTAGATTTAGGTGCCAAATACAATATCCCAGTGATTGCAGTTTGTGGGCAATCGGAAATTAAAGAAGATAATTCTGAAAGCCTGGGCTTACTGAAAATAATTGAAATCCGGGATGTTTCAAAACCAATTCAATTTAGTATAGAAAATGCTTATGTATTGACAAAGAGGGCTATAGGTGATTATTTGAACAAATTATAACCTGTGACACTAAAAGCAAATTGTTTTATTCAATGACAAAAATATTGGTATAGGTTTGGCAAACGGCAAAGTATCCTAAGGCAAAATTATCGGCATTTGTGGTGTTTACAATATTTCCTTTTACGGTTGCGGAAGGTGTTTGAAAAGGTCCTTGGTCTCCACCGCTTTGAACAATCAGTTGATTCATGTAGTTGTAAAAGGACTCGTCGACCCCTATGATACTTATATTGAGTTCTCGACCAGATTCAAGTCCGTCTTCATAAAAATAGGAAAATTCAAATGATTGTCCTGGATAAAAGGTGTCTTCCGAAACCAAATATTCGTTGAAATCTAAATCAAAAAGATAAAAATCCTCTCGATTTGGCTCATCTGTAAATGAAAGTACAACCTCCGTTTCTTCCCCAGAGAATAATGTGCCATCTCCTTGATGGATGGCATCTAACGGCACAGTGGGAATGTATGATGTTTTTGCCGTATAGACTTCACCCTTGAAGATGATCGTTAGTTGCAATTCATCTTGAAGTATATTGGTAATGGGCCATTCTGAAATATATATTCCTGAGCCTAAAGGTTCTTCAACAAGATCTATTTGGGAATTGTTGGTTGTATTTGCAATATATACTTCGGATAAATGGGCAGGACTTATTTCCTCAAAGAAAGAGGCTGTTTCCGTGGCCTTGACCTTAATTTGTACCACGGGTTCATTTACATTCACACGTATCAGCCCATCAATTGATAATCGGGGTTTATCATTTGGCACTTCTACCTCAATTACATCTTGACAACCCGAAAATAGGAGCAAGGCCAATACGATATAGATTATAAATTTATTCATTGCTAAAACTTAAAATTATAGGTAACTGCCGGCACAATACCGAATATGGCCGTTCTTAACGCCTCATTCATGTTTGTGTCTTGATTTCGACTAAAAGATATTGAGGCGGCATTTTTTCTATTGTAAATATTATATATGCTAAACACCCATTCACTTTTCAATTTCTTGCTCAAATTCTTCGTCGGGGTCATAGTCGCCGATACATCGATTCTATGATAATTTGGTAACCGTTCTTGATTGCGAAATCCGTAATAAGGGACGGTCACCCCTTGAAACTCAAATTGTCCGATGGGATAGTTGGTTGGTTGGCCCGTTTGGTATACAAAATTGGTATTGAAGCTCCACTTCTTATTAAGTTCATAACTGGCATACAGAGAAAAATCGTGTGTTTTATCATAGGGTGTGTTATACCATTTCCCCGAGTTGATCCCCGTTTCCCCAAAATTCCTACCAGGGGTTTTTTGCTCAGATTTTGAAAGTGTATAGGCCAACCAACCTTGAATTCTACCCTCGTTCTTCCTCAACAGCAATTCCAAACCGTATGCTCTGGCCTTACCATTCAAAATAACCTGTTCAATGGCTTCGTTGGCTATTAAATTGGCACCATCGATGTAATCGATTCTGTTTTGAAGGTCTTTATAAAAAACTTCGGTCTCAAGGGCATATTCCCCTTCACTGATATTCTTAAAATATCCTAAGGCGTATTGATCTAAAAGTTGGGGTTTAATGAAAGGGCCACTTGGTGTCCAAACATCCAAGGGGGTAGGGGAATTGGTATTGGAAATAAGATGAAGATACTGTGCCAATCTGGTATAACTGGCTTTAAATGAACTTTTTTGATCTAAAATATAGGATAGTGAAACGCGAGGTTCTAAATTATTGAACCTTGCCAAACTCTTATTTCTTCCCGACCGTATCGTATTTATGGGTTTGGCCTCTTGATAAATCTGTAAAATTGTATTAAAATCAACAGGGTTGTCATTTTCATAAACATTAAGTTCGTCTTGTCCCAAGCGATTAAAACTACTGAAGCGTAGGCCATAGCCCAAACTCAAAGCGTCGCTAATGTTATGTGCTACATCGACATAGGCCGCAAATTCATTGGCATATTTTTGCGTCAACTGTTTTTCCAAAATGCCTGAGTTGGGGTTACTGGGTTCTATTTTCCCAGGATTAAATTGATAATAAATAGTGTTAATGCCGTAGTTGATCTGAAATTTATCATTCAGATAATGTTTTAAATCATATTTTACATTGAAGTTCTGTATTCCCGAATTCCAATTAAAACCAACAAAGTCAAGTTTTAAACCATAATAATAGTCAGAATAAATTAAAGAAAGGTTAGAGAATAGTTTATCTGAAAACAAATGGTTCCAACGGAAATTGCCAACAGCATTACCATATGTATTTACAAAACTATCGCTTATACCAAATACATCTCTCCCAAAATAACCTGACAGGAAAATATTGTTATTGGTATTGATTTTGTAATTGAGTTTAGTGTTAAGGTCATAAAAATACACGGTGTTATCATTGTCGAAAAGTGGGAGGAATAAATGTGCATAGGAGGCCCGTCCACCAACCAAAAAAGCAGCTTGCTCCTTTTTTATAGGCCCTTCGACCAATAATCGGCTTGCAATAACTCCGATACCACCTTTGATCCCAAATTTTTTACTGTTGCCCTCCTTTTGAAAAATATCCAAGACAGAGGAAACACGTCCGCCGTACCTTGACGGAATGCCACCCTTATAGAGTTTGATATCCTTTATAGCGTCGGGATTAAATACCGAGAAAAAACCAAACAGATGCGAAGAGTTGAAAATTGTGGCCTCATCGAGCAAAATGAGGTTTTGATCTACAGCGCCACCCCTTACATTATAACCAGAGGCCCCCTCCCCGGCATTTGTAACCCCGGGTAGTAATAAAATTGACCTGATAACATCGGCTTCGCCCAGAATTACTGGAATCTTTTTAATAGTTTCAATAGCCAAGGTATTCACACTCATTTGAGGGTTTCTAATATCTAGTGCTCCGCTGTTATCGGTTATGACAACTTCTTCCAATTGCTCCACTTCCTCAACCATCAAAAAATTTAATTTGATATCTTCGGTTAGGCTGATTTTCTGAACTTGATTTTGAAATCCTAGATAGCTGATTTGAATTTGGTATTCACCTTCTGGCAATGTAATTGAATAAAAGCCATATTCATTGGTGGTAACGCCAGTCCCTAAATCGGGAAAGGCAATGGTGAGACCAATCATGGTCTCATTGCTTGAAACCTCTAAAACCGTGCCGCTTAGTGTAAATTTTTGTTGGGAGAATGCAAATAACGAAAATGCAAGAAAGACAATACATAAAGTGGAAACCCGCAAATTCATTAAATCAATTTTTGGTAAATGTAAAAAGAATACCCTCTGCCATAACATGTTACTATTAATTTAAAACAAAAAGACCTCTGCTTTTAAAGCAGAGGTCTTGGATATTTTATAAGCGTCTTTCTTAAATATTGGCCAAAATACTATTTAGAGTATTACTTGGCCTCATAGCTTTGGTGGCCATTGTTACATCGGGAATGAAATAGCCCCCAATATTCTGGGGTGCACCTTGGGCATTTTCCAGTTCTTCAAGAATTTTGTTTTCCTGATCTTGCATTTCTTTTGCAACTACAGAAAAAACAGCACTTAATTCAGCATCTTTTTGTTGGTTCGCCAAAGCTTCGGCCCAATACATGGCTAAATAAAAATGACTTCCTCTGGTATCCAATTCCTTCACTTTACGGGAAGGAGATCTATCATTAAGCAGAAACTTCTCCGTTGCACTGTCCAAAGCATCTCCCAATATCCCGGCTTTGGTATTATTGTTTTTTTCTCCAAAGAACTCCAACGAGACACCGAGTGCTAAAAATTCGCCCAATGAATCCCATCGAAGATGACCTTCTTCCAAGAACTGTTCAACATGCTTGGGTGCAGATCCACCAGCCCCGGTTTCAAAAAGGCCACCACCATTCATCAAAGGAACTATTGAAAGCATTTTGGCACTTGTGCCAACCTCTAGTATGGGGAATAAATCTGTTAGGTAATCCCTTAAGACATTGCCTGAGACTGATATTGTGTCTGTACCTTCCTGTATTCGTTTTAAGGTGAATTTTGTCGCTTCGATAGGGGATAATATGCGAATATCCAGACCGTCGGTATCGTGCATAAGTAAATAGGCATTGACTTTCTTAATTAGTTCCGCATCATGCGCCCTTTGTTCGTCTAACCAGAATACCGTGGGAATGTTTGAGGCACGTGCCCTGGAAACGGCAAGTTTGACCCAATCCTGGATAGGTGCATCTTTTACCTGGCACATTCTCCAAATATCACCCGCTTCAACCGCATGCTCGATCAAGGTTTCCCCAGAATTTAAATCCACAATACTGACCTTGCCGTCATATTCGATTTCGAAGGTCTTATCGTGTGAACCGTATTCTTCAGCTTTTTGGGCCATAAGTCCCACATTGGGCACGGTGCCCATAGTAGTTGGGTCAAAGGCTCCATGTTTCTTGCAAAAATCAATAGTTACCGCATACACACCTGCATAACTGCTATCTGGAATAACCGCCTTGGTATCTTGTAATTTTCCTTCAGAATCCCACATTTGGCCAGAATTACGAATCATGGCTGGCATAGAGGCATCAATGATAATATCGCTGGGAACATGAAGATTGGTTATACCTTTATCTGAATTTACCATTGCCAAATTGGGGCCATTGACAATTGCATCTTTCACATCATTCTCAATTTCTGTCTTTTTATCTGATGGAAGCTCCTCTAGCTTGCTCAATAAACTTTCCAGACCGTCATTGGCATTTACACCGATAGATTCTAAAGTGCTTTCGTGTTTTGAGAATACATCTGGGAAAAATGCCCTTATGGCATGACCAAAAATAATAGGGTCGGAAACTTTCATCATGGTCGCCTTCATATGCAGGGAAAATAAAACCCCACTTTGTTTGGCATCTGCAATTTGCTCTTGTAAAAAGGCAACCAAGGCTTTTTTGCTGAGTACAGTAGCATCAATAATCTCACGTTCCAAAAGCGGAATTTTTTCCTTTAAAATAATGGTTTGACCATTATTGGCATTTAATTGGATCTTTACACTGGTTGCCGTTGGAAGGGTTTTGGATTTTTCATTTGATTTGAAATCTCCATGATCCATTGTCGCAACATGGGTTTTGGAATCTGAGCGCCATGCTCCCATTGAATGCGGATTTTTTTTTGCATAGTTTTTAACTGCCCTAGGGGCCCTACGATCAGAATTTCCTTCTCTAAGGATTGGATTTACCGCACTTCCCTTTATTTTGTCATATTTTGATTTAATATCTCTTTCGGTTTCATTTTTAGGTTCGTCCGGGTAATCAGGTAAGGCGTAACCTTTGTTCTGCAGTTCCTCGATGGCTCCATTCAATTGAGGGACAGAGGCACTTATATTAGGTAGCTTTATGATATTTGCTTCGGGCAATTTGGCCATTCTCCCCAATACTTCAAGATCGTTTTCCATTCGCTGGTCTTCTTTAAGAAAATCGGGAAAGGTGGCAATTATCCTTGCGGCCAAGGAAATGTCTTTGGTTTCTATAGTAATACCGGAAGTCTTGGTAAATGCTTTAACTATGGGTAAAAAAGATTGAGTGGCCAGGGCGGGAGCTTCGTCCGTTTTGGTATAGAAAATTTTTGGCATCTATAAATGTAGTTTTTTATTTAAAGCTGCAAATATACAATTTTATGGTCTCCTAATTACCAGTAAAATATACATAATTTGTATAGGGTGGGTATATTTTTCGTCAAGATAAAAAAAGAGGGTAGAGGATGGTTTTATAACAAACAAAAGCCATATCATTGTACGAGTACAGTTGATATGGCTTTTTAGAAATGACCTACAGATTTTTATTTTGTATTTACAACAAAACCGCAACCATTGATTGCATCCATAGAACCCTTTCCACGTTTGAAATACGTTGTTGTTCTTAATCCTTCAACCAAGCAACTCCATTGTATTTCTTCTTATTGTTTTAGTGTTTCCATCTTAAGTATAGAACCTAGGTTTTATATTTAACGCAAAATCACCCACATACTGACCGGAAAAGCGACAGCCTTTTGGCAATATGCTCATCGTTTTAATCCATATCGGTCTGATCAGATCCTACCGTAACTTTTTAAAAGACTGAACAACAATATAAAGAACGTAAACTCTATAACGATTTAATCCTACTATCCCTAGAGGACGTTTCTTAAACCATGTACTAAATATAAGGAAAAAATCTGAATATACAAAGATTTAAGAATCAACATATTATGAACTTCGGTTGTCAACAATTGTTCATAAAAAAAAGCATCCATATGTACAGGATGCTTTTTTATGATATTTTCGCTAAGGTTTTACGAACGTATCTCCTTGATTCTAGCTTTTTTACCAGTAAGACCTCTGAAGTAGTAAATTCTTGCTCTACGTACTTTACCTCTTTTATTGACCTCAACCTTTTGCAAAGCTGGCATATTGATCGGGAATATACGCTCAACACCTACTGTACCAGACATTTTACGTATTGTAAAGGTTTCGGTTGCACCTGAACCTCTTCGTTGAATGACCACACCTTTAAAAAACTGTGTACGTGTCTTCTCACCTTCCTTGATTTCATAGTAAACCGTAATTGTATCTCCTGCAGAAAAATCAGGAAATTCTTTTTTTGAGATAAACTCGTTTTCTACGAAATTGATTAATGATTCCATTACTTTGATTTATGATTATAAGCAATCAACATTCACGATTTTCGTCAGAGGTTAATTTAACAGTGTGCAAAAATAGCGCATAAAATAGAATCCGCAAGCATTTTTTTTATTTTTTCATTAAAACGGGATACTTCTGGGCTTCCTTATTTCTTCAATAGATCAGGACGCAGTTCCTCGGTCCGTTTATAAGCTTCCTCTTCGCGCCATTTTTCAATTTCCGGAAAATTACCACTTAAAAGTATATCAGGGACCTTCATGCCTTTATATTCAGATGGTCTGGTATACACCGGGGGAGCTAAAAGGTTATCCTGAAAAGTATCTGTAAGGGCTGAGGTCTCATTGTTCAGCACACCAGGGATCAACCGTATTATAGAATCACACAAAATAGCAGCTGCAAGTTCACCACCAGATAGAACATAATCGCCAACGGAGATTTCTTTTGTAATGTATGCATCCCGAACCCTTTGATCAACCCCTTTGTAATGACCGCACAGAATTATTATATTTTCAACCAACGATAAGCTATTTGCCATTTTTTGATCTAGAGTGTGGGCATCTGGGGACATATAAATAACTTCGTCATAAGTGCGATCGGCCAGTAAACCAGATATACATTTATCAATGGGTTCTATCATCAAAACCATTCCAGCCCCTCCTCCAAATTGGTAATCATCGACTTGATTGTAGCTTTTGTCTGTATAATCCCTTAGATTATGCATGTAGACTTCGACCAAGCCTTTTTCAATGGACCTTTTCATGATCGATGCCTCAAATGGACTTTTTAACAATTCCGGTAGAACGGTAATAATGTCAATTCTCATTGATGGTTGTATTTTCTTGATTATTTGGCCTCCCAAAAGTAGTGGTAATAGTCCATATCTTTTACCCAACCTAATTTTTCATATAATTTTGAGCCGGATTATCTACTGCGGTTTCCAATGCCAAACCTTTATCTTTATCATGGTTTGGAAGAAGTGATAAAAAAGCTTCAGATGGAGCTTTTTTTTATTTTGATTTTTTGTACTTGTTTATCTCATCTTGCAATTGCCTGCTTATTTTTTGTTCTCTTTCAAGAGCTCTACGGCGGTGGTTCTCATATTCAATCTCAACTTCGGAAAGTGCCGTTTTAGCTTCTTGTGTTAATGTGTTACTCCTTCTAAATTTAAATACAAAAAGCAGGAATAGCAAAAGTAGCCCGCTGATAATGGTCCAGAGAATAAAATTATAAGTGCCTTTAGACACCAAAATACCCAAAAAAGACATGCTATCCTTTTCGTTTGTCACAACGGACAGATTGTTGGTGGTCTCTTCCAATTTTTTATTGAGCGATGTAATGGTAGCTTCATGGCCATAGATCGTGGCATTCAGTTCGGCAGCTTTTTTTGAGGATGCATTGAGTGAATCCAATACATTTTTACGCAATTTATCCAAAGATATAACGCGAACCACTTCATATCTTTTACCTTCCGATCTATAATTACCTGATTTCTTATAGAGATATTCAAATTGGCTATATATAGGCCCTTTGTCCAAAGACAATTCCTCTTTGGTAGTTTCTTGGTTTTGTGCATTTTGGAGATTGAATGCAAACATGGCCAACGCAATCAATAGTGTTTTTAAACCTTTCATTGTTAAGTGATTCTAGGTGCTAGTTAATGATTTAGAGGGGACTAAAGTAATTCAATATTATTGATTAATAAAAAAAATCGATTGCAACCTAATGATTATTTATCAGCATATATGCACCTTACCACAGGTGTTTTTGGTTGATTAACATTTAATAATAGGTAAATCTTCGCACTTTGGCAATGTATTTTGCCAAGCGTATTACCTGATGTGAATAACCATATTCATTGTCGTACCAAATATAAAGGACTATATTCTTTCCGTTGTCAGAAACTATGGTGGCCATGCTGTCGTAAATAGACGGGGCGGAGGTACCAACAATATCCGAAGACACCATTTCTTTGCTCAATGAATATTTTATCTGTTCTACCAAATCTCCCTCCAAGGCATATTTCTTCAGAATTGTATTGATACCATCTAAAGAGGTCTTATTTTTTATTTCTAGGTTGAGAATCGCCAGGGAACCATTGGGTACAGGAACTCTAATGGCATTTGAGGTTAATTTGCCATGTAGAGACGGAAGTGCTTTTACAACGGCTTTTCCCGCACCGGTTTCGGTAATTACCATGTTCAAGGCTGCAGCCCTTCCACGTCTATATTTTCCATGTAGGTTGTCAACAAGGTTCTGGTCGTTGGTATACGCGTGAATTGTTTCCAAGTGGCCTTTTTTTATGCCCAAGGAATCTTCAATGACTTTAAGAATTGGAGTAATGGCATTGGTGGTACATGATGCAGCCGAGAATATTTGAGTGCTATCCGGGTTATATTCCAAATGATTGACACCATGAACAATATTCGGTACTTCTTTTCCCGGAGCGGTCAATAGAACTCTGGAGATACCTTTGGATTTTAAATGTCTTGCCAGTTGTTCTTGGTTTCTAAAAGCACCTGAATTATCGATCAATAGTGCGTTTTTAATTCCGAATACAGTATAATCAATATCTTCTGGCTTCGAAGCACTAATAATATGTACCGTGGTCCCATTGATTATCAACGAGCTATTTTTTACATCAGTATCAACGGTTCCCATGAATCTTCCATGAACCGAATCTGTTCGCAATAAGTTCGCCCTTTTCTCAAGTATGTCTTCATTTATTTCACCTCTGGTAACAACTGCCCTTAATCTTAACTGATTTCCCTTGCCGGTTTTGGCCATCAATTCCCTGGCCAAGAGCCTACCGATTCTTCCAAATCCATATAATACCACATCTCTGGGTTTAAAGTCTTTGGTGTCATTGGCATTGTTGAGCTTATCAATCACAAAGGCCTTTACATCATTAAAGTTATTGTCGTCAGAATGATATTCGTAGGCAAGCTTGCCAATATCTAATTTTGAAGGGGGCAATTTAATGTCATTTATCGCTCTGAGAATTTCGACAGAATCGAAAATTGATATGGGCTTTTGTACAAACTCTCCAGCGTATTCATGCAGGTGAATGATGTCACTCACATTTTTATCGATGATTTGATTTTTGAACAAAACAATCTCTATGGATTTATCATACCAAAGATCGCTGGTTATCTTAATGAACTCCGTGGTGGCCTTTCTTCTATCCGCCTGAAAAGCCAATTCTTTTTCATAGGATGTAATATGTCCCATCATTTATTTTTGGTTAGATATTTTTGCAAATTATATATTTCAAACGTTATAGTAGCACTATTTAGTAAAAAAAAGCACCTTTAAAAGGCGCTTTTTCAACTTGGTATTTTATCTATTGGAATATGAGACGTTCGCGTTCGCCCTTATCATTTAGCATGGTAATACTTGTTTTTCCGTATCTCGAAATACGCCCAAAAATCATCTTTGCATCTTGTATGTCATCTACTTTCTTCCCATCTACTTCAACGATTACTTTTCCATAAAGACCATAATCCCTATAGACCTCTGGCACTCTGACGATTTTAACTCCTTTTTTGGTTTTAAAGCGTTTTTGATCTTTTTCATTTAAGTTTTTAACCTCAAGCGGCATTGTCGGCAATGTTATTGTTTGATTCTTTTTTAATCGAATAGGAACGGTCATGATTTCACCATCACGTTCAATATCCAATCTAACTGAATCTCCTGGTCGTTTTGTGGAAATATAACCGGTAAGGTCGGCAAATCGCTGCACTTTTATATCATCAACTTTTTTAATAATGTCACCTTCCCTTAATTTGGCATCGGCAGCTCCAGAATCCTCCTGGACATTGTTAATATAAACCCCTTCAATTTCATTCAAGCCATTTTCGATAGCATAGGGAGAATTAATGCTGAGAGATTCTATGCCTATAACCCCTGTTTGCACATTGCCATATTCCATGATATCGTCAATGACCTTTTTGGCATTATTGCTGGGAACCGCAAAAGAGTAACCCACATAAGAACCTGTTTGGGAAGAAATAGCCGTGTTTATGCCTATCAAGTCACCATTGGTATTAACCAAAGCTCCTCCACTATTTCCCGGGTTAACAGCCGCATCAGTTTGTATGAACGATTGATTGGCGTTCATCAATGCTCTCGCCTTGGCGCTCACAATTCCTGCAGTAACTGTTGAGGTCAGGTTAAATGGATTGCCTACGGCCAAGACCCATTCACCGATCTCAACATTGTCAGAATCTCCAAAGGCCAGATAAGGCAATTGTCTATTTGCATCAATCTTCAATAAGGCAATATCTGAATTTGGGTCAGTTCCTATCAATTCAGCCTCATACGATTTATTGTTGTTCAGGGTAACCTGCAATTGAGTGGCGTTTTTTATTACATGGTTATTGGTAACAATATACCCATCCGATGAAATAATGACACCGGAACCTGTACCCACTTGAGATTTTTGACCTCCATCATAGCCATAAAAGATACCCAAAATACTCGTCGGCCCTTTGCTTATTGAGACATTCTTTACGTGTACCACGGCATTTACCGTTGTTTCGGCGGCCGACGTAAAATCAACCTCATTGATTCCAGAACCTTTTACAGATGAGGGCGTTAAACTTGTATTTATGATGGATGCACCATTCTCATTGCTGATAATAGCATAATTGGTCTCTTCAATAAACAATTTATAAGCCCCTAAAGTAATGGCTCCTGCAAAAACGGCAACTAGCAATAAACCTCCTATTTTTTTCATAAGTAAATTGTAATTTTGATTATTCTACATAATAGCTGAGTGTAAAATTAAAGCATTTTGGAATTAGTTTTTTGGAGTTTAACTACTTTTTAACTGCCAAAAAACTCTTAATATTATTCTATCTTTGTGGTTTAACTTTTAGCATGCAACTTACATTTTATAAATATCAGGGAACAGGGAACGACTTTATAATGGTTGATAATCGCAACAAATCGTTTCCGGTTGAAAACGTACAACTAGTCGCCTTGCTTTGCGATAGAAGGTTTGGAATTGGCGCAGATGGACTCATTTTGTTGGAAAATGATGAGTTGGCCGATTTTAAAATGGTTTATTTTAATTCGGATGGTAATCAAAGTTCACTGTGCGGCAATGGTGGCAGATGCTTGGTTGCTTTTGCCCGGTTTCTTGGAATAATTTCAAAGGAAGCCTCTTTTAATGCTGTTGATGGTTTACATACTGCAACGATAGATAAGGATGAGGTTGACCTTAAAATGAACAATGTAAAAGAAATTCACGCCAAACCCAATTCCTTTTTTCTGGACACCGGTTCGCCACATCATGTACAACTCGTGGAAGAGTTGGACCAATTCAACGTATATAAAGAAGGAGCCAAATTAAGATATGGACTTTACGGTGAAAAAGGAAGTAATATCAACTTTGTGGAATCACTGAACAAGTCCGAATTTTCGGTAAGGACCTATGAACGTGGTGTTGAAGACGAAACCTTGTCCTGTGGCACTGGTGTGACAGCAGTAGCCATTGCCATGCACAAAGCAAACAGAGTAGAGGGCAATACAGTAAATATACGAACCAAAGGAGGTGATTTGAAGGTTAGTTTTAATGTTGACGCCCAGGGTTACAGCAACGTTAGTTTAATAGGACCGGCCAAGCTGGTTTTTAAAGGAGAAATTAAATGTTGAGTTTAGAAGGAAAGGATATTCACCTAAAGGCCCTTGAGCCTGAAGACTTGGATTTCTTATATACGTTAGAGAATAACCCAAGCGTATGGGAGATTAGTGGAACGACCACTCCCTACTCCAAACATGTTCTGAAGCAGTATTTGGATAATGCACATAGAGATATATATGACGTTAAACAATTACGTTTATGTATTTGTAAAAAGGATACGGTCTTAGGTCTCATAGATTTATTTGACTTTGATCCACAAAACCATAGGGCAGGGGTTGGAATTGTTGTTTTGGAGGAAAATGAACGAAATAACGGGATAGGAACCCAAGCTATTGCGTTGTTGTGCGATTATGCTTTTACGACGCTAGGTCTCAGGCAATTGTTTGCCAATGTTGTGGAGGATAATGTCGCAAGTGTTCATCTATTCCAAAAAATGGGATTTTTGCAGGTAGGAATCAAAAAGGATTGGATATTTTCAAACGGATCCTATAAAAATGAAATTTTGTTCCAAAAGATAAAATCGTAATGTATATCAAGAAAATTTTATTGGCAATTTCAGTTTTGGGTCTGGTTGTAGGGGGCTTTTTCGCATATATGGTATATAGTGCTATCTTCTTGCCAAATACCAAGTTCAATAATGACGAAGCTTTTATATTTATAACGTCCAATGCCCGTATAATGGAGGTTCAGAAGTTATTGGACCCATTGCTAGAGGATACCAATTCTTTTGCAAAGGTGGCTGAACGGAAAGGTTATTCTACCAATGTCAAAGGGGGCAAGTACGTTATTAGGAAGGGAATGAACAATAATGAGATTGTCAACTCATTGCGAAGTGGGAATGTCCCTGTGAATGTAGCTTTTAATAACCAGGAAACTTTGGCCGATTTGGCCGGAAGGGTTTCTAAGCAGATAGAAGCTGATAGTGTTGGTTTATTGTCTGCTTTTGAGGATAAGGAGTTTTTGGCTGCCAACGGATTCAACGATGCTACCAAAATTGTAATGTTCATCCCCAACAGTTATGAGTTTTTTTGGAACACCTCTCCTGAAAAGTTTAGAGATCGAATGTTAAAAGAATATAACCGGTTTTGGAACCTCGAAAGAAGAAAAAAGGCTAAGGCACAAGGCCTCACTCCAAATGAAGCTGTATCTATTGCTTCAATAGTACATAAGGAAACAGCTAAGGTAGAGGAAAGGCCGAGAGTGGCCGGACTTTATTTAAATAGGCTTAAGAAGAACATGAAGTTGCAGGCAGACCCGACCGTTATTTATGCACTCAAAAAACATTTTGACAATTTTGATACGATAATAAAAAGGGTTTTGTACAAAGATTTAGAACTTGATTCTCCCTATAACACGTACAAATATCCCGGGATACCTCCTGGACCCATAACTATGCCTGATATCACGGCAGTGGAGTCTGTTTTAAACCCTGAAAAGCATGATTATTTCTATATGGTAGCAAATGTAGAGAATTTTGGATACCACAAATTTGCTGAATCATTGGCGCAGCACAACCGAAACAAAGTGCAATATGTCCGATGGATTAATAGCCAAAACATCAAAAGATAGACTATTAATCGAAATTTTAAGACTTGTTAACTAAATTTTGAATTTTTTAACAAGTCTTTGATACACTTACAGAATGACCACTATATCTTTGTCAAGTGAAATTTAAGCAAGCCTTTATTTTGGTTTTAAGTCTTAAGAAAACAGAGATATGAGAAGATGTATTATCTTTTTTTGCTCACTTATCATGTTGTTGGTCTTTGTAAGTTTTGATGGCTTTTTCTTAAATCAGAGAGTGCCCGCAAGCTTAAAGGTCGACGAGCCTACTAAAGTTTTGTTCCCCGAAAACAAAACTTTTTTGGCTAAAACAATGGTGGAGCCACCGTTTTTAGGTAGTTCCTATTTTGGTTTTAAAGAGGCTCTGGCTTTTAAGGAGTCATCAGGAAATTACTTTGTCACCAATACCCTCGGGTATCTGGGTAAATACCAATTTGGTGTAGGAACCCTTCAGCTTATGGGTGTTTACAATGCAACAAGATTTTTAAACGACCCCATACTTCAAGAAAAGGCATTTGAAACGAATATTGCCCGAAATAAGTGGATTCTTCGAAGGGATATTGAAAAATATGCTGGAAAAAAAATCCATGGAGTTGAGATTACGGAATCTGGGATGTTGGCTGCAGCCCATTTGGCAGGACCAGGGAATGTAATCAAATATTTGCGTTCTTTAGGTAAGTTAAATACCAAGGATGCCTATGGTGCAACAATCTCCAGGTATATCCAGACATTTTCGGGGTATGACCTTTCACCCGTTCTCCCAAGGCGCAACCCTAAGGTTTAAAATTTTATTTACATATGAAAATGGTAGGCCCTGCTCCAGATAACTATCGGGATGTCAAGGTTTATTTTTATCCTTGAATGATGAATATTGCGGGTCTCTTGTTCAACTCAACCGTAGTAGTCTTCCAGGAGAAAACGCTTTTGGTAGCAATGAATTCGGTATTCAGTGTAATGTCGCATGCTACACATAACAAAGTGTCTTTTGATAATGTTTTCAATAGTTCTTCCAATAACTTATCATTTCTATAGGGTGTTTCAATGAATAATTGGGATTGGCCAAAATCCCTTGATTTCTTCTCTAAGGACTTAATTGCTTTTTTTCGCTCGGCATCGTTTATAGGTAAATATCCATTAAAGGTGAAATTCTGTCCGTTTAAACCGCTAGCCATTAATGCCAGTAAAATTGATGAAGGACCAACAAGGGGGACCACCTGTACTCCTTTTTGATGGGCCAATTTTACTACATCGGCACCTGGATCGGCAATCCCTGGGCAACCTGCTTCAGAAATCACACCGACATCATGGCCTTCGAAGCAAGGTTGTAAAAAAGTGGGAATGGTTTCTGGTTCTGTGTATTTGTTCAAAACCTCAATCCGCAAATTAGGTTGTGGCTTTCTTGGACTGATCTTTTTAATGAAACGTCTAGCCGATTTTTCATTTTCGACAATATAAAAATCAATTTCCTCAATGGCCCTCTTTATCGATATTGGCAAAACTTCCAACGGTTCGTTTTCTCCCAAAGTACAGGGAATGAGAAAAAGCTTGCCAGACGGTTTTTTAATATCTTCCATAGGTTTATTTTGCTTCCAATTTTTTGGCAATTGCATTACAGGCTTCATCGATTAATTGAAAAACATGTTCAAATCCTTCTTCTACGTCATAATAGGGATCCGGAACCTCCTTCAAATCAGAATCAATCCCATCCAATAATAAGTTGACTTTTGCAATTTCATCATCATTGGGTGCCAAAGCGATGACGTTTTTATAATTGCTCTGGTCCATGACATAGATTAAATCAAAATCCTTAAAATCTTGGACCGTAAACTTTCTGCAGCGTTGTTTCGAAATATCTATGTTGTACTTGCGCCCAACAGCAATACTGCGTCTATCAGGAGTATTACCAAGGTGATAACTTCCTGTACCTGCAGAATCTACATAAAGGGTATCACTATTGACTTTGCTCTTTAAAATACCTTCGGCCAATGGCGACCTGCAGATATTTCCAAGGCAAACCATTAAAACCTTGATTACCATTAACTATCAGGAGAGTTTTTTCGTTAAATCTTCAATGTATTTACGAAACTGCTTATCTGTTTCCGCAAGGTTGTCAACTGTTTTACAGGCATGCAATACCGTTGCGTGGTCTCTTTTGCCAATTTGTGAGCCTATACTGGCTAGAGAAGCCTTTGTGAATTTCTTGGCAAAGAACATCGCCAATTGCCTGGCCTGAACAATATGTCTTTTCCTGGTCTTGGATTGTAAAGTGGAAACATCCATTTCGAAGTAGTCAGAAACTACTTTTTGAATGTAATCTATAGAAACTTCACGTTTTGTATTCTTGACGAACTTCTCAACTACCTGTTGCGCTAGCTCTAGGGTTACCTCCTTTTTATTGAATGATGATTGCGCAATCAAAGAAATAATCGCTCCTTCCAATTCACGGATATTGGTTTTTATGTGCTTGGCAACATAGTCAACAATATCATTCGGCATTTCAACACCGTCTCTGTACAGTTTGTTTTTTAGGATTGAAATACGGGTTTCATAATCAGGATTTTGCAATTCTGCCGATAATCCCCATTTGAATCGAGATAATAATCTTTGTTCAATATCCTGCATATCAACAGGGGCCTTGTCTGAAGTCAAAATCACTTGCTTGCCATTTTGGTGCAAATGATTAAAAATGTGAAAGAATACATCCTGTGTTCCTGATTTGCCTGATAGGAATTGAACATCATCAATTATCAAAACATCGATTAATTGATAAAAATGAATAAAATCATTTCTTGTATTCTTTTTTACCGACTCAATATATTGTTGGGTAAATTTTTCCGCAGAAATATAGAGTACTGTACGTTCCGGATATTTGTCTTTTATTTCAACACCAATAGCATGGGCCAAGTGGGTTTTCCCTAATCCAACACCACCAAAAACCAGTAAAGGGTTGAATGAGGTTCCGCCAGGTTTGTTAGCAACGGCCATACCAGCTGAACGGGCCAATCTATTGGAATCACCTTCTAGGAAATTATCGAAATTGTAATTAGGATTTAACTGGGATTCAATTTTTATATTTCGAATGCCAGGTATTACAAAAGGGTTTCTAAGCTCAGGATTTTTGGATTTAATGGGTACATCCATTTCCTGTGGGGCT
The DNA here is from genome assembly GCA_024279425.1 of Bacteroidota bacterium. Classification (GTDB taxonomy): domain Bacteria; phylum Bacteroidota; class Bacteroidia; order Flavobacteriales; family Flavobacteriaceae; genus Maribacter_A. The sequence continues at coordinate 20,190 of JAJRRO010000031.1, read as the reverse complement.
ATATTGCCTCTATTAGAACTTGGTATTTTCTCAGTAAAGGGTTCCCGATTGCCGTAGGTGTTTTCCATTCGAATGATATAAACCAATTTGGCAGTTTCCCCTAATTCTTTTGTAAGCGCCACTTTCAAAAGCTTAACATAGTGTTCCTCCAACCATTCGTAGAAAAACTTGCTGGGCACCTGTATGCTCAAGGCATTTTCCGACAACTTCACGGGTCTGATGGGCTCAAACCATGTTTTGAATGCCTGCGGTTGGATGTTATCTTGGATAAAAGCCAAACAATTGTTCCAAACGGAATTTGCAGTTACACTCATTATAAAATATCCTCTTATTTATTGGTTAGTTTTTTTAGCATAATTAGCTAAAGGTTTGTACAAAACGAAAGTGCAATTTAAGTTTGACAAATATGTGAACAAAAAATCTAAAAAAAAAATGATTTGGTATTGAATTTCCCCTTTTTTTTTCGCATGTTAGAGTGCTCATTTCAGAACCTTTTAAATATATAATAATTAGTCGAATAATTATGGTTTTTAGTGAAATTTCTTTTAGGGTCAGATATGGGGAAACCGATCAGATGGGAGTGGTATACCATGGGAACTACCCGCAATATTTAGAGATGGGACGTGTCGAATGGTTAAGATCATTGGGAATTTCGTACAAAGACATGGAAAATAATGGAATTATCCTTCCCGTTGTTTCATTGAATGTAAACTACAAAAAACCAGCGGTTTACGATGATCTGATTACGGTACGTACCATATTGAAAAAGACACCCCTTGTAAGGATAGAATTTGACTATCAGGTCTTTAACGAATCGAATGAATTATTGGCCGAGGCAAATACGGTTCTAGCTTTTATGGACGCAGAGAAAAATAGACCTATGAAATGTCCTGAATATATTCTTGAAAAACTTGATTTTTAATCCTTTTATTTATGGATTTGAATGGCTACGTTTTTCAAAACTTCAAAAATTCCAACTATCAATTTGGATTTACTTTGAGGTACGCTTACAATAATTCTGCAATCAATCTCCAATTGTTGGGAAGTTATATTCAACTGATTTTGTTTGATTACCCGCATTACTTTGTCCATTTCAGGGTATCCGAATGCTAATGTAATTTGTTCATAAATTGTTTTTTCAATAATTTCCGAACTTTCCAAGGTCAATTTGGCAGCAGTACGATAAGCGGTTATCAATCCCCCAACACCTAATTTGGTGCCTCCAAATATTCGAACTACAGCAACAAGTACGTTCGTTACGTTAAAGGACTTTATTTGACCATAAATAGGCAATCCGGCAGAATTATTAGGTTCGCCATCATCATTGGCCCTATATCGAATCTCTGTTTCCCCCAATTGCCAAGCATAACATACATGGTTTGCGGTATGATGTTTTTTCCTTAAGTTTTCGATAATGGGTTTAACCTCGCTTTCAAACGCTATGGGAAATGCATAACCAAAAAATTTACTTTTTTTCTCTTTGTGCAGAATTGAGGTTGAGGGTTTTCCCAGTGTTCTATAGATGTCTATACTTTCCATTAGAACAATGCTACCAAAATTATGCTGATTACAGCCAAAGCAATACCTCCCCAATTTTTAAGACTAATTTGTTCCTTGAACAAAAGAATACCCAAAAGGGTACATAGCATTACAATGGCCACATTATTAATGGTGAAGACCGAAGCACTATTTAGACTGGGATGCTGTAATGCTCGCAATAAATAGTATATTGAAAAATAGTTAGGGATACCTAGGGCAATACCTCCCAAAATGTTTTTATGATTGAGTTTAATGGGTGTTTTAGATGATTTCATAATAATGAAGACTATGCCGACCGTGGCCGCAGAACCAAATACAGTAGCTGAAAATAGTGAGAATTCATTCTCATTAATATGCACTTCCTGCACATATTTAATAGCGGTATCAATAATCCCTGAACCTAAAAATACTAATATCGGCAAGAGAAGGGATGATTTTCTAATAGCCACACCTTTTTCTTTGATTGATGTGAAATAAACAGCGGCCAATGCCAATAGGATTCCAATTACTTTTAGTGTTCCAAGCTCTTCTTTATAAACAAAGACCCCAAAGACCACCGGGATGACCAAAGACATCTTTGTGGCGACCGAGGCTACAGAAACACCTGCACTCTGCGATGTTTTTGCTATCAAATTAAACACTATAATGAATAGGACTCCCAAAGATATAGTGCCCAAAAACCAAGATTCCTGGACAATTTTTGCCAGATTGATCTCTTCAGTATAAAAGAATAGGGCGACAATGCAAGCCACCACATAATTGGTGACTATTGCATATAAAGTCTCAACCTTATAAACCGCAAAGAGCTTGAAAATTACAAATATTAAGCTAGAACAACATACACTGAGGACTAGGTAGGACATCTTATAATTTGGACTTTAACTGAATTATGTCTTCTTGACCTACAATTAGGTTCCAAACGGTAATCCCAAGTTTTTTGGCTGCATCAGTATTTTCCAAAGTGTCATCTACAAAAAAGGTTTTAGCAGGGTTCAGTCCGTTTTCATCGAGAACAAACTGATAGATTTCTGCATTTGGTTTTCTTAAATGTATTTCATGGGACAAGTAAAATTTCTCAAAACAGCTTTTAAAACGTTTGTATTTATCCCTACCCATTATTTTAATTACATGAGGAATGTGCAAAGCATTGGTGTTGCTCAATAAAAATAGCCGATAACTGCCTTCATTCGCTAGGGACTCAATAAATTCCAATCTATAATCAGGAAAATCTAAGAGCATTGAATTCCAGATGTCAATTATTTTTTGCGAAGATGTGGTAGGGAAGGAGGATCGAAGTCCATTTACAAAGGTTTCGGGCTCTATATGTCCTATTTCAAAATCATTGTTGAGAGCAAGTAAGTCTGGAGTTAGGCCATTGTTTCCATGTTTTTGCATTTCTCTAAAAACGACTCCCTTGTCAAGATTAATGAAGATATCTCCAAAATCAAAAATGATGTTCTTAATCATTCGTATAAATTGTTAAAGTATCGGATTCAATTTGTTTTGAAGTGGCAACTCTGTTAGAAAGCCTTGGGGCTTTCAAACCGTTACCAAAGGCAATTGAGCCTGTAAAAACCCTGGCCTCGTCCCATAGATTGGCATCGATAAATGTTTGAATGGTTTTTGACCCACCTTCTATCAAAACACTTATAATGTCTTGTTTTTGTAACACCTCACAAACCTGCTGGCCAATATTTTTTGAAAAATCAATTATTTCATAATCAATACCTTCTTCTTGAAGCCTCATGTTGTTTTGTTGGGTTATTATGATGGTCTTTGTGTATTGGTCAAAAATATGATAATCTCCTTTTACCTTTAAATCTTTATCCAATATTATCCGAGTGGGTGATTTGCCATTCCATGTACGAACGTTCAACTTTGGGTTGTCTTCCAACACAGTGTTGGTGCCTACAAGAATTGCTTGTTCCTCACTCCTCCATTTATGAACCATTTGTCGGGAATATTTGTTGGTAATCCAATAGGGTTGGGCCTTTTCGTTACGTTTTTCTTTCTCAGGGGCTATGAGACGATCCAAAGTTTCAGCCCATTTCAAGATGATATACGGCCTTTTTTTTTGATGAAAAGTCAGGAACCTTTTATGATGCTTTTGGCATTCTTTTTGAAGTAAGCCTAGAGTCACATTACAGCCCGCATCTTTTAACTTTTGAATTCCGCGACCCGCAACCTTGCTGTTGGAATCGGTAGTGCCAATTACTACATGGGGAATTTTGAACCTGATAATTAAATCGGAACAAGGTGGTGTCTTTCCATAGTGTGAACAGGGTTCTAAGGTCACATACAGTATTGACTTTGATAGCAAAGTTTTGTCCTTGACCGAATGTATGGCATTCACTTCGGCATGGTTACCGCCATATGCGCTTGTGAACCCTTCACCAATTATTGAATCATTGTGGACAATTACGCAACCTACCATAGGATTGGGAAAGGTTGACCCTAGTCCATTTTTGGCCAATTGAATACAACGCGAAATGTATTTTTCCATTATCTTCACTCCGTAAAAATAGGACTTTAAAATATACCCGTTCAACAATATATGGAAACGGCGATAATACGGGAAATACAGCCCAATGACAATACCGAAGTGGCCCATGTTATTAGAAAGGTCTTGGTTGATTTAGGGGTGCCAAAAGTTGGTACGGCTTATGCCGATGAGGCATTGAATCATATGTTTGAGAATTATAATATGCCTAAGGCCACTTATTTTGTTGTTGAAGATGAAGGTGAGATAATTGGCTGTGCCGGGATAGCCCAACTTGAGAATCATGAAGGTAGTATATGTGAACTTCAAAAGATGTATTTCATGGAAGAGGCAAGAGGTCGTGGTCTTGGTTCAAATATGATAAAAATTTGCCTAGATCGTGCAAGGGAATTTGGTTTTGAAAAGTGCTATCTAGAGACTATGCCATATATGAAAGCTGCACAGAAGCTATATAAAATAAACGGTTTCGAATATATTGATGGACCTTTGGGAGATACCGGCCATTATTCGTGCCTTGTTTGGATGTTGAAACAATTATAAATATGGTCCTAAAAGAAATTAAAAATATATTTCACCTTGAATTGGATCTCATTTATCCAAAGGAAGAGGTGGATAGTTTCTTTTATCTTGCTATTGGGCATTATTTGAATTTAGAACGATTTGTTTTGGCTTTGGAGCCAAATCTGGTTATCAGTAAGATGCAAGAACAACCATTGTTTGAGACATTGGCCCAGTTGAAGTTGGAAAGACCTGTTCAATATATATTGGGAACGACCCAGTTTATGGATTTGGATTTTAAGGTAAATGAAAATGTATTGATTCCACGACCCGAAACTGAGGAATTGGTTCGGTGGATTATATCTGATTGTGAAAACCAAGCATCTAAAATCAATATCTTGGATATTGGTACGGGTAGCGGATGTATTGCGATTGCATTGGCCAAGAATTTGAAAAACGCAAAGGTATATGCCTTGGATATTTCTGAAGGTGCACTGGAAATTGCCAAGGAAAATGCAATCAACAATCAGGTAGATGTTGAGTTTGTTCAGGCTGATATTTTGATTTTAGATGAACTTGGAATCAAATTCGACATCATTGTTTCCAATCCTCCCTATGTTAGAATGATGGAAAAAGACAAAATGAGATCAAATGTTGTTGAATACGAACCAGAAACGGCACTTTTTGTGAGTGATGACGATCCATTGATCTTTTATCGAAAAATTGTTGAATTTGCCCTATCAAGCCTTAAAAAGGTTGGAATGCTTTATTTTGAAATAAACCAATACTTGGCAAAAGAAACAAAAGAACTTTTGGAGGGAAAATTTTCTAAAATAGAGCTTCGAAAAGATATATACGAGAATTATAGATTGTTGAAAGCCATTGGATCTTCTTTGAAGCAATAATAATGACTTCAAAGAAAAGATATATAACGGCAGGAGAGGGCCTACCTAAATGGAGTAATCCTATTAGTGGTAAAATAAAAATCACTGGAACGGCTTTGAAGGAGTTATAAAATCATCAGTTAATTTAAATGAAAAGTAAAGAGAAAATAGAAGCTTTAAGGCATGAATTACGTGAGCATAATCATAACTATTATGTATTGGACAACCCCACAATTTCTGATTACGAGTTTGATGTGAAACTCAAGGAGCTTCATGCCTTGGAGGAAAAGCATCCAGAGTTTTATGATTCCACCTCCCCAACCTTGAGGGTTGGAGGTGATATTACCAAGAATTTTAAGACTATAGTACATGAACACCGTATGTATTCCTTGGCCAACTCCTATTCAAAGGAAGATTTATTGGATTGGGAAAAGCGTATTCAACGTATTCTTGGCGATGCCGAGGTACTGTTTACCTGCGAGTTGAAATATGATGGGGCTTCCATAAGTCTAACCTATGAGGAGGGACGACTTGTCCGGGCAGTTACGCGCGGCGATGGTTTTCAAGGTGATGAGGTATCTACAAACATAAAGACCATTCGTTCGGTACCCTTGCAACTCAAGGGGGATTATCCATCAAAATTTGATATTAGGGGAGAGATTATCTTGCCTTTAGATGGCTTTGCCAAAATGAACCAAGAACGTCTGGCTGCGGGAGAAGATGCCTACATGAATCCAAGAAACACGGCTTCTGGCAGTTTAAAACTGCAAGATAGCGCTTTGGTGGCACAAAGACCCTTGGATTGTCTTTTATACGGAATTGTTGGGGCAGATACTGGGATAAGTTCTCAATTTCAGATGCTCGAGAAAGCCAGGGAATGGGGTTTTAAGGTCCCAACAATAGCTCAACTATGCAAAACCACGGATGAGGTTATGGCATTTGTGGAGCATTGGGATGTACATCGACACGATTTGCCCTATGAAACTGATGGCGTGGTTATCAAGGTTAATAGCCTTCAACATCAAGAAGAGCTGGGATATACGGCCAAATCCCCGCGTTGGGCATTGGCCTATAAATTTAAGGCTGAGCAGGTTTCAACTATTTTAAATGAGATTACGTATCAAGTGGGTCGTACAGGAGCCATTACTCCAGTTGCCAATTTAGAACCTGTTTTGTTTGCAGGCACAATGGTAAAACGGGCTTCTTTACACAATGCCGATCAGATTGAGAAGTTGGATATTCGAGAAGGAGATACCGTTTTTGTTGAAAAAGGGGGTGAGATCATACCAAAAATTATTGGTGTTGACTTTTCTAAACGTCCCTCAGAATCACAACCCACCCAATACATCACCCATTGCCCTGAATGTGGTACTAAGTTGCTAAGAACCGAAGGTGATGCCAAACATTATTGTACTGATTTCTATGGTTGCCCTACCCAGATTACAGGGAGAATCCAGCATTTTATTTCGAGAAAAGCCATGGATATTGAAGGGCTGGGAGGTGAAACGGTTGAGTTACTTTTCAAAGAAGGACTTATTCGAAATTACGCCGATTTATATATCTTGACCAAGGAGCAGGTTATGCCCTTGGAACGTATGGCTGAAAAATCAGCGGAGAATTTAGTGAATGGAGTTTCAGAATCCGTCAATATTCCGTTTGAACGTGTTCTATTTGCTTTGGGAATTCGTTTTGTTGGCGAAACGGTGGCAAAGAAATTGGCGAAAGCCTATAAAAATATTGATGCTTTAATCGCCACTTCCGTTGAGGAATTGATTGCTGTTGATGAAATCGGGGACCGAATTGCGCATAGTGTGGTCGAGTTTTTTCAAAATGAAAGAAACTTAGAGAATGTAGAGCGCTTAAAAGGCTATGGACTGCAGTTTCAATTGTCTGCTGATAAGCTTTTAAACCAAACTGAAATATTAAAGGGGAAAACTTTTGTAGTTTCAGGTGTTTTTGAAACTATTAGTCGTAACGAGCTTAAGAAAATGATTGAGGACAATGGGGGTAGGGTAGGTTCGTCAATTTCCTCAAAAACCGCATATTTAGTGGCAGGTGATAAAATGGGTCCCAGTAAACGTACGAAAGCCGAAAGTTTGGGTGTTCCGATTATATCAGAACAGGATTTTCTTGATATGGTGGATTAAGAGAGTTGAAGTAATTGTTCAACATTCAAACGGTCTGTCTGGTCGAGCGCAGTCGAGACCTTAATATGTCCAAAGAAAATTCATTTTTGACAACTAGCGCCACGCGGCGTTTTTGGCGCGCCTTGTTATCGTCAATTGACTTTTTGGTAAGGCATAGGTATTTCAAAATGTGGTTCTGGGTTATCTTGCTGATTCAGGGTATTGGGTGTTTTATTCCGCAGAAGATGATAATCCCTGTTAATGGGGCAACGCCAAGGGAAAACCACCACATTTGCATTAGCCATTACTTCACCATTTCCACATTTTCATTTGTATGACTCAGAAGTTGTTCAAGGATGGAAAAAAATGTTTTATCTACTTTCCGAATGTTTGGTTAAGATTGATATAATAACTCTACTGATTGTATACGGTATTTGGGAAAAATATTTAAGTTTTTGCCCCCTTGAGTTTGTCATGCTGAGCGCAGTCGAAGCGGGGTCGAGTGGTCGATAAAAATAGCTTAACTTTTCCATCTGTCTAATGGTCCTCTGCTTAAAATAATTACTTTTGGCAAATTGATTTAAACCCGATAGCACAATGGATCTTTTCCTAATAACCACGATACTAGTATTTCTTTCTGCAGCCTTTGGATTTCTGAATGTTCGTTTTCTGAAATTACCCAATGCCATTGGGTTAATGGTTATTACCATAGCATTTACATTGGCTGTTTTTGCGCTAAGCTATTTTGACGATACCTTGTTGAATGTAGAAAAATACATCATTACCCAGATTGATTTTAGAACTCTTCTGTTGGATATCATGCTAAGCTTTTTGCTATTCGCAGGAGCATTGCATACCAATTTTCAGCAGCTCAAAGTTCAACGATGGCCTATTTTGGTATTCTCTACCCTTGGGGTACTGGTATCGACATTTTTAGTGGGCACGGCAATCTATTATCTATTACTGCTTTTTGGGATGGATGTGGCATATGTTTACTGTTTACTATTTGGGGCATTGATTTCACCTACAGATCCCATTGCGGTGTTGGGTATATTGAAGAAGGCCGGTGCTCCAAAAAAGTTGGAAACGAAAATCGTAGGGGAATCTCTTTTTAATGATGGAGTGGGGGTAGTTGTTTTCCTGACTATATTTCAATTTGCCTCTTCGGGAAGTGAAAATGTAAGAGCAATTGAAGTATTGGAATTGTTTGGAGTTGAGGTAATAGGTGGTATTATGTTAGGGTTGCTTCTGGGTTGGATTACCTATCGCCTAATGAAATCGATAGATGATTATGATATCGAAGTTATAATCACCCTAGCCACGGTCATGGTTGGAACCGTAATCGCGCAAAAATTACATCTTTCTGCGCCCTTGGCCATGGTAACAGCTGGATTAATGGTAGGTAACGATACCTTAAGAGACAGTGCTATGTCTGAAATTACAGAGACCTATGTCGACAAGTTTTGGGAATTGATAGATATTCTTTTGAATACGCTTTTATTTGTGTTGATAGGCATGGAAATGCTGGTACTTGCCTTTGAGGTAAATTATGTGTTTGCAGGTCTGCTGGCAATTCCCATAATTTTGATCTGTAGGTATTTGTCATTGTTGCTTCCTATCAACTTTTTTAAGGAAAAACTGGATTTTGTACCGAACACCAATTTAATAATGACCTGGGGAGGCCTAAGAGGAGGGATATCGATAGCCCTCGCCTTGGGACTTACCCAAGATATGCACCGCGATTTGTTCTTGGTGATTACTTACGTCGTTGTGGTATTTTCAATTATTATACAGGGCTTAACCGTAAGTAAATTGATCAAAAAACTTTCATGATAACTTTAAATAATTATAAACAATTCCGTGGAACCCTTAAAGAGAGTAATCCACCTGCTGAATGGTCCCCGGCTTTGAAAGCACTGTGGTTTGATGCCAAAGGTAATTGGGAAGCCTCACATGACATTGCCCAAGAAATTCATAGTTCTTTAGGAAGTTGTATTCATGGGTATTTACATAGAAAAGAGGGAGATGAATGGAATGCAGGTTATTGGTATAGAAGAGCCAATAAACCGTATCCCAAGATTTCTTTGGAAGATGAACTGAAGGAGATTGTTGAATTTATTATTTTAGGTTCAGATATTTAAACCAAAATACTAGTGCCTGTGGCTTTTAAGTTTTTTTGATAATCAAAATAGAAGTCAATCCTCCCTAAATTTATACCATAACACCCCACTTGGTTTACTAAAACATTATTTCCTCTTGCATTTTTGGTAACTGTAGGTTTATCCAGGAACGTATGGGTATGTCCTCCTATGATCAGGTTGGTATATCTCGTTTTTGAAGCAAGTTTAAGGTCATCGGGTCTGTTTTCCGACTTGTAATTGTGGCCTAAGTGGGAAAGACAGATCACTAAGTCACATTTTCCCTCCTCCTTTAGTTCGGTTTCAATATCTGTGGCCAATTCATACGGGTCGAGATACTGTGTTTCTTTGTATAATTTTTTGATTACCAAATCCTTAAGGGCAATACCTAACCCATAAATACCAATTTTAAAGTTATTTAGGGTATATATTTTATAGGGTTTTACATGCCCGTTCATTATCGTATTGCTAAAATTATAGTTGGCCGATAGTAATTCAAAATTAGCATGTGGTAATTGGGCATAAAGCCCATCAATACCATTGTCAAAATCGTGGTTTCCAATAGTGGCGGCATCATATTTAAGCAGGCTCATCAATTTAAATTCCAACTCACCCCCATAAAAATTAAAATAAGGAGTGCCTTGGAAGATATCGCCAGCATCCAATAACAGGGTATTGAGATTTTCTCTTCTAATTTTTTCAACCAAAGAGGCTCTCCGGGCCAAGCCGCCTAAATTGGGAAAACTCGAATGGCTTTTGGGGAAGGGATCAATATGGCTATGAACGTCGTTGGTGTGCAATATGGTTATATGTTTCTTGGTTTCTTCTAGGCAGGAACTCAAGGTTATTCCGCCTAAGCCTATAAATGAAGTAGTTGCGCTCGTTTTTGCTATGAATTTTCTTCTATCCATATTACTTTTCAATGTAAAATCGGTCATCTACTACCGAGATTAAAGTGTCTACCTTTTTGAAGTAATCGATCATTGCATTACGAATCAGATAGTCCGTATCGGTTATGTCGGTATTGTTTTTGAAAAATCCCATCTGGTCCCCACCGGAAACCAAATAATCTGATGTCGCCACATAGTATTTTCTATTCACAGAAATAGGCACACCGTTGACTTTGGCAAACTTTAGTTTTTTGTGTTTATCCAATACAATTTGCAGTCCTGAAATCGGGTGTGCTCTTCCCGAATTTACCAAAAATGATATCAGCTCAATGACATCACCACCATTTAGCTCGGCAACAACAATGGCATTCTCAAAGGGCATAATCTCAAAAGCGTGCCTTGCGCTCACAGGACCTGCAGATAGTATTGAGCGAATGCCTCCATGGTTCAATAAAACAAAATCAATATCCCTGCCCGTTCTCAATTTGTAAATAGGATTGGCTTCCGAAAGCACAATATCGGCCAATAAATTACCAGCAGAAGTATTATAGATGCCATCCGTCTTGGTTATTTTATTTGGAGCATAGGTCAAAGTGCTGTCCAAAATCGCGATGATTCTATTTCTATACGGTGAAATGAAGCTTTCTATAGCCTCGTTCTTTGCATGAGTACTATCGATGCTTATTTGTTCCCCTTCAATTTTTGTTAGGGCAATGGAATCCTGTTTGCAGGCCACAGACATGCACAAAGTTGTAAATATAACAAAATGTTGTATTTTTAAATGCATTATAGTTTTTATCTTAGCAACCTAAAGATGAGTGTTAATTATTTACATTTGTGTAAATGTAAAAATACATGTTTTTAAAAAGAATTAAGGATAAATTCAAGCACAAATCTGGCCTTAAATTTTTAAAGGAGGAACTATCCAAAGTTCCCGCTGTAGTTGAAAGGAGTACTGGAATAAGCTCAATTGGATGTATCGTTGATCTTGATAGTTTCGAGAAGTCCGATCTTTTTTTTGAATTTATTGATGAGTATAAATTAAGACCCAATGCGGTCAAAATAATTGGGTATAAAAGTTATTACGATAAAAACTCGCCGTACTCCACACCCGTGTTTTCGGATAAGGATTTGGGTTGGAAAGGGAAAATTGAAAACAGTTATTCCTTAGAATTTTTAAGCAGGGATTACGATCTTTTGATCAATTATTATGATAAGGAAAACTTGTTGATGCAATTGATGACAGTAAGGACAAAGGCTCGGGTAAAAGTTGGGTTTAAGGAGGTGGATCAAAATTTGAACGACTTGATTCTGGGTCTGCCCTTAAAGGATTTTAAAACTTTTAAACTAGAACTCAAGAAATATTTAAGAGTTCTAAATGAAATTGAATAATGGATAAATTTGTAGGTACTGGGGTTGCTTTGGTCACCCCCTTTAAAAAAGATATTTCAGTAGATACAATGGCTTTGACAAGCGTTGTTAACCACTGCATAGATGGTGGTGTTGATTATTTGGTCGTTTTGGGTACTACTGCAGAGGCTGCGACGCTTTCCGATATTGAAAAACAATTGGTTATTTCGACTGTGGTATGTGCCAATGCAGGTCGATTGCCGCTTGTTTTAGGAATTGGTGGGAACAATACAATGGCTATTATCGAAACCATTAAAAATCAGAACTTAGAGGATTTCGATGCTATTCTTTCCGTTTCCCCATATTACAACAAACCAAGTCAGGAAGGTATTTACCGGCATTTTAAGACCATAGCTGAAAGTTCCCCATTGCCCATAATAATTTATAATGTACCGGGTCGTACTGCAAGTAATGTTTTGCCTGAAACAGTAGTTCGTCTGGCCCTAAATTCAAAAAATATTGTAGGAATCAAGGAAGCTTCGGGCGATTTGGTTCAAGTCATGCAGATTATCAAAGACAAGCCCAAGGATTTTCTGGTGATTTCTGGTGACGATGCTACCGCTCTGGCTACTGTCCTGGCCGGAGGTTCAGGTGTTATTTCGGTCTTGGGCCAAGGGGTACCGAACGAATTCTCAAGTTTGATTAAGGCCGGTCTTAGTGGTCAGGTTGATGCGGCATACAAGTTACAATATGATTTACTAGAGGTTATACACCTTGTTTTTGAAGAGGGAAACCCAGCGGGCATCAAATCGGTTCTAGAAGCTTTAGGGCTTTCCGAGGGTACCGTCCGCTTGCCATTGGTGGAAGCTACAGATGACCTTAAAAAGAGAATCAAAGGATCTATAAAGCCGTATACGAGTCTTCAGGTTTAACGGTTTGCCTAAAAAGAACGTTAAATCTAAGCTAAATAGTAGCTATTAGTGTTTGGACCAAGCTAATTTAGCACAGTGAAAATTGTTTTTTTATATCCGTTCAGAATCCTTAATTTTGCAAAATGTTTTTAAAAATGAGGAAGCTTATTTCATTTATTGTGCTAATACTTGTATTGTCGTCCTGCAATGAGTATCAAAAGGTGCTAAAAGCCGAGGATGTGAAGGCAAAGTATGATTTGGCCGAAAAATACTATGACGAAGAGGACTATAAAAGGGCAAATCGCCTATTCGAGCAAATTGCACCTAAGTATGTGGGCAAACCTCAAGGTGAAAGGGTGATGTTTTTTTTCGCCAACACCTATTTTCAGCGAAAGGATTATAATATGTCGGGGTATCAGTTTGAACGTTTTATAAAATCCTATCCCAAGAGTGAGAAAGTAGCGGAAGCTGGATTTTTAGGAGCAAAAAGCTATTATGAGCTTTCACCCGATCATTCGTTGGATCAGACGGATACCGATAAGGCCTTGGTTAAGCTTCAAAGTTTTATAAACACATATCCCGATTCTGAATACTTTGATGAAGCCAATCAAATGGCAAAAGACTTAACCACCAAGAAAGAAAGAAAAGCATTTGAAATTGGCAAGCAATTTAATAAATTGGGTCATTTCGATTATTCCTTTTTAACACCGGCACTAGCGGCATTTGATAATTTTATTTCTGACCATCCAGGATCTATCTACCGCGAAGAAGCTTTGTACCTTAAGTTTGAATCGGCCACCGAGTTTGCTTTAAACAGTTTTGCTAGATTGAAACAAGAACGATTGGAAAAGGCAAAAACGGCATACAATGTTCTCAAAAAGCAATTTCCCGAGACCAAATATGCAGATGAGGTTGCCAAATTACTTAAGAAGATTGAAAAGGAGGTAAATAGTTTCAACGTCGAAAAAGAGACAAAATAAATTTTTGTAATTATGAATATGAACGATTTAAAAAACTCAAAGGCTTCTGTATCTACTGTGACGCTCAACAAAAATGAGTTTGATCAAAAAACAGACAATATTTACGAAGCCATATCGATAACTGCCAAAAGAGCTGTTCAGATCAACTCAGAGATTAAAAAGGAACTTCTGGAAAAGCTTGAGGAGTTTGCTACATATAGTGATAGCCTCGAGGAAGTTTTTGAAAACAAGGAGCAGATCGAGGTTTCTAAATTTTATGAAAAATTGCCAAAACCACATGCCCTAGCGATAGAAGAATGGTTGATGGATAAAATATACCATAGAAATACAGAAAAAGATACAGAGTAGTATGTTGGGTGGCAAAAATATTCTTTTAGGTATTACCGGAGGAATTGCTGCTTATAAAACTACCTTTCTTGTACGTTTACTTATTAAAGCTGGCGCTAACGTTAAAGTAATTTTAACAGAGAGTGCCAGTTCTTTTGTTTCTCCGCTTACGCTGGCCACACTTTCAAAAAACCCTGTTCTTTCCTCTTTTGTCAATGATGGGAAAAATAGCACCGATTGGAATAACCATGTGGCGTTGGGATTATGGGCAGATCTTATGGTTGTTGCCCCTGCTACTGCAAATACGCTGTCTAAGATGTCTCTAGGTAATTGTGACAATTTATTGTTGGCAACTTATCTTTCTGCAAAATGCCCAGTTCTTTTCGCTCCTGCAATGGATTTGGACATGTATAGGCATGAGTCAACAAAAGATTCCATTAAAAAGTTGGAATCTTTTGGGAATATCATGATACCTGTGACCACGGGCGAATTGGCAAGTGGACTTCATGGAGAAGGAAGAATGGCAGAACCCGAGGATATTATAAGTGCTATAAAAGAATGTTTGATTCAGGGTTTGCCTTTGAAAGATAAAAAAGTAATGGTTACTGCAGGACCAACCTACGAAGCAATTGACCCTGTTCGTTTTATAGGAAACCATTCTTCAGGGTTAATGGGGTATGAATTGGCCAAGTCGGCAGCAAATCTAGGAGCAAAGGTGATTTTGATCTCGGGTCCTTCAAGTCTATCATTAAAACACGATTCAATAACCGTAATTAAGGTTGTTTCCGCAGAAGAGATGTATCAAGAAGCCCACAGCCACTACCCTAAAGTTGACATTGCCATATGTGCTGCAGCTGTGGCAGATTATCGGCCAAAGACCGTGGCGAACCAAAAAATCAAAAAGAAAGAAGATGGTTTAACCATTGATTTGGTTAAGACTAAAGATATTCTATTGTCATTGGGGACCAACAAAAAGCACCAATTTCTGGTAGGGTTTGCATTAGAGACCGAAAACGAATTGGAAAATGCAAAGGCAAAGCTTAAAAAAAAGAACCTCGATGTCATAATCCTGAATTCCCTGAATGATGAGGGAGCCGGTTTTGCCGGAGACACCAATAAAATAACATTTATAGATAAGAATTCGCAGATAATAGCGTTTGATTTAAAGACCAAGGCCAAGGTGGCCCAGGATATTCTTAATGAGATCTTAATTCGGTTAAATGCGTAATCTCCTTTTAGTTTTTATGTTCCTTGCCTGTTGCAAGGTGATTTCGGCCCAAGAACTGAACTGTACGGTAACTTTAAATTCGGATCAGGTTTCACAAACGAATCAGCAGATATTCAGAACATTGGAACGTTCATTGAACGACTTTGTGAATAAAAATAAATGGACCAATAGTGTTTATAAAAAAAATGAGCGGGTTAATGCCCAGATGTTCATTACTATAACTGAGTATGAATCCAACCGGTTTAAAGGAAACATTCAAATTCAATCATCCCGTCCAGTTTTCAATACGTCATATGAAACTCCAATTTTCAACTATAAAGACAATCAATTCAATTTTGAGTATATCGAATTTCAACCATTGGTCTTTAACGAGAATGTTTATGAATCTAATTTAGTAAGCGTAATATCATACTACGTATACATCATTTTAGGGCTGGACGCCGATACTTTTGCACTTGAGGGTGGTAGCGAATATTTTAGAACAGCTCAAAAAATTGTTATTCAGGCCCAAGGAAGTAATTCAGCCGGATGGAGTCAGTCTACAGACCGTAGTAGATTTGAATTGGTTGATAATCTGATGTCCAATACGTATAGGGAATATCGGGTGGCGATGTACAATTATCATAGGAAGGGTATTGATATACTTGGTGACAACAATAGTACCGGAAAACAAGTCATATCAGGGACTATGAGGTTATTCGAGACCATGATCAATCGTAGGCCAAACGCTTTTTTGATCCAAACTTTTTTTGACGCCAAATCAGACGAAATACGGAATATATTCTCTGACGGCCCCAAGGTTGATGTAGTTAAATTAAAGGAAACACTCAACCGAATTGCTCCTTTGTACTCAAGTACTTGGAATGAGATAAAGTACTGATCTTCATTTTTTTTCAATTGAAATAAAAATTATCTTTACAGCAATATAAACAGGACTACATTGCTTAGTAACCTTTCTATTAAAAATTACGCGCTCATCGACAGGCTAAATGTTTCTTTTGGCCCAAAGTTTACTTGTATAACAGGGGAAACAGGTGCAGGTAAATCGATTTTATTAGGGGGGCTTTCCTTGGTATTGGGAAAACGTGCCGATTTGTCCTCCTTGAGAAACAAAGAAGAAAAGTGCGTCGTAGAAGGTGAATTCTTGATCAATAATTACGGCTTAAGGTCTTTTTTTGACAATAATGACCTAGACTATGAGGATACTACCATTATCAGACGCGAAATATTACCCAGTGGAAAATCAAGAGCGTTTATCAACGACACTCCGGTTACCTTGGATATATTATCTCAATTAGGTGATAGATTGATCGATGTGCATTCCCAAAACCAAACCTTAAGACTGGCAGAAAATGATTTTCAGTTTATGGTAATTGATTCGCTGGCGGGTAATAAAGATTTATTAAATGAATATATAGATTGTCTGAAGGTTTATAGGAACACTTCCAAGAAATTATCACAATTGATTGAATTTCAAGGAAAAGCTATCAAAGAACACGAATACAATAGTTTTTTGCTGAAAGAGCTAAATGATGCACCTCTGCAGGAAGGCATTCAAGAGCGGTTGGAGGAACAGTACCAGCAGTTGAGCAATGTTGAAACGATTATTGAGTACTTGTCTAAGGGACATCAGTTACTTCATGATGAGAATGTTGGTATTTTGAATTTGCTTTCAGAATTAAAGCAGGTTTCACTCAAACTCTCCAATTTTGGAAATGCCTATGAATCTTTGAGCCAAAGAATACAATCTCTCCATATAGAAGTTGATGATATTGGGGAAGAACTACGAACCCAAATGGAAAATGCCGATTTAAACCCACATGTATTGGAAGAGGTCAATACCAAATTACAATTGCTTTACGATTTGCAAAAAAAACATGGTGTGCAAAGTATTTCAGATTTGTTGAAAATAAAGAGAGAACTTAATGAGAAGGTTGATGCCTCTGAGAACATTGAGGCAACCATTGAAAAGAAGCGAAAAGAATTGACTTCTCAAGAGTTTAAACTTGAAGAAATGGCAAGTTCAATGTCATTGAAGCGTAAAAAAACAATTCCAAATCTGAAAGCTCAGTTAGAAAATAAACTTAATATGCTGGGTATGTCAAGTGCCCGTTTTAAAATAAGCTTAAGCACCTCAAAAGAATTTAAGGCGAAGGGCAAGGACGAATTATCGTTCTTATTCTCAGCCAATAAAGGAGCTGATTTTGGGTTGCTTAAAAAAGTAGCTTCAGGTGGCGAGCTTTCGCGAATAATGTTGGTTATAAAGTCGATTTTGGCCAACTATGAAAATTTGCCCACTATGATGTTCGATGAAATAGACACTGGGGTTTCTGGAGAAATCTCTAACCGTATGGCAGATATCATGGGAGTTATGAGCGAGAATATGCAGGTCTTTGCCATTACCCATTTGCCCCAGGTTGCGTCTAAAGGGAACCATCATTTTAAGGTATACAAAGAAGATAAAGACAATGTGACCCATACCAATATGAAAGAACTTTCCCAAGATGAAAGAGTCATTGAGTTGGCCGAAATGTTAGGAGGGAAGGATTTGTCAGACTCTGCCTTGGCCCATGCACGACAATTGTTGAATTAGCTTATTGAACAGATGAAATAATACAATCCATTTTTTAAACTTATTTTAAATATCTTTGATCGCAATATCAACCAAAGAAAACTAGAACATGGCTTACAATTTATTGAAAGGTAAAAAAGGAATAATTTTTGGAGCTCTTGATGAAAATTCAATCGCATGGAAAACAGCAGAAAGAGTACATGAAGAAGGAGGGGTTTTTGTTTTGACCAATGCTCCAATCGCTATGCGAATGGGTCAGATAAATGAATTGGCCAAGAAAACCGGATCTGAAATTGTTCCCGCCGATGCAACAAACATGGAAGACCTTGACAATTTGGTTGTAAAAACGACTGAAATTCTAGGAGGTAAGATAGACTTTGTACTACACTCTATTGGAATGTCGATCAATGTTCGAAAGGGTAGGGCGTATACCGATCAGAATTATGACTTTTCACATAAGGGCTGGGATGTGTCAGCACTATCATTTCATCGTGTAATGCAGAGTTTATATAAAGCTGACGCCATGAACGAATGGGGCAGTATTGTAGCGTTGACGTATATGGCGGCGCAAAGATCTTTTCCAGATTATAACGACATGGCTGATAATAAGGCCTATTTAGAATCTGTTGCACGTAGTTTTGGGTATTTCTTTGGAAAAGATAAAAAGGTTCGGGTAAACACAATATCCCAATCACCGACCCCTACAACAGCAGGCCTAGGAGTAAAAGGATTTAATGGCTTTATAAGCTATGCTGAAAAAATGTCTCCTTTAGGAAATGCCACTGCGCTAGAGTGTGCTGATTATACATTAACGTTATTCTCTGACCTGACCAAAAAAGTGACCATGCAAAACCTGTTTCATGATGGAGGGTTTTCAAACACAGGAGTAAGTCAAGAGGTTATGGAACATTTTGTTTAGGGTGCGGTAATTTATTTGCATTTGTCCTAAATCTGGCATAAAGTTTATTTTCAAATCGGCTTATAAAGATGGTCAATTGACACAGGACCTCCAAAAAAACAAATAGCGTACCATGAGCCTGTCATTTTCATTTATCATACCTGTTTACAATAGGCCCAATGAAATAAGGGAGCTCCTTGAAAGTCTGTTGCAACAAACCTATGATAAACCTTTCGAAGTGGTTATTGTAGAGGATGGTTCAACCATTAGTTCCAAGGAAGTAATAGAGCCTTTTCTCAAAATATTGGATATCAATTACTTGGAGAAGGACAACTCTGGTCCGGGAGACTCCCGAAACTATGGAATGCAAAGGGCATCGGGCAATTATTTCATAGTGTTAGACTCTGATTGTATTCTGCCTCCCCAATATTTAAAAGAAGCGGAAAAGTCTCTCCTAGAAGATTTTGTGCATTGTTTTGGTGGACCTGATGCGGCCCATGAATCATTTACAGTAGTACAAAAGGCCATTAACTATGCCATGACATCTATTTTTTCCACTGGGGGAATACGAGGTAGTGCGTCCTCAATCAACAAATTTCAACCTAGAAGTTTCAATATGGGAATTTCCAAGGAAGTATTTGACACGGTTGGCGGGTATGGTAAAATTCACCCTGGTGAAGATCCTGACCTTACTATTCGTATATGGAACAAGGGATATGAAACCAAGCTCATTCCCCATGCATTTGTGTACCACAAGCGTCGTATAGATTGGTATACGTTTTTTATACAAGTGAATAAGTTTGGAATGGTCAGACCCATTTTGAATAAATGGCATCCAGGAACGGCAAAAATCACCTATTGGTTCCCAACAATGTTCTGTCTGGGTCTTATAGGGGCTATAGTGTTGTTATTTAGTGCCATCTATTGGCCTATAATAGCCTATGGTATTTATTTGTCACTTGTTTTTGTCGACTCCCTGTTTAAAAATAAGAGTATATCGGTAGCATTTCTTTCAATTGTTGCAGTGGGCATTCAGTTTGCCGGATATGGATTCGGTTTTCTTAAATCAACGTTTTGGATTAATTTTAGCAATAAGAAGCTCAAAAATTTATTTCCAAAGCTATTTTTTAATTAGATTTTTGTGTATCCGTAAACACCCCTAAATCGAATAAATTTTCGTATATTTACTTGAATATGAATTAGTTAAAAATATGGATATATTTTCTTTTGGAGTACACTTTACCGATGAGCAGAGTTGCAGATTACATTTTAAAGAACAGCGCGACCAACAGGGTGTTATTTGCCATCGTTGCCAAGGCACAAATCACTATTGGCTCAAGAACAAGTGG
>JAJRRO010000030.1 GCA_024279425.1 Bacteroidota bacterium | reverse complement strand
TAGTAAAATATCCTATTAATTTACCGTACATAAGATACACCAAAACGCAAATCAATACAAACCCCACTATGGCCAATATATTTTGAAAAGTCGAGTTCTTGTATTCGCCCATTACATCCTTACGGTTAAGCACCAATAATAGGCCAATGGCTATTAATGGTACTGCCAACATAGAGGATGCTTGGGCCAAAATCAAGGAATAAACAGCACCGCCCTTACCACTGGCAACAAACATAGCAACTGCCATTCCAACAAGTAGTATTAAAGCCGTAAACACTTTCGGCATTTTTTCCTCCATTGATCGCCCCATTCCTAATCCATCCGATAAAAGACCGCCTCCAATTACTGCATTTACAAGAAGTGAAGAAAAAGCTGCTGAAATAAAACCAAAGGCAAAAACATATTTGGCATAACTTCCTAAAAGCAATTCCAATTGTATTGCCATATCTGCTGCCGAGTTTACAGTAATTCCTAGAGGCCTTAAAGTAGCTGCCGCAGTTATAATAACCAACACTGACATTAATGCTAGTAGAAAAACCCCAAAATTCGAATCCTTTATACCTTTATCGATATCCTTTAGCTCCCACCCTTTATTTTGTACCAGATACGATTGGTATAAAGCACAGTGAAGCACAAAAGTAGTACCGGCAATTGCAGCTAATTGACCAAAATTGTCCATCGAGAATGAGCTGGGGACAAACCCAACTGTTATAGCAACCAAGTCAGGTTTAATAAAGACAAGATTTACAACAAAAGCCAAGATCATTAGTATTACCATAAACATCATCAGCTTTTCCAATGTCTTGTACAAATTCTTTGCAAAGAAAATCAATACTAATGCGCCGAGTGTAAATATAGGGGGCCAAATCTTTACGTCTATTCCCGTAATAGTTTCCATGCCCATGCCAACACCCAAGTTATTACCAAACTGAAAACTAAGAGCGGCCAAAAAAGAACTTACACCTATGATGATAGAAAACCACCTTCCATACTTTTCAGCAATTACACCTAAGATCGATTGTATATGTAACACGCCGAACCGAGCGCCCATATTTGAATATACCGCCATTGAAATGGCCGCGATGAGAACTACCCATAAAAAAGCGTACCCTTGGGTCGCTCCAATCCTGGTCGATGTTGTTATACTCCCGGGTCCTAACACAACAGCTGCCACAATAAAGCCTGGCCCTATTCCTTTAAAGAAGTTTTTAATTTTCAAAATCATTGTTTTCAATATTTATTTTTTAATACGAACAGGTATTATTTCTAGAGGCTCTATTTTTATATGGAGAACATATCCCCCACTTATTTAACCAGCTATTTGGGTTGTTACCTTTTATTCTATCTTCCATGGCTTGAGAAAGTTTGTAATGCTTTATTTGAAAATGCCTGATTTGGGAATAGTCTGCCAAGGACATTTCTTGCTCTGAATTTAGATTTTGTTCCACTTCCTTGGCCATGTTGGATTGACCCGAAAAAACCCATACTTCCTCGAACAAAACATTTTTCATGTTTTTATTTTAATCAAGTTTATTGTAGGCACTAGAAATAGGTCTATTCAATTGTCAAAGTCTAAAAACATTACCCAATGCCCATTTGATGGCGCCTTGATTGTTACAGTTTCACCCCCTTTTAATAATGGACCAGTGCTCCACTTACTTTTCATCACATCTAACCATTGTATTTTCGCCTTCCCTTTTGCTTTGATCAAATTCAATTTTACTTCACCGCCATTGGTAAAATACAAGGCGTAGTTCGCCCCTTGAATAGCCCGGCAGTATGCTTCATTGTCCTCTCGTTCTGACAATAAGTCGTTTCTAGGGGTGGCCTTGAAAAAATCCATATTTTCTGACAGCTGCCTCATACTACGAATAACAGCTTGTGCTTTGGCACTTAGGCCCAATCCATAATCAGGGCGATGAAAACGAACGGCGGCCGAGCCGAAAAATACACTTCTTATAAAGCTCTCAATACCATTTTGTGTTCCCCCGCCATGAGATTTCAAATCATTTCCATAAGTTTTTACATTGGTTACGGGCCTTAGGTTATTACCCGCCTTTAGCCTTTCAATTTGGCCTAGACCGTTGTCCCAATGATTCTGTCCTATTTGATGGTTGTTTTGCGAAATCTCTACAAAGTCATAGGTTTCAGGATGATCGAAGGTTTCCCTGTGTGTGATGTGGTCAAGATCCCAAGGATCCCACATTTCTGTAATATTCACTGATTTCTTCTGCTCTTTTGCTTTTTTTTGAATATAGTTTGCCCAGAATTTTCCCCAAGAAGCTGTAACAGATGTCTCGTTATCAATACAGTACAGTACATTTCCATATTTGAGGGAATACGACAACAATTTATCCACAAACCGTTGCTGATATTTTAAAACAGGAATATTGTTATGTTGCAATGGTATGGCCCAAAAAAAAGGATTTTCGGCCCTGATAGGATGTGAATCGATTTGCTCTGGCATTTTCACACGTTCACTTGAATAGTTACTATTGTTCTTAGGGTTAAATGGATTTTTTTTCCAATTTTCCCTGTAAAAATCAAATGTGGCCCATATTTCAATTTGCACTATAATATCCCTATCTGAAGTGAGTTTCAATAAATTTTCAAACCGGCTCCAATATTCATCGTTCCACAGATTAAGATCATAAAGTTCTTTTTCCGGATTAAAATAAAAAGCCCATACATTTCCATCATCTCGTGATGACATTGTATTCCGTATATAATTACCGCCTACTTTCTTTAACGTTTCAAGTTGTGAACGTAATTCCGGAATCTGAAACAAGTTATCTTCAACACTCCCTCCCAATAACAACTCCATTTCACCTTTATATGACCAGTACTGGGGAAGTTCTGAACTTATTTCGATACCGTTCTGAGCATAGATAGAAAATGTTGTTAAAAGGAAAATGCATAACCCTATAGATATTTTCTTCACTGCATACCGTTGAAACTTCAAGAGAATCTTCATTATTTACTTGTGTTAGTTATGTTATCATTTGAGTTCTTACATGCTGAATACATCAAAATTCTATTTGAAATGATTTTCTATATTCTTTCAATCGTTCTAAATAGCCTTCCATATCTAATAATTGCTCATCATAGATTAAATAGCTCAAGTCGCTAGTAC
>JAJRRO010000029.1 GCA_024279425.1 Bacteroidota bacterium | reverse complement strand
CAATAGTAGTATAACCCTAATATTCAAAAAGATGAACTACAATACCACAATAACAAATGCGATATGTTTGATCATGGTATGTTACATGTTTTTAAGTATTCAATTTGCATTTGGCCAGGAGACAAACCCAAATGTGAGTTCAAACAATGCATATCACAATCAATTGTTTTTCAATAGATTCTTGATCAATCCGACATTTTCTTTGGTACGGGAGAATAAATCCTATCTGAATATCCTACACAGAAATCAGTATGCCACTTTTGAGGATAACAGCCAGAATTATTTTCTTGGCTTTAGCAATAGGTTAAATGAGAATACAGCTTTAGGTATTGGTATTTATAGCCAATGGTCGGGAGTTATCCAGGAATTTGGATTCAATGCCAACTATGCCACATCGGTGCAGCTTGGACAGAAGAGCAAGCTTACTTTCGGGGCCAATGTCACTTATTTTAATGAAGGGCTTGACAAAAACCGTGTCATTGTCAATGAGAATGACCCAGAGATTCTTGGGGCCAACAAAGAAAGTAAAATAGCCATACAGCCTGCCATTACCCTTTCAGTGGGCAAATTTGATTTTGGTTTGTATGCAGAGGATTTGTTTAAGTTCAATCAAACGACCAATGAATTTTTAACGCGGTTAAATGATAAAAGTGTAAAGGCATCCTTGCAGTATACGCATACTTTCGCCGCAAACAGGGGATTGTTCTCAAATGCCCGATTAATGCCCTTGGTACAATTGGGTAGAAATGAGGATAATTCCTTGGCCTATCTAGGTTCTGTTCTACTGGATTTGCCAAAGTATGGCTGGCTGCAGACCACCCTTAATGATACCTACGGACTGTCAATGGGTTTCGGTTTCAACCTTAATAAGAAGATGTCCCTTGGATATTTGATGGAAAAAGATTTTAAACAGAAAGAAGCCGACCTTGGATGGAACCATGAATTATCATTGGCCTATACTTTTAAGAATGACGTTGACAATACTGTAAATTATGCTGACAAATCAGAAGATGAAAAGATAGATCGCATCGTAAGAAACTATGAGGAGCAAATCTTAAGACTAGTTGCTGAAAAAAACAAAAGTATTGGAGAGGATGATATAAAGGGAAAAAGGGAAAATACCAGCGACCTTGCCTATGAAAACAGATTGATTTTGGACGAGTTGATTTTTAGACAAGACTCCTTAGAGGAGGCACGGAACCATGAATTTGAGCAAAGGTTTGAGACCATCGTGAGAATATTGCGTAAAGATTTGAAACATAGTATTAAATCAAATTTTGAAGATTATAACAGGATACAAAATACAGTTCTAGTGGCCAATAAAAAAGAGCCGGAAGCCGTGAAAAGTTTAAATACCAAAGAGCATAGGGGTTATGCTAAGCTTCCGATAAAGGTTTTGGATCAATCAAATATCATCGGGGTTAAATCTGGTTATTATGTTATAGCCAATGTTTATAAAAACAAAGCGTATCTAAATGCCTTTATAGACTCCTTAAATGAACAAGGTTTGGATGCTAAACAGTTTTATAATAAGGAAAATGGACTCTATTATGTTTATTTGGCAGATTTTAATTTCAAAAAAGATGCGGAAACGGCCTATGTTTCTAATCTAAACGGAAAATACCGGGATGAAAAATGGAT
>JAJRRO010000028.1 GCA_024279425.1 Bacteroidota bacterium | reverse complement strand
ATCATTGTGGATCGGGGAATCGATCGTAACTTTAGGTATGCAGGGAAAGAAGGATCATCAAGAGAAGTTGTTCGCCCATTTTCAATTGAGCGACCGTGTTCCAGAGAACAATTTTTATAGGCGGCTGAAAGAGAACAAACTCAAATTTGGATGGATGATTACAATCATTTTAGACCACATGATGCATTAGGGGAAATACCTCCAATAAAATATGCTGAAGTTAATTCTAATGGAGCTAGCTCCATTAGAATTAAAAACAATAAATTTGATAATAGTAGAAAATCAAGCAGTTCTATTTAGGGGAAGCTTACAGTTCAATGAGCGATAATGATAGAATCGCTCTGACAATAAAACGTGGAAAATATACAACCGAATACGAAGTATATTATAAAGAAAGAGGAGAAAAACACTCAGTAAGGACATTCACCACAGAAAACGAAGCTTGTAAATATGTACTTGCTGAGATCCAAAAACAGATTACAATTGAAAAAGTCAGAAATATTGTTGGACTTGATGGAATGACAGTAAACGAGCGACTTTGGACAAGCGGCCTTATGGATGAGTTTGACAAAGTTAAAAAAACGAATAAAAGCAAAGCGGCTCAATTACTGAGAATATTGCGAGTGGACCAACCTTCGATTGACAAAATTTTAAATAAAAAAACTGATGGCAATAACTAAGTATTCGTGTGGTCGGTACGACCCAACACGAATACTTAGTTATTGGGCACAGTGATTTAATCAATTTCTTTACTTAAAAAGACACTTCCAACTCTCATACTAAAATCAAAGAAGAAGTTACTCTTCAGATGGAAATTAGCTTTCGAAGAGTTTATTTTTAGCTGAAGCACGACACGGCTTTTTTGTGAAGTAATAAATATGGTGTGTTTTATCCTTGAAATTTACTTCTGAAAGGAATGTGCCAATTTAAAGTTAATCGATTAACCGCAGGATACACAGATGATTTGAAATCAGAATGCACTTCATCCGTGCACTAGGACCATTAGAAGAAAAATCGCTGAACATTCTAATCATCGTTTAACCTTTGTACAAAATATAAACCCCGAACTATGAAAACAGTTTTACTTTTTAAAGAAATCTATCTTGAAGGATTCAGGAACATTCAAAACTATGTTGTAAAACATTCTTTCAAGGCTTTTGCTCTGTTTACAATGGTAATGTTTGCAATCGTTTTATACGCATTTATATTTAGACTATTTACTGGATTTGCATTTTCTAATTTGTAAGTATGGAAGAATAAAGTGATAGTGATAAGGCCCTTTACTTTTGTAGAGGCCTTTTTCATTCAGGGAATATTCTATTATTGATAGATGTACTTGTTTATTATTAGGATATATCCCTCTTTTAATCCTTCCAGTACAATCCTGATTTTTTCTTCTGAAGAGTAGGTTCTTCTTGTTTTTCGCTTTAGCTCACTAATTAGTGAGCTAGCATTCTTCTTTTTAGGCATTTGTTTTGCTTTTAAAGGTTATTTAATAGATTAATCTATCTCTTAGATTTAACCCTTTAAAAGTTCACTTTTTGCTGGCGCTAGTCCAGTTCCTTATAACGAACATTTTCTTGGACGTCAGGCTTCTTCTTCACGCCCTTTCAATTGGCCGTTTTATGAGATTATTTATCTTTGTATTATTCTTGAGTCAAAATATCTTCGTTGACACCAAAAAATTTGTCAAGGCCCTTCGACCTGTTACTGTCAAAATTGACTCATTAGCTTAATTCTCCCGATACTTTTTTGAACGTTCTCCGAAAAGGAGTCCCACAAGTTTTTAAATATTTCTCAATAGAACCAAAATTGTGGTAGTTTGCCTGATAATTTTTTCAAAGATAAGACCTTGGGTTACATTCGAAGGACCATAGCATAAGTAGGTTAAGTTCATGGTAAGATTTGGGGAAAAGACAGGGGAAACCCTGTCTTTTTATTTGGATCGAATAAAAGGCCAATTGAAAGAACAGAGAGCAGCAGAGAGCAGGCGTTCCATTAAACGTTCGTTTTATGGGACTCCACTCATTTTCGTACCCATTTAGAAATAAACTCTTTTTGTAAATTTGGTCTCCTTAAGCTTATCAAAGTTTCTATGGGTCTCGCATAAATTGCATTTTTCACATGGATAACATCCAAACTTTGTAACGTTTACTCCTATTTTAGAGTCCTTAATACAAACTCGATTGACCATTTCAATTAATATTATCTACTGTATGATTTGAACTTTGAGCTAAACACAAGCACATGTTGAAACATCATCCAAAGGTGTTTAAAAGGCCAGGTTATGATATTCGGATATGCAAGAGTCTCTACTCCAGAATAAAAACTAGAATCTCAAATAGACCTATTGAGAAAAGATGGCAGATCAAATTGGAATTTCTCGGGCAGAGCAAGAGTTAATGGCGGCGGCATTTATGGATGACTAGCTATTGTATTTGTTAAACATATTGACAAAAGTCAAGAAAACCTTCATTCTTTTGGACAAACAAGATAATAATACTATCAATATCGCTCTTCCGAAAAATACAAGAACTACTTGCGATACAGATGACGGTTTTGAACAGAAGATGCTGGGCAATGCTGAGATTATTACAAAAGATTTAAGTATTGCTGAAAGAATATTCTTTAGCTTTAAAGAATTGTTCAAGTATGGTTAAAACAATTTATACTGCTCTGATGATTTCAAACAGTTTAGTAATTTAGCAATCATTGTAAAGTGAAAAAGTCTCTTCTCAAAATTTTATATTTGAATATATCGGTTATTATTACATTGGCCTGTTCAAATGACAATATAACAAAAGAAGACGTTGACACTCTCAACTGCTTCGACGGTATTTTGAACGGTGACGAAATTACTGTTGATTGTGGCGGCGCATGTCCTGGGTCCTGTTCCTTGGGGTCAATAGGTATATTAGAAGGCGAATTGGTAAATCGATTACAGCTCGATCCCGCCATCGAATATCGGCTTACCGGCCCTTATTTGGTTAGAGATCAGGCCGAACTGTCAATTCCTGCCGGTACGGTCATAAAAGCTGATCCTGGCGCAGGCGCATATATTGCGGTAGCCCAAGGAGGTAAGTTATTTACCTTTGGGCAACCCGAAAATCCAGTTGTTATTACATCCGGAGCAGAAAATCCGGCTGCGGGGGATTGGGGAGGAATCATTATTTGTGGCAAAGCTCCTATTAAGAGTGGTATGGTCGACCGCTCGGATATTATCGATATTTTTTTTGGTGGTTTCGAACTTGAAGACACTTCTGGGGTAATCAATTATTTACGAATCGAATATGCAGGGGCCATTGTGGACGAGCAAAAAAAGTTTGATGCGATTGCCTTTTACGGCGTTGGGTCTTTTACAACAGTTACCCGGCTACAGACTTTTGAAAGTTTGGGAAATGGAATTCGGTTCATTGGTGGTAATGTCGATGCAAAATGGCTCTTGGCAACTAACAGCAACGAGAACGGCATAGTGGTGACAGATGATTGGAGCGGTAATGGTGATGCTTGGTACTTGACTGGAATTGCTAAGGTAGGAATCAATATCACTAGTAACGAAGATATTCAGGCTGCAAATCCAATAATAACGGATACCATCAGTAATGTAAGTATTATTGGCCCATCAATCGAAGGTGGATTGAAATACGCTGATGGAGGCGGAAAATACACTTTTACCAACCTCTATACTACAGATATGAACCTAGGTATTCATGTAGATGGTGTGAATGCTTCCTCACAGATAGACATAGGGAATTTGAATATCGATTCCATTCAATTTGAGAATCCAACCTCAGAATTCATACCCACCAACTACATGGGAACCAATACCTCTTTCTATGTGGAGGGAAATAGCATCGGGGCGGGAAACGGAGCATTAAAACCTGAATGGGCCAATAGCTGGTCAATAGGCCTTCAGTAGGATGTTCAGGCCAGTTCAATTGACGAAAATCGATTTTCGAATTGAAACCGGTTCGTGTTCTTGAGTAAATCCCTCCAAATGAATTTCAAATTCCCCTTCTACATCCGAAGTAAAAAAATCAAGTGTACCACTTTTACCCGTCAATCTCAATTTCGGAAGCCAGAGCAATTGCAGCCTATCGTCCGGCAATCGCGAACTGGATGTGATATTATTGGCACCGTCATAACGCTGCACAAAATAATTTTTGTTTGGCTGTGGTTTGAAAATCTCAGAAACAGAATTTGGATCAAGCAACTGATCGAATCCATTGCCATTCTCCGTTGATAGAACCAACGCACCTTGAAAAATTTCTGGGCCTACAACAAACTTATGCCTTAGAACGGTTATATCCTTTATTTCTCTGGCATCAAATCCTAAAATGGCGTTATGATCTTGTATTAAAACACCGTCTAAAAGAATTAAAGGCAATAAATTCGTCGTTGTGGTATAGTCAAACCCTTTTACCCTTAAAACATAATTGTCTTGACCAACCCTATTGGCCGAAACATCCTTTATAATCTCAAGAACAGTTTCTTGAAGCGATCTAAAGCGGGTATAATCATCAAGGTTGTATACTTCCTTTTTTTTATTGTAGAAGAATTGTATTGGTGAAATGGATAAAATCGAGTCGGGTCTGAACTGAAAATATGAATTCTCTATTTGATTATGTACACTTCGGCGCAAGATTTCCTCTTTCATAGATGGGGCAAGGTCAATTTTATTAAATTCAATGTCCGAATAACCTATATCTGGCATTGTTTTTATAGACACCAAATACTCTTCAGGTCGTTCCGACAAAACCTCCAAAACAATTTTATTACCTGAATAAAACTTGTGAACATTTAAATGAAAGTTACCTAATTCATCTGTTTCAACAACATCAAAATAATAATCCTTTCCCGGGATAGAAACAGCTACTTTCAAATTCTTGATTGACTTGCTTTCGTTTAAACCAATGACCTTTCCAGCCAATAATTCCCCCCGAAGTTCTGGCAAGTAAACTTCATTGGCGATGGTGTGCCCATAAGCTGATCTCTTTAATAATGAACTCTCAAAAATGGATATTGAATTTTGTTGTATGGCTGCTGGAATGCCATCCTTTTTTCGGACGGAAATGGAATATGCACCCATAGAAAAATTGCTTTTATTCGCAGGCGAGAACAATAGTGAAACTCGATCTCTCTTCCTAAAAGTCTGCTTTTTTAACGAAAGTCGTAAGGGGCCAAATTCTAGAGATGTTTCGTAAATCAAATCCTTTTTCGGCCCTATGGCGAGCAGGCTAGTCTCGAGAGTGTCAGCCGCGATTGTCTTCTCTGAGCGTACGGATGATTGATTCGCCTGATAGGGATTCACGATTGTAATGTCGCTCTGAAAAAACTGTTCATTTTTTTTATTTCGCATCCAATTTGTGAAGGCCAATAATTTATAGTTGCCCGAAGGAACCGCAGTAGGAATAAAAAAATCGCCTTGGCCTTGTCCATCATCAAGCAGGATTTTATGTTTAAAGATTGGTTTACCATCCTTTCCGACCAATTCTACATAAGCTATTTTGCTTAGATCGCTCAAGCGACCCTCTTCGTTGTTCAAACAGTAGATCTTATAATAGAGATATTCTCCGGTAAGGAGTAATGATGTGTTGAAATGAACAAAAATAGATTCTTGCGGAATATCACTATACAGTTTTACTTGATCGCCGGTTAACGTAACCTGAGCCATTATCAAATCAATGGTCATTAGCAAAACAAGTAAAACCGATAATCGTTTCTTCATATCAAATCAATTTATTCCACCCAAAAATCAGGTACTTTATTGCTCCCCAGAGCGGTACAATCCCCACACGCCCGGGAAGTAGTTCTTATTCCGCCATTACTATCGAAGTAAACAATGGTTCCATTTTTTATTGCATCGGCCAAATCGTTGCCCCCTAGCACAGTAAGCATACAATTTTGTATAAATGGCGGCAACTCCTCTCCTGGAAAAAAATCCTCATAACTGAGGAAAAGGCGCTTTTCAGCTACCGCGGCCACCTCGAAAAATCCAACTACATTCTCATTTGGGTCATCCAGAGAAAAAATATTACCTGCTAAAAAGCCTGGTTGGTCTTCAGAAAACACATCCGTGGAAGATTGTGTCAACCCCTTCAATACTTCATAATAAGCAAATGCCTCAGGACTTTCCACATATTGCCGGACTAAAATGCTATACCTGTGTGATAAGATATAATTGTCACGCTTAATAAACCGAACGATGTAACGATCTAACCTATCCTCGCTTAGGTTTACTGTATTCACTACATTTATGGTTTTTGCCTGGTCGTTACCGTAACATATGTGTTCTTCACGCTCTCTTAATATAGTATTAAATTCTGGGCCTGTTGAAAGTTGAATAACTAGTACCACATCTTCAGGACTCCATAAAGGGGCGATTATCTTATAAGTTTCGATATACTCATATCGATAATAGTTTGACCCTCGCGAGGGATCGAAAGTGTCTATGGAAATAGCTATGCCTTCAACACCGTCATGGTCCACGGTACGTTCAGCAAACACTTCATCAATAGTAGTCGAAGCTTTGGGCAACTGCATGGTATCAGAACGGTATGATCTTCCGTTTTCAGTAGTAATGGACAGGCTATAAGTTCTGTTCATCGTTGCAGCAAATTCGGTCATTGTAACGTACTTGCCGGGCTCTATCTCTTCGAAAGCAATTTGTTGCCCTTCACCATCACTTATGCTAACGATTGCGTTTTCTTCGGCTGTGGGCCCGTTCTCCTCAAATCGATAGGATTTAGTTAAGCGTATTTCTTGTTTCTTGTTTTCGTTAGTGATTATCGCATTTACCACTAAGACAACTTCAAAACCTTCTACCGAACCTTCATAAGGTTCGGTACAGCTATATACTGCAAATAACAATACAATGACCAGATAATTTATGAAAAGTTTCCTAATTTGTTCGTTTAAAAAATACATTGAGCGATATCGAAAGTTTAAAAATAATGATGCCTTTAAAATTTAAAATTATAGGTTATTGAGGGTATCGGTATGGCAAAAATTGAGCTTTGTAAGGCTTTTATTTCCCCATCTTGGGAAACGAAAAACACGGAATATGGATTATTCCTTCCCAAAACATTGTATACGGAAATACTCCAAAAGCTATGTGCAAATTTCTTTATTTTATGATTCCCCTCGATATTGAAAGCTAGATCCAAACGATAATAATCAGGAATCCTGAATTGGTTCCGATCACTGTACAATACGAATTCGTTCCCATTAAACTCATAGTTTCCTACAGGAAAAGTAACCGGCCGTCCGGTTTGATATACAAAATTACCAGAGAAACTAAATCGTCTCGTAAACTTATAATTCAGTACCATGCTGACATCATGGGGCTTATCGAAGTTAGATGGGAAGAATTCACCCTCGTTTACTCGTTCCTGAGGAAATTCACTATCGAGTTTAAAGAAAGATCTTGAATAGGTATAGCCCAGCCATCCGTTTAATTTACCGATATTCTTTCTAATCAATAATTCTACGCCATAGGCCTTGCCCTTATCCTGTAGTACTTCGGTCTCAATATTTTCATTCAAGAGCAGTTGAGCGCCCGTTTTAAAATCTACAATGTTGTTTTGTCTTTTGTAAAAACCCTCGAGACTAATCTCGTAATTCCGACTATTTTTATAGATACCCAAGGAAAATTGGTTGGCCTGTTGTGGTTTAATATTACGATCTGAAAGCTTCCATGTATCAACAGGGGATACGGTCGTATTGTTTGATAGCGTATGGATAAATTGGTAGGCATTGTTAAAACTCGCTTTTATTGAAAGACTATCGTTCAATAAATATCTTCCAGAGAATCGAACTTCCGGGCCACCATAAGTCTCATAAATTTTGTTGTTGCCGAATGTTTTAGTATCAATAACACTAGTTCCTGATTTAGGAAATCCTTCAGCATATTCCCGTTGAACCGATGGTCCCATGGCTCCATAAAATGAATAGCGCAGCCCTAAATCTAACTGTAATTTTTCACTGACCTTAAAATTGTCGGAAACAAAAAGGGCAGACTCCAACGCCCTTTCTTTTGGGACAGCTAATGGAATTACAATATCATTCGAACTTTTGGGCGATATTTCACCAGGAAGTACCGAGTACAACTTACCCGATATACCATAATCAAGTTTGTGCGATTCGTTTAAAGAATAGCGAAATTGAGCTTTTAACTCGGTCTCATTAATTTGAAAGCTCTGTTGAAAGTTTCTATTTAAACTACCATCAAAATCAATATTGAACTTATATTGACTATTATTCAGGGTAAGGCTTCCAGTGTTTTTTTCATTCAGTTTACGGTTCCATTTCAAAGAAAGTAGTCGATTGCTATAATCGAAAAGCGAATCCGATGTGATGCTGAATATATCCCTACTGTAATACCCCGTCGCCCTTACTTCATTGTTATCATTAATTTTATGATTATACTTCGCTATGAGGTCATAAAAAGAAGCTTGACTGTCATTTAAGTTTTCATTGTCCAATGCCTTTAATACCCAATCTGAATAGGCTCCTCTGGCACCTACCAGCAGACCTGCCTTATCTTTAACTATCGGTACTTCAACAACAGCATTCGCGGTTACCGGGCCTACAGACACTTCCCCTTTAAAGATTTTATTGCTGGCATCTTTAGTGTTAATATCAAAAACCGAGGACAATCTACCCCCAAACTCCGCTGGAATACTTCCCTTATAAATGTTTAGATTGCTTACAGCAAAAGGATTGAAGGCCTGAAAAAATCCGAAGAAGTGTGATGGATTATAAATAACCGCATTGTCCAACAGTATGAGGTTTTGGTCAGTTTTGCCCCCTCTGACATTAAAACCCGATGAACCTTCTCCAGCAGTAGTTACTCCTGGTAGGGTAGTCGCAATTTTTAACACGTCGCGCTCGCCTAGTACCAGCGGGATATTTTTTGAGGCTTCCGAGCCTATTCTTGTGTTACCCGTTGAGGCATCTTCAATGTTTCGTGTTGCATCCGCCTGAACCACCACTTCATCTAATTGCTCCAAACTTTCTTCCAGCCTAAAGTCAAGACTACCATTGTTATAAATAATTACATTTTTTTTAGAATTTGCCAAACCCATTGAACTAATCTCGACCAAGCTCAATCCGGATGGCAGTTCGATTTCATAAAAACCTTTATCATTGGTTATTGCTCCGAGATTCAGTGCTTTTACCATAATTGCCACATCTGGTAAGGGGTTTTCGGATCTGACATTGGTCACATAACCGGAAAGTACAAACCGTCTTTCTCTTCTATCCTTCCTTTCTTTACCAATTCGTACCGTTTGAACAACAGCATTCGGATCATTTTTCCGCTTTCCGTAAAATATTGGTACCGACGCAATATCTTCTGATAAAGTTTCTTCGTCTTTTTCTGTATTTGGTTGCTCTAGGAAACCCTCTGGCAAATAACCATAGATGCTATTATTTTGGGTTAGAACTATGCGATTATCCCAAGAAATAAAGAAATTGATTGCCGTATCATTGAACAAATCCTTTAGAATATCTTCTACTGGTACATTTTTATAGGCCTTACTAATCGCAGTACTGTCCAACCATTGTTCGGCATAGTAAAACCTATAATCGCTCTTTTGTTCGATTACCTCCAATATATCTTTGATTGGTTTGTTTTTGATTTCCAGGGATATCGGAGCTTCCTTCTCTTGACCAAACATAGATTTGACGAGTAATAAAAGGACTATGGTCAAGACAATTCTCATAATCCGTGTATGGCATTTGTTGAAAGAATGCTTACTAAGTCAGTCAAAATAGATTTCATATAGGTGTCGGAATCCGATTTTCGCATAGATTCGTGGAGACTACGAATGTCCTTTAGTGCATTTTTAAGTTTGGGGAAAATTGCATTTAGGTCTTTGGCATTTTTCAGCTTGTAATATTTATTATCATAATGTATATAGTATACATGCATTTCCTTAAACTCATGATAGGCAATTTTTTCATCTGTTCTCGTAAATAATTTATTTTGATACTTTTTGTACAATGCAATGGAATCTGTTTTTAACAAGACCTCGAAAAAACCGGATAACCTGACCTTTGTCTTAGCCAAACTTAAATTCTCGAACTTATGTCCGTCAATGTTAAAATCGGTTATCTTGTCCTTATCAAATATCATCACGGACAAGGCCATCATATCTTCATTTCTTATCAAAAGATTGTCATGATATACATCATATTTTAGCTCCAATTCAAAATAGGGCTGCCGATCATAAATCATCGAGCCCAAAAGAAAATCCGAATCTTTAAAAAATTGATGCCTTTCATTTATTACGTTAAAAGACTCATCATAAGCCACGCCTTTAAAGATTCCTGAATTTGTCTGTCCGATGATATTGTCGAACCAGATATAAGTTGAATCCAATGCCCTATCTACTTGACCGTTTATTTTTGACGAAACGAACAGAATAAATATGCAAATAATAGAAAACGTTATAATTTTCATTGAGCATAAATTTTATTAGCGTCAACTTTTTGTGTGTATAGAGAAAAATACTATCTCATTTTAAATAAAAGTCTATATATTAAAGTTGTATTCTTTCTTGACAAAGGCCTTATTTCAAAACGTATTGGCTTTTAGGTGCTACCTTAATTTCAGGGAGGATTCTATAAAAAGTACCTATGGTCATACATATCCAATTTAAAGATATAAAGAAAAAATTTACATTTCATTAAATTGCCGATTGGCATTGGACGACCTTAAAATAATGTTACACTTAATATTTAAGATTAGGTGCATCCAATACTTAAGATTCCATTTTTGGATTTCTATGAAAGAGAAGTTTACCGGTTTTTGTTTTATGAATACCCTAGATTTTTGTCCATCTTAAAAATGTAATTTAATTAAACTGTTGGGTTATTGGAAGAGCTTTCACATTAATTTGTGTTTTTAAAAAACTTAAATTCAACCTTGAAGATAATGGTTGATGTGTGTTTAATACAATTGTATTGCCATACACTTTAGGAATAGTTTTTCATCGGGCTAATTCTCGTTCCATAAAACGGCCGTTTGACAGAACTCGCTGAAGAAAAAATTTGATGTCCCGAAAAAGGTTCGTTTTATGGGACTTTTAGAGAGTAACGATTTAACGTTTAGCATAAGTTTAGTAAGGGGGCGAAGTCAAAAACTTTGTTCTTGATTGCATATAATCACTTTGAAATTGACATTTTTATTCTAATTAAATGTATTCAATGTTGTACCCTTTTGCTTTTCTATTTCTTAATTATTTATTTGTCGAGAGGGCGTTTAATTTTAAGCTCATTTCTGTTTAGTATATGGGGGGAAATCATTGTTGTTCATAGATCATTGTGTCCTAATAATTCTTTGACTATTCTATTACTAAAATAGCATAATAATATTTGTTCCTCGATAATATCCAACAGTTTTGAATTTGTCATTTCTTGAAAAATATTTAACAAAAAATTAATGTTTTTTGTAATCAGAATTCTAAAGTTCTTGTTTCTTTTACAGTGTTTATGCAATCTATATTTTTACATTTTACTGAATATTTTTATTAATAAAAGTCCAATGAGTGATAGACGACAATGTCGGTCTATGTAGTAGTTAGACAAACTAAATTGGTATCCATGGGAAATTTAATTTTTATGATTGTTTTAGCGTGTATTTCAACTTTCTCGACAGCTAGCGATCAGTTATCCGAAGCTGAGTTGAAACAGAAAGCAGAAGCCTTTATCAACGCGAAAAATGACCGTGAACAATCAAACGCTACCATTGTCGATATTGACAATTACATTTCATTTTTAGCTGATGAATTTGTGGATGAGCACATTAAATTTAATGTAACCATAACCAGTAAGGAAGAACTCCGTAAAGGCATGATTGCGAAGCTAGCAAATAAAGTCTATTTCAGCGACATCAATATTGACCAGTTGATGATTGGACACAATGTGGTGTTTGTTAAGTACACTGAACACGCAAAGGTTAAACCTTTCCATATGGATAAAATAGTCGAATTTACCAGTACCAACATAATATCACTTGAGTTCAATAAGGATGGTCTAATAAAG
Organism: Bacteroidota bacterium; assembly: GCA_024279425.1. Classification (GTDB taxonomy): domain Bacteria; phylum Bacteroidota; class Bacteroidia; order Flavobacteriales; family Flavobacteriaceae; genus Maribacter_A. The sequence continues at coordinate 70,648 of JAJRRO010000028.1, read as the reverse complement.
CATATTCGTAGGCATCATGGGCTATAGTTTGCAAAGGTTACAAAACCTGCCTGTTCAGGCTAAAACGGTAAGGCTTTCCTGTTTTAAAACGTTACTGTAATTTTTTTATTTTTTTCGCTAAAAGCAATTGAGTATAACAAGCGAATATAGTTAATAATCATAACCAATTTATACGGGCTGTTTGTTTCCATTATTGGAGTCCCATAAAAGGGCCGTTTTACGAAACCACTTTTCTAAATCACAGAATCTTTTTTTTGAGTGCCCCAAACGTGGTCTCTTTTAGTAGTCTCGTTAATTCACCTTTTACAGGACATACAGGGTATATTTAAACGACCCTTATAAGTAAACTAACTGGGGTTTTTGGAAAGTTCAATTATGGGTGAGTTTAATCTAATCCACAAAAAAATGGAAGGTAGAATGGGAGTGGGGATGATTTTTCAGAATACTTTTGTCCCAAAATAGTATTCTTTTATGGACGCTTCAAAACAACAAAACAAACGAAGTCTCCTCAAAAGATACAGAATGCACCTTCATCGTCCCTCCGTGCAGGTGCATAATCTGTTTGGAAAGACTAAGGCCAATACCTGTTCCTATATTTTTAGTTGTAAAAAAAGGAACGAAAATTTGGTCGATCAGGTCTGGCGGAATTCCAGGCCCATTGTCCGTTACCTGAATATATTTTTTTCCATTACTATTGCTGCCCGCTCTAATTTTGACACTTCCGTTTTCCTGTCCATTTAATGACTGTAATGCATTCTTACTAAGGTTGACCAAGATTTGTGAAATTAGTTTTTCATCTATGAAGAGTTCCAAATCTTTAGGTTCGGCAATTACCTCAAAAACGATATCCCCATTTAGATTTTCTTGATTCATCAAGACTTTCACCCTATCTAAAAGACGCTGTACTGACACCAAAGCCTTATCCGGCTTCGGTAAACTGAGAAAACTTCGGTATGATTGTACGAACTTCATCAAATCACCTCCCTGCTCCTTAATCACTTCCAACCCTTTGACCGCACTTCGAATATGATCTTCGCTCAATTCGACAGTCGATTTTCCACTAGCGGACTTGAAATATTTTAAGATAGATTCCGATATGGAAGTAATAGGTGTTATCGTATTCATGATTTCGTGGGTAAGGACACGGATAAGCTTTACCCAAGAGTCTGTTTCCTTTTCGTCAAGTTCCTTATGAATATCCTGAACGACTACCAGTAACAACAATTGGTCATCGATGATTATTGAAGTCGATTTTAAGGCTAGTTGTGTTTTTTCACGCTCGTTTTGCAATTGAAAAATCCGGCTATCGAAAGGCTTTAGATCTTCGAACAGTTTATAGAGGTCTTCATCGACCTGATTGAGTTGCTTGATGTGGTTCAAAGGACTGTAATTCAAGAGTCGCTGTACAGTAGGGTTGGCATAAAGAATATGTCCTTTCTGGTTTACAGTGAATAATCCGATATCGGCCTGTTTAAGAATCTCTTGATAATATTGCTCCTGTGCCTGTTTCTTTATGTGGATGTCCTGAATCATCGCATTGAGTGTGTTCAGGCTATGATTTAGTTCTTCCAAAGATTTTACACTTAATTTTTCAGGAAAGCGTAATGTAAAATCCTCATTCTTGATAGCATCGAAAAAATAGGCGATTTTTCGATTGGTCTGATTGACATAATGAATGAGAAAAACGGTCAGAAATATTAGAAGTACAAAACTCAATCCCGCTAGAATATATTGATCATTGAAAAAAAAATAACCTACAGCCAAGGCAGTGGCAAAAATCATTATATTTCGAAAAATCAGCTGTAAATAGATGTGTCGGCTTACCATTATTTCCCTATTTTCTTCAACCTGTTGTATAAGGTCTGTCTAGAAATGCCCAATTGCTCCGCGGCGGCACTATAATTTCCATTGTTTTGGTTCAAGGCATTTGTAATCATCAACATATTCATTTCTTCCAGTGTTTCCGGACCGGAATCAACTGATATGGATGAATTTACGCCCAACAGAAAATCTTCTGGTTTCAGTACACTTCCTTCGGAAAGGATAACAGCACGTTCAATAGCGTGCAGTAACTCCCTTACATTTCCCGGCCAATTGTAGGACATCAATTTTTCTTGAGCGGCTTGATTGATGCGTTGACCCTGTTTTCCATATTTGGAAGTAAACTTTTTTAGATAAAAGTCCGCCAATACCAATACATCTTCCCCTCTTTCACGCAAGGGGGGGGCTTGAACACGTATGGTATTTATCCGATATAACAGATCTTCCCGAAAAAGTCCCTCAGATACCATTTTGTCCAAATTCACGTTGGTCGCACAGACCAAGCGAATATCAACAGGGATAGGCTTGTTCGAACCAACAGGGACAATGGTCCTGTTCTGTATGGCCGATAGCAATTTGGCCTGTGTCTGTAGCGAAAGGTTACCAATTTCATCCAAAAATAAAGTACCACCGTTGGCCGCCTCGAATTTTCCAGCCCGGTCTTCCTTGGCATCGGTAAACGATCCTTTGGTATGGCCGAACAGTTCGCTTTCAAAAAGATTCTCGGAGATAGAACCCATATCGACGGAAATAAAAACTTCGTTGTTTCTGGGGGATAGTTTATGCAGTTCGCGGGCGATTAGTTCTTTACCGGTTCCGTTTTCTCCGGTGACAAGCACATTAACATCCGTTTTGGCTACCTTGCCCACCAAACTCAATACAGAGCTCAAGGCTTTCGAATCACCAATTATGTAATTTTTATTCTGGTTGATATGTTGTTTAAGATTATGCTCTTTCTGTTTAAGCCGATTGAACTCCTTTTTGGATTTTCGTAGTTCATAGGCCGATTTAACCGTGGCCAACAGCTTATCGTTGTTCCAAGGTTTCAATATGAAATCCGCCGCCCCTTCTTTAAGGGCTTTTACCGCTAGGTCGATCGCTCCGTAGGCCGTCATCATCACAATGGAAATCTGCGGGGCCTTCTTTAATATTTCCCTGAGCCAGAACAGGCCTTCATTCCCGGAATTGACTCCTGCGGAAAAGTTCATATCCAAAAGAACAATATCAAAATCGGTCAAGTCAGGAAAGGAGGAAATCTGATTCGGATTGGAAATGGTCTCGACCGTCTTGTACTCGAACTGTAAAAGAATCTCCAAAGCACTTAACACACTCTTGTTATCGTCAATAACCAAAATTTTCGCATCCAACATGGCAAATGAGGTTTTCTGCCACCAAAACTACAATTTGAAATCCATACATTGTAAAAAGTGTCTAAATATTTAACATTGTCTGTACAACAATTTTACAGTTCTAACTTAATAATTAACAAACCTAGAATGTAAGTGGCTGATAATTAGCGAACTATAATCTTGGCATAACTGTGGCATATAGTTTGGCATACAATTATTATATGAATCGAAAATTCAAAATACTATTTGCTTCCTTTTTGATGTTCGGCACATGTCTTTTTGCCCAAGATAAATGGACACTGGACGAATGTGTGGAGTACGCCTTGGAGCACAATCTACAACTAAACGATTTTAGATATACCATACATTCGGACAGGGAAACCTATCGGCAATCCATACGTAATCTGCTTCCTGGCGTCAATGCTTCCTCGAACTACTTCATCAATTACGGTAGAAGTACCGACCCCTTTACCAACGATATTATAACGACGGATTTCTTCTCCAACAACTACTCCTTAGAATCGGCAGTTGACCTTTTCCAAGGCTTTCAAAAAATCAACGCTATAAAAGCATCGAAATTTTTGTATAGGGCTACCCAAGAGGAAACGCTTCAACAAAAGTATCTGTTGGCGTTCAGGGTGATGCAGGCATTTTATGACATTGAATTTTTTGAGGGCTTGGTAGCCATATCCAAGGAGCAATTGGCTGTTTCCGAGGCGAACAATAATCTGGTAGAGAAACAGATCGAACTCGGGCTAAAGGCAGGAGCGGACCTTTATGAGGCCAAATCGCTATTGCTGACAGATAAGCTGAATGTGACACAGGCAGAGAATCAATTAGCAGGTGCGAAGCTGCAACTTATTCAAGAAATGAATTTGGAGAATACGAACGACATTGTCATTCAGACCGAAATAATCGAGGTTTTGGGCGGGTCGGGTACTTCGGAAGTCCGTTCAGATTCCATTTTTGCCACGGCAAAAGGTTTTCTCCCGATGATAAAGGCACAGGAATTAAGGGCAAGGGCGGCCAAAAAACAGGTAGCCGTGGAACGTGGTAGATTGTTTCCATCCCTAGCGCTTTTCGCTGGCATGGGCACCGGTTATTTTGAAACAACGCACGATTCATTGGGGGCCACGTTGCCATTTCGGGAACAGTTTAGGGACAATACATCAAGCTATTTTGGGGTACGGCTTAACGTGCCAATCAGTAACGGTTGGTCGGCAAGGAGTAGGATAAAACAGCAAAAAGATGAACGATTACGTGCCGAAAACAATTTGGAGGTAAAGGAACAGGAATTGTTTCAGACCATTCAAAAATTGGTACAGGATTACAATTCCTTACTCGTAGAACATGAACAGAGCAATCAAAAGGTGGAAGCCCAGAAACTTGCTTTTACCATTGCACAGAAACGCTATGAAAAGGGCATGATCAACGCCTTGGAGCTCTTTACGGCCAAAAACCTATTCGCCAGTGCACAAAGTGAATACCTACAGGTACGATTACGCTCTGAAATTAACAAAAGCACGTTGGATTTCTACCGGGGCTTGCCAGTTTTTAATATTTATCAGACAAAATAAGAATGATTTCCGCCTTCGCGGAAATGAAAAAAGAAATATATAAATGGATATACAACTCGAAAAGAAAAAAGGACTGAGACCGAAACATTACGGCTATATCGCCATTAGTCTGCTATTGCTTTTTGCGGCATATCAATTGATTTTTGCCACCACGGTATCGACCTTTAGAACCGAAAAAGACAAACTATCCATAGCTGAAGTGACCCATGGCAAGTTTGATGATTACATTACCATCAATGGAAATGTAGCTCCCATTGCTACCATTTATATGGATGCATACGAGGGCGGTCGCGTAACCGAAAAACTGATTGAGGAAGGGGCCACGGTCAAGAAAGGGGACATTATCCTAAGGCTGGAAAACATGAATCTTTACGAACAGATTTTGGCCAGCGAAAGTAATTTGGCATTGAAACAAAATGATTTACGTTCCACAAAATTGACCTTCGATTCGCGTCAAGTAGAAGGCCGAAGATCACTCGCAACATCCAGTACCGATCTACAAAGGTTAAAACGGAATTTTGAACAGAACCAGTCCCTGTATGATGAGGAACTGATTTCCAAGGAAGAATATCAATTGTCGAAAGAGAATTACGAACTCTCTAAAAAACAGTACGAAATTATAAAACTACAGACCGAGAACGATGATGAATTGCGGAAAACTTCCTTGACCGGATTGGATACCGACCTCTCCCGAATGCAGAAAACCCTTGGAATGGTATATCAAAGGCTCGACCACCTGAACGTGCGGGCCCCGGCCGATGGTCAATTGGGTTTTTTGGATGCCGAGATGGGACAGAGTATTGCCCGGGGAGAGCGTATTGGCCAGATAAATGTCTTGACAGATTATAAGATTGAGGCTACTATTGACGAACACTATATTGACAGGGTTATTCGCGATTTGACCGCCATACTTGAACGAAATGGAAACGAATATCCGCTTAGATTAAGAAAAGTATATCCCGAAGTCCGTAATGGAAAGTTTAAGGTGGATTTGGTCTTTACAGACGATAAACCTGAGACTATAAGAACTGGACAGAGTTACAACATCAAATTACAATTGGGCGAATCGAATGATGCCTTGTTATTACCAAAAGGAAGTTTCTTCCAGAGTACAGGAGGCCAATGGATTTTTGTAGTAAGTCCGGATGGGGATGTGGCTTTAAAACGCAATATCAGAATAGGCAAACAGAATTCCCGATATTATGAGGCATTGGAAGGATTACAAGCAAGTGAAAAAGTGATTACCTCCAATTATGATAGCTTCGGGGAAGCGGAAAAGATAATACTAAAATAAATCCAATCAAGAAATGATACAGATCCAGAATTTAAAGAAAAGTTTTAGAACCGAGGAAGTAGAGACCTTGGCATTGCACAAGGTCAATCTCAACATTGAGGATGGGGAATTTGTCGCCATTATGGGGCCTTCCGGTTGTGGAAAATCAACCTTGTTGAATATTATCGGCATGTTGGACAATCCCACCGAAGGCAGTTACCAATTCGCTGGTCATGAGGTCGCAGGACTTCGAGAAAGTCAACGCACCCAACTCCGAAAGGGCAATTTGGGATTTGTCTTTCAGAGCTTTAACCTAATTGATGAGTTGACCGTTTTTGAAAACGTCGAGCTACCGCTTATCTATCTCAAAATGAAAAAGAGCGAACGTAGGGAAAAGGTTATGAAGGTCTTAGAGCGTATGAAGATGGCCCATCGCGAAAAGCATTTTCCCCACCAGTTATCGGGAGGTCAGCAACAACGTGTGGCTATAGCCAGGGCGGTCGTTACGAACCCGAAATTGATTCTTGCCGATGAGCCAACAGGAAACCTGGATTCCAAGAACGGGACCGAGGTTATGAACCTTTTGACTGAACTGAACCAAGAAGGTACGACGATCGTTATGGTGACGCACTCCGACCATGATTCGCATTATGCCCATAGGATCATTAATTTATTTGACGGACAAGTCGTTACAGAAAGCCTTAATCGGGCGATTGGGGCAAGGATATAAGCCCTCTATATCTCTAAAGGGGAGTAATGATGAGTTTAGTTTATTCATCAAGAGAATCATCAATCAAAAAACGAGAACAATGTTTAAGAACTATTTAAAAATTGCTTGGAGAAACCTAAAACGAAACAAAGGATATTCAGTTATAAATATTGGTGGGTTGGCCTTGGGAATGGCAGTGGTCATAATGATCGGGCTTTGGGTAATAGATGAATTCACATTCAACAAATACCACGAAAACCATGATAAGATCGCTCAGATTTTTAATCGAAGTAAAAACTTGGATACTGGTGAGATTGGCTCGTTCCCCTCCACTATGTACATCATGGGTACCGTCATCAAAGAAAATTATTCCGATTATTTCGAAAATGTTTTGAGAGCGACTTGGGTCGGTGATTATGTGCTGACCAACGCAGGGGAAAACTATACGCAAACCGGACAGTTTATAGAAAGTGATGCATTGGAAATGCTCTCACTGGATATGATAAGAGGTTCCCATGCAAGTCTAGAAGAATTGAATTCAGTGGTTGTATCCGAATCGGCGGCATTTGCAGTTTTCGGTAAAGAAGACCCCATAGGGAAATCCATAAAAATAAACAATGAGATGGATGCTGTCGTCAAGGGGGTTTATAAAGATTTGCCAAAAAACAACAGCTTTGAGAATGTGAAATTCTTTGCAAATTGGAATCTAACGGAAGCCAATGAACCAGAACGATTTGCACGGGTCAAAACAGTTTGGGACGACTGGTCTTTTCAGCTCTATGTAAAACTAAAACCTGGAATTTCCTTTGAAGCCGCTAATATGGCTTTACGAAATTTATATCCACAGTACGGCCCTCCTGATAATGTCGAGGCATATGAAGAACGAGTTATCCATCCTTTTGCTTATCAGATGGACGAATGGCATTTGTATTCCGAATTCGACGAACAAGGTATGCCCACCAAGGGCCGCATCACTTTTGTGTGGTTGTTTATCGCTATCGGCATATTCGTACTGTTTTTGGCCTGTATCAACTTTATGAACTTGAGTACGGCACGTTCTGAAAAACGTTCCAAAGAAGTAGGCATCCGAAAGACAGTCGGGTCTAAAAAGATGCAGCTGGTCATTCAGTTTTTGAGCGAATCATTATTGATTTCAAGCCTTGCAACGGTATTGGCTTTTTTCCTGGTATTACTTTCCCTTCCATGGTTCAATGAACTTGCAGGAAAAAACATGGGTATCCCGTGGAGCAACCCATTTTTCTGGATAGCGATAGTATCTTTTACATTCCTTACAGGGCTGTTGGCAGGTAGTTATCCGGCATTATATCTATCTTCTTTCAGTCCTATCAAAGTTTTAAAGGGCACTTTTAGGGCAGGGCCTTATGCAACGGTACCAAGAAAGGTTTTGGTCATATTCCAATTTTCGGTTTCCATAATGCTCGCCGTGGGTACGGTCATCGTTTTCAATCAGATTGAATTTACCAAGGACAGACCTATCGGATATGATCAAAATAATTTGATATCGATTCAGATGAACGATCCAGAATACGCAGGCAAATACGATTTGTTACGTGCCGAGCTGAAGAACACCGGGGTAGTTGAAGAAATGGCACAATCTTCTTCCCCTTTGATCGGTGTATATAGCAATGGTGGCGGGGGCATCAACTGGACAGGAAAGGATCCAGAAATGCAACCGGATTTTGGAATACTTCGGATAACACACGATTATGGAAAAACTGTGGGATGGCAATTTTTAGATGGAAGGGATTTTTCAAGGGAATTCGCCTCGGACTCAGCAGCTGTAATCATAAACGAATCAGCCCAAAAGTATATGGGGCTGGAAAACCCGGTCGGAGAATATATTACGGGCGGAAATGAGCGTGCCAAAATCATTGGGGTCACCAAAGATATGGTTATGCAGTCTCCGTACCAATCGGTAAAACAGGCTCTGTTTTTTGTCAACTATGACAACGTGAGTTATATCAATATCAAATTAAAATCAGAATCAAGTGCAAGTTCAGCCATTTCAAAAATCGAAGCGGTATTCGCCAAGGTAGTACCTTCAGCCAAATTTGATTATGGTTTTGTTGACGAGGTCTACGATCTAAAATTCGAATCGGAGCAGCGCTTGGGAAATCTAGCAGGGGTCTTTACGCTTTTGGCCATTCTGATTAGTTGTCTTGGTCTTTTTGGTCTGGCCTCCTTCATAGCCGAACAGCGCACCAAAGAAATCGGAGTGCGCAAGGTTTTGGGAGCATCTGTTCTGAATCTCTGGAAAATGCTTTCTAAAGATTTCGTGTTGCTGGTATTGATTTCTAGTTTAATCGCTATTCCTATAATCTATCACTTTATGGGCCAATGGCTACAGAACTATGAATATCGAATGGAAATCTCTTGGTGGATTTTTGGGCTGGCCATTGCAGGGGCATTGTTTATTACACTTTTGACCATCAGTTTTCAGGCTATCAAGGCAGCGAGTGTGAACCCCGTAAAAAGCCTGCGTACCGAATGAAATAGTATATCATAATCAGATGCCGAAACGAGTTCAGCACAAGAAAAACGAGAACCATGTTTAAGAACTATTTAAAAATCGCGTGGCGAACCCTCTGCAAAAACAAAGGTTTTAGCTCCCTCAATATTTTTGGATTGGCCATTGGCATTACATGCGCCAGTCTTATTTTTTTATGGGTAGAAGATGAATTGAACTTTGATAGTTCTTTTCCTAAACAGGACCTAGTTTATTATGTGCCCACTAACCAACAGTTCGAAGGGGAATGGCGTACCGTTTATCAATCTACACCGGGTCCGCTGGCAAAAGTAATGAAAGATGAAGTTCCCGGAATTGTCGGAAGTTCCCGAACAACCGATGAAGACCTTCTTTTTGAGGTCGGCGAGAATTCAATCAATAAATATGGAAGGTTCGCAGATCCTGATTTTCTGGATATGTTCAGTCTCACCTTTCTAGAAGGAAATCTTGAGAATGCCTTTAAGGAACATGATGCTATTGTCATTTCCGAAGAAACTGCGACCCACCTTTATGGGGCAGGCACATCCGCATTGGGCAAGGTGGTTCGAGTGAACAATGATACGAACTTTATCATTACCGGGGTTTTCGAAAATTTGCCGACTAATGTGAGCTATTGGTTCGATTGGGTTGCCCCGTTCGAAAGAATTGTGGCCGATAGGCCGTGGATGACGGAATATGGGAGCCTTTTTTCGGACACTTTTGTAGAACTATCCCCCGAAGCTGATTTTGAGACCGTTGATGCCATGGTACGTAAAATCCTTCCGGCAAAAACTGGAGATGAAGACACTGTTGCCTTTCTTCATTCAATGAAAGATTGGTACTTGAGATCCAACTTTGAAGGGGGAAAGAAGGTAGGTGGTAAAATTACGTATGTGCGATTATTTGCGCTTATCGCCATTATTATCCTCTTGATCGCCTGTATCAATTTCATGAACCTTTCTACTGCTAGTAGCGAAAAAAGGGCCAACGAAGTTGGCGTGCGTAAAGTATTGGGCTCCGGGAAGGGAACATTGATTTCGCAGTTTATGGCAGAAGCGTTGATAACTGCAACATTTGCAGCCACTGTGAGCGTCCTTTTATTAATGGTTCTATTACCTCAATTCAATATTCTTATCGAAAAACAGTTGGAACTTCGCCTTTTCGATGCCACCCATATACTTTCACTTTTAGGCATAACCCTGATATGTGGTCTTCTTGCAGGATGGTATCCAGCTTTCTATTTATCCTCTTTCAAACCTGTTGAAGTCCTGAAAGGGGCTCGTAGCAAACATGGCAGTGCCACTATGATCCGGAAAGGGTTGGTAATCGCCCAATTTACCGTTTCCATAGTTTTTATAATCAGTACCATCATTGTATACCAACAAGTAAATCACGTAAAAAGCCGTGATCTGGGATTTGAGAAAGAAAATCTAATTAAGCTTCCGGTAAACGGGGATGTCATTAAAAATTTCAATCCTATACAACAGGATATGATCGCATCGGGAATGATCCAGAATGTAGGATTGACTAATTCGGAAGTCCTCTCAGGAGGAAATAATGGTTGGGGTTTCGAGTGGCAAGGTGGTACGGAAACCGAGGACGTTTTGATTTCATCTAGATACATAAGTTCCGGTTTTTTTGAAACAACGGGCATGGAAATTTTAGAAGGCAGGGGTTTTAACGATGATATCGATAACCCCAATAATAATATTCTGGTCACAGAGACTTTTGCGCGATTAATGGGCAAGGGAAGTGCCGTAGGTAAAACGGTTAGGCGCGATGATGACGTCTACACGGTTGTAGGTATTGTAAAAGACTATTTGTATGGCGATATGTACGGCACTAGTGATCCGGTCATGTTTTTCAACTATCACGGCGATGCAAAATTTCTGTATGTAAAAAGTAAAGTAGGGATTGCAATGAACGAAACTCTGGCCACTATGGAGGGTATAATGAAGAAACATAATCCCGCCTTTCCCTTTGAGTATGAATTTGTAGACGATGCCTTTAATGCTAGATTTAAAAGCGAAAAACTCATAGGAAACCTTTCTCAGATCTTTGCGCTGCTAGCAATTATCATCTCCTGTTTGGGCTTATTCGGCCTTGCTGCCTATACAGCAGAACAGCGTAAAAAAGAAATCGGGTTACGAAAAGTATTGGGATCCAGCGTTGTAGGAATCGTGCAATTATTGTCAAAAGACTTTATGCGCTTGGTGTTAGTCGCTCTTTTAATTGCCGGCCCACTTGCCTGGTGGGCCATGCAAAACTGGCTGGAAAGTTTTGCCTATCGCATTGATATCAATATTTGGGTGTTTGTCATTGCAGGCATTGTCGCTATTTGTATTGCACTTTTGACAGTAAGCTTCCAAGCGGTCAAAGCTGCGGTTGCAAACCCGGTAAAAAGCCTGCGTACCGAATGAATTAAAACCATCATCAAAAAACGAGAACAATGTTCAAGAACTATCTAAAAATCGCTTGGCGAAATCTAACTCGAAGAAAAGGTCATGCCTTTATAAATATCGGGGGCTTGGCAGTAGGTATCGCTGTATGTCTTTTGATTTTTATTATCGTTCAGTTTGAACTTAGTTTTGATAATTATCATCAAAAAAAGGATCGAATTTATCGGGTGTTGACCGAATACCATCATCCTAATACAGATGTGTTTTATGGTGTTTCGAATCCATATGCTCTACCTCAGGATATAAAAATTGCATTGCCCCAATTAGAAGAAGTTGCCGCTTTTTATGCAGCAGGTAATTCCCAGATCTTAGTAATTGACGAGGCTGGAAACACAACTAAAAAGTTCAAGGAAAAAAATGGCGTTTACGTTTCTCAACCCAGTTTGTTCGATATTTTTGATTTTCAGTGGCTTGCTGGTTCTCCTACTTCGTTAAGAGACCCGAATAACGTTATACTTACCAAGGAAACGGCCATTAAATACTTCGGTAGTTGGGAAGCTGCTATGGGTAGAAATCTTAAATGGAATAATACCGATTTGTTAAGAGTAACGGGTATTTTAGGGGAAGTGCCAAAAAATAGCGACCTACAGATTAGGGCGCTGATTTCTTACGGTACAGGATATACTTCTGAGTTTCTAAACTCTACTGATTGGGATGGAACGGACAGCAGATTTGGCTGCTTTGTACTATTACCAAAAAATGTATCACCAGCTACGGTAGATGCTCAATTGAAAGTACTTTCACTAGAGAAAAAAATCACCGATAATACCGATACCCATGTGTTGCAGACGTTGGATAAAATCCATTTTGACACTGAGGCCGGGAATTTTAGCTCTCGTAGTATCAGCAAGGAAATGATAAATGTCTTATGGCTTGTTGCCGGTTTTATTTTATTGATCGCCTGCGTAAATTTCATCAACCTATCTACCGCACTGGCAGTTAATCGTTCCAAAGAAATTGGTATAAGAAAAGTAGTGGGCAGTAATAGGTCGCATTTAAGAGTGCAATTTCTAACAGAGACGTTTATGATCGTTGTGCTATCTGAGTTGTTGGCCTTGGTTATAACTTTTCTATCCTTAAAGCAGATAGGTGCTTTAATCGACTTGCCATTGAACTTCGGTATTCTCCAGGCCTCTGAGATGATATGGTTTTTGGTTTTGATAGCCATGGCCGTTACATTCTTGGCTGGTTTCTATCCATCAATTGTGCTTTCTAAATTCAATCCTATAAATGCATTGAAAAGCAAAGTGTCTGCAGTTGGTTCAAGCGGAATCTCCTTGCGTAGAAGCCTCGTCGTATTCCAGTTTGTTATTGCCCAAGCCTTAATCATCGGAACTATCGTTGTAGTAAGGCAAATGGATTTTTTTAATAACCAGCCCTTGGGTTTTACGAAAGATGCCTTGGTAAACGTTTCTATTCCCAACGATAGTACAGGAGCGGCAAAAATAGACTATCTGCGTAACGCCCTACGTGTGGTAAATGGAGTCCATAATGTTAGCTTCAGTACCAGTACGCCTATGGAAGCAGGAAATTCCTGGGGAAAATTTGCGTTTGACAAGGCTACCGAAGAAATCGATTTCTACTCGATGCGCAAGCGGATCGATCCCGAATATCTGAATACTTATCAAATACAATTGGCGGCCGGGCGAAATCTAATAGAATCCGATAGCACGCTGGAGTTCCTTATTAATGAAAAGCTTTCTAAAAAGCTTGGACTTACGAATCCCGAGGAAGCGCTCAACAAAGAAATCGATTTGGGCGATGCAAAGGGTCTAATAGTTGGTGTAGTAAAGGATTTTCAAAATGTTTCCCTTAAGGATGAACTGGCAGGGTTATTCATGTTCGCACAAAAAACGAGGTACAATCAAGTAAGCATAAAGTTGAATGCCAGAGAAGCAGTGAATTCCATAAGAGCAATTGAAAACCTATGGAACGATACCTTTCCCGATTATGTATTCGAATACAATTTTATCGATGACAAAATAGCAGGATATTATGAACAGGAAAGGCGATTATCTCATTTGTACAAATTAGCCGCGGGCATCGCCATATTTTTAAGTTGTTTGGGCCTATTCGGTCTAGCCTCTTTTATGATTATGCAGCGAATAAAAGAGGCAGGGGTCCGAAAAGTCTTAGGTGCCACCAAAAATAACATTGTGTATCTATTCTCAAGGGAGTTTATTATTTTGATTGCTATCGCTTTTTGTATTGCCGCGCCACTTGCATGGTATTTTATGAATCAATAGTTGGAAGAATATTCGTATCGCATCGAAATTTCCTGGCCTGTTTTTGTAATTAGCGGCATAGGAACAATGTTGATTGCCTTGGCAACTGTTGGGTATCAAGCAATCAAAGTTGCAAATAAGAACCCTGTAAATAGTTTACGAACGGAATGAAAATGGCATAATAACATATAAGGTACTAACAATACTAAATACGATGAAAATGAAAAACAATCTGATTGCTACATTCCTTTTTGCCATTTGCGCAATAGGATTAAACGCACAAATCACGTTGCCACCAGATGGTAATAAAAAAGCCTCGGTTTCAGAATATATAGGAATTTCAGAGGTAAAAATCGAATACTCAAGACCCGGCGTAAATGGTCGGGAAGGTCAAATTTGGGGCAAACTTGTACATTACGGTTTTGCCGATTTGGGCTACGGCACCAGCAAGGCTGCTCCATGGCGTGCCGGGGCAAATGAAAATACGACAATTGAATTCAGTACTGATGTTTATATCGAAGATAAGCCCTTAGCCAAAGGCAAATATGGGTTCTTTATCTCTATCGGGCCTGAAAAGGCGACTTTGGTATTTTCAAAATTCAATACGGCATGGGGCAGTTTTTATTATGATGAAAAAGACGATGCCCTGCGGGTGGATGTTCCGGTATTGAAATTGGAAGAAAACATAGAACGACTCAAATACGAATTCAACGATCAGACTGAAAACAGTGCCGTTGTTTCTATGAAATGGGAAAAGCTAAAAGTGCCATTCAAGGTTTCGGTCGATATTCATCAGATTCAAATCGAGTCGTTTAGAAAAGAGGTCAACTCAGGCCTATTTTACCGATATTGGCAGAACCTTCAAATGGCGGCAAATTATTGCTTGGTCAACAACATCAATTTGGAAGAAGGTTTGACTTGGGCAGACCGCTCGATCAATACCTATTTCGGTGAATCCAATTTTAAGACCCTATCTACTTATGCGGGATTGCTTGAAAAATTAAAAAGAAAAACCGAAGCGGACTCCATCATGCAAAAAGCATTGCCCTTGGGCACTTCACAAGATTTGGCTACGTATGGTATCGGTCTAAACAATACGGAACGTCATCAAGAGGCTTTTGAAATTTTTAAAACCAACTATGATAAATACCCCGATGATGTTGAATCCCACTTGGGCATGGTAAGCGGTTATTATTATTTAGGAGATAAGAAAAAGGCATTGAAATATTGCGATTCCGCAAAGAAAAAGACAACGGACCAAATGTACCTGTCCTATATCGATCGCTTAATCACTGATATTAAAGCGGGCAAGGACATTTTTAAATAAATCATCATGTTCAAAAACTATATAAAAATCGCGTGGCGAAACATTCTAAAAAACAGGGGCATGTTTTCCTTGAATATTACAGGTCTTGCCTTGGGTATCGCCTCCTGTTTGATCATTATGCTTTTTGTGGTCGATGAACTAAGCTATGACCGGTTTAACGAAAAGACGGATGAAATTGTCCGGGTAGTGTTCAAGGCAAAAATCGAAGGGGAAGATGTTAGGGAGGCCGTTGTTATGCCTCCTGTAGCGGAAACGCTAAAACGCGAATTCCCCGAAGTAGAGGATGCTACACGGCTCAGAAGAATGGGTGAACCGTTGGTGGACTACAGTAATACCACTTTCAAGAACAGCAAATACGCCTGGGCAGACCCTAACTTTTTTGCGGTATTTACCCTCCCGATTATCGAAGGGGATATGGTCAATCCCTTGAAAAAACCTTTTACCATTGTCCTGACCAAAAAGGAAGCGGAGCGTTACTTCGGCAGTGCGGTAGCTGCTATTGGAAAACAATTGCAACTTAACGAGGAGCAACAACCCTACACGGTTACTGCCGTTATCGATGAGGTGCCAACAAATTCCCATTTTCATTTCAAGGCGTTTGTTTCGATGGAAGGTCATGAACTCGCCAAAAGCGGCACATGGATGAATTCCGATTTTTATACCTATTTGGTCTTGCGTGAAGGTTATGATTACAAGCAACTGGAAGCCAAACTACCCCAAGTACTGAAACAAAACATGGGGCCACAGCTACAGGAAGAACTTGGGGTAACCTACAATGAATTCAATCTAGAAAACGAATTGGGGCTTTATTTGCAGCCGTTAACGGACATCCACCTGAATCCCGAGTTTTCGAAGGCTTCCACCATGGAGGAAGGCGGTGACGTCAAGTATGTCTACATTTTTAGTGCCGTAGCTCTTTTTATGTTGCTCATCGCCTGTATCAACTTTATGAACCTCTCCACAGCGGCCGCGGCCAAACGGGCAAAAGAGGTAGGCATCCGAAAGGTTTTAGGCTCGAACAGGAACCAACTGATCAAGCAGTTCTTAATGGAATCGGCCATAGCAACTTTGATTGCAATGTTGATCGCCTCGATATTACTGGCCATTACCCTGCCATTTTTCAATGGCCTGTCAGGAAAGGAGCTACAGGCAGAGGAGTTGCTCAAACCTTCTGTACTTGCGATACTTTTTCTTGGCACCCTCTTTGTGAGTCTTTTGGCTGGGGGATATCCGGCATTCTTCCTCTCATCCTTTAAGCCAATATCAGCCTTAAAAAGTAAGTTTCTGGGCTTTGGCAAAAGTAAGGGTGTCCGCAGCGGATTGGTAGTTTTTCAATTCGTGATTTCTGCCGGATTGATATTGGCAGTTCTAGTGGTGAATCAACAGATGGATTATATACAGAACAAGAATTTAGGCTATGACAAAGACCAGATTCTTGTTCTGAGGTGGTCCCATCTTTTAGGGAACAACAATGAAACCCTTAAAAACGAACTTCTGAAAAATCCAAAAGTGGCAGGAGTTACGCAGTCTCCCTTCGTGCCGGCCGGACCGTCGGACCGTAGTGTGTTCGGAATTTACAAGGATGGAAAGTTCAAACGAAGGAGCTCGCTCTACAACGTAGACGAAAACTATCTTCCGGTTATGGGCATGCAACTAATTGAAGGCCGCAATTTCTCCGATGAATTCGGTTCAGAAGACGGAAAGACCATTATCAATCAAAGTGCCGCAAAAGCATTTGGATTAGGCGACAACCCCATCGGCAAGACCTTTGAACGGGCGGCCGATCCTGAAAACCAAAAACTGACGGTAATCGGGGTAATCAAAGATTTCCACCATGAATCGCTTCACCGCGCCATAGAACCTTTGATCATGGTGTACGGTTCCTACGGCGGACTCATAGTCCGGGCAAAAACGGGAGATATGGCAGGTCTGATTGCGGACGCCCGAGGGTTGTGGAACAGCTTTAATACTGATGAAACCTTTAGCTATGCCCTGCTGGACGAATCATATAGACAAACCTATATGGCCGAACGGAAAATGGGAACAGTGTTGAATGTTTTTGCCCTACTGACCATTTTAGTAGCCTGTCTCGGTCTTTTTGGGCTGGTCACCTTTACGGCAGAACAGCGGTTTAAGGAAATAGGTATCCGAAAAGTGTTGGGCTCCAGCGTACCTGAAATTATAACCATGCTTTCCAAAGATTTTTTAAAATTGGTATGCATCGCCTTTTTTATTGCCTTTCCCCTGGGATATTATCTTATGGACAAATGGCTTGAAGGTTTTGCCTACCGCACGGAGCTGCAATGGTGGCTGTTCGCCTTGGCAGGGGTAATTACAATATGTATCGCTTTTGCAACTATCGGTTGGAAGAGTTTTAGGGCAGCGACTATGAACCCCGTACAGGCATTAAGGGATGAATAAAAAAGTACCTCACTTATAATAATGAGGAGAGCTGAAAAAGTATAAAAACAAGAACTCATGTTCAAAAACTATCTAAAAATAGCATTCAGAAACATCTGGAAAAACAAGGCATTTTCCATGATTAATATTATTGGCTTGTCAATAGGATTGAGCTCTGCTTTTGTAATCGGGGCAATGATCTATTTTGATCTGACCTTTGATAAATTCCATAAAGATGGAGATCGGATCTATAGAGTCACATCGGAATTTTCCAATGCCCAAGGAAGGTTCTACAACTCTGGGGTTGCGGTACCGTTGGCGGAAACCTTAAAACAAGAAGCTCCAGGTCTAGAGATTGTAAGTCCGTTTTACGAGGCATATTTGTTTAAGATAGAGAACCGTGTAACTGACAAAGTGTTCAAACGGCCTGATGACGTAATCTATACCGATGAGAACTATTTTGAGTTGTTCAAATACCGATGGCTTGCCGGAAATAGCGAGAAGGTATTGTCTCGTCCCAATGAAGTAATCTTGACCGAAAATCGGGCTGAAAAATATTTTCCCGATTTATCTCCTGAGGAAATAATTGGTAAGATTTTGGTTTATGATGATTCAATAACCGCCAATGTTTCGGGCATTGTGGAAAATTTCAAGAATCGCAGTGACCTTATTTTTGAGGAATTCATTTCTTTCGAAACCATCGGTAAAACAGGTCTGAAGGAGATGTACGGTGGTGTCGATTGGGACAATACCAACGGGGGATCACAATTATTTATCAAGCTCGATAAAAAAACGGATGCAGCATCCATTCAAGAACAGTTAACGGCATTGGCAAAAGAGTATCAAGATGACGAAACAAAGTCATTCGGACAAGAACAGGATTTTTTTCTACAACCTTTAGCTGACTTGCATTTTAACCCAAATTTCGGTACTTACGATTATAGCAGGGATCAAGCCAATAAATCGGTGCTTTTAAGTTTGGCCTTCGTCGCTTTGTTCCTATTGCTTTTGGGCTGTGTCAATTTTATCAATTTGAATACGGCCCAGGCGACCCAACGTGCCAAGGAAATCGGTATACGAAAAACCCTGGGAAGTTCAAGAAAACAGTTGATTTTTCAATTTTTGGGCGAGACTTTGCTCTTGACCTTGACCGCCGCCGCCGTTTCGTGGTTCTTTTCGTCTTGGCTATTGCGATTATTTGCTGATTTCATGCCCCAAGGTGCCAGTTTCGGACTGTTTAAGAATCCTGTTTTGATTTTTGCTACGGTAGTTTTGCTGATTTTGATAACACTACTTTCAGGCTTTTACCCCGCAATGGTACTTTCCCATTTTAAGCCCGTATCGGTACTAAAAAATCAGATTTTACCTGGCAACGATAAAAGTGCTTTACGAAAATACCTGACTGTTTTTCAATTTGTCATCGCACAGATCTTTATCATTGCCACCTTGCTCGTGGGAAAACAGATCCATTTTTTGATGACCGAGAAAATGGGTTTCAAGACGAATGCCGTTGCCTACGTCAGAACGCCGTATCAAGAACAATCCATGGATAAAAGAATTCGGTTTATCGATGAAATAAGGGAAATCCCCCAAATAGCTGAAGCCACACTAGGGGGCAATCCACCGGCTTCAAGAAGTTCACATTCCATGGGGGTAACCTATCGCGACGGGGAAAAGGAAATAAATACCAATCTACAATTGCTCTATGGCGATTCAGAATATCTGAATCTTTACAACTTGAAATTATTGGCTGGACGTATGCCGCTCAACGATACTATTCGCGAATATGTCATCAACAAAACCTTTCTTATACAGCTGGGATTCAAGGCACCGCAAGAGGCAGTAGGCAGACTATTGGGTGAAGGTAAGGATGCCTATCCCATTGTTGGGGTGATGGAAGATTTTTACCAACGATCGCTACGAACGGGTATCAAACCTATGGCACTAGTGGGCGATTGGAACCGGGACGACTACGCACAATTTAATACATTGCATCTTTCATTTGATGCAGATACTAATGGCGATTGGACACAAAACATTTCAAAAATAGAAGCAGCTTGGAAGAACGTATATCCGGCCTACGATTTTGAGCCCAAATTCATGGATGAAACAATCAAGCAATTTTATGAACAAGAGCGCAAAACCTCTGTTTTATTTAACTGGGCTACGGGCCTTGCTATTTTAATAAGCTGTCTTGGTTTGTTGGGCCTCGTCATCCACACAACTGAACGCCGTACCAAGGAAATCGGAATTCGAAAAGTGTTGGGAGCATCATTGGCGCAGTTGAACCTGTTGCTCTGTAAGGAATTTTTGCTCCTAGTGGGCATTGCCTTTGCGATAGCCGCACCAATAGCGTACTGGGGCCTGAACAATTGGCTGCAGGATTTTGCCTATAAAACAGAACTCAGTTGGTGGATCTTCTTGTTGAGTGGAATCGCCATGCTGTTGATTGCTTTGATTATTATGAGTATTAGAACAATTGCAGCTGCGAATAGGAACCCGGTAAAAAGTTTGCGTACTGAGTGATTCATAAAACGAAAACTATGTTAAGAAACCATTTCAAAACGGCGTTAAGAAGTCTACAAAAGAGAAAGGGCTTCGCATTGATAAATATCATAGGACTTTCATTGGGTATTTGGTGTACACTTTTTATTTCGCTATGGATTTTTGATGAATTCGATAAGGATAACTTCCATGTGAACAGTGACCGTATAAGTCAAGTGTTGACACGTGTAAGCTCTATTGAAGATGCCGACAATACTTGGGATGGGACGGGATATCCTGTTGCAGAAGTTTTATCAGCACAAATACCAGAAATAGAAACCGCAGTAAGAATTACGGGTTCGCGCGAATCTAACCTCAAATTGGGCGAAAAATTGACACAAATTCAAGTCAGGGGTTCCGACAGCGAGTTTTTCAATTTATTTTCCTACCCGCTGAAAGAAGGTCAAACAGGTGATTGTCTCAAAGACCTTAAGAGTATTGTTCTCTCTGTAGATCTGGCCGCCATTTATTTTCCTGAAGGAAATGTCTTGGGACAAACCGTGAACTTGACATTGGATGAAATATCCGAACCCTATCAGATAACAGGCATTTTTGAGAAAATTCCACCACAATCCACAATTCAGTTCGATGCTGTGGTACCGTTGGATAATTTCCTTCCAATGAACAATAAAAGCTGGGGCAATACGTGGGTGCAAACCTATATTCTAATAGCTGAAAATGCAGACTTAGACCTTTTAGTCCAAAAAGTACAGCACATCCCGGAAAAAATGGGAGATGACAAATGGAGAACCTTGCTCTTGCAGCCATTGAAGGATCGTTACCTCTATTCCAAATTCGAGAATGGGAAGGCTGTAGGTGGTAGAATCGATTATGTCATTCTATTTGGGATTATTGCCCTATTTACCTTGTTGATTGCCTGCTCCAATTTTATTAACCTGACAACTGCTTGGGCGATAAAACGATCCAAAGAAGTGGGAATAAAAAAAATATTAGGCGCTAGCAAGGGGTCACTATTGGGTCAGTTTTTTATGGAATCCGTAGTACTTGTTTGTATATCGGTATTGTTCGCTGTCTCGTTGGCCATCATTTCGATACCTTTGTTCAACACCATTACCGAAAAGGAACTTTCCATCGACTTTTTGAATAGCCATTTTTATGGTATCCTTTTCATTATAGCGTTGGGTACTGTTTTGCTCTCTGGTGTCTATCCGGCATTTTCCTTATCCTCCTTTAAAAGCATCAACGCCCTTAAGGAGAAATTGCAGGTCAACAAAAACGAGACTAAATTGCGAAAAGGGTTGGTCGTCTTTCAGTTCTTTCTGTGCATGATAATGATTACGGGCACTTTGGTGGTTTACTTCCAACTTCGGTACATACAGAATAAGAATCTGGGGCTTGACAAGGAAAATATTGTCTATTTACCAATGGATCAAGAGACTTACCTTCATTCGCAGACCATGAAAACCGAATTGGCCAATTTTTCGGGTATTAAGCAAGTGAGTTCCGCGAGCAGTAATTTTATCGATATGGGTGGCACCACTTCAGATCCCATTTGGGAAGGCATGAGTCCCGATAATGGTCAAAACTGGTTTTCCATCCTCGATGTGGATTTTGAACTTTTGGATATGCTCGATATTTCCATAAAAGATGGAAGAAACTTTTCTCCAAATTTCGCTACTGATACGTTGAATTATATGGTCAACGAAGAAGCCGTCAAGGCCATGGGAATGAAAGATCCGATTGGAAAGTCGTTAAGTTTTTGGGGAGAAGAAGAAGGAGGTAAGATTGTGGGCATAGTAAATAATTTCCATTTTACTTCATTACACAATCCGATTACGCCAATGATTATCAGATGTAGGCCTAAAAATACCTATCTATTTTATCTTAAAACGGTGCCCGGTAAGACAATGGACGCTATTGCCCATATGAAAAAAGTACAGAGGCAATTCAGTGGACTTCCAATGGAATATCATTTCTTGGACGAAACAATTGAGAAAGGGTATAAGGACGAACAGAAGGTTCAGCAGTTGGTAGGAATTTTTGCGGCTCTCGCCATCATTATTTCGTGTTTGGGCCTATTTGGCCTGGCAATGTTCACGGCACATCAGCGTATCAAGGAAATTGCGGTGCGGAAAGTTTTGGGAGCCAATATTGCCGGTTTGTTTCAATTGCTTTCAAAAGACTTCGTAAAACTGGTGGGCATTGCCTTATTGATTGCCGTACCCTTATCATGGTATCTAATGAATGACTGGATACAAAGTTTTGCCTTTCATATTGATATCCAGTGGTGGATGTTCGTTGTGGCGGGTGTAATCTTGCTCATAATCGCACTATTAACGGTCAGTTATCAAACCTTAAAAGCAGCAACTACTAACCCCGCTAAAAGTCTTCGGACGGAATAATTAGCTAAAGAAAAGACAACTATGTTCCAACTAAAAACATTTTTAAGATACCTCGTTAAATATAAACTTTATACTGCCGTCACAATATTTGGCTTTGCCATATCGCTCACCTTCATAATACTTTTGACAGTTTATATCCAAAACGAACTGAAAGTAGATGATTTTCATGTCAACAAGGAGCGTATTTTCAGAATTGAAGACGGCGAATACACCGATTTTTCTCCGCCCATAGCAGAAGATATTAAAAACAGTACACCGGAAATCGAAGATTTCACAAGAGTATTGGACGATTCGGGTATCATCACAACCGTTAGCGATCAAAAATTCAAGGTCGATTTCCTTGGAGTTGACACTTCTTTTTTTAAAATCTTTTCTTTCTCATTAGTGGAAGGCGATTCAACGGATGTTCTTTTGAGCTCAAATTCGATTGTCATATCCCGATCATTGGCCACGAAGCTTTTTGGAACCAATAGCGCTATGGGTCAAGAAGTTGTAATAGATAAGAAACACAAGTTTATGGTCACTGGCATTATGGATGATTTCCCCCTAAATACCCATTTTAAAAAAACAGATGCATTTATCAACTTCAAGGCATTCAACGATGTCTATGATTTTGGGGACATCCTGAACTCCTATGGTTTCGGAGCCATAAGTATTTATTATTTGGCTAAGCCTAATACGGATTTACCTTCAAAAGCATCTGGTGTGTACGAAACCTATAAAAAACATTTTGAGGAGCAGGGCTATAGTAAGAATTTTATGTTTACGCCCTTAGAGGACCTCTATTTCAGCCAAAAACAGGGGCATGGTACTAAAAATAATAGCAAAAGCTTTATAACTGTACTATCCGTTATAGTTCTGTTGATATTAATTCTGGCAGTTAGCAATTACGTAAACCTAACTATGGCACAATCAACACTTAGGGGAAGGGAGGTGGCTATCAAAAAATTATTGGGAGGCACAAAAAGGGGTCTCTTTTCTCAATTTATAAAGGAGTCAATATTAATTTGTTTTATCGCAATTGTACTCTCGCTTCTTTTGGCAAAGTTAGCCGAGCCGGGGTTTAATTCTTTATTGGATACGGAACTAAACCTGGACGATAACATTACCTTCTTAAATGTTCCGGTTCTAATAGGTGTATTTTGTTTAATCGGTATAGTCTCAGGTCTATTGCCGGCTATTAAGATTACCAGTTTCAAGCCTTTGGAGGTTGTGAAGGGATCATTCAGAACAAAATCCAAAGGAATATATAGCAAAGTATTCATCACTTTCCAATACACGGTGACAATTGCCCTACTGGCCTGTAGTTGGCTAGTCATGAAACAAACAAATTTTTTGCGTAGTCATGATTTAGGCTTTAGTAAGGACAATTTAGTTCACATTGAATATTTGGGTAGCAATGAACAAAAAAAAACGATTAAGAATGCTTTACAAAAGCTTCCGGGGGTTCAAGATGTTTCAATAACATGGGGCAGCCCCTTAGACGGTGGAAGTAACCTATCCTTTGACTTCAAGGGTAAAGAAATCAGTTTTCAAGAGTTTGCTGTTGATTCTTCCTTTTTTAACGTGTTCAATCTACAAATCAAACCAACCGATAACGCCTATTCGAAAGATGGGGTTTATATCAACGAGACTGCCCTAAAAATTTTGGAATTTGAATCTAAGCCAACTGCTTTTATGCCTTATGATACGGCGTTTCCCATTTTGGGGGTGGTAAACGATTTTAATTTTAATGAACTGAGCCAGAGTATAGGGCCAATTGTACTTTTCCAACAGAAAAAGGATTCCTATACATCCAATATTTTTCTAAAAATAAGCGGATCGAATCCGTTCGAGACTATTTCAAAAATTAAATCGGCCTACGCTCCACTAATCGAGAATGCACCCTTTGATGTTGTATTTGTAGATGATGCTATCAATGAATGGTATATAAAAGAGGAAAAAACAGGTAAGATCATAGGGTACTTTACCTTGTTATCTTTTGTCATCTCATTTATGGGAATATTGGCCATGTCCATTTTCTTTATGCAGCAACGACGAAAGGAAATCAGCATCCGAAAAGTAAACGGTGCAACAATTACACAAATTCTCTCTCTTTTAAATAAGGATTTTGTAAAGTGGGTCGGTCTGGCCTTTATCATTGCTGTACCCATTGCATGGTATGCCATGAGCAAATGGCTCGAAGGCTTTGCATATAAAACAACCATGAGCTGGTGGATATTCGCCTTGGCAGGATTCGCTGCATTGGCAATCGCATTACTTACGGTCAGTTGGCAAAGCTTTAGGGCGGCTGTAGCGAACCCGGTCGAATCGTTAAGAGACGAGTAATTATCATCAACCTGTTCGCCTACTGGCGGATTATAAACATAAGAAAATGAAAAAAGCAACAACATTAATAATAGCGATCCTTTGCATAACCGTGATCAACGCACAGAAAAAAATAAAAGGCAACGGCAACGTCGTGACCATCGAAAGAACTACAAACGATTATAATGGCATTTCCGTCAGCGGTTTTTACGATATAGAACTCATCGATGGCACGGAAGGAAAAATCACACTCATGGGTGAGGACAACATCTTGGACTATATCGAGACCGAGGTCAGAGGAGGTACTTTGGCCATCAAATCAAAGGATAACAAGAACCCGATTCCTTCGCGTGGGGAAGGGGTTATTATCACCATACCTGTTGACGAAATCGATGCAATCCGGCTATCCGGATCGGGAAATTTTGTTGGGAACAAGACACTTAAAACAAACGACATAGATATTCGCGTGTCAGGCGCAAAAAACATAGAACTGGCCATCGAAGCGGCCGATATTTTGGTCGAGACATCCGGTTCGAGTAATATTGACTTGACGGGCAGCAGTGAGAATCTTCGCGTGAGGTCGTCCGGATCATCGAATGTAAAGGCCTATGGGTTGGAAGTCGATGATGCAACCCTAGAGCTTTCGGGTTCTTCCGATGTAGAGCTAACGGTAAATAAATCGCTTACTTCAAGGGTTTCCGGTTCAGGGAATATTCATTATCGTGGCAATCCTGAAAAGGTACGTAGTCAAATATCAGGGTCAGGTAATGTATCTAAAAATTAGAATTTATGCTAAAACACAATCTAAAACTATTCTTTAGGAACATTAAAAAGCACAAGAGTACTTTTTTGATAAACCTTATTGGCATGTCAACCGGCCTGGCCTGTGCTTTGTTAATGGCTATTTGGGTAGTAGACGAACTATCTATGGACAAGTTTCATGAAAAAGGCAATAGATTGGTTCAAATATTGCAAAATCTGCCTACTCCGAACGGTATCGAAACCGAGGATGCTACCCAAGGACCTCTGGCCAAAGCAGTGATCAATGAATTCCCCGAAGTGGAACAATCGGCCACTGTACTGAACAATGCATGGTTCGAGGGAGAAAGGTTTTTACTATCCGATGGGGGTGACCAGTTTTTTAGCTCGGCCATCCAGTTTGCAAGTGAAGACTATTTTACCATGTTTACGTTTCCATTACTACATGGAAACCCAGCCCAAGTACTGGCCAATACCAATTCCGTGGTCATATCAGAGGGAATGTCAAATAAACTGTTCCAGACTACCAATGCTGTAGGTAAAACGGTGGAATGGCTACACGATGAATTCGGGGGAACCTATATGGTGTCAGGGGTATTCAAAGAACTGCCAAAAAGCTCGACCGCCCAATTCGATGCGGTTTTCAATCTGGAAGTCTTTATAGCCCAAAATGAGGATCTACGGGAATGGGACGATAGCGATGCCCAAACCTATGCGGTTCTAATACCGAATACCAACTTAACATCGTTCAATGCTAAAATCAAGAATTTTCTAAAGACCAAGAACGAACATTTTCCAGAGACCTATTTGGCGCAACCCTATGCGGAACGGTATTTACATGGCAACTATGAATATGGGATGGTTTCTGGCGGAAGGATACAATACGTACGCTTGTTTTCAATCATCGCTCTGCTGATATTGGTAATTGCCTGTGTTAATTTTATCAATATGGCAACGGCAAAAGCCTCCACCCGTATCAAGGAAATAGGGGTCAAAAAATCGGTCGGGGCAAAAAGAAAGAGTTTGATGGTCCAGTTTACGGCCGAATCTATCGTAACTGCTACTATCGCCATGCTATTGGCTTTGGTAATCGTGAAACTCTTGTTGTCACAATTCAACGAAATTTCAGGAAAGGCCTTGACTTTGAATGTTAGTATTGACCTGTTGCTGGGCATATTACTGATCACCTTATTTACAGGAATCGCTGCAGGCATTTACCCTGCATTGTATCTGTCTGGTCTTTCTGTACTCAATGGCTTAAAGGGACGGTTGGTTAAAAATTTTGGAGGAAATTTCGCCCGAAAGGGATTGGTTATATTCCAGTTTGTGATTTCGGTAATTCTTATAGTGTCCGTCTTTATCGTTTATAAGCAGATGGAATTCATTCAAAGCAAAAATCTAGGTTTTAACAAAGAAAATGTTATTTGGTTCTCATCAGGTGTGATGGAGGCCAATCTGAATAAGACCGAGGATGCGACGGGAATGAGTACCGGGGATATCGAGAATTTTGTAGGACTGTTGAAAAATACGCCTGGAGTAGTAAACGCCTCGAACTTTAGGCATACCATGATGGCCGACTTTGGAACGACTACTGGTCTTAGTTGGCCTGGGCAGAATAATGAGCAAGATGCACTTTTCGCCCAAATAGCCGGCGGCTATGATTTTATAGAGACTATGCAAATCGAATTGAAGGAAGGTAGAACTTATTCCAAAAAATTCCAGACCGAAAACGAAAAGATTATTTTCAACGAGGCGGCCATCGAACAAATGGGAATGAAAAATCCAATCGGAAAAGTCATAAACCTTTGGGGTGAAGATCGGGAGATAATCGGAATAGTAAAGAACTTTCATATCGACAAGCTGTACAAGAAAGTTTTGCCCGTATTCATGACCTTGAGCAATAGTAATTTCGCCTCCAACATTATGGTCAAGATGGAATCCAGCAAAGAGACGGCAACCATCGAACGAATAAAAAAAGTCTATCAGGACTATTTTATTTCGGGGATGCCCTTTGAGTTTGATTTTTTAAACGAAAATTATCAAGCCCTTTACGAATCGGAAAGCAGGGTCGCTACTTTATCGAAATATTTTGCAGGTCTCGCCATATTGATTTCCTGTTTAGGCTTGTTTGGACTGGCTATTTTTACAGCAGAGCGACGTAAAAAAGAAATCGGCATTCGAAAAGTATTAGGGCAAAGTGCGGCTCAGGTCACAGTAATGCTCTCAAGTGAGTTTGCGAAGCTGGTCCTACTATCTATTCTTATTGCATTGCCGATTGCGTATTTATTGGCCAACAACTGGCTGTCTGGTTTTGCCTATCGTATTCCCTTGCAGGTTTGGTATTTTATTGGAGCGGGATTGGTGGCATTGGTCGTTGCCATGCTCACAGTAGGCAGTGAGGCGATACGGGCGGCGAACAGGAATCCAGTGAATTCATTAAGGGAAGAATAAAATTATTTTAATCAATCAAAAATAAAGGAAATCATGTTAAAACACAATCTAAAGCTATTTTTCAGGAACATAAAAAAGCATAAAATTGCTTTTTTGATTAACAGCATTGGCCTTTCTACTGCGTTGGCCTGTGTACTCCTTATTTTTCTTTGGGTAACCGATGAACTTACGGTTGATAAGTTTCATAAAAAGGATAGCCAGCTCTTTCAAGTCATAACGCACTATCAAGACCCTGATGGGACTATTGAAACCGGGGATTTTACTGCAGGTCTTCTTGCAGAAACAATGATTGAAGAAATGCCCGAAATCGAACATATTGTAGCAAGTAGAATATTGGACGATGGCCTGACCCTCTCAATTGGGAAAAATAACTTCAAGGCAAAGATACATTATGCCAGTCCCGATTACTTCAAGATGTTTTCCTTTGACCTTTTGCAAGGGGATGAAAATCAAGTGCTGTCTGATAAAAATTCGGTAGTACTTTCAGAAAAAATGGCATTGAACCTGTTTGGTTCTGCCGATAATATGATTGGAAAAGTTGTGGAATTGGAACACGACAAAAAATATCAGGTTTCAGGGGTATTTGCGGGTACACCTTCTAATTCATCCGTACAATTCGATATTATCTTACCGTTTGAGGCCTACAAAGAAGAAAATGACCTAGTAACCAATTGGGAAGTGAACACCGTACAGACCTATCTAACCTTAAAAGAGGGTACAAGCATCGAGCAGTTCAACCGTAAGATTGCCGATTACGCCTATAACAAGACCAAGGAGGCAAGTCCATTTTCCATAGCCTTACGAAAGTATTCCGATATCTATCTCTACAGTAAGTATGAAAACGGGAAACAAGTAGGTGGGCGGATTGCCTATGTAAGATTGTTTTCGTTGATCGCAATTTTTATATTGATTATTGCATGTATCAATTTCATGAACCTTTCCACTGCTAATGCATCTAGACGGTTGCGCGAAATTGGTGTAAAAAAGGCAATGGGTGCAAAGCGCAATACGCTAGTGTTTCAATTTTTTGGGGAATCGGTAACAATGGCATTTTTGTCCTTGATTATAGCATTGGTCCTTGTTTGGATTTTGCTTCCCCAATTCAATAACATTACCGGAAAACAATTGGTAGTTGATTTTGGGGTTCGATCAATTGCGGTTATGGTAGGAATTACAATTTTAGCAGGACTTATGGCAGGAAGTTACCCGGCACTTTACCTTTCAGGTTTTAAACCTGTTGCCGTGCTTAAGGGAAAAATAAGCAATGTCGTTGGTGAATTATGGATCCGAAAGGGGTTGGTCGTTTTTCAATTTGCCCTATCTGTACTTTTAATTGTCGGTGTCGTGGTAGTCTATAAACAGATAGAATATACCCAGACCAAGAACTTGGGATACAATAGGGACAATATCCTTTATGTGGATGTGGAAGGACAAATCAAGGAAAATCTTGAAACCTTTTTGGACGAAACCAGAAATATCCCTGGTGTTATAAATGCCGGAAGCATCGCTGATCATATTGTCGGCGGTAACTTGAACGGGTGGGTTATTGATGAATGGGAAGGAAAAGACATTACTGACCGAACTTCGTTTCAAATGAGGGCCGTAAGTACAGAAACCATTGAGACTTTGGGCATTGAAATGAAATCAGGGAGGGCTTTTTCCAATGATTTTGGCACTGACGATTCCAAAATCATATTTAATGAAGCTGCCATTGACTATATGACGTTGAAAGATCCAATCGGCAAAACGATTTCCATTCAAGGAACAAAACTTGAGATACTAGGCATTACCAAAAATTTTCATTTTGCCTCTTTGCATGAGAAGGTTAATCCTTTATTTATGGTTTTACAGCCCTCATGGACTGATAAGGTCATGGTCAAAATCGAAAAAGGAAGGGAACAAGAAACCATCTCAAAACTAGAAGGAATATTTGGTTCTTTTAATCCTGGATTTCCTTTTGAATATCATTTTCTTAATCAAGCCTACGAAGCCCAATACGTCTCTGAACAACAGGTGGCCACACTCTCCAAATACTTCGCTGGTCTCGCAATACTGATTTCCTGTTTAGGATTATTCGGGTTGGCAACTTTTACAGCTGAGCGCAGAAGAAAAGAAATTGGCATCCGAAAAGTGTTGGGCCAAAATGCCGTTCAGGTAACGGTAATGCTATCGAGCGAATTCGCCAAACTTGTTTTAATCGCTGTTTTAATTGCATTGCCCATTGCCTACCTATTGGCGAACAATTGGCTTTCGGGTTTTGCGTATAGAATTCCATTACAAGTTTGGTATTTTATTGGAGCGGGATTGGTCGCTTTGGTCGTTGCCATGCTTACGGTAGGTAGTCAGGCGATACGGGCGGCGAACAGGAATCCTGTGAATGCTTTAAGGGAAGAATAATTCAATAAGTGATTATGCTTTTAAAATTTGCAGTTAGAAACATATTGAAAAGACCATTTTTAAACTTGGTCAAAGTGGTCGGACTTTCCCTTGGTCTCATCGGGGTGTTGTTCATTTCCCTTTTTCTTAAAAATGAGATGAGTTATGACGGATTCCATAAAAAGGCTGATCACATATTTAGGTTGACAACTACCAATCCGGAAATGTTGGATAACAATCATTTTGCCCGAATTTATAATTCAGAACAGGTGCCTGATTTGGTAAATCAGATTCCCGAAATTGAAAAGTTTGTACGACTTGCACCTATTAGGGGAGGGTTGGTTTTGCACGGGGAACAATATTATTCCATCACGGAGGCATTTAGTTGTGATAATACCTTTTTTGAGATTTTTGATGCTGAATTGTTAAGAGGTGACCGATCTTCGGTTTTGACTAATCCTGGAACAATGGTTGTTTCCGAATCATTTGCCCGAAAAGTATTCGGTAATTCGAACCCCATTGATCAGATTATTTCGTTGCCGGCAGGTCAATTTAATTCGGAAAAAGCTGATTTTACCATAATAGGGGTAATGCGGGATTTTCCACAGAATAGCCATTTCCATCCTGATTTTATTATTTCGCCAGGAAAGGATAAAATTGAAGGTTGGGCCTATACCTATCTTTTATTGGGCCAAAATGCGAACGTACCCATTATTACATCCTCATTATCCCAATTAATGACGGAACGATCTGGTAATGAAGCCGACTCAAAAGAAACCAAGGCCTACTTGCAAAATATCAAAGAGATTCATTTGAGTTCCCATTTACTGCGCGAGATAGAGCTCAACGGTAATATGGCCAATATTTACGCACTATCAATTGCGGCATTAATATTACTGTTTATCTCAATTAGTAATTATGCTAGTTTGAACTTGGCAATGGCTGGGTTTTTCAAAAAGTTTATTGCCTTAAATCAAGTGTTGGGTTCATCAAAACTGGTAAACCTGAAGTATTTTATGATCGAAAGCCTTGTTGTGGTGTTATTGGCAATAGCAATTATGGCTGTGCTGGTCGGTAAAATAAACGATATAATTCTAGATTATTACCAAATAGATCTGCTCCTGGGTAACGAAATGTTTGCTTTGGGCATTGTTTTGGTTTTTGGTTTTATGGCAGTCATATCTGGTCTACAGCCGGCAATAAAGAATCGTATTGGTCAGTTTAAATTAGGCCGATCTTTAAGGGAAAAAGGAAATACCAATTCCCATAAAAGAATACTGATTGCCCAATATTCTCTTACTATGATACTTCTTATGGTGGTAATCATTATTTCAAGACAAACTGAGTTCGCCCTTGACCATTCAATGGATTCAGAGGATAAAAATATTATTTGTATTGAATCTGTTCATTCCGATATTCAAAAAGAATTTAAAGTCTTTAAATCTGAATTATTGAAACAAAATGCCATTGTTTCTGTTTCTGCTATGTTGGATCCGCCGGGAGGGGAGACCCATGATATGTTTTCCTTTGAAATGGAAGGCCGTCCCAATGACAAAGAGAATACGAAATCCATTGGTGTTTTTCCATGTGATTATTCTCTTGCCAACTTATTTGAATTAACTTTCCTAAGTGGTGTGAACTTCTCGGAAAAAAATACTGATAATGATGGTGCTGGGGAATATATTATCAATGAAACTGCCTTACATTATTTAGGGTTCCACAATCCCAATGAAGTGGTTGATAAGGAATTTAAGATTGTTTCCCCTGTTGAGGGGGTTGATCTTCCAGATGGAAAGATTATTGGTGTAGTAAAGGATTTTCATCTTTCAGGAGTGCAAACTAAAGTTGAACCTTTGGTGATGTTCAAAAGGGAAGATAGCTGGTTACCCAATATTGTGGTCTCCTATAGGCCCCAAATGGAAAGAATAGCTTTGGACGATATCCAAAAGATTTGGTCAGGCTTGTTCCCTAAGTATCCGCTTTCCTATGAGCATGTAAATACTATGTACAGAAAGGTATATAAGACTGAATTATTGCAAGCCAAGTTATTGACTTTGTTCACCATGATTTCTTTATTCATCTGTTCCATGGGATTGTTGGGAATATCATTGTTAATAGCTCAAAGAAAGGTCAAGGAGATCAGTATAAGAAAGGTCAACGGGGCAAAAATCTCACAAATAATAGTGATGCTCAATAAAGATTTTTTAAAATGGGTGGCCATTGCCTTCTTGTTTGCAACACCCGTTGCATATTACGCCATGTATATGTGGCTCCAAGGTTTCGCTTATAAAATCAACCTAAGTTGGTGGGTGTTTGCTTTGGCAGGTGGGATTACACTGCTCATTACCTTGATGACGGTGAGTTGGCAAAGTTGGAAAGCAGCTACGGCCAATCCTTCTGATGCATTGAGGATTGACTGAAGCAATATAAAGTTGATATTAGGTAATACGAAGTTAAGTGCCAACTATCATCGATGAACGAATAACTATTAATGAAAAAACGAAAAAACAATGCTTTTACAACTAAACAACATTTTTAAATGGGTACAATCGGGAGGGCAGCGTATCTTCCTGTTAAAAGACATCAATTTTGAAGTCGAAGAAGGTGAATTTATTTCCGTGATGGGGCCTTCCGGATCGGGAAAGTCTACTTTGCTAAATGTCATCGGGATGCTCGATGATTTTAACGAAGGTGAATACAGTTTTTTGGACGAACCTGTTCACCAACTCAAAGAAAAACACCGCGCGAATTTGTATAAGCAGTATATCGGTTTTGTTTTCCAGGCTTATCATTTGATCGATGAACTTACGGTCTATGAAAATTTGGAAATGCCCTTGCTCTACAAAAAAATCTCTGGTTCCGAACGCAAGGCGATGGTAGCCGATATGTTGGATCGCTTTAATATCGTCGGTAAAAAAGATTTGTTCCCGACCCAACTAAGTGGAGGACAACAACAGTTGGTAGGCGTTGCCCGTGCCCTCATTTCAAAACCTAAACTCATCTTGGCCGATGAGCCAACAGGCAATCTGAATTCCAAACAGGGCGAGGAAATAATGGATCTTTTCAAGCAACTGAATGAAGAGGGGGTAACCATCATCCAAGTAACGCATTCTGAAAAAAATGCGGAATATGGTGAACGCATTATCCATTTATTGGATGGCAGGAAGGTTGGAGGGTAGTTTATAAGTCTAACCTTATTAGGCCTGCAAATTAAATCTTACAGTAAAAAAGGGTGTCCCTTTAAAAGGACTTATAACAGGGCATAAAGTTAGGACATCGGCACACTTAATTAATGTTAGTAAAGGAAAGTTTGAAATAAACCGCTGTTGGAATATACCCCAATATCTTTCTTCCCTGATATTATCGTTCATGACTATAACGGAAACAATATGCTGGATTTATTGGTCGTTGCCAATGATTTTCTAGTTTAAACAGATGCACCACAATGATACAGGAAAAAAGCCTTTTTTGATAAACTCAGAATATAACTTCAATGTTGGTTTACCTTCAAAAGGATTCTTTTGCACCAAATGACGCCAAGAAATTTTCATTAATAGAATAAAGAATTCTATGTTGTAGTTGCTTACCAATGATATATCCATATATATTATTCATGGGTCCATTTCACGTGCCAAGGGTCTTTGGTATTTTTCTGAAAAGCCTTCATTTTCGCCTTCATGCCATCCAATACATCTTTGTATTCAGGGTTGTAGGCCAAATTTTTTGCTTCCAAGGGATCTGCTTGCAAGTCGAAAAGTTCAAACTCGGGCCGGTTCAGATAACTTTTCACCGGTCGGGCACCGTACAATTGTTCTCCTGTTTCGCTTAGAACGCTTTGCCAAGTAGCCGAAGCCCAAAGATCTGAGGCAAATGGGTATTCCAATCCATGGGCTATGTTCCAGATGAGTTTATGTTTTCTGTCCATAGCAACGCGCATGGGGTAATACATGGTAATTTCATGAAAGGTGTGCGATGCATAAGTCTCGTCCCATCCTTTAGTGTCCCCCGTTTGCATAACCTCTTTGAAAGACCTTCCCTGAAAATCCTTAAAAACACCCAAACCTTTAGGTTCACTTTTTCCCTTTTCAGGAATATAATCTAATAGCATATTGGGCTTGTATATTCCTGCAAAATCGAGAATAGTTGGTGTAAGGTCAGCCCAATTGACCATGGCATCGGAAGTTTCGGCTACTTTTGGGATTAGCGGATTTCTGATAATACAAGGCAATCGCATACCTGGATCGTATAAGTTGGTTTTTGCTCCAGGAAAAGCAATACCATTGTCAGAGATGTAAATAATAATTGTATTATCATAAATTTTGGCATCTTTAAGGTGCTGCACCAATTTGCCTACACCTTGATCCATTCGGTTTACTGATTCATAGTATTGGGAAAGCTCTGATCTACTGGCCGAATTGTCAGGCAAATACTCAGGAACACTAACATCTAATGCAGGTGTTAATACTCTTTTCACGCCTTCATAACCCTCGTCTTTGTTTCCAAATCTGTCGGGTTGATATTCGCTTTCTGTTAGTTTCCCTCCTCCTCTGTGAGGATCGCTTGTACAGAAATATAGAAAGAAGGGATTTTCTTTGTTCTCGGTGATAAACTTGTTACTTATATCGGCCATTTCTATCGAATTTCGAGAACTTGCCTTTAAGGCTTCGTCAAATTGAAAAACCTTTTCAGGACCGATGTGGTATTTACCGATTCTAGCCGTTTTGTACCCATGCTCGTTTAGGATAACGGGTAAGCTTTTTATCTTGTCAAAAGCGGAAAAATGGTTGTAGCCGTGCACGTGTCCAAATTGCCCGTTGGCATGATTATATAGCCCTGTAAGAATTACCGACCTACTGGCGCTACACGAAGCCGTGGTGCAATATGCTTTCGTGAACCGGACTCCTTCAGAGGCCAGTTTATCCAAATGAGGCGTTTGTATCGCGGTGTTACCATAGCAGCCCAAATCATCAGTCCCGTGATCATCTGAAACAATCAATATGATATTGGGCTTATCATTTTGTTTGGTTTTTTCAAGATTCTTAGCTTCTTCTTTTTTTTTGTCACAGCTAAAGAGCATGAGAATTATGGTTAGAAAGAGAAATGAATTCTTCATTTTTAAGGGTTTTAATTTTATGGTTTTTGGTAATAAAAGCTTTAAAATTGAATCTTTATTTAACAACTACCGCACTATAGGTAATCTAATTTGCGAGGGATACATTTTGGAATGATGAATTTTATTATTGGCCGTAACCCCTATAGACTCATCATAATTATTGCCTCAGGTGTTCAAGTTTCTCTCAAACCTTGGGAAATTGCTACTGGAGATTTCGATTCTTATCCGGTGCCCTTTTTGAAATAATTACTGGTATTCATTAAGGATAGCACTAGCTTATAGACTTCTCCCTTCCTCATAAATACTTCTTTTTTATAACCTTCTCGGTATCTTGCTCTTTGAATGGTTTCATCCACAAGGGTACCTTTATTATCGTTAATACCTTTTCTCGAACCAGCAATAGAAAAAGGCTGGCAAGGGAATCCAGCTGTTAATACATCAATTTTAGAAAGTTTAGTTATATCAATATCATGAATGCTTCCCTCAATAATTTCTCCAATGTTTTTCCTATATGTTGTACAAGCATCGCTATCGATATCATTGGCCCAAGCTAATTCAAAACCAGCATTTTTAAATCCTAAATCGAATCCTCCGCATCCTGAAAATAAACTTCCACTCATAATCTATTCATTTAAGTTAGTGTATTTACAAATGTGCTCGAGCACATTTGTAAATACAGCCGGAAAAAAAATTAGCCAGGGCATTCCCACGACTATTAACACCCATTATAGAAACATTTATCCTTTCATTCGACCCCAAAATACGGGCATAACTTTTGGCACTAAATCGAGGCAATAAGGCCCCCTGCAATAAATAGAGCAGAAGTAGCAGCGGTTTTTTTTATAAAATTTCTTCTAGTATTTGAATTATTAATCATTCTATTTTCTTTAGGTTCAATTTTGAACATTAATTCGTGAGGATTTTATCTAATTTCTATGATAAGTGGATTGTTAATTTTTTTGGAAAACTGCTCCAAATAGTTTTCCCATTCTTTGTTCGTTTTAAATTGACCGTTCTCTTTCCATCCAAAACCCGCATAATATATAACCTTGTTGTTCATTACTTTTAAATAGACGAATAGGTTACTTAAATCTAATTCCGGAGTCTCGTATTTTTCATGCCCATTATAATATTCTTGTGGAACTACTATTGCCATACCCAATTCGGAGTTTTCATGCGGTTGCCAGTAGCTAATATAACCATTAGCAGCATTGGCATTTACGACTCCATCGTTTTCATGTAATGTTAGACCCGCGGAGATTTGATTTTTTCCTTCGATAAGGACTTCGTATCTAGATAAATTACTACCAAAATCCAAAGAAATGTTTTTAACCTCTTTAATAATTGTACCACCAGCTGACCAATTATTATACTCCAATGTAAAACTAGTTCGTATGGGGCCATTGCTCATAGTCTTCCAAGAAATAAAATTTTTGGAAAAAAAATAAATGCTATCCACTTTTACCGCAGTACCACCAACTCCTCTGCTATTTCCTACATGAAAATTGTCAAGACCTTCTCCTGTATCTTTATGATAGCTGCCCTTTCCTGTAGTAGTTTTTTCATACCACTTATTTATAATGGGATATTCTACCTTTTTTAACCATGCATCAATACCACTTGATAGCGTGCCCCCAGAAATACCCTCCTCCACCATTTTCTGCGCCATGGGGCCATAGGTTCGAAAGGCTACTCTATTATTTTCCCAGGCGTAATCATCTGTTCTTTCAGGAACGAATCTTGAATAACAACTCATAACGCTATCTTTTTCTAAAGTAGGTGCATTTAGTACAATTTCAAACTTTTTTTCCGACCGCTTTAAAATCTTAGGTTGAAACAATAGAACGTCATAGATTCCATCACCATCATTATCAATGGGTTGAGTGACTAGAAATTCTTTGGAATCCATATCTCTAATGCCATATAGCTCTAATTTTTTCTGCCCGTTCATGCCAAATAATTCTTTGGCAAGCTCTACAGTTTCAAAAGACCTATCTATGTTCAGTATGTTTTTGATTACGATTATTTTATTCTTCTGTTCTTTATGCGAACAAGTGATAAAAATGCTTGCGATGAGAATTAGGAGATAGTTGCGCATAATTAGTTGGTGTTAATTTTCGTCTAAAGGTTTTCCTATCGTTGCAAGAATTCCGCCATCGACATACAAGATATGACCATTTACAAAATCACTGGCTTTAGACGCCAAAAAAATGGCTGCACCTTCTAAATCCTTGGGATTCCCCCATTTAGCAGCTGGAGTTCTATTAATAATAAATTCGTTAAACGGATGACCATCAACTCTAATTGAAGTAGTTTGCGTTGTTGCAAAATATCCGGGACCGATTCCATTGATTTGAATATTGTGCTTGGCCCATTCCGTCGCCATATTTTGTGTCAACATTTTCAGCCCACCCTTTGCAGCCGCATAAGCGCCAACTGTATTTCTGCCCAATTCACTCATCATGGAGCATATATTAATGATTTTCCCTTGTTTTCTAATTATCATACTTTTTACCACATGTTTAGAAACTATAAACGGACTTACTAAATCTATGTTTATAACTTCTTTAAAGTCGGCCACTTCCATTTCTTCAAGTGGTGTACGCTTTATAATGCCCGCATTGTTGATGAGGATATCAATAGGGCCGACTTCACGATGGATCTTTTGAACCGCCTCGATAACTTCAGCTTCATCGGCAACATTAAACTTGTACCCTACAGCCTTTATTTTCTCAGCCTCATAAAACTTGACGGCTTCATCAACTTTTTCTTGGGAAGAATTCCCATTCACGATTATCGTAGCTCCGGCCTTACCAAGACCTTTGGCCATAGCCATTCCTAATCCATGTGTACTTCCTGTTACCAATGCCACTTTTCCTTTTAAATCAAACAACGAAATTCTCATATCCAATTATCTTAATTCTGTAATCTTTGCTACATCCATATCATTGTAATCCAAATTTTCACCGGCCATTCCCCAAATAAAAGTATAGTTTGATGTTCCCGAACCGCAATGGATAGACCATGGCGGTGAGATGACCGCTTGATGGTTATGCACCCAAATATGTCTGGTTTCGGTAGGCTGTCCCATGAAATGGCATACTGCTTGTTCCTCTGGCATATCCAAATAGAAATATATTTCCATACGACGGTCGTGTACATGGGCTGGCATTGTGTTCCACACACTTCCTGTTTTTAGTGTTGTCATCCCCATTTGTAATTGGCAGGTTGTCACTACACCACCTATTATCATTTGGCTCACGGTACGATGGTTTGCCGTCACCATAGAACCTAGTTCTAATTTATTGGCTTCGGTCAAGCTTACTTTTCGGGTCGGATAATTAGTATGTGCAGGGGCAGAATTCAAATAGAATTTTGCGGGTTTGTCTGCGTTATCGCTTTTGAAAACAATTTCTTTGTTACCCATGCCAATATATAATGCATCTCTATGTTCCAAAGCATATAAAGTTCCATCGACCTCAATAGAACCGCTCTCACCAACATTGATGACGCCCAATTCCCTACGTTCTAAAAAATAAGATGACTTTAAAGGGTCTATAGCTTCTAACTTCAAAGTGTTCAATGGAACCACTGAACCTGCAATATATCGGTCATAGTGAGTATAGGTCAGATTGATTTTTCCTTCTTGCATAAGATTATCAATAAGGAACTCACTCCTCAACAATGTTGTGCTGTACTGTTTTATAGCTTCTGGGCTTGATGCATATCTTGTTTCGTAAGTTGTTGACATTTTGTTTTTTATTTTATAAAGAAAGTGTATTTTAGAATTGCTTTTAAACTACTTTATGGATTTAAGAGCGATTTTTTACAAAAATAAGAAATAATACAATCGATTGTATAAATACTCAAAAAAAGACTATTTTTACATTGTTATATTGGGGTTTCCAGTAACTAAACGCGATGTTTCTATTAAAACAAAACCAATACATATATGTTTAAAATAAAATATTTGGGTATCATCATAGGATGTTTATCGTTTTTTGTGGCATGTAAGTCGAATAACACCTCAAAGAATGAAATGATAACAGCAGATATTGATTCGCTTTTGGAAATAAGATATCGAAAACTTCTTGAGTATAGGGCAGATTCCTTAGCTTTTCCTAGGAGTATGTCAACCAAAACTAAAGTTATTAGGAAAAATGGATCAAAAGATTGGACAAGTGGTTTTTTCCCTGGTAGTCTATGGCTTCTATACCAACTTACAGAAAATATGGAATACATGGAAAAAGCAATCGAATGGACTGCTTTTATGGAAAAAGAAAAATACAACGATAGATCACATGATACCGGGTTTATGATTTACTGCAGTTTTGGCACAGGACACAAAGCTATTGAAAAAAAGGAATATCAAAATGTAATTTTAGAAGCCGCACGTTCTTTAAGTAAAAGATTCAACAAAAATGTCGGTAGCATACTTTCATGGGACTTTGGTAAGGATTTATGGGAATTTCCTGTTATCATAGATAATATGATGAATCTAGAGCTGTTGTTCGAGGCCACTAAAATTTCTGGCGACAGCATTTATCATCAATTAGCCGTACAGCATGCCAATACAACACTAGAGAATCACTTCAGAGTTGATAATAGCACTTATCATGTAGTGGATTATGATACCATTCATGGAACGGTCAGGAATAAGATGACCCATCAAGGGTTCAACGATGAATCTTCTTGGGCCAGAGGTCAGGCATGGGCTATATATGGATATACAATGGCATATAGATATACAAAGGAGATTTCATACCTTAATCAGGCAGAGCTAACAGCAACATATTATCTAAAACATAAAAATTTACCTGAAGATGGTATACCCTATTGGGATTTCGCAGATCCTAATATTCCAAATGCTCCAAGAGACGTATCTGCATCTGCAATAGTCGCTTCTGCCTTATTTGAATTATATTCATATACCGAAAACAAGAAATATGTGGTTTATTCTCAAAAGGTTTTAGAGACACTTAAATCAAAGAAGTACATTCTAGAGAATAAAGAAGGACCCTTTATTTTAGATTCTAGTACGGGAAATTGGCCTGCGAATGATGAGATTGATGGGCCTATCGTCTACGGGGATTATTATTTTTTGGAAGCAATGCTCAGGGAAAAAAGATTTAAATCTAATTAATATCTCTTTTCTTTCATATGGATAAAGTGTTGAAGAACGTTTCAAGACAAGAGCATTTGGATAGCTATTGATGATACTAGTCAGGGTGACAGACCCGGGCAAGGAACGTTATCACAAAGCCTAAAATGAGACAATCTCTATAGCAGCACAGATTAAAGCCATTTCTTCAACTTCCGTTATCATAACTATTGATTGATGTTGGCAATATCCGTATAAAATTGAAGCAACCAATATATTTTAAATAAAAATTCTTAAGAACCATGAAGGGAATACGGAGGGAAATGAAGAGATTTCTATTAGTGTATATAAGCATGGTGTTTTGTGTTTGTATTGTTCAGGCACAACCCCGAAAGGAGTTAGTCAATATTGTGATAACACCAGACCATGCCGATTGGAAATATAACATTGGAGACGAGGTCGTTTTTAACATTATAGTATATAAGAATAATATTCCGCTTGATGTACATATAAAATATAGAATTAGACAAGAAAGAATGCCCATAACTGAAGAGGGAATTGTGAAATTAAAAAACGGATCAGTAACTGTGAAAGCATCATCATTAAAAACCCCTGGGTTTATTAGATGTTTTGTAGATGTGGAAATTGATGGGTACACTTATTCTAATTACTCTACTGTAGGCTATGCTGTTGATAGCATTAAACCTACGACAACCCTTCCAGATGATTTTACGGAATTTTGGGATGCCTGGAAGCAAAAGCTAGCAAAAATTTCGATTGACCCTATGTTGAGACTTTTACCTGAAAGATGCACAGACAAGGTAAATGTTTATGAAGTAAGTATGAAAAACATACACGGTAAAATATATGGCATTCTCTGTTTGCCGAAAAAGAAAGGGAAATATCCGGCGATTTTACATGTTCCAGGTGCTGGAGTGCGTCCTCATAGTGGAGATATTGCCAGTGCAGCCAAAGGTTTTATTACTCTTAGAATAGGAATTCATGGTATTTCAGTAACATTGGATCCGCAAGTTTATGAAGATTTAAAATCAGGGGCCTTAAGAAATTACTATTTTTCTGATTTAGATGATAAAAATAATTACTATTATAAGAGAGTTTATTTAGGCTGTATTCGTGCAATCGATTTTATCTATGCCCTAGATGAATTCGATGGAGAAAATGTCGCCGTTACAGGAGGTAGTCAAGGGGGGGCACTCTCTATTGTAACCGCCGGTCTAGATTCGAGAATAACATGTCTTGCCGCATCATACCCAGCTCTTTCGGACTTAACTGGTTATTTAAATAATCGCGCAGGAGGCTGGCCTGCTATGTTTCAGGTCAAAGAAATACAAAAAAGTGATCATATTGTAACTTCAAAATATTACGATATTGTAAATTTTGCAAGATTTATTAATGTTCCAGGTTGGTATACATGGGGCTTTAACGACTACACTTGCCCCCCTACTTCAACTTTTGCCGCCTTTAATATTATTACCGCCGAAAAAGAATTACATCTTTTTCAAGACACTGGGCATTGGTCATACCCCGAACAAGATGAACTTAGGTTTAGTTGGTTGTACAATGAACTTGGAAACTAATCTTTCTAATGAATATTTTGTTTGGTCTACATCGCTTTTTTGTTTGAAATAATGTAGACCTACTTAGTATTGTTCATTAACTTTAGGTTTTATTTGATACTGCCATTCTGCAAGCATTTCTTGTTTGGCATCCAATTATCATCTTGTTTTAATTACCCTATTGGCTACATATTAACCTGAGTTCGACCTAAGATTCAGCTTCAAATTGAATAAAAAATCATCTAAACTGTAAACAAATCTTAGGTCGAACTCGGATTATTAATTAATGAACAATGGTCTTTTTCTTTTGTCCAACGCCTTCGATTGTTAGTTTAACTTGGGCATCTTTGAGGCCAACAACAGAGAAATCTCCTTTTTCTCCTTTGCCAAACCATCCCAATATCTTTTGATTTCCGATTTGAAACCCCTGAACAGTACCATCATACTCAAGGCGCCTTACTTTAAGGTACGTGCCACCTTCATGTCTAGGAATCATAAGTGCCAAAAAGTGAATCTCCTCACTTTGCTCTGGGTTTGACGCTGAAAAATGCCATTGGTTCGGTTTTCCGGCATCACTTTCATCGGGGTCAACTGTAAATTTGTCTGTTTGTGAGAAATCTAGTGCTTTTGAAGATAATAAGTACACATCGATTATGGCATTACCTTTTTGAATCTGTATGTGCTTGTTATCACTATCCACTTTCATTTTCTCCAAAGCATGGAGCATGTAATCAAATTGCGCAGGGCTTTCGGCCTTGATGTAGTCTTGAACAACAATCCATGGGTTTTCCTTATCATGATTGAATACAACTGTTCGACGAACATCATGGGCCTCAGGCCTCATGTTTGGTATTGGCTCGTCCAAATACTCCTCCCATAGCTCAATGACTCCGTTATCCAACGGAATATTGTATGCTGTAGCACATTCTCCGGTCACTATGGTAAGTCCGTCATTATGTTTGAACGCTTCAATTGTGCCACTTGCCTTCATTGAGTGAGTTGATTGCCCTCTTCCGTTAATCAATATGGCATTATGTGCCTTGGTCTGACGGCTCCATAGCTGTTGGTGCGGACTGCCATACCATGGATAATAACCAGAATCAATAATAAGAGATTCACCATAAGCATTGATTTGAAAACTATTTTGGTCCGCATGACTATGGCTGAAAGAGCCAAACGGACTAGATTTAAAGAGCATCCATACATCATTAGTGGCACTGCCCATATCTGAGTGCATGGCTACCCAGCCAATATCTTTAAAAAGTTTCGCCCGTGGCAATTTAGAAGGACTAATAGACCTGAGTTCTCCTGAATTCAAAGTCAGGATACTGACGATATCTTCCATATAATACCCTTGCCATAGATGCTCTTTAGTGAGAAGTGGATGGTTAG
This sequence comes from Bacteroidota bacterium, assembly GCA_024279425.1. GTDB lineage: Bacteria > Bacteroidota > Bacteroidia > Flavobacteriales > Flavobacteriaceae > Maribacter_A. Next base: position 27,019 of record JAJRRO010000028.1, on the reverse strand, counting down.
GGTTTTTACTGTTCTTAAATGGATCTATATTTTCCGCTTGCCAGAGCAAAACAGGATCGTTGTAGGCCATGGCATATCTGTTATGCAATATCTTTTCTATTGGGCTATGCGAATCATCTCCGCCATCACCGAACGCACCCAATGTGGCATAGGGGGGATGGCAATACACTCCAAAATAGCCGTTGTTTCGAAAGAAAGGCTTATTATAAAGATTTACATCGGTACTGAGGTTCATCGCATCGACAAAATTAGTTTGCCATAGATTGTAAGCACTGGAATATGCAAGTCCTTGGGCCCATCCCCCATCATCGCCTCCCCAGGTTGGAAAGGAGGTTATATAGCATCGGATCACATAGTCGAGCCACTTTTGCGCATCGGGCAGATCGCCCAAAGTTGCCAGTCCTGCCAATCCGGTAAATGCAAGAGATCTTACGGTATGGTTATCCCATGGTTCCGAGATGAAATTAAGATCGGTATACCGTTTCAGCATTTGGTTTCCCCTTGCATTGATACTTGCCAATATTTCTTTTTTTTCTTCTTGGTTCAACTCGTCCCAAATCCAATCATACACCATGGACATTCGCTCGAGCATTGGCATACTTGCTTCTGTATTTCCAACAAACCCACTAGCCTGAGGTACCCTGAAAGATGTTATTCCGTTTGGGTCCCAACTTGCAAAATGTAATAACCAATTCTTTGCTCCTTTTAGGTACTTTCCTTCATTGGTCACTCTCCATACCAAGGCCATTCTTACCATGTTTGCACTACCTGATTTGGCCGGTCTATATATTCGACGCCATTCAGATACATCAAATACACTATCCTTATAGGGTGCTGGTTCAGGGGGTAAAACTTGGGTCAAAGCTGAGTCCGCCAAAGAGCGACATAACTTCCAGAATTGCAGTTTATTGTTAGCAACATTTTTTTTAAGGTGAGCAAGAACAGATGGGGTTAGAAAAATTCTTGGTCTTACATCCTTGAGTCGCTCTGCAATCTCTTTCATATCAGGCATTTTCAATGATGGCCGCCCTTCATCTAAAGTGAAGCTTCTTAGTTTCGAACGCCCCAACATCTTTTCGGTCGAATCATTATATAGGATGACCCAACTATATTCTCCTGGAACGAGCTCCTCTTTTAACGCAGCAATGGTTCCTGATAGATTTTTTCTTTGCATTTGCACCTTTTCATCTTTGAAAAGGATAAAATCATAGCTATTTGCTCTTTCGTTCTTTATCCATGTAAATCCAGGAGGATTCACCTTTACATTCATATGGTCTTCTGGATAATTTAAAAGAGTTCGCCCTTCGGGCACGGCCTCCATTACTTTCAAATCAAGATAAGGTGCTTTCCCATCTTGAGAGTACCCAAGAAAAACCGTTAGAAACAGGCTGATTAGTATATTTTTTCTTTTCATACTTTTTTATAGTTGTATTTCAATTTCCTAGAAGAAAACCGCCTTTATAATAAGCCAGACTTTACGTATAGATACAAAGGTTGTATTCTTTAGAGGTACCTGTTTTTAAATTTGTTCCTACTAGAATTTTCCCTTTATCATTTGCTTTACCGCATAATCACAAGCCCTAGCTGTTAAGGCCATATAAGTCAAGGAAGCGCTCATATAACTTGACGAAGTCATGCATGAACCATCTGTTACAAAAAGATTGGGAATATCGTGACATTGATTGTGCATTGAGAACCGATGTTTTTGAATCATGCCCCATTCTGGCGGTCCCCATTTCATGTACAGAATCACCTTGTATATTTAATCCTTCTTTAACTTTTATATTTTTGAGTCTAGCCATTTCGAGTAATTCTCTTACTTGTTCTTTCATATCTTTCCTCATTTTTATCTCATTTTCCCCATATCCTGCAGTTATTTTCAGCAATGGAAGTCCCCACTGATCACTACGTTCATTATTCAATTCAACTTTATTTCTATAGTCTGGGAGACATTCTCCATAAGCAGAGAGTTTCATTTTCCATTGTCCAGGAACAGTTAATGAGTCTTTAAAATTGTTGCCTATTCCTATTCCGGACGTATTTATTCCTTCACGGGAAGCCGACCCCCAAATTCCATACCCTCTGAGAAAATCCATTTCTTGACCATTGATATTTCTAAATCTGGGTATTGCCACAGAAGCCGGTCTATATCCTTTATATATTTTATCTCCATATCCTTCCAGTATTCCAGAGGAAGAAATATTTTTATGGTGATCCATCAAATAATGACCCAAAACACCACTTGAATTCCCCAATCCTTCTGAAAATCTAGACGTTTTAGAATTCAACAATATTCCCGTTGAGGCGAGTGTAGAGGCGCACAGAAATATTACACGCGCATAGTATTCGGTATATTCAAGTGTCTTTTTGTCTATTACCCTAACTCCAATAGCCTTATCTTGTCTCTCATCATAAATTATGGATATTACAATGGTATGAGATTTCAAGGTTAATTTACCGGTATCATGAGCTGCTGGCAAGGTTGAGCTATTACTACTAAAGTAGGCCCCGAACGGGCATCCCGTATGACACATGTTCCGAGTTTGGCATTGGAACCTTCCTTTGAATTGCCCTGGTCTTACCTGAGTAAGGTGAGCTGCCCGGTTGGGTATGAGTTTACGATCCGTATAATGGGACTCCAACCTTTCTTTTATTATTTTTTCAGCATGGTTCAGTTCAAAAGGAGGCAAAAATTGGCCATCGGGAAAATGCGGAATATTTTCAATCGACCCACATACTCCTATAAATTTTTCAACATAATCGTACCAAAGAGACAGATCCTTGTATCTAATAGGCCAATCAACCCCTACGCCATCTTTCAAATTTGCTTCAAAATCAAGGTCACTGAAACGGTATGACCCTCTACCCCAAATTAACGAGCGTCCTCCGGTTTGATACCCCCTAAACCATCTGTAAGGCTTGTCATTAGGGTGAGTATAAGGGTGTTCTTTGTCATTCACAAAAAAAGGTTTGCTCGCGGCACTAAAGTTATATTTCTTGCTCTGAATGTGATACTTCTTTTTTTCTTCACGGGAAAGAAATGCACGATATTTAAAGTCCCATGGTGCTTTTGTTGTGGTGGTATAGTCTTTTATATGTTCTACATCCCTTCCCCGTTCAAGGACAAGGGTCTCTAGACCTTTTTCCGTCAACTCCTTCGCCGCCCAGCCCCCGGTCATTCCCGATCCTACAACTATGGCATCATATGTATTATTCTTCATTTACTATAACTTTACAATTGATTGCCAATCATTATTTTACCCCCTTCTTTTAATTCAACATCAGGCTGATTTGTGAAACAAACTCATATTAATACCCCATCAGCTTGCTGTGGGGTTGTCCATTTGAAAATCATCTCCAACTTTTAACAGGTGCTCCTGTAGTTTTAATTTCAATACATTCAACTCATCAGTGTAGCTGTCTTCGTTGATTACATTTCTGGTTTCATGAGGGTCAGATTGAAGGTCAAATAACATTTCAGGATTCTTTCCCATATTGTAGACAATATACTTATACCTCCCATTGGTGATCATTCTGGCCTTTGCAGATTCGTATTTCAACAATCTGTCTAAGTCTTCCCCTTCAGGAACTCGACTCGTACCCAAACCTTGTAAACTCAAGTCTAATTCACTTACCAGGTAATCTCTTGTTGTAGTTTTATCCAAATTAGTTGTTGTAAACTTCAAACTTTCGCCCGGATACGACTTGTGCTCAATATCGGCGAAGCTCATTACAGTAGGCAACAAATCAATTCCTACATTTACCAATCCTTCACAAACCTTCCCCTTGATTCCATTCGGAGCTTTTATTAAAAACGGAACTCGAATGATTTCGTCATAAAAAGCCAGTTTTTGATTCCATCCATGTTCACCTATGCCATCTCCATGATCTGAAGTGAAGACAACTACAGTATTATCATCTAATTGCTGCTCTTTCAAGGTTTTTAGAATGTTTCCAATTCTGGCATCCACACACTCTACTAATTGGGAATAGCCGTATCGGTAAGTAATCCAATCTTTTGAAGACCAACTACCTGTTGGCCGTATGGAAACATAATTCTCTCCGGATAAAGGCTTTTGGTTAACCATAACCTCAGGTAGAGGATAAGAATCTTCCAGAGTATTGGGATACGGAATATCTGCATCTTTCGGCACGGATAGCACAGGAGTACAGCTGCCCTTTTCAAAGGTATTTCTTACTTTCCATCCACCAATTTTACGAGCCAATTCACAGCAATCATGAGGATTCATAAAAGATGCAATTAAAAAAAATGGAGTTTTGCGATCCCCTTTTAAAAACTTAATGGTTTGATCTTCCAGAAACTGATCATTTCCATTTTGATAGTTATCAAACCCACTCCACTCCAAAACCTCTTTGTTTTTAACTATTCTGGTATTCCCTACATGCCACTTGCCAATATATTCAGTTTGATACCCTTGATCTTTCATAATAGATCCAAGCGATTTATACTCTGTCACTTTATCAAAGCTTTTGAAGGGATGTTGTCCGGTCAGAAATGATGCCCGTGCTGGACTGCACAAAGGAAATGAAGTATACGCATTGGTAAACTTTACACCTTCAGAAGCCAGTTGATCCATTGCAGGCGTTTTCACCCAAGAGCAACCTGAATTACTCATCACCTCAGCGGATAGTTGATCAACAATAATGACTATTATGTTGAATCGTTGGTTTTCATAAGTACCGATTTTTCTACAAGCGCATAAAAAAAGTACTAGAATGGAAAGCAACAGGTAACTCTTTATTTTTTTTATCATGTCGATTCTAAATACCACTGTTTGTTCAAAAGTTATTAATTGATGTTATTTTCCAAATAATCGCCATGTTCTTTCCCCCCATTTGCACTACCCGGCCATAGGTTCCAAACTTTGGATAAAATATCTAAATCCCCATCACCGTCAACATCACCAACAAGGGCATCGTGGCCTCCTATTTTATTGTCCAGTATTACCCTTTCGACAAATTCAATATGATTATCGGCGCTTACATTCTCCCATATATACCATCGAGGGAAAGCCCCTTCAGGAGAAAGGGTGTCATCTTCTTGGTCACAAGTGAAGATATCCTGGTCTCCATCATTATCAAAATCTCCTACATAAAGTGAATGAAAAGACCCTCTAATACCGGGTGCCGACATTGGTAAAAAATGAGCTGTAAACTCTGGAGTTTCTGTACCGTCGTTCTCTAACCAAGCAGCTCGGGAAGCTTGTTGATCACAGTCGGTCATTACGATATCATTGTCTCCATCGCCATCCATATCTATTATCCAACTACGAGATGACAAACCAAAAGGGCCTCTTTTGCCAAAGGGCAACTGGTGTTTCTCCCATTTCGTTCCTCTATCCATATTCTCCAACCATCTGTCAGGCAAGACAATATCATTATCGCCATCACCATCTAAATCATCAATGCCTTGTGGAAAAAATCCTGCATGGATACGGTCGTTGGCTACCAAAACATCCAAGGTTATGATTGTTTTTTTCCATATCATATCTTGCGTAGGGTTTTCCGGTATCTCATACCAAATCACACCTTCGCCTTCCCCCAATATCACTAAATCCTTTGTTTGGTTTCCATCAATATCGGCCATAACAACATCATGGACATTCGTGGCTATTGTTGCATCAAACTGGTATCTTTCAAATGCCTGAGTTTTAGGATTTTGAGAATTTCTGTACCAATACCCTCCAATGATAATATCTTCCCAACCATCTTTGTCCACATCAAAAGTCGTTGCCCCCAAAAACCTAAGTGGCATGGTCCCAACTTCATGTCTTATCCACTTTATGTTTTCCCGATTTTCAAACCAGTACAAGCCCTCAGCTCCAGTAAAGGCATAGTCCAAATCTCCATCTTTGTCGAAATCTGCCATTGCCGAACATCCATACCCCCAATCCGTTTCACCTGGCAGATCTTGAACTACATAGTAATGTTGAAACATTTCTTCGCCAATACGTTGGTCTTGTCGAGAGTCTTTTGTCCGTTCTTTCTCTTTACACCCCATAAAAAGCGATATTCCAATAGCCAAAATCGTTCTCTTATCAAGCATCCTATTTATTTTTTTATTGATTTAACTTTTAAGTTGACGAATCCCCAGAAGCATCGTCTGGTAATAGGCATAAAATCTTTGGTTTCATACTTTGCCAAAATCTTTATTTCGTAGTTGTCAGGACAATTTTCGGCAATCTTTATTATTGAACTTATCGTCGTTCCGTCACAAGACCACTTTGCTGTTAAGTTTTCAGCATTCTGGTTTTCTTCAAGTACTTTTATATAGGGGTCATCGTAAAATAGTTGTGTTCGATAACCGTTGGCATATACCATTACCTGTTCTCCGGGAGATACTTCGCCGTCACCATTTCCTAAACCAAATACCCCATTTTTCACCAACACTCCATCGTCTATTGTCAGGTTCTCGAATTGCGGGACATCAAAGAACACGGGGACATCAAATTCTTCGTTGAAAACCAAAGAATCGTAACTAATGGTGAGCGTGATTTTAACAACAGAAGGCTCTGCATCATTAGGAGCTTGCTTGTTACATCTTAAAATAATAGGTTCTGTATTGATTAGTCTTGATCCAAAACTGACGGGAAGAAGTGAATATGTTTCTTTATCGGTCGTCACCGATCGATCTGTACTCTTTATTGTCAGGGTAATCTTTTTTGACTTGTCAAGTTCCTCTCCCAAATTAGCTAGTTGCACTATCAATTTGTTCTCTTCACCTACCCGAATCAAACGCTTGTCATTTTCTAAACTATAACCAACATAGGTCAACTTAGGGTTTCCGCCGTTTTTGTAAATACCGATTTCATGGCCATTCCCATCAAGTTCAAAATTCAACTTACCCTTATTGGTCGCCTTTTTGGTCGTGGATTTGACTTTTCCATCTCGTTGTTGATACTGTTGTATTTGATATTTTGCTCCTGGTTCGTATATCGCAGCAGTAGCAATTGTAGCGGTCAAATTATCTAAGGGCGGGGCTATTGGAAGCCATTTTCTACTGTGAAAACCAAAGCCATCTTTCGATACGTTCCTAAGGTATGTAAAGCCTGAAGTAGTTTTATTACTGAACACTGCGTAATCCCATACTTTGTAGTTTGAATACAAGTCATAATGAGACCATTGATCATTTCTGATCTTAGGCTTTTTGTAGGCCTTATCTACAAAATTCATAGCCATTTCAAAAACGTCCGTCTCTCCTCGTTCATCCACTTTATGCCCTCCGGGAAACTCCCAATATTCAATATCCATTCCTCCCTGCCAAAGAGCACCCTTGTAAACCTCTCTGTTTTGACCGCTTAACTCCCCTGCCGAACTATTGTGAAAACGGATTTTCAGGTCTTTCAAATTTGCAAATGTGTGCCGCAAGGAATACAGGGTATTGTTATTTGGGTACCCTATGTTGAACTCCGGACTTCCTGTCATATTCACAGCTACACTAATCATGTCAGGGTATTTTCCAGCTATGAAAAAAGACATGATACCCCCCATGCTGTAACCAATTATCGCCCGGTGCTCTCTGTTGGTAAAAGTATTGTAGGTCGAATCTATATGTGCCACCAATTCTAGGAAATAGTCTTTCATTTGAACCTGAAATATAACCTGTTCAGGACACCCAATATTGTAAGGCCTGTGTTCACTTTCGATAATCCTGCCGTCCCACATGACAAGGATCACCTGATACTTGTCTACTAATTCGCCTATCATTTCATATTCCAATAATGCATTGTCGTCTTTAAAATGTCTGCCTCCCCAGCCATGGAAAAAATAGGTCACTGGATAGTTTTTACCATTTTCATAACCTTCTGGTAAATACACCCTGTAGCTTCGTTGAGCATCAAAGGTCTGGCTAAAGTGACTTTTATCCTGAAATTCATTGGTTAACTCCTGGGAGATACAGCAAAAAGGACTACCAAAAATCGCCAGTAATATTATCGTAAATGGGAAGTTTGTTTTAATAACAATTTTCATAATTATGTTTAATGTAGATGAAGTCACCGTAAACAGGATTTAAAAGGAGTTAATTATTTCAATATATAGTTGCTTATCATGCGTACTACTATTTGCAAAAGGTATATCCCCTAAATCCAAAGTATCAATTTTATACCCTAAGGCATCATAAATACTAAGGGCAATCATTAAATTCCCTAGTCCGGTATAATGTCTTCCAATACTATTTCCGGTATCACCCCAAACAGATTCTTGACCTTTCACAACCCCAAGTTCCTTTCTTTTTTGAGCAACTAACTCTTTAATATTTCTATCTACTTCAGCAAGATATACGACAACCCCATCATTCTTTAGCTCATCTATTTTTTCACGCATTAGTACATTATGCTGTGTCCAGTCTCTTCCCTGAATTGATTCAACCTCAAAAGAATAAGCAGTTTCAGTCGAAATCACTGCATATGGAGATTCGGATACTATAGAAAGCACCATAGATTCAAAAACGTCAACATATTTTTCTGGTGTATCTTGGGAAGAATCCTGGGAACCAGACTCCTGAAAATGTATTAAAGTCGCATTACACCTATCTTCGATTGATGAATAATAATCATGAGTTCCTTGTAATTTACGTCCACTAACACCATTTGTAAATGGAGATTGAGAAGTAGAGAACGTTTCATTCCAAATATTACTGAAAGCAGTTACTTGTGATTTTGTACTTGCTTCTAATGCTCTACCAGCAGTCTCACTATCACCAAAAAACATCCAATTAGTTCCTATATCGGTAACAGTAGAAGATAAATTTCCTAAGGCGCCTTTATAGCACACATACATAGTTTCAACAGCAGGTATTTGTGCAAAAGAACAAGAAATATTAGTTGAACATTCAGGTAACGAGCTAGAAAGTGAAACCAATGAATTAACATCGAGAACCGACTCCGTAGGATTTTCTGATAAAAAGCTATCTGTAATCCCTATATCGTCGTTTGCGCTTAGTAATCCACAGAGTATAGATAGCTCACCACTGTTTTTAGTGATACATTGGACAGAGTGTATATCACTTCTACCATCATTATTGTCCTTATAATCAGTAGTTCCTACATGACAAGAAACTATGACCGAAAAACAAGAGAAAATTCGTAGCAATCTATAACTATAGAACAAATTCATCATCACACATAATATTAATTACTATACAAAATCACTATTCTGGTTAGTACAAAAGAAACAGTTAAGGCTTTGTTTATGCACAAAGATTATCTTGTGGTGCTATCTACCTGTTTTTTTAAAACCTCTTTTAAACTTCTTGTCGAAGTGTCTTCTTTCTCTTTTCATAGTATTGTAAATTTAAACTTATCGAGCTTAGCTTACCTACAGTCAAATGTAGCAGGGACATAAAGATTACTCTCCCGATGCTCGGGGCAGACTGTTCCTCGCAATGATGGTTTTTATTGGGTTTTCTTAACTCCACTATTCAAAATGGCCTATAGTCACTAGCCATTCACTAATCCTCCAAACGTTCGGCATCCATGGCTTTAATAGGAATATCATGAACATCTGCATAAGTATTGATTACCTTACTCAATTGTTTTCTCCATGCTATAATCCCAATTCGTTCAAAGGGAGCCAACATATATTCCAATCCTTTTCGGCGGTCTGCAAAATGATCCTTTACGTCATCAAATACATGATAAAAATGTTTGCCTTCAATACTTCCCCCTTTAATCAGTCGACTCTTGTCCCATGTATTATTTAATTCAATCCACATTCGGTTCTGGTCTTTTACTATTTCTCCAGAAAGTGAATAGGCCTCTACCAGTAAATTAATGGCTTTTGTGTGATTTTTTCCTGCTTTTGAGGCCATCACCAGATAGTCCTCAACTTTTGCCAGATCAATTACGATATTCATGGCGTAACGCTCCAAAGATGCTATGGACAATAATACCTCAAGATTGTATTGATTATGACGTACTCTTGTGATATTGCGCATCAGTTGAAGCATTAGAATTTCATTTTTCTTAAGTAATATTGATGCTTCTTTAATCTTTTGGCCATACTTCACGCGAAAATTTGGAATTAGGCTTAAATCCTTTATTGAAGGTAGTGGTGGTGATTGTATTTGTAAATCGCGCATTTCACCACCGATGCCTTTTCCATTAGAGTTTCCATACCCTGTTTTACGTTCTTTTGATACTACATCCTTATCCCATAAGTCTTCGTAAAATCTTGCTCCTTCTTCCAATACGTTATATGCACCTACCATATCTGGACTGTCAAAGCCGTAGAAAGTGTCCATGAAATCAACAATGTTCTGTGAAATCGATGGCGTATTTTTTGTCCAACCATATTGTGTGACCGTTGCCCAGCCCAACCAAAATGTTTCGTTGTGCAGACCGGCATCGTCCCATGCCGCGGCAAACGTTCCTACAAGGTCTGCCCCATCCGCTTCTCGACCTAGGACGTCACTGAATATGTCACTGAGCCTACCCTTGATAGAACGCCCCCTATAGTTCGTAGCAAAGTAGTTTGGAAAAAGAAGTTCAGCGCCTTGAATTGAACTGTACGATAACTGTTTCACACCTGCCTTGGTCTCGTTTTGAGCCCATATAGGAGTTTTATGAGGCCCCATTATCCCATCGATTACTGAGTTCGGTACTTTTGAAATATGTTCTGGCAACAACGGGTACTCTATCCACGCCAAGACTTTTCTGTTGCGCTCTGCCATCCATCTGTTTACCTTTTTAAGATAATTCACCCAAATCAAACTTCGATTTTCAACATTATATTCTTTTTTGCATTTATCGCATATACCGGCATAGTACACTTCATCTGTTGAAACAAAGAAGTAGTCTACACCAGGAGTGGCATCGATCATATCTTGGTACATATCAAAAATAAGTTCAATTGCCTCTTCACTGCACATACAAGCCTGAAAATTACTTTCCTCATCCGCTTTTAGATGTTCAAATTCCTTGTGCTTTAACACAAAGGCCATATGAGCCGGAGCCTGAACATTAGGCACTAACTGTATGAATCTCTCCAGGGCATACTTTGTCAATTCCTGCATCTCTTCTTTTGAAAAGGCGTTGGGGCTTGCAATTATCGGATGACTAGGGTATTCATATTTATCCTCTATTTCAAAGGCAATTGCATTGACCTTGAAATAAGCGGACCAATCTATATACCTCTTTAGAGTCTCTATCTTATCACGATGATGCTTAGCATCCCAATGAATGAACCTAAGTTCTAGGTCAGGCCAATCGGTAATTGTTCCGATTGGCAGTTGAAGTTTATTTCCTGCTATAGGCTTCGCCAACTGTAAAAAACTTTGAACACCATAGAAAAGACCTGCTTCCCCATTTCCTTCGATTATTATTTTTTCAGAATTTATGATTATGTTGTATGCCTGCCCAGAATTTGCCGGATTGGAGATTTCCGTAACTGCATCTTTTCGTATTCTCAATACGACCTGACCAGAGGTACTACTATCCGAAAAGGCAAAACCATAGAGTTCTTGAGCTCTTTGAACCAAACTATTAACCACCTTTTTAGAAGGTAATTTCTCTGTCAATAGTTGCCATGATTCGTTTATTACCATACTTTTTTTCTTTAAATCCACTCTTTGTGGAGATGGATAAATAGTATAGCCCATACTGCGCAAATCGGTAACATTTTCCTGACCAAACGATCTGTTGTGGATACATAAAAAAAGAAGGATGAAGGTGGCGAATTTTATGAACAAATTCATAGATTAAGTTTTATCGAGATTAGTTTACTATTTCAAATACTTGCATGGGAGCATTATTATTGGCTATCACAATCAAATTCCTACCTGTGGTTTTTAAGATGCCCAAGGCCTTTGCGTCTCCAGGAACATATAAACCACTTTCTTTGTAGTGTACCCCTGAGAAATTGCCGGTGCCGTCGCCTGTAAGCACAAACCCGTAAGAGGCATCATTTCGAGGGGTCTCGACCTCTGATGTAAATAGATTTCCAACGGCCAATATATCCTTATGGCCATCATTATTAAAGTCTCGCGATACCATGCCATTAATACTAGATATCTGGGCACTTTCAGGAAGTTCTGTCACCTCTATCTTACCACTTCCAACATTTTTAATGAATACGCTTGAAAATGTTGTAGCTTGATAATGTAGTGAGGTATTCAAAGCTTGTTCAGTGTAGACATCTTTTAATGTCGCCCTGGCAAAATCGGTATAGCTCTTGAACTTAAATTCCAATTCTGGTATTTGTTGTGCTGAGCATTGACGCCCACGTACCGGATATTGTATTCCTTTATTATAGTACCCTAAAACTATATCCTGTTTTTTGTTATTGTCAAAATCACGTATATAAACATCAAAAGTTTGTTCTTCTGTTGCCTGATATTTGTAATTCTGCCCTAAATTTCCAACGACCAAATCTTCGTTGCCATCTCCATCAAAATCATCAGCAATAACACTGAACCACCAACCAGTAGTATTTGAAAGTCCGTATGCTTCAGTGACATTTTTGAAATTGCCTTTGTCATTTTCAAAAAATGAAATTGGCATCCATTCCCCCACTACCACTAAATCAGAATCCCCATCGTCATCAAAATCTGTTACTACAGCTGCTGTAACCAATCCCGGCTTTACCAAAGCCGGTGCTTTTTGTTGGGTGACGTTATTAAATTTTACCCTTCCTTTTTCACTTACATTCTCCAAAAGGTAACTTTGTGCTGGAAATGGGTATTCTCCTGGAACCAACCTGCCTCCAACAAATAAATCCAGATCACCATCATCATCAAAATCTATTGGAATAACGCAAGACCCGCTTGTTCTCATTTTTGGCAGTGCTTTCGATGATTTATAAAATTTTCCATCCCCTTTATTAATGTATAATCTGTCTTTTAGGAATGGAGAATTTTTTTCAAATGCATTACCACCGCTCACGATGTACAGGTCAAGGTCATTGTCATTATCTACATCAAAAAATAGTGCTCCCATATCTTCATTACGATAGTCTTGCTCCCATGGGCCGGGCAAGACTTCAAATTCTCCATTCAATTGTTGAATGAACATCTTCCCTTTAAATCCAGACGCACCCCCAATATATAAGTCTTCAAGACCGTCGCCATTTAAATCTCCAAGAGCCATACCAGGACCAAATTGAGAGGTCTTGTGCGGCAATAATGGTTCTTTCTTAAAGTCGTCATAATCATTTTCCACATGCCGGTATGAAAGACCACTTTCTTCCTTTATTTCCTTAAAATACGTTGAAGAAGAAGGTTTCTTTAAAGATACAAGCCCATTGGAGCCATTATAGTCTATCACCAATGTCTTATTTGTCAGCACCTGAAACAATTCTTGTCGATTCCCGTCTGGCCATGTTATCGTTACTTTATCTATGATTTTCATTTTACCAGTACCAAAGTGTACAATGGGCTCTACTGATGACAGATAACCACGAGTCAGTGTAAGTTCTTGAAACTGCCGTTCTCCGTTATGGTTCAATTCTATTTTGGTACCCAACCCAAAGGTATTTTTGGATGGCCCTTTCAATTTAAACCTGAGATATCGATTTTGAGTAGTATCACTAGAACGGTTTTCGAATATCACAGCTACCGAATCTACATTATTGATTATGATATCCAAATCACCATCATTATCAAGGTCACTATAGGCCGCACCGTTCGAAAACCCTTCAAAGTCTAGTCCCCAATCTGTAGACATGTCTTCAAATTCAATACCCTTGGTATTTCTAAAAGCGCAATTCGGAACTTTACTGAATGGCATGGCATCTACCAATTGGGCAACCGTTTTAAATTGCTTTAAAAAGGCAGGTTTCTCAATCCGTTTAAAAAAATCCTTATTATTTATATCTCTACGGATGCCATTGGTAATGAAAATATCTTTCCAACCATCATTGTCCATATCAAAAAACAAAGGAGCCCAACTCCAGTCTGTAGAGGATAGGCCCGCTGCCCTTGAAACATTACTGAAAAACGGTAATTTGTCTTCTCTTATCCCTTGATTAAGTTGTAGACTATTCTGCATATATTGATAATGGAAGTCTAATGATATCGCCTCCCAAAACATAGGAGCGTTCATACTACTCATATTGGCCTTGGACCTAAAATTATCTGCTGGATTCATTTCTGCTTGAAAGATATCAAGTAGTCCATCGTTATTGAAATCAGCGACATCTACCCCCATCCCGTAAAACGAAATATTTTTTGTGGTCTCCTTTATAGCTTCCCTAAAAGTGCCATCACCATTGTTGAAGTAAAAATAATCAGGAGTGGAAAAATCATTGGAAACGTAAAGGTCGGGCCAACCGTCTTGATTAAAATCACCTACAGTTGCGCTTAAGGAAAGTCCGTATGAGAATAACCCGGCTTTTTTGGTAACATCTTTAAAGTAGCCTTTTCCATCATTTTCGAACAACCGATCCGTATCAACTTCTTGTATACTATCCATTTTTTTGCGATAATATATCGGTGGATTTTGAAAACCGGTCGGTGAATAATTGGCAACGTACAAATCTAAATCTCCGTCCATATCATAATCAAAAAAAGTTGATTGGCTACTATGTCCATTATCAGAAACTCCTCTGTCCTGGGCAGACTCTGTAAAAGTCAGGTTTTGATTGTTTATATAAAGTAAGTTGTTGCGTTGCATTTTTTTTGTGCCGGATACTGAGACATAAATATCCAAAAAACCATCTCCATTTACATCTATCATTGTTGCTCCAGAGCTCCAACATTTTTCAGCTTCCAAGTGTGCATTTGTAGTAATATCCTTGAATTTCAGGTCTCCTAGGTTGAGGTATAATTTATTGTCCACCATATTGCCTACAAAGAATATGTCTTGCAATCCATCGTTATTAACGTCACCTACCGCCACTCCTGCTCCAGAATATATATAACCGAAATTAAAAAAGTTGAGCGTATCACTAATGGTGATATAATTGCCAAATTGGATTCCACTTTCTTCAGAAGATATTGTACGGTAAAGAGTTGGGTTTTTCTGTTCTTTTGCACATGAGAACAATAATATTAATAAAATCGATGGAATATAAATATTTGATTTCACAGGTGAAATTTTTATTATGAAGGGAAGACACTCTAAACCATAAAGAATCTTCCCTAGCATAACTAACATAACTAACAATACTATAAAGCTAATAATTCTTAATACCCTGGGTTTTGAGTAATATTAGGATTAACATCTAATTCAGATTGAGGAATAGGTAAAACATAATGTGTACTTGAATTGAAGTTAGGTTGTGGCTCTAAAGAATTAGACCCTTTGAATACTTCATCCCCTAACTTTCTTCTTCTAATATCAAACCACCTTTTGTACTCAAAAGACAATTCCAACCTTCTTTCTTCCATCACAATATTCAGGAATGACTCTTTGGTCAGTCCTGTACCGTCAACATCAGGAGGAAAAGTAGATACACCAGTAGGCCAAATTCTGGCTCTTGCCCTGATTTGGTTAACGTACCCCTGAGCTTCTGCTGTAGGGCCACTTACTTCATTGAGCGCTTCAGCTGCAATAAGCAATACCTCTGCGTACCTGAAAACCGCATAGTTAAAATCTGATCTTCTTCCAGAACCGTTAGAATTACCCATAAATCTATTGTACTTCGCTATGTGAGGTCTTTTTAATCGAGGAAAATCCAAATAGTGTATTTCTTCTCCATTTCCATTTATCACAGTAGTATCAAAAGCCACTCCTTTACGGTAGTCTTGATCATCCCAGTCATCGTATACATCCATGGATGGAACTATAATACTCCAGCCCCCGGCATTTCCTGAAACGCCACCTACTCCTGTTAGTGGAGACATTGTATCATCATTATCAGAATGACGAACCTGTCCTAAGAAATCTACCGCTAAAATATGTTCCGCAATACCATCTTGTTTTTCTGCATTGAATAAATCTTGATAATCACTTACCAAATCATATCCAAAAGTAGCTTTATTGTCAATTACCCATTTGGCATTGTCATATGCTGCTTGCCAATTTTCTTGAACTAGATGTACAGCCGCCAATACCGTAGCCACAGTACCTCGTGTTACCCTAGTCTTGGAACCACCTGCGTATACATTTGGCAAACGTCCTTCTACAAATGCAAATTCAAGGTCCTCAACAACCTTTGCATATATTTCGGCCTCAAGGGTCTTCTCGATTTTAAGTGCTTTGGAGATTTCTGAAACTGGCTCATCAAAATAAGGCATATCACCAAATACCTGAGCATATGTAAAGTAATTGATCGCTCTTAATGCCCTGGCTTCTGCCTCTAGTCTCAACTTCAAATCCTCATCCACATCAATTTGTTGCGCTCCTTGAATAGCCGTATTGGCAGCATTAATAATATCATAGGCCCTTGTCCATATTATTCTAGAGTAATAATGCTCAGGTGTTGCCCTAAATTCATTGATTTCAAAATTTTGTGATGCTGCTCCCGTTTGACCTACATCTACAATATCGCTTAGTAGGAGTAATGCTTGTGTAAACTCGCCTCCCCATGCCACATCGGAAGTCATACGGCCATAGATTCCAAAAATACTGGCTTCGACATCGTTATAAGTCGTAAAAAATCCTTCTGGCGCCAAAATTGATTTCGGATCTTCTTCCAAATTCGAACAACCCATAAATACCAACAAAATACTTAGGGATAAAGTTTTTATATAATTTTTCATTTTTCTAAGATTTAAAATTGAGTTTTCTGTTAAAATCCAAAATTTACCCCAAGGGTGAAATTTCTCGTATTAGGATAACTGCCAAAATCAATACCCCTAGTGAGACTTGAACCGCTGCTGCCCACTTCTGGATCAAAACCTTTATAATCCGTTTGGGTCCACAAGTTTTGACCGCTCACAAAAATTTTCAAAGAATTTATGCCTAACCTATTAATAATATTATATGGAAGGCTATATCCAAATGTTATGTTTTTCAACCTAATATAACTACCGTCTTCAATCCACCTGCTAGATAAACGCTGTATTCTGGTAATGGAAGCACTGGGCACATCGGTATCCGTATTTGAAGGCGTCCACCGGTCAAGCATGGCAGTTGTAGAGTTTCTACGCCCTACACCATCTTCAAGCCAAAACCTAGAATAGTTTAGCATGTCATTGCCCTGTACTCCCTGTAAGAAAATATTCAAATCAAACCCTTTAAAGTCAAAGCTATTGTTCCATCCCCAACTAAAATCCGGATTTGGGTCGCCGATTACGGTACGATCTTCCTCGTCTAATATCCCATCTGGAGTTATATCTCTAAACCGTTCACCACCTATACCTTCCGCTCCGGTCAGCAATTCATCACCGCTTTGTTGCACCCCTTCATATACATACCCGTACATAAGTCCTATGGGCTCTCCTTCTCGCAATACATGAGTATTATTTATACCTACGAAATTCCCTGGCCTTGAAGAGTAAAAGATATCCGCACCATCATCAGGAAGCTTTTTAACTACATTCTTATTGAACGAGATATTAAAACTGGTATTCCATTTAATGGGTTTAATAATATCACGAACCTGAAGAGATAGCTCAATTCCTTTGTTGCCTGTTTTCCCAATGTTTTTTAAATACGTATTACCTACCCCTATATAAGCCGGGATCGGTGCTTCAAAAAGAAGCCTTGAAGTAGTCATATCGTAGTAGTCGGCCGTAAACATGATTTTATCATTGAGCAAGCCCAAATCTACTCCAAAATCAGCTTGTTCCGTCCGCTCCCATGTCAATTCAGTATTGGCAAGGCTCAACGGACTCACAGCATTAACAGGAGAGCCGTTAAAAACGGCCAAAACAAAACGTAACTTTGCCAATGAAGAATACTCAGCAACAGATTGATTACCTGAAATACCATAACTAGCCCTTAATTTTACGCGACTAAAAACGTTTGATTGGCTTAAGAAGTTTTCATTATGCATATTCCAAGCAAAAGCACCTGATGGAAAAAAGTTCCATTTGTTGCCTTCCGCAAGGGTCGAAGATCCATCATTTCTCCCGGTTGCGGTCAAAAGATAACGATCCTTATAATTATAGTTAATCCTGCCATAGTACGAAATTAACTCCCTTTCACCTAGGAAGGAAGATGGCCGCTCAAAAACAGCTGCAGAACCCAAATTCCAATAAAGGGAAGAGTCTGTTAAGAATCCACTTGCTTTTGACGTTACGTTCGCTGATTTATCTGACCCATAGGAGAATCCGGCCAAAACTGTTAGCGCATGGTCTTGCTCACGTCCAAAACTATTGGTATAGGTAAAATAATTTTCCGACAACAACGAGGTATTCTTTCTAGTGGTTATAGTCGCTATTCCACCAAAACCACCTGCAAAAAATAATCTACTCGATTCATATCGACCTAACATACCGTTAGAAATAGTGGCTCCGAAAACGGTTCGGAATTTTAAATGATTTGTAACATCATATTCTAAATTAACACTTGATTGTAGGTAATCTGTTATATTTTCAGATGTCCTTTCCCTTATCATGGCAATAGGGTTATCAAACCCTAGCAAATTAGGATCCGTAGAATAGGTGATTCCATCACTATCAAGAACGCCAACTGTTGGTGTAAAAACCAAGGCAGAAGTAAGTGTTCCTCCTCCCTGACTTCCTGGGGTTCCTTCTTGTGATGATATTTGATTACTACTGTGTCTTCTAACGAAGAGGTTTACTCCCATTCTTGCGCGACGGGATATTTTGGCGTCTAAATTACTGGTCAAAGAATACCTCTTAAAATCAGAGTTCATAATTATGCCCTCTTGATCGTAGAATGTACCAGAGACATAATAACGAACATCATCACTTCCGCCTGAAACGGAAAGATTGTGGTCTTGTATAAAACCTGTTTGTAATATCTCATTTTGCCAATCTGTTCCCGTCCCTAATGATGTGGGGTTCGTGAAATTTGGGGCATTACCCCCAAGCACATCCAACTCATTCATATACTCCGCGAATTGTCGTGCATCTAAAAGGTCATACTCATTTAATATTTCCTGTGTGGAAAAAGAACCACTGTAATTAATTGTCGGCTTTCCTGGCTTTCCTCTTTTGGTAGTAACCATCACTACTCCATTTGCCCCTCTAGAACCATAAATAGCAGTTGCCGATGCATCTTTTAGTATTTCAATAGATTTTATGTCCTGAGCGGGAGGAAGAGAAGCCCGTGGAAAACCATCTACAACGATTAAAGGGTTATTTGAAGAATTAATTGAAGTATTACCTCTGATCGTTATGGTATAGTCCGCTCCTGGCTCACCGCCGTTTGCTGATTGCACTACAACGCCCGCAGCCCTTCCTTGCAATGCCTGAATAGCATCGGCGGTAGGAAAACTATTCAAGTCCTCTGATTTGATCGAAGCAACAGAACCTGTTAAATCAGATTTCTTTACAGAACCATAACCAATGACAACTACTTCTCCCAAGCCCGAGGTACTCTCCTCTAATGAAATGTTCAAAGTTGTTTGCCCATCTACAGGCACTTCTTTTGTAGTAAAACCAATATAGGATACCACCAAAATAGCATTTTCATCTTCAAGTCTGATGGAGAAACTACCATCAAAATCTGTTGTCACACCATTAACAGTTCCTTTCTCGACAATGTTTGCGGCTGGCAAAGGCCCTCCATCTTGATCGGTTACGATACCAGTAACCTGAAACTGTTCAATAATAATTGGAAGCGTATTCGAAGATTGATCCAGTTTCTGAGGTTTCGTTTTTTTTAGTAAAATCTTACGGTCGTAAATCTCATAAAAGGTGTCACCTTCAGGAAACAACAATGGAAGGATTTGGTCTATTCGCTTCTTTGTTATGTTTATAGAAATTTTTTGGTCGGTATCTACTGCTTTCGTATTGAAAATAAACCTAAATTCTGTTTTCTCTTCAATTTCATCCATTACCGTCAATATGGAGACATTATCTAGCTTCAATGAAATTTTGGTGCGCTGGGAATATGCCGAATTCGCTTGTCCCACGACCGTAATCAGGCAGGCAATAAATAATGATAGTTTCATTTTCAGGTCAAAATCGAATTTCCAAGGCAAAAGCGCTTTGGACTTTACTCTTTTTTTCATAATTTTAAGATGTTTAATAGTGGTTATTCCTTTTGGTTAGCCGCATTTTATAATCGGGGGATGTGTCAGCATTCCCTGATTTTTAACCCTTTTACTCCTAGTAAAAAGGGATGTACAAAGTGCAATTTTTTTTGTGTTCTTTCAATTAAGTTGGTTCATAGGCAGAATATTTAATTAATTCTTCAGTTAATTATAATTTTATTATTGAATATCTGATATTCGATTTGATGTATTCTTTTAAAATACTCAAAAACTTGCTCGATAGTTTCACGGTCGACCTCAATGGTCGCATTAAAAGTCTCATTTGCAAGCTTTTTATTATTGTTAATGATTATGACATTGTACTGGCGTTCTAATTTTTTAATAATATTTTCAAAAGGCGCATCTCTGAAGACCATATTGCCCCTAAGCCAAGAAGTATAAATAGCCTTATTGACTTTCTCAATGGAGATTTGCATATTGTTCCGATTAAAAGCACCTTTGAACCCCGGCTCAAGTAGTACTTGATCGTCAGATGTCATTCCTTTTACCGAAAACCCCACAGACCCAGAGATTAAAACGACCGATGCTTCCAAATCTTCTTCATAAGTGGTTACATTGAACTTAGTTCCGTAAACCTCTACTTCCATTTCATTGGCTATTACGACAAAAGAATCTTTTTTGTTATGTGAAACTTCAAAAAAAGCTTCCCCTTCAAGGAATATTTCTCTTTTTTGCCCTCGTATGAAGGAAACGGGGTATTTTATTGTGCTTCCGGAGTTTAGAAAAATATGAGTTCCATCCGAAAGGATAATATCAAAACGTTTTCCATAGGGGATTGTAAGCGTATTGTAGATCAACTTATCGGTCATATTTGGTTTTAGATAAATCAATTTATTTCCACTTTGCTGCCCTATAACGTTCCCATCCGCACTTGTTACTCGAGATAGACCACCTTCCATGATTATTCTCGTTTCACCATTGCCCAACTCCAGAACGATATTGTCTTCGATCGGTTGTATGATTTCTTGCTTGTGATTAGTAATTAAATCCTCTCTGAAGAAAAAGCCTATTCCTATGAGTAGGATAGCAATAGCAGCATACTTTAAGTATTTTGCAAACTTCATCCTTCGAAAAACATTTTTATCTTTTCGTATTTCCCGTATTATTCGTTCACGTATTTCGTTCTTATCCGGCTCGTTCATACCAATAGTGATAGCATAATGTGTTTCAATAAAATTTCTGAAAATAGGTCTGTTTTCACTTCTCTGAACCCAACGGTCAAGTTCGTTCAACTCTGAAGTATTTGCCGATTTCGACAAAAATTTTACAAGTATTTCTTCTATTTTCGGACTCATTTCTGAGAAAGTGGTTAATATGTAGTAATACAAGACAGATCTGCAATACCCTTACTTTTTTTCCAATTTTTTTTTATATTGTCATTAAATTGACAAATATTATACAATAATCAAAATTACCAATGGATTTCGAGGACCAAAAATTTCTAATAGCCCAGCTCAAAAAAGGAGAGGAATTGGCATATGTTTATTTACTGGACAAATATCATAGAAGACTGTATGCCTATGCGCTTACGCTGATTAATAATGAGGCTTTCGCCCAGGATATTGTTCAAACTGTATTTCTAAAAACCTGGCAGTTCAGAGAGAAAATGAATAGTAAATATTCTCTTCAGAGTTTCTTATTTACCTCTGTTTATAACGAATTTATAAATACCTATAAAAAAAATCAGGCTGTATCCCTACTTGAGAAAGAGTATTTCGAATCTTTAGCGAACGTGGTCGATAATGTAGATGAGAACGTCATTGATAAAATGATTTCCATGATTGCGACAGAAGCCCAAAACCTTCCTCCGAAATGCCGTAAAATATTCACACTCAGCAAAAAAGAGGGATTGACTAATCTAGAAATTGCCGAACATCTAAACATTTCTATTAAAACTGTGGAGGCACAAATTACCAAGGCCTTTGGGATTCTTCATAATAAACTCAAGAAAAATTTTGAAGCAATTTTCTTCTTTTTTATAAGGTATGGTTTGAAAAAATCATTTTGATATAAAATTAGATTATCAACTTTCTGTTGCTGATAACATTAAGTAACCCTCCCACCAAAAAACACTCTAGAGACTATGCTCTTTTGAACACTGCTACTATGGTATATTTTGTGAACACGCCTTGAGATGAAAGGTATAAAACCTCTTCCGGCCTAAAATGAAAATTGTCTTCCGACTCGTGTTCGCCCAACTGGAAATCAACAAACAACTTTTCGCTATAATCTTTAATGCTTCGCATACCCCTAAATTGGACTTTTCTCACATTACTTTTAAAAAAGATAGCTATCTTTATCTACAAACTTCTGTAACAGACATAGTAGAGAAAACATAGGGCATATCCGTAATCCGAAAGTTTATCGAATTCTGGAAAAAAATCTTATTACAAACTAATTTGAAAGCGAATGACCGGGTTTTGACCCCATGCTTTTATTGAAGAAAGTGTTTTAAATAATGGACCCCCGTTAATTTATACGGAATATATAGTTTATGCTTAAAACATAAGTATTGGAACAAGAAGAAATGTACTCGACATTTTCATGTCATGAACAATTTGTTTGATTAAAAATGAAGAAACGTAAAACTACCATTCATGAAATTGCAAAGGCACTGGAAATTGATAGTTCAACAGTTTCAAGAGCGCTCAACAATAGCAATAGGGTAACACAGAAAACTAAAGGCAAAGTACTTTTAAAAGCTAAAAAGCTTGGTTACCACAGAAATTTACTAGCCTCAAATCTTAGAAAAAATAAGTCAAACACCATTGGGGTCATAGTTCCCCGAATTTCACGGCATTTTTTCTCTTCCGCTATTGCTGGTATCGAAGAAATGGCATTTGCAAAAGGATATAATGTAATAATATGTCAATCTCTGGAAGGGCTTGAAAGGGAGAAGAGTATTGTCGACAACCTAATTTCTAATAGGGTTGATGGAGTTTTGGTTTCAGTTTCCATGGAAACTGAGGACGGGGGGCACCTAAAACACTTTGAACAGAATAATATTCCATTAGTATTCTTTGATAGACATTGTGAAGTGCTGGGCAACAACAGTAAAGTATTGATTGATGATGAGTTAGCTGCCTATGAGGCTACTATTCACTTGATAAACAAGGGTTGTAAAAAAATTGTGCATTTTTCTGGACCTCAAACCTTGGAAATATATAAAAACAGGCTTAAAGGCTATAAAGAAGCTTTAAAGTCGCAAGGAATTTCCTTTGACAGAGAGCTTGTAATAACATCCAGGCTTATGGAACAAGATGGGTATAATTCTATTGAAAAAATACTTAATGATAATGAAGGTGTAGATGGGGTTTTTTCAGCAAATGACATGGCAGCAATTGGGGCTATAAAGTATCTTAAAGGTATTGGGAAAATTATTCCAGATGAGATTGCCATAGTTGGTTTTAGTAATGAACCTATGTCAGAAGTCATAGAACCATCTTTGACGACCATAGATCAATCTGGTTATGAAATAGGTAAGACAGCTTGTAATTTACTTTTTTATAATATTGCTAATAAAGATGTTAAGACAAAACACCAAACTGTTATATTAAAACCAATATTGATAGAAAGGGAATCCTCTTTATAATGTTTAAATGATGAAAATCAAAGAAACATTAAGTTTCAAAGACAACAAGTAAATATGTTCATTTCTTTTTGATTTAGCAACCATTCCCTTTGGGGGTACCCTCGAAGGGAATGAAACATCAGACAGAGTTTAATTTACACATCCATAACGGCCGTTTTAAGGCACTAAAATAAAAACTCAGTTAGTCGGTGCTGCCCTATTGCCATCTTCCGTCTTTTTTAATAGTTTCGTTAAATAACCTTTTATGGAACTAAAGATAAAGAAATAAACTGGTGTATCAATCATTGCATATTGCAGAAAAACATACCGGTTCGAATCGCTGCCCACCGATGAACCTTTTTCTACCTAAACTGATTTTCAATAGGTTGGAACAGTTGAAATAATTTGTTATCCGATTTGTTGACCTTTATGGATGAGCCGGTCAAAGTGAACCACGTGCGCCGGATGAAAGTGAGCAT
The DNA here is from genome assembly GCA_024279425.1 of Bacteroidota bacterium. Taxonomy (GTDB): domain Bacteria; phylum Bacteroidota; class Bacteroidia; order Flavobacteriales; family Flavobacteriaceae; genus Maribacter_A. Next base: position 2,881 of record JAJRRO010000028.1, on the reverse strand, counting down.
AGCAAACTAAGTGCTCAAAGTCGATTCCTTTGTGGTTAAATTTACTGTTTATTTTTTAGTTTTTTTCGCATTGATTCCCCCTTTATATCAATTCTATGAGCTGTATGAACAAGCCTGTCTAAAATCGCATCTGCAATGGTTTGTTCGCCAATGGTCTCGTGCCATGCCTCTACGGGTAGTTGAGAAGCTATTATAGTTGATTTTTTCCATGCCTGTCTTCGATGATTTCCATAAAAGAGTGTCTATTGATGTTGTCTAGACCTTTGAGACCAAAGTCGTCAAGTATTAGTAGGTCTTGCTTTTCTAACTTGTTTATTTGCTTTATATAAGAGCCATCCGCTTTTGATGTTTTTAGCATGGTAAAGAGTTTGGTGGTGTTGAAGTACATGACCTTGTAACCTAAGGAACAGGCTTGGTGGCCTATGGCAGAAGCCATATAACTTTTTCCTGCACCGGTACTTCCTGTGATGAGTATGTTACCTTTCTGCTTTACAAAGTCGCAACTGTTGAAGCGTTGTATTTGGTTTTTGTCGATCTTCCTGGTCGGGTCATAATCGATATTCTCCATCACGGCACTATACCTGAACTTGGCCGATTTGGTCAGGCGTTCTATCTTTCGGTTCTGCCTATCGTCCCATTCGGATTGCATCAGATAAGCGATTAGCTCATCATTGGTGTAGTCGATACTCTGCGAGGATAGACTGGTGTTGAAGGCTCTGAGCATTCCATGGAGCCTTAATTGTTTCATCTGTTCTAATGTTTGTGTATTCATATTTGCGGTTTTAATGTTTCTATTTTACTTGTAATAATGACCACCTCTGATGTTTTCATGGGTAGGCATATCGATTTCTTGTTCGATGTTCTCATCAAGGCTGTCCCATCCGTTTTTCAAGATGCGTTCGATCATATTATAGTTGTATGCTCCATAGTCCAATGCTCTTTTACAGGCATTGTCCAATCGGGTTTTGCCTACTTTTTTGGTCAGATGCAATACGCCCAGACATGATTTATAGGATTGTTCGGGATGCTGCTTCTTATCGAGTATCTTGATAATATATGTTTTGCAGTTCTCCCCGATATGTCCTGCCCATGCAATGAACTTTTCGCTGCTCCATTCACTTATAAAGCGATGATGTGAGGGCATGTGTTCCTTAATCGTTGTGTAGGCATATTTCTTTCTTTCCCTTGGGTGTGCTGCCAAACGTTCGAGTTTATAGAATATCTCCACTAGACTATCCGAGTAGATGATCTTGATGCGTTTTCCTATATGCGCATAAGGAACGCTGTAGTAATGTTTGTCCTTGTTGAAGTAGATGTGACTGTTCTTGTGTACCGTTCCTTTGGCGTATGATTTGATCTCGTACTTTTTTAGGGGCAAGGGCCTTAGTTCTTGTTTCTCCACTTCCTCGAACAAGGGGTAACGGGAATACTCCCTTCCCCTGAAGGACATTTTGTTATGCCCCTCCAAGAGCGAACGTATGGCCTTGTTGATGTCCGGTACGCTATGGAAGGTCTGATGACGTAATGGCGCGAAGACCCTGGTGTATATTATACGTACCGCATTCTCCACTATGGCCTTGTCCCTCGGCTTGTATGTTCTGGTAGGCAGTACGGCGGTTTCATAGTGTTCCGCAAAATCGGCAAAGGTCTCATTGACCTTGGGTTCGTAACGACTGCTCTTGGTCACGGCGGACTTAAGATTGTCGGGGACCAGGGCGCGGGGAACACCGCCATAGAACCAAAGGGCATTCTCGACACTACGTATGAAATCTTCCTTCTTTTGGCTTGCGCAAGCTTCTACATAGGTATATTGGCTACTGCCCAGCACACATACGAAAACCTCCAGGTCTTGCAATTCTCCCGTATGACGATCTACAATGGTGAGTTTCTTGCCCGTATAATCGATGAAGAGTTTATCGCCCGCCTTATGCGTAAAATGCATCACGGGCGACACCTCTTTGGCCCATTCGTTATACCAGTACTTGAATTGTGATACCTTGAACCCATCGGGGTGTTTTGCATAATATTCTTGCCAGAGCAGTTGTCTGGTAACTCCGGTCCTGCGCAGTTCTTTATCAAAATAGGGAAAGTACTTTTCCAGGGCCGACAACTGTTCGCTTTTCGGCTTTTGATCAGATTTGAAGAGCTTGTGCAGCTCTTCCAGGGTCATTGCCGAGACCTCGTAATCGGTAAGCTGGTAACGCTTGAAAAAAGCTATGTACTTGGTGATGGTGTTGCGCGATAGCCCTAGTCTCGAACTTATCTGGCGCTTGCTTGTGCCCTCGCTGTATAACTTGAAAATCTGTTTTACTTTTCGCATGTCTATTTGTTTGTTGGCCATTGTCTTTTTAACAAAAAGACCTTTGACTTTTTACAAATAGAATCGACTTTTTTAACGGTTCACTTTCGTCCGGCGAGGGTGGTATACTATGACCGTTTTTTGCACTCAATCGACGAGTCAAAATAAAAATTGAATTAACCCATAAATAATTGTAAACTAGCCTTAAATAGAACTGTATTGTTTTCCAATATTATCAAAGGGATATATTTGATAATTGAGAGCGATAAAAACTTTCTTCATATGATTAAACTTGGCCTCTTTTAAAACACTTAGATTGGCCAAATTTGTTGTGCCTATGTTCTACCTACAAAAAAAGAAAAAGCCTCTCGATTTCTCGAAAGGCTTATCTGTGCAAAGCTCCCCCTCTTGGACTCGGACCAAGGACCTTCTGATTAACAATTATGCAACAATGCGTTCATTTGCCTCGTCCAAGACTTCGTTCTGAAAATTTTTGAGGTAAATTTGGGTTGTCTTCAAGGATTTATGGCCTAGTCCTTCGCTGATTATCTCAGTTGATATGCCCATGTATTTGGCAATGGT
>JAJRRO010000027.1 GCA_024279425.1 Bacteroidota bacterium | reverse complement strand
CAATCGCCCCTCAGAGATGACGAAGAAATTGTGGTACCAATGAATGCGACTTATATTGAGGCTCTGCTGGGTGCTACACCGTTACTTGAGAATTTCAAATTGCTTCATCGACAGATTGATGTGGCGGATGCACAGGAGGATGTGAGGTTGAAGAAGATGGAGAAATGGCGTTATGCACAACGGTTGCTTAATGATGAACTTGATGACCCTGAGATAGAAGCAAAGTATGTTTTTGAGGGTAATGGAAATGCGACTGTGGTGCCGCCACCAGCGGGCGAGGGAACTTAAAAAATTTAATGCCCCACAGATAGGATGTGTAGTGCCTGATGGATAAATCCACATACCGGAAGTTTGGTAATAATTCAGTTATCAGGTTTTGAAGCATCGTAAAGTTAACAACATCGGGAATTAGTAAAAAACGAGCAATCTTATGCCCAGAAAAATTCTGTTAGATGCTGATGTCATTGGCGCAATAAATCGCGGAAACAAGTATGCTGCTGATGCATTGAAAAAACTCTTGGCCTCAAACTCAAAAATATATATGAGTAAGCAAGGGTATGAAGAATTAACATCACAGCCTGGAAAAAAGATAGCCGGTATTGGACCAGATAGTCCTAAAACAGCTATAGCGAACAGAAAGTTACTCAGTGACTTAGGTATAAAAATAGCTCGAAGTGGATCATTTGGTGATCGAGCTACTGTGTATGTGCGTAATGCCAAAGGACCAGCATTTTCAGCGAGCGATCAAATGGTCCTAGCTCAAGCCAAAGCAATAAAAGCTGAGGTTTGGAGTTTTGATAGAGCCTACCGTAACAATGTAAAAAATGTTGAGTCATTTGGTGTAAAAGTTGCTCCAGAGTCACATCTTCCTAATAACCCGAATCGCACCGAAGATTATCGGGTTGCACGAAGCCTCATGAATTTAAAACCTATCAACATAAATGAGGGGGGGAAAGTAAGACCACTTGGAAAACAAGCCGTTGGACTCAGGGGCGTGCGGTTACCGAATGCCTCAACAGCGCCTAAAGCGGTCACTCAGTCTTTCGTACTAGATACTGGAGAGACTAGTTCAGCTAAACCGAAATTACCGTCTCGAACCTTTGGTGCAAAAGGTAAGGTTGTTGCAGGAGGAGCAGCAATCGTACAAGCAGTTGGTGGAATGGCACAAAGTTTGGGTGAAAAAAAGCAGGAAAGAAACGTAGCCAAAGCCAAAGAAAAAGCTATGAGAAAAGTGCGACACATAACTGGCAATAATAGGATTGCTACCCTTCAAAAGATTACAGAGATACAGACTGACGAAGCAATTTTATATAAGTATGGTTTAGGTCATCCGCAATATGAGCGATTCGTGTGTTGGAACGTAAATTCATTTAAGGATTCGGCCGAATTAGAAGGAAAATCCCCTAAAAGAGTGGATAGACTTAATACTACTTACCTGGGGAGAAGCAAGGAAAAAAAATCTTCATGTAGGGAAGCTAGTCCCAACTATGAGCTTAAATATTATGACAGAGAAGTATTTAACAATACTGCTGGAATATTTTCTAGTTCAATTATTGGCAATTATCGGCCCTTTCATACAGCTAATTTGGACCTAGGTGAAAATAAATCAAAGTATATGGAACGAGAAATGACGTTTAGTAAAAAAGCCTCTATCGATCCATTCTTAATAATTGTGACATGTAAATCCATTACAAAGAATGAAAAATTACATTTAGGAAATATTACAATTGAACATGGTGGAAAGGTAATAAAATCTAAGGGAATCAGCACAAGGGCTTTCTCATTCAAGCTGAAATATACTATGGTTCCTTTTATGGGGCGATCAAAATCGGACCCTGACCCTAATAACCCAAGTTTACGATTCTATTTGACTATTGAAGGTAATACTGTAAATTATTCATATAATATGAAGAGTATATTTCATTACCGCCCTACTAATAACCCTGACAAGCCAGCAGGGCTTATTGAGGAATTTTATAATGAAAAGGGCGAAAAAATATTTTTGCTTTGGGTACAACAGCCTTACACAACGGAGCCAAAAATAATTCCTGCACTTACTTCTAAGGAAAATGTGAAGCTAATGCTATACAATATAAAGAAAAGGAAGATTAACAAATAAACACAACTTAATAAGGATACTTAAATTTTAACGAAAAAACGAATATAAGGGGTCAAAGCGGTTCTGTCGCATCTGTTCAAAATAAGTATAAAAGTTTGATTGGACTTGCAACAAAAAAGTGGACATTTAGTTAAGTGTCATCCTTCAACTTGGCGGCAACAATAGCAATAAGAATGAATTTGTGCGCACAAAATATTTTATAAATCAAAAACTTTCTTGTAACTATTAAACTAAAATCATGGAAAAATTAATAGTCAATATTAGTTATTTGGATATGTAAAAAATTATGGAATTGGAACCCCATTTTTGCTGACATCAAACAGCTTACCTAATTGTTATTTTACAATTCAAATTGATTTATTCAATTAAAAATTATAGTTTCTCGTAATATTAAACCCAATTAAAAAGTCCCCATTAAAGAAATCGTTTACGTTTTCCATATAGTTCTTTTGAGGGATAATACCACTATAATTGGTTATAAATAATTGGAATGCATGCCCCGAAGTCGAAAATTCTGCTCCTATGCTCATACCGGGGTTATTGAAACTCACGTTAGGTTTATCCGGGTCCTGGCCAAACTTGGTTAATGGTTGACTATAATCTACCAATATCGATGTTTGTGGACTTATTTTAAATCGCCCGCCCATTGCTACTGCAAACCTATCACTTTCCATAAAGGACTTAACTACATTATAGTGGGAAACGCTTGGTGCAATTTGGAATGAAAGATTGGGACTTAATCGATGGGCAATTATGATTTGATGGAAATAAGAATATCTGTCTTCCTCTACATTAAAATTCTCCTTTTTTCGCGCATCAATTGCAATATTACCGTAGTATGATACGCTAACAGGAATTTTATTTGACCGTGTTTGTCTTAGTACGGCAATTTTCCAGTTAATATCCTGTAAACGATTAAATTTGGTAGTTCCATAGCCAATGGTCAATCTTTCATGTATCGCATAGGAAAGTCCAAAACGAATGTTTGAGGGGGCCCATATCCCGACTAGATCATTTGTTCCTCCATTAATTACCCCAAACCTGTGCGAAATTTGTGCCTCCAATGTATTTTTAGTAAATAGCACATTAGATGGATTTTCAATGATATAGGAACTTTCAAATGCGGGACGTTGCGGTTTGTCCACTACAGAATCCTTGACTTTTTCTTGTGATATGAGGTATAAGGGGATAAATAAGAAGGCAAAAAGTATTATTTTCTTATATGTCATGATTATAGTATTGATGGTTAATTATCTAAAGCTCCTTGCTCAATCCAATTTTTAACTAAATTTATTTCCGAAGATGGCAAACCACCATTTGGTGGCATAATATTGCCATTTCCGATCATTGTTTGGTATAAAAGGCTAGCGCCTATATCATTGGGCACTATATAGTTGCCATCCATAATAGCAATCCATGAATTACCAACTGTTAGATCAGGTGGTGCGCTATTTGGATGACATGAAGCACAACTATTGGTGAAGATAGGTTGAATGTCAGTTGCAAACGAAATGTCTTTTACATCATCAAGTGGTATATCATCTATAATTTCATTATAATAACAACTATTTAATGAAAGTAAAAAAATTAACACCCCTGCTTTACTTATTGATTTTAATTTGTTTTTCATAATTGCACATTTAAAATGTGAGAATAGCTTGATGGCCTAAATCAAATTTTGAAATTGAATATTCTATTTCGAACATTGTCTACTTCAACCTAATTGTTATGTTTCAAGTTTTAATCCCAGAAATGCTTTGATCCGAAGTGCTATAGCTGTATTATTATATTTGGCGAATTCTAAAGGAAAATCTTCAATTAATGAAAATTCAACCTCTGCACCTCTAGTATCTCCAATGTTAAGTCTACGCTTAAATTCAGGTATCCAACTAGAACCAGTTTAAACTCCAAGAGGAGCTAAATCTCCTTTGCTACCATTTGAAGCTTGTACCCTAATACTTGATAACCCATTCTTTCATGGCTGCCTGTTGCACCTATAACCAATTCATAGTTAGCCTGAGTAGGTTCAATGAATAGACAGTAAACCACATGTCTCCATCCACATGAAACATAGCGATTTAGAATTTTTAGTAAAATCTATTATTTGCTTGTTTTTTAAAATCCTATGGTAAATCTAAGGACTCATGAAGTCTTAGTTTATGATTTTTGTCATGTTTAACCGGTCACAAATTTGAGAGAAATTTTCTAACAAATAATGGGTAACATGAATAAATTCAAAGGATTAAATAGTTGGAATTAATTTTTGAATATCTCATTGAATATATTTTATCATGTGATAAAGAGATTCAAAATATGATAAATATCATAGTAAAAAAAATGGATTTCTCCCATCTTGTATAAATTATACATTTAGCAGTTTTTTGATTTTTAAATCTATACTTATGAAAAAGCTCCACCTCACAGTCCTTGTCATAATTTTAAGTGTACTTTTTACAAATTGTACCAGTGAATTCTATGAACCACTAGATTCGCTTGAAGAGATCCAGGAAACTTCAGATGAGATTACTGATGATACGGTTGTTCCTGATAATACTGGGGATACCGCTGATACTGGTGAAAATACAGATAGTACGGACAATAATACCGATAGTGCTGATAATGGTGACAATCCTTTTGACGGAATGGTCACCTATTACGGTGATGTTGAACCAATTTTGAACCAACTTTGTATAGCTTGTCATGGTCCAGTAGATCCGGAAGACCATTTTGATATTTCAACCTATGAAAAAGCGAAAGATGAAATTGAGGATATTATTAAAGAAATAGAAGAAGATGGTGATGATATTATGCCACCAAGCGGAAGAATGGGCGAAAATTTAATTCAATTAATAAAAGACTGGGAAACTGATGGTTTGCTTGATGGAGACCCAAATGCTGCCGATGACTCTGGTAATACAAGCGGATATTATACCTATGTTGCAGATATTCAGCCTATTCTTAACCAAGAATGTACAGCTTGTCATGGTACTACAAATCCAGCAGGTGGCCTGGATATTTCGACCTTTGCCCTTACGATCAGTAATATTGATATTTTGATAGCCAGAATAGATCTTCAAACAGGCCAAAATGGGATAATGCCGACTAATGGTAGAATGGATGAAATAAAGATCCAGAAAATCAAAGAATGGAATGCTCTAGGATTACCAGAACAATAATTCATAGCTGCCATTCTCCTACTCTATCTTGTATTAAGAAAGACCAACCACTACACTTCTGTGACTCTTTCTAATGTGGAGGCCTAATATTAAATCTACCCCAACCAACATTTTCTGTTCAAACTTCGGTATTGGAACGTATCTTCCAAAATTAAAATAATTGTTCACAAAAAACCCCGAACCCAACCTACATTTGCTGCGGCTAGATAACGGGGCAATTTTGCTTTTAACGGTTAAGGACAACGGGTTCTGTCGCATCTGTTCAAGATAAGTATAAAAGTTTGATTTGGACCTTGTTCTATGATGCCAATGGGATAAAGGATCTGTAAATTGAATTTTTAGGGTCCAACAGTTGATCTTTCTTTATCATTCTTACTATTTCTATTCCGGCAATCGTCCTTTTTGCTGATTCGAATTCCTTAAATCCCATACCTTGTATTATTCGCCACTTGATCATACGATGATCTTGTTCTACTATATTATCAAGGTATTTGCATTGTCTTATCTT
>JAJRRO010000003.1 GCA_024279425.1 Bacteroidota bacterium | reverse complement strand
TATTTGGAGTTTATAATCCAGATTTAAAAATTGTTGAATGGAGAGATTCGAAGTATTCCAACTATAGGGTATTTGGAGTATATAATCCCAAGGCAAAAATTGTTGAGTGGAAAGAGTCAAAATATTCAAAATATGATTTATGCGGAGTTTCAACTTTTATAAGCCAACCGTCATTAAGTAACGCTTCTATAATATTTGATGAAAGAAAAAAATAACAACGCACAACATTTTGTATAAGTAATGGCAGGGAAAGAACTAAATATCAAGGTTTGTAGCCCGCTCAAACTTCATTATAGTTTGACAGGAAAGTGCCACGCAATCTGCCACTACTCATACAATTTACCGTTGGTAGTAATTATTATTTGTAGAGACCCAATAGATTATTGCTAATTTGCTCTAAAAATATATTTTAATTATGAGAACAATTAATAAAGGGTTTTACTTATGTATTCTGGTATTTTTTCTTTCCAATAATCCTAGCAGTGTATTTGCTCAAGAATTGTTTAAAGCACAGCCTCAGAATGACACACGTTGGTTCAGTTTTGAAAACATCCATGGAGAAAAGGGAAAAGGAGGTATGGAAAATCAAGGCGCAAAAGGACATCCTGACAATAGCCTGCCAAGTGGGTCATCAATAACATTATTGGAAACTGAAGGATCCGGAATAATAAATCGTATTTGGCTTACCATTAGGGATAGGAGCCCTCAGATGTTACGTTCACTAAAGATTGAAATGTTTTGGGATGGATCAGAAATACCTGCCGTGTCTGTTCCTCTTGGAGATTTTTTTGGTGTGGGATTAGGTAAAAAAGTGCCGTTTGAAAATCATCTGTTTTCTGATCCTGAGGGACGGTCTTTTAATTGTTTTATTCCAATGCCTTTTAAAGATGGTGCCAAAATAACCATAACCAATGAATCCGAGGTAGGTCTTTCCCAGATTTTTTATGATATTAATATTGTTAAGACCGAGACCTGGGAAAAGGATAATTTGTATTTTCATGCATATTGGAACAGGGAATTGGAAACAGAATTAGGGAAAGATTTTAAGTTACTACCAAAAGTACAAGGAGAAGGAAGGTATTTAGGCACTAATATAGGCATTATAGCCAATCCAGACTATTTGGATACCTGGTGGGGAGAAGGAGAAGTGAAAATGTTTTTAGACGGAGACGGGGAAGTTCCCACACTTGTTGGAAGTGGTACCGAGGATTACATCGGTTCAGCTTGGAAACAAGAAATTTTTACCAATCAATTTCAAGGCTGTTTGATTTCGGATATAAATTCTGGCGAATACGCTTTTTACCGTTACCATATTCCAGACCCAATAATGTTTCACAAGGATATAGAAGTTACCATTCAGCAAATTGGCGGAGGGGGGAAAGAACAAATCTTGGAGCTCATTTCAAATGGAGCTAACCTTATTCCCATATCTGTCACCGATATTAAACCTAATGGATATAGAAAATTCAGTAAACTACTTGAACTTGAAAATGTTCCAAAAGTCGGAGACTCAGACTTTCCGGAAGGATGGATTAATTACTATAGACAAGAT
>JAJRRO010000026.1 GCA_024279425.1 Bacteroidota bacterium | reverse complement strand
CAAGATTTATATGGTTGTGAGTATCATGATGAAGTCAACTTAAAAGAACCTGTCCCCCCAAGTTTAAGTGTTACGTCCGAATTTTTTATTGAACTGGGCGATGTAATCAATCTGGAAGCCTGGTCAAATGTTTCAGAAACGGAACTTGATTCTATTATTTGGACACCAAATGAAGATGGTACTTGTACGCATTGTTTTAATCCTTTAGTTAGCCCCTTATTGACGACTCAATATCATTTAAAAATTAAAGATAGTTTACATTGTGAATCAATGGCACCGGTGCAAGTTTATGTTAAAGATCCAACGGTTTATATCCCGAATGTTTTTGCACCCGAAAGTAGTTTTGCAAATAATACATTTAGGATTTATGGGGATCCTAACAAAGTTCAGAAAATAAGTGAATTTAGGATTTATGATCGCTGGGGCTCGCAAGTATTTGTACGTCAAGATATTGGCGTAGATGATCTACGTACTGGTTGGGATGGTACTTATAGAGGAGAAATGGCAGCCCAAGGAGTATATGTTTACTTTGCAAAAATCGAGTTAATTAATGGTAAAGAATTGGAATACTCCGGCAGTGTGACCCTAATCAGATAAGGCTCAAAATATTTTTATTGAAATAAAAGTGCTTGTTCTTTACTTGAAGAGCAAGTACTTTTATACTTTTGGGGCAAATAACTTAACAGATGAAATACACAATTTTGCTTTTTTGCTTTATCTTTTTTTGCGCAAGCCCTCTATACGCACAATCGACTAATGAGGATGACCTATTATCTGCATTAGGAGAAGAAAGTGTTACCGAATTTGTTAACGCAAGTTATAAAACGAATAGAGTTATCAATTTACATTCCCTAGAGAATACCGCTGCAGGTGTCATGGATTTTAAAGTATCCCATCGTTTTGGATTTGTAGATCAAGGGATTTACGACTTATTTGGATTGGATAATGCTAGTATGCGTTTGGGTTTTGATTTTGGTCTAACAGATAGACTTTCCATGGGAGTCGGTCGAGCATCCTATCAAAAGACCTATGATGGGTTTCTAAAATACAAGTTGTTTCGACAAAAAAAAGGGAGTAAGCCTTTTCCGTTGACTATTGCCTATATAGGGACAGCAGCCATCCAAACGCTAAAGGCTAGTCCAGATAAGCCAAAACCGCTTACCACTTCGCGGTTATACTATACACATCAGCTCTTAATGGGGCGTAAATTTTCAAATTCCGTATCTTTTCAGGTAGCCCCCATACTCGTTCACCGCAATATGGTTCCTTTGCGTGCTATTGACAATGACATTGTTTTAGTTTCTCTAGCAGGACGTGTAAAATTGACTAATTGGGTGTCAGTAAATGCCGAATTTATACCCGTAGTACATGGTCGTTTAGCGGATGAATATACTAATTCATTATCTATTGGTTTCGATATCGAAACGGGTGGTCACGTATTTCAACTACATTTTACCAACTCTACTTCTATGTCTGATCATAGTGTATACACAGAAACGGTAGGTGATTGGGCGAAAGGTCAAGTGCATTTTGGATTTAACATTTCGAGGGTATTTACCTTGTGGCAACCGAAGACTAAGTAAGCCCTATTTACAGGTTACACATTAAACCCGACCAGTTATCATACAAAGGTGACCAAATACAAACTCGACCTACATTATAGCTAAATATCGTTGAAATTTGCTTTGAGTATTACTTCTATTCAAAACCCAAATTAGCGTAATGAGAAAATCTATCTTTCTTTTGATTATTTTCCTAATGAGTATGACGATTTCAGCAGATGCACAAATTGTGAAAGAAAAAACAACACGAGCAGAAAGACGTGCAAAAAACAAAGTCAATAGAAGAGTTGATCGTACCATCGATGATGCTGTAGATGAAGCTTTTAATAAAATAGGTGGGATATTTAAGAAGAAAAAGAAAAGAAAAGATTCTGGCAATGATGCTCCCGAAAATGGTTCTCCATCAGAAGATCAACCTAACTCAGAAGAAATGTCCGAAACTGAAATGGCAGAAAGGATGCGTAAGATGAGTGAAATGATGGGAAAAGAGGCAAAGATAAAAGACTCCTATTCTTTTTCAACAACCATCACGATGCATACTTATACTGAAAAGAAGTCGGGCAAAAAGAAAAACGTAACTGACATGGATTGGATGTTCAGTGATGATGGAACGAGTTTCGCCATGCGGACTAAAGAATCCAAACACGATGCGCTTATGATCATGGATATGGAAAACAACTCCATGATAAATCTAAACCAAAAAGACAAACAAGCGATGACATTTTCAATGGATATGGGGGATGTAAAAGAAATTGCTGATGAACAAAATGAGAAAAAAAGCTTTCGCAAAACAGGAAGGACAAAATCCATTTTGGGCTATTCTTGCGATGAATACGAAATTGAAGACGAAGAATCTACGGGTACGTTTTGGTTTACGACACAATTGAAAGGATTTGACTTTAGTAAGGTGCCTGGCCCTAAGAAAAAGAGAAAAAGTAGTCCATGGGATTCTCTCACAAAGTCTGGTGGTGCCATGCTCGAATCAACCATGACCGAAAAAAAAGGTAAAACCTCTCACATAAAAGCGACCAAAGTTAGTAAAGTTACTAAGACATACAATTTGAATAATTACAAAATAATGTCTATTGGTAGTATGATGAATGGTGGAAATTAAGACAGTAAGACAAACCGAATAGTAAGGGCTGATTTTTCCATGAACGTCCAACTATCGCAAGCAAGGTTGTTCCCTTGCTTGCTTTTTTTTGTGGTTAGGTAGCGACTTCAAACGGTCTAAGACAGCTTATATATATACAATCACAACACTTATCAAATTTCTCTTTATTACTCCTCTTTTAGCCATATCTTTACGCCCTAAATATAAAGTTATGCTAGATAAATTTATTCAGCACTTTCCTCCAAGTAAAGTGGTTGATGTAAAAACCGATTTATTATCAAGATACCAAGATACAGCCCCTACTATCCTATTAGAGCTATGGAAGAACTATGGTTTGGGTAAATACGGAAATGGAATTATTGAGATTATAAATCCAGTTGACTTCGAACCACTATTGTGGACATGGTTAGGGAAGCTTGCGCCAAATTATATACCGTTTGCGATTTCTGCATTTGGTGATTTATTCTATTATAGAAAGTTAACAGAAACAGATGAGGATGTTTGTGTGCTTAACATTCAAACCAGAAGTATAGAAACGCTAGTTTGGAGTGCAGAGTCATTTTTCAATGAGTATTTAACTGAATCCGATAATAAAAAAATCATACTAGATGAGTTAATATTTTTGCAAGCTTTCGCAAAATTCGGAGCGTTAAATAATGGGGATATTTACACCTATGCGCCCTTTTTTGCTGCTGGAGGGTCTGCGAGTTTAGAAAATTTGAATGTAGGGAATTGCTTGGTTTATCATGATATACTTTTGCAGTTTTATGGAATTGCTTCTTGGGAAGAGAACAAAGTCTATATGAACCCATCACGAGAGGATATGCAAGCATTAAATCTATTAATTGATTGGTCACAAGAGCGTCATTTCTATAAACCTTACTTATTGCATGACTTGGAACTCACTGGGGAATTTAGTGCTTGGGAGGATATGGATGCTTGGTTCCATACTGTTGTAGAAGGTAGAGTCCCAGATAAATTTTTACATTTTGCTAGTGACGGGACTGGTGGCGCCT
>JAJRRO010000002.1 GCA_024279425.1 Bacteroidota bacterium | reverse complement strand
TCTCTCGATTCAAATTCTTATATAAAAATACATCCGAAAATGTACTCTATACGCTGTCTTTACAATATTCCAATGAACTCCTTTACCCTCTCACTATGACGCCTCAGCCTCAAAGCGGGTGCAAATATAAGATGGTTTTTTTCTTTACACAATACATAAATCATTTTTTTTTAATCCTTTTTACAAAAAACATCCTAACCCCCTGAATAGCAATAACCAATGCATGAAAAAAATTATAGAGCAGGGATTGAGCCTCCCCATAGCCATCGGGATGAACTCTTTTATAATCGCACCCACACTCTTTAATATCATTATAAGAAGCCAGTGGTGAAAGCCTGGTGCTACCTATGTGGTAGCGTCCATAACAACACCGAAAAAAAGCAGACCTATCCTTGGTTGGAAAACAAAAAAATGAGTCCCCTTCTTCAACGGGGTTAGTTCAACTTGCCATTTTAAATATGCCTTGCAGGCTTATCAAAATAGAGTTTCACTATGAGAAGAAATTCCATACCAATCCAAACCGAATAACAAAGTCCCGATAGGGATAGTTTGGTGCCGAATAAAAATTGTATCCTGAGAACGAAGAATTAAAATGTTCCGCCTTTATATAAATACGGGTTTGCTGTATTTTTGCATTAATGAAAAAATCCAACATCGGAAAGCCACCCAATTTTTCACTATTCTGAATATAGAATTCTCCCAGCACAGGATTGTAAGCATCCATAGTATAGGACGTAAAGTACTTAAAGGTAACACCGGTCTGCATATACATAGCCTTTTTGAAAACATCAGAAGAAAAATATAGGGTATTCCTCGTTACCAATTGTGGCACGTTAAGCACTTCATTGGTTTGGGAGACATTCTGATACATTAATGTGTTATTGAGAGCAAAGCCGCCAAGTTTAAACTCCTTAGCATACTTAACCTTTAAATGACCTACACTATTACTTTCTTGAAAAGGTTTTATCGTTGCCTGTTCTTGGCCTTCTACCAATTGTTGATTTGGGTCAACGGCAAAATAAGTGTAATTGTCAATATTGGTATATTTAACACTAAGGTCACCCCAAGTTTCTAAATCTAGATTAAATTGGAGACTGTTTACTTTTTGATTTTCGAAGTTTGCAGTATTCTGCCAGTTGTAATTTTCGTATTCACTTTGATATAGCAGGAAATTGAAATCGGGCATTCTGGCAGAAGAATGCAACGAAAAATCTATTTTGTTTTCATCATTGAACCTGTAACTGGCCGATGCATCTAAAATGCTTGTAGTCAAATCTCCAGAGAGATTGTATTTCCCGCTACCCTTTACAAGGAAGCCCCCAATGGTTTTTGAATACTTGGCCCCCAAGCTAATCTCTTCTCCTTTTAATTGACTTTGAATTGACTGTCCATCTGCCGTGACCAACAGACTATTGAAATAATAATTGTAGTTATAGAGGCTTATGTTTCCCTGCAACTTCCCAAGAGTTGCATTATAGAATTGCATATTAAATTCATTGTACATGGTTTTTAGAATTGCCTTGTCGTTTATCGGGGAAACAAAAACAGAACCAAAATAATCGCTTGGGGTATTTTGCTTGTATTGATAGTATTTTGTTTCATAATTAAAGGTATGGCCAATGGCCAAAGAAGTCTTCTCCACTATACTTGAATCTTTCCTAGTGCGCAATAACTTATATTGATGCTCTAGGAAATACCTTTTACCCAATATCTTGTTATTAGCAATATCCGTGCCATTCAACCGAGTGTCTATACGGGATCTATCTGTAAAATCCGGGTCACCTGATTCAAATTGTTCTTCCTTACTAATCAACCCCCCATTCTCCTCAGTTAGGATATCTTGAGCTGCTATATGAGATCTTAAGCCATAACGCCCATTTTCGGATATGTAATTGGCCGTTGACCTAAAATTTCCTGATTGGGATTGATTTAGTTGATATTTCCCAAGTGATCGAAAACCTTTAAAAGCAATAGAAAAATTAAACCGCCTTGAAGTATTAAAAGTCAACAAGGCATCCAACAATTGGCCCTGTTCAAAAGTTGTTTTAAAAAACAAATCGGTCATTGGTGTTGGAACATGGTAATATTCTATATCCTCTACCTCAAAATAATTGTAATGTTTAGCCTTTGCACCCAATAAAGGATAAAGATGACTTCGTTCAAAATCTACACCCAATTTATTATAAGGCTGCCCAACATTAGAAAACGGCATCAATTCAAAATCATCCTTTCTCAGGTAATTGTACTTGTATTCTTTCTGAATGGTAAGTGTGGTGTCCAAATATGTGGTATCCCTTGCAAAAGAAATGATCTTATATTCCTTTATATCGATTTCAGCATCTTCCGTTTTCGGAAGCACCCTCCTACGCTGGCCGTTTTGGGGCTTCGATACACCTTCATCTTTAACAGGTGAAACGGGATTAACCTGGGCGTGAAGTATAGGACAACTTATTATAAATAGTAATAGGAAGAAATATTTCATAAAACAGCTTACCGCGCAAAGTTAATTTTTTTGTTCCTAATATAATGTGAAAGTTTTGGCAACAACGCATAATATAAAACATATGAAGTTGTCTATAACCTTCTTGATTAAATCTCAGGAATAATCTTTTATTGTGTCTCTTGACCAAAATACTTGTGACATCTACTGACTTAAGGATGTCTTTTGCTCACTACGCAACAAGGATTGTTTCCTTCTTAAAAGAATTTATGTAGTTTTCTAAGACATTATCATCAATATTTAGAGCCTGTTTAAATTTCGTTTTTGAAATTTAAACAGGCTCTAAATTGTACTTAAAATGAAAAATGTCCCTAAAACCTTAGTATCATAGAAAACAGCGACTTAGTATAATAATTTTGCTTTTTTTTGAACATAGTTTGGGTCTTAAACTCTAAACCCATACTTTAGGTAGGTAACCAAGATGTTATTTTTTTAAGTTTCGGGACCATCATTCCAAAAAACCGATAATAGGTCTAGCCCCATTGTCTTATAACATGGGTTCTTTTCAAAAACACACCTATAGAAATGAAAATTAGATTGGTTTTTCTCTTGCTACTTTTCTTTTATGGCTGTGCAGACATATCCAACACCAAGGTTCTGAAATTGGCCCATGGCTTGGATTCCTCTCATCCAGTACATAAGGGGATGCTATTTATGGCAGAAAGTATAGCGAAAAAATCAAAAGGCACTTTGCTGATAGAGATTTATCCAAGTCAGCAATTGGGTACAGAAAGACAGGCTCTTGAGATGTTGCAAATCGGCAGTTTGGCAATGACAAAGGTTTCCGGGGCCGTTATGGAAAACTTTGCGCCAAAGATCAAATGCCTTAGTCTACCTTATGTCTTTCGTGATCGCGAACATACTTACAAAGTCCAAGACGAGAAAGTGGGTCGCGACTTACTTATCCAAAGCGAAAAGTATTGGTTACGAGGGCTTGGTTATTTTGATGCCGGACAACGTTCTTTTTATACTAAGGAAAAATCCATTGAAACACCTGATGACCTGATTGGAATGAAAATCAGGGTGCAGGAGAGTGTCATGGCCATGAATTTGGTAAAGGCTTTGGGCGGGGCGCCGACGCCTATCTCATGGGGAGAATTATATACGGCCTTGCAGCAAGGGGTTGTGGATGGGGCGGAGAACAATCCTCCTAGTTTTGTCACCTCACAACACTACGAAATATGTAAATTCTATTCCCTCAATGAGCATACAGCGGTTCCTGATTTATTGGTAATAGGCACTGTCGCATGGAATAGGTTAAAACCACAAGAACAGGAATGGTTGCAGGAAGCAGCGGACGAGGCCATCGCCTATCAGCGGAAAATCTGGGTGGAAGCAGAACAGGAGGCCCTGGAGACTATATAGGCTGCAGGGGTGAAAATCACAAGGCCGGATAAAACACTTTTTGCAGAAAAGACAAAAGCTCTATTAGAGGATTATAAATCTGATAAGGAGATGTACGACCTGATTCAACAGATCCAGGCAGTACAATAATCATAATGAACCAAGTATCATTGAGAAAAAAGATTGATTTTATATTAGGTAGGTTTTTGGCATTGCTCATGGCCCTCATGACACTAGACGTACTTTGGGGTGTCTTTACTAGGTATGCCTTGGGCAATCAGGCCAGTTGGTCAGAAGAGTTGCAAGATTTCTCTTGATTTGGATCGGCATCCTGGGAGCAGCTTATGCCTCTGGTCAGCATATGCACTTGGCCATTGATCTTATTTCTGAAAGATTGGATAGAAAACCCAAATTCAGGCTACGTATATTCATACTGGCGCTAATTTTGTTTTTCACAATTTCCGTTTTAATCGTAGGCGGATTTCGTTTGATTTATATCACGCAGGTCTTGGGGCAGACCTCTCCGGCATTGCAAGTTCCCATGACCGCTGTATATGCCGTAATACCATTGAGCGGGCTACTTATCACCTATTACAAAATACACGATTTCTTCAGCTTACATAAAACCCATAGAGCATGGAAGTAGCCATTTTAGTAATCTCCTTTATCATACTTCTTGGTCTGGGTGTTCCAATCGCTTGGAGTATTGGTTTGAGTAGTATCTTTACCATGTTGGTCAGTATTCCGGCTATTCCAGCTTTTACAACCGTGGCCCATAGAATGGCCAGTGGTCTTGACAGCTTTTCATTGTTGACCATCCCTTTCTTTATTTTGGCAGGTCAGATAATGAATCGTGGAGGAATCGCCCGAAGGCTAATCGCCTTTGCCAGAACATTGGTAGGCTCACTCCCAGGCGGATTGGCCCATGTCAATATCGTAGCCGCTATGATGTTTGGTGCAATAGCCGGTTCAGCAGTAGCGGCCGCATCCGCGATAGGTAGTTTCATGACCGACGAAATGGAAAAAGAAGGATTTAGCAAGGAATTTGCAGCAGCTGTTAATATCACATCATCCACAACGGGTTTGGTCATACCACCCAGTAATGTCCTTATTGTCTATTCCTTGGCCAGTGGTGGTGTCTCTATAGCAGCATTATTTTTGGCTGGGTATGTTCCGGGAATCCTTACAGGGTTGTTTCTCATGATAATGGCGACGATTTGGGCAAAAAGAAATGGGCATAAAGTAGGCAAAAGAAGCACTTTCAAAGAAGTATGGACTACATTTTGGTCCGCGTTTCCAAGCTTACTTTTATTGGTAGTTATCATAGGTGGCATCGTTGCGGGTATTTTCACCGCTACGGAAGCTTCTGCTGTTGCCGTTTTGTATTGCCTTTTATTGACCTACGTATATAAAGAGCTGAAGTTATCAGAATTGCCCAACGTGCTTCTTGGCTCGGTGGGCACAACGGCCATTGTAATGCTTCTGATCGGAACATCTATGAGCATGTCGTGGATTATGGCCTATGAAAATATTCCACAAAATATTACCGAAATCCTACTTTCGTTTAGCGATAGTAAGATCGTTGTTCTTTTGATCATCAACTTAATCCTGCTCTTTGTGGGCGTATTTATGGATATGACCCCGGCGGTGCTTATCTTCACCCCTATTTTTCTTCCCGTGGTAACCGCTTTAGGCATGGATCTCACACATTTTGGAATTATCATGGTGTTGAATTTAACCATCGGACTGTGCACACCGCCTGTCGGATCGGTACTTTTTGTGGGTGTGGGCATTGCCGGAACCACAATACAAAAGGTCATTAAACCTTTAATGCCTTTGTTTTTAGCCATGTTGGTAGCGTTGATGCTTATCACTTATATCCCTGAACTCAGTCTCTGGTTACCTCGGATTTTTGGTCTCTAATACTTACATTTGAAAAATAGATGAAATATATAGTCTGTAAAGAACCCGGAACCTTTTTATTGAAAGAAAAAAAACCGCCAGAACGTAAAGAGGAAGAAGCCTTGCTTCGAATCACCAAGATCGGTATTTGCGGAACCGATCTTCATGCCTATCAAGGTAACCAATCATTTTTCACTTATCCTAGGATTTTGGGCCACGAATTGGCCGCTGAAATATTGGAGATTGATGATAACCCACAAGGAATGGAGCCTGGTGATAACGTAATCATTATGCCCTATTTGAGTTGTGGAAAATGCATTGCCTGTAGAAATGGAAAGACCAATTGTTGTACCGAAATAGCTGTTTTGGGCGTACATACTGATGGAGGGATGCAAGAAATCATTAGCTTGCCCGCGGATATATTAATACCTTCCGGCACCTTAACGGATAAAGAGATTGCCATCGTAGAGCCCCTGGCCATTGGCGCCCATAGCCTACGTAGGGCACAGATTCAAAAAGGGGAATCGGTACTGGTGGTCGGATGCGGTCCAATTGGTTTCGGTATCATAAAACTGGCACAGGTAGCAGGTGCAAAAGTCATCGCCATGGATGTGAATAAGGAGCGTCTAAAATTTGCGAAAGAGGCTTTTGGAGTTGACCTTCTCGTTAATGCCTTGGAAAATCCAATGGAATCGCTGTTGGCCTGTAACAATAACGAACTCCCAACTGTGGTAATCGATGCCACAGGCAATAAAAAAGCCTTGGAAACAGGAGTACAATATATGGCCCACGGAGGCAAGTATGTATTGGTAGGTCACCACAAGGGAGACCTAAGTTTTAATCATCCCTTTATACATAGTAGGGAGACAACCTTAATGTGCAGTAGAAATGCAACTATGGAAGATATGCTAAAGGTAAAAGAGGTTTTGGAAAGCGGCGAGTTCCCAACAGAGGCCTATGTCACACATGAGATACCCTTTGTAGAGATGATCGAAAATTTTGATGCTTGGCTAAAACCCGAGACGGGTGTTGTCAAAGCCATGCTAAGTTTGTGAAAAAGTTAATAGAAATGTCTTTCTAAAATTGTTGAATCCATCTGTTTTTTGATGAAATTACGGATGTGACAAGAATAATGAAAAATCATATGGCAGTAGTTACTTATAAAAAATTAATTGAAGTATTTGAACAGATTCTTTCCAAAACCGGGTTTTCTGAAGAAGAGTCAAAGTTATGTGCTAAGATATTTGCTGATTCCACGGCTGACGGCTATCATTCCCATGGTGTAAACCGATTTGAGGAATTTTTAAAAACCATTACAGATGGCTATGTGCAACTAGGCGTAAAACCGGAAAAGGAATTGGTACTGGGAAGCTTTGAACGTTGGAATGGAAAAATGGGCGCTGGCCCTTTAAATGCCGATTTCTGCATAAAACGGGCAATCGAATTGGCCAAAGAATCGGGTATGGGGTGCGTGGCGCTTCAAAATGGGAGCCATTGGATGCGCGGGGGATCCTATGGTTGGCAAGCTGCAGAGGCGGGATGCATAGCCTTATGTTTTACAAACACTACCCCTAACATGCCTTCATGGGGCGCCAAAGAAGCCAATACTGGGAACAACCCGTTGATAGTGGCGGTGCCCAGGGAAGAAGGGCATATTGTACTCGACATGTCATTGTCGCAATTTTCATATGGTAAAATGTGGGAGTTGGTCCTGAATGGAAAAGAGCTTCCATTCCCAGGTGGGTACAATGCCGAAGGGGAATTAACCACTGATCCAAAAGCGATTGTGGATTCTAAAAGATTACTCCCAACAGGTTATTGGAAAGGATCGGGACTTTCCATTTTAGTGGATTTGCTGGTAACCTTACTTTCTTCGGGGAAATCAACTGCAAAAATCGGAGAAATGGAAGCAGAGTACGGACTATCTCAGGTGTTCATTTGTTTCAATGCCAAGCAAATGAACAGTGATGGCAGGCATAAGGAACTGGTCGATGAAATAATCAATCATTTTACTAATGTCGCTCCCGAAAAGGAAGGAAGCACTATTGAATACCCCGGCAGCCAAACCAGGAAAAGAAGAGCCAAACACATGAAAGAAGGTATTCCTATCAATGATAAAGTATGGGACAAGCTGTTGGCCAGGGTTTAGTTTAAGATTATAATATACCATGGAAAAGAAAATCAGTGGAGATAAAGTAAAGTGGGGCATTATAGGCGTGGGCGATGTATGCGAGGTAAAAAGTGCTCCTGCCATGCAAAAAATTGAGGGGTCCGAATTGGTGGCCGTAATGCGGCGTAATGGTGAAAAGTCCAAAAATTATGCAGAGCGTCATGGCGTGGGCCAATGGTACGACGATGCTAATGCATTGATCCAGGATCCTGAAGTAAATGCCATTTATATTGCCACCCCTCCGAATGCACATAGTTCCTTGACTTTAAAAGCGGCACAGGCAGGCAAACCGGTTTACGTTGAAAAACCAATGGCACGAACAACCAAGGAATGTCAGGAAATGATCGATGCGTGCCATAAAGCTAACGTTCCATTATATATAGCATACTACCGAAGAAGGCTTCCCAATTTTGAAAAAATAAAATCAGTGATAGAAGCGGGTACAATAGGGGATATTCGTATGGTAAACATTCAACTTCACAAAACCATAGATCCCGATATTGTCGCAAACATTACGGCACCAATGCCTGTTAATTGGCGTGTAGATCCCGAGGTGGCAGGTGGTGGGTACTTTTTTGATTTGGCATCACATCAATTGGATTATCTAGACTACGCTTTAGGCCCCATACAATCAGTATCAGGATATGCGGCCAATCAAGCGAGGCTATATAAAGCTGCGGACATTATTACTTCCAGCTTCGTATTTGAAAATGGAATATTGGGTACGGGTTCTTGGTGTTTTACTGTGGACAAAATTGCTGAACGGGACCAAATGACCATTATAGGTTCAAAAGGGCAGATTCGAGCTCCTTTTTTTGGTGAACCCAAGATCTTTGTTGAGAAATCCAATACAACTACTGAAGTCTTGGAATTTGAACTACCCCATCATATCCAGCAGCCATTGATCGAAACTGTGGTCAACGACTTGTTGGGAAAAGGGACTTGCCCCAGTACAGGAGAAAGTGCAATCCGCACAAATTGGGTAATGGAGGAAATGACCAAGAACTATTACAAAAGCTAGAATATAATCCAACGGCAAACCCTTATATACTTTACTAGACAAGGTTCGTTTTTTAAATTAGATAAAATCAGTGATGTGTACATCGAGAAACAATACGACTTTGCCGATAGGTTTAAGACCATCAGCTTAATTGTAAACTATCAATGACCATTGTTTCAAAAGAGTATGGGTCATTTGTGGCAATTCATTTATCTTAGTCCGGAACATCACTAAAGACCTATGCTAAAAAGTTATTTTAAGATTTTTGAAGAGGTCGGCACTGATGAAGCCGGAAGAGGATGTCTGGCCGGACCAGTAACTGCAGCCGCTCTAATCCTTCCCAAAAACTTTAAAAATGGGACCCTCAATGATTCAAAATTACTTTCAGAAAATAAGCGCAAAGGGCTTAGGCCTATCATTGAAAACGAGGCTATTTGCTTTGGAGTTGCCCATGTCTATCCAGAAGAGATTGACAAAATCAATATTTTGAACGCCTCTATACTTGCCATGCATAAGGCCATAAATGAATTAAAAATAGAGCCCAAATTCATTATCGTCGATGGTAATAGGTTTAAGGCCTATAGGAATGTTGCCTTTGAATGTATTGTAAAAGGTGATAGCAAGTACATGAGCATAGCTGCGGCATCGGTTTTAGCCAAAACGTGCCGCGATGACTATATGGAAAGGCTTCATGAGGAGTTTCCTATGTACAATTGGAAAAAAAACAAGGGCTACCCAACCAAAGAGCACAGGGAAGCCATTCGTGAATATGGCGTTACCAAATACCACAGAAAAAGTTTTAGGCTATTGCCCGAACAGTTGACTCTGAAGCTTTAAAAAACTAACTTCGCGATAAATCTTTTTTGATGACTTCCAGATTTTTTATTGGTCTTGTACTTCTATTGGTTCTTGGGTGCGGAAAACAGCAAAACCATACAAATTCCCTACTGGATTTTGCACCTCAAAATGCAGTGGTCTTAATTAAGATAAATGACCTTAATGGTTTTAAAAGCAGTCTGAAAAACAATAATTTCATCTCTAAATTTGAATCTTTTAACATCTACTCCTCTATAATGAAGGGAGTAGGGCAGCTTGACAGAGTCAATACCGAAGCCCCATCATTGCTGGCCTTTTCAGAATTGGGAAAAGAAAACTATGAATTCACTTTCGTCACAACTGACTCTGCAAGTACATTCATTTTAGACAGTACCCAAAACATAAGTAAAGAATCAATTTCATTTGCAGATAAGAAAATCAACAAATACAAGATAGAGGACGATGTGCTCTATGAAATGGTATATGGCGATAAAATCGTCATTAGTTCCTCACAAGTGATTTTGGAAAACTTGGCCAAGTATTTTGGGTCCAAAAATCCAATGACCTTAGAGCGACTCTATAAAATTGCTAGCTCAACAAAAACGGCTTCGGTATTTATAAATCTTGAAAATAGTGAACCTCTTTTTAAATCAATTTTGAAAGAGAATACCGAATTAAGGGGCTCCAATTTTTCAGATTGGATTTCTGTTGACTTGAACGTGAGCCAAAACCATTTTTCTTTAAATGGAATATCTGTGGCAAATGATTCACTAAGAAATTATGTGAATCTGTTCAAAGACACAAATCCCATATTGAACTCCACACCTTTCTTTGCACCTAAGAATGCCGATGCCATCTTATCCTATACGTTTGATGATTATAGTGTATTTGCAAGAAACCAGCAACAATACCTGAATTTGGCTTCCGAAAAAGACTCACTTTTCAACACCATTGAGGAGATTGGTTTTATTTATCAAAACAATAGTAAAGCGGTCCTTTTGAACACCTACGGTTCCGAGAAGATATCCGATTATATTGTGGGCCTAAAGAAATCTGAATCAGAATATCAGGGGAATCAGATATTGGAACTCGGCACAACCGACTTCCTGAACATATACTTGGCCCCAATAGTGTCAAACTTTAAGGCAAACTTCTGCACCATTATTGAAAATGCCTTTGTCTTTTCCTCAAACAAGGAATTGTTACAAGAAATAATCAACAACTATAAGAGCGGATCTACTTTCGAAAAAACCGACACTTATATTTCGGCACAAGAAGTCTTAGCCAATGAATCATCTATTCTTTTCGTGGCAAATTCGGACCGAATTGAACGTATACTGAATACTGATTTTTCCAAGGATCTGTACAACGATTTCAAAAGATCGGGGTTCGGTAATAGTACATTTGCGGTACAAGTGGTGGCTGACCAAGAATTCTATCACACCAATCTGGTCATTCGTCAAACTGGAAGAAAATCGAAGATAAATACGGTTTCACCTCTTTACACGGTTCAATTGGATGGCGATTTGGCGACAGACCAACAGTTTGTGACAAATCACAGGACGAACAAAAAAGAGATTGTGGTTCAGGACAACTTAAATAACCTATACCTAATTTCGACAGAAGGCAAAGTTCTTTGGAAAAAACAGCTGGATGGTCAAATTCAAGGCGAAATTCTCCAAGTGGATCTTTATAAAAATAGAAGACTCCAGTTGGCATTCACAACTAACGATCAGTTCGTGATTTTGGACCGCAACGGAAAAGAGGTACCTCCTTTCACGAAAAGGTTTAAAGGCGGAAATCTTAATCCCCTTGCTGTATTCGATTATGACAATAAAAAAGATTACCGCTTCGTGGTGACTCAGAGAGATAAAGTTTTTATGTACAACAATAAGGGAGCAATTGTTAAAGGGTTTAAGTATACTCGTGCGGAAAGTGCCATCCAAGGAACTCCTAAGCATTTTAGAATTGCCAAAAAAGATTATCTGGTATTTCAGTTGGAAGATGGAAACCTAAAGATTCTTAACCGAGTTGGCGACGTGCGGACTGCTGTGAACGGAAAAATAGATTTCTCGGCCAATGCCGTTTATCTGTATAAAAACAAATTTGTTTTAACCGATAAGAAAGGAGTATTACGGCAGATTGCACCCAATGGAAAAATCAATGCCACAAATCTAAATTTAGACGAGGACCATGGTATTGACGCCACAAGCAACACCTTTGTTTATATGAATGACAATGTGCTGAGCATAAAAGGTCGAAAAGTGGAACTCGATTTCGGGGTGTACACCCAACCTAAGATATTCTATATCTATGATAAAATTTATATAAGTGTAACCGACATTCAAAACCAAAAAGTCTATTTATTTGATAGTCAAGCCAAATTAATCTCTAACTTTCCTGTTTTTGGTTCGTCACTTATCGATTTGACCGATATGGAAAATGATAGGAAACTAGAGCTCGTAACGCAAGGTCATAAAAATTCAATAATCATTTATCAGTTGAATTAAAGGGCTCTTTTACCATTTGTACGACATTCTTTACCATGCACACAATTCTGCCTTCCAGATACAGCAAAGGGAATCAAAGCAGCCTATATCTTCTTTAACTTGTGCCATTGAGGCAGTTAAGATTATAACCGTAACTATTTGATAATAAAATAAATAGTCGCTCCTTATCAATTCCGTAAAATACTGTCAACCAGTCATTATTGTTAAAACAAAGATGGTTTTCAGAGGTTTTGATTGCAAGGAAATGGTTAACTTCAGGTAAAAACCTTGCAGAATATGATAGGAAAGTCACCCG
>JAJRRO010000025.1 GCA_024279425.1 Bacteroidota bacterium | reverse complement strand
TGGATAAGGACAACTTATTCATGGGTAATCGATTTCAATATCAACAGATATTTTAACGAGTTTTGTTTTAGAATAAACAGATCTCAGAACAAAGCAACCATATTCAATAACCTGATCACAAGAATGGTCGAAAAGGATAAAGTCTACCACAAGAATTTGATATGCGCCTAACTACTGACCTCTATAAATGAATTTCAAAAAAGCACTAACGACAATATTGATATCACTACTATTGACGTGTTGTACAACTTCCAACAAACCATTGGAATCAGCTGGCGAACAAATAGTGGATGCTAAATATGTTTATCCAAAATACAGAGTTTGGACCACGCCTTCTATGGGAGAAGAACCTGCCTTCAACTCCCCTAGTTTTGAATGGCCTACGAACAAAAAATCAAAATTCGATGTACGGCTTTCTTCTAAGAAATGTTTCTCTCAGAATTTGATTGAGAAAAAGGAGATTCCCTTTGCAATTTTTAATCCGCATCAAAAATTAGATAAGGGCATTTGGTATTGGCAATACCGGGAAAGTGGTAAAGAATGGAATCCTATAGATTCATTCAAAATCACATCATCCACAAAAGAATTTTTGACTCCTAAATTGGATAAAGTATTAAATAAAGTTTCTTCAAATCATCCAAGGGTATTTGCTCGAAAAAACGAATTGGAAAATCTCCGAATACGCGCAAAAGATTATGAAGAAACTAAGGCCATTTTAGAAGAAGCAAATAGTTTCTTAAATACCATTCCTCCTTCTGAAAAATCGGCACTTCCTACCCATAAAGGAACAAATAAATATGAAAATTCCATGATTGCGCAATCAGCGAGTAGAGCGGTCGGATGGAAAGTACTTTCCTCACTTAATTCGCTATCGCAAGCCTATATCTTAACTGGAGATATAAAATACTTCCATACCGCTAAAAAATGGATGGTAGAAGTTGCCGACTGGGATCCAAAAGGACTTACACATTTATCGAATTTTGGTGACTCTGGTATCATGACGGGTTTGGCATTGGCTGTGGATACCTTTTGGGATCTATTGAGTGATGATGAAAAAGAAAAAATGATAAAACAATCTGCAACACGCGCTAATAACTTCTATGATTTATGGAAAGCAAAAGTTGAAAGCAGATCATCATCCATGCATGTTTGGCAGCATATATTACATCAAATGTATCAAACTTCAATGGCGCTTATTGGCGAAACACCTGAAGCAGATAAATGGTTGGATTATATTTATGAAATATGGATTGCACAATTTCCGAAAATGGCGGAAACAGATGGCGCTTGGTCTAACGGTATCGGTTACTTTGGCATGAATACATTGACCATTTACGATATGTCGACTGGTTTTACCGAACTTACTAGTGTAGATTTTCAAAACTCCGACTGGTTTCGTAACAACCCAAAATGGTTATTATACGCCTTTCCTCCCAATAGTGTTGGTGATGGTTTTGGCAACGACGGTGACAAATATTGGTATCCTACAATGAAATACGCTGGATATACAGATGCAGCTGCTCGTCTGTTCAACAATCCTTACGCCGCATGGTATTCTAAAGAAGTTGCCAACGGACAAAATTTGAGTATTGCAGCCGAATCCGAATTCCGTTGGTTTAGAATTCAAAGAGCAAATAAAAAACCACTTCCTAAGATTTTGGAAGCATTTAATTTTCCACAAGCAGCACATTTTCCAGATGCTGGCGTTTCTTACATGCATACATCTATAGACGATATTAAAAATAACTTGATGCTCTCTGCAATCAGTAGTCCTTTTGGTTCTAACGGTCATGCACATGCAGAACAGAATAATTTTAACATCGCATTTGGAGGAAAACGTCTGTTTTATAATTCTGGATACAGACCAAAAATGAGTGATCCTCATCAACAAGGTTTCCATAAACATACCCGTGGGCATAATGGAATTTTAATTGATGGTGAAGGGCAACCTTTTGATGCTGGAGCATATGGTTGGCTGCCGCGTTTTTTACACGGGAATCTAATTACATATACGGTTGGTGATGCTTCGAATGCATATTCCGCTTCAAATTTGAAATCAATTGATTATGGAATGGAACGATTTAGAAGGCATTACATCATGCTTCGCCCTTCCATTATTGTTATTTATGATGAATTGGAAGCAGATCATCCTGCGGAATGGACTTGGTTATTGCATAATGATAAAGGTTTAAAAATTGATTCAGCTAAAAATACTATCGAAGCAGAAAACGAATTTGCGAACGCTTTAGTTTCTCTTTATTCATCTTCAGATCTTCATTTTAATGTTACCAATAAATTTCCTATCCCAGCTAGAAACTGGAATAGAAAAGTGGATCAAGAAGGTAATTTAATTGATTTTGTAGATCAATGGCATTTTTCTGGAATATCCCAAGAGAAAAAACCAAAAATGCGTTATCTAGCAATTATTCAAGTAAATTCAAAAACAGGAGAATCTAATAGTAAGGAAGTTGAATTTGATAAAAACACAAACACTTATTCAGTTGGAGAATGGAATATTAATGCAGAGATGGATGTGTCAAAATCGGCAAAAATAGAAATCTTCAATAACAGTAAAACTGCGGCCTTTACATCGAGTGGAAAGTTGCTTTTTAAAAACAATAGTTATAACGACAAGATTCAAGGGAGTTCGAAATTGATTGAATTAATTGATGGTGAATTAATATTTAAAGAAGCCGTAGACGAAGTCCCAGATGCAATTAAAAAAGTTTCTAAACGATTCTAGGATGAAAAAACTCTTCAGTTGATGGTTGAATTAGGGATCCCCGCATAGTTATCTTTATGAACCCAAAAGAAAACATCGTTGGGACAGTGGATGGATTCCAGAAGCGGTTAATTTCCTAGTAGAAAATTAAATTTAAAAAAACGAAAAACAAATGAATATCATTAAAAACATAAAACATCTACTACAATTAGTTTTGCTCTTTGGCCTTTTATTCTCTTGTAAAAACAAAGAAAATATAATTGAAAAAGCAGAACAACCTCCAAACGTTTTGATGATTTGTGTAGATGATTTAAACGATTGGATAGGGGTTATGGGCGGACATCCAAATGCAATTACTCCCAATATAGATAAACTCGCTTCAAAGAGTGTTTTGTTTGCAAATGCTCATTGTCAGGCTCCACTTTGTGGTCCTTCACGTGCTTCAATAATGACTGGTCTTCGACCGTCAACTACAGGAATTTATGGACAAATTGCAGATGCCAAAATAAAAGGTGCCTCTGAAGTTTTGAAGAATAATATTTATCTTCCTGAATATTTCAAGAATAATGGTTATTACACCATGGGCAAGGGAAAAATATTCCATGATTTTGCCCCAGAAGGTGTTTTTGATGAGGCTGCAGGAAGAGAAAAAGGATTTGGTCCAAAACCTCCTAAAAGATTGAAGTGGGATAAAAAAGGCACAAGTACCAATTGGGGAGCTTTTCCCGAAACGGATACTGAAATGCCCGATTACAGAACGGCAAAATGGGCAGTTGAAAAATTACAAGTTAACTATGATAAACCATTCTTTTTAACCGTGGGTTTTGTCCGTCCACATGTACCATGGCATGTTCCCAAAAAATGGTTTGACATGCACCCTATTGATGGAATAAAGACACCACCTTACAACAAGGATGACTTTTATGATTTACCTGCAATCGCGGCTGACGTGCATGAAATGCCCATGATGCCTTCAACGGATTGGGCTATTGAATCTGGGGAATGGAAAAATATAGTTCAGAGTTATCTGGCTTGTGTCACTTTTGTAGACCATTATATTGGTGAAGTGCTCAATGCATTAGAAAACAGCAAATACAAGGATAATACTATTGTTATTTTATGGTCTGATCATGGATATCGATTAGGAGAAAAAGGCTCTTTTGCAAAACATGCTCTATGGCAAGAAGCTACAAATGCTCCGCTTATTATTTCAGTACCAAATACAGGAAAACCCATGAGGCGTTTAGAAGCCGTTGAGATGTTAGATATTTACCCAACCCTTCTTGATTTATGTGGGTTACCTCCTAACGATTTTAATGAAGGAAAAAGTTTAAAACCTTTGATAGAAAATACAAGTGAGAAAAAAGACTATTTTGCGATTACAACCTATGGTAGAAATAACCATGCTGTCGTTTCCGATCAATTCAGGTATATTCAATATGAAGATAAATCTGAGGAATTTTACGATCATGAAATAGATCCAAACGAATGGACCAATAAAGCTCAAGATCCATTTTATTTAAAAAAAATAAATGAACTTAAATTGGCGCTACCAGACATCAATGCCATTCGGTCAAAAAACACTAAGAAAGAAGGTGTAAACCCTTATTTTATAAAAAAATATGCAGAACAAAGAGCTAAATAATTTCATATCATGCTAAAAACAAACAAATACTTTTCGGTCATATTGTTCATATTAATTGTGAGTGGGTATTTTCTTAATAGTTTTCAAACAAAAAATGTAGCAATTAAAACAAGCAAACCTAACATCCTTTTTGCTATTGCAGACGATCAATCTTTTCCATATGCTTCCGGATATGGAACTACGGGTGTACATACACCAGCATTTGACAAAGTGGCAAAAGCAGGTATTTTATTTGAAAATGCTTTTGTAGGTGCGCCGCAATGTAGCCCATCAAGAGCGGCTATGCTAACAGGTAAAAATATTTGGGAAATAGAGGAAGCGGGTACGCATGCAAGTTATTTTCCTAAAAAGTTTTCTGTTTACACAGATTTGTTGGCTGGTGTTGGCTATAAAACTGGCTTTACGGGCAAACCTTGGGGCCCTGGAAATTGGAAAGATGCGGGTTGGAAGCAAAATCCAGTAGGTAAAGAATACAATAGCAAATATTTAAAAACAGTACCTGCAAATGGTATTCACTTAACGGATTACTTTGGAAACTTTGTGGATTTCTATTCTCAAAAAGAAACCGAGAAACCTTTCTTTTTTTGGTATGGATGTCACGAACCGCATCGAAATTATGAAGACGGTTCAGGCGTACGTTCTGGTAAAAAATTGGATGAAGCAGTAGTACCGTCATTTCTTCCAAATCATGAATTGGTGAAAAGTGACATTGCTGATTATACTT
This sequence comes from Bacteroidota bacterium, assembly GCA_024279425.1. Taxonomy (GTDB): domain Bacteria; phylum Bacteroidota; class Bacteroidia; order Flavobacteriales; family Flavobacteriaceae; genus Maribacter_A. The sequence goes on along the minus strand of JAJRRO010000025.1, from coordinate 1,047 downwards.
TGGAAATAGAATGGTTTGATAAACACTTAGGAAAAATGATTCAATTCTTAGAAGAAAAGGGTGAATTAGAAAATACTATTATAGTGGTATCTGCTGATAATGGAATGCCATTTCCATCAGCAAAAGCAAATCTACAAGAATATGGAACGCATGTGCCATTGGCAGTCTGTTGGCCTGCAAAAATGAAAGGAAATAGGGTGGTTAAAAACTTGGTTGCTTTAATAGACATGGCTCCTACTTTTCTAGAAATTGCAGAAGTTGAAAGCAAACCTAAAATGTCGGGTAAAAGTCTGACCAAATTATTTTTCTCAGAAGATGATTACAATCATAGAGAATTTGTATTAACTGGTAGAGAGCGGCATACTCATGCACGACCAGATAATCTTGGGTATCCAGCAAGAGCAATTAGAACGGCGGACTATTTGTATGTTCGAAATTTTAAACCAACGCTTTGGCCGGCAGGAGACCCTACACCGGAAAGACCAAAAGGATACGTAATGCCAAAAGGGCTTAAAGCCATAGAACCCGGATTTAACGATGTTGATAATTCACCTTCGAAATCGTTTTTGATGGATGAGCAAAGGAAATATGCCGCTGAATATAATTTAGCCTATAGTAAAAGACCGGCAGAACAATTATATGACATTAAAAATGATCCAGGTTGTGTTCATAATATTGCAGATGATGCAACCTATGCAGCAATCAAGAATAAACTTAGCGCAAAACTTACCGAGCAATTGAAAGTTCAAGGAGATCCAAGAGTAATGGGTAATGGAGATATCTTTGACAGTTATCCGCGTATTTCATCTATGCGTGATTTTTCTGGTTTCCATGAACGCGGGGAGTATAACCCCGCTTTTTTACAAAAGGGACAAGTAGAAATTAAATAAGAAGTGACACTAAAATATAGAGTTCAGTAGCTAAATTCATAACTTTAAAGTCAATAAAAATAGGATTTATATGGATATTTTCAAGGGCCAAAACCCTCTAGAGTTCTCCGATCGGTTCAAAACTGACTTGGATTGCAAGGAATACCTCTCTGTTATT
>JAJRRO010000024.1 GCA_024279425.1 Bacteroidota bacterium | reverse complement strand
GTTAAAAGTACCTCCTTACAAAGGAGACTCACGGCTTCTGGGTTCAGTTATCAATCTGGGTGCCACATTTATCAAAACTATAAAATGCACACAAAAAAAAACCTTACTTTAGCATTGCCAAAGACATCTTTTTTTATGAAAAGAGCAAAGAAATAACCATGTCAGAAACACTAAACTACAACTATAAGACCCCTTCAATAGTTGTCAAAGAAAAAGATGGAGAGTCATTATTTTTGTCCAAATTCAGTGAGATTGAAAAACAAGATGCCCCAACGCTTTTTTGGGGCAGGTTAACAAACCCCTTTATTACAGCAAAAGCACTCATTACATTATCTAATGTAGTTCAATCTAGCTTTAACTTATCGACCGCCATCTTACGAGATCCAATCGTGTCTGTGGGCAATGAAGTTATTCGTTTTGAAGGTTTTTCACATTGTGCGGGTGTATATGCAAAAGTGGATGTTTTACCTGATGGGCACGACGGAGAATTAATAGCGAGTGGGACAACCAATGTCGATTTCAACCCGCCTATGATTGCAGCTTTAGGAAGTTTCAATAAGCGATCAAAAATCACACTTTCCGTCGGAAAAGAATCTGTGGGCGTTCATTATGAAGGTAAAAATGTAGTAGAAAAAAAAGTACCCCTTCCTACTAAATGGATAAAAGGATTAACAGCGGTACAACTCTACATGTCAGCTTCAGAGAAGCGAATGCAATTAAATACTAAACAAGCACTCGACCTATTCAGAACCATTCCGAAAGGCAAAACCAAAGCGGATTATCACTTAGTCAAACGAGGTACAAAGGTGATGTTTTCTCCTGTAAAATCAAAAGATGCAATCGTTATTGGTGCGATATACCGATTACAATTAATCAGTCATCTCATCCCTTTAATAGATAAATTAGTAATCTATGCGCATCCCAACATGCAATCTACTACTTGGCAATTACATTTTGGAAATGTACGCTTCTCCTTATCTCTTTCCAGAGAAAACTGGCGAGGTTTTTCTGGCGAAGGAGCTGGACTAGAAGCCTTAATCCAAGAAGTCCCTGAAAGCTTATTAGACAACTATGATAAGTTTGCATACGCAAATCATGTCTTCGATCCCAAACGACTAGTTAGCCAAACTGCCCTGACAACCGAAACGGTGAATACAGTATCCACAAAATTATCGGCACTTGGATTACTCGGTTATGACTTAGATGAAAATAGCTACTTCTATAGAAGGTTACCTTTTAAGCTAAGTCGAATCATGCAATTGAATCCAAGACTCAAAGGGGTTGAAAAATTATTGGAAGAAGGAAAGGTTTTAATAATAAAAAATACTAAAAATCACATAGAATCAAAGGTCGTTGGAACGGGTGTTTCGCATACGGTCATCATCTCTAATAACGAGGCAAAGTGTACTTGCACTTGGTTTTCCAAACATCAAGGCTCCCGTGGACTATGCAAACACATTCTAGCTACAAAAAAGATAATTCAATGAGTCACGAAGATAAATTTCAGCAATTATTAGATACCGAAGATAAAAAAGGTCTATTGGACTTTGTATTAAAATTGTCCAAGTCTGAACGTCTTGCCATACGGCCCAAGGTCGTACAAATCACGAAGAAATATTTAGATTTGAATTGGAAAGATGGCCGTACAAATAGATTAGCTACTTCTGAACAATATGACATGCTCAATAAAGTAGGTATTTTCTGCCTATCTAGTAAAGAATATGACAAGCACTGTAACATCTGGCATTTAAGATATAAAGGAGATGATTTTTTGGCACTTATGAAGCGAGAAAAAGTGGATTGGCTTTGTAAAATACTACAGAAAGATAATAGGTTTAGTTACTTGAACCTTTTAAAATGCGAAGAACTAGGTTTATTTGAACCCACTACTCAGGACTATCTAGACAAGCTTGCTGAATCACTCTACCAAGAGACCGAAGATCGTGAAAAAATCTATACCCCAGAGATACTAGAATTATATCCAGTTACATTATCAGAACATATTTGGCAGCTATTTGAATATGAGACTACTATAAATTGGACAGATAGGTATCATCAGGGTAAACGTAAAAGCACATGGGGTGATACTATTAACCTACTCCTAGAAAGGGGATTGCTAGATCGAAAACGGGTATTAGGAGAATGCTTATTAACCGCAAACAGGAATTTCAATAAAGTATTAACGGGATGGTTTTTTGATTTGTTTCAGCATCTAGAACCGAGTGAAAAGGAATTATTTGAATTACAGCCTAGCTTGTTTAATGCGATAACAAGCCCGCAATCCAAGGTCGTCAATGGTATATTAAAAATATTTAAAAAAATGTGCACCTCTCCAAAGTTTCAGGTGCAAGACTTCATCGATAATGTAAGTGTATTATTAACGTCTGAAACCAAGAGTATAGTCAATTCCACCTTGATGATTATAGATAAAATCGCTTCTAAAAATAAAGACTATAAACAGGCATTAGTCAAACAAGCTATAATAGCGCTAAGTAGTTTACACAAAGATATACAACTCCGAACAGCTAAATTGATTGCAAAGCATAGCGACCCTTCGGAGGAGATTAGTATAGAGATCTCAAATTACCATGACACGCTTCTTTCTGAAACAAAGAAGGTGCTAGTTGACTACTTAGATACCGTCGATGAAAATGCTTTGGACGAGAACATTGACTACCCACTAGAGAACATTCTTACGGCAGAAAGTGAAATCCAATCTTTAGTTACGGAAGATGATTTTGTGTTTTTAGCTAGTCAAGTCTTTGACAACAACGAGGTACATCATTTAGAGCTTTTTTTAGATGGGATTGTTCAATTTCAAGATTCACTTGGGCAAGCAGATTTTTTAGAAAAAATAGCGCCTAGCTTTCAACGAGCTTACAAAACTGCATTAGGCAACTTGCGTAGTAATCAAGGGTACTTAGAATGGTACTTAGCCTTATTCATGATTGAATTTAGTAAACTTATCGTGAGCCAATACCCTTCGGCTGCAAAAGTATTGGATAATTTATATCACACAGAGTTAAAAAAAGACCTTACAAGAATCAATAAGTGGCGAGAAAAGAAAGATAATAAAAGTCGTTTGACAGAAGGGTTTTCGGCTCGATGGCAAGGGGGAACGATATACTCCTTAGCCTTTAGTAGAAAAATGGATATTATTCTGGATAAATTTAAAGCTAAGCAAAAAATACTTCCTTTTGTTTCGACACCCAGCCACAGACCATTTTGGCTGTGCCCCACGATTTTAGTTGACAGAATTAAAAGTGCAATAGAAGAGAACATTCTAATCGACGAAGAGGATTTGTGTTTAGCTATTTCTAGATTACATTCAACAGACAAAAAATCTGTTTCCTATATTAAAAACAACCTCCCTGAAAATTATCAACAATTATTATTGTATGCAATCGGAGAGACGGACACCATCCCTACCAACACAAAGTTTAAGAAAACATTTGCGCAAGCCTACTTAAACAAACCGAATGTACATCAACAAATATCAGAATTTACGAAAGTTAAAAATTCGAATAAATACATAGGCAACTTTACTTTTAAAATGGAAGTGGACGTAAATAAAAACTACACATCCAAGTATCTAAGATTATCCTATGACAGCCAAACAACAGAGGGCAATGAAAATGTAATTCAATATTACATGAATCTAAAAAATGGCATTAGTACTGATTTAAAGCGTGTGTTGTCCTTGAGTCCCAACAACCCTGAAGCCCTTTTTTATGAGCTTATTGAGCATTCCATGTATGTTGACTGGATAGAAGTCGAAGACGAACGACTACTTAATGTAATGGGCGAATTATTATTTGAATTACCCAATCCACTCGGAGACACAGGGCATTTATTTATAGCTGGCGCATTCATAAACCAGAACAAGACGATTCGTTCATATGCCGCAGAATTTTGGACTAGAGAAGTTGCTCATAATCGACTCAATAACAAACAAATTGGTACGTACATCGGACAAATGGAAGCCGTTGATTTTGCTCCTATAAAGCGGTTTACGGATCTTATCAAAGCTCAAATAACTAATATCAGCATTCAACATAATCAAGCACTGACCACAATGATATTGGCCATAATTCCCGAATTGGCAGACAAACCTATTCGCAACACCAAACAACTTCTTGAAATTCTATTAGAGCTAAAAGTTAATAAGCCTGTACAAATACCTCCAAAAGTTCTAGAAAAATTTGCTACTTGGGAAAAAATAGGATCTCTAAAAAAAGTATTGAAGCGTTTAC
>JAJRRO010000023.1 GCA_024279425.1 Bacteroidota bacterium | reverse complement strand
GTACTAGCGACTTGAGCTATTTAATCTATGATGAGCAATTATTAGATATGGAAGGCTATTTAGAACGATTGAAAGAATATAGAAAATCATTTCAAATAGAATTTTGATGTATTCAGCATGTAAGAACTCAAATGATAACATGTATAGTGTCAGCAAAAAGTGAACTTTTAAAGGGTTAAATCTAAGAGACAGATCCATCAGACCTTTTTATACCCGATTCACTTCTAATAAGTAGTTGTTGAGACTTTAATATAACTACAATAAAGACCTCGTTTACGTCGGAATACGTGTGGCTCAGTTCCCCCGATTCCTTTAGGACCCAATTTCCGATTTCGAGAAATGAGTTGGCTATCTGACTATGGCACGCGGTTTCTCCAATACCCCAGAAATAGGTATTCTCTTCTTGATTAATTCCTTTGACATATAGGATGATATCATCTTTTCGACAATTTTCAAATTGAGCAAATAAATCCCCTGTTGGTTCCAAAATCCCCAACGAATCATTATGATGTCCTTTGAATTGCGCTATCCTTTTCCAATCACCCACTAAATTATCAGCAATAAATGGTAGATTAAGGTATTCCTCCTGACAACTGCCGTCACGAGACTTTTATTATACCAAAAAACATATTTCGTAAATACCGATTGAGTCTCAGTGATTTGCCATAAGGACGATTCTATGGTTGCTTTATTCCAAAGCACACCTTAACACTTGGTCATGTTTATTATTTTCAAGAGGCCTATTCTACGTGAATAAAATCAGCAAGCTTTAAAAGCAATGAAAGGAAAATTAAAATAAGCAAAATGATTACTATAAGAACCCCGAGTAATTTATCCTTCGTGGTTACTGCGGATTTAGCTGGTTTGTCATTTTTTTCTTTTCTCTTCTATTTCTTTGGTTTCTTGACATCATCACGCCTTGTGTTTTACTCAATTTTCACGTCTAACCATACAAATTATTCCCATTTCATTTTCTGTAGGCGTACGGCATTAAAAATAGCAAGTAATGCAACACCCACATCTGCAAATACAGCTTCCCACATAGTAGCCAATCCACCAGCTCCCAATATTAATACAACAATCTTTACCCCAAATGCTAAGCCAATATTTTGCCATACGATACGCCTTGTGGAACGACCTATTTTTATGGCTCTTGCTATCCTTGAAGGTTGGTCTGTCTGGATAATAACGTCCGCTGTTTCTATAGCAACATCACTCCCCAATCCGCCCATGGCGATTCCCACATCACTTACTGCCAATACAGGAGCATCATTGATGCCGTCGCCAATGAAAGCGACCTTAGTATCTGAGTTTTGTTTTAGTGCCTCAACTTCGTTGAGTTTATTTTCCGGTAGTAATCCACCTTTTGCCCAATCAACGCCTAATTCTTTTGCAACATATTGGGTAATGGAATTTTTATCTCCTGAAAGCATAATAATTTTTGAAATTCCAGATTCCCGAATCTGTTTGATAGCTTCGTGTGCATCTTCCTTCAATTCATCCGCAATGATTACATAGCCAGCGAATTTGCCCTCAATAGCGACCATCACGATGGATTCCACAATATTGTCGGTTTCGGAAGGGACTTCAATATTGTTGGAAATCAACAATGCTTTATTTCCAACTAAAACGGTTTTACCATTTACAATTCCTTTCAATCCTTTACCAGCGATTTCAGTTACTTTTGTAGCTTCAAAATATTTTTCCTGTTTATCGTATTCCATAATAGCACGGGCAATAGGATGGGTTGACCGTGCTTCCATTGCAAGAAGGTATTTCATAAATTCTACTTCTGTTAACCCTGTCCAGGGTTTGTTAGACGAATCAAATGTTTTGATCTCCTTTATTTTAAAAACCCCCTTGGTTACTGTTCCTGTTTTATCCATAACAACGGTGTTCACTTTGGTCATTGTATCAAGAAAAGATGCGCCCTTGAACAGGATACCGTTTCGGGATGCAGCACCCAATCCGCCGAAATAACCTAACGGAATGGAAATAACCAACGCACACGGACAGGAAATCACAAGGAAAACCAATGCTCTGTACAACCAATCGCGGAATATATATTCATCTACAATGAAATAAGGCAAAAGCGCTAAGGCAATTGCAAGAAAAACTACGATAGGCGTGTAAATTCTTGCGAATTTCCTGATGAAAAGTTCGGTCTTTGATTTACGTGCCGTTGCATTCTGAACCATGTCAAGAATACGAGCAATAGAACTGTCCCTGAATTCTTTGGTCGTTTCAATTTCTATTACACCTTCCAGATTGATGCTTCCGGCAAACACATTATCACCCTGTCTGATAGTATCAGGTTTGCTTTCTCCTGTGATTGCAGCGGTATTTATGGATGCCTTTTCGGACAGTAAGATACCATCCAAAGGAATTTTCTCACCCACACGGACTTGGATTTTTTCTCCAATAGTGACGGTTTCCGAACTTACCGAAATGTAATTGTCATCTCGATATACCATTGCCGTATTTGGACGGACATCGAGCAACGCTCTGATATTGCCCTTTGCATTGGTCACTGCGGCATTCTGGAACAGTTCGCCAACTGCATAGAATAGCATCACGGCAACTCCTTCGGGGAATTCACCAATGGCAAATGCGCCCATGGTAGCAATGGACATCAATAGGAATTCAGTAAAGAAATCACCTCTCACAATGCTTGTCCAACCTTCCTTGATTACAGGTAATCCTACAGGGATGTAAGCCAAGGCATACCATACAATACGTACCCATCCAGTGAAAAATAAGGATACTTCAAAATAGTCAAAAGCAATACCCGCCATGAGCATTACAAAGCTGAATATGGAGGGCAAGTAGGTATTAATATCCATTTTTGAGGTAACATGATCGTGACTGTCATCTTTAGATTGCCACCTGGCTTGTTCGGCCGTTCTCAAATCTCTAAGATTTACTTTTATCTTTTTCATAATGTTCGCAATCTAGTATTAATTCAGACGCACTGGCAGTGCATTAATTTCCAGAACATTTTTCACAAATTCCTTTTATCACAAGATTTACTTCTTCGGCTATATAACCTTCAGGGATGCTGATCTGAGGGATTTTATGTTCCGTTAGACAGGTCGTTTCATTGCAATTGATACAGTGGAAATGCAGGTGCAGATCGTTATCCAGTTCACAATTGCAATCTTCTTCGCAGAGGGCATACTTTGGAACACCGGTACCATCGTCTATTTGATGAACGATTCTTTTTTCCTCAAACGTTTTTATAGTGCGGTATAGGGTTGTCCGTTCCACTTTCACAAAAGCTCTCTCAATATCCATTAGGGCCACTGCAACCGTTTTTTCAGCCAGAAACTCATAAATAAGCATCCGCATTGCGGTAGACCTAATACCCTTGATTTCCAGCATTTTCGCTATTTCGTTGATCACCTGAATTTTTAAATGTTTTTAATGATCATGTCTCAATTCTCCCTTGATCATTTCCGATGATAGCACATAAGCACCTTTTGTAACTACTTTTGTATCTTTTTTCAGCTTTTCTCTTAGACTTATTTCAACAAAACCAAGATCTTCCAGCCCTGTGCTTACTGTCACCATTTTGTATTTCATCATACCATCATCAGTATCACTGTTGTCCAGGACGAAGATAAATGCCCGTCCCGCATCCTTTATGATAGCTTCTTCAGGCACGGCAAAAACCATTTTTTTACCCTGAACGATCCTTCCCTCGACATACATGCCAGGTAACAGATGTCTGCCTTTATTGTCAATATCCGCATGAACATGCAGAGCCTTTGGATTTGTTTCAAAGGTTTTGCCGATAGAGTGCACTTTGGCCTCTAAAATCTCATTAGGTTTTGAGGCGACCGTAAAATATATCTGTTGACCTTCCCTGACTTTATTGATGTCCTTTTCATATATCTTTAGATCTAGGTGGATTTTTGAATTATCACTTATGGCGAACATTTTGGACTGCGGGGCAACATAATCACCTATACTTATCATAACATCATCCACAAAACCGTTGATAGGACTTATCATAGGAATAGAGGAATAGATTTCGCCATCAACTACTTTGGAAACATCTAGCCCCAATAATCGGAGCTTGGATCTAAGTCCATTTACACTGGAGGTGGTCGAACGAAACTTTGACTGCGCCATTTGAAATTCCTTGCCCGAAGAGACCCCTTTGTCGTATAGGATTTTCTTTCTTTCAAAATCCTGTTCCAGAAAAATGAGTTCATCATTTTTCTCCTGGAGTTCCTGTTGCATTGAAATAATATCTGGGTGTTGCAAGTAGGCTAAAACCTCTCCTTTTCTTACCCTATCACCTTCAATGACCTTAATTGAATTTATATTGCCTCCTACAAAGGGACTGACTGTAGCCCTGTCCTGTGGAAAGAGCTCCAGTATTCCCGTAACCTTGATATTATTGCCAATGCTTCTCTTTTTGATTAGGCCAACTTCAAGCCCAATCGTCTCGGCCTGCTCTTTTGAGATTTCAACAACACCCTCTTCTTCTTTATGTCCGCCCTCTTCAGCATGGGAACCTTCCCCTGTTGTAGTATGTTCTTCATTGTGGTCAAGCTCCTTTTTTGGGCTTTCGTTGCAGGCCGTTAATAAGAAGATAATAAATGCCGTACCCACTATTGTTATTTTTTTCATTTCAATTTGTTTAAGATTATAAATTGCCCAATTGATATTGTAACTCTATGGCCTGTTGATTGTATTGATTGAGGTATTGTAAATAATTTTGCTTTATCCTGATGGCACTGTTCAGTATGGTGATATAGTTTACATAACCTATTTCCCCTTCTTTAGATGCCAATTCCGCTGTGGTTATCTGCTCTTCGGCCAGGGGTAGAGCATCCTCCTCGTAATACCTTAAAGTCTTTAACGTCTTATCAAATGCCTTGAACAACTGTGAAACAGTGCTTGTGGCAACTGCCTTTTGTTCAAGGTATTGATTTTCGGCGACCATGGCATCTGCTTTTGCAGCCTTGATCCTTGATCTCTGGGGTAAAAACCATAACGGAAGGCTTATGCCGGCCTGGTAGGTACTAAAACCGGGGATATTGTCTACTTCCTGTTTGCCGTAACTAAAACTAAGCTTTGGCAGGAACTCTGATTTTTCGACTCTAATGTTTGCCTTGCTCACTTCGGCGTTTTGAAGTGAAAATTGTAAGATCGGGTTATTGGCCACGCCAATAGTGTCCAAAACAATTTTATAATCTATCCTGGTAAAATCGGTATCTGCGATCTCAATGCTGCGGTCGGTGCCCAAATACTGTTTTAAGGCACTTTTGGCAATTTCGATATCATCCCGGGTCTGTTGTCTTAATACCTTGATTTGCTGATATTCCGTTGAGGCTGCAATGAATTCCAGTTTGCCCGTTTCGCCAGTGTCATACCGTAACTTTGCGGCGTTCTTAAAGTTGCTGTATATACTGTCCAGATTTTCGGCAAGCTGTAATTGTGCCTTGCTATACATAATCTGATAATAGGCCTTCATCACGTTGCGTAATAGTTGCTGCTCGTTGGCGATATAAAGTTTTTCACCCAATTTAATACGCTCCCTGTAAAGTCTGGATTTGGAAAAGCCAGAAAACAGGTCTATATTTCCTTGTTGGATACCAATGGTAGTCTCGACCCCGGGCTGGCCATTTCCCTCTTCTTCCTTTCCCATAAAAATCTGCGTGCTTCCAAGATCAAAACTGGTGCCCTTCATCGCTTTTTCCCTTTCTATGAAGGCATTGCTTGCCCTCAGGGAGGGGTAATTTTCTTTGGCCATATCAAGGGTCTCTACCAAAGTAAGTTCCAATGGGATTGTTTTATCCTGTGCCGCGATGGTACTGGATGACAGGAAACCTCCCATCAATAATAAAATGGTCATAACAGGTAAACCCTCCTTAACGCGGCCAGGGCTACTTTTCCCATCTTTTTTGTCCTTTCGGGATTCCAGCCAGTTGTACAGTACTGGTATGACCACTAGGGTTAAAAAGGTAGCGGTGATCAAGCCTCCGATAACGACGGTCGCCAAGGGCCGCTGAACTTCAGCACCTCCCGATGTCGAGACGGCCATTGGGATAAAGCCCATAATGGCCGCTGTTGCGGTAAGTAATATGGGTCGTAACCGCTCGTGTGTCGCTTCAAAAATGCGATCTTTTATATTTGTCATGCCACTTTCCTTTAATTCGTTGAATTTATTGATAAGGACCAATCCGTTCAGTACCGCAACACCAAAAAGCACTATAAAACCGACCCCTGCCGAAATACTAAAAGGCATTCCCCTGACCAATAATGAAAATACGCCACCTATGGCGGCCAATGGCACTGCCATATAGATCATTACCGACTGCGAAACCGACTTTAGGGCAAAATAGAGCAGAATAAATATAAGCGCAAGTGCTATCGGCACCACGACCATTAGACGGTCCGATGCTCTTTGGAGGTTCTCGAAAGATCCGCCGTAGGTGATATAGTACCCTGCAGGTAGTTTTAGCTGTGCATCCAACTTTTCTTGGATTTCCTCTACCATGGACTTTACATCACGCCCCCTGACATTCACCCCGATGGAAATACGCCTATAGGTATTGTCCCTAGAAATTTGCATGGGGCCTGACTTATAGCTGATCTCCGATACTTCCTTTAGAGGCACCTGTTGCCCGTTGGGCAGATCTACATAAAGGTCTTTTAGACTATTTATATCCTGTCTAAATTCTTCGGCCAAGCGTAAGACTACATCAAATTTTTTCTCCCCTTCGAAAATCACGCTGGCGGTCTCCCCGGCAAAAGCTGTGCTTACATAATCGTTCAGTTTGTCAATTGTCAGTCCATATTGGGCCATTTTGGCACGGTCATATCGAACGGTCATTTGCGGTAGTCCACTGGTAGCTTCAACATTAAGGTCCGCAGCTCCTGGAACCGTTCTGACAATGGCGGCGATTTCCTTAATTTTATCGGCCAGGACATTAAGGTCCTCACCGTACAATTTTATGGCGATATCCTCCCGGACCCCCGTTAACAGTTCATTGAATCGAAGTTCAACAGGTTGTGTAAATACAAAGTTTACCCCAGGGATTACCGAGATTTTATCTTTGATTTTTTCAATAAGATCTTCTTTTGTCGATGCACTGGTCCATTTGCCCCTATCCTTTTCAAGGATTATATAACTGTCCGCTATATCCATCGGCATGGGGTCTGTTGGGATTTCCGCGACTCCTATCCTAGAGACCATTGTCTTAACTTCGGGAAATTCCATAACAAGGTTCTGTAACTTTTTTGAGACTTCAATGGATTCCGTCAATGCACTTCCAGGTTTTATAAGTGCCTGCATGGCGATATCACCTTCATCCAATTTTGGGATGAACTCTCCCCCCATACTACTGAATATGTATACCGCAAGGGCGAATAAAAATAAGGACCCTGCTATTATGCCCTTATTAAAGCGTAGGGCGAAGGACAGTAAGGGCCTGTATCCTTTATTTAGCACCGCCATGACTTTGTCGCTGAACTTTTCTATGCCCTCTTCCACTTTGGAAAACCAATTGTTCGGATTTTTGGAGGGTTTCAAGAACATCGAAGAAATCATTGGGACATAGGTCAGGCTAAGGATTATCGCCCCCAATACGGCAAAGCCGAAAGTGAATGCCATGGGACGGAACATTTTGCCCTCAATACCTGTCAAAAACAGAATGGGCATAAAAACGATAAGAATGATCAATTGCCCGAAAAATGCGGAATTCATCATGGTGCTGGCAGAATCGTAGGCCATTTCATCCATTTCTGCTTGATCAAAGGGTGCCTTCGATTTTTTTATGCGTTTTTGAATGTGATGGACCATCCCCTCAACAATAATCACGGCACCGTCCACAATAATCCCAAAATCGATGGCCCCTAAGGACATCAGGTTGGCCCAAACACCGAATTGCTTCATCAGGATAAATGCAAACAGCAGGGATAGCGGTATTACGGATGCTGTTATCAATCCACCGCGGAGACTTCCAAGAAGGAGTATCAGTACAAATATCACAATAAGCGACCCCTCTATTAAATTCTTTTCAACGGTGCTGGTTGTCCTGTGGATCAACGAACTTCTATCCAAAAAAGGTTCGATATACACTCCTTCGGGCAGCGATTTCTGGATTTCTTTTATTCTTTTGGTAACGTTCTTTATTACGTTTCCGGGGCTTTCCCCTTTCAGCATTAAAATTTGCCCACCAACAGATTCATGCCCATCTTGTGTAAAGGCCCCATATCGCACTTGGCTACCATAGCCCACCTTTTCGGCCACATCACTGATAAGTACAGGGCTGCCGTTTTGAATGGCTACCACGGTGTTCTCCAGATCTTTGATGCTCCGGGCAAGACCCTCCCCCCTAATGAAGTTGGCCTGATGGTTTTTTTCTATGTACGCCCCTCCCGTATTGGCATTGTTTTTTTTGAGTGCTTCAAATACCTGTGCCATGGTAATCCCAAAATTGTTGAGTTTGCCGGGGTTAAGCGCAATTTCGTACTGTTTTACATATCCACCAAAGGCATTTACTTCTACCACGCCCGGAATCAGTGCCATTTGGCGCTTCACCATCCAGTCCTGAATGGTCCGAAGGTCCATGGCATCGTATTGCCCATCATAGCCTTCTTTAACTTTTAGGGAGTACTGGAATATTTCACCAAGACCTGTGGTAATCGGGGCCATAAAAGGCTTTCCAAATCCTTCAGGTATTTCTTCGCTTACCCCGATAAGTTTTTCCTGCACCAATTGTCTTGGCAGGTAAGTGCCCATATCGTCCTCAAAAACAATGGTAACAACAGAAAGGCCAAATCGGGAAACCGAACGGAGTTCTACTACATCGGGCAGATTGGCCATGGCCAGTTCCACTGGATAGGTCACAAATTGTTCGATGTCCTCCGTCCCCAGATTTGGGGCCACCGTTATCACTTGTACCTGATTATTGGTAATATCGGGAACCGAGCCCAGATTGATGGTCCCCATGGACCAGATGCCGGTCCCCACCAACGCGACTATAAAAAGCCCAATAATAAATTTATTATTAATGGAATAAAAAATGATTTTGTTGATCATAAAAGAAAATTTAATTCAGTTAAACTTTTCGATATGATTTTTCGCAAGCGCGAAATCATTCGAAACGGGAATTGACCCTATGAATAGGTTAATCGAGGATATAGCTATCCTATAAAAAACTGAATTAAGCTCGAGGAGGTTGTAATAAGGAATGTGTTACTTCTTCGCCAGGACTATCGGGATAAGCAAAGATTTCAGAATAAATCCCTGGATTAATCGACGTGAAGTTTGACGAACCAAAATCTATGCTGTGTACGTGACAACAATGGCACGAGCAAAATGGGGGACACATATCACCCGAACTATCATGGCCATGGTCAAAATCGACTTGAGAAGCTAGTTGTTCAAGTTGTAAATCAGTATTATCCCCAATGCCATCTGAACATGACACCGCTGTCAACCCCAGGATATAAACCGATAATACGATGGCAAATAACTTCACATCACAAAGATAAAGAATAATTAATGCAATGGTTGTGCAAAGAGGGTGTCAATACAATTTTTGTTTTCTTGAATAGGCGAACAAGCAATGGTTCCATAAGAATAAAAGACACAACACAATCTCCCTTTTTTGCCTTGCTCCCCTTTATAACCTTCAAATTCATAAAAGAGTTGACATGCTGTTGGGTTCTGTCGCATCTAAGTTAGCAAAAGCTGAACATTTACATTTGTCAGCAAAAAAAGAAATGTTCAAAGGCCATTGTTTTCCCAAATCAATCATATTACATGCCGTTTACCTGAAATTACGGTTTAGTCTTGGTTATCGG
>JAJRRO010000022.1 GCA_024279425.1 Bacteroidota bacterium | reverse complement strand
TTGACAATTAAAAAGCAAAAAGAATGGTACAAATCTCATTTATTTATCTGACCTATTATTTTAAGTCATACTACTGACAAGACAAATCCGTTACACCAGAAAGCCAATTAATTTATTAATTTTGAGAATTTAAAAACAAAAAAATGAAAAATATTAAACTTTTTAAACAAAATAATAATGGATAAAGGGGAATATGCTATGTTTCTAGAGAACAAGTTAGCTACACTTGTAAAAAAGTATAATTTTAGCTATCATGTAGCTCCAACCAGCAAACTAAATTTGGCTGATTTTAAATCAATAGTTACGGCAGTAATTTTAGATTTACTTCCGAAGGATAATTTTTTGTTTCTTAAAGCAGTAGAAAATATTGAAGAAAACCAATTTGAAATATTTGTAAAGATTAATTCAGCATATTGTATGTTTCGGAGTGCAATCGATGATGAGGATCTAGGTATGGATTTTTGGGAAAAGATATACAAGCTTCCAAAGTATAGTGAATTTGATTTAGAATTATTCTCAGTATGCAATGAATTTGGTCTTTGCGAAATGAATGTTTGTTTTATCTCTGGAAGTAAAGCAAGTTTAAGCAAAGCGTATAATGAAGGACTCCCAATTCTACACCCAAGTCAGAATATATGGTATTTCTGGTTAGATTTTAAAAAAGTGAATAAATCCAAATTATTTTATTTACATATAGATTTAACAGAAATATTAAGTAAAATTGAATTAAAGCAATTATTTATTAAAGGTATAGAATCTGGCTTTACAACAAAAAACATACCCTTAGTTTTAGAAACCCAACTAGAAATAGTAGATTTATCTGCTAAACAAATAAAAAGGAGATTACCCTTTTTGGAAGGTCCCCTTAAATTTGAATTATGGGTTGGTTTGTTTATAAATGGTTGCAATACTCAAAGTTCATTATTGGTAACTAAGAATGGGCTGTACTTGAGGGGCCGATTTGCGGATTTTATTTGGGCTTATGGTATTGGAACGAAGTACAATGCTAAAGTACACTTAATTCCTTATTCTGAAAATTCTGCCTTGCCTTTTGAATGCGAACCACCTGCATTTTTTAGTTGGATAAACAATAAATTGAATGATTACCCAGAATTGAATATTATTTAGAATTAATTGAAATGAAGATAAAAGAAGATAATCGAGTAGACGGCTCCGCCCCTAGGAACTAGGAGCGGAGTGCGCCTCTCACACCACCGTACGTACGGATCTCGTATACGGCGGTTCGTTAATGATGCTTTACCAATTTGTAATAGTCTAGAAAACTATGATAACCCCGACTTTTCAACCGAGCTACTGTAATTGTAGTGCCAAGGATAGGGCTTTACTCATTTCTTTCTTATTGTCTTTTCAGTAATCGTGATTGCTGCGCAGTTGCGCTGTGTGCCATTTGCTACTATCGGGCATTCTGCCTGAGTTAGGTCATACAATTGAATTGTTGCTATTTATGAATGAGATACTAAAAGAAGGCTATATTATCTTTTTTTGTAATATATTAGGTGTATATAAATAAATATTGTAATTTTGAACAATATTGGAACAAATAAATGGATTCAATATGTATTAATCCTAGATAAAAATTAAATTATGGAATCAACACTGACACGACAAACCTATTTTGACATTACATTATTGGATGACAAACACTTCTTTGCTCCTTTCTTTAATCAAGCACGGCATAATGCTTTTACCATTCTAAACATCATTACTGAAGTGATGCGGTTAGATTCTAGTAGTGAAAGTAAAGTTGAAGAAGGCAAGCTATGGAAGAGCTCAAAGGTCATTGAAGAGCTATTAAATGGCGACCCTAGAAAGCAACAAGGTATCATCGAGCTGTTGGATAGATGGATGCCCTTTGTCATTATTAAAAACAGGAACAACCCTGAAGAAGTAGGAAAGAGACTTAAAGCCTACCTTTGGCTTTTAAATAATTATCGAAATTATTTTTCCCATTATTTTCATAAGCCTTTTGATTTCCCCTTTTCGCCAGAAGAGTTTCATGGCTTTGGTGTCGAAAAAGACGAAAAAGACTTTAGATTTGAGCAAAATCTTGAGAGAGAATTTAAGTCTTTTTGGGAGAAAAGCACCATGTTATTGGATAAGCATTTTGCGACGGTCTTTTCACATTCGGATAAAGTACATTTGAACAAGTTGGTCTTTGCAAAAGATAAAGGTACATTCACAAAGAATGGTTTATTATATTTTGTTTGCTTATTTTTGGAGATTGATGATGTCAACAAATTGCTTAGCCGAACAAAATATTTTAAAGGGACACAGACCAACAAAATGCGTGCAACACGAGAAGCATTTGCGCGATTGGCTTGCAAATTGCCTAGACCCAAAGTGCATAGTACTGATGAAAAACAAGCCCTACTTCTGGATATGCTCAATGAATTAGCGAAAGCACCCAAAGGGGTTTACGACCATATGTTAGAAGATCAAAAAGCCAAATTGTTTATTGACATACAAGAAGAATTTTCCGAGCTAGAAAACGGTGAGGAGGACTTTAGACGTATTGAAATGCGTAGGAAAAGGGATAGATTTCCTTATTTCGCATTAAAATTCTTAGAAGTAACCAATCAGTTACCGAATATTTTATTTCACTTGAGTCTCGGAAAGAGATTGGTAAAACCTGTTTATACCAAAGAAATTCTAAACCAGCAGGAAGAACGTAGATTGACCAAAGAAATATTGACTTTTGGACGATTAAAAGACTTTCGTGATGGTCCTAATCTTTACCCAAAGCACATCATCAATAGTGGCGGAATTAATCGGAATCATGAAGCCATTTTGCATCTAGAATACCCTTTAGAACAATTCAGACCTAAATATCATTTCTCGAAAGAGCGAATCGGTATTCGGTTTAAAACGCCTGGTTTGCCACCTGATTCTATTAGCATTCCCGATTTGGAAAAATACGAACCCTTGATGCCTGAGTTATTCATTAGCCTGAATGACTTACCGAAATTGATTATGATGAGTTTAACTCATTCTGATAAAGAAGTAGAAGAATTTCTGCGAAATAAAATCGCTAATAAAACTAAATTTTATGATGATATTATTTCTGGAAGGGTAAAACCTAGTGCCGAAAAGGAGCCCATAAAAAAGGGCTTGTCTCAATCTAATGCTGAGCAACTGGAATTGCAAGAGCGTTTTGATAGACTTGCTCGGTTGGTTAAGAATGAATATGCGCTAACATTGGCACAAATTCCTGAAAAAGTTAGAGATTTCCTTGTCAAACAGTCACATAATTCCTTGCAAGTTATTATCCTACGCAAAATGCAACAAGCATTAGATGATGCCAATGACAAAGTATCTAATAGTAAAAGTGACACCTTAAATCGTAAAAAAGGAGAATTGGCCACCTTGATTGCTCGTGATATGGTAAAATTCTTCAAGCCGATGGAAGACACTAAACGTGGCAAAAAAAGAGTAAAAAAGCTAAATAGTACACAATATCAGCTATTGCAGTCCAAACTGGCTTACTTTGGGGTTTCAAAAGATGCTTTGCTTAAACTATGTGATGAGTTTGATATCTTCCAAAGGCATCCCTTTGTCACCAAGTCTCTTTTTAAAGATGTTAAAATAAAAGGAAAAATGCAGCCTATCGGTATCAAAAAGTTTTTCAGAAATTACTTTGATGCTAAAGCTACTTGGATTGAAAAGCAGATAATACTTTTGCAAAGTAAGAAGTTTTCTGTGGAGCATCTGCGACAAAATTACTATATGTTTGAACTATATCACCAAGAAATAGATGATGCAGGACTGTACAAAGCTTCTTTTATTGCGGATTATCTAAGGAAGATTAAAGCAATGCCTTTTTACTTAGCAAGGAATTCTTTTGATGCTTTTTTACCTTATGAACAAGGAGATAACTTTGTCAAATGGATGGAAAAAAGAGCCAATAACGCCTTGCAATGGTTTTACAAGGATGAGATCCTACTTGAAGAATCAAATATAAAGCAGAAACATGCAAGAGATAAAAAGAATCGTCATAGCCTAACCAAAGATCGCATCATTTGGGAAATGGCGAAATCTATTGGTGGTAAAGAAATGGAAATAACTATGGGGGAGGTTAGCCTAAATGACTATGGGGAAATTACTGCTAATATTCTGGAAGTCGTCATTGATGTAAGATTGACCATCAAAACAGAAGAAAGGCATATTAAATTAGAACGGACTATTACTGCCCCTATTAAAGTAAAAGACTATGGTAGTTTGCGCAAATATTTAAAAGATCGTAGATTACATGGACTCTTTTCTTATTATCCTGAAGGGGATGATATTCCTTTGGATACTATTAAGACGGAGTTGAAAAAATATGAAAATGAACGACACGTTGTTTTGAAAGATGTATTTGAAATTGAGCAAGCAATTTATGCTGCAAAGAAGAGTGAGTTTAATGGGTCTTTTTTGGTATTTAGTAAACAGCTTGCGTTTTTTCAAAATGAATCTAATCCAATTTGGAACAAATCCAATCGACAAGAAATTAGTAAATATAGGAATCATTATCTACACAATAAGATTCCAAAAGATGTGCCTATTAGCTTTAAAGAAAGTAAAGTCGTAGAATTGGTAAATTCAGAAGTAAAGCGTAAATTTGCCGAGATGTTAGCCGATTTTTCGAGCTAATTTTGGATATATTTACCTTACTATCAGGTAGTTATGCAACCCTAGGTTGTGACTGCCTGCATTTTAGAAGGTAAAAACAACCAACTCTAGTTCTCCTACAATGTTCATTGTGTTGTGACTGCCTGCATTTTAGAAGGTAAAAACAACAAGTGTCGGGCAAAATCGCCCTTTGATTAAGTTGTGACTGCCTGCATTTTAGAAGGTAAAAACAACCTATATGCATCTATTGCGGTATAGCTATAAGTTGTGACTGCCTGCATTTTAGAAGGTAAAAACAACA